>NZ_JAPCHW010000044.1 GCF_026107515.2 Glutamicibacter sp. MNS18 | reverse complement strand
CTTACCAGCAACCACATGCTCCAACGGACCACCCTGCTGACCAGGGAACACCGCCGAATTCAACTTCTTCGCGATCTCCGCATCATTCGAGAGGATGATCCCGCCCCGCGGACCAGCCAGGGTCTTATGCGTGGTCGAAGTCACCACATGCGCATGCGGCACCGGCGAAGGATGCAACCCCGCAGCCACCAACCCCGCGAAATGCGCCATATCCACAAACAGGTACGCCCCGACCTTGTCCGCGATCTCACGGAAGCGGGCGAAGTCCAACTGGCGAGGGTACGCCGACCAACCAGCCACGATCATCTTCGGCTGGTGCTCCACCGCCAGACGCTCAACCTCGTCCATATCCACCTCATACGTGGACTCATCCACACCATAAGGAACGATATTGAACAACCGACCCGAGAAATTCAGCTTCATCCCATGGGTCAAATGCCCACCATGAGCCAGGTTCAACCCCAACACGGTATCCCCCGGACGCACCAACGCGTGATACACCGA
>NZ_JAPCHW010000043.1 GCF_026107515.2 Glutamicibacter sp. MNS18 | reverse complement strand
TGGTGGGGATCAATGACGGGATGAAGGTCGCGGTGATTATTTCCGGGGCGATCTGGCCGGTGTTGCTGAACACGATCGAGGGGGTGCGGTCGATCGATGCGGTGCAGAACGAAACGTCCAGGTCGTATGGGATCAGTGGGTTCAACCGGATCCGGTACCAGGTGTTGCCCTCGGCGACTCCGACGATCATGGCCGGGGTGCGTCAGTGCCTGTCGATCGGGTTGATCCTGATGGTGATCTCCGAGATGTTTGCCTCGTCTTCGGGGTTGGGGTTCACGATTGTGCAGTTCCAGCGGTCCTTCGCGGTGCCCGAGATGTGGTCCGGGATCGTGGTGCTGGGGTTGATCGGTGTGTTGATGTCATTTATTTTCCAGTGGGCCGAGCGCAGGATCCTGCGTTGGTACCACGGGCTGAAAGAGGTTGAAAATGCGGTCTGAACCAACGAACAATCCCGTGGCCGGTGGTGGGCCGGCCCCGGCGGGCCGGACGCTGCCCGAGGACCAGGCGTTGTTGTCGGTGCGGGGGTTGCAGAAGGTCTACCAGACCGATGCCGGGCCGATCGAGGCGGTACGGAA
>NZ_JAPCHW010000042.1 GCF_026107515.2 Glutamicibacter sp. MNS18 | reverse complement strand
CGGGTCTGCTGAGGGTTTGGTTGACACCGTGATTTATGCCGCCAGAGCGACGGACTCGATCATTCTAGCCTCGAACTGGACAGGGGTCAGTTTCCCCAGCCTGCGTTGCTTGCGTTTGCGGTGATACTTTCCTTCCACCCACCCCACAATCGCCAGGCGCAGCTGTTGGCGGGTGGTCCACCAGCGCCGATCCAGCACGTTCTTCTGCAACAGGCTGAAAAACGATTCCATGGCCGCATTGTCACCGGCCGCCCCGACCCGGCCCATGGACCCGATTAGCCCATGACGTTCGAGGGCCTGGGTGAATTTCCTGGAACGGAATTGACTGCCGCGGTCTGAATGCACCCGAACCCCACGTGGGTGTCCACGGTGCGCCACCGCCATCTCCAGGGCGTTGACCGCCAGCTGGGCCTTCATTCGCGAGTCCATCGAGTAGCCCACGATACGGTTGCTGAACACGTCCTTGATCGCACACAGGTATAGCTTGCCCTCACCGGTGTGATGCGCAGGTGTTCGTCGGTCAGCCACAGCTGGTTGGGCTGCTCGGCGGTGAAATTCCGCTGCACCAGGTCATCATGCACCGGCGGACCAGCCGGGGTGCACTTGCG
>NZ_JAPCHW010000041.1 GCF_026107515.2 Glutamicibacter sp. MNS18 | reverse complement strand
GGGTCTGCTGAAGGTTTGGTTGACACTTCGACCGCATCACCTCGATAAGGTGGTGCTCAAACGAAGGAAGACCCAATGCCTAAGAATGTCTACACCGATGAGTTCAAGCGCGACGCCGTGGCGCTGGTGGAATCAGGGATTCCCCAGAAGCAGGTCTGTCATGATTTGGGGATCTCCAGGACAGCGCTGCAGTCCTGGGTGCGCGACACCAGGTTCCATTCCCACGGAATGACACCGTCCAATGACCCGGAAGAACGCAAGGAGATGTCCCAGGCGCTCAAGCGCATCCGGGAGCTCGAGATGGAGAACGAGGTGCTGCGCAAGGCCGCGGCCTACCTGTCCCAGCCTCATATCCGCTCCCCAAAATAATGGGCCCGCTCGTCCGTGAATTGGCCGCCAGAACAGGCACGAAACGTGTGCCTGTGGTGGTGACGTGCTTAGGTCCTGGGATTCAGTACCCAGGCGTATTACAAGTGGCTGAAGTGTCCCGTCTCGGCGCGGGATGTTGAAGAGCAGGAGCTGACCGCGAAGCTGCGTGAGCTGCACCAAGACGACCCCGAAGGCGGGTACCGGGTGCTGGCCGATGACCTGGAGGACCTGGGCTACCAGGTCTTTCGAGCGCAGGGTGTGGCGGCTGTGCAACAAAGCGGGCATCCGTTCGGTGATCAGCAAGCGCCG
>NZ_JAPCHW010000039.1 GCF_026107515.2 Glutamicibacter sp. MNS18 | reverse complement strand
GTTGTGTGTTGATAAGTCATCGGCCTATTAGTACAGGTCAGCTACACAAGTCTTCAGTCCTTGCTTCCACATCCTGCCTATCAACCCAGTGGTCTAGCTGGGGGCCTCTCACACCAAAAGGTGCATGGAAATCTCATCTCGAAGCAGGCTTCCCGCTTAGATGCTTTCAGCGGTTATCCCTTCCAAACGTAGCTAATCAGCGGTGCACTTGGCAGTACAACTGACACACCAGAGGTTCGTCCGTCCCGGTCCTCTCGTACTAAGGACAGCCCTTCTCAAATTTCCAACGCGCGCAGCGGATAGGGACCGAACTGTCTCACGACGTTCTAAACCCAGCTCGCGTACCGCTTTAATGGGCGAACAGCCCAACCCTTGGGACCTACTCCAGCCCCAGGATGCGACGAGCCGACATCGAGGTGCCAAACCATGCCGTCGATATGGACTCTTGGGCAAGATCAGCCTGTTATCCCCGAGGTACCTTTTATCCGTTGAGCGACGGCCCTTCCACACGGTGCCGCCGGATCACTAGTCCCGACTTTCGTCCCTGCTCGAGCTGTCACTCTCACAGTCAAGCTCCCTTGTGCACTTACACTCGCCACCTGATTGCCAACCAGGCTGAGGGAACCTTTGGGCGCCTCCGTTACTCTTTAGGAGGCAACCGCCCCAGTTAAACTACCCATCAGGCACTGTCCCTGAACCAGATCATGGTCCGAAGTTAGGTGACCGGTACAGCCAGAGTGGTATTTCAACGATGACTCCACCCGAACTAGCGTCCG
>NZ_JAPCHW010000038.1 GCF_026107515.2 Glutamicibacter sp. MNS18 | reverse complement strand
ACGCATCAGATGAAGAAGTTGACCCTGGAGGATTTGAAGGGGTTCCGTGATCATTTGCGGATCCCGATTAGCGATGAGCAGCTGGAAGCGGACCCGTACCTGCCTCCGTACTACCGGCCGGAGGAATCCTCGGCCGAGCACCGGTATTTGATGGCGCGGCGGGCGGAGCTTGGTGGGGCGGTGCCCGAGCGGCGGGCGCATGCGCAGACGGCGGTGGTGTTGCCCGGGGAGAAGTCCTACGCGATCGCCAAGCGCGGGTCCGGGAAGCAGATGGCGGCCACGACGATGGCGTTTGTGCGGTTGTTGAAGGATTTGATGCGGGATAAGGACTTCGGGCACCGGATCGTGCCGATCGTGCCTGATGAGTCGCGCACGTTCGGGATGGATTCGTTCTTCCCCACGGCGAAGATCTATAACCCGGCGGGGCAGAATTACCTGTCGGTGGATCGGGATCTGGTGTTGGCGTATAAGGAGTCCCCGCAGGGCCAGTTGATCCATCCGGGGATTAACGAGGCCGGGGCGGTGGCCGCGTTCACCGCGGCGGGCACGAGTTACGCGACCCATGGGGAAGCATTGGTGCCGATTTACGTGTTCTACTCGATGTTCGGGTTCCAGCGGACCGGGGACGCGTTCTGGGCGGCGGCGGATCAGATGACCCGTGGGTTCATTATCGGTGCGACCGCGGGGCGTACCACGCTGACCGGTGAGGGGTTGCAGCATGCGGATGGGCATTCGCCGTTGTTGGCGTTGACGAATCCTGCGGTGGTGGCCTATGACCCGGCGTATGGGTATGAGATCGG
>NZ_JAPCHW010000037.1 GCF_026107515.2 Glutamicibacter sp. MNS18 | reverse complement strand
GGCGCTTGTGACTGATCCGTGGGTCGCCGGGCCCCTTAAATAGCAGCGCACGCCGCTTCTCGTATAGGTTTTAGAGCGTCTAAACCATCAAACCAAACACAAGAAAACGGCGTGCAACAAACAACCCTATGGCGTAGCGTGCTCGGTGTCGAGTCCACGACCATCATCGAGTCCATCGACTACGACCCCGTCGACGACTGCCTCATCGCGACCGTCAGGCCGTCGAAGAAGCTTAAACCCCGGTGCGGGATCTGCCAGACCAAGAGCCCACGCTACGATGCGGGCGAGGGAACCCGCCGCTGGCGGGCCCTGGATTTGGGCACCACCATGACCTACCTGGAAGCACCAGCCCCACGGGTAAACTGCCCGGCCCACGGGGTCACGGTCGCCTGGTTACCGTGGGCCCGGCACCAGGCCGGACACACTCGGCACTTCGATGAGCAGGCCGCCTGGCTGGCGACCATCACTTCCAAGAACGCGGTCACCGAACTACTACGGGTAGCCTGGCGTACCGTGGGCTCGATCATCGGCAGGGTCTGGGAGGAAACCGAAGCGAAGATCGACCTGTTCGCGGGCCTGAAACGTATCGGGATCGATGAGATCAGTTACAAGAAGGGCCACAAGTACCTGACCGTGGTGGTGTGCCATGACACCGGCCGGCTCGTGTGGGCCGGGGTGGGCCGCACCAAGGACACCCTGCGCCGGTTCTTTGACCTGCTCGAGGCCTCAGGGGCCGGGCGGTGCCAGCTGATCACCCATGTCAGCGCAGACGGGGCGGACTGGATCGGTGATGTCGTGGCCGAGAAATGCATCAACGCGATCCGGTGCGCGGACCCGTTCCATATCGTGCAGTGGGCGATGGAAGCGATGGACGAGGTCCGTAAGGAAGCCTGGAACGAAGCGAGGAAAGAAGCCCGGAAGGAACCGAAACGCGGGCGCGGCAG
>NZ_JAPCHW010000036.1 GCF_026107515.2 Glutamicibacter sp. MNS18 | reverse complement strand
CGGATCCCGGGCGTGTCACCAATGCAGCAAAAAGTCGAGGCCTTCGCGAAGAATGGAAGTTACCACACAACCTTCTTCGAAAGACCTCGACAGTGCACGAGTCTACCTTTACCGCACCGGATCTCACGACCTTCACCCGCCTCGACGGCTTGGGCCTCACCGCGATCGGTCAGCACCTCACCGCGGCGAAAGCCGAAATCCTCTGCCGCGTGACCGCACCGGATCCGTGGTGCACCCGCTGCGGATCCGAAGGCGCCCCACGCGATACGGTCACCCGCCGGCTCGCCCACGCACCGTTCGGGTGGCGGCCCACCGTCCTGGTCATCAAACACCGACGCTACCGCTGCGGCCACTGCCAACGGGTGTGGCGTGAAGATCTGTCCAGAGCTGCACCGGAACGCCAGAAAATCAGCAGGACCGGCCTGGCCTGGGCCTTGAACGGTTTGGTCTGCCAACACCTCTCCGTCTCACGGATCGCCGAAGGCCTCGGCGTCACTTGGAATACCGCCAACGACGCAGTGCTGGCTGAAGGCCAACGCCTGCTGATCGATGACCCTGCACGGTTTTCCGGCGTCAAGGTCTTAGGCGTAGACGAACACGTATGGAGGCATACCCGCACCGGCGACAAATACGTCACCGTCATCGTGGATCTCACCGCCGTGCGCGATGGCACCGGCACCGCACGCCTGCTGGATATGGTTCCAGGAAGGTCCAAAGCCGTATTCAAGACCTGGCTGGCCGGACAAGACGACCAGTGGAAGCAGGGCATTGACGTGGTCGCGATGGACGGGTTCACCGGCTTCAAAACCGCAGCTGCCGAAGAGCTTCCCCACGCGGTGGAGGTCTTGGATCCGTTCCATGTCGTCAAATTGGGTTCCGAGGCCCTGGATCAAACCCGGCAGCGGGTCCAGCGCGAACAGCATGGCCGGCGAGGACGCAAGGATGACCCGCTGTATAAGTGCCGTCGGACCTTGACCACGGGG
>NZ_JAPCHW010000035.1 GCF_026107515.2 Glutamicibacter sp. MNS18 | reverse complement strand
GCTTCGGCGAAGAAGGGCACCGGGCTTCCGCGTCCGGTGTTGGGGTTGATCGGTATCCTGGTGTTCCTGGGGATCTGGGAATTGATGCCGGTGTTGGGTCTGGTGCAGGCCCGGTATCTGCCGCCTGCTTCCGAGGTGTTGGTCCAGTTGGGTAAGGACTTCACCTACGCGGCGTTCTGGGAGGCCGTGGGTGAGACCATGTTGGCGTGGGCGATCGGTTTGGTTGCCGCGGTGGTGTTGGCCCTGGTGTTGGGGTTGGTGATCGGGATGTCGGGGTTCCTGCGCCGGTTCACGCATTCCACGGTGGAGTTCCTGCGTCCGATCCCGTCGGTGGCGTTGATCCCGTTGGCGGTGTTGATGTATGGGACGGGGATCGAGTCCTCGTTGTTGTTGATCATCTACGCCTGTTTCTGGCAGGTGTTCATCCAGGTGCTCTACGGGGTGGGGGATGTGGATAACGTGGCGATGCAGACGGCGCGGTCGTACGGGTTTTCCTGGATCCAGCGGGTGCGTGATGTCATCTTCCCGACGGTGTTGCCGTACCTGATGACCGGGATCCGGTTGGGGGCTGCGGTGGCGTTGATCCTGGCGATTACCGCGGAGTTGATTATCGGTTCCCCGGGGTTGGGGCGTGAGATCCTGTTGGCCCAGTCCGGTGGGGCGATTGCCGGGATGTACGCGTTGATCGTGGCGACCGGGTTGTTGGGTTTGGTGATCAACGTGGTGATGCGAGCGGTGGAGAAGCGGGTGCTGTCCTGGCACGCGTCGGTTCGAGGGGAAGTGATCGTATGAAAATCCTCAAGTCCATTGGCTTCCTGTTGGGGTTGCCGGCGATCCTGGTGGTCTGGTGGTATTTCGCCTCGCGTAACAGCGATAGTTTCTTTGTCCCGTTGCCCGGTGAGCTGGTGCAGACGTTCATTGATACCTGGGTCGGGGACCGGTTCTTCGTTGATATCCTGCCCAGTGTCCGCCGTCTGGTCTATGGTGTGGCTTCGGCGATCGTCCTGGGGATCCTGTTGGGTTTGCTGGTCGGGTTGAACCGGACCGCGCGGGCGATCACCGAGCCGGTGTTCGAGTTCTTCCGGGCGTTGCCGCCGCCGGT
>NZ_JAPCHW010000034.1 GCF_026107515.2 Glutamicibacter sp. MNS18 | reverse complement strand
AATACATAACATTTTGCTTGGGATGATGCACCCCCGTGTGTTGTTCCGAGTGTTTGATTATTATTTGCCGGGACTTCATTGGTTTCGCCCTTATTTTCCGAGGGGTTGCCGATGGCTTTTTGTTTTTTATGGAGAGTTTGATCCTGGCTCAGGATGAACGCTGGCGGCGTGCTTAACACATGCAAGTCGAACGATGAAGCCCAGCTTGCTGGGTGGATTAGTGGCGAACGGGTGAGTAACACGTGAGTAACCTGCCCCTGACTTCGGGATAAGCCCGGGAAACTGGGTCTAATACCGGATATGACTGTTGACCGCATGGTTGGTGGTTGAAAGATTTATCGGTGGGGGATGGACTCGCGGCCTATCAGCTTGTTGGTGAGGTAATGGCTCACCAAGGCGACGACGGGTAGCCGGCCTGAGAGGGTGACCGGCCACACTGGGACTGAGACACGGCCCAGACTCCTACGGGAGGCAGCAGTGGGGAATATTGCACAATGGGCGGAAGCCTGATGCAGCGACGCCGCGTGAGGGATGACGGCCTTCGGGTTGTAAACCTCTTTCAGTAGGGAAGAAGCGAGAGTGACGGTACCTGCAGAAGAAGCGCCGGCTAACTACGTGCCAGCAGCCGCGGTAATACGTAGGGCGCAAGCGTTATCCGGATTTATTGGGCGTAAAGAGCTCGTAGGCGGTTTGTCGCGTCTGCCGTGAAAGACCAGGGCTCAACCCTGGTTCTGCGGTGGGTACGGGCAGACTAGAGTGATGTAGGGGAGACTGGAATTCCTGGTGTAGCGGTGAAATGCGCAGATATCAGGAGGAACACCGATGGCGAAGGCAGGTCTCTGGGCATTTACTGACGCTGAGGAGCGAAAGCATGGGGAGCGAACAGGATTAGATACCCTGGTAGTCCATGCCGTAAACGTTGGGCACTAGGTGTGGGGGACATTCCACGTTTTCCGCGCCGTAGCTAACGCATTAAGTGCCCCGCCTGGGGAGTACGGCCGCAAGGCTAAAACTCAAAGGAATTGACGGGGGCCCGCACAAGCGGCGGAGCATGCGGATTAATTCGATGCAACGCGAAGAACCTTACCAAGGCTTGACATGTTCCAGA
>NZ_JAPCHW010000033.1 GCF_026107515.2 Glutamicibacter sp. MNS18 | reverse complement strand
CAGTTGCTGGCTTCGGGGGTCGCGGTGCCGTGGGCGTTGGAGGCCCAGGAGATCCTGGCGACGGAGTGGGGGGTGTCGGCGGATGTGTGGAGTGTGACGTCGTGGAATGAGTTGGCTCGTGAGGGTCAGGGGTGTGACCGGGCCTTGTTGGATGAGCCGGGGGTGGAGGCGCCGGTGCCGTATTTGCGGCAGGTGTTGGCCTCCGCGACGGGTCCGGTGATCGCGACCAGTGATTATCAGCGGGCGGTGTTGGAGCAGGTGCGTCCGTATGTGCCTGGTGAGTTCCATACGTTGGGGGCTGATGGGTTCGGGTTTAGTGATACGCGGGCTGCGGCGCGTCGGTTCTTTAAGATTGATGCGCATTCGTTGGTGGTCAAGACGTTGCAGTCGTTGGCTGATCGGGGTGAGATTCCGGTCGGGACGCCGGTGGAAGCGCATCGGAAGTATGATCTGAATAACCCGAACGCGGGCCGTTCGGGTAATGCTGGTGGTGACGCGTAGTAGTGGGAACCGGCCCGGGCATCATCTGCGGACAGCAGGTGATGCCCGGGCGTTTTCCTCCATGCGCGGGTGGCCGTGACGGGCGGCGACGGTGTTCCGAGAGCCTTGACTGTAAGGTGGTCAGGTTGGAGGATCCGATCGCAGGCAGGGCAGTGGAGTGTTTCTAGACGTATTGCTCGGCGTGCTGCCGCTCTTCTTTGTCATGCTGGTCGGTTACGCTGCCAGCTATTCCAGTCGCTTCTCCGGAAGTGTCGAACCGGCACTGAATGTCTTCGTCTTCTACGTGGCGCTGCCGGCGCTGCTCTACAAGGTGGTGGCCGGGGCCGATATCAGTGGAGGCGTTCCGCCGGAGTTCCTGTGGGGTGGGGCGGCTGCCGCCCTGGTGTGCGCGGTGTTCATCTGGATGGTCTTCAGGTATCTGATGCGGATGGACCGGGCACGCAGCATGGCCGGCGTGCTGACTTCCAGCTTCGGCAATGTCTCCTATTTGGGTATTCCCGTTGTCCTGGGCGTGCTCGGCCCGCAGGCGGGTTTTGCCGCGGGAATGGGCCAGTTGATCCACAATGTGATCTTCATGGTCGGTTTTCCCGTGGTTGCCCAGATGATGCTGCCGGCGGGATCGGAGCCTGTCAGATGGATTGTGTAAGACCCCTAGTCAATTGATAGAAAGAGACTAGGAAAACACGATATGACCATCCAGAAAGACCAGGCCGAACAGAGCATGGAAAACGCCTCAGACAT
>NZ_JAPCHW010000032.1 GCF_026107515.2 Glutamicibacter sp. MNS18 | reverse complement strand
GGCCGGTAGTACGGAGGCAGGTACGGGTCCGCTTCCAGCTGCTCATCGCTAATCGGGATCCGCAAATGATCACGGAACCCCTTCAAATCCTCCAGGGTCAACTTCTTCATCTGATGCGTCGCGTTACGCGCCTCGAAATGCGGACCCAACCCGTACCCCTTGACCGTCTTGGCCAGGATCACCGTGGGCTTGCCCTTGAACTCGACCGCGGCCTTATACGCGGCATACACCTTATGGTAATCATGCCCGCCACGCTTCAAATTCCAGATCTCATCATCCGACAAATGCGCGACCATCTCCTTGGTCTCCGGACGCTGACCAAAGAAATGCTCCCGCACAAACGCCCCGGACTCGGCCTTATACGTCTGGTAATCCCCATCCGGGGTCTGGTTCATCACCTCGACCAGGGCATTGTTCTCATCCCGATCCAGCAGCGCATCCCACTCCCGGCCCCACACGACCTTGATCACGTTCCACCCCGCCCCACGGAAGAACGCCTCCAACTCCTGCATGATCTTCCCATTACCCCGCACCGGCCCATCCAACCGCTGCAGGTTGCAGTTCACCACGAACGTCAGGTTATCCAACCGCTCATTCGCGGCCAACTGCAAGAACCCCCGCGACTCGGGCTCATCCATCTCCCCATCACCCAAAAACGCCCACACCTGCTGATCACTGGTGTCCTTGATCCCCCGATGCAACAGGTACCGGTTCAACTGCGCCTGGTAAATCGCGTTCGCCGGACCCAACCCCATCGACACCGTCGGGAACTGCCAGAACTCCGGCATACTACGCGGGTGCGGGTAGGACGGCAACGCGTGACCGGCCTTGGACTTCTCCTGCCGGAACCCGTCCATATCCTCCTCCGACAAACGCCCCTCAAGGAACGCACGCGCGTACATCCCCGGCGACGCGTGCCCCTGGAAGAAGATCTGATCCCCACCCCCGGGATGATCCTGCCCACGGAAGAAATGATTGAACCCGACCTCATACAACGTCGCGGCCCCGGCATACGTGGAAATATGGCCACCCACCCCGATATCAGGATGCTGACCACGATGCACCATAATCGCCGCGTTCCACCGCATAAACGCCCGATACCGGCGCTCGACCTGCTCATCACCCGGGAACACCGGCTCCTGATCCACCGGGATCGTATTCACATAATCCGTCGTGGTCACCATCGGCACCCCCACGGACTTCGCCCCGGCCCGCTGCAACAACGACCGGATAATGAACTGGGCCCGCTCGGTCCCCTGCGACTCGATCAACGAATCAAAAGAATCCAACCATTCCTGGGTCTCTTCCGGATCCCGATCAGA
>NZ_JAPCHW010000031.1 GCF_026107515.2 Glutamicibacter sp. MNS18 | reverse complement strand
CGGAGCCTGTCAGGAAGTTTGTGTAAGCCCCTAGTCACATCCGTTATTCAGGGCTTCTTAACACTCACTTCAAATACGGCTCGATGCGCTCCGGGTAGGCCATGGCCAGCTGCTGCAACGCCTGCTTCCAGCCATTCGTCCCGGCCCCTTCCACCAGATACGACCCGGCGCCGGCCCGCGGGGTCCGGCCCTTCTTCTGCGCATCCTTGAACCGCTCCCGGGCCCGCTTGTCCTCGATATTGCAGATCGCCAGCCACAGCATCTTCACCGCCGCCGCATCGGACGGGAAGTGCCCCCGGGACTTGGTGACCTTGCGCAGCTGGTAGTTCATCGACTCAATCGCATTCGTCGTGTAAATGACCTTGCGTAGCTCGGGCGGGAACCCCAGGAACGGGGTGAAGCGTTCCCACGCGTTGCGCCACGTGGCCACCGCCGACGGATACTTTTGCCCCAGCGCACTGGCCTCGAAATCATCCAACGCCTTCGCGGCTGATTCGTTGCTCGGTGCCGTGTAAATGCTCTTCAACTGCGCGCTGACCGCTTTGCGGTCGCCATAGGAGACGAACCGGTTCGCCGCCCGGATCAAATGCACCACGCAGGTCTGCACGGTCGCTTTCGCCCAGGTTGCCTCGATCGCCTCCGGGAAACCGGTCAGCCCGTCGCAGCAGGCAATCAGGACGTCCTTGACCCCTCGGTTGGCCAACTGCGCGCAGACCTGGGCCCAGAACTTCGCCCCCTCGTTCTCGGTCACCCAGAGGCCCAGCACGTGCTTGATGCCTTCCACGGTCACGCCGATCGCCATATGCGCTGCCTTGTTCCGCACCTGGTGCCCGTCGCGGACCTTGACCACCAGCGCATCCAGGTAGAGGATCGGGTAGAACTCTTCCAACGGCCGTTCCTGCCAGGCGGCGACCTCGTCGAGCACTTCGTCGGTGATCTTGCTGATCGTGTCGTGGGACAGCTGGGTGCCGATGGTGGTTTCCAGGTGGTAGGCGATATCCCGCACCGTCATGCCGCCGGCGTAGAGGGAGATGATCATTTCATCCAGGCCGCCGGTGCGGCGCGAGCCCTTGGGCACCAGAGTCGGAACAAAGGTTCCGGCCCTGTCCCTGGGGATCTGCAGGTCGATATCCCCGGCCACCGTGGACACGGTCTTCGGGTAGGAACCGTTGCGGGAGTTCGGCAGGAACCGGCCGTGGGCCTCGCCTTGCTCGTAGCCCAGATGGCTGCTCAGTTCGGATTTCAGGCCGCGTTCCAGCCCGGCACGGATGATCTGCTGGATAAACCCGTCTTTGCCGTCGAGCTGGATCTCACCACGGTCGATGAAACCCATGAGCTCGTCGAAAGCCCCGGAGTCCTTGACGGCGTCCATGGAGCCGAGGGCTGCGATCTTCTCGGCGATGTCTGAGGCGTTTTCCATGCTCTGTTCGGCCTGGTCTTTCTGGATGGTCATATCGTGTTTTCCTAGTCTCTTTCTATCAATTGACTAGGGGTCTTACACAATCCATCTGACAGGCTC
>NZ_JAPCHW010000030.1 GCF_026107515.2 Glutamicibacter sp. MNS18 | reverse complement strand
CGCGGGGTTCGGGTCGGGTCCAGGTATTCCGGTTCCAGTACGTGGGGTAGCCCGTTGATGTCCACGATCGTGAATTTCCCGGCGTGGTTGTCGTCGTGGTCCCGGGGGCAGAGCATGGCGCCCTTGTCCACATCGGTGGGGCATCCTCCGGCCCAGCCGCCGTCGTCCCAGTGGTGTGCTTCGCATAGTTCGGGTGGGTAGCTGCATCCCGGGCGGATGCAGCCGCGGTCGCGGGCGAGCAGGGAGGTGCGTTGGGTGGGGGTGTAGATACGTCGGGCGCGGCCCTGGTCCAGGATCTGGCCTTGTCCGCCCAGGACGTGGGAGATGATTTTCGCGTCGCAGAGGGTGCGGCGTAGTTCCGTGGGGCTGATTTTCACCCCGTGGGTGGTGATGCCGTGGGCGTGGGCGAGGTCCATGAGTTGGGACAGGTGCATGTACACGTTGATGGTGGGGATGACCTGGGTGGTGTTGCCGGTGCTGGTGGTGCGTTGTTTCAGGAGGGCGAGGAAGCCGTTCAGTCGGCGTTGGTCCACCGGGATTCCCGGGTCCGGGACACCGGTGGTGGGTGGTTCGGGGGGTGGGGTCCTGGGGGTGGCTGGTGCCGGGTGGGTGTTCGGGTCGGTGGCCCAGTCCGGGGGTGGGGTGGTGCTGGTCAGCCAGTCGGGGTCGGTGGGTGCGGTTCGGGGTGTGGTGGTGTCGGGGTGCCCGGTGTCGGGGTTCCCGGTGGTGCGGGCGGCTTTGCCGGCTTGGGTGTTGGGGTTGTCCAGTTGGGCGATCAGGGAGCGCAGGAGTTCGGCGTTGGTTCCGGTGACGGTGAATTGGTAGGTGTCCACGCCCAGTATGGTGCGGATGCGGCGGAAGTATTCGGTGGGTTTGATCGCTTGGGTGTTCGCTTGTTTGTAGGCGGTGCACAGGGCGGTGAGGCGTTTGGCGGCGGTGGCCCGGTCGTGGTCCTGGAGCAGGTGTGCGGCGTGTTCTTCCAACGGGATCCCGTCGGGGCCGGTGGCGGTCGGGGGCAGGGGTGTGCCCTGGTTGATGGTGTCGGCGGGTTCGAATTTTTCCAGGCGGCGGGCGGCGTCGCGGGCTGGGCGGGGGTCCTGGGTGGGGTCGTGGAAGAGTCGGGAGAGGTGTGTGTAGCGCGGTGTGGTGGTGGTGCCGGCGATGGTGCGCCGGTTGATCAGCCGGTGGGTGTCGTGGAGTCGGGTTTGGGCTTCGAAGTCGTTGATGCCCAGCCAGCGGGCCAGTAGGGCGGCGGTGTCCTTGTGGGCGGTGCGTCCGGTGGTGTGTTCGGGTGGTTGGTCCCAGTTGGTGGTGCCGTTGGTGAGTCGGTTGTATTCGGTGGTGCTCAGGGTGTGGGCGGCGGTGGCTTCGGCTGCGGCGGTGATGTGGAGTTGGTGGCGCAGGGCGGTGCGGTAGTGTTGCTCGATCAGGGTGGCGGTGTGCAGGACGGTGCGGGGGTCTTCGGTGGTGGGGGTGCTCAGTGCGGTGAGTAGTTGCAGGGTCAGGTCCCCGATTTCCTGGCGCAGTGTGGGGTGTAGTGAGCTGTTGTGGGTGCTCACCGTGTCCCGTAGGACGCCCAGGGCTGTGGCCAGGGA
>NZ_JAPCHW010000027.1 GCF_026107515.2 Glutamicibacter sp. MNS18 | reverse complement strand
TAAGCGGGCTGTCAGCACTGGGGAGGTGCTTGTGCAGGGTGTTGCTGCCGGAGCGGAAAAGTGTGGCAGACGGTGGCTCCGAACAGGAATATCGGGTGGCTCCGCAGCTCCGAGTAATCACGATAACGCTCAGTCGGATTGAGGGGATAAGAGTCTGTACTGAGGCGTCGTCTCGGGGAGACTTTTGGAGTCCCACTGAAATGTTTGTCAACACTGCCAGCGCTACAACATGCTTTTTGAATGTGTTCGCGGGAGATTGCAAAAAGAACGGGTTGCCCTGCATTGCTGTTTTGACCAGAACGGGCATGCATGCCTGATTCGACAGGGAATAGGGGCCGACAAACCTGACATGGCGATATGTTCTCGTCGTCAGCCGACGCACATTAGGAATGAATCGGCAATTGCGAATGGAAGTATGTCGTGGAGTCCAGGTGAATTTTAAGAGTGTGTACTGAACCACTAATGCTGGCCGACATGGGCATCGAACGGAGTAATGCCCAAAAAATCGACGTCGAGAATCGCTCCGTCAACACTGAGAAGCGATTGGAGAAAATCTGTCCACTTGCAGACCGGCTCGGAGGGTGCATTGGTACCAAAAGATGCGAGCAGGTCTCAAGGCTCCGCGTACGGGTTTGGTCCTCAACGGGATAGTTTGGACTTACGTGTTTGGGATATAGAGCATTCATGCATTGGGCGGGTATCAATGGCAGGAATCCCGGGAGTGTAAAAGGCGGATGTTTCACGTGAAACTTCTATGGATTATGTCTCGGACTCACTCCTTTCGGCAGGTAGGTTTCGGAAGACCGTACTGCAAACCGTGGTTGAAGTTCCCATATATCGTGTAACGAAGCCTCAGACTTTCCAGCAAGCGGCTCATCGTCTTTTGTTGGTCGTTACGCCGGCAGTGCCGCGGAAGCCAATACCCACCCAGCAACCCGAGCATGGGGAGTGGATCGTACGATGCCGTAGACGAATCCGCAGTTGGTACGGCACGGAGTGCGACAGTCCGAACGCATCACGCTGGACCATCAAGGAGCTATCAGATCAAGGCCCGCAGGCCTTCAGCCTCACGAACCCCACGTTGCACCGAGAGGGACCAACAAAGACTTCCCTGGGGCATTTACGAAGAAAATATTACTGTCGGATTCCTACTAGGGAAGTCTATTCGGAACGATCCGACCCCAGTAGGCGATGTCATTCGGATGAGCTGGCGGGCGAAATCATCCAATGTTGGGAACTGTCATTCATACGAAATGGAATTGAACGGATCGGTGGCCAAGAATCCGGTGGATGTGTTTAGCAACGAGTCCGTGCATGGAGCGATATGAGCATCAGTCCACATATCGGTAAAACCAGCAAGCGGACGATAGCAGATTCCGGCGGATCTGAACTATTGAACTAAAGTAACCTCGAATATCCGCACTAATCGTGAGGGTTGAACGCAGTATGTGAGTTGTGCACTTGCAGTACCTAAGGATGGCAGATAACAGTTGATCGCAAGCGGTACTGTATCGCTCACTAGCGACAGACCACGTGGTAAGCACTTTGTGTAGAGGCTATCTCGTTGCACTTGCGCACATACTCCACCTAGGAGTTCCAGGCTCGTGATCACGTCAACTTCGCAACACCGAGCTGTTGAATGCATAGAGACCAAGGCCTGGAAAACACGGCAGTTACTACCAGTCCGAAGATGGCCGCCATAACCGTTACCTAATGAGAGCCAGTACCGACACTTCTCCAGATGCTCGGATGAGTACGGAGAAAATCAGAGCGATGATCACGATGTCACGGATTCTCAGAGTAGACGCTACAAAAGTTATTTCTGGCTCGGTAGCGCGAATTCCAGCGGTAATTCGAGAGCTCGGCGCAACGCGGATATATGAAGGCAGACAACATGAGCGGAAGTCGTCTGCAGGTAGGACAGGTGTACCCGTCGCGGGAACTGTCTTACCACTTGAGGTAAATGGAACTGTGCGAGAGGAACAGAAGGCCAAGGAGCACCACGAGCTATTGCAGGTTCCGGGCCTGTCATGGTGCCTGGCAGCGCAATAATGACAAGAAGACAGAAAACGTTCGCAATACCCCATACTGAATTCTCTGGGCGGTTACAGGATGTCATGATTCGAATGTTTCACGTGAAACGTGTGGGTGGGCTTACCTGAGGATGCAGGGGTACAGCCGATACGGAGCGTGGAGTAGATCAGAAAGATCCGTGGTGGATTTCGTGCTTTCCAAGATGTTCTACGACTAGCGCACGAACCGCAACTCTGGGAAGTGTTGCTGACGAGCAGTCCATTATCGATCTGCTGCGATGTGCAGCAAATGCCGAGACTGTAAGCTCTCTTTCGACTGCGAGGTTTGCTGCTCCTCAACAAGGCATCGTGCCCAAAAATGGCGTGATGGTCCGTTGCACTTGTCAGACAAGGTACTGCTCTTGGAGAGTATTTGTTCTACGTGCTACTTGCTGTGCTAACTACTGGGGCAAAGCACGGAAGGTCTACAATCGTCAGCCGCGAAGAAGCTGACGGCATGTGATCCGTCGCAGATCATCAAAAATGCTCAGAGTTTCACCTAGGTATGATGCGGAAACGTGCGCCTGGCTGGGCCGTAGGCTGTCTCCTGAGGCCTTCACAGTCGATTTACGGCTGCTTAGACGCCTGTTTGGCTCAATTATCGTTGGAGAGAATTGCGTCGCGGAGAATCCCGCAGAGGGCCTTAGGATAACTTTCGCGGAACCGAAGGAGTGCTCGATCATTATGTATCACGGTGAGATCGCAGGTTGATGGCAGCTATTGGGGGGCGTTTCTGCTGCTTGTTCGACGCCTGTCCGGAGAAAACGTGACAAGACCTGCTGGGTTCCCAGTACCGAGATCATTCCCTGCCACGTACCGCATTCTGAAGTCCCAGTTCGAAACGGTCGTGGTCAGGGATGGGGATAGTGTGAGTCGAGTAGTAGCACGATATTCGGAGGGTTGGGAGCCACTGGCTATGGCGACTCAGAGCCACCCGATATTCCTGTTCGGAGCCACCGTCTGCCACACTTTTCCGCTCCGGCAGCAACACCCTGCACAAGCACCTCCCCAGTGCTGACAGCCCGCTTG
>NZ_JAPCHW010000026.1 GCF_026107515.2 Glutamicibacter sp. MNS18 | reverse complement strand
CCGATGGTACTGCACTCGTGAGGGTGTGGGAGAGTAGGTCACCGCCGGACTTAACTTATGTTGGTAGAGTGGTTTGAGGCCCTGACACCGTGGTGTCGGGGCCTCACCCATTTAAGCCCCCACTTTTGTGGGGCGGCTGCATCCAGGACCCAAGCACGTGCTACGGCTCCATGTTCTCCGATCGCGTTACCCGATACCTTACCCAGGGTGCCCGGTGAACTCGACGATGAGATTTCACTGTTGTGGTTGAGCCAGCCGATTCGCGTTCAACCATAGCAACCACGATTCCTCACGAGAGACCGGACAATCCTCGGTGCTCTATTCATCGACGTATGCGGCGCCCTGCACGGGCCGCGAAGCTGTCCAGCGCTTGGACCACGCTTGGAGCAACCCATACACGGTGGCCCCGGATGTGTCCTGTCGTCTTTAGGGCACCTAGCTGCTCCAGCCGTTCGATGTTGCGGTACGCGGCGCAGGATGACTGCCCGGTGATTTCGGAGAGCATCTGTGCAGTGACCGCCGGTTCCCTGATGATCAGCTCGATCGCACGCTTCAGTCCCACACCGGGGGTACGTCCGAATCCATCATGGATTTCCTGCCGGATCAAACGAATGCCGGTGGCCAGTTGTCGCCCGTTTTCCGTCGCACGGAGCATGACTCGGCAAACATCTCCACGATGGGTTCGATGTCGCCCTCCCGGTAGGAACCCAGGGCGTCGAAGTATGCCTTGGTGTCGGTGAGCAAACCTGAGGAGACGGGGATGATGACCTTCTCGGTTATCCCCTTATTTCTGAGTATGGGTCCGACCAACGCTCGGCCGGTGCGCCCGTTACCGTCCGGGAAGGGGTGGATCGTCTCGAACTGGGCGTGGGCGATGGCTGCCTGCGTCAATGCCGGGATGTCATCGCGTTGCATGAAACCAACAAGATCGGTCATCGCTCCCGGTACATGCTCATGGCGTGGTGGTACGAATATGGCCGAGTGGGGGAGGCTCAACCAATCCAGACGGCCTCCATCCGATACTTCCCAGCGATATCCGGCGCGGAACCATGCAGCAGCGCACGGTGCATTGCCAGGATGATCGCACTGACCAGGTTTGCCGCCAGCTCGATGGCAGCAGTCATGGCCGAGATGTTGGATGCCACGAGGGCGGCGGTGATACGGGAACGATCCTCCAGTTGAGCCAAGGCGATACGTTTTGCGCCGACGGTCAGATTCTCGATCTGGGAGCTGGCTGCTGACTCACTTCGCAGCAAGAGCGCGGCGAAAGGGGCTGTGTCGTCTCCCAGGTCCCGGTCGAACCTGACGGTATCAATGGTCGCTTCTTCGGCCAATGTCGCCACCCGCCCGGAGACGGCGGGGTGGGTGCCGGCGATCTGCGGTACGACAGCTGCCCGATAGGGTCCCCGAACGCGCAGGCGTCGCCGTCTTGAGTGTTGTGCGCTGGCCGGATCCGCGTGCCAATCAACGTCCTCGTACGTGATAGCCGGCCAACCAGACGAGCCCAAGTTGTGCACGGAGCCGGGACGGGTTTGCTGGGCCAAGCGTTCGCTATCGTCGATGCCTTGGGGTCTGCGACGCTCGGGCATACGCCGAAACGCCTCCTGTAAGTGTTAATAGGACAACTCCAAGTTCCCGCTGAATGCAGGACATGATCGACCGCTGGACGCGGAGGCAGGGGACCCGTCACCGAGAGCCGACCCCCCTTGTTTCAGGCAGCATCAGATTCCGATGCGTTCGGCAAGGGTCATCCAGCCTGGCGGTGGACACCCCGCCTCCAGCCGTTGGGCCTCGGACTCACCGATCCGATAGACGCAAGTACATGTCCCGACCGCCGAGAAGTCAGTGGGCCACCGGACCGCAAAGGTACAGCGGACACACACTGACAAGATAAATCGTGTTCCGGTTCGTCGTAGTTCGAACAACGGTTGAGACGCCTCCTCCCGCCGATGAACACGCAGAGTTCGCGGAAGCTGCCGATTTCCTCTCGCGTTCCGGCAGGGGGCATGGCTTCCTCGCTGACGATGCCGTAACCATCGTGATGTCGTGCCCCAGCGCAGGCGTGGGTAGCACGCGGCCAGCCTGGGCATACAGTCGGAGGACTTCGTTCGAGCTGCAAACCTAGTCCCGGCAATCGAGGCGTGGTATGCCGCATTCTTCCTGCCTGGCCTGTAGCGGGGTTGATCAGTCCTTGCGCGGGACAGGTGGGGGGGCGGGTGCCGGCTTCTTGCACTGCCGAATACTGGGATGAAGTCCTCGGGTCCTTCCCAAGGGGATGACCTGTAGTGGCGACGAGCCCAGGGCAGCACTCAATGACCGCCAGCCGTCGCGGTTATGTATCCCGTTCCACCGGCTCTCGAAGATGGGAACAGCATTGATCCGTAGTCTTCCTCGCCATCGCGGGAGTTGGTGGTTGAAGCCTCCACCTGCCGCTACCGGGTGGAGTCGCAGGATCAATCATCGCGAGGAAAATGAGCGGGCCGCCTTACAGATACTTTCGGTGACGGCACCGGATGTCGTCGACATTGCGCAGAAGAACTGGACCGGCAAGGTAAAGCCGCCCTCGCCCATCCGGTGCCGAATGGTTCCGGCAGCCAGCACCTGATCGGGGTCTGCTCGCTCGACGGCTGAAGGATCTGGAGACACCAGGACAGATTCCTGCTGGCGACTTGAACCCCGACTGTTGACACACGTATGGCTCGCGGACATCGTTAGCGGGCAACGTAAAATGGCAGGGTGAGTAAGTATGGAGCCGAAGATCGAACCGTAGAGCGGAAGGTGCGCCAGGCCAAGCGAAAGTACCTACGGGTCATTTATTTCCTTGGTGTGGGTGGCATTTGCTTCTTGCTGACCTTAGCCGTGAATTACGGTTTGAAATTCACCCTGTTGAACGCCCATCCCACGACGGCATTCTTGATCGCGAATGCCGTGGCCACCGTGGCGTCATACACACTGTCCCGACGGTTCACGTTCGGGGACATCGCACACGGATTGAAACGCGTCCAGTTCGTAAAATTCATCGTCATGTCCATCCTGGCTATTGGCATCACCGCGGCACCACTGTACTTCTCGCGCTGGGTCCTTGGGTTCACCCAACCGCACGTTTCCTGGATCTTCCAGGAAATTGCGGATTTCATTGCTGGACCGATCATCGGCACGCTGTTGGGGATGGTCTTCAGATGGTGGGTGATGAACCGATTCGTTTTTGTTGACCGCAACTTCAAACGCACGCGGATCGACGGGAAACAAGATCAACATCCATGAACCGCCCGGTATGACGGGGTGAGCCATGGTGCCGTGAGCGCAAAGCAAGTTCCGAAACTGCCTGCTGTGCGGCACTTGAAACACCGCGTGAGCACGGTCACGGCCAGAAGGGGCGTATCGATTTGCGCGGACCGGTAAACCCCTGTATAGTTTTTATCTGTTGCCGAACGGAACACGGGATCAAAACCGGACGAAAC
>NZ_JAPCHW010000025.1 GCF_026107515.2 Glutamicibacter sp. MNS18 | reverse complement strand
CGCCTCAGAGATGGGGTTTCCCTTCGGGGCTGGTTCACAGGTGGTGCATGGTTGTCGTCAGCTCGTGTCGTGAGATGTTGGGTTAAGTCCCGCAACGAGCGCAACCCTCGTTCCATGTTGCCAGCGGGTTATGCCGGGGACTCATGGGAGACTGCCGGGGTCAACTCGGAGGAAGGTGGGGATGACGTCAAATCATCATGCCCCTTATGTCTTGGGCTTCACGCATGCTACAATGGCCGGTACAATGGGTTGCGATACTGTGAGGTGGAGCTAATCCCTAAAAGCCGGTCTCAGTTCGGATTGGGGTCTGCAACTCGACCCCATGAAGTCGGAGTCGCTAGTAATCGCAGATCAGCAACGCTGCGGTGAATACGTTCCCGGGCCTTGTACACACCGCCCGTCAAGTCACGAAAGTTGGTAACACCCGAAGCCGATGGCCTAACCACCTTGTGTGGGGGGAGTCGTCGAAGGTGGGACTGGCGATTGGGACTAAGTCGTAACAAGGTAGCCGTACCGGAAGGTGCGGCTGGATCACCTCCTTTCTAAGGAGCTAACCATTAGTTGGTTGCCCATTTCCGTCACGAGTGTTGTCGGGTGGGTTGCTCATGGGTGGAATATCAATGAACTCAATACCGGTAAAGCATGTCTGCGTGTCCTTCCTCCGTGTGGGGGTTGGTGGTGGGTGTGGGGTGTTGGCTATGGCCGTGTGGTTGCCGTGTGCTTCCTAGTACGCATGTTCTGTCCCTGTTGTGGGGGTGGGGGTGTTGGAAAGGGGGTGTGTGGTGGGTGTGCGGTGTTGTGGTTTGGTGCGCTGTTGGGTTTTGAGGCAACAAGCTCTCATGCTGTGTCATGGCGGGTGGTTGTTCCGGAATGTGTTTCCGGGGTGGTCGCTTGGTTGTGGTGGGTGTGGGGTTCTTGGTGTGTCTTTTTCCTGTGTCCCTGGTGGATGGGTGGGCCCCCCTTTTTGTTGTGGGGGTGTGCTTGTTGGTTGCCGGGGGTGTGGGGTTGTTGTTTGGGAACTGTATAGTGAACGCGAGCATCTTATAGAACGGGATGAACCGCATGCTTTTGGGTGTGGTGTGTTTGTCCTTGTTTTGTGATTTTGTTGATTGTTTTGTTGCTCAAAATGTTTTTGAGGCGTTTTTGACATGTTTGTTGTTGAAAGTTTTTAAGGGCGCACGGTGGATGCCTTGGCATCAGGAGCCGATGAAGGACGTGGGAATCTGCGATAAGCCTGGTGGAGTCGATAACCGGACGTTGAGGCCAGGATTTCCGAATGGGGAAACCCCGCACCATGTTATGTGGTGTGACCCGTGACTGAATGTATAGGTTGCGTGGAGGGAACGCGGGGAAGTGAAACATCTCAGTACCCGCAGGAAGAGAAAACAATAGTGATTCCGTTAGTAGTGGCGAGCGAACGCGGATGGGGCTAAACCGGTTGGTGTGTGATAGCGGATAGGCGTTGCATCACCGGGGTTGTGGGGCTTATATGTGCTGACCCTATCTGGTTGGCGGAGCGAGGTGCGGGCGTATAGGTGAATCGGTTGGAATGCCGGACCGGAGAGGGTGATAGTCCCGTAGGTGTAATGCGTGCCGCCGTTCTTGTATAGGTACCCGAGTAGCACGGGGCTCGAGGAATCCCGTGTGAATCTGCCAGGACCACCTGGTAAGCCTGAATACTACCTGATGACCGATAGTGAATCAGTACCGTGAGGGAATGGTGAAAAGTACCCCGGGAGGGGAGTGAAATAGTACCTGAAACCGTGTGCTTACAAACCGTCAGGGCATGGGCTTGTCCCGTGTGATGGCGTGCCTTTTGAAGAATGAGCCTGCGAGTTAGTGCTGTGTCGCGAGGTTAACCCGTGTGGGGAAGCCGTAGCGAAAGCGAGTCTGAATAGGGCGTTTTAGTGGCACGGTCTAGACCCGAAGCGAAGTGATCTACCCATGGCCAGGTTGAAGCGCGTGTAAGAGCGTGTGGAGGACCGAACCCACTTCAGTTGAAAATGGAGGGGATGAGCTGTGGGTAGGGGTGAAAGGCCAATCAAACTTCGTGATAGCTGGTTCTCCCCGAAATGCATTTAGGTGCAGCGTTGCGTGTTTCTTACTGGAGGTAGAGCTACTGGATAGGCGATGGGCCCTACAAGGTTACTGACCTTAGCCAAACTCCGAATGCCGGTAAGTCAGAGCGTAGCAGTGAGACTGTGGGGGATAAGCTTCATGGTCGAGAGGGAAACAGCCCAGAACGCCAACTAAGGCCCCTAAGCGTGTGCTAAGTGGAAAAGGATGTGGAGTTGCTGTGACAACCAGGAGGTTGGCTTAGAAGCAGCCATCCTTGAAAGAGTGCGTAATAGCTCACTGGTCAAGTGATTCCGCGCCGATAATGTAGCGGGGCTCAAGCACACCGCCGAAGTTGCGTCATCCAGGTGTTTCATAGGCCTTTGTGGTCCAGTGGCCTGGATGGGTAGGGGAGCGTCGTGTGGCCGGTGAAGTCGCGGTGGAAACCAGCGGTGGAGGCTACACGAGTGAGAATGCAGGCATGAGTAGCGAATGACGGGTGGGAAACCCGTCCGCCGAATGATCAAGGGTTCCAGGGTCAAGTTAATCTGCCCTGGGTTAGTCGGGGCCTAAGGCGAGGCCGACAGGCGTAGTCGATGGATAACGGGTTGATATTCCCGTACCGGCGAAGGACCGCCCATACTGAGCAGTTGATGCTAACCACCTCCAAGCACGGCGTATGGCACCTTCGGGTGTTGTTGTTGTGTGCGGGGCTGGGAACCGAGGCTGTGAGGTCAGCGTATTAACAGGTGTGACGCAGGAAGGTAGCCGAGCCAGGCAATGGAATTGACCTGGTCCAAGGGTGTAGGCCGAACGGTAGGCAAATCCGCCGTTCATGATGGTTGAGACCTGATAGGCGCCCACTTTGGTGGGTGATTCGGTGATCCTATGCTGCCTAGAAAAGCATCGGCGCGAGGTCCCAGTCCGCCCGTACCCGAAACCGACACAGGTGATCAGGTAGAGAATACCAAGGCGATCGAGAGAATCATGGTTAAGGAACTCGGCAAAATGCCCCCGTAACTTCGGAAGAAGGGGGGCCTGCCCCGTGAGGAAGACTTGCTCTTCTGTTGCGGGTGTGGGCCGCAGAG
Source organism: Glutamicibacter sp. MNS18 (assembly GCF_026107515.2). GTDB lineage: Bacteria > Actinomycetota > Actinomycetes > Actinomycetales > Micrococcaceae > Glutamicibacter. The sequence goes on along the minus strand of NZ_JAPCHW010000025.1, from coordinate 384 downwards.
ACCAGTGGGAAGCGACTGTTTACTAAAAACACAGGTCCGTGCGAAGTCGCAAGACGATGTATACGGACTGACTCCTGCCCGGTGCTGGAAGGTTAAGAGGACCGGTTAGCGCGCTTGCGTGCGAAGCTGAGAATTTAAGCCCCAGTAAACGGCGGTGGTAACTATAACCATCCTAAGGTAGCGAAATTCCTTGTCGGGTAAGTTCCGACCTGCACGAATGGAGTAACGACTTCCCAGCTGTCTCAACCATGAACTCGGCGAAATTGCAGTACGAGTAAAGATGCTCGTTACGCGCAGCAGGACGGAAAGACCCCGAGACCTTTACTATAGTTTGGTATTGGTGTTCGGTGCAGCTTGTGTAGGATAGGTGGGAGACTGTGAAGC
>NZ_JAPCHW010000024.1 GCF_026107515.2 Glutamicibacter sp. MNS18 | reverse complement strand
CGGTGCGGTAAAGGTAGACTCGTGCACTGTCGAGGTCTTTCGAAGAAGGTTGTGTGGTAACTTCCATTCTTCGCGAAGGCCTCGACTTTTTGCTGCATTGGTGACACGCCCGGGATCCGAGGTGTTGAGTTCAGCTGGTTACACCCTTATTTCTGAAGAGTCCCTTTACAAGCGCGAATCAGTGCTGACGGCCCGCTCGGAGAGCATTGCGTTTGCAATGGGTCCTACGGGAGTCAAGAACCCTGATGGTGCGGCCACCAGACGTACTCGGCGCGTGAAGTGCCCTTATAGCCCAGTGCTAACAGGACAAGTCAAGCCGACCGTAGCCCGGGGCGCCGCCCTGCTGGCCGTGGCCGACTCCTTACCCATCGGAGAGCCCAGCCGACCTGCCCTAGCACGCTTGTGGGCACACTGTGGCCCGGAAACGATAGTCGGTAAACCCGTTCCTTCCCCAGGCCCGTGAGATCTTCCCGGGTCCTTCGTAACGCTGGCAGTTCCAAACTGACGTTGAGGCTTGGCGACAGAGCTCTTGAAGAGGCCTCGGTCGGAAGCACCGGAACGTTCCGTCATCCCTTCACCATGAAGCTGGATTATCGTTTGCGTATTGGCTCTGCGTCCACCGAACATACTGGCGCAGGGTGGCTTTGAACCAAAATATTGGGTGGCTCTCAAGGAGAATAATGCCGATGACGGCAGCTGGCTCTGAACCGCAATAACGCTGGCTCTCAAAGAGTCAAATATTCAATTCTCAGCGTTCAGCCCTTCCCTACCACCGTCATCGACCACAACGGGTCTCGGGCTTACCTTCGGGCTCCACACCCGAAGTGAATTCCATGGCAGGTACTATGACCTCTGCTGACTTCTGCCCCATCAATCCCACCCTCACGGACAAGAACGCCCCACCAACTAACGTTGGTGATGCACCGGGACAGACCTCCCCAGATAAGAACATCCACTTTCCTCCTGCGCCTGCCACATTTACACATCTGCCGTTTGTTGATGGAACAAAACCGGTGGGACGGGCTTCACCATCTCTAGCTGGCTTACCCCGGCAAACATGCCTTCTATGTGATTCGTGTTCCTCAGTGCAGGATTTTGCCTCCGGCTTCCTTCCCACCCCACCTCACGGTGACGCAGTTGCCGTTGGCTAGGCCTTAAACCACCTTCTCGGCCAGAGGACTTTCACCTCCAAGTAAATGCCCATGCTGGGCGTACTAGAAATCGGGCGTCCCCATGGGGACGCCCGAAGGTGCGGCAAGCAGCGCTTTATTTCAGCGCTTTCACGTGCGGCAGGCAGGCCAAGCCCACCTCGCCGCCGTTCTTGACGGCACTGAGCGTGGTTTCGTAGTGCGCACGCAGCAGCCGCCCGGCCAAGTCGGCATCGCGGTCCAAAGCCGCATTCAGGATGTCGCGGTGCTCCTTATCCAGATCGCGCTTGGCATCACGAGTTGCCGGCCCGGCCCAGCGCCCGTAGAGCTGGATGAGATCCGACAGCGTTCGCGTCATCTCGGTTAGCAGTGGAACTCCGCAGGCTTCGACGAGCTTGTCGTGAAAGGCTTGGTGCGCATGATTCCATTGCGGGGTGTGGTTGTCCGGGTCTTCATTCGAACGGCGCGGGGTGCGCTCCAGGGTGTGGTGTGCGGCCATGAGTTCGCTCTCCCACTCCAACGGGGCCCGCTCGAAGCCCAGTGAGATTGCCAGTTGCTCGTTGATGCAACGCATCTCCACGATGTCGGTCAGTTCTGCCAGCGAAAGCTCGGGCACAAAGAAACCCTTATTAGGGCGAAGGGTGACCAGCCTGTCACCCACCAGACGGGTCAGCGCTTCACGGATGACCGTGCTGGAGGTTTCGTAATGCTCGGAAAGATGCGTGAGCTGAAGCCGGGCACCAGGTTCCCAACGCCCGTCCAGAATGTCGGCGCGCAGGGTGTCGCGGATGTGCTTGGACATCGTCTCTGAATCGGTGCGTTTCGCCATGACCTAGATCATACCAAACTCGGTAAAGAATACATTTTTAGTTGACTTATGCATAACTTGGCGGTGACACTGGTTACATACGCGTCTGCCGGCCCCTGCCGCGCACGGCCCGAAATGACTTGCTAGGAGTAACCAATGAGCGAATCACTGATCGAGACCGCCACCCCTAAACAGGTAGATGACCTGTACTGGCGTGACAACTACTCGGCGATCACCGAAAGCGACGATCAGCTGCGCCAGATCGTCGCAAGCACCGAGCTGCCGCCGCTGATGGTGGCCCTGGCCGCGACAACCGGCGATTACTCGATCCTTCGCGATGAACTGCGCCCGCCACAGCCACCGGTTGACACCGTTGGCCAGCCGCACGGCGGCATGGATGCCGCGGCGCAGGAGGCAGCCCGGGAGCTGGCCTTCGAAGCGCTGCGCAAGGTCCGCGACGAGAAGATCACCTCGGTAGGCACCCTGGATGATGAACAGGCCACCACGATCCTTGACTGGATCACCAATCAGGCCACCAGCGATTACCACGAGATGCTCAAGCACGACATGGCGCTGGTTCCAGAAGTCAGCGGCGCACCGGCCTTCACCAAGGACCAAGTGGCCCCGACCCGCGACTTCACCGTGGCGGTCATCGGCTCGGGCGTGGCCGGCATGGCTGCCGCCTACCGACTGAAGCAGGCAGGACTCGACTACACCGTCTTCGAGAAGGGCCACGAAGTCGGCGGCACCTGGTGGAAGAACACCTACCCAGGCGTGCGCCTCGACACCCCCAACTACGCCTACTCGTTCTCCTTCGCGCAGCGCGATGACTGGCCCCAGCAGTTCTCTGAAGGCGCCGAGATCCACAAGTACACCCGCGACGTGGCAGAACGCGCCGGCATCACGCAGAACATCCAGATGGGCACCGAAGTGCTGTCCGCGACCTGGGATGAAGAAGACGGCCGCTGGGTTCTGTCCATGATCGTGGACGGCGGCCAGGTGCAGGAACGCCGCTTTAACGCCGTGCTTTCGGCAGTGGGACAGCTGGACCGTCCGAAGTTCCCAGACACCCCCGGCCATGACAAGTTTGCCGGCATCCATGTGCACTCGGCCGAATGGAAGCCGGGCATCGAGCTGGCAGGCAAGAAGGTGGCAGTGATCGGCACCGGCGCCAGCGCTTACCAGATCGTTCCAGCTATCGTGGATGAGGTCTCGGAGCTCAAGGTCTTCCAGCGCTCCTCCCCATGGATGCTGCCCACCCCGTTCTACTACGAGGACATGCCCGAATCCGTGGCCTGGCTAGTGGAGCACCTGCCGCAATACGGCCAGTGGCTGCGCTTCTGGCAGCATTGGCTCGGCGTCGAGGGCCGCCAGCACACCACCTCCGCGGACCCTAACTGGACCAAGGAAGGCTCGGTTTCAGCGATCAACGAGCGCGTGCGCCAGCAGCTGACCGAAATGCTCAAGGAACAGTACGCAGACCGCCCGGATCTGCTGGCGAAGGTCACCCCCGACTACATCGTGGGAGGCAAGCGCATGCTGCGCGACAACGGCGTCTGGGCCAAGAGCCTGAAAAAGCCGCAGACCACCCTGATCACCTCAGGCATGAGCGAAATGACCGAAGCCGGGATCATCGATGGCGACGGCACCCTGCACGAGCTGGATGTCATCATCTACGCCACCGGCTTCCAGGCCTCCGAATTCCTCGAGCCATTGCGCATCACCGGCCGCAAAGGCCAGGACCTGCATGAGTACTGGGCCGGCAACGCCACCGCCTATGCCGGCGCCACCGTGCCCGGCTTCCCGAACCTGTTCATCGTTTCCGGCCCGAATACCGGCCACGTGGTCAACGGCTCGCTGTTCTCGATGATCGAGTACGGCCTGACCTACATCCTGGACGCGCTGAACATCGTGCTGGAAAAGGACCTGAAGGCCCTGGATTTGAAGCAGGACGTGCTGGATGAGTTCGTGGCGGACCTTGATGCCGCGAATGCCCAGAAGGCCTGGGGCCACCCGGAGGTGCATACCTGGTACAAGAACAAGTTCGGCCGCGTCTCGCAGATCTGGCCTTACCCCATCGTCGAGTACTGGAACATCACCCGCGCAGTGGACCCGTCGCAGTACACGGAAATCCGCTAGGCATGGGGGTTTACCGCTACGCGCAGCGCAGCGCAGGCCGCTTCGGCAAGCTCAGTGAAATCACCGGGCTTGCCGAGGCGCAACCAGTCATCTTCCCGCAGACCCCCGGTTCGCTGGATTGGCTGCTGGGTCCGGCCCTGCAGGAACTGCCGCAGAGCGAAGACGCCTTCCAGCTCGCGGTGTTCGCACCCGAGCAGGCCAGCGGTCTTCCGGTGATGGTCTTCCTTCCCGGCGGCGGATTCGTTTCCGGCGCCGGCACGGTGCGCTGGTACGACGCGCAGCATTTCGCGCAAGCGCAGAACTGCGTGGTCGTCGTGGTCAACTACCGCGTCGGCCTGCTGGCCCATCGCCAGTCGGTGGGCGGCGGCAACCTGCCGGTCGAAGAGCTGCTGCTGGCTTTGCAGTGGGTGCAGCGCAACATCGCCCAGTTCGGCGGCAATCCGCAGGAAACCACGCTGGCCGGCCAGTCCGCCGGGGCTTTCTGGGCCTTTGTGCTGGCACAGCTCGATGAAGCTCGCGGCTTGTTCCAGCGCCTGTACCTCGGCTCGCTGTCCTACCAGCCGCCCATGAGCCAGGCCATGGCCGATGAGCGCAATGAGGTCATCGCCAGTGCCCTGGATGGCACCAGCTTGGAGCAGGCCAGCACCGAGCAGCTGCTGGCTGCCGGTGGCGCGCTGGCCAAGGCGTGGGCAGGCCGCGGACTCGGCCTCTACCCGAGCGCCGACGACGCGGTTCCGGCAGACCTGTTCGACGCCAGCCAGGCAGCCGCCCGGCTGCACGTGCCCGAAGTGCTGGTCTCCTACACCGCCGATGAGGCCAATGCCTTTATCGGCATGGCTCCGGAGCAGGCGTTCAGCGTCGATGCGGTGCGCGGCTTCACCGCCGGCAACTTCGCGCAGCCGCAGGGCGTGTTCGAAGCGCTGGCCGCCGAGGCGCCCGAGGCCACGGCCAAGCAGCTGATGGCCAGGGCCATGACCCTGCACCAGATCCAGCTCTACGCTGTGGAATTCGCTGATCAGGCCGTTGCGCAGGGTGCCAGCGTCCAGCTGCTCGGCTTCGAGCTCAGCTCCCCGCTGCCCAAGGCCGGGTCGGCGCACTGCTTCGAGTTGCCATTCCTCTTCGGCAACCGCCAGGCATGGCATGATGCGCCGATGCTCGATGGCATCACCGAGGAAACGTTCAGCGCCGCGGCCGCCCAGCTTGGCGGTGCGCTCGGAGCGTTCATCCGCACCGGACGCGCCGCCAGCGACTCCGGAGAGAGCCTGCCGCTGCATGCGCCAGGCGTCCAGTCGCTGACCGCGCTCACCGAATCCGGTTTGGTCCAACGCGAGATCGACCGGCGTTTCGCGGCCAAGCGCCAGGTGCTGGCCTAAGTATTTGCGCGCCCGTCTGCGCGGACCCCCGGTTCGCGCGGACGGGCGCGCAAATTTCTTTCGCAGTAACACTGGACAATCTAACTTAAAGTAAATAATCTAATTATCTAGATCACAATATTTTTATTGCCAGCAGAAGGGATCCACCATGGCTTGGGGATTAATCAGGGAAATGGGCCACGTGTCCATCCAGACCAATGACATCGAAGGATCCATCTTCGACGCCACGCAGCTGCTCGGCCTGCGCGTCACCGAACGCACCGGCAACGAGGTCTACCTCGCCGCCAACTCGGTGCACCACGAGCTGACCTACGTCGAGTCCGAGGTCAACGGCATCCACTCGCTGGGCCTGATCGCCCAGAACGGCGACGCGTTGCGCGAGATCCGCAAGCGCGTGGCCGACGAGAACTTCAAAATCGTCTCCGAAACCCCGGTATCCCTGGGCGTCCAGGACGGCTTCTCATTCATCGGCCCCGAAGGCTGGATCTTCGAGGTGTACACCGGCATGCAGCACAACGACCGCGGCCTGCTCTCCTTCGGTCCGGATCGCTACGGCCACATCAACTTCCACCCGCGCGACGTGAAGGGAATGATGGAATTCCTGCGCCGCATCTTCGACTTCCGCCTCTCGGATGTCATCGGCGACGACTTCGCCTACTTCATGCGCTGCAACCCGGATCACCACGGCATCGCGCTGATCAAGGGCCAGGGCACCTTCCACCACCACGCCTGGCAGGTCCAGTCCATCGGCGACCTGGCCAAGCTCGGCGACCGCCTGGGCGCAGCCGGCCGCGAACTGATCTGGGGCCCGGTCCGCCACGGCGCCGGGCACAACATCGCCGCCTACTACGTGGAGACCTCCGGCGCCGTAGTGGAGCTCTACACCGACCTGGAACAGATCTACGACGACGAGCGCGACCCGATCATCTGGGGTGAAGACGAGAACTGGTGGAACATGTGGTCCAACCGCCGCACCGAGGACTTCCGCACCTTCGGCATCCCGACCGTCACCGAACTGAAGACCTTCATCTAACCCGCAACGCATCGCGAACACTTTTCGAAAGGCAACACCACCATGCAGTACGTATCCTTCAAGGCAGCAGACGGCACCGAGACCTGGGGAGTGTCCATCGACGGCACCGTCCACGACCTGGGCCCCTCGGGCAAGAACCTCGCGGCCAGCACCCGCGACGCCATCGAGAAGGGCATCTTCGGCACCCAGCTGGATCTTTCCGGCGCACCGACCATCGCCGAGGCCGACATCGAATTCCTGCCCTCGGTCACCAACCCGGGCAAGATCATCTGCATCGGCGTGAACTACCTGGCCCACCAGGAAGAGTCGGGCAAGACCGGGCAGACCGCGCCGACCGTGTTCACCCGCTTCGCCGATTCGCAGATGGGCCACCTGGCCCCAGCGGTGAAGCCGACCACCACCACCAAGTTCGACTACGAGGGCGAAATGGCGCTGGTGATCTCCAAGGAAGCCTTCCACGTCGAGAAGGAAGACGCCTGGGACCACATCGCCGGCTACGCCTGCTACAACGATTTCTCCGTCCGCGACTGGCAGAAAGCCGCCAGCCAGTGGATCCCGGGCAAGAACTTCCCGGGCACCGGCGGTTTCGGACCCTACCTGGTGCCGGCAGCCGACCTGGGCGACATCACCACCGCGGTGCTCGAAACCCGCGTCAACGGCGAAGTGCGCCAGCAGGCGCCAGTCGCCAACCTGGTCTTCGACATCCCGACCCTGATCAACTACGTCACCGGCTTCACCAAGCTGAACCCGGGCGACGTGATCGTCACCGGCACCCCGGGCGGCGTGGGCCTGTTCTACGGCCCGGACGGCCTGATCAACCACGGCGACGTGGTCGAGGTCGAGATCACCGGCTTGGGCATCCTGCGCAACACCGTGGCCGACGAAGCCTCGCTGCTTGCCGGCGCGCAGGCAACCGCTGGCGCCAGCGCCTAGCCTCGCACCACCCGACAGAAGCACGAACGCAAGCAAGGAAGTAGCGGGCAGTGGCACAATCCCATGAAATCGACGTCCTGGTCATCGGTTCGGGCCCCACGGGCCTGACCGCCGCCAACCTGCTGGCCGATTCCGGCCTGCAGGTGGCGCTGATCGAGAAGAATCCGGGCAGCGGCGACGAACCGCGCGCCATCAGCGCCACCGATGAGACCCTGCGCATCATGTCGCACCTGGGGATCATGGATGAGCTGGGCCCGCAGATGCTCATGGATACCGGTGCCCGCTACTTCGGCTTGGGCGGCAAGGTCATTGCCGACGTGCGCCCGGGCAACCCGCGCCTGGGCCAGCCCGGCAAGAGCCAGTTCGACCAGCCGATCCTCGAAGGCCTGCTCTACGAGGCGGCCGCCCTGCGGCAGAACCTGGCCCTGCACTACGCCACCGCGGCCACCTCGATCGTGCAGCATGAGGACCACGTCATCGTGCACGCCACCCGCACCGGCGAGGCCACCACCGGCTTCAACGGCGCAAAGATCGGCGACGCCGGCCACGATCCCTACGCAGCCGCCCAAGGCAGCGAAACCGCACTGGAATTCAAGGCCAAGTGGGTGCTGGCCTGCGATGGCGGCAAGTCCTTCACCCGCCGCGAACTGGGCATCGGCCTGCAAGGCTCCACCCAGACCGAACGCTGGATCGTGGTGGACCTGCTGGACGTTCCCGGCAACCCGGAGCCCTTCGCCTCTTTCCACTGCAATGGGCAGCGCCCGGCCGTGGTGGTCCCCGGGGTGAATGGCCGCCGCCGCTACGAGTTCATGCTCTTCGACCATGAGGACGGCGAGCAGATGACTTCGCCGGCCTCCATCGCGCAGCTGATTTCCGAGTTCCAGGACACCGAGACGGTGACCATCCGCCGCGCCGCCGTCTACACCGCGCACCAGCGCATCGCCGAACGCTACCGCGAGCACCGGGTGCTGCTCGCCGGCGACGCCGCGCACCTGATGCCGCCCTTCGCCGGGCAGGGCCTGAACGCCGGCATCCGCGATGCCGCCGCCATTTCCTGGCGCTTGGCAGCCGTCATCGCCGGCGAGGCCGAGGAATCGATCATCGACGACTACGAAACCGAACGCCGCCCGCACGCTGCCGAGATGGTCAAGCTCTCCAAGCGCATCGGCTGGGTGGTCATGAACACCAACCCGGTGATCACCCGGATCCGCGACGCGGTGGTCGTCGGCACCCGGATCATTCCGCCGTTGAACCGCTGGCTGACCGGCATGCGCTTCCTCAAGCAGCCGCACTACACCAGCGGCACCGTCCTCGCCCCGCTGCCCGGGGTGCCGCACCTGGCCCAGGACTTCGTCGGGCGCATGCTCCCGCAGCCCGAGGTGGACGCCAACGGCGCGGCCACCGCGCTCGACGACCTGCTGGCGCCAGGCTGGAACACCATCGAGGTGGCTGCCGGCCACCAGCTGGTCTTCACCAGACAGGACGGCAGCACCCTCACCGCCACCGACACCTCCCGCGTCTTCGATGCCGCCACCGGAACCGTGCTGCTGATCCGCCCGGACTACTATGTCGCAGGCATTGCACCATCCAAGGACCGCGGCACGCTGCTCGGGCAGCTGAGTTCCAAGGCCACCGTGCTGGCCGGCTTCGGGACGGCCAAGCAGCCAAGCCATGGCTAAGCCGGCCGAAGCCGCGCTCTCAGGCATCCGCGAGGCCATCCTCGACGGCGCCTGGATGCCCGGCGAGCGCCTGGCTCCCCCGCATCTGGCGCAGCGCTTTTCCACCAGCACCGTGGCCGGGATGGCGCCTCTACGCGGCAGAAAGCAACTGCTACAGGCACTACGGGAGAAGAATTCGGGCCTCTTCGAATCTTTCGCCACACGAGTGTGACGGGAGAAGAATATTCCGATTTTCGACACAAAAACCGAGAATACCCAATGAGTCGGCCTACTATTGGGAGCGTAACCCTACCCCCCTTCCAATGAGGAGATTACAGTGGCCAAGGCATCTGCACATTCCGTTGATGGCATCCGCCGCCACATCCTAGAGGGCCATTGGAAGCCCGGTGACCGCTTGCAGCCGCCGACCCTGGCCACGCAGTTCGAGACCAGCACTACCGTCATCCGCGAAAGCTTGACGCGGCTGGCAGGGGAAGGGCTGGTCAACATCAAACCTAACCGGGGCTTCTTTGTCCCGGAGTTGGAATTGCAGGAACTGGCGGACATCACCGAACTACGCTGCGTGACTGAAGCACTGGCTGCCCGGCTAGCCGTCGAGCGGGGCGATGTCGCTTGGGAGTCGGAGCTCATCGCGGTGCACCACCGACTTGCCCGCACCCCACGACGCTTGCCCGAGGAGCCCGATGTGCTGAACCCCGAATGGGCGCAGGTGCACCGCGAATTCCACCATGCCCTGTTGGCCCCCTGTGAGTGTGCCCCGATGCTGAAGCTATCGGCGGACCTCGCGAATTCAACTGAGCTCTACCGGCGTTGGGCAGCACCCTCCACAGCAGCGATCAAGCGCGATGTGGAAGCCGAACACCAGCAGATGCTCGATGCCGCTCTGGCACGGGATGCCGCCGAACTCGAGCGGCTGCTGCGCAAGCACTATACCGGCACTGTGCAGGTACTGTTGGAGTCGGGGGTCACCCTCCGCGAAGAAGACGCCGCCACCGCCTAAGCCTTGATCCACCGATGAACTCCAGATCATTATCGGCGTTTTAACCACGAAGTATGGCCTGTTGCTAGCCAAGGGGCTCCGCCCGTTCCGAGGAATACAGAGAATTTTTTGCGCAACTCATCCACCAGCACCACCCCTTGTCCAGCGACACCAACGAGCGCATCCTAAAGTTGTTGGTAGTTGAGACACGTCGGTTAGCGCATGGTGACATCGAGCCCGGCCTATAGCTTGACGTGTGAGTCTTCACGAGAACCGTGGAATATTGCTTAGAGCACGAGTACTAGATTTCAATGCTTTACTCCTTGGCCCGCCTTGACTTCCAACACTGACAGGGCATTTATGAGTTGGTTGGGAGAAGACGAAAAGGCCGTGGACATCGTTCACCAGCGTGCTGCTGGAATGGACGTTTCCAAACGCGATGCCATAATTGCGGTGCGCCGTCCCGGCAAACGCAAGGGAACCTACGTCACGGAAATCAAGACTTTCAGCGCGACGACTAAACAGGTCCTCGGCCGGGAAAGGCCTTAGTCACGGCTAGATCGTTGGCGGTAGCTGTGGGGGCAAAGATTGTTGGATAAAGGCTGGGAGGATCTTCCCCTTTTCCACGGTTCTTAGCAGGGTAGGCCCTATGAGCCTCAACAACCCGATACTTGACCCCGCTCAAGCCCCTGCGGCACGTATTCTCTTCCAGGTGTTAGCGAAGCATTTGAGCACGAAGAGCGGAACCGGCAGGGATCTCATCAAAGATTTCGAAGATGGCAGACGCCAGTTCAAGGAGCCGCAGCAGTAGAAGCTCCGTACAGCGCTGGACACACTCGGGATCGTGTTCATCCCCGAGGACGAGGAGTCGGGATTCGGAAAGGTTTTGTGCGTTACGGCGGCATCGACTTCCGCAGTGCCCGAAACCACTTCGTCCGGAGCAATAAAAGCCAAAAGCGTCTGGTTGTATTCAGAGACCACAACAAGGGTGCAGTTTTCGACCTGCGAATAAAGTACCTCTCGCGCGCCATTGTTCAGTTTTCGATCAACATTGAACCCTTGGTTATCGAGTGCCTTGGCATACATTTCACCAAGCAGTATGTTCTCGCTGAAATTTGCGGAACCGACCACAATGGTCTGTCCATTCGTGTCCAGGGAAAGGGAGGGTGGTACGGATCGCCGGCTCTGCAGGCTGTATGCACTGCTGGGGGGGAGAACCGACAAGACTGTTGGGGCCATCGCTTTCTTGGTGCTCATCATGGTTTCCTTTCTGTTTAGGTATTCGACAGGGCGGCTGATCCGAGGACGCGTCTCGTGGTAGTCCTCAGGGAAGTAACAAGGGCGGCGAAAACAATAAATGCGATCTCATTTCCGATCGCAACGACGGTGATGACTACAGAACCGCCTGCACCTGACCGAAATCCCTGCGGCCCATGCCATCGAATATGACTCTGCCCAGTCCCCCGAGACCGACGTAGGAGGCGATGGTCGCGGCGGAGACCATTTGAATTGCCGCTAGTCGGATTCGGAGGAGTACGAACGGTAGCGCCTCCGGCAGGTCGACTGTCCACAGCCCTGAGCGGCCGGTCATTCCTACGCCCTCGGCTGGGTCAACGATTGTGGGATCGACTGCTTTGACGCCTTCGAATGCGTTGACCAACATTGGCGGGACGGCGAGCATGACGAGGGCAATCAGTGGTGGAAGCAGACCGATGCCGGAAGCGATGACAACAAATGTTGGCAGGCACGAATGGAATTGGCCTTTGTCAAGACGACAATTTCGCCTTTGCATGCGTACCCGAAGTGCAACCCGAGCGGTTTGGCAATAACCGCCGCAACTATGAGCGCAAGAAAACTGTAGAAGAGATGTTCAGCAACCTGCGTAGGAATCGATTCGGGACCGCTCCAGGTTGTTGGTTGTCTAAACCAGTGGTTCACCAGGTCCAGGATGCTCATGCGTTGTGCCTTGAGATGGCCCTCGGTGTGAGAGCTCGTTGAATCACAACGAGTAGAAGATCGGCTATAGCCACCAGGACAAGCGTCAAGATGATACCGCCGATGATCGGCGTGACGAAGAACCGTTGAGTTCCATCGACGAAGGGGCCACCCTCGGCGCCGGGTCGGGCTCGGTGCCACCGGGGTGTCGCGCACAACCTGCCGAGAATTCAGCGACTAGCGAGATAAGTGCGCATCACGTTGTAGCTGGTGGCCCGGATCAGCCCGCTGGCATTGCCGCTGAGCTCTTCCAGGCTGGCGGGTCCCGGGGCGATGGAGTAGGCGGCCAACAGCCCGGCCTGTTCGATCTGGTTTTCCTCAAGTTGGACCGATCCGGCGATCACGATGACATCCGCGGTGTGCGGGCTGGCCAGGCGCACGCCGTTGACGACCTTCCCGGCCAGCGACTGGGTATCCAGCCGTCCCTCGCCGGTCAATACCAGGTCCGCGTCGGCAAGGATCCGGTGGATCCCGAGTACATCGGCGACCAGTTCCCACCCGGGAACCAGTTCCACGGCACAGGTGGCGGCCAGGCAGCTGGCCAGCCCGCCTGCGGCACCCATACCGGCTACCTGGGCGATATCCCTGCCCGTCTCCCGGACCAGCACCTGCGCCAACCGGCCCAGCCCCGCCTCCAGGATCTCCACCTGCCCAGGATCTGCACCCTTTTGCGGGCCGAACACCGCGGCCGCTCCCGAAGGGCCGGTTAGCGGGTTAGTGACATCGCAGGCGATCCGCCAGGTGACCTCGTGGATCCGCGGATCCACGCCGCTGAGGTCGATCGTTTCCAGATCCCGGAGCGCTCCCCCACCGTCCGGTAGTTGCCCGCCCCGGGCGTCGAGGAACCGCGCACCCAGGGCCTTGAAGAGCCCGGTTCCGCCATCGGTGGTGGCCGATCCTCCGATACACAGCACGATCTGCTGCACCCCGGCATCCAGGGCCCGGCTGATGATGGCGCCGACCCCGTAGCTGGTGGCTTCCAGTGGCCGCAGGGGCACGTCGCTGACCGCGGGTAGACCGTTGGCCTCGGCGGCTTCGATGACCGCGATATCGCCTTGCGGGGAAAGCCCGAAACGTGCAGTGATCGGCCGGCCTATGGCATCGGTGGTTTCCAGTTCCCGGGCCGGGACTTCCCAGGCGGCCAGGATGGCATCCAGGGTTCCTTCGCCTCCATCGGCGAAGGGCATGGTCCGCACATCCACCGGGCGGTTGGCGGCCCGGGCGGCGGCCTGCACCCCCAGCTTCATGGCCTCGGCAACACCGCTGGCAGGTACGCTGCCCTTGAAGGAATCCGGGACGATGGCCACGGCCAGTCCGGCTGGGTTTATTTCATTGAATGACGACACCATTCCATGCTATGGGCCGGTGACCGCGCCCACCATGAGCGGATGCCCATAGTTTGCGCCCCGGACCCGCTAGGTCATGTGCAGTTCGCCCAAGGCGACACGCGCGTAGCAGGCGGTGAGCAGGCGGAACAGTTCTCCCGGGTGGCGCGGGTCCATGCCCGTCAGTTCCCGGATCCGCTCGATGCGCTGTATCAGGGTGTTGCGGTGGACATGCAAGAGGGTGCAGGCGCCGCTCATCGAGGTGCTGGTGGACAGCACGGCCAGGGTGGCGAACTGGTCCTGGTTCAGTTCCGCGGCCGGTCCGGCGGTGACCGGCAGGCTCCGCTGCGGGCAGCGGGCCACTGCCACCGCGCAGTCCATATTCCATTGCCCGTGCTGTCCTGGAGCCGGGAGCAGGGTCGGCCTGGTGGACAGGACCTGCAGGATTTCCGCGTCCCCCAACAACAACCCGGTATTCTGACGGGCAGGTAATTGCAGCTGCCGGGTCGTGGGGCCGGCGCTGTCCGGGCCAGGGTGCGGGCCGGCTTTCACCGTCCACCGGGTGTCACGCGATTGGAGCCAGATACCTCCCTGACCGGATCCTGCGGTGACCGGTGGGTTGGTCGCACCGGACGCTGTAGCGGTATGGGAGAGGGTCAGTGTCCACGGAGCGGACAATCCAATGTCCTCCAGGCGTTGCAGCAGTTGTTCCGGGTCGATGCTTCCTGCCAGCAAGGCCGAGATGATCTCCCGCGCCTCCAGTTCCAACCGGCTGGAACGGTCATGGGCCTGCTCCTGGCTGATCAGCAATTCCACGGTCAGCACGATCAGGTCCGCCAACGCCGCCACCTCATGCGGGGCACCGGTTACCCCAACCACCCCGCAGATCCGGCCCTGGAAGCGCAGTGGGGCGTTGACACCGGGCAGGGTTCCGGCCTGAGCATCCGCGGAGTGGATGCTCACCATTTTTTGCGCCCGGACCGCTTCAAGGCTGCCGGCATGGTGCGTCCCGATGCGCTGCGGGTCGCTGGAGGCGATGATGCTGCCGTGCTCGTTCATCACGTTGACGTTGTTGTTGATGGTCGCCTCGACGGTGTCGACCACCTTCTGCGCCAGCGCGCCACTGAGAATCACACCGCGTTGCTCCACCATGTTTTTACCTTACGTCACCGCCACTACCGATACCGTCGGGCAATTGCAAGGCCAGACTCAGCACAGGCACAGAGAGCGCCGGTAATGTCGTAGACACCTCCTTGAAGGTGCGAGTGATGATCGAAGGGCTCCCGTTGGATTACCAACGGGAGCCCTTTCGTTAACCGCGGGTCTTAGCACGCTGACAAGACAGGCACGTGCCCTGCCGGCTGAGGCCAGGCCTTCGTTACCCCTACGTTCATGCTGACGCGATGCCAGTGGCGGGACGCTCCTTTCGTGCGGCCAACCGCTTCTTCAAAAGGAACATCGGCAACAACCATGCGGCGAGCGTGGAGGACATCCACACCACCAGGGCCGCCAAGACCCAGGTGCGCCACCCGGTAATCGTCAGCCCACCGGGCAACAAATTGGCAAGGAACAACGATACCCAGGTGGAAAGCAATCCAATGCCACCCAAGGCCGCGGGCGCGTACCTGTTGGTCATCCGGGCAATAAACGGGGTGAACACGGATTGGGTGATGGAGAAAACCACCACCGCAATAACGAACCCCTGCAACTGCATCCTAAAATCGGGCAACAACCACGTTGCCGCCAACAAACCCAACGCTGATGTGGCGAAATAGATCAGCGTACGAATCAAGAAAATCAGGCCCTTCTGACCTTTGTGTGGGTTAGATCCGGCCCGGGAGCTGTGGGCGGTGTCCGCCTAAGCTGAGCATTGCCATCGATATCAATGCCCGTGGGGATCTGAATCCGAATGCCATCCGGGTGATCAATCGGATCTTGGTGTTCATAGATTCAATCCGACCGTTGGTTAGACGGTGCTCAATCGAGGCCAGAATCCTTTCCTTGTGCTTGACGATCCTTCGTTGGAGTTTGACGAACGCATCGATCCGGCACCGTCTGGCCCACGCGATCCACCGCTCCAACGCCGCGGTGGCCTCTTCCAGTTCCAGCTGAAATACCACCCGCAGGCCCTCCTTGAGCGGGTAGGCCCGGTGGAGTAGCGGACTGGACTTGGCGATCCAGGCCAGCTTCGTTGCCTGATTCTCGCTCAGGTTCTCAGGGTTCTTCCACAATGCGTGCCGGGCGCCTTTGAGTTGTTTAGCCCGCTGACTGGCCGGACGCTGTGGCGCGTTCTTGGCCGGGCGGCCCCGCCCGGGTTTGGGTTCACGCTGCGCTTCGTAGCGGGCCTGGTTCCACACTGCTCTGCGCACCGCGTCCAACGCGTCGGTGGCCCAGCTAACCACGTGGAACGGGTCCGCGGCACGCACCGCGTGCTGACACTTCTCAGCGACCACATCCCCGATCCAGTCAGTACCGTCCGCACTGACATGGGTGATCATAGCGCACCGGCCCTCACCGGAGGTCTCGAGCTGGTCAAAAAAGCTGCGCAAGGTATCCTTAGTGCGTCCCACCCCGGCCCAGACCAGCCGTCCGCTGTCATGACAGACCACCACGGTCAGGTACTTGTGCCCCTTCTTATAGCTGATCTCATCGATCCCGATCCGCTTGAGCCCAGCAAACAAGTCGATGCTCGCCTCTGTGTCGGCCCAAACCCGGGCGATGATCGCCCCGACAGTCTTCCACGCCACACGCATCAGCTGCGTGACCGCGCTCTTGGAACACTGGGTGGCCAGCCAGGCGACGTGCTCATCGAAGAACCGGGTGTGTCCTGCCCCATGACGCGCCCAGGGCACAGAGGCCACGGTGATCCCATGGACTGGGCACTTCACCCTGGGAGCGGCTGCTTCCAGCCAGACGCACACTGATCCCAGATCCAGCGCCCGCCAGCGGCGCCGTCCCTGGCCGTGGTCGTAGCGTGGGGACCTGCTGTGGCAGATCCCGCACCGGGGTTTGAGCTTCCTCGTGGGGCGGGCATGGGCGATCACATAGCTCGTCCCATCCGCGGACTCATGCTCCTGAACGCGTTCGATGATCGTGTTCTTCTCGACACCGAGCATGGAACGCCATAGAGTTGATTTTTGCACGCCGTTCACCTGTGTATTTGGTTTTGTTGTTTAGACGCTTTAAAACCTATACGGGGAACGGCGTGTTCGCATTTTCAAGGTGTCCAGACACCCACACAAGAGTCACAAGCGCCGAAAATCACCATAGTTAATTGTATGGAAGCCGTCAGAACCATGACCACCTTTCTAGGTCAAGATTCGGCAACGGGCGAGTCACGGATCATCGGCGTATCCCGGGGCTACACCCAGCCCAAACACAGACAAGCCGATTAGTGTTATAAACAACCTCATTGAGGGTGCGAGTGATGATCGTTAGAACCCCGCCGACCTTGTCGGCGGGGTTCTTTCATGCCTCCATCTGCTACAGGAGATCCAGGAAATCCGGGCCCATAGGCGATCCCGGGTGTGACCCAAACCCCACTTGATCAGCCAAATGGTCAAGTAGGATATACCCATGGCCAATGTCGGCCATGAATTCTTGGTGGTCAGATAGACGTTCAACCAAATCCACGCGAGCCTCGTTGGGGAAGGAGCAACAGCGTGCAGGAATCCTTATCCGAAAGCTCACCTGCAAAACCAGTGCTGCTTCACAGCCATCCGACCTTGCAGCGCTTTCTGGAACTGCACGGCACCGCCCCCCGCCTGTTGATCATTACCGCTGCCTGTGGCACCGGACGTCAATTTTTCGCCCGCAGCTGGCTCAATGGACACCACGGAGAAGTCCTCGATTTGTCCGGACCGGGCATCAACCTGACACAGAAACTGGATGAGGTCGCTGCCCGTCTGCAAGACGACCAGGACTTACGCCTGGCTGTCATCATCAACGCCTCCGAATCTGCCTGGCTACTTGTGGCTCGGTTCGATTGCCTGCTGGCCCGCCAGCTGGACCTGCTACTCACGGTCGACGAGCTTTACGATTCGCTGGAGTGCGATAGGAACCGGGCACAGGAGATTTACCTGGAAACCGGCGGGTGGCTGGGCCCGGCCCGGGCGCAAAACGGTCCGCTGGAAAACCTGCCCAGTGCCTATCAGACGACTCGCGCCGGGCTATACCGGTGGCTGGCCCAACATCCCCATGCCGAGGCATTCCGCCAGGCTGCTTTCCTGCCCGTCATGGAACGGAATGTGGCCGATGCCTACTACACCCATCTGGGGGAAGTGAATTTCAGCTTCGACGACCTGGCGGAAAGCGGTCTCATCCGTTCCGACGGGAAGAACGGCTGGTTCATGCCCGAGTTGGTCCGTCGTGCCCTGGCTGAGCAGGTGAGGTTCGACGATGCCGCTAAAGCCTCGGAACTAGAGCTGCGGGGGTTGGAGACCGTCGCTGCAACACACAGTGTCCAGCGGGCCGTGGACAAGGCACTGCATCGGCGTAGCTGGGGCGCGCTCAACCACCTGCTGATGGAACGCTGGATTGACCTGTTCGTCTCGAATCCGCGGGCCCTACGAAGCTATCTGGGACAAATTCCCGAATTCATCATCAACCAGTCGAACTACTTGTGGGTTGGCACACGCATCGTCGCAGCGATGGGTACCGACCGGATGGTGCTGCCGTTTCCCACCATCGCCCCCAACTACGAAGCCGACCGCGCCGCCCAACGGCTGGCCGAGCAAACCGCGAAGCTGTACCGGCGCCCCACACCACGAGCCCTGACGATCGGACTGCTGGAAATCAGCTACCTCCGTCTGGCGGGGTTGTACGAGCGCTCGGCGGATGCCGCCATCCGGCTTCGCACGGCAGCACGCACCGTCAGTAACGCGCGGAAGGTCAG
Organism: Glutamicibacter sp. MNS18; assembly: GCF_026107515.2. Classification (GTDB taxonomy): domain Bacteria; phylum Actinomycetota; class Actinomycetes; order Actinomycetales; family Micrococcaceae; genus Glutamicibacter. Next base: position 3,919 of record NZ_JAPCHW010000024.1, on the reverse strand, counting down.
TTCGAAGCTGATCTCTGCTGTCGAGCTCCACAGCGGGATATCACTGGAACTGCATGGGAACGACACCGAGGCGAAATGGGCCTATACTGCCGCGTACCGCGCCTCCGAGGAATCAGGCTCGGACTTCCAGATCGCCGATTCCACCGGACGGCTGGCACTGCTATGTACCCGCCAAGGCGACATCCGCGGAGCCCAACAGTGGCTGGCGAAACACCGGGAATCGGTGTCCCGCGTGGGATGGGGGCAGGCGATGGTGGGCCGCGGTGCGATGCTGGCACGCGCCGAATTGGCCCTGCATGCCTTGGACTTGCCGGCTTTCCGGGCCGAATTGGCCGAACTACCGCCGGAAACCGACAGCGATGAGTTCTGGGCAGTACACACCAGGTTGCTGGCTTTCCATGCCGTGTTAACCGGCACAACCCATGAATTCGCGCAGCTACTGGATCGGCTCGTTGTCGAACGGGTCTATGCCCAATCGAGCATGTCCGCGGAGCTGGTCGAGCAGTCACTGCAGTTATTGGTCCTCGCCGGGCAAGGGGCCGAGACCGAACCTGCGGAAGATCTCCAGGCCGCCGAGCTCCGGGCCTTGGTGGCCCTGCGCGCCGGCCAACATGACCGTGCGCTGGTGCTGCTTGAGTTATCCCGGAACAAGCCGGCCTCGCAGCGTTCCCTCGCCCTCTACCACTATCTGGAATTGGCCGCGCGCTGCCCCCACGGGCCCACGTCCGCACATCTGGAACAGCTCCAGCAACTGCATGGGTCACACGGCCAGTTGCTCGCACTGTTCCTGCTGTCCACGATTCCCGGCTGGTCCTCCGTAGCCGACCTTCTGGATTTGGAGCAGGAATCCCGGCAGCGGATCGCCATTGTGAGTGATGCCCTGCCTGTCGCCCAGGCTATGCCGGCACTCACCGAACGTGAAATCGAGTTGCTGCAGCTGTTGCGCGAAGGGCTCACCCGCAAGCAAATGGCCACAAGAACGTACCGGTCGGAAAACACCGTTAAGACCCAGTTGCGTGGTCTGTACCGGAAACTGGGAGCCGCCGACGGCACCGAGGCCTTGGAACGCGCCCGTATTGCGGGACTGTGATCCCCGGAATCCCACTTATCAACATGGTTATCCCCAAAGGTTGTGGATAACCATGATTTTTGGCTACCGTACCGGGTCGGCACGCCGGCCCGTTTGATACTCCCCAGTGCGTAACCGATGAAGGGAAGCGGGAAATTACGATAGCGTGGATTCGTTCACCCCCTAATTCCTACCGGTTTTCCCCTGGCCCGGTTTGATCGGAGATTCCATGCCCACCACCGCGCTGACACCAACGGAACGCCAGTCGGTGTTACGCACCCTGCGCTCCCCGCGACTTCTGAAAACGGAACTGCTGGCCGGGCTGGTGGTCTCGCTGGCGCTGATCCCCGAGGTGATCGCCTTTTCGATCATTGCCGGGGTGGATCCTCGGGTGGGTATCTTCGCTTCCTTCACCATGTCCGTGGTCATCGCGTTTACCGGTGGACGCCCGGCGATGATTTCCGCTGCGGCCGGAGCGGTGGCCCTGGTGGTGGCCCCGCTGGTTCGCAGCCACGGGGTGGACTACCTGTTGGCGGCGGTGATCCTGGCAGGACTGATCCAGGTGGTATTAGCGGTTCTGGGGGTCGCCAAGCTCATGCGGTTCATACCCCGCCAGGTGATGATCGGCTTCGTGAACGCCTTGGCGATTCTGATTTTCCTCTCCCAGATGCCCGAGCTGACCGATGTGCCGTGGGTGGTCTATCCGCTGGTAGTGCTCGGGCTGGCCATCGTGTACCTGTTTCCGAAGCTGACCGGAGCGATCCCGGCTCCCTTGGTGGCGATCGTGGTCCTGACGCTGGTGACCGTGTTCGCCAAGATCACTGTCCCTACGGTAGGTGACAAGGGCGAATTGCCTGATTCGCTGCCCAGTTTCCTGGTCCCCGATGTGCCGTTGTCCTTCGATACCCTGCAGGTGATATTCCCCTACGCGCTGGCGGTGGCCTTTGTTGGACTGCTGGAGTCGTTGCTGACCGCCAAGCTGGTGGATGACATCACGGACACCGGTTCGAACAAGACGCGTGAATCCTGGGGGCAGGGTGCGGCGAATATCGTCACCGGCTTCTTCGGCGGCATCTGCGGTTGCGCCATGATCGGGCAGACAATGATCGGGGTCAAGGCCTCGGGCGGCCGTACCCGGATATCCACCGCGTTTGCCGGGATCTTCATGCTGCTGCTGGCCGTGGTGCTTGGCGATGTGGTGGCGCAGATCCCGATGGCCGCGCTGGTTGCAGTGATGATCTTCGTGTCACTGACGACCTTCAACTGGCACAGTATTCGTCCCTCCACCCTGAAGATGATGCCCAAGAGCGAAACCGCGGTCATGGTTGTCACCGTGGTGTTCACCGTCGCCACCAACAACCTGGCGATCGGCGTGGGGCTGGGCGTGCTGACCGCGATGGTGCTCTTTGCCAACCGGGTGGCACATTTCGTCACCGTCAAGCGCAGTGTCACCGGTGGGGTGGATGGCCAGGTGGCGGTCTACACCGTTAACGGGGAGTTGTTCTTCGCCTCCTCCAATGACCTTTACACACAGTTCGACTACGCTGAGGACCCCGAGCAGGTCATCATCGACATGTCCGCCTCGCATATCTGGGATGCCTCCACCAGCGCCGCCTTGGACTCGGTCATCGACAAGTACGGGAAGTACGGCAAGCGGGTCGAAATCCACGGGCTGAACGAGGCCAGTACCGGGATGCGTGACCGGCTGGGCGGCAAGCTCGGGAACTGAGCGACGGATTCGCAGCGCTCGCCACCGGGAACCGTCCGCGCATCCTGTGAGTATCGTCTACCCATTGCCGCCCGGCCCCGCGCATCCTAGCGTGGTCTACGCCAGAGACCAGGCGATGCGAGGTAAACAGGATGGACAAGGATATCCAGGACAAGACAGCTCAGAGCTCCGATAACGACAAGACCGATCCGTTGGAGCAGAACATCACCGGGCTGGAACCCGGAGGAGGGGTACCTCCCGGGGAAACCCCGCCGGCGGAGGGCTCCATGAGCCGGGATCAGGGCCACGAGGAATAGTCACCGCTCCCCCGGACACCGTTCGCCCCCCTGAACTAGAGGGCTGGTCTGGTTCAGGGGTCGCTTCCTGTTCACCGCACGTGGCTGCGGCTACAGCTGTACTGTATTCGACGTCCCGGGGTGTTCCCCGTCCCCGGAGATCTTTTCCTTGATCCAATTGGTGACGATACTTGCGGCTCCTCCGGGGTTCTCCCAGTATTCGGCCGAATCCGAGGCCACGTGTACCAGAACGGTATTCGGCGATTCGGGGCCGTCACTGGCGAAAATTTCAACCATGGAATTCCATAGTTGCTTCTTCTTGGCGACTTCTCGTACCACCTGCGCGCGTCCGCTGACCGAAACCCACTTCTTCGATCCAGCGAAGCAGACATTCACTTCACTGTTCGCCTCGATTTCGCGCACCAGGTCGGTATCGGCCGCGGAAAAGAACCACAGGTCGCCGTTTTCTTTGACCTCCACCACCGTCAAGGGGCGGCTGAGCAATCCGCCAGCCCCGTGCGTGGTGAACATGCCGATCTTGATGTCATCGACGATATCCACTACCTTGCGTACTTGCTCATTAGCCATGTTCAAGCTCCTTGGGGTCCGTGGCGTTCTGGGATGCCGCCCACCGTACCTCGCCGGCTTGCGGCTGGTAAGGGCAACGGACCGATACACAGCTGGTATTAAGATGGCCCCCACGGCCCGGCCCCGGCTGACCTATGGTGGCTCTTCAGGATTGAGAGTGTAATCGCGGTCTAAACCCGCCAGTCTCCAGCAACGACCGTGCGATATAGTGCGTCAGATTCTTGAACCCCAACGCGATACCCCGCAAATGCTCTAACC
>NZ_JAPCHW010000023.1 GCF_026107515.2 Glutamicibacter sp. MNS18 | reverse complement strand
CATAGCGTGGGGGAAACGCCCGGTCCCATACCGAACCCGGAAGCTAAGGCCCATTGCGCCGATGGTACTGCACTCGTGAGGGTGTGGGAGAGTAGGTCACCGCCGGACTTAACTTATGTTGGTAGAGTGGTTTGAGGCCCTGACACCGTGGTGTCGGGGCCTCACCCATTTAAGCCCACGGCGCACCACAGGGGCCAGCGCTGTTCCAGAGCCACGAGACCTGACTACAGTATCAATGAGAGATAGTCGGAATTCGTTGACCCAGGGAGTATCCAGTTTGAGCGCTCAGACACTGAAGTACCGCGACGACACCATCAGGCCGCAGGATGACCTCTATCGCCACGCCAACGGCAAATGGTTCGACACCGCCTCGATCCCTAGCGACCAGGGACTCTACGGGTCGTTCATGGAATTACGCGATGAAGCAGAAGCATCCGTGCACGCGATCATCGAGGAGACGGTCGCCGCGGTTAACGCCGGCACCGAACAGGACCCCGCGAACGTCCGTATCGCACACCTCTACGGCAGCTTCATGAATGAAACTGCCATCGAGAACAAGGGGCTGGATCCGGTCCGCGGCTACCTGCAGGCCATTGCCGCGATAAACAGCGTCGAGGACCTGATCGAGCTGTCTGGCAACTTCTACCGGAAGGGGATCAGCAGCTTCCTGCAAGCCGGGGCGATGAACGACGCAGGTGCCCCTGACCGTAACCTGCTGACCTTCCTCCAAGGTGGCTTGGGATTGCCCGATGAATCCTACTACCGCGAAGAACAGTTCGCCCAAACCGTGGCGGACTACCAGGATCACGTCGCCAAGCTTCTGGATCTAGGCGAGGTAGCAGACCCTGAAGATGCCGCTGCCGTCATTGTCAACCTGGAAAAGGTGATCGCCAGTCACCACTGGGACCGCGTCAAGGTACGGGATGCTCAGGCCCGGTACAACCTGCTGGACCGGGCCGGTGTTCTGAAGCTGTTCCCACAGCTCGATCTGTGGCTGCGTGGTGCGGGAATCGATGAGAAGTACTTCGCTGAAGTCGTCCTCTGGCAGCCCAGCTACTTCGAGGCGCTGTCCACGATGCTATCGGACGAAACACTCCAGGCATGGAAATCATGGCTGACGCTACAGGTCCTGCGCTCCTTCGCGCCGTACCTTTCCAGCGCGTTTGTTAATGAGAATTTTTCCTTCTACTCCGCCAAACTGGGCGGTGTGGAAACCCTCAAAGCCCGCTGGAAGCGTGGTGTGGCCTTTACCGAAGGCGCAGTGGGTGAGGACATCGGACAACTGTATGTGGCCAAGCACTTCCCCCCGGAAGCCAAGGAGGCAATGGACCACCTGGTCCAGCGCCTGATCGAGGCCTACCGCGCATCGATCGCCACGCTGCCATGGATGGGTACGCAGACGATCGAGAAGGCCTTGGAGAAACTGTCCATGTTCAGGCCGAAGATCGGCTACCCGAATGAATGGATCGACTACTCGAGCATTACCACTGATCCAGAAGATGTGATCGCCAATCTGGCTGCGGCCAACGAATTCGAGTTCAAGCGTGAGCTGAAGAAGATCGACGATGGTGTGGACCGTGAATTGTGGTTCATGTACCCGCAGACGGTCAACGCGTACTACCACCCGCTGCTCAACGAAATTGCGTTCCCCGCGGCGATCCTGCGTCTGCCGTTTTTCGATGCGGAGCGTGACCTGGCATCCAACTTCGGTGCCATCGGCGCGGTGATCGGCCACGAAATCGGCCACGGGTTCGACGACCAGGGATCGCAGTACGACGGGACCGGCGAACTAAAGGACTGGTGGACCGCGGAAGACCGGGAGGCCTTCGAGAGCCTCACCGGCAAGCTGGTGGAGCAATACGACGCGCTTTCACCCACCGAGGCCCCGGAACACAAGGTCAACGGGAAACTGACCCTCGGGGAAAATATCGGTGATCTCGGTGGCTTGGGCATCGCCTACAAGGCCTACAAGCTGGAGTTGGCGGCCCGCGGCATCGAAACCGATGAGGTCATTGACGGGGTGGGAGGCGACCAGCGTTTCTTCTATGCATGGGCCGAGTGCTGGCGCACACTGATCCGCCCGGAAACCGCGGTGGTCCGGGTGACCACCGACCCCCATTCCCCGGGCGAGTTCCGCTGCAACCAGGTGCCCAGAAACCTGCACGCGTTCCATGAGGCTTTCGGCACGAGGCCGGGCGACGGCATGTGGATGGCGCCAGAGGATCGCGTAGAGATCTGGTAAATCCGTCAATGGCGGGCACTCTTGGTGCCCGCCATTGCTATGCCGGGCGTTCGAACGGTGAGTCCGATCATGAAGAGCACCCAACTCCGAGCGTGACACGTAGAATGGTGTACTGTGACTTCCCTAGATAATTCCCCTGCAGCAGACAACCTGAACACCAACGACCAGCGACAGGTGCGCATGAACAAGCGCGCCGAGCTGCTCTCCCGTGGCGAGGAAGCGTACCCTGTTGGGGTGCCACGCACCCATACCCTCGAGCAGGTCCGTGCACAGTACCCGGATCTGGAACCGGATACCGCAACCGGCGTGACTGTCGGGGTTGCTGGCCGCATCGTGTTCATGCGCAATACCGGCAAGCTGTGCTTCGCGACCCTGCAGGAAGGTGGGCCAGAAGGTGCCGGAACCCGTCTGCAGGTGATGCTCTCACTGGCCAATGTTGGCGAGGAGCGTCTGGCGGAATGGAAGAGCCTGGTCGACTTGGGAGACCACGTCTACGTCAGCGGCGAGGTGATCGCCTCGCGCCGCGGAGAGCTGTCGATCATGGCCAACGAGTTCCAGATGGCTTCCAAGGCCCTGCGTCCGCTGCCGGTGCTGCATGCCGACCTGAACGAGGAAACCCGGGTGCGACAGCGCTACGCGGACCTGATCGTGCGCAACGAGGCACGCGAAATGATCTACAAGCGTTCGGCGATCGTTCGTGCGGTGCGTCGTACCCTCGAAGACCTCGACTATGTCGAGGTCGAAACCCCCATGCTGCAGCTAATCCACGGCGGAGCGTCCGCGCGTCCGTTCAAGACCCACCTGAACGCCTTCGAACAGCCTATGACCCTGCGCATCGCCCTCGAGCTCTACCTCAAGCGCACCGTGGTCGGAGGCATCGACAGGGTCTTCGAAATGGGCCGGATCTTCCGCAACGAGGGTGTGGACTCAACCCACTCTCCCGAATTCACCATGCTCGAATGCTACGAAGCCTATGCCGACCAGTTCGTCATGGCAGAACGCATGAAGGAAATGATCCTTAACGCTGCCGATGCCGTCGGTGCAGGGCGGCAGATCGAGACGGCCAGGGGCACCATCAACCTCGATGGCGAATGGCGTTGGCTGGGCGTATATCCCGGCCTGTCCGAGGTCGTAGGCGAGGAGATCACGCCGGAAACCCCGGTGGAAACCCTCCACGCTATTGCGCAGAAACACGAGGTGAATTTCGATCCGAAGTGGGATGCTGAAAAACTGGTCGTGGAACTGTTCGGTGAGATTGTGGAACCGAATTTGATGGATCCGACTTTCGTCTACGATTACCCGCCATCCGCCCAGCCGCTGGCACGCCCGCACCGTGACAAGCCGGGTCTTATTGAAGCCTGGGACCTGATCATCGGCGGCATGGAACGCGGAACCGCTTTCAGCGAACTGATCGACCCGGTCATCCAGCGCGAGCGCTTGACCGAACAGTCCCTCCTGGCGGCCGGCGGTGACCCCGAGGCGATGCAGCTCGATGAGGACTTCCTGCGCGCGCTGGAATACGGTGCCCCGCCCATGGGCGGTATCGGTCTGGGTATCGACCGATTGGTCATGTTGTTCACCGACGCGGGAATTCGCGAAACTATTCTCTTCCCGTTGCTAAAGCCGGAGGCATAAAATGCCCTATGTTGAAGCCATATTGCCCACTATCGTTGTCGCTTTGATTTTTTGGTATGTAATCAAGGCAGTAATGAATGCCGATCGTTCCGAACGCCAGGCTGAAGCCGAGGCTGACCGGAGTTTCGGTTTTGAATCTACCTCGGGAGATTCTAAATCACAGGACAATAAAGCCCAACCTGATAATTAGGTGCAAATTCCCCGGGGAATGCAATACTAATCGCCTATATTGTCTATGATGGATGCACCTACAGTTCTGAAGATAAGAATTCTTCGGATCTGACGCATTACCATCACGGAGGATAATAACGTGGCACGCCAAGTTCAGATTGCATTAATTGACGACATCGATGGCGGGGAAGCGACCGAATCAATTTCCTTTAGCGTTGGGACGGACCATTACGAAATGGACCTGAATGACGAGAATGCGGAAAAGTTCCGAGCTGCCCTTGCACCGTTTATCGAGGTGGCGCGTAATTCCAAGCAGGCCTCGACGAGTGAAGCTCCTGCCATTCGGGCCTGGGCCAAGGAGAACAACATCAAGGTCAATGCCCGTGGCCGATTGAATGCCGATGTTGTCGAGGCTTACCAGGCGGCGCAGCGCAAGGGCGGACGCTCCCGCGCTCGCTAGAAGACTGGATCCAAACTGAATATGCGCAATGGCCGGGATGCATGCATCCCGGCCATTGCCGCACACCCGGACAGGTTTGCCATCTGAAGGCCTACCTTCGGTTATCCCTGTGGCGAACAAGGCAGAATACTGCGCCCATGGTGCGTAGCATCGAATTATTGGTAAGCAAGGAGTGTGCCGCAATGTTTGAGAGATTTACCGACCGTGCCCGTCGCGTTGTCGTGCTCGCCCAAGAAGAGGCGCGCATGCTCAACCACAATTACATCGGCACCGAGCACCTGTTGCTCGGCCTTATCCACGAGGGTGATGGCGTCGCTGCGAAGGCGCTGGAATCGCTGAATATCTCCCTGGGCGCCGTGCGCGAACAGGTGCAGGAAATCATCGGCAAGGGGCAGCAGGCCCCCTCCGGCCACATCCCGTTCACTCCGCGCGCCAAGAAGGTTTTGGAGCTCTCGCTGCGCGAGGCGCTGCAGCTCGGACATAACTACATCGGCACCGAGCACATCCTGCTGGGCCTGATCCGTGAGGGCGAAGGCGTGGCAGCGCAGGTGCTGGTCAAGCTCGGCGCCGATCTCGGACGGGTCCGCCAGCAGGTCATCCAGTTGCTCTCCGGCTACCAGGGCGGCAAGGACACCGCTTCGGCCGGTGTCAGCTCCGGGGGACAGAGCGAAGGTGCCCCTGCCGGTTCCGCCGTGCTGGACCAGTTCGGTCGCAACCTCACGGCCGCCGCCCGCGAAGGCAAGCTCGACCCGGTCATCGGACGCGAGCACGAAATGGAACGCGTGATGCAGGTGCTCTCACGTCGTACCAAGAACAACCCGGTGTTGATCGGTGAACCAGGTGTCGGTAAGACCGCAGTGGTCGAGGGCCTGGCCCAGTCGATCGTGCGCGGTGACGTGCCTGAGACCATCAAGGACAAGCAGCTGTACACCTTGGACCTCGGTTCACTTGTGGCCGGTTCGCGTTACCGTGGTGACTTCGAGGAACGCCTGAAGAAGGTCCTGAAGGAAATCCGCACCCGCGGGGATATCATCCTGTTCATCGACGAGATCCATACCCTGGTCGGTGCCGGTGCCGCCGAGGGGGCCATCGATGCCGCCAGCATCCTCAAGCCGATGTTGGCTCGTGGCGAGCTGCAGACCATCGGTGCCACGACCCTGGACGAGTACCGCAAGAACATCGAGAAGGACGCCGCCCTTGAGCGCCGCTTCCAGCCGATCCAGGTCAAGGAGCCGTCGGTTGAACTGACGACCCAGATCCTGCGCGGTCTGCGTGACCGCTACGAGGCACACCACCGCGTATCGATCACCGATGGCGCCCTGCAGGCCGCATCACAGCTGGCCCACCGTTACATCTCCGACCGGTTCCTGCCTGACAAGGCCGTTGACCTGATCGACGAGGCCGGTGCGCGACTGCGCATCCAGCGCATGACCGCCCCGCCGGCGTTGAAGGAAATGGACGAGGAGATCGCCACCGTCCGTCTTGAGAAGGAAGCGGCGATCGACGCCCAGGATTTCGAGGGCGCAGCGTCGCTTCGTGACAAGGAATCCAAGCTGATCGAGGCGCGCAACGAGAAGGAAAAGTCCTGGCGCAACGGCGACATGGACGAAATCGCCGAGGTCACCGAGGAACTCATTGCCGAGGTCCTGGCCAACTCCACTGGTATCCCGGTGGTGAAGCTGACCGAGGAGGAGTCCACGCGTCTGCTGAACATGGAAGATGAGCTGCACAAGCGGGTCATCGGCCAGGATTCGGCAATCAAGGCCATCTCCCAGGCAATCCGCCGTACCCGTGCCGGCCTGAAGGACCCGAACCGCCCAGGCGGTTCGTTCATCTTCGCCGGCCCGACCGGTGTGGGTAAGACCGAGCTGGCCAAGGCCCTTGCCGAATTCCTCTTCGGCGAAGAAGAAGCCCTGATCACCTTGGACATGTCCGAGTACTCGGAGAAGCACACGGTGTCCCGGCTGTTCGGTGCCCCTCCGGGCTACGTCGGCTACGAGGAAGGCGGCCAGCTGACCGAGAAGGTCCGCCGCCGTCCGTTCTCCGTGGTGCTGTTCGACGAAGTGGAGAAGGCGCACGCCGACCTGTTCAACTCGCTGTTGCAGATCCTGGAAGACGGTCGCCTGACCGACTCGCAGGGCCGGGTGGTGGACTTCAAGAACACCATCATCATCATGACCACCAACCTCGGTACCCGTGACATTTCCAAGGGTGTCATGACCGGCTTCCAGTCCTCGACCGATAGCAAGACCGGATACGAGCGGATGCAGGCCAAGGTGCAGGAAGAGCTACGCCAGCACTTCCGTCCCGAGTTCCTCAACCGTGTCGACGACATCGTGGTCTTCCCGCAGCTGAGCCAGGAAGAGATCGAGCAGATCGTGGACCTGTTCGTCGGACGTCTGGCCAAGCGGCTGCACGAGCGGGACATGACCATCGAACTGTCCACTGCCGCACGTACGGTACTGGCCAGCCGCGGCTACGACCCGGCCATGGGTGCCCGACCACTGCGTCGTACCATCCAGCGGGAGATCGAGGACCAGCTCTCCGAGCGGATCCTGTTCGGCCAGATCCTCACCGGCCAGCATATCCACGTGGATGTCGAAGGCGAGCCGGGGGCCGAGAAGTTCGTCTTCCGTGCCGAAGGCGGCACCGGCCAGCTGGAAGGCGAACCGGCGCCGGCGGCGCTGGAAAGCTAAGGCAACTCACTGTTGTGGGCGGCCGAAGGGAACCGATTCCCTTCGGTCGCCCACAACTGTTTAACGGCAGGGAATGCGCTAGCGTCGTTGTGTTGCCCGGCTACTGGGGATAGTCTGATAATCCGCGTGTGACTGGGGGGAAATGTCGATGGTCCAAGCTCTGCCGGTGTTTCGCCCATGGTTGATGCGGCCCCTGCCAGCCTGCACGGCGACATTGAGCGCATTGCTGACCCTGACCCCTTCGCTGCTACCTCGTACGGCCCTGTTCCAGGGCGTCCTGTGCGCGGTGGCGGCCATACTGGGTTACGGGGCGGGGGTACTCGTCTCCTGGCTCATCGAGACTGCCCGCAAGGAGCATGAGCCCGTCCGGCGTCGTGCGCGCACACCGCTGGTCCTGGTTTTCGCACTTCTCCTCGGCATCGGGTTGTGGCTGTACCAGCGTTGGCAGCGGCAGCAGCGGGATGCGTTGGGTATGGACGGCCAGCCGTTCTGGCAGGTGCTGCTGGTTCCACTGCTGGGGCTGGTCCTGTTCGGTGCCCTGTTGGTGATCTGCCGGATAATCCACCGGTCCGGTCAGTGGCTCATCGCGAAGCTGGGCCGGATCGTGCCTCCCCGGGTGGCCGTGGTGGTTGCGGTGCTGGTCCTTGCCATGGGCCTGTCCAGCGTCATGGACCGGACCTTGATCCAGCGGGTTGCCGGAACGTTGGACAACATCTACCTCGGGGTCAACGACGAATTCCTCAACGAGTTGCAAAAGCCCCTGGTCAGCGAGGTATCGGCAGGTCCGGGGTCACTGAGCAGTTGGGAGCAGCTGGGACGCCAGGGCCGTTTGTTCGTGAACAACACCCCGCAACGGGAGGAAATCTCCCAGTTCACCGGTACCCAGGCGCAACAGCCGATCCGCGTGTACATCGGGGCAGGTAGCGACGGAGAAGTTGACTTGCGGGAGCAGGCGTACCAGGCGGTGGAGGAGCTCGAGCGCACCGGTGCCTTCGAACGCCAGGTGCTGAACGTCGCCACCGGAACGGGCCGCGGCTGGGTCAACGAGAACCAGATCCAGGCCATGGAATACATGTGGGGTGGGGACACCGCCACGGCCAGCATCCAGTACTCGTACCTGCCCAGCTGGATGTCCTTCCTGGTCGACTCCACGCGGGCCCGTGATGCCGGGCGGTTGTTGTTCGACGCGGTGTACCAGCGTTGGGCGCAATTGCCGCACGAGCAGCGCCCGCTGTTGGTGGTCAGCGGCGAGTCATTGGGATCCTTCGGGGCCGAAGCGGCTTTCAGCGGGGCACAGGACTTCGCCTCGCGTACCGATGGCGCCCTTTTCGTGGGGCCGGCCGCCAACAACCAGCTGTGGGGCCAACTCACCACCGAGCGTGATGCCGGAAGCCCGCAACACCTGCCCGTCTACCAGGAAGGTGAACATGTGCGGTTCTCCGATGACGGGGTCCGTTGGCCGGGACAGGGCGACTGGGAGGGAACCCGTATCGGGTACCTGCAGCATGCCAACGATCCGATCAGCTGGGGGCATGCCTCGGTGCTGACCCAGCGGCCGGACTGGTTGCGCAACGGGCAGCGACCGGATGAGATTCCACGGCAGATGATCTGGGTCCCGGTGATCACCGGGCTGCAGCTGGTCCTGGACCAGGTGGCACCTGGCGTTCCCGACGGGCAGGGCCACGAGTTCGGTCAGGTCCCGGTGCGTGCCTGGGCGCAGATCCTGCCGCCGGAGGAGTGGAACCAGGACGACACCGAACGGCTGGTGCGGTTGCTGTCGACATCGCAGCCGGCCCGCTGACATGGCCCCGCGTGGCTCCGGGAATGCGCCGGAGGCACGCGGGGTGCCCCGCGGCAGAACCTACGCGCCGACGGCCCTGGCCACCAGCGCCGTCACCTTGTCCTCCAGGGCATCGTCCAGTGCGGTGATCGCGAAGGACGTGGCCCACAAGGTGCCGTCATCCAGCGCGGCGGTATCGTTGAAACCCAGTGTCAGGTAGCGGGCCTCGAATTTTCTGGCGTCCTGGATGAAGCACAGGATCTTGCCGTCCAGCGCATAGGCCGGCATGCCGTACCAGGTCTTCGGCTCCAGCTGCGGCGCCGTGGTGGTGATGATGCGGTGCAGGCGTTCGGCCAACACCTTGTCGTTGCCCTCGTAGGAGGCGATCTTCTCCTCGACGTCCTTGCGCGCCTGGGCCGCCTTCTCGGCCTTGGTCATCCGCTTCTTCGGGGCGCGGACCTCCGCGGCACGTTCCTTCATCGCGGCCTTCTCTGCGGCGCTGAAGCCTTCCTGGTCAGCTGCGCTCATGGAGCCCTCCTCGGCTGGTTGGTTGATGCGGACCAGACCGGTCCGACAAGGTCACGGCCAGCGTGAACCCTCTGGTTTCCAGCGTAACCGCCCCCCACCGTCCGGTGCTTCTTGAAAACTGATCATCCACCGATCCTCGGTTCCCGTGGCCTGCGGCGCAGGAGCAGGAACAGGCCCAACAGCACGCAGCACAGGTAGATGCCGATGACGGCCATCCAACCGGCGGTAAACCCGGCGTCGGACCCCACCAGCAGGCCCATGAGCAGCGGGCCCACGGTGAACCCGCCGAACTGGCCGGCGGAGACGATGCCACTGGCACTGCCCATGCGATCGGCCGGGATGCTGCGCAACAGGGCGGCCATCAGCACCACCGAGACGCCCAGGGCCGACGCGCCGTGCAGCACCACCGCGACCCAGAGCAGGGTGGGCGAATGCAGTTGCTGGGCCAGCAGGAAGCCGACGCCACCGCAGGTGGCCAACATGGCCAACAACAGCAGCAGCTTCGGGGCCGGGATCCCGCGGGACATCATCGCACCCCACCCCACACGGGCGGTGACGCCGACAACACCTGCCACCGCGGCGGTCAAGCCCCCGGCCACCAGTGAAAAGTCCAATTCCCGCACCGCGAACAGGGGCAGGTACACGTTGCTGGCCTGCACCCCGGCCCCGTTGACGAATCCGAAGGTCGTCAACGCGACGATGAAGAACCGGGCTGAGGTGTCCTTCGGAAGCCCGCGGCCGCTGCCCGAGGCACCCGGCTTCGGCTTCGCCGGGACGGGCAGCAGCGGGACCAAGGACACGATCCGCACTGCCATGACACCCAGCAGCGCGGCGATCAGGGCACCGACCAGGCTGGCCCCATGCCAGCCGAGCCAGGCCGCCAACAACGGGAACCCGATGCTGCCGACCAGCTGGGAGACCTGGACCCCGGACTGCTTGATTCCGGTCCAGGTGATGCGCTGTGCATCGGGGACCCGCTGGGCGAGGATCCTGTTGGTCACCCCGTTGGGGAAGGACTGGGCCAGCCCGGAGAGGGCCACTGCGGCCAGCAGGACCCAGTATCCGCCGGGGATGGCCGCGACAGCCATGGACAGGGTCGCGACCCCGAAGATGAGGACCATCAAGGTATTGTCCGGCCGCCGGTCGCTGAACTTGCCCATGGCCGCATTGCCCACCGCGGCGAAGGCGAAACAGGTGGTGGCGAGCAAGCCGAACTGGGCTTCGCTGATGCCCAGATCCCGGATGATCAGGTCGCTGGTGGCGCTGAGCCCGTAATTGAGCAGCGGGGCGATGCCCACCGCACTGAGCAGGATGGCCAACAGCCCCATGCCGGGCTGTCGTGAGGGGGTGTGCATGTGATCCAGTGTTCCAGAGCCACGGCATGTAACTGCAAACCGGAGTGGTTCCGAGTCAGGGGATCCGTCATGCAAGGACCCCGTGGCGGCGGGTCCAGGGCAGCGGTGACACCCGGTCCTTCGCCACCCAGGTTTCCCTTCGAACCGCCGGATCCGGTGGCACATGACGGGGTGCGGCCGAAATACCGCGGCGAAATCGTCGATGGCAAGGTGCCGGGGGCATAGGATCGGAGTGTGAGTTCATTTACCGTTCGAGCAGCCCGCACCAGCGACGTCCATGCCATCCGTGACCTCGTCAGGCCGTTGGCGGAACAACGGATCCTGCTCGACAAGGAAGCGGTGACCTACTACGAATCCATCCAGGAATTCGTGGTGGCCGAGGACTCCGAGGGCCAAGTGATCGGCTGCGGCGGTTTGCACGTGATCTGGGAGGACATCGCCGAGGTGCGCACCCTGGCCTCGGCCGCGCAGTGGCTAGGCAAAGGCGTGGGCAAGGCGCTGATCAAGGAACTGGTTCGCCGTGCACAGGATCTCGGGGTGCAACGGGTCTTCTGCCTCACCTTCGAGGTGGAGTTCTTCGAACGCAACGGGTTCACCGTGATGGAGGACCAGAGCGCCGTGGACCCGGCCGTTTATGCCGAACTGTTGCATTCGCGTGATGAGGGTGTGGCCGAGTTCCTGGACCTGGCCCGGGTGAAACCCAACACCCTGGGTAATACCCGGATGATCCTCCAGTTCTGATTCTCCAGCCTGGCCCGCTCAGCTGGGCAAACGGATTCCGGCGGCCTCTTCGCTGGCCAGCCCATCGGCCAACAACCCTGCCAGGGCGCGCCGGCGTTGCTCCAGGGGCGCATCAAGTGCCTGCAACCGGGCAAATACCGTGTCCTGCTGGCTCGCGAGGTCGGTCAGGAAAGCCGCGGGTTCAATGGGCCCTTCGTCGCTGCGCAGGATGGCCATGATCGCGCCGCGCACCTGCCGGTCGGTACCCTGCCAGGCCTGCCCCTTGGGCTTGTAATGCGGGGCCGGTTGTCCGGCGGCAATCCAGGCGCAGTGCTCGAACACCGGGCATGCCTCGCATTTGGGACTGCGTGCCGTGCATATCAGGGCGCCCAGCTCCATGACCGAGATGTTCCAGGCCAATGCGGTCTCATGGTCCGTGGGCTGGACCTGGCGGGCGCGGGTGAATTCGCTGGCCCGCGGGCTGGGCTCGGGCAGGGCCATCCCGCCGAAAAGCCGGGCATGCACCCGCCGGATATTGGTATCCACCACCACGCTGGGCTGCCCGAACGCGAAACACGCGATGGCCGCGGCGGTATAGTCGCCGACACCGGGCAGGGCCAGCAGCTCGGCTTCGGTCGAGGGCACAACACCGTTGTGCCCGGTGGTGATCTCCACCGCCGCCGCATGCAGGCGCACGGCCCGCCGGGGGTAGCCCAGCCGGCCCCAACCGCGGATCGCCTCGGAGACGGGTTCGGCAGCCAGATCCTGCGGCCGCGGCCAGCGTCGCATCCATTCGCTCCACACCGGCAGGACCCGCACCACCGGCGTCTGCTGCAACATGAACTCGCTGACCATGACGGCCCAGCCGGAGGCCTGCGGGTCACGCCAGGGAAGGTCGCGGGCATGGTGCCGGTACCAGTTGTTGATCAGATGGTGGATGTGCTGCACCCTTCCACTGTATGACGTGCCGCCAACAGCGTGATAATCATGCCCAAATCACCGGGAAGACGGCGCGCATGAACTAGCCTTAAGCCATGAACACATCACCGTCCGGGAGGCAACCTGCCAGCGTCTATCGGCGTCGGCGGATTACCGTTGCGGTGATCGCGCTGCTGCTCATCGGCCTACTGGGCTGGGGTGTGAGTTTTGCACTGTCCGCACTGGGCGGCAACGAGCGCGATGGGCAGGGCAGCCAGGCCCAGGAGTCCCGGGAACCCGGCGATGACCTGCCCTCAGCGGGCTCCGGTCAACCGGAGGGGATGTGTGATGCCGGACAGGTCGAGGTATCGGCCAGCACCGACCAGAACTCCTACACCGCGGACAAGAGCCCGGTACTGGTGCTGACGGTGAAAAACACCTCGGAAGCCGACTGCGACCTCAACGTGGGCACCAGCCAACAGGAGTTCCTGGTGATGAGTGGTTCGGACCGCATCTTCTCCACCACCGACTGCGCCGAGACCGGCGAGGACGTGATCCTCGAATTCAAGGCCGGGCAGGAGGAGAGCGCCAGGTTCACCTGGCAGCGTGAACGCTCCGCCCCGGGGTGCAAGGCCGTCAACGTCCAGCCCCGTCCGGGCACCTACCGGTTCACGGCCATATTGGGCGACATCGAATCGGATGCGACAACCTTTGAACTTCAGTAGGACCTACAGGTAGCGGTCCAGCAGCGAGGACTCGGCCATCCGGGCCAGTCCTTCGCGGATGGAGCGGGCCCTTTGCTCGCCGATGCCCTCCACGTCCATCAGTTCGCTGGTGGATGCGGCCATCAGCAACTGCAGGTCGCTGAAGTTCTCCACCAAGCGCTCGCCGATGGCCCGCGGCAGGGTGCGGATCAGCGACAGCATCCGGTACCCGCGGGGAGTCAACGGGTCATCCAGGCCAACCGACCCCTGGGGCACCAGCAGTTTCAGCAACGCGTCGAGCTCGATCAGCAAACCGTCCGGCACCTGCTCCAGACGCCCCAATGCGGCCACCGGATCACGGTCGGTACCGGCCAGCACCGGGTAGTCGCGCAAGACCATCTGGTTGTCGGTCTTCACCCCGGCCAGCAGTTCGGCGTGCTGCGCTGCCAGCAGCCGCCCATCGGCCCCCAACTCCAGCACGTGGCGGGAAATGTCCTGGCTGGTGCGGCGTACCATTTCGGTGCGCTGCAGTACCGCCAGCACGTCGCGCACCGTGGCCGCGTCCTCGATCTCAGCGGCTGTCAGCGCGCTGGTGACCTGGTCCAACCGGTGCCGGTAGCGTTCCAGGGTGGCGATCGCCTGGTTGCCGCGAACCAGCAGCCGTTCACTGGTTTCCAGCACATGGCGCTCGCCGACGGCGTAGAGGGTGATGGTCTGCATGGAGGCGGAGACGGCGACCACCGGAAAACCGGTCTGCACCGCCACACGTTCGGCGGTGCGGTGCCGGGTACCGGATTCGGCGGTCTGCAACGCGGCATCGGGCATCAATTGCACCCCGGCCTGCAGGATCCGGCGCCCGGATTCGTCGCAGATGATCGCCCCGTCCATTTTGGCCAGTTCGCGCAAACGGGTGGGGGAGAACTCGATGTCGATCCCGAACCCGCCCGAGCAGATGGATTCCACGACCTCGTCATGACCCAGCACGATCAGCGCCCCGGTGCGTCCACGCTGGATCCGCTCCAGCCCTTCGGCCAGTTCGGTGCCCGGGGCGATCCGGGCCAAGGTGCCCAGCAATTCGCCGGAGGGGTGTAATTGCACCAGCTATTCCTTTCGGACGGGGGATGAAGCCATCCTATCCCGCCGCCTGCTTCTGGCGTTGGGTGAATGCCAGGTCCAGTGCCTCGGAAATCGACTCCACCTGGAACACCCTTATCCCTGCCGGGATGTTCTTCAGCGGCTGCGGGGTGGCAGGGACCATGGCGAAGGAGAAACCAAGACGTGCCGCCTCGGTGACCCGCCGGGAGATCTCCGGGACCTGCCGTACCTCTCCGGCCAGTCCCACCTCGCCGAAGGCCACGAAATCCTGGGGCAGGGCGAAGTCATGCATCGAGGAGGCGATCGCCAAGGTGCAAGCCAGGTCGGTGGCCGGTTCGGAGAGCTTGACCCCGCCCACGGTGGCCATATACGAGTCCATCGCGGACAAATCCATCCGGGCCCTGGCCTGCAGGACCGCCAGCACCATCTGCGTGCGGGCCGCATCCAGCCCGCTGGTGGCCCGGCGTGGGGCCGGGCCGCCGGAGCGCGAGAGCAGCGACTGCACCTCGGCCACCAACGGGCGGCGGCCCTCCAGCGTCACGGTGATGCAGGTGCCCGGCACCGGATGCTTGGTGCGGGTAATGAACAGCCGCGAGGGATCGGTCAGCGATTCGATGCCGTCCTCGGTTAAATCGAAGCAGCCGACCTCATCGGTGGGGCCGTAGCGGTTCTTCAGCGCGCGCAGCAGCCGCAGCCGCGAATGCTTCTCCCCGTCGAACTGGCAGACCACATCGACCAGGTGCTCAAGCAGGCGCGGACCGGCCACCGAACCGTCCTTGGTCACATGCCCGACCATGATGGTGGTCATCGCCCGGGTCTTGGCGGCGTTGATGATGGACGCGGCGACTTCCCGCACCTGGGAGACCCCACCGGCCGCGCCGTCGACCTCGGCACTGGAGAAGGTCTGCACCGAGTCCAGGATCAGCAGCTGCGGGTCGATCTCCGAAATCTGGCCCAACGCCAGGGCCAGGTCGGTCTCCGCGGCCAGGTACAGGGTGTCGGCTACCGCGTTGATCCGCTCGGCCCGGGATTTGACCTGCGGGGCGGACTCCTCCCCGGTCAGGTAGAGCACCTTCAACCCGCTGCGGGCGGCCTTGGCCGCCACATCCAGCAGCAGCGTGGACTTGCCCACCCCCGGCTCACCGGCCAGCAGGATGGCAGCGGCCGGAACCAGCCCACCGCCGAGCACCCGGTCCAGTTCCTCGACCCCGCTGGACCGGAAGGCCGCCTGCGAGGCGTCGACATCGGCAATCCGCTGGGCGGGATTGGCCACTCGCGCGGCCGGGGTGGTGCGCGCGGAGACCACACCGACCTCTTCCACGGTGCCCCAGGCCTGGCATTCGCCGCAGCGGCCCACCCATTTCGCGGTGCTCCAGCCGCACTCGGAGCAGCGGAAGTTATTGGAGGTCTTCGAACGCGCGGTCTTACTCATGGGCCAATCGTATCCATCGGCACCGACATTTTCCGGCCGTCCGCCCGCGGCGCGGATTAATCATCCAGCGGCGGCAGCGGGGCGACGGCCCCGTCATGGTCCTGGCCGGCCGCCTGAAGCAGGTCCACCACCATCGGACGCAGCAGCAGGACCAGCCCTTCACCCTGCATCCCCTCGATTCCCATCGCCCGCGGATCCAGCCGTGCGGCACAGTCCTCCAGCTGGCGACGGGCCAGCCGCTCGTACTTGCGCTGCCCGGCGACCGTGGATTCGCGCACCGAATAGGACAACGTGCCGACCGCTTCGGACAGCTCGCGAAGCAGGGCGGAGATCTGTTCGGCCCCTTCGCGGCTCAGCGCGCTCTGGCTGAGCACCGCGGCGAGCCGGCGTACGAACACGCGCAGGTTGCGGGCCGCCAGATCGAATTTCTCCCGCCGTTCGGACAGCCGCCGGATCTCATGTCGGTGGCGGCGTTGGGTGGGGGCGAAGGTGGCAACTTCCAAGGCGGTGGAGAAGGCCTGCGGCAGCTTGTCCACATGGCGTTGGGTGGCCCGCGCCTTGACCAGGGCGTGGAAGGCCGCACGATGGTCGTCGTCGCGGACCGCCCAGGAACACTCAAGTAGCACCTCGGCGAGTTCACGCAACAGTTCCGACAGCGCGGCGATCGGGGTACGCCGCGAGTCGGTGGGCAACAGGATCATCAGCACAATCGCCAGCCCGGCCCCGAGCACCGCATCCACTGAACGGCCGAAGGGGCCGTCGACGGAGATCGGCATCAGCACCACCAGGGCCGACTGCATACCCAACTGGGTGGAGAAGATCGGCCCGGAGTTCAGGTAACGGGCCACCAGCAGGCTCAGGGACATCACCGCGGCGGCCTGCCATAGCCCCTGCCCCCACCAGTGCATCAAGAAATCGCCCATGGCCACC
Organism: Glutamicibacter sp. MNS18; assembly: GCF_026107515.2. Taxonomy (GTDB): domain Bacteria; phylum Actinomycetota; class Actinomycetes; order Actinomycetales; family Micrococcaceae; genus Glutamicibacter. The sequence continues at coordinate 10,901 of NZ_JAPCHW010000023.1, read as the reverse complement.
CCCAGGGTGCAGCCCAGGGCCACCTCCAGCACCTTGCGCATGGTGGTCGAGGCCCCGAACCCGGAAGCGATCAGGGCGCTGGTGGCCGCGAAGATCGGTTGGGTGTGGCCCAGCAGCGATTCGGCCACCCAGTAGGCGCCGATCGCTGCAATGGTCATCCGGATGATGCGCGGCAGCGAGTTGCGGGCACGGACGAATCCGACCTTGTTCCGCTGGCGCACGAACTGTTGTGCGCGTTTGAATTTCGTTGCGCTGGCCATGATTCCTAGTCTTACATGCGGTCAGGCGCACAACTGAATGCCCGGTGTCACAAAGCCGTGAGGGACATCACGGCACTTCAAAGGCCGCGTTAACCTTGCGTTCACTTTCGCCGGGGAATCCCGTTACCTGCGGTACCTAGGCTCAAACCAGACACCAAGCCGATACGGCTGTCAATCCACACGCAACATTCCTGATATGGGGGAGACCTTCGTGAAGTTCCAACGCTTCGGTAGCGCAGCTGCCATCCTTTCGGTCGCAGCGATCGCACTGACCGCCTGCGGTTCGGACAACCCGACCGGTGCCGCGCCGTCGGCCCCGGCCGAAACCCAGGACGGAGCAAACGGCGTGTCCGGTACCCTGACCGGCTCCGGCGCATCCAGCCAGAACTCGGCCATGGACGCCTGGACCAACGGCTTCTCCGCAGCCAACACCGACGCCCTGGTGCAGTACTCCCCGGACGGCTCCGGTGCCGGACGCAAGGCCTTCCTGGCCGGAGGTGCGCAGTTCGCCGGGTCCGACGCCTACCTCAGCGAAGAGGAGATCGAGCAGTCCACGCAGGTGTGCGGCCCTAACGGCGCCTTCGACATCCCTGCCTACGTCTCGCCGATCGCCATCGCCTTCAACCTGGACGGCGTGGAGTCGCTGAACCTGGACGCGGACACCATCGCCAAGATCTTCAAGCTGGAGATCACCAGCTGGAACGATGAGTCCATCGCCAGCCAGAACCCGGACGTCGAACTGCCGGACACCGCCATCACCGTGGTGCACCGCAATGACGAATCCGGGACCACCGAGAACTTCGTCGAGTACCTGGTGGCCGCGGCAGGCGATGTCTGGACCTACGATGTGTCCGGTGACTGGCCAAGCGACATCCAGGCCGAGAACGCCAAGGGCACCTCCGGTGTCGTCTCGACCACCACCTCCACCAACGGCTCCATCACCTACGCCGACTTCTCGGCAGTGGGCGGCCTGTCCACCGTCAACGTGAAGGTCGGAGACCAGTACACCGAGATCTCGGCCGAGGCGGCAGCCAAGGCGCTGGAAGCGGCAACCCCGGTCGGGGGACGCGGCGAAACCGACATGGCGCTGGACCTGGCACGTGACACCACCGAAGCCGGGACCTACCCCATCGTGCTGGTTTCGTACCATATCTTCTGCTCCAGCTACGAAGACCAGGCAACCGTTGATCTGGTCAAAGCCTTCGGAAACTATGTAGTGTCTGAGGAAGGCCAACAGGCCGCACAGGAATCGGCCGGCAACGCGCCGATCAGTGCAGCGATCTCGCAGAAGGCCGCCGCGGCCATCGACTCGATCGCCGTCGCCGAATAGGCATCAAGGTCAGACCCGGGGTGCGGGCCGGCAACGGCCCGCACCCTTAACCCCCTCCTCCACCCCCCCTGCTGCCGGCACCCGCCGGCCTTGAACCCCACAGAAGGCATTCGCCATGACCACCAATGCTCTGAAGAGCAGCGGACCGTCCGCCGGACGCGCCGGTGACAAGATCTTCTCCGGTGCCGCACTGGGCGCCGGTGTGCTGATCCTGTTGACCTTGTTCGCGGTTGCAGTCTTCCTCTTCATCCAGGCCCTGCCGACCTTTACGGCCGATCCCGCCGAGATCTCCGGCGGTGCGGGCTTCTTCAGCTACATCCTCCCGATCGTCATCGGCACCGTCATCGCCGCGCTGATCGCCCTGGCGATCGCCACCCCGATCGGTATCGCGGTGGCCCTGTTCATCTCGCACTACGCCCCGCGTAGGATCGCCGGCCCCCTGGGCTACCTGATCGACCTGCTTGCGGCGATCCCCTCGGTGATCTACGGTGCCTGGGGCTACCTGGTTCTGGCCCCGGCGCTGGTACCCGGCTACCAGTGGCTGGCCGAGAACCTGGGATTCATCCCGATCTTCGGCGGTCCCGCCAGCCAGACCGGCAAGACCATGCTCACCGCAGGCATCGTGCTGGCCGTGATGGTCCTTCCCATCATCACCTCGCTGTCCCGCGAGATCTTCCTGCAGACCCCTAAGCTGCACGAGGAGGCCGCGCTGGCCCTGGGTGCCACCCGCTGGGAAATGATCTCCACCGCGGTGCTGCCCTTCGCCCGTCCCGGAATCATCTCCGCGGTCATGCTCGGCCTGGGCCGCGCGCTGGGAGAAACCATGGCCGTTGCCCTGGTGCTCTCCACCGGCGGTTTGATCCCGTCGCTGATCCAGTCCGGCAACCAGACGATCGCCGCGGAAATCGCGCTGAACTTCCCGGAGGCCTTCGGCCTGCGGCTGGCTGAACTGATCGCCGCCGGTCTGGTGCTGTTCGTGATCACCCTGATCGTCAACATGATCGCCCGGGCCATCATCGCCCGCCACAAGGAATTCTCGGGAGCGAACTGATGAGCCTGACCAAGACCACCCCGCAGAGCGAAACCCCGTTGGCCCCACGCCGGCGCAATGCGCTGTCCAAGGGCAGGATGCCGGGCTGGGCCGTACCGGCCATTGCCGTGGCCGCCGTCATCCTCGGCGCGGCGCTGTCCACCCTGGGCGGCTTCGCCGTCGCCAGCTTCGCGATCTACGCCGCACTGCTGTTCGTCATCGGCGCCACCGTGGCCACCACGGTGATCGAGGGCAAACGCCGCGGCAAGAACGCCTTGGCGCTCTACCTGATCTACGGCGCCTTCATCCTGGCACTGATCCCGCTGGCCTCGGTCATCTACACCGTGCTGGACAAGGGCCTGCCGGGGCTGAACATGCACTTCCTGACCAGCTCCATGAACGGTGTCACCGGCGCGGTGGACAACCAATCCGTGGCCGAGGGAACCCCGGTGGTCGGCGGCGCCTACCATGCACTGATGGGCACGCTGCTGATCACCCTGTGGGCCACCATCATCTCGGTGCCGGTGGGCATGCTCACCGCCATCTACCTGGTCGAGTACTCCAAGGGCGGGCCGCTGGCCAAGGCCATCACCTTCTTCGTGGACGTGATGACCGGTATCCCCTCGATTGTCGCCGGCCTGTTCGCCGCCGCCTTCTTCGGCATCATCCTGGGTCCGAACGCCCGCATGGGCATCGTCGCAGCGGTGGCGCTGAGTGTGCTGATGATCCCGACGGTGGTCCGTTCCACCGAGGAAATGCTCAAGATCGTGCCCAACGAACTGCGTGAGGCTTCCTACGCGCTGGGTGTCCGACGCTGGCGCACCATCCTGAAGGTGGTCATCCCCACCGCGATCTCCGGCATCGCCTCCGGTGTCACCCTGGCCATCGCCCGGGTGATCGGTGAGACCGCGCCGATCCTGGTCACCGCGGGCATCGCCAGCAACATCAACCTGAACGTGTTCGCCAACTGGATGTCCACGTTGCCGACGTTCATCTACTACCAGATCCTGACCCCGACCAGCCCGACGAACATCGACCCGTCGATCCAGCGCGCCTGGGCCGCGGCCCTGCTGCTGATCCTGATGGTCATGGCACTGAACCTCATTGCCCGCCTGGTCGCCTCGTTCTTCGCCCCGAAGAAGGGCCGTTGAGCCGCCCAGGCTCCGGAACCCTTCGCCCCGATACAGATTTCAAAGGACCCAACACCATGTCAAAGCGTATCGACGTCAAAGACCTGAACGTCTACTACTCGAAGTTCCTGGCCGTGGAAGGCGTGAACATCAACATTGCCGCCAAGTCGGTCACCGCATTCATCGGCCCGTCCGGTTGCGGCAAGTCCACCTTCCTGCGCACGCTGAACCGCATGCATGAGGTCATCCCCGGTGGCCGTGTGGAGGGCGAGGTGCTGCTCGACGGCGACAACCTCTATGAACCGGGCGTGGACCCGGTGAATGTCCGCAGCCAGATCGGTATGGTCTTCCAGCGCCCGAACCCTTTTCCCACCATGTCCATCCGGGACAACGTCCTGGCCGGCGTGAAGCTCAACGGCAAGAAGATCTCCCGGTCCGACGCCGATGCGTTGGTGGAAGGCTCGCTACGCGGAGCCAACCTGTGGAACGAGGTCAAGGACCGCCTGGACAAGCCGGGCTCGGGCCTGTCCGGTGGCCAGCAGCAGCGCCTGTGCATTGCCCGCACCATCGCGGTCAAGCCCGACGTGATCCTGATGGACGAACCGTGCTCGGCCCTGGATCCGATCTCCACGCTGGCGATCGAGGACCTGATCAATGAGCTGAAGAACGACTACACGGTGGTTATCGTGACCCACAATATGCAGCAGGCCGCCCGGGTAAGCGACAAGACCGCGTTCTTCAACATCGCGGGCACCGGAAAGCCGGGCAAGCTCATCGAGTACAACGAGACCGCCACGATCTTCTCCAACCCCGCGGAGAAGGCCACCGAGGACTACGTCTCGGGACGCTTCGGGTAGGCGTCTGAACAAGAATTCGTTTGCCACCGGTTAGGGCCGGTGGCAAGCGGTCCGGAAGGGGGTCTTCCGGGGGATCCTGGAGGGGATCAGGCCGATGGCCCGTCACAATGTGGCGGGCCATCGGTCGTTTAAGGTCCTTTGCCGACAGGGTAAAGGACGCTTGACTGTAAAGTGTATTTGTCTGTAAAGTGAGGTTTACATTGAGGGTGAAGGAGAAGGATGATGGAAGCCAGCCGGCAATACAAGAGCCGCTGGGGGCGGGCACGCTTTGGCGGCGGACCCGCACTCCTGATCGGGTTGTCCGTGGGGTGCGGGGTACTGCTCTCGGCGGGACTCGGTGCCCTGTTCGGCCTGCTCGTCGCCCAGGAGAGGCCGGTGCTCGTCGGGCTGCTGTTCGGGGTGATGACCCTGCCGGCCACCTGTGGCGTGTTTTGGGCGTTTTTCGTGGACCGCAAGACCCTTCAGGGAGCCACCGAGGATCCGGAAGCCTCGATTGAGAGCCACTGGTATGACCGCGCCGCCAGTGCGGCGTTCACCGACCTGCTGCTGGTCTGCGGTATTGGTGCCACCATCTTTTCCCTCACCCGGCTCACGGCCAATGTCGGGCTCGTCCTGGCAGGCGTGATCGTGGTGGCCATGGCCGACTTCGCGGTCAGGTACTGGTCGATCAAGAAGGCGGAAGGGTAGTGGAGAATTCGCTGCCGGAATACCGCAAGGACCGCGGGCTGTCGCAGCAGGCGCTGGCCGACCTGCTCGGTGTCTCCCGGCAAACGGTGATCTCGCTGGAAAAGGGGCGTTACGATCCTTCGCTGCCCTTGGCCTTCCGGTTGGCCCGGGTCTTCGGGTGCAGGATCGAGGACCTGTTTACCCCCGGGGCGGAAGAGTAGCCGCAATGCCGTCATCGGGAAGGTGGCACGGTGGTTCAGGTTAGCGCTAGATCAAGGTCAGCGGATACGCGGCCAGCGTGAGAATGACACCGCCGGCCACACAGGCGATGGGTGTGGCGATCCAGTGGCCGGCAACTCGCAGCACATTGCGCCAGGACACGGTCTCGAAGGGCTGGTTGGCCCCGGCCCCGACAATCGCGCTACTGACCGACTGATTGGTCGAGATGGGTAGGTGCAGCAGCAGGGCGCCGACGTACAACAGGCCCGCAGCCACACCCTGGGCCACCATTCCACGCATCGGGTCGAACTTCACCAAGCGGTGCTGCAGCGTGTGGGCAATGCGCCAGCCGCCGAACAGCACCCCCAGGGACAGGAAGGTGGCGGCGGTCAGTTGGATCGCCCAGGGTGTCGCCGCCGGGGAATCCACATATTGTGCGGTCAGCAGGATCAGCGTGAGCATCGCCCCGGAACGTTGCCCGTCCTGCAGGCCCAGGCCCAGGGCCACGGCGCAGGCGCCCAGGGCCTGGCCGGCCCGGGAGCGGGCGTTGACGTCGCGGGCCGTGTCATGGCGAATCAACCAGGTTACCGGGTAGACCATCAGGTAGGACAGGGAATAGGCGACGATCGGGGTGACCAGCAGCGGCAGCAGTACGCCTCCGGTGAGGATATCCAACGGGTTGCTCATCGACCGGCTTCCCAGGATCGCGGCGGCCCCGGTGGCCCCGGCCAACCCGGACAGCAGGCCCTGCGTCGACGAGGTGGGCATACCACGCCACCAGCAGAACAACCCCCACCCGATCGCGGTGACCAGGCCACAGACCAGAACCAGCAGGCCCGGAACCCCGGAACCGAGGGACACATCGAGCCTGCTGACCAGGAAGAACCCGAAGCTGGAACTGGCCAGGGTGCCCAGGAAGGCGAAAACCGCGGCAACTGCTACCGCGATACCCGGTGTCAGCGCCCGAGTGCGCACGGCCGCGGCCACTGCCGTGGAGGCATCGCGGAAACCGTTGAGCCATGTGTATCCCAGGGCCAGGACCAGTGCCACCCCGACGAGAATTGTCTGCAGGGCCATCTCCTCTAGGATTCCTTGACCAGGACGCGGCCCAGGTGGTCGGCGAACTGGCGCATCACATTGCAGGATCCGTTGAGCTGGTTGGCCACCATCTGGTGGCGGTGCATGGTCGATGCCTTGGAAAAGGAGGAGTTCTCGATGCTCCAGGCCAGGTGGGTGCGGGACATCCGTTTGGACAGGTGCACCATCTGCAGCCAGTTGTCCTCCAGGTCATCGAGGTGATGCAGTCGGCGCAATGACCCGTTGGCCAGCTCGCCGAGCTGACCCATGAGTTCCAACTGCTCGGAGGCCCGCGGGGAGAGCGGGGTGGAACCCAGGGCGTTAATCAGTTCCCCGGCGCCACGCAGCACCTCCATGGCCTCGTGCAGCAGCCGGGCAAAGGTGTACATGTCCTCACGCGGCAGTGGCGAAAGGAAGTTGGTGCGCAGGTGGGTGAGGACCGCATGATGCAGATCCGAGGCCTTGGTTTCCGCTTCCGAGAGGTTGCGAACAAGCTTTTCGCGCTCGTCGGCATTCCCGATCATCTCGGCAACGATTTGCACGGATTCCTGGATCAGCGCAGCAAGATCACGTAGCTGGTCGATACCACGCGATGCAGAGGGGAAGAGCTGAAATTTCACGATGTTCGTCGCACCATTCAATTTGGACTTCTAGGCAATAGGCTGACGTTGAATAGTGTACGACGGGAAGGTGAACGGAATTCGTGATGGTGCCGGACCGGGAACGCCTCTCGGCGGAAGGCCGCTCTAGGCGGCTAATGGTTGGAGCCCGGGGTTACCAGCGGCCCGGCACCAGAGTCCAGTTTTCTCGTTAAACCGGCCACCTGTCAACCGCGCAGACCAAGGGTGCTTGATCTCACTCTAGCGACGCAGGGTTTTCTCAACGCCACTGACACAAAGCAGCGCGCAGCAGAACCAGATGGCACCGGCCGGGCCCAGTCCCACGGCCGCGGTGCTGGCCCCCAGCGGGAGCAGTACCTGTCCCAGACGGTTGCCCATCAGCCGTACGGCCAGCGCCGCACCACGGTCCTGCCCGGGGACCGCGGTGGAAACCATGGTCATCGTCAGCGGCTGGCCCAGGCCCAGCAGGAACCCACCGACGAACAAGGCGAGAGAGGCCAGCACCAGCTGGTCCATCAGGAAGGGAACCGCCGTAATGGCCGCACCGGAACCATAGAGGCTCCCCAGCACCAGGTTGGGGCGATCGAACCGCGTGGAGATCCACGGCAGGATCAGCCGTGAAAGCACCGATGCCGCGCCGCGCACGGCCAGCAGCACGCCCACGGCCGCCGGGGCCACACCGTGGTGTTCGGCCACCAGCGGCAGGAATGCGGTGAGGATGTCGATGATCGCCAGCAAGACCAGCGAGGCGAACATGTGAGAGGCCATACCGCGCACCTTCAGGATCGAACCGATGGTGGCCTGCTTCGCCGCCTTTCCCGGTTCGCCGCTGACTCGTTGGGTCTTACCGGGTCGTTTGGGTTGCATGTTCGGCAACAGGAAGGGAATGGCCAAGGCCGAGATGATCGCACCGATCCACAGCGACAGCGTGATGTCCCCGGCCCGTTCGGCCGCTCCGATGGAGGAATCGCTGCCCAGGATGAAACCTGCAATCAACGGCCCGATGAACTGTCCCACCGAGTAGGCGGCAGTGAACCAGCCAAAACCCTTGTCCAGCTGGTCGTCGGGAAGGAAGCGGGCAATCGAGGACTGGCCGCCAATGGTGAACATCAGGTGCCCCATGCCAAGTACGGCGCTGCCGGCGGCCACAATGACCACATTGGGAGCGCTGGCGATCGCTGCCGAACCTGCGACAAACAGCAGGATTCCGGCAAGCATCAGGTAACGGATCTGCATGATCCGCGAACTGGCACGGCCCAGCCACAAGGCGGTGGCCAACGGCAACAGGGCGTAGGCCGCGGTTGTCAGGCCGATAGTGACCGGCCCGGCATCCAGGGTCAGCAGCTTGTAGGTGGTCACGGGCCGGACCAGGTTCAGGGTGGTTTGCGAGAAGATGGCGGTGAGGATCAGGACCAATAGCCAACGTCCAATGCCGGATGCCGGCCTACTTGGTTGGCTGCTCAAATTTCCTGCCCCACTTGCCTAGATTATGCGCCTACCCCTGCAATTTATCGTCTCCGGGGCTAATCGAGGCAATCGCTACGCCATAATCTTGCCGAGGCCTCCAGATCCTCGGCGGTGCGCACCAGCGCCGTGGCCCGTTGGGTCAGTGTGGTTCCCCTCGCCTCATTGGCCAGATCGGCGGCATCCGCGTGGTCGGTCATCCCCAGGGCGATGACACGGCAGTAGGCGGCGGTGCGTTCCAGCGCGTGGGCGAAGTCACCGTCGAAGGCACCGGAGAGGATGGAGTCCGCGGTCTTGCGCATTTCCTCGGAGGTCGGGGGTTCGGCGACCCCGGCCACGATCCGGTCAACCTGGGCGCGCTGCGCCCCGGCGCGGAAACGGGTGGCCATGGCCTCGGGGTTGTTCAGTGTGGCGGTGCGGATGGCGTAAAGCCGCCACAGGGCGCCGGGTAGCGATCGGGCCGGGGCCTCGCTCCACAGCTCAGCCAAGACCTCCAGGCCCTCGTCCTCGGCCACCGAGACCAAGCGTGCGGTGACTTCCGGATCCTGGTTGGCCAGACCACGGTGGACAAATGCCTGGGCGGATAGGTGGGCGGCTTCCGAAACGCGTGCCGGATCGGCACCTCCGGCGTAGGCTTCGAAATCACCCGAGGTGATCGGCTTGGGCTTGTGATGGCGGAACCCGGAATCATGGGCGACCTTGGAACCTGCGCGTGAGCCTTTCATGTGGACGAGGATACTCCTTCAAGCTGTAGGCACGGTGAGCGGCCCATCAGTTTACCGTGGGCCGTGCAATCCGGCCGTGATCCAGGTTGCTATCGTGCAAAGTGGAAGCCTTGCGTGCCGGTCCGAACGCGTACCGCGTGGCGAACCGGGCAACGTAACCGGAGGGGGTCCAGGCCAGTTCAACTGGTGTTTCCCGGTGCTGGCCACCGGCTATATCCCGATTAAGTTTCAACCCGCTTGATCGGGTAACATGGTTTTTGGCTACGTGCCGTGCGCCTTTAGCTCAGCTGGTAGAGCACTGGACTTTTAATCCATTGGTCGCGGGTTCGATCCCCGCAGGGCGCACCAAGAAGAACCGTCTCCCACTTGGTAAAACAAGTGGGAGACGGTTCATTTGTTTAAGTCTCGAGTCCGATTTTGACCATAGTTTGACCATAGTCTTAAGGTCTAGTCCCGAACGGCAATCCCATGATGTTCGGCGAACAACTCGGCCAAAGCCTGAAGCTGCTCGGGGGTGATGACGGTTCCCCGAAGGCTCTCCAGTCCGCTGATCGAGCGCAATTGGGCGCCCCGCAGGTCCACTTGGCGCATCCGGGCTCCACTGAAATTGACCGAGCCCACCCTGACGTTCTCCAACAAGACACGTTCGAGCTTGGCTTGCCCCAGATCCAGCTCATCGATGGTGCAATCGCGGATCAGTACGTCCTTGACCGTCGACGAACCGAAATTCAACCAGGTGATCTTCGAATTGGAGAACACCACATTGTCCAAGGTTGCATCATAGAGTTCCGCGGCCCCCAGGCGGCAGGCTTCGAAGCTGACCTCGCGCAGAACCGTCCGGGAGGCGCGAAGAACCGGAGCGTTCATGCCGGATACGGCAGTGCGTAGCCACCGGGTGGAGCGGAACTGCGTATCATGGGCGGTCAACTGGTCGAGCTCGCATTCCTCGAAGGTGCTGTCCGACAAATCCATCCCCGAGATGTCCAATCCCCTGAACCGGGCCGTCTCATGCAACAGTTCGGTCTGAAGCTGTTCACTGGTCCCGGGTGACAACACCGTGGGAAGGTTCCAACCACCGGTTTTCGGTGCCGTGCCGCGTCCTGCGCTCATATAACCCACATCCATGGTTGCTGTTCCGTTGGCGAGCAACCCCGAGGTTACCAAACCTGACGCGCAACAGCGGCAACTGCACGTCGCCAATGACCGCGTCGGCATGGGGGAAATACGAATGCTGTGGTGCCCGGCGAGCAGTGGTCCAGGGCAGCCAACCGTGCCCGGTACATAGCTGTTGCCTGGGTCTCTGCCGTTTACCCGGTGTCGTTTGGTGGTGGGGTGGCCGGTGGTAGTGGTGGGGGTGGGTCGGTCAGGTCCGGTTCGTCGTTGCTGAACCAGTATTTGTTGCGGCGCGGGGTTCGGGTCGGGTCCAGGTATTCCGGTTCCAGTACGTGGGGTAGCCCGTTGATGTCCACGATCGTGAATTTCCCGGCGTGGTTGTCGTCGTGGTCCCGGGGGCAGAGCATGGC
>NZ_JAPCHW010000022.1 GCF_026107515.2 Glutamicibacter sp. MNS18 | reverse complement strand
CCGATGGTACTGCACTCGTGAGGGTGTGGGAGAGTAGGTCACCGCCGGACTTAACTTATGTTGGAAGAGTGGTTTGAGGCCCTGACACCGTGGTGTCGGGGCCTCACCCATTTAAGCCCACGACTTGGGATACCAAACCGGACGAGCAAGCCCCGAATAAGGCGGAATCTTCGCGATGGACTACCATCACAGAAGGACGTTTTCTTCATCAAGGGGTGGTTATGGCGGACACGAAACAGATCGACCTGTTCCTGCACGAACTGGGCGCGATATTGAAAGAGAAGCGACTGGTCACTGACCAAGCAGTGCTTCTGCAGAATTCGCGGGACTATGGCCAGCTGGCTACCGAACCCATCCTTCCGATTGCTGTTGCCTATCCCGAGTCCACCGAGCAAGTTCAGGCGATCATGCGCCTGTGCACGGAACATAAAATCCCCGTCATTAGCCGTGGTGCTGGAACCGGCGTCTCCGGAGGAGTCCATGTCCTGGGGCCTTGTCTCGTGCTCAACCTGTCCAACATGAATAAGATCCTTGAGATCCGGCCGCAGGATGAATTGGCCGTGGTTGAGCCTGGTGTCATCAACAGTGAGCTCAATGATGCGGTGAAGGAATACGGATTCATGTATGCGCCGGACCCGGCCAGCTACCGCATATCGACGCTCGGCGGGAATATCGCGACCAACGCAGGGGGTCTACGTTGCGCGAAGTACGGTGTCACCCGCGAATCCGTGCTATCGCTGGATGTTGTCCTGGCTGACGGACGGCTAATTACCGTGGGAACACAGACGTTCAAGGGAGTGGCCGGCTATGATCTGACGTCCCTTTTTGTCGGGTCCGAAGGGACACTGGGAATCGTCGTTCGCGCTGTTCTGAGACTGCGCTATCTGCCGGTCGACCAACGAGATATGAGTATGGTGTTCGAAACCCTTGAAGCGGCCTTGGAAGGAATTCAGACCATTGGCAGGGCGAGGGTGCAGCCAGCGATCCTCGAGCTAATCGATAGGCCGACCATGGAAGTCCTCGATCGAAGCTACGGAACAGAAATCGCCAAACTGGGTGAAGCCATGGTCTTGGCCAGATTCGACGGCTATGGAGCTCCCAAGGAGGAAGAGGTGGTGCGTTCGGCGTTTACCGGGATGCCTGTAATTCTCAGCGCCATCGCTGATCCATTCGCCACGACGCTGATCGAGATGAGGCGTACCAGCCGGGGAGATCTCCAGGACGATGCCTATCGTATGGGGGAAGATGTTGCTGTTCCCAAGAGTTGCATGGTTGAGTATGTTCGCAAGGTTCGTGAAGTGGCCCAACGCCACGAGGTGGATGTTCGAATCATTGCGCATGCAGGTGACGGCAACCTGCATCCTACTTTTTCGGTGGAACCGGATGCCGGCCCTGACCCGCTGGTCCGCCTGTCTGCTGCCCTGGAAGAGAGCATCCGATTGGCCCTGGCAGTCGGCGGTACCATCACCGGTGAGCATGGCGTCGGATTGATTAAACGTGAATGGCTGGGTTGGGAGCAGGCCGAGGATGTCCTCCAGATTCAGCGGCAACTGAAGTCGATGCTTGATCCACTCGGAATACTGAATCCCGGAAAGGCGATTCAGTAGGTAGTGCAGACCGCACGAAGACAATCCACGAGCCTCGATTTTGCATCGACCAAAGCCACGATGTAAAGTGGTCACGTTGTCAAAAATCGGGATGTGGCGCAGCTTGGTAGCGCGCGTCGTTCGGGACGACGAGGTCGCAGGTTCAAATCCTGTCATCCCGACCAGAGTAGTTTTATTCGAACCATGGTTCGAGTAGATCCACTTCAGTTCCAATAACAGAGATGGCGTCGAGAAATCGGCGCCATTTTTGTTGCCCCGAGATTGGCCGTTCAATATGTCTGAAACGGTCAAAATCGGCCCATTTTGGGACGACGGGGTCGATACTTGGGACGACTCGTTCGATGCCGTTTTCAGGCCGGAGAACGCCGCCTGGGCGGCCATGATGTCGTCAAATGGATGATTCAATTCTGCGGAGACCTTCCCGTCTTCGGCAACGCGGAAGAAATGATAGAAGGATTCGTTGAGAATCCGTCGGACCTTATCCGGGGTGGCATGGTAATAGCGCTGAGTGTCCGTGACTTGATCCAGTGCCGCCGCGAGCAACTTGCCGCCAGCCGCAATCTTGCCCTCGACGTTCGCCAGGCTGTCTTCGATGCGGTTCTTCTGCTGCGCCAGCTCGAATAGCTTCTCGCGAATCTTGCTGGTTGGCAGTGTGCCGTCGGCGGCGAGGTCAACAATACGAGACTCTTTTCGCTCGATTTCGGATAGCTGGTTACGCAGTACGGCGTAGGTGGCCTTGATATCTTCCTGTTCGATGTCGAGCGCCGTCGTCAGGCGGTTTCGAATGTCAGCTTCGAATGTAGGCTCCAGCTTGAGCCGGGCGTATTCGTCAACGACACTATCTTCGATTACGGAGGTTGGAATGTACCTGGTGTCGCAAAGGCCTTCCTGCTTGGCCCGGCAAAAGAAGTACTCATGAAGTGAGCCGCTGCGACCCTTTGCCTGAACGTAAATCATGCGGCTTTCCCTGCCCAGCGCGTGGCATTTGTGGCAAAATAGCATGCCCTTCAGATAGTGGTTGTGGACGCGGTCGCGAGTTCCGGCACCACTGCGTGCGCTCATGACTTCTTGAACTTGATCGAATAGGTCCTGGCCGACAATCGGTTCGTGTCGACCCGGGTAGATATCTCCCTTATAGACCAGGAAGCCGACGTAGTAAGGATCCTTGAGCATGGTGTGCAGTTTGCTTGCAGACACCGGCTGTTCGGGGTAGCGGGTGGTTCGTCTCGACGTGAGCCCGAGATCGGCCATGGTGGCTTCGAGCCGTTCGATCGAATAGTTGCCCGTGGCATACAACTCATAAGCCTTCAGAACAAACGGGGCGCGCTTCTCGTCTAGCCCGATACTGTTGATCATGCGCCCATCGATGTCCTTGCGGATGTTGAGGTATCCGAGTTTGGCTTTTGTCAGCGTGCCGCCGTTGATCGCCTTGTTGCGCATCTTGATCCGGATATCTTCACCACTGAGCTGGTTCTGTACCTGGTTCATGATGTCGGTGACCGCTTCCATGGCTTCGGCGTAGGTGCCTTCGCCGAAGTCCTCGCGGGCCGAGAGTAGTCGGACGTCGAGCTTGTCGAGGTGACGCCGGGTAATCGCGGCGTCGACGAAGTTGCGGAAGGCACGCGAGCGGGCATAGACAATGACGTAGTCGACATCGCGGTTGTCAGCCAGGAATGTCATCATGGCCTGGAACTGCGGGCGCTTTTCAATCGTCTGGGCCGAGACGCCCGGCTCGACGAACTCATGGACGATCTCAGCACCAAGAGAGCCAGCTTTCTGCTCACAGATGTCGCGCTGCGTGGCAATGGAGTTGCCGTCCTTGTCGATATCGATGGCGGTCTCGGTTTGCTTCTTGCTGGAGACGCGCAGGTAAAGAACGGCCTTGCGTGGGCGCAGGGCCTCGATGTCATTTACGGTCATGGTCAGACTCCTTGTAGTCGGGTGTTGTTGTTCGTGGCGTACTGCCATGAGCGGGAAAATGGTGTACTGGTCGGGAGGCAGCGAGGTGTCGGCTCGGTAATGCCGGTTTGGCGCAGTCTGACGACGATGGCAATCTCGGATACCTGGAAGTGCTTAGCCAGGTCGGATGGTCGCTGCATGCCGCCATAAAAGGCGCGCTTGAGTAGCATCTTGGGAACGAGCAGGCATCCGGCAAAATAGTCAGCGGCTTGCTCGGCCTGTTGTGCGGCGCTGACGTCCTTCGATCCCAGATAGAGCTGGTCGGCGCGGTTGTGGTCGATGATGTGCTTATATTCGTGCGCCAGAGTGAAGCGTTGGCGGCAATAGCTTTCGTGTTTGTTCAGCTGGATAATCCAGGCGCTGCCGTTCCAGAAGCTGGCCCCGGAAACGGGTGCTTCGACGAGTTCGATCTCGATCTTGGGAAGTTCGGCGATGAACTCGACGGGCACCGGGCCTTCGGTGAGCTGGTGGAGCTGTAGCAGCCGGATGGCTTGATGTTCGGCGACTTGTTTGGCTTCAGCTAGTGAATGCACTGGACGGTTGGGAATGAGCGATCGGAGAGTGGACAGGACGCTGCGCTCAAATGGTGATGATGTGCTGATGTTTGTCATGGCTTCTCCTTTCGCTGAGAATGGTTTGGGTTACTCGTCCTCGCCGGGTGCGGGGCCGCTGGTGGTATTGATACCGTGTTTGGCTGCGACGGTTTTGAAGTGTTCTTCGATTTCACGGACAGCGCTTTCTGGCATGTCCTTGAACTTGGTTCGAAGGTATGGCTGGAGGGTTGGCAGATCGGTGTCACGCAAGATGCGGGATTCGGCCAGCAGGTTGGTGAGCGGGATATCGAGAGCATCGGCGATGGCTCTGAGGCTATCTGTTTGCGGGCTGCCGATTTGTCCAAGTTCCAACCTGGTGACGGTGCCTTTGGCGATGCCTGCTCGCCGGGCGACTTCACTGGCAGATAAGCCGAGTTCTTCGCGCCTGGTACGGATCGCTTCTGCGAGTTGGTTGATGTCGGGGTTGTTCATTGTTCGTTGTCTCCAAATTCTGTCCGTAGTATGAACCAGGCGTTCAATTGATTCAACGATTTAAGCGAATTCCACAACATCTATTTCGTCAAGACAGGAAGTCCTGCCTTATCCTTCGACGTTCGTCAGATATGGCCGTTGAATACGTAGATTCCTGCGTCTGATTCGACACAATAGAATTCCCCGCCCAGACGCATGTCTTCGGCCATCTGTTCGGTGTCGATGCGGACATACGACTTCATGCCCTCGGGTACGTGTTCATCGATCAGGTCTCGCCAGCCCAGATCCTCGACGATCTGCTCGGCGTAGGCCGTCAGATCCGGGTATTCGCCGAGGTAGGCATCTTCGAAGTAGTGCCAGTCCTCGACGTCGAGGCCGGAGTAGTCGACCCAGGCGGCAAATGCTTCACCGTACTTTTCGATGCCTTCGGCCAGGGCGGCGACGTATTCGATGCTTTCGTATTCGCCCAAGTGCTTGGTGCCGAATCCTTCGTAGTCGTGGATGGCCCATTCCTCAGGCGCGAACTCCTTCGACCGGGCCAGGATGGCGGCGATTTTTTCGTGGATCGCGTCGGCTCCGATCGTGGCGTCGATCCAGTCACCGAGCAGCAGGCCGTTGTTGTAGTCGGCTAGCGAGGCGACATAGATCGAGGGCGTGGTGTGGGTGCTTTCGTGCTCCGGTTGTGCGCCGGGTATGTGTTCGTGGTTCATGTGGTTCCTCCTTTCAAAATTGGTGGTGTGCCCGGCAGTGCCAGCGGAGGGAACCCAGATTGGATTCGTCTCACGCTGGCAGCTGCCGGGCTGGTGACTCGATTACCGTCCACGCGCCGTGCGGGGCTTGGCTTCGGCTTGTTCGTTGCCAAACAGGCTGGCGATGGCCTCGCGGCGGGCGGCTGCCTCGCGTTCGATCTCTGCCATGGCCGATTCGGCCTGGGAGACCAGATCGGTGTTGGCCTTGACCTGCGCGATGTGCGCGGCCAAAGCCTGACGGATTTCTTCGGTGAGGGTACTGCCACGCAACTGGGCGATGAGCACCAGCTGGGTGTGGATGTCGGGTTCGAGCCGGACGGCCAGCGTTTTCACGCTGCCTTGGTTGTGACGGTCGATGCCGTCAACCGGTGGTGTCGTCATGACAACTCCTCGGTGCTTGCGGTCGGCGAGGTTCCGGGATGGAACCTGACTCACCGATCCGCATGGCACCGACGAGTGCCACCGGCTTAAGCTGTGGTGGATGCCCGGGCAGTATCGATCCGGTCCAGCGCCTCACGAGCGAAGTCTGGATTCAGTTCGATACCGACCCACTGCCGGTGCAAGCGCTCGGCGATCACGGCGGTGGTACCAGATCCCATGAACGGATCAAGCACGATGCCGGGCTCGGTGCCGTCCTGGTGCATGCAGGTGGCGGCGAGCGCCAGTCTGGTGGCTGTTTCTCCTAATCGTCGCAGCGCTCTCGTGTGGGGCTTTTTGCAGGTAATGCAACGTGCTTCCGGCACCCCGGCCAGGATGCAACGGGTGGCCAGTGGTTCGGGAAAGGTGGCGTGGTGACTGCCCTTGCCCGCCGCCGTGGCGATGTTCCAGACGTCGCCCGGGTTTTTGCCCAGCGGGTGCCCCACAAGACCGCGGGCCTTCAACGCAGCCAGTCCCGTGGTGGAGTCCGCATTGGGGCCGCGCCAGTGCTCCTTGGCCGGTCGCCGGGTTCGATCCGGCGGCGGCGTGCCGGGCTTGGAGCGGTGCGGAACACGGATGCTATCCAGGTCGAAGAAGTAGCGGGGTTGTTTGGCGAAGACGTAGATCACCTCGTGGGTGGCCGTCAGGCGGTCGCGGACACTTGTCGGCATGGGATTCGGCTTGGCCCAGATGATCTTGTTGCGCAGGATCCAGCCATCTTCTTGCAGGAGCCGCGCCACGCGCTCGGGAGCCAAAGCCAGGCTTTTGGGCGGTGCGCCCTGGCGTGGATGGGTGACGTAGGTGTCTCCCAGATTCAGCCAGAGCGTGCCGGTCGGAACCAGGACGCGGTGGATCTGTTGTGTGACCTGCCGAATGTTGTGTGCCCAGGCGTCCACTGATTCCTCCAACCCGAGTTGACCGGACGCGTCGTAGTCACGCAGCCGGAAGTAGGGCGGACTGGTCAGACACATGTCGATGCTGCCAGGCGGCAAGGTACGCAGGGTTTCCAGGGCGTCTCCGATCAGTAGCTGGTTGGTCGGGCTAGTCATGGCGCAGCCCCTGGACGAGTGCTGCGGCGGTGTCCGGAAGTGCCAGAATCCGGTACAGGCTTGCGGCGGTACGGTTGTTCCGCTCGATGGCGTCTCCCAGGGCTTTTCGGCGCCTGAGCGCGGTGGTCTGGCGGTAGGCGTCCATGGCCCAGATGACCTGCGGGAAGCCACCGTATTGGCGTTGTTCGCTGCCGGTTGCCCGGTAGTCCTCGTAGGCGAGCGACTTCCCCACAAGGGTTGGCAGGCTCTCGTGGCCCAGATCGACTTCAACAAAGAAGGCACTCACCTCGTCGTCCCCGACCGATGCGGCCATCTCGATATAGAGATCTGGGCGCAGGGCTTGGGGGACGCCGTACCCGTCTTGGTAGGTGCGGGTGGCGTGGTGTTCGGGATCGATCTTGACGACCTCGGCATCATGGGCTTTTGCGGCGTCCATGACGGCGATGGCCATATCCGCGATTGCCAGGGTGTGGTCGAGGAAGCGGGCCGATGGTTCGTCGAAGCGCCGACGAGTCCGCGAGTGGGTGCTGTCGCGCTGGATGCGCTCTCCAGCGGTATCGACGTAGTAGACAAGCCCTTCGGAGCCTGCCCGAATGCCGCCGATGCGACGATCCAGCACGCCCAGGATGCGCAGTCCGCGTAGCCGAGACAGAACCCGACGACAGGTGCGAGACGCCGATTCCGTGGATGCGTGGTCAGTGAAATGCAGAGCTTGCAGGTGCCTTGCGCTGAGGAATCGGTAGCGTTCGACCGATGCAAGGATGGCCAGATCACGGTCGCTGAGACTGGCACGGATGTCTGCAAGTCGCCGGTTGCTGATGCGTGGTCCCGTATGCGAGCCGGTGCTTGGAAGAACAACGGTATTCGTCGCCCCTGTTGCATCCTTTTTGTCGCTGGCCTGCGTGTTCGTCTGTTCCCGGTTCGACTCGGTCGGGTAGTCGGTCGGTAGTGGTACTGCTTCGCTCATGAGGTGCTCCTTCGGCGGCGTCCGCCCGAGTCGTGGCTGTCCTGCGAGCCGTCCAGGACTTCGAGCAGTCCTTGTTCAATGGCGTCGACGGGTTGCCCGTACTGGCGGCGGCTGCGGGCCTTGATATCCGCAACGTTGGCTGTTTTCTTCGGGGTGGTGAGTGTCCTGCCTGAGGCCCAGTCGGTGACCGTGCCCTGGTGAACGAGTTGCGCATAGAGGTGGCGAGCCGGCAATGCCGTGAAGTCCTTGGCGTCCAGTCCCGGGGCCATGGCTGCGGCTGCGCGGGCGTCTTTTGATGCCAGTTGGAAGAACACGCGGGAGCGGCAGTTAGCTTCGAATGCCGAGCGCATGGTGACCGGCAGCTGGTCCAGATATTGGTGGGCGACGTGGAAGGCGGCACCCAGGCTGCGGGAGGTCGCCAATGCCTCTCCAAGATCCGTCGGAAGCCGCAAGTAGTCCTGGACCTCGTCGAGGTAGACCATGACGGTGTCGCGGTCTTTCGGGTTGATCGCGGTGCGCTCCTGGATGGCCTGCCAGAGTTCTGCAACCACCAGCGCGCCGAGCAGTTCGGCGGCTTCAGGGCCGATTCTTCCCTTTTGGAGTGGCACCAGCAGGATCTTGCGTTCGGTGAGAACCTGGCGGATGTTGAAGCGTGGCTGGCGCTGGGCCACCACCTGACGCAGGTGCGGATCCAATAACGGGCGCAACTTGTTCAGGAGTGGAGCCGTCACATGGGCACTGGCTTCCGGGGAGAGATGGTTGAACCAGTGCCAGAACGGTCCGGCCGCGAACGGGTCGCTGCGAGCCATCTGTACGGTGACCGAGCGCCGGAAACCGGGATTGGTGAGCAGCACCGGCAACATGGCCAGGCTGGCATCGCCGCGTGTAGCCAAGGCCAACAGGCTTTGACGCAGGATGTCCGATGAACGCGGACCGAGTCCGTCGGCCCCGTAGAGGGCCTTGAACATCCCGAACAGCTGATCGGCGACCAGCGCGGGGGACCGCCCGTGCAGGTCGAATGGATTGATTCCCACCGGCTCGCTGTCGAGTGGATCGAGCAGCACGAGGTCATCCCGCCGCGCATTTGGGATAAGCTCCAGGACGTCGCGGATCAGGTCCTTGGGCTCGATCACGACCAGTCCTCGCCCCGCCAGCAAATCGCCATGGATCATGTTCAGCAGCAACGAGCTCTTGCCGACGCCGGTTGGCCCCATGAGCCACAGGTGGCGGCGGCTGTCATCTGCCGTGATGCCGAGCCGGGTTTCAGTCGATCCTGGGGCGGTGGCATGGGCGATGATGCGGTGGCCTTCAGCGGCGGCGAAGGACGGTCGAACTTGGCGTGGGTGGATCGGTGGCAGGCCCGGGTATGGGGTGTCCGTATTCCCCACCGGCCAGCTGCTCAGGAGACCGGTTTCGGTAACCGAGAGACGCTGGGCGGCAGTAAAGAAGGACCACTCCGATGCTGGCTCGTTGATCAGTGCCGCCTTTTCGCGGCGATCATGTAGCCGCAGACCGGGAGCCAGGAGGGTGCGGAAGGCACCTACGACGCGCTGGAGCAGTGCCTTGCGACGGGCTTCGTCGGCGGCTTGGACGCCGATGCGCAGCACGGCGGCAAAGCCGTATTCGGACTGCTTGAGTTCGACTTGGTGAGTGACCTGGGTGCGGCGTTCGGGTTGGCTGCCGGACAGGACGAGTGAACCCATACCCTGGTCGACGCGCTGAATCCGTCCAGAGACAAGGTGTGGTGCAAGTCGTGGCCCCAGAACGGTTTGGGTCACCAGAATCTCGGAGCCCCGCAGGTCGGACATGCTGGCCAAAATTGACCGGGTGCTGCCCTCGGTATCTTGGGATTCCAGGCTGCGGATCGGCTGGTTGACGATCAGGCGTCGGGCGGTCTGAGTCTTCCCTCGTCCGGTGGCGTCGTCGGCCACGATGGTGCCGGGCACCAGTTGTTCGATGTCCCGGCGGATGGCCGAGATGTGGCGGCGCTGGATGGCCACCAGGTAGCGGGTGCCGTTCTTGGTGGCGCGGGTTTCCAGGATGATCTGTGGGGCGTGGGTTTGGGCGGCCCAGTGGCGCAATAGGTTCACGGTGTGGGTGCTATCTAGCGGCTGTGGCCAGTAGATTTCCTGCCAGATGAGCTGGCGCAGGGTGGATTCCTGGTCAGTCATGGCGGTCTCCTCGTGGGCGCAGATTCGTTTCGTGCTGCGCCTGGGCTTCGCGCTCGGCTTCGGCCTGCGCCATGGCAATGACGGCGCGGCTGAGTTTGCGCAAGTCTGGCTTTTCGCGCTGGACGCCGTAGACGACGACGCGGCGATCCTGGCGTGGATTGGCGGTGCGGCTGCGGCGTGGTTTCTTCTGTGTAGGCATGGTGTTTTCCCTCCTTTCAGTCGGTGTTGCGGTTGAGCTGGCAGACGGTCGTTCAACGTATTGAACGGGGTCTGTGGAGTAGTATGCGTTCAATTGGTTGAACGGACAACCACTTTGGCGAAAACCACAACACCGACTGGAACAAGCCGGACTACGTGCGTAGCGGCGATGGATTAGTAGCGGCGCGAGAGCCAGATCCGGATCACGATGACCGCAATCCAGACCAGGGCGATGACGCCGGTGATGACGACCAGGACCGGCCAGATGGACTGGATGATCTGAGCAGCGCAGTAGATCGCGATGGACGCCAGCAGCACCGACATGCAGCCACCGATGAGCCGGTCGAACATGGATTTCGGGTCCGCCGGGTTAGTTCCCACGCTGGCGCTCGACTTCCAGGAAGATGCCGCACTCCAGGCCATGGCGGATGCAGTCCAAGGCGAACTGGAGCTGGTCGCCCACGTAGCGCTTGGTCAGGGCGTAGTGGATCACTTGCCCGATCGCATCGGCCTGGTACAGCTTCCATTCCAGGGTGTCCGGCCCGTAGCCTGCCCGTTCCAGACGGCACATCAGGCGGCGGGCCAGCTCGAACTCATCGACCGGGTTGAACGAAAGCCCCATCTCCACATGCCCCATGTCGTGCAGGTAGCGGTACGCGAAGTTGCCCTCGGGCGAGGAAAAGATGACGCGGCTGGAATTCTCATTGCTGACCGGCAGCGGTGCCTTGGTGCGCATCGAGGCCTCGTAAGCCGATTTGAGCGACTTGTAGGTGCTCGGGGCATCTGCGATCGGCTCCCAGGTGAAGCCGACGCGGGAGGCGATGTGGGATGCCTCCAAGGTCACGTAGGTGCTCAGGTTCTTCTGGGCGATGGCCAGCTCGGCGCTGGAGATGTTTTCAGGCATGACAAATAAGCCCTTTCAGGAGAAGTGTTTTTTGAGGGGGAGTAGGCCGCGGCCTACGAGAGTGGTGCGATCAGCGGCGCGTGGTGATCAAGAGCCACCATGCGGCGACGAACTTCAGGTGCAGCCGCAGCGTCGCGGCGACTGCCGCGACCACGACCATTAGGATCGCTGGCACGTTGAACCAGTAGACGGCTGCGATGACGACCGCCAGGATGGCCAGCCAGATGATGAACGTGATCACGATTGACCGCTGCCATCCAGCAGCCACTGTGACAGTTCGTCGGTGGCGGCGCTGACGCCCGCCAGCGCCACGCGCAGCAGATGCTCGGCGGCAACCGGATCGAGAATGCCGAGTGTCTGCGCATACGCCTGGATGCTGTCGTGCAGCTCGGTGAACAGCCGTGCGGCGTAGACCATGGATTCCAAGATGATGACGTCCCCGGCGCTGCCGCCGGAATCGGTGCTCATGGCCTAACCGCGGAACTGGCGGACTTCCCACGCGGCGTTGTCCGCGAAGGAATCGACAATGAAGTTCAGCCGTGCGGCCGTCTGCGGGTCGCCGTCGGCTAGAAACGCGGCTTCTCGGCTGAGCATGGAAGTCATGTGCATCGCGGTGGCTGTCACGTGGCCGGCTGCCTGGATGCGGGTGGCCGTCACCAGGCCGCGGGCGACCTCGACGTTTTGAGCCCTGGTCATGGCCCGCATTTCTGGCTTGCTAAAGCGGCTGATGCCGCCACCTGGTTGTGGTGATGCGCCGCCGCCCGACTGGGGGATGAGGTTGCTGCTCATGTGAATCTCCTTCATGGGTTTGTAGCTTTCGTAGTGGATGTCTTCAACGCTACGAAGCAGCGTCATAGTGCGGGAGAAAACCGAACAAAAAAGGAAGAAGGGGCAGAATCGGAAGAAACTGAAGCCGACCGAACGGAGCTTATGGATGGTCACCTCACCTCGCCGTATCCAGGACCTTCACGCGGACCTTGTGTATATGCGCAAGGCGTCCGGGTTCACTTCTGAGCGGGTAGACGCGGCGGGAACGCTTCGGTTCGTGCTTGGTGGCGACGATGAGCCGTTTGGTGCGCTTCTTGAGCGGTTCAGATCGGCGATCGACTCCTTGCATGACGGTGACTCTGCGGTATTGAAAGCTGCGTATGCGCTAGAGCCGCCGTATGTGGGCATGCGACGTATTGGGGAGCGCCGACGAGATTTCGGAGCCACGATAGGCCGCGGACCAGATACGGTAGAGGGTCTAGAGAATACGGCGATCAAGCATCTCTTGGCTCAGCTTCTTACTGGCTGGTACCCCGCGTCACCGCTTGCGATGCGTGTGCCTGAGCTGCATAACGGTGTGATCAACGAGTCCGTTTCGATGCAGATCGTGGTCAATGACGGTTATTGGCAAGAAACTCGCGAGGAGTACCGATTCTTGGCTGCATTTGATGAAGCTGACTACATCGCCATTAGCAGCTCCGTGCCAGCGATCATTGAGCCGTTGAACGATTTTCAAGTTAAGACGGAGCGCATTGGCCAAAGCTACTCGCATAAGTTCTTTGCACCGAATCCAATGAAACGCGGCGAACCCTACACCTTGGCATTTCGATCCCTACCGATTTCCGGCGATGCCGACGGACGGGTCATGGAAACATCTCGCGCATTCCACGAGCGCACGCTTGCCGCTTCATTTGATGCGATATTTCTTGGACAGCAACCTGCGCGAATCTGGTCATTTACGGGGCTTACCTACTTCGAACGTCCTGGACAACCCGATAGAGACAGCAAGCCTACATCAAGGGACAATCACCACTGGGTGTCCTATCGAGATCTCTACGGTGGGCTATTCAGTGGAATCGCTTGGCAATGGGAAGAAAACAAAGAGCAGAACTTCAATCTAAAATAAGTTCTTTGAATTCGACACTATTGTCACCTGAATCAATAGCACCCTTCTATAAAAAACCTAATCATGCCATAATAATCACCAATATGTGACGTTCAAGTAAATGCATTACGCTCTACGCTCGCATAGCTTCCGGACGTCCTTCGTGGCTCGCCGATCCCAATCCTCATCGTGGGGGAGCGCTGCGGTAACGTTGCAAGTAATTGAACGGTAATTGTGCATAGTTGCACGGGAGAAAGTTGATGGCAAGTAGCGTGAAGGAACAGCAGCGAGCGGAACTGCACAAAACAATCTGGCAAGTTGCCAACGACCTTCGCGGATCAGTAGATGGATGGGACTTTAAGTCCTACGTGCTTGGCATGCTGTTCTATCGGTTTGTTTCTGAGAATCTCACCAGCTACATCAACAAGGGCGAGCACGAGGCTGGCAACGCCGACTTCGACTTTGCCGAGCTTCCCGATGCAGATGCCGAGTTCGCGCGTGAAGAGATCGTCAATGAAAAAGGCTTCTTCATCCTCCCGTCCGAGCTCTTTGAAAACGTGCGCAAACGTGCACCGCGGGACGAGAACCTGAACGAAACCCTAGAAGGCGTCTTCCGCGACATCGAAGGCTCGGCAACCGGCACCGACAGCGAAGACGATCTTAAGGGCCTTTTCGATGACCTGAATGTCAACAGCTCCAAACTGGGCAACACTGTGGCGGGGCGCAACGCCAAGCTCGTGAAGCTACTTGATGCCATTGGGAACCTACCCCTGGGCGGCAAGTTCACGGATAACACGATTGATCTGTTTGGCGATGCTTACGAGTACCTTATGCAGATGTACGCATCGAGCGCCGGTAAATCCGGTGGTGAGTACTACACGCCTCAGGAAGTCTCTGAGCTGCTGGCCCGCATTACCACGGTCGGCAAGACTCGCGTCAATAAGGTGTATGACCCTGCCGCCGGTTCTGGTTCCCTGCTTTTGAAGTTCGCCAAGGTGCTGGGCAAGGAAAACGTCGGCGGCTTCTACGGCCAGGAAATCAACCTCACCACCTACAACCTGGCACGCATCAACATGTTCTTGCACGACATCAACTACGAGAAGTTCGACCTCGCACTCGGCGACACCCTGCTGGACCCCCACCACTGGGATGAAGAACCGTTCGAAGCGATCGTCTCCAACCCTCCCTACTCAATCAAATGGGAGGGCGACGCCAATCCACTTTTGATCAACGACCCGCGCTTCGCACCGGCAGGCGTGCTGGCGCCGAAGTCCAAGGCTGACCTTGCTTTCACCATGCACATGCTGCACTGGCTGGCGACGAGTGGAACTGCTGCAATTGTTGAGTTCCCAGGTGTGCTTTACCGCGGCGGTGCCGAGCGCAAGATTCGCAAGTACCTGATCGACAACAACTACGTTGACACGGTCATCCAGCTACCTGCTGACCTGTTCTTTGGCACCACGATTGCCACCTGCATCATCGTGCTCAAAAAGTCAAAGAAGACCAATGACGTTTTGTTCATTGATGGTTCGGCTGAGTTCGTGCGTGGTGGCAATAAGAATAAGCTGAGTGAAGCTAATCAGCAGGCATTGCTGGATGCGTTCACGAATCGTGAATCATCAGAGCACTTCGCAACGTTGGTCGATAACAGTGCTATCGCTGCGAACGATTACAACATCGCAGTATCGTCGTACGTTGAAGCTGAAGACACCCGTGAAGCCATCGACATTACTGAGCTCAACGCCAAAATTGAGCAGATCGTTGCACACCAGGCTGAGCTACGCACGTCGATTGATGCGATTGTGGCTGACTTGGAGGGTTCCAAGTGAGCAGGATTGATGAGCTGATTGCTGAACACTGTTCTGGGGGTGTGGAGTTTAGGTCTCTTGTCGATATTACGAGTAAGAGTGCGAGTATCAATTGGAAATCTGTCGCTGATTCCTCTTTCAAGTACATTGATCTGTCATCCGTGGACAGAGTTACCCGACGAATCGGTGACACAGTTTCTGTCACAGCGACTGATGCGCCAAGCAGGGCTCGTCAGATCGTACGCACAGGTGATGTTATCTTTGCTACGACTCGTCCCACTCAGATGCGATGGGCTGTCATTCCTGAGGAATACGATAAGCAGATTGCGAGCACCGGATACTGTGTACTACGACCGAACAACAATGTAATTCTGACTAATTTTCTTGCTCATGTTCTTGGCACCGCTAGGTTTAGTCGTTATGTTGAATCGAACCAGGTCGAGGGAAATTATCCGTCTATTCCGGACAGCCGTGTGCGCGAATTCAGGGTACCTGTTCCGCCGTTGGAAATTCAGCGTGAAATAGTTCGTATTCTTGATACTTTTAGTAAAATGGAAGCGGAGCTGGAAGCGGAGCTGGAAGCTCGGAAGCAACAGTACGAGCACTATCGTGCATCGCTATTGACATCAGTTGAATCTGCGAAATGGAGCACACTCGGCGACATTTGCAGTCGCGTGTCGACAGGGGCTACTCCAAAAGCGGGAAAACCAGAATACTACCGAGACGGCACGATTCCATGGTTGCGGACAGGCGAGGTTACCTTCGGCGAAGTCTTTGATACGGAAATCAAGATCACCGATCAGGCTCTGAAAGAAACGGGCACATCATGGATCAAAGAAAATTGCGTAATTATTGCGATTTCAGGAGCAACAGCCGCACGTTCAGCGATTAATAAGATTCCCCTAACGACAAATCAACACTGCTGCAACCTTCAGATCGACGAATCTCTCGCGAACTACAGATTTGTATTTTTCTGGGTTAGTTCGAAATACGAAGAACTTAAATCTCTCGGACGCGGCGCCCGATCCGATCTTAACACCAAAATTATCAAGAACTTCCCGATTCCCGTTCCCTCGCTCGAGGAACAGGCCCGAATCGTTGGCATTCTCGATAAATTTGATGCGCTCGTAAACGACCTGAGCGTTGGTTTGCCTGCGGAGTTGGCTGCGCGTCGTCAGCAATACGAGTACTACCGCGACAAACTTCTTACCTTCAAGGAGTTGGAGTCTGCATCATGAGTACCACCCCGGTGAATGTGCAGATACCTTCGGATACTGAAGCGCCGATCATTGCTGACTTTGTCGAGCATGCACTGCGAGTAGCGTATTTTGACCGTCAGCACTGGGCGTCTCTGCCCGCGAGTGATTGGGACGAGCCTGGCGTGTACGTCTTGATGACATCCGATGGGTCCAATCAGGTGTATGTGGGTCAAGCGCGGAAACTGCGCGGCCGCTTGCAGCAGCACAACAACAAGGAAAAACTTCCGTGGCGTCGGGCCTTGGCTGTGAAGCGCGATACCACCGCCGGGTTCAACACTGCCGAGATCGGGTATCTGGAAGGCCGTATCGCGGCGGAGCTCAACGCCCTGCATCAGATCACGGTCATTGAAGGCCAGACAAGCGGTGACGAGACGTTGCCAAAACACATGATGATCTCGCTGGATGCGTTTGTAAAAAGCATCCTTGGCGCGCTGCGCCTGGCTGGGCTGGATATTAGCCGTAGTAACCCTCAAACGCTGACCGAAGACGAGCAACCTTCATCTGAGCCAGTGCCATTTAACAAGCCAAATAAAACAGTGACGGTTGCCGATCTGGTTTCCAGCGGACTGCTTCAGGCGGGGCAAGCACTGTTCCTGAGCCAAGCGGGCAAAGAGGCTGAAGGCAGCGTCACGGCGGACGGCGAGATCATTGTTCGCGGTGTGTCCTATAAATCCCCTAGCCGGGCGGCCAAAACCGTTCTTGAAGGCCAAGCCTCCAACGGTTGGATGACCTGGAAACTCGGCCGTCAGTCCGGTCCGCCACTAGATAGCTTGCGACAACAGTGGCTGACACAACAAACGGAGGAGGCAGAAAAATGATCGAAGCACTGGCACGTAAATACGACACCATCGCCGTCAGCAGCGAGAGCACTGTTGTTGCTGAATTCGTCCCTGATTCCGCCAAAGAGACTGCATATCAGTCCGAAGCGCAGCTGGAACGGGAGTTTATTCACCTGCTCGAATCGCAAGCCTACGAGTACGTCACGCTGACCCGCGAAGAGGATCTTGTTGCCAATCTCCGAAGCCAGCTGGAAACGCTGAACCGCTTCACCTTCTCGGACGAGGAGTGGCAGCGTTTCTTTACCGAACGGATCGCCAGCGCCAGCGATGGCATCGCCGAGAAGACTGTGCGGATCCAGGAAGACCATGTGCAGCTTCTGACGCGCGACGACGGCACGACGAAGAACGTCACACTGCTCGACAAGCAGAACATTCACAACAACCGCCTCCAGGTAATCAACCAGTATGCGGTGGATCGTGGCGAGGGCGGCGCAAGCTTCTCAAACCGCTACGACGTGACGGTTCTGGTCAACGGTTTACCAATGGTGCACATCGAGCTGAAGCGTCGTGGCGTACCGATTCGTGAAGCGTTCAACCAGATCGACCGATACCAGCGCGATAGTTTCTGGGCCGGCTCTGGCCTCTTCGAATACGTGCAGCTGTTCGTGATCAGCAACGGTACTCAGACGAAGTACTACTCAAACACCACGCGCCGTCAGCACGTCGCTGACATGAATGGGTCACGCAAAACCAAGAAGACGTCGAATAGCTTCGAATTCACGTCCTGGTGGGCTGACGCGCAGAACAAGCCAATCCTGGATTTGACGGCGTTCGCCAAGACGTTCTTCGCCAAGCACACGATGCTGAATATCATCACCCGGTACTGCGTGCTAACCAGTGACCGACTGCTGCTGGTGATGCGCCCGTACCAGATCGTGGCGACCGAAAAGATCTTGCAGAAGATCGATATCTCGTCGAATTACAAGACGCTAGGCACCCAGGAAGCGGGTGGATACGTTTGGCATACCACTGGCTCGGGCAAGACCCTGACGAGTTTTAAGGCAGCACAGCTGGCTTCTCGACTTGAGAGCGTCGACAAGGTGCTGTTCGTCGTTGACCGTAAAGACCTCGACTACCAGACTATGAAGGAATACGACCGGTTCGAGAAGGGGTCGGCCAACTCCAATACATCCACCGCAGTATTGAAGCGCCAGCTTGAAGATCCGTCGAAGAAGATCATCATCACGACGATCCAAAAACTCTCTACCTTCATCTCGGGAAACAAGGGCCACGAGATCTACTCGGGCCACATCGTCTTAATCTTCGATGAGTGTCACCGCTCCCAGTTTGGCGACATGCACACAGCCATTACCAAGGCGTTCAAGCGCTACAACCTGTTCGGGTTCACCGGAACGCCGATCTTTGCCGCAAACTCCGGCAGCGGCGGCAACCCGCAGCTGAAGACCACGGCGCAGGCATTTGGCGACAAGCTGCACACCTACACGATCGTGGACGCCATCACCGACAAGAACGTGCTGCCGTTCCGTATCGACTACGTGAACACCATCAAGGTTGGCTCGGTGATAGATAAGCAGGTTTCATCTATCGACACCGAAAATGCCCTGCTGTCACCTGTCCGCGTTTCCCAGGTCACGAAGTACATCCTGGATCACTTCGACCAGAAGACGAAGCGCTCCGAGGGATATGCGCTTGGCGATAAACGAGTCAGAGGATTCAACTCGATCTTTGCCACGGCCTCGATCACGGCGGCGCGAACGTATTACCAGGAATTCAAGCGCCAGCAAGAAGACCTGTTGCCAGACCAAAAGCTGAAGATTGCGACGATTTTCTCCTACGCAGCCAACCCCGATACCGAAGACGGAGCACTAGACGAGGAAGGCTTCGAAACTGATGCACTGTCCGGGGACGCCCGGTCCTTCCTGGAGTCGGCGATCCAGGACTACAATGGCATGTTCAGCACAAACTTTGACACGAGCTCGGACAGTTTCCAGAACTACTACAAGGACCTGTCGCTGCGTTTGAAGAACCGCGACCTGGACATGGTCATCGTCGTGAACATGTTCCTTACTGGCTTCGACGCAACCACGATGAACACCCTGTGGGTGGATAAGAACCTACGCTCGCATGGGCTGATCCAGGCGTATTCCCGGACCAACCGCATTTTGAACTCAGTGAAGACGTACGGCAATATCGTGAGCTTCCGCGATCTTGAAGAAGAGACGAATGATGCGATTGCGCTCTTTGGCAACAAGGAAGCCACCGGTATTGTGCTGCTCAAGCCGTTCCAGGAGTACTACGACGAGTACGCCGACAAGGTCACGGAGCTCATGCAGATGCACCAGCCTGGCGAGCTGATTATTGGTGAAGAAAGCCAGAACGCCTTTATCAAGCTCTACAGCGAGATCTTGCGCCTGCGGAATATCCTGACTTCGTTCGATGATTTCGACAAGAACGAGATCCTGTCGCATCGGGATATGCAGGACTACCAGTCCACTTACTTGGACCTGTGGAACGACCGGAAGAAGACCAGTGACGGCGATAAGGAGCAGATCGTTAGCGATCTGACCTTCGAGATTGAACTGATCAAGCAGGTCGAAATCAATGTCGACTACATCCTGATGCTGGTTCAGAAGTACCGCGAGGAACGCGGCAACGGCGACGACAAGGAACTGCGCGCCGGTATCTCGCGTGCGATTGATTCGAGTCCGAGCCTTCGCAACAAGAAGGACCTGATCGAGAACTTCGTCGACTCAATTTCCATCGATGGCTCCCTTGATGAAGAGTGGCAAGCATACGTCAACGCACAGAAAGAAAAAGAGCTCGGCGAAATCATTACATCGGAGAACCTGAAGCCAGCGGAAACCGATTCGTTTATCGAAGCGGCCTTCCGTGAAGGTGTCATCCGAACCAGCGGTACCGCGATCACCAAAGTGTTGCCTCCAGTTTCACGCTTCTCCAAGGACAGGAACCACAGCGAGAAGAAACGTCGTGTAATCCAGAAGCTGGGAGCGTTCTTTGAACGATTCCTCGGGCTGAGCAGCGGGAGTGGGAAGTAGCAATGTCACTTGCAAAGAATGAAGTGCTACAGCTCGTCAATCGATATATTGGCGTCGAAAGCGGCTATCTCGGTGACTTCAGCTATCGGACACATACGGATTTCTATCCGGAGTACTGCGGTATCTACGATATTTTTCCCGACGAGATTGAAGGCACTACTCGAGGACGATTTATTGCGATCTTGACCGCTGAATCACCGGATCGGCAGGCAAAGATACTACGTGGTGTGCTCGAACGTTTTCCTCCGAACACCGATGCCCGACAACAGTTTAAATCAACAATCGATACGTGGATTCAACAGCTTGAAGGTACGCCAGTCGTGGCGAGCCCGATGCCTATTGCGTCAATGAGCACTGTCGTCAAGCAGGCACTGATTGACGCTGAGAATCTCATCCGAACAAGCGGCCCAGCTAGTGCGGTAGATCGAGTGCACACGGCACTTCATGGCCACATGAACGAGCTCTGCGTCCATGCAAATATCGCTCTACCTGAGCGGCCCACTCTGCAGGTTGCAGTGAAGAAGCTGCGAGAGAACCACCCTGGGCTCGCACCTTCTGGCCAGCGTACGGACGAAATTAGCAGGGTGCTGTATTCAATGGCGGCAACGCTGGACGCGCTAACGACGCTTCGGAACAACGCAAGTCCTGCGCATCCAAACGAAGCTCTTCTCGGCGATAACGAAGCATTACTAGCGATCAATGCTGCACGTACGATTTTTGCCTACATTGATTCAAAGGTGCGCTCATGACCGAACTGGCTACGACCCGAGTGCATATCGGCGCCATCGTGTGCACCCTCGGTCTATTTAGCGCGCGATGGAACACTATTTCTCTTAGCTCCGTCCCTGCGGGAAGGATGAATCAATGAGCGATCCTGTACTGCCATTGTCCCTAATGAATCGTGATCGGTTCCTCAACCTCTTTTATGACCCTAAACGATTCGATATTCACGCAAAGACAGTGATGCACCTTCATGTACTCCGAGTGGACGGCGGTGATTTCGCAATTAAGCCGCTCTTTAAGGAGCTAGTGAACAACAGCATTAGTTATGTTCTATCGCGTCAGAACTTGGCCAAGATGCTCGATGACCCGAGTCGTATGGGCGAATTTTTCCGGAAGACTCAGACGCAGTTCAAGACCCCTGACGCCAACGCAGGCGAGGGCGGCGAGCTCCTTCTCTATTCTTTCCTAGAAGGGCACCTTGGCGCCTCCAAGATACTCTCCAAGATGGAGCTCAAAACATCCTCTGAGCATTACGTACATGGCACGGACGGCGTTCACCTGTTCGAAATCACTGAGGATAATTACCAGCTGATCTTCGGTGAATCGAAGATGTACGGAGATGTGACGGGCAAGATCGGTTCCAGCGCTAGACGCGGGGTGAAAGCGGCCTTCGATTCTATGGGCAAGGTCCAGGAAGATGACTTTGACTTCGACACCTGGCTTGTCGAGTCAGAGCTGCTTAAGGAGAGCATCGATAAGGACAAAGTCGAGATGCTTGCGTCAATCCTCTTGCCACCAGCTTCAGGTGCAAGGACGATCACCAAATCAAACGCCTTCGGAGTATTCATTGGATACGAGCTCGATGTGACGGGCTACCCATTTGCGGATCACAGCGCTGTAGAAATCGAGGAACATTTACGCAACCTGGCATATTCAACCATCACTGCTGAGGTCGACACGATCAAGGCCGAGATCGAGAAGCGCGGTCTCGGCGGATACCAGTTCCACATCTACGCAGTGCCGTTCCTAAAGAAGAACGTTAACGGTTCAGTCCGTGGAATTGAAAACATTCGTATTGATCTCGCATCTGAATTGAGCGGCAAGAATCTGCGACCGGCAAAGGAGAAAAAGAAGAAATGACGACTCGGACTGCCGCTGATGCACTTAGTGAGATGATCGTCGAACGTCAGGACTTCCAGGATGCGTATTGCAACTTGGAACGAGCGGTGGCTGAGACATTCCTGTCTGGCGATACGGACTCCCTAATCGATAACGTCGAAGCGAAGCATCTTCTACGGTACGCAGATGTTCTGTCGCACTCCAGCGATCCACGTCATCGTGAGCTTGCGTACACGACGATAGCTCTGCTCCGTGAGTATGACGCTGAAGTAGGACTCGAGCCTGAGCTCAGCGGTAGAGTGCTTGCTGTTGCAGAAGCAGTTCTGGTGCAACTCGGCAACTTTCCCGGTATCCGAACACTACATCAGGGAGTTGGCAGTCGTTATGCGCTCCCTTTGTCTCGTGGGACACTGCGAATCGCAAAGGAGATTCTTCAACGGACCAATCGAGGTGACGCGGTTCTAACAGACGCCCAGTATTCCATTACAGAGAAGATGCGTGGCGAAGACTACTTCAGCTTCTCAGGGCCGACTTCACTCGGAAAGTCGTTCATTATCAAGGATGCTTTATACGACATCGTTCGACGTGATGAGCTCAATAATCACTGCGTTGTCGTCTTGGTACCCACCAAAGCTTTGATTACCCAGACTGCAACTGATCTCCGAAATCTGTTAGCCGGTGTGCCAGAGGTAAACGTCGCGACATATCCATCACTACCAAAATTATTGCGGCAGAAGTATCGACGCACTATCTTCGTCCTGACACCGGAACGATTGCTCCGGTATCTAGCAAATCCAGTACGTGAAATTGACTATCTCGTGGTAGACGAGGCGCAAAAAGTCATAGCGAAGAATGATGCACGAAGCTCGCTCTACTATCATGCGATTGTGGAGGTTACCCGCCGATTCGCGACGAGACTTGTGTTCGCTTCGCCGAGCATTGAGAACCCGGAATTGTTCCTCGAACTATTTGGCAAGGCTACAAATGGAGCATTGACCGTTCGAGAACGCACGGTTGCCCAACATCGATACTTTGTGGACCTTGTCGATCACAAGCAGTACTACTTTTCCGGTCTGGACCAGAAGCCGCAAGAACTGGAAGCGCAGCCAAGCCAGACGGACGTTGTCGATCTAGTCCTGTCGCGAAGTGGCGCACGCAAAGCGATCATCTATATCAACGGCTCTATGAAATCTGCTGAATTTGCACTGAGACTCGCTGAACGTCGAGACACTGTGGCAGATGCAAACGTCGGAGATCTCATCAAGCATGTTCGCGAGTATGTACACAAGGATTATTTCTTGAGTAGCACCCTGAGTCGTGGTGTCGCTTTCCACCACGGCAAGATGCCCCAGGAAGTTCGCGAACGCGTTGAGCAAGCGTTCGCCGACCCCGAATCGCCAATCCAGTTTGTGGTCTGCACCTCAACGCTCCTTGAAGGTGTCAACCTCCCTGCCAAGAACATCTTTGTCCTCAGCGACAAGCACGGAAACAGGTCCTTTAACAAGATCGATTTTGAGAATTTAGCCGGCAGAGCAGGGCGTCTCACTTTTGATTTTTCAGGAAACATGGTCTGTATTCGCGAGGAAGCTAACCGATGGAGCGACACGACACAGGCGTTGATACCGCGCACCGAACCTGCCCGTGCAGAGAGCTTCTTAGTCAACCCAGCAAATAACAAGAAAAAGGAATACACCGATATCGCCAGGATTCTCCGAGGAGAGAACCTTCCTGGGACACCTTCGGCGGACCAGCAACGCAGCGTTGAACAGTACGCTTCCATCCTGACACTGCACCAAATCGACAACCAGCAGACTCCGCTCCGCAGCTACTTTCTTGACAAGGTAAAGGATGGACGCGACTTACTGAAGAAAGCCGCATCTTCTGTAGAGGTACCGACGGATGTGCTCCGACGATCTCCCAATATCCGGCCTAAGTACCAAGATCGCGTATGGGGGGAGCTTAGAGCTGAATCGGCTGGGCCGCTCGTCGCGGATGATGCCGACCTTACTGATATCGATACGTATCTAAAAGCGTTACGGCGGCTGAGCAACCTCTACGATTGGCGTACGACCGAAGTCTCCGGTCAAGATCCGCTAATGCCTAAGAATGCTGACTCGGAGGCATGGGATCGCCGACTCTACTATTGGGCCTTGCTCATGCGCAGTTGGGTTCGTGGAGATTCAATCAGCCGCGTGATTTCAGGCTCTATCGCCTACCACGCTGAGCGCGGATGGATCCGCTATAGGGACTATTCACAGAGGGATAGTCTTGTCGAAGAACGCTTTAACCGAAACTCAGCGAAGCACATCAATCTGATCATCGAGTGGACGCTTCGCGACATTGAAGGTGGGTTACGATTCCGGATTATCGGATACCTACAGAACTTTTCCGACATCAGCGTCCTGGCGCTGGGTCGGGATCAATCAGGCATCAACGTGGCAACACTCGTGGAGTATGGAACGACCGATCAGCGAGCTATTCAGCTTCAAGAGATTGGATTTGGACGTACTGTGGCGACTGAGCTGCTCGCCGAGCACCTTGCGGCGGTGCAATTTTCAGAGTTCGATGAACTCGAAGGATTCGACCACCAAGCTGTACTTGAGAGCACCAGCCTTTCAGATGAAGCACGTGCCGAGATTGAAAACATCATGGTCAAAGATGTTCAGGGAAATAACGCAAAATAGGCAAGGCATGAAATGCGACAAGGTGTCTCGGAGCTGATGAACCATGGTTGTCGCGGTCGGTGACGAGAATGGGCCACGCCGAGCATTCATTCGCGACTTCAAAATGCATCTATGGCTGCTCAAACAGAAATTTGCGCGCCGTATCATAACTACAGCCGACTCGCTTGGCGATGTCGCGGATGATGAGCCCTTGCTTCCGCAACCGAAGGATCTCTCGTTCTTTTTCGGGCGTGAGTCCGCGCGGTCTGGTTTGGACGCCGTGTTCTGCCAGAAGTCGGAGCAGAGTTGACTTGGCGATCTTGTGTTCCTTGGCGAGGTCGGTTGACTGCTCGCCGGCTTGATAACGCCGTGCGATGACTGCCAAATCCTCGGATGAAAAGCGATCGGCGATGCGGTAGCGCTGAGAGTGGCGATCGCCCGTGCTTGCTCTTGGCCG
Organism: Glutamicibacter sp. MNS18; assembly: GCF_026107515.2. Lineage (GTDB taxonomy): Bacteria > Actinomycetota > Actinomycetes > Actinomycetales > Micrococcaceae > Glutamicibacter. The sequence continues at coordinate 8,916 of NZ_JAPCHW010000022.1, read as the reverse complement.
AGTTTCCCCTGATTTCAGGCGTTGGAGTGCGCGGGCTGCGGTAGAGAGCCGATCCATTTTGCGGTGCGCCTGCCTGGAATATCCTGCCAGTACCTCGACCATATTGAGAATTGTTCTCAATAAAGTATCGAAAATTACAGAGGTCACTGAAGCAATTCGGTGACCTTTTTCGTAGCTGCGGTACGGTTTTAGTGGCTATGAAACAAGCCGTTTCTATCATGCCCACCCCTGTGGCTAGGGTTCGAGTCCTGCCAGGTGTTTTGCCGCGGTACGGTTTTTTGGCGCAAGCATGCTTTGCGCTCCACCCCTGTTGAAGTGCGGCGAAATGTACCGCAGGATGTTCGTTGCTGTAAGCATCGCAACGGCAATAGTTGAAACTTCCCCATACCGTCTGCGCAGAGCACTAGGATGATCGTGGCAGTAATTAGCCAACCTGTTAAAATATAAAGAATAACTTTAACTAGAGTCGTAGATATTTCGACTGGCAGAGGATATACATTTCGTGAACAGTGCTGATGACTACACGCCACCATCGTCGGCGGAAATTGCAAGTAAGCAAAACTCCCCGGAAGCACTGCGGCTTCTGTTGGCGCAGCGTAAGATGCACTCAAAAGCGAAATTTTGGTCAACCATACGTACTGTTGGTGTCGCTGCGATTGCAATTATCGCCCCGATTTTGGCGATCCTCAAACCTGAGTACGCCGTTGTAGCAGCGGCAGTTGCGGGAGCCTGGGTATTTCTCGGTAGAACATTTTTAGCAAACTTGCAGCTCAGCAAGACTCATAAAGCAGCGGCCATCCAGGAAGATTTTGATGTTCTCGTTTTTGGCATGCCAGGGCTTGCGCCTAAATCTCCACGTGCATCACTCGAAGATATTGAGGTCTTGGTCGGACCAGCTGAAGCCATTAATAAGCAAGTAGTTCAGCAGAAACTTGAAAATTGGTATCCGGTAGACCCTGCGACATCTGGCCTCGACGCCGTAGCAATTGCCCAGCGTGCTAACGCTTCCTACTCCAGTCGCCTCTTGAATCTGAACCGTAGGATGTGGATGACTTGCGTAGTTGTATGGGTCATCGCATCTGTTTCGGTCGGCATGGCGTTTTCGTGGACGCTCGAAACATTCATCCTGGGATTGTTCCTGCCGATCCTACCGGCACTTTTGGACGTATTCGAGCAGTGGCGACTCACTACGGCAGCTAGCCGTGAGCGATCCGAACTTGCGCTTTCTATAGAGGAGAAACTTGCCGGTGTCGAAGAGCACCACGTCCAACCTCAAGACCTACTCATCTGGCAGGAGCGCATGTACTCGCTACGCATCAGTACACCTCAAACAGCAAACTTTCTGTACAAGATTACGAGAGAATCCAACGAACGCGCCATGAAGGGTGCGGCGGACCACCTGGCAAATAATAGCAATTCAGCGGATGGAGGAAGGTCATGAGCCGTACAGTAACTCAGGCGTTCGCCAAATTTCTCGAAGACATCACAGCAACCGAGTACCAAGCCAACACCCTCATCCCCGCTCGCAAAACAGGAGCGATCAAGATCCTCCAAAAGGCATTCCCGAGCGACTCGGCCACTCCTTTTTCATTTGCAAGCCTGATGGGATCCGCAGCAAAGAATACGATCATTCGGCCATTTGATGACGTCGATGTCCTTGCCGTCTTTTCAGCTGGCAACGGCGGATGGGATAAATACCAGCCTGACTCTCGTAAATTTCTGTACCGAGTCAGGGAATCCTACAACGGTTATTCCGCGCAACAAGTTGGCGCTAGAGGTCAAGCTGTTCGTGTATTTTTTGAGCACGGCGGTCATGTAGACGTCGCGCCAGTGTTCCGCTTTAAGGATTCACGGTACTTACTGCCTGCAGGAGACGGAACGTGGCTCTTCACTCAACCAACAGTTGCCAATTCCTGGTTTTCGACGAAGGATCGAGAGCTGAATGGTCGACTTGCGCCACTCGTAAGACTCCTGAAGATGTGGAATGGGGCCCATTCGAAAAGATTTAGATCCTTCCACCTCGAGACGATGACGGCGAGCACTTTTAAGTCTCTCGGCACACTTCAACAGGAAAGCCTGGAGAAATTCTTTCAATGGGCCCCTAAGCGCATTGATGTGAAGGACCCGGGCGGAGAATCAGGCAGCCTATCAACGTATATGTCTACAACTTTGCGCTCAGAGGCAATTCAATCGCTAACCAGGGCCGCAGCGACCGCGCAAGAAGCGCGAACGGCAGAGATCCAAGGTGACCACTATGAAGCTAAGAAGCTTTGGCGCAGAATCTTGGGCGACGACTTTCCGATTAACTAAACTGGGGGACATTCATGGCAAAAAACGTAAACGAAGCATTCGACATCTTTATCAGCCGGCTGATTCCCAGCGACAACGAACGCTCAAAGGCCGCATCGCATCGGCAAGAAATATACAACAAGCTGGATAGCAAGTTCGGACTATACCGAATGTTTGAGAGTGGTTCGTTCAAACACGGCACTGGCATCACTGGCAAGAGCGATGTCGACTATTTTGTTTCGCTCAAGTCATCGAAGCCTGTCTATGGATCGTCATCACTGACAGCAATTCGCGACGCACTAAAAGAGCGGTTCCCTTATACGTACATCCATACTTCAAAGCCGGCTGTCGTCCTAGAGTTCGGACAGGGATACGAGCGTGTCGAGATTATCCCTGGCTACGCGGACCTTAGCACCGATAACGGCATGAGATTCGATATTCCGGGCGTTACGACCGAATGGATGGAGTCGACGCCCGAAGCACACCTAAAATACGTGAATGCATGCAACACCAAGGCCGGCATCAAGGGTGGCGCCAAACAGCTAGCGCGCCTTGCCAAAGCATGGAAGTACTACAGGAACGTCCCGATCTCTTCGTTCTATCTGGAGATGCGAGCTGCACAATATATGGCGACGCAGACGTCCGTAATCCTTCCTTTGGATTTCACGTTCTTCCTGAATAGCCTTCAGCGAAATCAACTATCGGACATGAATGACCCAACCGGTAGCACTGGTCGGATTAAAGCATGCTCAAGTGAATCAAACTATGTCGATGCACGCTCAAAGCTCGATACAGCAGCTAGACGGGCAAATACCGCAGTTGATCTCAACAAGGTAGGCAAAACGCATGAGGCATTTACCTATTGGGGCTTAGTTTTTGACGGGCACTTCCCGAGCTACTATTAGTCCGTCTTTCCTGATGTTCTGCAGGGCTACCACTGGACTTTTCTTTCTGCTCTCAATTCAGAGCAGAAAGAAAAGGAGTTAATGCCACGAGTAACCCAACGCGAACAATATGAACGCCACCTGTTTCTACGGAGGCTATGGACTGATTTCTACGGCGGTCAGTCAGTCTTTGGTGAATTCAGGCTTGGAGATCAGCTGAAGATACATAACTTCTACCGACCCGACGAGCAGCTTGGCTTTACGGAGTTCAAGGCGCACCTAAAGCAGACCAACCGGGAGCAGCCACAGCTGGGCCATGTTGCGGGTAAGCTGTTTCATCGCATGCAATATGAGTTCTTTGCGATGGAGGAGCGGCGACGGTTGGAGCGGCTACACCCTGCAGCGCCGAGGAAGAGCCGACGAATACAGCGCGGGGACGTCGTCGTCAGAGGCATTGCCCGACCTAAACCTGAAATAGACAAGCTTATTCAGGCAATGCGGTGCATGATCGTCGAGGAGATGCGTAGCGCGAAGGAAGCCCAGGATATCGAACATGACTCATTTGAAGGTTCTAAGCAGTAAGTCGAATTTACACGCCACCGCTTCGAAATAGAATTATGCGACTATTCTTCGGGTGGAGTCCAAAGCTTTACGTTACCGGCAAAATCTGGATGAAGCATCCCATGAACCCTGCTGGCCCGGTCTACTGCAATAGCGACACTAAACCGAGCTCTCGTAGCCGCTACATAGAATCCACATGCCGAACTGGCTGCGAGCAAGTCCTTCGTTTTCAGCCACTTGCCGATTGGGCCTGTCGCAACAATCAGGACACGTTCTCGCGTCAACCCCTTCGAAGATCCAAACGTCATCAATTCCGCACTCGGAAGCTCGCGCTGGCTCTTCCTTGACCACAGGATCGTGGGGTTCCACGTGGCGACGTAGTTAGGGATGTCGGCCGTGTCCACCAAGAAAACACCATCGTGTCCAGTCTCATCCTCCTGTACAGACGTCGTCGCAGGGAGGTTTAACTCTGGGTCGTGGATGAGATCAGAGAATGATGCTATCGCTTGATTGAACCTGCTCGTCTCGTCTGAGTAGGTGATACTACAAATCTCCTGGTTCTCTTTCTCTCGAAACCATTCCACGAGGTGCACTCCGCGGTACTCCCGATTCAGCCGGTCTGATCGCGATGTCTGCAAGACTGACTGGCGTACGTCGCCTGTGGCGAAGAGCCCAATCGATGAATTCATTAACGTTTCGAGCACGACCAGGTCATTCCCGCCAAGATCCTGAAACTCGTCGATGTAGATCTGGTCGAAAATTCCCTCAAGCCGGCGTATAGGCAGGTCACTCGTAGCCACCAGAACCTTCTTCGCCAGCAGGGCCAATCTGGTGTTGTATGGCTGGTGACTGTCATTGAAGTAATATTGCCAATCGCTCCTGCCGCGCGGAATATCGGAATCTGTATCGACATAGCAAAGACCTGTCGCGTAAATGCCCGGGAATACGGCGGGCAAATACGGGCGCACAATATGCCTCACAAGGAACGTGAACCACCCCATCGTCTCGTGTTCCCCTGAAGTCTTGACGCCAACCCTGGAGCTGATTTCTTGCTGACCGTTGACGGTGAACGTCAGCGCAATCGATCTGGTCTCCAAACCCTGAGCCGTGATGCGTCGAGCAATCTCCGCCGTCTTGCCGCTGCCCGCGACTGCAAGCTGGACCTCAGTTGACATTGGCGAACGCGACCGCATCGATAATGTACGTTGGCCAGTTCAACTGCTGACCCGAGTTGGAAATTACCCATGCAGATTCGGTCTTGTTCTTGAGCATGTAATCGAGCACATCAGCATCGGCCGCCAGTCCTAGAACGTCGCGGAGCGTCGTTTCATCATTTGCAGAAAAAAGCTGTGGCTCCAGCGTGCGACCCCCTGCGATGTCTCCGATAAACATCTCACGTTGCCCCGACTGAATGAGATCGCCAGCTTGGGTGCGCCAGTGCGATGGATCTTCGCCATCGTTGTCGCGAAGCACCGCGATCTTTTTTCCGAGGGCTTTCGCAAGCTCAAGCGCTCGCTTGCCGCGCGTGCCTAGAGCAATTACGTCAATACCACATGCTCGTGGGTCTTTTCCCGTGAGCCTCTGGAAAGCGAGGTTGAAGATCATTTCGTCAGAGGGGCCTTCAACAACTACAGCCTTTCCCGCAATAGCCAGCCGGAGAGTGTCGTACCCGGATTGCCTTTGGAAGTATTTAATCGTGTCCGCAGAGATCGCACCTACAGCGAGGGGGGTTATTTGAGCATTGTGCATGAGGTGTAGCGCATCAAAGCCGAGTCGATTCAGAACAAAAGAGCTGTGCGTCGTAATGAAGAGTTGACGACCTCCAGAGAGTGACTTGATGCTATCCAGCACCTTCATCAGCTCTGTATGAGAAAGATGGTTTTCCGGCTCTTCGACCAGAACGAACTGCGTGCGTTCAGCGCTCCGGCTCATAGAAAGCGCGATTTTGGTCGCAACTTGCCGTCCGTGCCCAAGAAGAGAGAACGGTGTGTCGTCAATGTGCGGCGTGACCGATACGTCCCAGTTCGCGTTGGCGCTTTGATCCATCTGAAGACCGACGCCGAACGATTCGCCTTCGGCCTCGATGCGATTGTTCACCTCGCCGAGAATGCCTGACGTGATGTCTGCCCGCGCCTTCCTATGCTCAAGCGCAATCAGTGCACTCTCTTGAGGGGTTACGAAATCCCGTAGAAGTTGCCTCAGCTTGTAGTCCACTCCAGAAGAATTTGAAACCGTATTCATATTGACGGTAGCGAACCCAAGTCCTCGTGGCTGTCGCGTAATTTTCTCGCCCGAGAAGTCTCGCCAATCAGTCATGAACAAGTCCGTGGGAATTAGTTCGGGCAGATTTTCATGGCGCAGATACTCGGCAAGCTCCTCCAAACGATCAGGATCCGGAACAATGCGCATCCGCAAGCCAGGACAATCTTCGCCGTTGGAGTTGTGGATTCCCCGCAGGCGTTCAGATCCTGGCGTATTGACGCTGAGGTAAACCTCTAGATCAATCAGCGGTAGGTCCGGGTTTTGTCCACTGCGGTGCTCTTCAACGTAGTGCTTAACGATTGCTTGATTAAACCAATACGGATTGAGGTCGTCGACAGCCCATCTGCCACGCGCTCGTCCACCAATAACGAGAGCAATAATCTCGAGGATTGTTGACTTCCCAGCTTCGTTATCGCCAACAATTATGTTGACATGCTCATTAGGCTCAAAGTCGAGCTGCTGAAAGCATCGATAGTTGGTTGCTTTTACCCGGGTGATCATGCCCTGATTATGACAGAATGATTGATTCAATCAACAAATACTACGTGCCCCATACCCTCCTAGATCTCGGATTTGGTTAGCAGGAATTTCCGCGCTGTGTCGTAACTACAGCGAACTTGTTTGGCGATGTCGCGGATGATGAACCCTTGTTTTCGGAGACGGAGAATCTCGCGTTCCTTTTCGGGCGTGAGGCCCCGCTGCCTGGTTCGAATCCCCTGTTCGGCCAGAAGGCGGAGCAACGTGGACTTTGCGATGTTGTGCTCCTTGGCGAGGTCGGTTGACTGCTCACCCGCCTCATAACGCCGTGCGATGGCTGCCAAACCCTCGGATGAAAAGCGATCGGCGATGCGGTAGCGCTGGGAGTGGCGCTCGCCTTGAACTGCTCTTGGCCGAGTTTCCCCTGATTTCAGCCGCTGAAGTGCGCGAGTTGCGGCAGAGAGCCGATCCATTTTGCGGTGCGCCTGCTTCGAATACCCTGCCAGCACCTCGACCAAGGCAAGTCCACTGGAACATTGGGTTCTTTTGGATTAGCGAAAATATGCATATCAGAAATGGCGTCGAGCAATCGTCGCCATCTCTGTTTTACCTGGAGCGTTATCGCAGCACTCAGCCGGCAGATCCGTGGCCATTCCCGGGTGGAACCGTATGGAACGAGCCGCCAGACAGCGGTGATCTTCCTGCCTGGATTACGTGGCTGGTAGCGACCATGCAGCCGCTACCGGGGCGCTCCAGGCAATGCGCCATCGTGCGAACACTCTGCATGATGATTGTCCTCATGTCGCCGATGAGTTGCACCAAGCTGGAGGGAATGCTTGATTCCTGCATCGACCAAGCGTTGTCTGTCACGTTAAATGTCGACGCCGCCACCACGCGCCATGCAGTTGAACTCGGCTCCTGGAGAATCCCCGGGCATCTTTTGACTTCGGTCGTTGTTATCGTCAGGCTGACGATATCCCCAATCTAGGGAAATTAGGCAGCCAGGATTACAAAACGAACGAGCCGGTGCAGGTTTGAACGCCGACGAGACTGGACTTGGGTATAGTGCACCGCGTCCGCCCGCTAATGGCAGCTCGGATGAATTGTGTGATTCGCAGTGGTCGCATCAGTTGTACTATTCCGAACCGTCAGCAGCCCCGAGCACCGATGTACTTAGACACAGTTGCTAAATCGGTGAAACCGAATGTGATGTGAATGATGTTTCCGGCAGCTCGTTTATACGGTCTTCCGCTGACGCGATATCCGTCGGTTCGCGGAATACCCGGAACCGACACGCACGGCCGATACCCTGCACCGGCTTCTGAACCGTCTGACGACCACCAGTGTTCTCGGCCCGAGAAGCTAACTGTGCCTGCCAAAATTCCACCCGCAGTGGCATGGCCTTGTTGGTTCGCATCGTGTGCGGTGCTTCCGAGGAGTCGGCGGCCATCGGACACTGCAGTTCAGGCGGTGGGGGCACCGAAATCATGGGAGACGAAGGACTCCACAACCATCAAGGCGTGTCCAGGTGTCTGCAGGATACGCACATCACCGCCTGGCCGGCCGGCAACGACTGATACTGATACGCCTGTCTGAGTCATTTGCCGACCTACGAAGAACAAGGCCACTTACATCTTCAATGATCCGGCATGTGAATGAGTAGGTGCGCTCTAGGGAAGGCCACGTACAAGCTCATTAGTTTGCGCGAGGGACAAACCGTCTTTTGTGCCATAGATTCGCACCATTGGAGCCAGCGTCAACGACCGCTGGCATTGGCTACATGCTGCGGGCCACTCCACCAGTGATCTTGTACGGGGAACGCAATGGCTATGAAAGCCGAGCCGGCTCCGTAAGGGTCATTGCATTCCAACTTGGAGGGAGGGGCAACTGCACACGTGCTCTCGAGTACTAGAGGAGTCACGAACGATTGGAACATTTGGCTGCAGAAAACACCGCGTGAGCACGGTCACGGCCAGAAGGGGCGTATCGATTTGCGCGGACCGGTAAACCCCTGTATAGTTTTTATCTGTTGCCGAACGGAACACGGGATCAAAACCGGACGAAACAACGGCAACGAAACCCCAACAAAAACCATCGTGGACACGGTTATCCGTGAAAACAATATGGAATAAATGGGGAGAAGAATTGAAATTCAAATCACAAAACAATGATTTGACTTTCGGGAATTCTTCAAGATAAACTGGATGAGACGCCGGACGAAACCAGCCCTGGAAGATCGGGGATGGCGGAACCGGAAAGTGTTTGTTGTTTGAGAACTCAATAGTGTGCCAAGTTTGTTGATACCGAATGTTTTATATTTGGTAAATACATAACATTTTGCTTGGGATGATGCACCCCCGTGTGTTGTTCCGAGTGTTTGATTATTATTTGCCGGGACTTCATTGGTTTCGCCCTTATTTTCCGAGGGGTTGCCGATGGCTTT
>NZ_JAPCHW010000021.1 GCF_026107515.2 Glutamicibacter sp. MNS18 | reverse complement strand
AGATCCAGTTGGCGAAGAAGGGGCATCGTCCGGAGCAGGCTACGACGAAGGTCATCACCAATCCGAAATAGCTGTTGAAACGGGCCTGCGCGTAGTGCGGGGCTCTAGTCCGGAAGAATTCCGGTAGGCCAGATGCCTACCGGGATTCTTCGACTGTGCAGCGGACAGGCTCTCTGTTGCACCGAAAGGCACTCTGGTTTGAGAAAAAGTACCCTCCAGCTAGTTCTTGTTCGAGTGGTGCACCGCAAAGAGGAAGGCGACTCCGGCAACCAGGTGCAAGACGCCCATGGTCACAGAGGTGGCGATATCGGTAGCGAAAACGATCGGGCTGGCGATTGACAGCGCCGCCACGACCAGTCCGGCCCACCCTGCGACCTTGCAGAGTCCCGGCTTGCCGCGGCCGAGGACAAAGACCACCAGCCCCAGGACCATGATCGGGGCAATGGTCCAACCGATCACGTGGGCGAACTGGACATGCTCAATCAATCCGCCGCTGAACTCCATGGAGGCGCCGAAGGATTCACCGATGAAGTAGGCGATCACATTCAGGTAGGCCACACCCAGTGCGGCGATCAGTACCTGGACGTAGTTGAACGGGCTGCGGTAGGTCGTTTCGGTACTCACGGGCGTAGCAACTTCCTTGTACTAGTTGAAAGAAAACAACTAATACTACGTCCGCAATGTCTTGGGCAACAGGTTTTTCAGCCGTGAAATACGCGACATTCCGCGTTCAGGCAGCACTCCCCGAACCCCCAAGACTCAGACCCGCGCGGCACCGACCCCGGCCATGCGCTTATACAGGTCCGCCGCGACGCTGACCGCAATGGTGGCCGGCTCCTTGCCCACCACCTCCGGGTCCCCGATGGGACAGGTGATCCTCTCGATCACCTCGGCAGCGTGCCCGGAGTCGGCCAGGTTCTTGCGGAACCGCTGCCATTTGGCCATGGAGCCGATCAGTCCGATCGAGCCGAGTGCCGGATGCCGCAAAGCGGCATCACACAGGTGGAAGTCCTCGGCATGGTCATGGGTCATGATCAACACATGGGTTCCGCCGGGCAACCGGCTGAGCACCTCCTCACCGATCACGGAATGGCGCGGATGGATACGGGCCACCGATGGCTCTAGCATGCCCAGATCCTGCAGGGCCTCATGGCGCGCATCGCTCAGATACAGTTCGATATCCTGCCTGGACAGGATCCGGGCGAGTTCAAGTCCCACATGGCCTACCCCGAAGATCGCCACCGCCTCGGGAACCGCCAGCGGTTCGAGGAGGATTGTCACTTCTCCCCCGCAACATTGCCGGCCATAGGCCGCCGGGGCCTTGTCATTCAGCCGGAGGGTCAGCGTTTCGGGTGATTTCACCGCCCCGGCAAGCATCTGTCGCGCAGTAGTCACCGCGGTCATCTCCAGGTTGCCGCCACCGATGGTCTCGTATAGCTCGTCGACGGTGACCACCATCTTGGTTCCGGCCTCCCGGGGCGCATGACCGCGTATCCCGATCACGGTGACCAGCACCGCCGGCGTTCGCTGGGAACGCAACCGGAGCACCGCATCAATCCACGTCATGAGGGCCGCCTGCTGATCATGTCATGTGTCTCCCGGGCCGTTTGGACCGCCCAGAAGACAGCCTCGGGGGTGGCAGGCGAGGCCAGTTCCACGCTGGTTCCGGGCCGGGCAAACCCGGCGATCGCCTGACGCAGGGCCTCGCGTACCGAGAAGGCCAGCATCAGCGGGGGCTCTCCTACCGCCTTGGAACCGTAGACCGCGCCTTCCTCGTGGGCCTTGTCCAGCAGGGAGACGTTGAAGACCTCTGGCATTTCCGAGAAGCTCGGGATCTTATAGGTACTGGCGGCCTGGGTGGCCAGCCGCCCCCGGCTGGGGCGGTCGCTGGTGTCCCAACGCAGGTCCTCCAGGGTCAACCAGCCGGCGCCCTGAACGAAACCGCCCTCGATCTGGCCAAGATCGACCAGCGGGGACAGCGAGTCGCCCACGTCATAGACCACATCCACTTGGCGCAGCCGGTAGGAGCCGTCGAAGCGGTTGACCTCGATCTCGCTGGCCGCAGCCGCGTAGGCGAAGTACTTGAAGGGTTCACCCCGCATGGCACCCAGATCCCAGTGCAGCCCCTCGGTGCGGTAGAAACCCGCCGCCGAGAGCTGGACCCGCTGGAGGTAGGCGGCATGGACCAGGTCCCTCCAGCTGATGGTTTCGCCTCCCCCCAGGCTGGAGACCTTCCCACGGCTGAACCGGATTTCGTGGGCCGGGACACCGAGCTTGACCGCAGCCACCTGGGCGAGCCGTGCGCGGATCTGTTCACAGGCGTCCTTCACCGCACCACCGTTCAGGTCGCTGCCGGAACTGGCCGCCGTGGCCGAGGTATTGGGAACCTTGTCGGTACGGGTCGGCGCGATCCGCACCGTGTCCAGCTCGACCCCGAGGGCGGTGGCGGCCACCTGCAGCATCTTGGTATGCAGTCCCTGCCCCATTTCGGTGCCACCGTGGTTAACCAGCACCGAACCGTCCTTGTAGACCAGCACCAGGGCACCGGCCTGGTTGAAGGCGGTGAGGTTGAAGGAGATCCCGAATTTCACCGGGGTCAATGCCAGGCCGCGTTTAACGTGCTCATGCGTCCTGTTGAAGTGTTCGATCTGCGTTTCGCGGTGTTCGATCCGGGCGCTGTCCAGCAGTTGCCGCCAGGCGGCGTGCATCCGTTCGGGGTGGCGCACCGGCTGGTAGTACGGGGTGTCCTGCCCCGGCGTGTAGAAGTTCCGGCGCCGCAGTTCCCTGGCGCTCAGCCCGAGGTGCGGGGCCACCCGTCCCAGGATGTCTTCCATGACCAGCATGCCCTGCGGTCCCCCAAACCCGCGGAAGGCGGTTTGCGAGGTCTTGTGGCATTTGGCGACCCGACCGTGCACCCGGATATTGGGCACCCAGTACGCGTTGTCGATGTGGCACATGGCCCGGGTCAGTACCGGTTCGGACAGGTCCAGGCTCCACCCTCCGTCGGCGGTCAGGGTTGCGTCCAGGCCCAGGATCCTGCCTTGGGTGTCGAAACCGATTTTCCAGCTGGCATGGAAGCCGTGGCGTTTGCCGGTCATGGTGATATCCACGGTGCGATCCAATCTCACCCGCACCGGCCGTCCGGTGAGGGTTGCCCCGAGTCCCGCGATGGCGGCATACCCGTGGGATTGCATTTCCTTGCCGCCGAAGCCCCCGCCCATGCGCACTACCTGGACGGTGATCCGGTGGGCCGGGATCCCCAGGATGTGCGAGACGATGTCCTGGGTTTCGGTGGGGTGCTGGGTGGAGGAATGGATCAGCAGCTGACCGCTTTCATCCACCACGGCCAGCGAGTTCTGCGTCTCAAGGTAGAAGTGTTCCTGACCGGCGAACTCGAATTCCCCCTCGAACACCTGCGCGGCATCCCGGAACGCGGCCTGCACGTCGCCTTTGTTGATCACCGGCTGGATTCCGTGGAAGCTGTGCGCCGCGATGGCTTCCCGCACGGTAATCAGCGAGTCGAGCGGCTGGTAATCCACCGTCACCGCGGCCGCCCCGGCCTTGGCCGCTTCAAGATCCTCGCCGAGCACCCAGGCCACGGCCTGACCATAGAACATGACCTCGTCCACCGGCAGCAACGGCTCATCATGTTTGGCCCCCTGGTCATTGACACCTGGAATATCGGCGGCCGTGATCACCTGCACCACCCCGGGCACCCGGTAGGCGCCGCTGATGTCCAGACCCGGGATCCTGGCGTGCGCCCAGGTGGATTGCACCGGGTAGGCGTGCAGCACCCCGGCCATCCGCCGGTCGAGGTCGTCGGTGTACAGCGCACTTCCGGTGACATGGCCTACCGCCGATTCATGCGGGTGCCTTTCCCCGACAACAGGCTGGTCGGGACGTTGGGACAGTTCGCTCATTTGCCTTCCCCCTTCGCCAGGTCGGCCCGCTGCTGTTCTTCGGCATAGAACCGTTCCAGCGAGGCGGTGAGCATGGCCCTTCGGTAGCGGGCGCTGGCCCGGTGGTCATCCAGCGGGGTCCCCTCGGCGCCCATGATCCGTGCGGCTTCCTGGATGGTCTCCAGGTTCCAGGGCCGGCCTTCGAGCACCGTTTCGGTGGCGGTGGCCCGCAAGGGGGTGGCCGCCACCCCGCCCAGCCCGATCCGTGCCTTGCTGATGATGCCGTCCTGGACGGCGAACGCATAGCCGATGGCCACACTGGAGATGTCATCGAAGCGCCGTTTGGCGATTTTCTGGAAATCGGTCAGCGCGCTCAGCGGGAGCGGGATGCGGATGGCGGTGATCAGTTCGCCGGGGCGGCGGACCGTTTGCCGGTATCCGGTGAAGTAGCCGGCCAACGGTACCGTCCGTTGGCCGGCCAGTGAGCCGAGCACGAGTTCGGCTTCGAGCGCCAACAGGGCCGGAGGGGTGTCGCCGATGGGTGAGCCGGTCCCCAGGTTCCCGCCGATGGTCGCGCTGTTGCGGATGAGCCGGGAGGCGAATTGTCCAAAGAGCCGGTCAAGCAGGGGGATTCGTCCCTCGAGCGAGCGCTCTAGTTCGCTCAGCGTGCATGCGGCCCCGATCTCGATCCGGGTGTCGGTGATTTCCAGTTGCCGCAGTTCCTCCAGCCGGTCGATGGCCAGCAGGGATTGTCCGCGCCTGCCCTTGATGTTCACCTCCACTGACCAGTCGGTGGCCCCGGCCACCGGCAGCACCTCCGGTTCCTCGGCCAGGATCCGCAGTGCCTCCTCCAGGGTTCCGGGCCGGCGGTACCGGCCCGGTTGGCCGGCGGGGGTGTCGGCTCGGGTCAGGTCGGTGTGTGCCGCCGCCGGTGCGGGCGTAGCACGCCGGGCAGCCAGCATGTCTCCCGTGGCCGGGGTGTCCAGTGCAAAGGCCGCGTCGCGGATGGGCCGGTATCCGGCGCACCGGCACAGGTTGCCGGAGAGCGCGTGCAGGTCGAAACCGTTGGGCCCGCAATGCGGGTCCCCGATCTCCGGGGTATCAGCCTGGGCGTTCCCGTTCGCCGCGCGTTCGGGTCGATAGTATTCGGCAGCCATGGAACAGACGAATCCCGGGGTACAGTAACCGCATTGCGAGCCGCCGCGTTCAACCAGCTGCCGCTGCACGGGATGCAGATCTGTGCGGCTCCCCAGCCCTTCGGCGGTGATCACTTCCTGGCCGTCCAGGGCCGCGGCCGGTAGCAGGCAGGCATTGAGTGCGGTCCAGCGGGTGGTGTCCCCGTCCGGTCGGGCCACCAGGATGGAGCAGGCCCCGCATTCCCCCTCGGCGCAGCCTTCCTTGCTGGCGGTCAGCCCTTGGCCGCGCAGGAAGTCCAGGGCGTTGGTATGTGTTGGCCCGGTGAATTCCCGCACCGTGCCATTAACGGTGATCAGGCATTGGGAGTCGTCGGTGTTCTTGGCGGTCATGCCGCTTCCTCCTGCTTCCCGCGGAGGGAAGCACTGTGAATGAACGAATGATGATGGGCGCGCGACACAGCGGCCTGCGTAGCAGCGCCAGCGGCCAAGTTCCTGGTCAGTTGGCTCGCTGTGTGCAGGCCAGCCTAGTCTCCGTGGGCGATCTGCCCCTTCGACCATGCATTCGATCCACCCATGAGGGTCCTTCCGGTCGTCCAGTTCATCACCGTGGCCGGTTCCCTGCGGAACCAACCGCACGCCCCGCATCAGGTGAACGTGGACTGGTCCCCCACCCCGGGCGTGCTCCGACCATAGCAGTGACCGTGACGCATGTCATGCCCTGGGTGGTATTCGATTCACCTGCCGTGAAGGGCGCGGTTCAGTGTTCCCGCGCCGCGGCTTCGTTATATTTCCTGTTTGAGTAGTTCACCGCCAGGTACCACGAGCCACCGACGATCAGGTGCATCAACGCCAACGCGATGCCACTGGCCAGATCCGCGGCAAACATGATCGGGTTGATGATCGCCAGCACAACGACCGCCACCCCGACCCATTGCGCGATCTTGCAGAATCCCGGCCTGGCCCGCCCGATCACCCAGGTCAAAAAGCCCAGGACCACAATTGGCATGACGGTGAATCTGATGACTTCAATGAAGGCCAGGTGCTCGAATAGGCCCCCGGTGAAATTCATTGATGCGCCGGCTGCACCGGCAACGAAGTAGATGAATGTGCAGATCGAGGCGGCCCCGAAGGCCGCAATCAGGATCTGGACGTAGTTGAACGGCATCTTGAACCTGGTCTCAGCAACCATGGCCGACCATCTCCCCTGAAACAGTAGTTCCGTTTGGTCCCCCTCTTTTCAGGGTACGCCTCTTTCGGCTTTCCGGGCAGGGCGATACGGCCTTGCAGGGGCCCGCCAACGGGCAGGAGTCCAGCGGCACCACCCACCGGGTGGTGCCGCTGGACTCCTGTTTCCGGTGCCGCCTCAGGAACCGGCAGGCACCGCGGTGTCGCACAGCTGGGCGACAAATTGGGGCAAGTCCCCGACCCCATCAATGATGGCATCGTGGGGGTGGCGCTCCAGATCTTCGCGGCCCAGCTTCCCGGTCAACACACCCACCGCGACAGCCCCCGCATTCCTCGCCGCCTGCAGGTCCACGACGGTGTCCCCGGCCGCAAGCACCCGGGCGACGTTGCGCACGCCGGTCAGCTCCATGGCCCGGTGGATCATGTAGGGGGCAGGCCGTCCGGCGGCGACCTGGTCCGCGGTGACGATCGCGTCAAGCAGCTGCCCCTCACCGGTCTTCCAGCCCAACTGCGCCATCAGCATATCGGCCACGTCCTTCGAGAATCCGGTGCTCAGCGCAACCTTGATTCCGCGGGCCGATAGTTCCCGCAGCGCCTGCTCCACTCCGGGCAAGCTGGTCGGCGGGTTGTCGCGGTAGTAGCCGAACAGCAGTTCGCGGAACCGCTCGAAGGTCTGGTCAACCAACCCCGGCGTGGGTTGTCCACCGCCGAGTTCGATCAGGGCGGTGATGGCTTCACGCTTTTCAACGCCCATCCACTGTTGCAGGTCGCTGTCGGCCACGTCGACACCGGTTTCCATCACGGAGTCCCGCAACGCGCGGTACACGTCCCCGTGTTCGTCAACAGTGGTGCCAGCCATATCGCAAACTACCAATTCGATCATGTTTCCTCATCTCCTTGCAGGGTTTCAAAAGTTTCAGGCCACGGAGGCGGGCACACGGACCAGGGTCGCGCGGTGTTCGGAGGTGTTCTCGATGCTGAAGTTGGCCAGATGCGGAAGGTACCGGTCATCGGAGAACTCCATGGCCTGGCCGGCCCGTGAACGGGTCAACCGCTTTTCACGCAACAACGGGGTCCCGGCGGGCACCCCGAGCAGCCGGCTGTCCACCTCGTCCGCTCCCACCGCGTCGATCGTATGCTGGCCCCGGTCCAGGCTGATCCCCTGTTCACGCAGGAACCCGAAGATCGAGCCGGTGTCGGTGTCGAAATCAAAGAGCAGGCGGCCCACCGGCAGGATGAAACTGGATCGCTCCAGCATGGCCGGCACCTCATCCAGCAGGCGCAACCTCAGGACCTGGACCACCTGGGTGTCGGGTTCCAATTCCAGTCGGGCAGCCACCTGCCGGTCCGCCGGACGCTTGGCCAGCTCAATGGTGCGTTGCCCCGGGACCCTCCCGCTGGATAGCGCCCACTCGGTGAAGGACATGAAGGTGGTAAAGGGCTGGGAAGGGACCGCATGGGCGACCACCGGCGGCTTGCCTTGCACTCCGGTGATCAGTCCCTCGGATCGCAGTGCGGCAAGGGCCTGCCGGACCGTTCCCCGCGACGCCCCGGCCTGTACAGACAGCTGCGATTCACTGGGCAGGGCATCGCCCTCCACCCAGTGCCCGTTGCGGATCCGCCGACGCAATTCGTCGGCCAGCACCTGGTGCTTGGGTTCATGGTTACTCTGGCTCACCACTTGATCATACAAGGGCAACTCCGCGGAATTCAGCGATAACCGGGGCTTGCCGGTGAACATTTGATGTCCACTGGTTGGCCAAGGTGAACACTGCGGAAACTTGTCCAGACAAGTGCCTTTGCGGCTTGTCCGGTGCATCATCCACCAGCCATGATCAATGGCGTGATCAACGAATCCTCCACCACACAATCCACCCTCGAAACACGACATAGCGATGTCCTTGTCGTCGGAGCAGGCATCGTCGGGCTGGCCCACGCCGCCCGCGCCATTGACCGCGGGTTAAGCGTGCGGGTCATTGACCGGGACCACCAGGCGGTCGGCGCCTCGGTCCGCAACTTCGGCCACTGCTGCATCACCGCGCAATCCGGTGAACTCTACGACCTGGCCCGCCACGGACGCGAGCTGTGGTTGCACTACGCACGGGAATCCGGGTTCTGGGCCGTCGAGTCCGGTGCGGTTGTCGTGGCCACCACAGCAACCGAACTGGCCGTGCTGACCGAACTCGCTCAGCTACGCGAACCGGGCCAGATCCGCCTGCTGACACCCGCCCAGGTCGCGGCCGAGCTGGGCCGCCAGGACACCGTTGGCATCATCGGTGGTGCCTGGTTGCGTGACGACCTGCGTGTGGACCCACGCACCACGGTGGCCAAGCTGGCCGCCTGGGTCGATACCCGGCCACGGGCCGCGGTGCACTGGAATACCAGCGCCACCGCCGTTGAGAGTGGAATCACCCGGCGGGCCCGGGTGAACACCAGCCGCGGCGCGTTCGAGGCCGACCAGGTGTACTTCTGCGTGGGACACGATGTCGACTACCTGTTCCCGGAGCTGGCCGAAGCCCACCAGGTGCAGCGCTGCGCGCTGAACATGCTCCGTACCCAAGCCCCCAAGGGCCTGGACTTGGCTCCGGCGGTACTGACCGCCAGTTCCATGCTGCGCTACCAGGCCTTCACCGAGGTGCCCTCGGCCCGGGCACTGCATGACGAACTGGCGGCGGAGCATCCTCACCTGCTGGCCATTGACGCCAATGTGATGTTCACCCAGCGTCCCGACGGCACCCTGCTGCTGGGCGACTCCCACCGGTACGCCGCCACCCAGGACCCCTTCCTGGACGAGTCGACCTCCCGCACCCTACACCGGACGATCGGCACCGTCCTATCCGGCCACGATCTGACGGTGATCGAACGCTGGCAGGGGATCTACGCCTCCAGCCCGCGGGGACCGCTGCTGGTGGCCGATGTGGCCGAAGGGGTCACGGTCGTCTCCGTCACCTCGGGGGTTGGCATGACCGTCGGCTTCGGCCTGGCGGAGCGGAACACCGCAACACTGCCCCACCGGCAACCCGAGCCCGCCCCTTGCTGATTTTGCACTCCACAAACCGACCTAAGGACCACACCCCATGAAGAATCCACACACCCTGACCGCGCTGGCCAGCCTGGCGGCGCTGCTGGCAGTGACCGCCTGCGGTTCCGCCAACGCCAGCGCAGGCATCGAAGGGGCCCCGGCGTACTGTGCCGAGGACCCGATCACCTTCGGCATCGAACCCTATGAGGATCCGGCCAAGCTGGAACCGGCCTACGGGGTACTGGCCACGGCACTGGAACGCGAACTGGGCTGCCAGGTCGAGGTCCAGGTGGTCGAGGACTACTCCGCCGAGGTCCTGTCCATGCGTAACGGCAAACTCGACCTGGGCCAGTTCGGACCGCTGGGCTACGTCTTCGCCCACCAGCAGGCCGGCGCCGAACCCCTGGTGTCCTTCGGCACCGCCGACGGCACGCTGAGCACCTACACCGCCGGGATCTGGGTGCCTGCGGACTCGGCTGTCACCGGCATGGCGGACCTGCGCGGAAAGGACCTGGCCCTGGGCGGGGTCGGTTCGACCTCCGGTGACGTGCTGCCCCGGTATGCGCTGAAAACCAACGGCATCGCCGAAGCGGAACTGGACATCAACTATGCCGGCGGCCATCCCGAGGCCCTGCTGGCCCTGGTCAACGGAACCGTGGACGCCGCCCAGATCAACTCCCAGGCCATGGCCACCGCGGCCGAGGCGGGCACCATCGATCCCGCGGACTACCGGCAGATCTGGAAGTCCGACCCGATACCCAACGACCCGATCACCATCCGGCCGGATGCGGACCCCGCATTGAAGGAGGCGGTGCGCGCGGCACTTGTCGATCTGCCATCCGAGGACATTGCCGAAGTCGCCAGATTCCTTGACGTCTCACCTCCCGGCCCGCTGCTGGAAGTCGACAAGGACACCTACCAGCCGCTCTTCGACCTGGCCCGGGACATGGGCCTGAGCGAGGAGGACGCCTGATGGCACGGGACCGGTATTCCCCACCCGCCCTGGGCGTCAGCGGGCTCACCAAGTCCTATCACGGCCGCCCGGTACTCAAGGGCGTGGACTTCCAGGTGGAGTGCGGGGAGCTGGTGGCGTTCCTGGGAGCCAACGGGTCGGGCAAATCCACCACCCTCAAATGCGTGGCCGGTCTGGCCGAACCCGATGCCGGCACGATCAGGCTCCAGGGGACCGAGCTGTCGGGTCTGTCCGGCAAGACCCTGGCCGCGGCACGCAGCCAGGCGGCCATGGTCTTCCAGAAGATCCACCTGGTTCCGCGGCGTACCGCACTGGATAACGTATGCGCCGGGGCCTTGGCCAGGACCAGCGGGCCCGCCTCGCTCTCCCCGCTGTTCTTCTCCCGCGCCCTGCGCGAGGAGGCCCTGGACTGCCTGGACCGGGTGGGACTGGCGGACCGTGCCCTGGAGAAGGTCGGACGGCTCTCCGGCGGCCAACAGCAACGGGTCGCCGTGGCGCGGGCCCTGTGCCAACGGGCCGGCGTCCTGCTGGCGGACGAACCGGTCTCGGCGCTGGATCCCAACGCCGCCGAGCACATCATGGCACTGCTGGCCGAGTTGGCCCACACCCACCAGCTGGCGGTGGCCGCAGTCCTGCACCAGCCCGCGCTGGCGCAACGCCACGCGGACCGGGCGATCGGCCTGCTCCATGGGCGGATCGTCTTCGACGGCCCCGCCGCCGGGCTCGGTGCCGATATCCAGGACCAGCTCTACTCCCCCGAAAGGACCAGCGCGGCATGAGCCTGCAAACACACCAACCGGACACCGCAACACCACCGATCGCCACACCTTCGGCAGCTGCCGGAAGCAGACCGCCGCTGCCGAAGGATCCGCAACGCCACCGCAAACGCGCCCTGTGGGGTACGGCGGCCGTGGTCATCGTGATCCTGCATCTGCTGGCGCTGGAGGGCACCGGGTTCGAGCCGGTGCTGCTGGTGGAGGGCTGGCAGGGCATGGCCCGGTTCATCGCCGATTCCTTCCCGCCTTCCCTGGATTGGGAAGGGGTTATCGCCCCCGGGCTGGAGGCCACCCTGGTGACGCTGTGGATCGGCCTGCTGGGCACCACCCTCTCGGTGCCCACGGCACTGCTCCTGGCCGTGCTGGCTGCGCGCACCACCACCCCGCACCGGTTGGCCTACCAGGTCTCCCGATCCATCCTGTCCTTCTTCCGGGCGGTACCGGATATCGTCTTCGCGCTGATCTTCGTCACCGCGGTGGGGCTGGGGCCGTTCGCCGGGGTGCTGGCACTGATCTGCCACAACACCGGGGTGATGGGCAAATTATGGGCCGAATCCCTGGAGGAAACCGACCAGGGCCCGCAGCAGGCCCTGTCCACCACGGGCGCCTCGCGCCTGCAACAGATCGCCCACAGCTCCCTGCCGCTGGTCACCCCGCAATTCGTCGGCCTGCTGCTCTACCGTTTCGATGTGAATGTGCGCTCTTCGCTAGTCTTGGGGCTGGTCGGTGCCGGCGGCATCGGCTTACTGATCAACCAGGCCATCAAGTCCTTCCAGTTCGATGCCATGCTCAGCCACATCATCATCGTGCTGGTGCTGATCATCGTGGTCGACCAGGCCTCGGCGTTCATCCGCAAGCGGCTGAGCCTCTAGCCGGTCCACTGGGCGCGGTGGAACCTACTTCGAGGCGCCGATCGCCCAGATGCGCGGCAGCTCGGTGCCGTTGACCGCCAGGTCCCCGATCAGCCGGGCCTTGAACACCCACGGGTTGTGGTTGCCGGCGGTACGGGCATTGCGCCAATGCCGGTCCAGGTTCTTCGAGACACTGGTGGCCGAGGCCGCCAGCGCATCGAAGGCGTGGGTCAGTGCGTTGAGCACCAGCGGGGTCAGGACGACCTGGGCCTGGGCGGAGGCCAGCTCGGCCTGGTCGTTGACCGCCTCGTCCTCGTCCGCGGTGATCGCCCCGGCATTCAACGCGAGGGCCGAATCGTACGCCGCCTGCAACGTCTGTGCCACGCGCTCCACGGTGGCCGCGGAGGCGAAGGCCGCGGCCGACACCTCCCCGATGACCTGCAGCAGTTGTGGATCCTCGGCCGCCACATTTGCCGCCGCATGGCTGAAGGTCCGTTTGCGGTTCTTCAGCTCGGCGGCGAAATCGCGTTCGGCACCCAACGCGGACCCGGCGAGCACCGCCAGCAGCACCTGCTGGTAGAACGCCGTCTGGTACTTGAACCGGGTCTCGAAGTCGATCAGGTTTTCCTCGGCCACCACCGCGTCGCTGAAGGTGGAGGTGCCGGTTCCGGTGGTGCGTTGGCCGAATCCGTCCCAGTCGTCGGCGAGCGCGACCCCGGGCTGGTGGCGGTTGACCGCGGCGATCACCCGCTGGCCGGTGTCGGTGCGTTCGGCGTAGGTGTCCAGCCAGTCGGCAAAGATCGAACCGGTGGAATAGTACTTGGTGCCGTTGATCCTGAACCCGCCCTGCCCGTCCGGGGTGACCTTGGTGATCACGTCCCCGACCTTCACGGTGCCGACTTCGGTCCAGGAGTTTCCGACCAGCTCGCCGGCCACGAAACGGGCAAGCCACCGGTCACGGTCCGCGCCGTCGGCGGACACCAGACGGTCTTCGACAAACGCGAAGTGCGCGCGCAGCGCCTGCGCGATATTGGAGTCGGCCGCGGCCAGCTCCACCAACAGTTCAAAGAGCTCGGGCAGCGTGGCACCGGCACCACCATGGGATGCGGGGACACGCACGGCCCCGAAACCGGCCGCGGCCAGTTCGGCGATCTCGGTCCGCGGAAGCTGCCCGCTGCGGTCGCGGTCGGCGGCCCCGGCGGCGATTCTTCCGAAGATCGGGGCGAAGCGTTGGCGCAATTCGGCCAATCGGGTGCGCGAGGCGGCAAGGGTGGTCATAGTCGTGACTCCAATGCAAGGGTTGTGGGAGGAAAAAGGCGCTGGCGCCGTCCAAGAACGGTAATGACGACGCCAGCGGGTTGGTGGGCACCGGGCAACCGGTGCACAAATTTAGGTGTACAGCGACAACGGCTGTACTTCGCCACGCAGGAAGTACGCGCCGACCTCGATTTTCTTGTAATCCACCGGGTCGTGTAGCGAGTGGGTGCGCACATTGCGCCAGAACAGGTCCAACCCCACATCATTCCGGGTCGAGGATGAGCCGGTGACCTCGAAGATCCGGTTGGCGACCTCCACCCCTACCTCGGTGGACACCACCTTCGCCTCGGCGATCTCGACCGCCAGTTCCGCCCGCTGGTTTCGGGTCACTTCCCCAGACAGGGAAAGCAGCGCATCGTACTTGCGTCCCAGCTTCTCGGTCAGCGCCGCCACCGCTGCGGTGCGGGCCTTCAGCTCACCCACGGTGCGCTGGAAGACCACGTCCTGCGAGTAGGTTTCGGCCTGCGAGAGGAACCAGGAGTTCTTGCGGCCCAACAGGATCTGCCGGCCGCGGGCCAGCGCGCCTTCGGCGATGCCCAGGTAGAAGTTGGCAAAGGCCAGCTGGATGCCCGGGGTGAGCAGGGTGGACACCGGCTCATCGGTGACCGGGCCCAGGATGTCCTCCGCGTTGATGCGCACGTTATGGTATTTCAGCGAATTCGAGGCACTCAGCCGCTGGCCCAGGTAGTCCCAGTCATCCACGATTTCCAGGCCTTCACGGTCCCGCGGCAGCACGAAGGCAAGCACCTCGCCGTGCCGTTCGCCGCCGGTGACCTCGGCGTTGACGATGATGACCTCGCCAACCCCGGAGCCGGTGGAAAAACGCTTGGCTCCGTTGAGGCGGAAGCCCTCGCCTTCCGGGGTCAGTTGCAGTGTCGGGTCCACCGGGTTGACCGAGTCGCCCCACAGCCAGCTTCCCGCCACGGTGCGCCGCCACCAGTCGGCCTGCGCCTCGGCCGGGGCGTAGAAGGCGATGCCGGATTGGTTGATGTAGTGGTAGGCCAGCAGCTGGGAGATCGACCCGTCGGCGGCGGCCAGGATGCGGATGACCTCGAAGGCGGTCTCGAAGTGCCCGCCGGCGCCGCCGAACTCGGCCGGGACCAGCAATTCCAGCAGCCCTGCCCCGCGCAGCAGCTGCACCTCGGCGAAGGGCTGCGCGTTGGCGCGGTCGCGGGCCAGCGCATCGGCGGCCAGGGTGTCCGCAACCCGGCGGGCGACGGCGCGCCAGCGCTCCAGTTCGGCCTCGCTGGCGGTGCCGGCGTAGGGGACGCGGGGCAGTGCGGTGCTTTGTACGGTCATCTTCTTCTCCCTTGCGTTGCAGGTTCCGAAGGACGCAGGAGGCCTGCGACTCCATCGTTCCTGGCGTTAGCACTACCTGCGGGATGCAGGCTTGCTGCGGCGTCGCGGAGCCAGGTCTCTCAGCCGCTCTGGATGGGTTGTGCTCTGAGTCAACCACTGCCGGCAGCAGGCTCTGAAGGGCACTGTCATACGAGGGAACGGCAGGACAAAATACGTCATCTTCGAACCTCCTGCTTGCCTGATCGATGGCAGCGCGGCCTTCATATGACGCTTGCATGACGAAATTTGAACTCGGGAACTGCGCAGCTTCCGAATAGGATGGCTGTTCACGGCGAATAGGCAGAGCAGGTGGAACGTGGATCCAGCAGGCGTCATCTCCTTCATGTTCGGGTTGCTGGCCATCACTTTGGTGGCAGCGTTCCTCGCACCCATGGCCCGGGATGGAAAGCTCGCGCGCAATGCGGCAATCGGCATCATGGTGCGCTACACCTTGGCCAGCGACGAGGCCTGGTTGGCAGGGCATCGGCGGGCTGCGCCGCTGGTGGCCGCGGCTTCCTGGGCCGGCTGGGCCATGTTGGCCGGTTCAGCGATTCTCTGCGTGCTGGGCCAGTTAGGTTTCGACTTCGCCACAACCGGCGCAGGTTATCTGGCCATTATCGTGTTGCTGATGGTCTCGGCTGCCAAAGCGAACCAGGCCGCGCGAGGCGTCTAGCGAGCAGGCTCCGGCCCATCCTCAATCGCTTGCAAAAGCATGCTTAATGCAACGGATCGCACCATCGGCAGATGATGCGATCCTTTGCTTGCTCGGTGAGGGTGTTGCTACAGCAGCACAGCGCCCAAGAGCGGTACCGTCAGGAAGGCGGCAGTACTCTGGATGGCGGTTGCCACGCTCAAGGTCTTGTATGCGGTAATCACCGGAATGCGGCTGAGCTGCGACACGACCCAGAAGTAGGAGTCGTTGGCGTGCGAGACAACCATCGCACCGGCACCGACGGCCAATACCGTGAGCACCATGCCCAGCTCCGAACCCAGGCCCAGAGAGCCGAGCATCGGTGCGACCAGCGCGGAGGTGGTCACCATGGACACAGTGGACGAGCCCTGTGCGGACTTCAGCGCCGCGGCGATCAGGAACGGCACCGCCAGGCCCAAGCCCGGGCCGCTGAGCGAATCCGAAAGGATCGTGGTCAGCTCCGAGGCGGCCAGCACCGCGCCGGAGCCGGCGCCGGTGCTCAGCAAGATCGGGGCAGCGGTGCGCACGGCTTCATGCATCTGCTCGTTGAAGACCGCCAGCTTGCTGTCGCCGCTGAGCAGGAAGCTCGAGGAGATCAAGCCGAAGATCAACGCGATCACCGGAGTACCGATGAAGGAAAGGATTTCCAGAGCAACACCCTCGCCGTACGGGAGCGAAGGCAGCTTCGCACTGGAAGCGGCGCAGATCAGCACGAGCGGAACCAGAATCGGCATGAAGGCTAACGCCGGGTGGGGCAATTTGCCGAAGCTTGCGCGCAGCTGCACATAGTCGAGTTCGGAGAGGTCGACTTCGACTTCACTGGGCAGCGGGAGTCCACTTGGACTTGTTGAAACGGCTGGCGTAGGCCAAGCCGGCCAGCGCCGAGATGGCGGCAACAGGCAAGCCGACAGCGATGATGAAGCCCAGGTTGTCGGCAACGCCGATGCTCTCGGCTGCTGCCAGCGGCCCCGGGGTGGGCGGAACCATGGTGTGGGTTGCGTACAGGCCGGTCATCAGGGCGATGGATGTCGCCAGTGCTGAAACTCCGGTGCGCAGTGTGATGGCTTTGCGCAGCGAGTTGAGCACCACGTACCCGGAGTCGCAGAAGATCGGGATGGAAACGATGTAGCCGATGATCGACAGCGTCAGGTTGGGAAACCGCGTGCCCCGGACCTTGATCAGCGCATCTGCCATGGAGATCGCGACACCGGATTTCTCCAGGATCACACCAATCATTGTTCCGAACAGAATCACCAGACCGATGTTGCCCATGGTGCTGCCGAAGGCCGTGGTGACCGTCGAGGCCACGTCGGCCAGCGGAATCCGGTAGGCGAAGGCAACCAGGATGGCGGCGCCAATGAGGGCGAGGAATGGGCTGATTTTCAAGCGTGCCGTGACCATTACGATGGCCACGACAAGGATCAGCAGAACAAGCAGTTCATACACGGCGGGTTGGCTCCTTTGCCAATTATGGTTGTTCCCTGCACACGGTCCGCAGGGGCGCGACCGGAGGATCAGCCCTCTCGGTAAAGCCGCTCAAAGCTTTGCCCGTCGGGCTAGATGCCTCCGTCCCGCCCAGGATTTCGGGCGCAAAGATCGATCATCCTGCCAATATTAGGAAAAGCTGCCCGATTACCTATGGGCACACGACCATAATTGTTTGCTTCCTAGCGGTGCCAATGTGTGCAAATATCCCGATACTCCCAGTCCTGGCACAAGCACCCGAGTTCCCGCGTCCTAGAAAATATGCAGCTGCCCCAAGGCCACTCTCGCGTAAATGGCGTGCTGGAGCTTTAGGGATTCGCTGGACTGCCGGATGTCCACGCCGCTGACCTGGCTGATCCGCGCAAGCCGTTGCACCAAGGTGTTGCGGTGAATATGCAGATCCGTCGCGGCTTGGCTCATCGATGCAGCCGTCGAAACCACCAAGAGGGTTCTGGCCTGTTCCTCGTTGAGCTGTTGCGCCGAAGCATCAGCATGTTCCGGGCTGCGCGCTGGGGTGCGGGCGATAGCCACCGCAATTTCCCGGCTCCACATCCCGCGCTGAGCGTGGCGAGGCACGAGCGACGGGTAGCGCAGCAGCACGCGCAACGCTTCGGTTTCGGCCATGAGATCCATGGCTTTCTCCACCGGCATGGAGACGAGCAACCGTTCCCCATCCATGCGTTCCGCAGCGATAGCCGGCTCGCGGGCGACGCAAAGCCTCCAGTATGCGCCGGACAGGCTGATCCAGGACGTGCGGTGGTGCTCCTTGGCCGATTCTTCGAGCAACGGATCCTCGATGCTTCGCGGGAGCCAGGCTTCGATGCGTTTCGGTCCTCGCAAGCCGTGGGCCGCCAGTGAGCGGTCGATGACTTCGGGGGCAACACGGCTTGCGATCAGCGCAGAAATAATGTCGCGCGCTTCAGTCTCGCGCTGCGCGAATGCTCGTAGTCCTGGGCGAAGAGCAATTGCACGGTCAAGGCAATCAGGCCTGCCAGCGGTTCCACTTCGTGCGGAGTACCGGTCACGCCGACAACTCCGCACAGTTCGCCGTTCAGTGCCAGCGGCACATTAACCCCTGGCAGGGTTCCCGCGGAACCGTCGGCTTGGCTGACCCGGATGATGGCGTTGCGGCTGATCGCCTCGGCGTTGCCGTCGTGATGGGTGCCGATTCGCGCTGCATCAGTCGAAGCGATGATGACGCCGTGAGCATTCATGATGTTCACGTTGCGGTTGATGGTCGGCGCAATCGTGTCGACAACTTTCTGCGCCAATGCGCTGGCCAGCCGCGGTTGCTCCTTTTCGCTCATGAGCTCATCCTATCGGCCAGGGACCGCACCAATATGAAACATCAGCGCACACAAGCAACCAAGGTTCCGGGCTGTCAGTCACAGTTACTCGAAGCATCATCAATAAACCACCCGCAGTCACAGCCGTGTGATCACCATCACCGATTGCAGAAACCGGTGCACCGCGGCCAAACTAGAAAATTTTCCTAGTCAGAAAATACATTTATTCCTTGACAGTGCATTAGATCACACGCAATATGTTTATAAGCTTTCGGCCAAACAGCATCTCGGATATTTGTTGCGCTTGCCCGGATAGAAGACATGGGAGTAGAAGTTGTGAGAAAAATTAGGTCGTCCGGGGCATTGCTAGCCCTCTTTCTCTTGTTTATCTGCGCTTTCTTCGGTTACCCGCTGGCAATGCTCGTTTACGGCACTTTCCGCAGCGGACAACCGGGTACCGAAGGCTCGTTCGGCCTCGCCGGCATCGTCGATGCCTACGGGGATCCCGCTACGTGGGAGACTCTGTGGGCCTCGGTCATCTACGCCGTTGCAGTGCAGTCCATTGGCATCATCGGCGGATTCATCTTTGCTTGGATTTCCATGAGAACCAAGACTCCCGCCGGCAAGGCAATCACCCCCGTCATGGTCACCATCTTTGCCATACCGACGCTTTTCTTCGCGATCAGCTGGGGAATGATGACCTCGCCCACTGGTTTGCTGACCCAATTCTTCGGTGTCTCCGCAGACGGCTCGCCACGCTTGGATGCCTACTCCTGGGCAGGTTTGATCATCGTCAGCGGACTGAAGGCAATTTCGGTGATGTACCTATTGCTGCTCGGTCCGGTCCGTGCACTGAACCGTTCCCTCGAAGAAGCCGCACTGCTCTCTGGCGCCAACCGCGTTCGACTCTTCCTGGATGTCAACATCCCGATTCTCCTGCCTACCCTTTCCGGTCTGGCCATCCTCGGGTTCGTTAATTCCTTAGGCCAGCTAGATGTCGCCCTGATCCTCGGAGTTCCAGCGGCAATCTATGTCTTCCCTACTCAGATTTATGATTTCCTGGCAACAACGCCCATCCGCTACGACTCGGCCAGCGCGTTGGCACTGCTGCTGATCGCCGTAATCTACATTCTGGTGGCCATCCGCTCCAAGGCCATCGGCAACCGCAACTTCATCACCGTGACCGGCAAAGCCTTCCGCATTGAGAAAGAAGAGATCGGCCGTTGGAAGTGGGTCGGTTTCAGCCTGTTCACCGGGTACGTCGGCGTCGCACTGGTACTTCCGCTGCTCCAGCTGATCATCGGCTCCTTCCAACCGGTTCTAGGAGTTTCCGGTTTCACGTTCAGGCACTACATCGGACTGTTCGAGTCCTCGAAAGTTGTCCAGGCACTGGAAAATACCTTGATCATGGGTGTTGTCGGCGGGCTTTTCGCAACAATCCTGGCGGTGTTGATTACCTATGTCGCCCTGCGCAGCAAGAGCCGCTGGGCACAGGTGCCAGAACTCATCGTCTGGGCCGTGGTCGCGGTGCCGGGCATCGTCCTCGCCTTGGCCATCACGTGGGCATACCTCAGCATCCCGGGCCTGAAAAGCCTCTATGGCTCGATCTGGATCGTGCTGATTGCGCTGGTCATCGTGGTCACCCCCATCGCGCAGCGCGCCACTTCAGGCCCGGTGGGCCAGTTGGGCGTCGAGCTGGAGGAATCAGCCCGCATCTGCGGCGCTTCCGCGCCGAGGATGCTGCTGACCATCGTGGTGCCGCTGATCGGCCCTACCTTCCTGGCTTCCTGGTTCATCACCGGCGTGATGGCGGCGGGCAGCCTGGATATTCCGATCCTGCTTTCCAGCGCCAAGACAGAAACCGTATCGCTGCTGGTCTACAACTACTACACGCAGTTGGGCAACGGCTCCACTGCCGCAGCGTTGCTGTTGTTGCTGCTGGCCCTGCTCGCGGTCGGTGGCGGTCTTCTCATGGCCATCGGCGCATTGTTCAAGAAGGCCAACGAGCGCAGGACCACCCGCCGCGGACGCCTTGTCGATACCGCAACACCCACCGATACCTTCGATCCAGCACTTTCCAAGGCCCTCGAAGCAGACAACGATCCAACCACCTTGCGTCGAGTCCCGACCTCCGTTTCCAAGTGATAGGAAATTCCATGGCACACGTCAGTATTGAGTCGCTAGAAAAAAAGTACTCGCCCAAAGCGCCAGCTGCAGTGGAATCACTGGACTTGGAAATCAAGGAAGGCGAATTCCTGACCCTGCTCGGCCCCTCCGGCTGCGGCAAAACCACCACCCTGCGCTGCGTCGCGGGCCTGGAACGCCCCACCGGCGGCCGCGTCTCCATCGGAGGCAAGGTCGTGGACGACCCGGCGCACCGCACCCACATCGCGCCGGACAAGCGTGACATCGGCATGGTTTTCCAGAGCTACGCCCTCTGGCCGCACATGTCGGTGGCCTCCAATGTCGCCTACCCGCTGAAGATGCGCAAAATCGGCATCGACGAACGCGCACGCCGCGTCCGCGAAGCACTGGACATGGTGGGCCTGTCAGAATATTCCAGCCGCATGGCCACCGATCTTTCCGGCGGCCAGCAGCAGCGCGTTGCCTTGGCCCGGGCCCTCGTGGCGACCCCTCAGCTGCTGCTCTTCGATGAGCCGCTGTCCAATCTGGATGCCCGATTGCGCCAAGACATGCGTTCGGAATTGCGTGAAATGCACAAGCGCGTCGGCACCACTTCCATCTACGTCACACACGATCAGGAAGAGGCGGTCTCGCTGTCCACCCGAATCGTGCTGCTTAACAAGGGCGCGATCGAGCAGGTCGGCAGCCCGCGCGAAATCTATTGGCACCCGGTCTCCCACTTTGTGGCCGATTTCGTTGGATACGACAACTTCATCGAAGGCACCGTTGTCGGCGCCGACCAATATGGAGTCAAGGTTCTGCTGGAAGGCACCGAAATGCGCCTGGTCTGCCCACCGCGCAATGATGTGCATGAGGGCCAGCGTGTCGATGTCGCTGTCCGTTCCTCCTCGGTCATTCTCGGCCCACCCGCGGCCGACAAGCCGAATGCCTTCGAGGGGCTGATTACCGACGTGATGTACCTAGGCGATGACTTCATCTACGAGCTGCAGCTCGGCCCGCATAAGGTCACCGTTTCCATTCGCACCGCCGAGGTCGCCAACATTTGGCCAACCGGCGCACCGAAAGTCGGCGATACCATCTCCGGCGCCATTTCGCCCGACTCCCTGGCTTGCCTGCCTGCTCTGCATGCCAACGTCCCGGCCATGGCCTGAGACACGACGCAGCCGGGCACCACACCAGCCAAGACGCTATTTTCGACCATCACAATGAAAGGCACCACCATGGGGATCAAGAAGAACAAGGCAACCATCGTTGCAGCCCTGGGACTGTCGTCCCTGCTCCTGCTCAGCGCCTGTGGCGGCAACGACGCCGCCAGCGCTGACGGCCTGGGCGAACGCGAGGGCATCGACACCGTTGAAGCCCTGGGCGGCGAAGAAGCCAAAGCCCAATTTGAAGAACAGTATGCGGCCGCCCTGGAAGCGGGCCAGGAGTCGCTGAACATCTACACTCCGTTGACCGCCACCTGGCCTTCGGTCTTCGAAGCGTTCGGCGAGCGCTTCCCTGGCATCGAGGTTGCGCCGTTGCAGATCGTCGGCGCGGAACTGGATACGAAGATCTCCCAGGAGCAGTCCTCCGGGCAGCGCATTGCAGACATCGTCATCACCGGCGATGTAGGCGCCGTCTCCCTCGCGGACCGCGACTACTTCGAGGAATACCGCCCGGCAAATGCAGAGAAGGTCACCAGCGATCCGCAGTTCTCGCTGGAGAACGGCACCCTGACCGCGGTCTCGGCTTCGCCTCGCGGCCTGATCTACGACACCCGCCAGGATCTGGGCCAGACCCCGGACAGCTGGGATGACCTGCTGGATCCTGCCTACAAGGGCAAGATCACCATGACCGACCCGACCACCGACGGCGGCGGCATGCAGTGGGCCGACCTGGTCTTGAATGCGGACAAGCTGGGCAAGCCATACCTCGAGAAGCTGGCCGCGCAGGATCCGATCTTCTCTTCCAGCACGGCCGAATGCCACAACGCAGTAGTCCAGGGCCGAGCTTATGTCTGCTTGATGGGTGCCATGGGCAACTACCTGACCCTGACCAACGACGGTGCTCCGGTGGAGATCTCCTACCCGGTCGAGGGCGGCAACTGGGCGACTTACTGGTATGCCGGCGTCATCAAGGAAGCTGAGAACAACAAGGCGGCTGAGCTGTTCGTCTCCTGGTTGAATTCCCCAGAAGCCAATGAAGTCAAGGCCAAGGCCGGCCACGGCCCGATCGTGAATGCCGAAGGCCTGGACCTGCCATTTGAAAACCCGGCAGAGGTCCCATTGTTCCCACGTCCTGACCTTGTCGACGTGACCGAGCGCCAGCGCGAAGGACAGAAGG
Source organism: Glutamicibacter sp. MNS18 (assembly GCF_026107515.2). Lineage (GTDB taxonomy): Bacteria > Actinomycetota > Actinomycetes > Actinomycetales > Micrococcaceae > Glutamicibacter. Next base: position 12,659 of record NZ_JAPCHW010000021.1, on the reverse strand, counting down.
CTGTCAGCAGCGTCTTCAACAAATAAGACCCTGCAACGATGGTGGGCATCGCCTGGCGATGCCCACCATCGTTTTTCCATATCGGATCCCTCCCATAGAAAGCGATCGCGCCGATGAAGAGCGGAATGACAATCCATGCCCTGGGTACAGCGGGCGGACCGCTGCTGCGCCGAGGCATCGCCAACGGCCACCGGCGTGGAATCGCCACTGCCGTGGAGGTCGACGGGCACACCTACCTCATCGACTGCGGCCACGGGGTCGGGCTGGGCCTTGCTGAAGCCGGGCTGGCACCCACCAGCCTGCGCGCCGTATTCATTACCCACCAGCACTCCGACCACGTCATCGATTTGAACTCCCTGATGGTGCTCGGCGGCTTGGCGTTTCGGGGCAAGCCCGATCTGCGGGTGCGCGTGTTCGGTCCCGCAGACCGCGGCGCCTTGCCCGAAGTGCAGCACGCCGACAAGGACGTCGAGGTGATCTTCCCGCAGTCGCCAACCCCTGGGACAGCAGAAATGGTCCAGCGGCTGCTACAGGCACACGCCACCGACCTCAATGACCGCCGCAGGGACTCCGGCGCACCGGATATCTCCAAGATCTTCACTGGGGAGGACATCGAAATTCCTGCCGAGGCCGGCTATCACCCCAACGATGCCAATCACCCGCAGATGCAGCCATTCGAGGTGTATGCCGACGAGCTCGTGAAGGTCACTGCGATTCTGGTACAGCACCGTCCGGTGGCTCCGGCTTTCGCGTTCCGTATCGACAGCGCCTACGGTTCCGTGGTGGTTTCGGGCGACACCGCACCGAGCCAGAACTTGGTACGGCTGGCCGAGCACTGTGACTTGCTATTCCATGAAGCCATCGATCTCGAAGCTGTGGCGCGCAGCTACCCGAACGCCACCCCGGCAGAGCTCGAGGCCAGCATGGGACATCATCGGCGGGCGCACACGACACCGCAGGATGCAGGCGCCATCGCACAGCAGGCAAACGCCGCAAACCTTGCGCTGCACCATTTGGTCCCTGCTGGTTCGCCTGCCGAAACATGGCAAGGCGCCAAGGAGCAATTTGGTGGAAACCTGTTCGTTCCGTGCGATGGCGACAGCTTCGAGATCAATGCAGGGGTGGTGTCCCATCACGAGAACGGATAGCACGATGCGAACCTCGAAGCAGCCTTCGAGTCGGTCGAACATGCCGGCAAATCCTTGGTGCAGGCCGCAGGTGATGCTAGGCTCGCAGGAACAAGTTTCACCCGTGGAAGGTTCATAATGAGTTCAGCTATCAGTTATCTGACCGGCGGATTCCTGGTAGCACTGCTAGTCTCCCTGAACATGACTTGGACCCAGTACCTTCCGGCCTTGATTGGAATTGCGGCCGTAGTCTTCAGTCTCCTCGGACTGGCCGCCTGCGTTTTCTACGCAACTCGTGTGACTCCGAAGGCTAGCCAATAACCGGATTGCGCGGCTCGCGCTAGCCGTTCGGCTTCGCCCGTTCCTTTTCTATAGCGTGGACGTTGGAGACCGTGTCCGGTGCAAAGGCATAGAGCGCGCCATCTGCCTGATGCACCCAGAAGCGTCCGCACAGGTCAGTTGTCTTGTCCTGGCCATCGGCTGGCCACCAGTCGGCATCCAAGGTGCGGGTTTCTGAGATCTCATCAGGCTTGAAGTTCTTGGTGCGCGGATCTGAAGCGTAGGCCTTTGCCAGTTCCGCAGCGGTTGGATCTCCTGCCGTTTTCAGCGCCGTGCATTGCCCGCTATCCAGCTTGCCGTCGTATTTCATCGTGAAGATGCGTTCGGCACCGGTGTTGCGCTGGACCAGTTGCACATCGGTGCCGCCGGCTGGAACCCAATCGGGCAGCAGCCCATCGGCAACGGCCTGCGCCGACGTTTCGGCAGTTCGCGTGGTGGATTCATCGTACTTGTCGGCAAAGAGGTCAGAAGCGCTGCATCCAGTGAGCAGCAGGGCAAAGGGAAGGGCGAGCGCGCCGGCAGAGAGATACTTTTTCTTGAGCATGATTACAGCGTAGAAAGATCAGCAGCCCTGGACATCAGCGATGCGAGGTAACTGTCCTGCGCCCTGCTCATCCCCTCGTCTGAGGGATTCACGCCATGGCCTCAACCCGAAACCACGATTCGCTGCCTGCACGTGGCGAATCACCTGCAAATTGAACCCTATTAAGGAGCTGACACCAATGAGCACTTTCGATCCGGCGAAACTGGAAGCGCAGCTGCGCGAAGCCGAAGGCCAACGGCTCTCGGCCATGCTGGCAGGCGACCTCGAAACCTTGGAGACCCTGCTGGATCCTGAACTGCAGTACACCCATTCCACGGGTCGGGTCGATAACCGCGACTCGTTGCTGGAACTGCTGGGTTCCGGGGCCGTCGAATATTTGGCGCTCAACCACGACTTCGATTCGATCACCCAGGAAGGCGAGGTGGCGGTGGTCGAAGGCACCATGACGATGCGTCTGGTTTCGGGCGGCGTTGAGAAGCAGCTGGAAACTGCCAATCGCACGGTGTGGGCCTGCACCGATGGACAGTGGAAACTGCGGCTCTTTGTTGGGTCCAAAACCGCATAGGGCGCCTGCGCAAGGAATTAAACGTCAGCGGCGGCACGCTGGATGATTCCAGCGTGCCGCCGCTGACGTTGGTGCTGCCCGGGTCCTAGACCTGGCCGCCATGGCGTGCCACGACTTCACGCGCCAGGGTCTTGCCGAACTCGGTGTGGGCTGCCAGTGCTGCCTGGGCTGCTGGCGCATCGCCTGCGGCCAGCGCTTCGGTCAGCTCTGCGACGTGGCGGTGATCCAGCTGGCGCGACCACTGTTCAGGGGTCAGGGCCTGGCGCCACACGGTGCCGATTCCCAGACGGCGGAAGGAATCCACCAGCTGGCTGGAACCTGCAACGCCGACTAGTGCATCGTGGTAGGCCACGTTCAAAGCCAAGAACTCTTCCAGGTCGGATTCCGAGGTCTCGCGCAGGTCAGCCAGCTTCGCGGTAATCTCGCGCAGGGTGGAGATAGTCTCCTCGGAGATCTTGCCCAGCTGCGAGGCGATCACACCGGATTCGATGGTGGCACGCGAGTCATAGGCCGAGTCGGTCAGCTCTGCGGTAATCGGCTTCGGCTGGTACTTTCCGGTTTCGGTGCGGAAGACCAGGTGCTCGCTTTCCAGCTTCACCAGGGCGTTGGCCACATGATCGGCTTCGGCACGGGAAGCCGCGGCGATGGCATCGATGTCGAGGTCTTCGCCCAGCGGGCTGGTGCGCAGCAGCACCCAGTTGCGGGTGGCCTGGTAGGCGGCCAGTTCCTTGGTTGGCTCCAGGCGCCCCATGGTTCCGCGGTAGTAGGCCAGCGGTTCGCGGTCATGCGCTTCAGCGTGGCTGACCAAGCCGAGGAACACCGTGTGGGTACCCCCGGTCGGGGTTTCTGCCACATGGCACACGATCGTGGCCAAGGCGCCGTCGATCAGCGGGATGCCTTCCTCGGAGAGGGTATGCGGCACGGTGGCGAACTTGTCCTCGCCCTTGCGGCCGAAGTGGAAGGCCAGCGCCCCCTGGTCCTCGGCCAGGATGTTGATGCCGAAGACGCCGGCTTCCACCACCCGGTCGTGGGTTGAGCTGGAGCGGTTCAGGCAGGCGAGCATCATGGGCGGTTCCATCGACAGCGAGGACACGGCCGAAGCGGTGGTGCCGTAAAGCTGGCCGTCCACAGCGGTGGTGATCACCGTGACGCCGGAGGCGAAGTGCCCCACGACATTGCGGAAGATATTCATGTCTACCGGGGTGACCGATTCAAGGTTGGTGATGCTCATGAGAGTTGCTCCTGGTAATTCGGGGTGAAGTTTTTAGAAGGATCCAGCGTTGCGATCAGTTCACTGACATCGCGGGCGCTGGAGAGGTGTTCGAGCTGGTGCAGCAACGCGTCTTTGCGTGCTGCCAGCTCAGGATGCGAGAACTCGAGATTCTTCGAGAACTTCTCAACGACCTGGTCATGCTCCAGGGGCGTGCGCAGGATGTTTCCGTCCGGATGTTCCACGCGCACGTGGCGTATTTCGCCGTTGCGCAGCCGTGCGGTGATTTCAGCGGTCAGGCGCTGGCTGTTGGGCAGCGAGGCCACCAGCTCGATCCGTCCGAGCATCTGCGCCAGTTCCGGATCGGCCAGCGCGCTGGCGGTCAGGTGCTCCGGGCGGACGGTTCCGTGGATCAGGGCGATCGCCGCGGTGGCATGCACCGAGAACAGCGCGGCCACGGTGCGGGTGTCCCCCGCCGCGAAGCGCGCCCCCACGAATCCGTTCAGGGTCCGCTCGCTCAGGTGGACGGTGAGGCATTCGATGTCCTTGTAGTCCACCGTGCCTTCGGCCACCAGTTCTGCGCAGGCCTGCAGCGATGGCTGCGCTGCCCGGCAGCTGGCGTACGGCTTGATGGTGCAGTCGCCGTGGAAGCTTTCGCCCAGACCTTGAACTGCCAGTTCCGGCTGCGCGTCGATGCCGAACAGCTGGAAGTAGCCGTGCTTGCCGGTCAGCGGGTCAGCGGCTGATTCCAGGCCGGCCTTGGCCAGCTGCGCGGCGGCGATTCCGGATCGCGCGGCGAAGGCCATGGGCAGCTTGAAGCTGTTGGCGCCATCGAAGATGGCGGCCACGTTGCCCGCGGCCTGGTTCACCGCGATGCCTGTTGCATGCCGCGCCTGGGCCTTGGTCAGCCCGAGCATTCGGCTGGCGATGAACGCGGCGGCCAGGGTATTGAGCGTACCGGTATTGTCCTGCCCCGAGTACACATCGAAGCCGCCGGCGATGGCCAAGCGGGCTGCCAGGTCATCACCCAGCGCCAGCGCGGCCAAGGTTTCTTCGCCGCTCGCCCCGGTCGTTTCGGCCAGGGCCAGCACGACGGCCACGGTGGTGCCGGAAATATGGGCTGCCACCTGCTTGCCGGCTGGGCCTTCGGCTTCCACCGGCTCGAAGTCGAAGGACCGGATCAAGGCAGCATTCACGAAGGCCGCCGAGGTGGCCGGAAGCTTGATTCCGGTCCCCAGCACGGTGGCTTCTTCACCGCTGCCCCAGGCTTTGGCTACCTCGATGAGGCCCGCCGCATCATCGGCACGGTGGCCTGCTACCCCGACTCCCACGGAGTCGAGCAGGCGCTGGTTCACACGCTGGATCGTTTCCTCCGGCAGCTGGGCGTACTGGGTTTCCAGCAGGTGCTCCAGCAGCGCATCGAGCACATCGGGCGTCGGGTTAGCCATGATTTCCTCAGGCGCGCGTTGCCGCGGCGTCGAGGTCCAGTCCGGACTGCTCTGCCAGAACCGGGTCGATGCCCAACTCCGCGAACATCGCCTCGAAGGCACCGGTTTCGCCCTTCATCTGGGCCTTGCGGTGGTCCAGGCCGCGGGCACGGCCCACCGAGCCCAGGTAGAAGCGCTCGTAGAGCTCGATGCGGCTGCCCAGCGCGGATCCGGCGAAGTCCCACGCGGTGCGGAAGATCTTGGCGCGTTCCTCCGGCGCAATGCCGTTGGCCCCTGGCAGGTACTTCTTCAGCAGTGGGCCCAGGCGAGGATCCTCGAAGGCGGACGCGGTCGGGGTGGCCAGCAGGTTGTGCGAGCCCATCGACTTGATGATGTCGTTCACGCGTGCCATCCAGATTGGCATCATGGTGCGCAGCGCGGAGATGTCATCGTGGCAGAAGAACGCTCCGCCGCCCCATTCCGAGGCGTTGACCTCGGCCGAGTGGATCACGGCGCGGGCGATGCGCAGGTAGGAGTAGATTTCTCCGAGCATCGCAGCGGTGTCCGGCTTGGTATCGGTGGCGGTGACCTTGGCCATCTGCACGCACAGGTCATAAGCGAATTCGAGCTTCACCGATGCGCGGATGGCGGTCTGCTGCTGGGTGTTTCCGGTGGCGGTGCCGGCATTCAGGGAGTTGTAGACATCCAGCTGGCCGTCGATGAAGACGCGGTCCCACGGAACCAGCACGTCGTCGAAGATGATGACCGCATCCTGCTCGTCGAAGCGCGAGGAGAATGGCTTGTCCACCACTGGCTGGTCCACGCCGTAGTGGTCGCGGCATACCGAAACCACGCCCTTGGTGGCGACCGGGATGGCGAAGGACAGCGCGTATTCCTCGAAGCCCTTCTGGATCGGCACGGCCGGGTAGACGTAGAGCTCGTCGGCGATGGGGCCCAGGGTGGCGAGCATCTTCGCGCCGCGCACGATCAGGCCTTCTTCGGTGCGGTCCACCACGCGCAGGGTCAGTTCTTCATTGATGCCCTGCAGTTCGCCGACCGACTTGTCGATGGCAGCGTGCACGATGGTGTGGGTCAGGGCCAGGTCCTGTTCCTGGACCAGGCGCCAGTAGTTCTGCAGGCGCTCGTAGTAGACCGGGTCCCCGGACTTGGCGAAGATGTCCGGACGCGAGGCGTGGCCGGCCAGCACGACGTTGACGTAGTCCGGGGTGCGGCCGAGCATGCCGTTGGAGTAGCGGGCCAGGCGGTCGAAGGCGCGGTGGCGGCGGGCGATGTCTTCTGCGTTCTTCGGACGAAGCAGCGAGACGTTATGCTGCTCGCCGGTCTCTTCATCGACCATCAGGCAGTCATCGGCATACTTGTGCTGGTAGTCGAAGTAGGCTGCCATGCCGTTGATCGAGCCGGCAAAGGCCGGGTGCTCGGTAACGTCAATGCGCTGATCTCCCAGCCAGACCTCGCGGGAATCCTTGAGCCCTGCCAGGTACTGCTCTCCAGTGCGTGCACTCATCTTTGCTGCTCCTTATCGGGCGTCCCGCCAGGCGGGTTCAAAAATATATTCTGTGCATCAGTTTATATAACTCATGTGACCCAGATCAAGCCATCGGTTAAAGAATTTTTCTAAAACCCCTGAATCCCGCGGTTTTGACCCACTCAAGAAAATATTATTCGTCTTAAAATGCGTAAAATTGGACAGCGCGAGTGAAATAAACCACTATGCTTTAAGTCACATCAGCGAAAAGGAAGGGTTCTCCAGTGTCCTCGTCACAGCAGAACCGCCCAGCAAAGGCAACGGAGCCCAGCGACTCCCTCAACACCAAGGATTTGCGCCGCATTCTCGGTTCCAGCTTCTTGGGCAGCGTCATCGAGTACTACGACTTCATCTTGTACGCCACTGCGGCGTCGCTGATTTTCGACAAGGTCTTCTTCGGCAACCTGACCCCCGGCTTGGCGCTCTTCGCCTCCTTCGGCACCTTGGCTGTCGGATACATCGCCCGCCCGCTGGGCGGCATTGTCTTCGGCCACTTCGGCGACCGCTTGGGACGCAAGAAGATGCTGGTGCTTTCCATGATGATGATGGGCGTAGCCACCGTTGCCATTGGCCTGCTGCCAACGACCGCAACCATTGGCGTGGCCGCCCCGATCATCCTGGTCCTGCTGCGCGTGGTCCAGGGCGTCGCGGTCGGCGGCGAATGGGGAGGCGCCACACTGATGGCACTGGAACATGCGCCAGCTTCCAAGCGCGGTTTCGCGGCATCCTTCGCGAATGCCGGCGCCCCGGCCGGCGGCCTGCTGGCCACCTTCCTGGTCTCCTTCGTCTCCTTCTCCACCGGCGATGCCTTCCTGGAATGGGGCTGGCGCCTTCCGTTCATCTTCTCGGCAGTGCTGATCATCATCGGCATGGTCATCCGCCTGAAGGTGGCAGAAACCCCGATTTTCCAGGAAATGGATGCGAAAGCGACCGAGCGCCAGCAGGAACGCAAGACCCCGATTTCACTGGTGCTGAAGAACCACTCACGCACGGTCATCATTACCCTGATCGCTTCGCTGGGCTTCTACACCTGCCAGGGCGTCTTGACATCATGGGGCGTTTCCGAAGCCGCCGCCCAGGGAGTGGACCGCTCCTTCGTGCTGAACACCAAGGGCTACGCTGCCATGGTCACCATCGTGGTCTGCCTCTTGGCCGCCAAGCTCTCTGACAAGTACGGCCGCAAGACCATCCTGACCATCGGCGGCATCGCCGGCATCCTGTGGGCCTTCCCAGCAGTCTTCCTGATGAGCAACGGCACCGGCTGGGGCTTCGCCGTGGCAGTGATCGTCGGCAACGGTGTCATCCAGGGCATTCTCGCTGGCCCGATTGGCGCCTACATCTCCGAGCTGTTCCCGGCCAATGTCCGCTACACCGGCGCGTCGCTGGCCTACCAGGGCTCCTCGACCCTTGGCGCCGGCTTCACCCCGATGATTTGCACCGCGCTGGCCGTCAGCTTCGGCATTACCGCAGTTGGCATCTTCTGGGTGGCAATCCTGTTCATCGGACTGATCGCCATCCGCATCAGCCCTGAAGGCGCCGCCTTGCCGCCGAAGAATGCAGCGTCGGCACCGGCCGAAGCAAAGCTGAACGCCTAAACCCCAGCCTCGGTCCGCGTGCCCTTCGGTACGCGGACCAGCTTTTGACATCAAACATCAATTTTTCTGAACACTATGGAATAAAAGTTCTCTATTTACTACTTTAGGGACTCTTGAAAACATGGTTTCAGCGCTTCCCCTCGCATTCGCAGGAAAGGATGAGTTTCAATGACTCCCAAAAACCCCCAGCACATGGTGCTCACGACCTTCATGCTCCCAGCCGGCTACCACAAGGACTCGTGGCGCATGGATGGCTCGCGCTCCGAAGAGCTGGCCAACCTGGAATTCGTCTACGACCTGACCAAGATGGCTGAAGATGCCAAGCTGGATGCCATCTTCTTTGGCGACATCGTCCATGCCAACACCGTGATGCGCGGCGACATCAAGATGAACGGCTTCTATGAGCCAATCTCGGTGCTGTCCGCACTGGCCGCACGCACCAAGAACATCGGCCTGATCGGCACCGTCTCCACCTCGTTCTCGGAGCCATACAACCTGGCTCGCCAGATGGCCGGCCTGGACCACATGTCAGGTGGGCGCGCAGGCTGGAACATCGTGACAAGCTCCGATGGCTTCCAGAACTTCGGCATGGACAGCGCTCCGGATCCGGTCACCCGCTACCGCCGTGCCACCGAGTTCGTCGAGGTAGCCAACAAGCTGTGGGATTCATGGGAAGATGACGCCGTCACCAACGACAAGGAATCGGCCTGGTACGTCGATACCGATAAGATCCATCCGATCAACCACGAAGGCGAATTCTTCAAGGTTCAGGGCCCGATCAACATGCCGCGCAGCCCGCAGGGCCGTCCGGTGCTGGTCCAGGCAGGATCCTCGGGCCCGGGCATGGAGCTGGGTTCCTCGGTGGCCGACGGCATCTACACCGCGCAGCCGCTGAAGGAGCCTTCGGTCGAGTTCTACGCGAAGTTCAAGGCCATGGCCGCGGCCAAGGGCCGCAACCCCAATGATGTGAAGATCATCCCGGGCATCCTGCCGATCCTCGGCGACACCCAGGCTGAAGCAGATGAGCTGGCCGAAGAGCTGGCCAACCACATCCACTTGGAGAACGGCCGCGTGCAGGTTGGCGCCGATCTGAAGATGGACCTGTCCTCGCTGGACTTCAACGAGAAGATTCCTGCCGAATGGTTCTCCGATGACCCGGCTCTGGGTTCGCGCTACCAGATCTACCGCCGCAAGTCGGTGGACCAGGGCATGACCCTGCGCGAGCTGATCGTCGACCTGGCCCGCTCCACCGGCCACCAGTGGATGGCCGGCACCGCCTCGGCAGTGGCCGACCGCATGATCGACTGGTTCGATTCCAAGGCCTGCGACGGCTTCAACCTGAACGCCCCGTTCAACCCGGGTGGCTTCAAGCTGATCTGCGACAAGCTGGTCCCGGAACTGCAGAACCGCGGCTACTTCCGCACCGAGTACGAGGGCACCACCCTGCGGGACAACTTCGGTTTGTCCTACCCGTCCTCGATCCGCTCGCGCGTCTAGCCGCTAGCCGCGCCGGCCTGCATTCTCGAAGAGCTCCGCGGCCACTTCCACCCAGGCTTGGGCACGGGAGTTCAGCCGCGAAGTGCGGGGCCAAGCCACCGAAACTGGAACGACCGCAATATTTCCGTCGTCGAGCTTCAGCGGCTTGAGCACCACATTCAGTTCTTCATAGGGCGCTTCCAGGGCCGGCTGCTGGAACAGCACCGCCACACCGCGGCCGGTGCTGACCAGCGAGCGGACGGTTGCATAGGAACGCGAGCGGTGCCGGATCATCGGCTCCAGCCCGCTGCCCTGGTACAGGCCGAGGATGCGCTGGGTGATCGGCTCGGATTCGAAGAGGACCAGCGGTTCCTCGGAGATTTCACGAAGCGACACCGAGGGGTTGCCCGCCAGCGGATGACCCGAAGGCAGCAGTATCTGCGCTTCGGCCATCGCCACGGTGGCCGAACGCAGGGCCGTGGAGATCTCCGATCCGTAGAGGAAGGCGACGTCGATGGAACCATCGAGCAGCGCGTCCTGCATTTCCTGGTGGAATCCCTCCAGGAAATCGACTTCCACCTTGGGGCACTGCTGGGCGAAGGCGCTGAGCATCGGAGGAATGATGACCGGCCCCAGAGGCATGAAGCAGCCAACGGTCAGCGGGCCGGCCAGCTCCTCGCGGGTACCCTGGCCCATGGTCTGCAGATCATGGGCCCGGTCGAGCAGTTCGCGGGCCTGGAGCAGCACCATCTTGCCGCTCGCGGTCAGCGTCAGCCCCTTGGCCCTGCGCTTGACCGCCAGCTCGGCACCGACGATTCGTTCCAGCTCCGCGATGGACATGGAGATGGCCGAGGGCGCCAGGTGCAGCCGCCGGGCGGCTTCGGCCATGGTTCCCGCTTCGGCGGCGACAACGAAATGCCAGAGCTGGCGCAAGGTCAGCTGAGGGTGGGACACAAGACTCATGGCATCAAGCTTATTGATGATGGCCATGAGCAACGCAAGATTTCTAGATTAAGACAATGAGGCCGCGGCACCTGCCAACGGCCAGTGGAAGGGTGAATCATGGATCGTCGTGAAGAGTTTCTCCGGGCAGCCAAGGAAATCGTGGGCGCGGAGAACGTTGTTTCCCTGGGTGATTCCGAGGGGTATCTGGATCCCTACCCGCTGAACCCGGGCCGCACCCCCTGGCCCGGCGTTCGTCCGGCCAACACCGAAGAAGTACAGGCCATCGTCAAATTGGCCACCGAGCACGAGGTTCCGCTGTGGACCTTCTCCTGCGGCAAGAACCTGGGCTACGGCGGCCCGGAACCGCGCGATACCGGCATGGTGGCGCTGGACCTGAGCCGCATGAAGCGCATCATCACCGTCGATGACCGCCTGTGCTACGCCGTGGTGGAACCCGGCGTCACCTTCTTCGAGCTCTTCGAATACATCAAGGAACGCGGCCTGAAGGTGTGGATGTCGGTGCCGGCCCTGGGCTGGGGTTCGGTGATGGGCAACATGCTCGACCGCGGCTACGGCATGACCCCGCTGGGCGACCACGTGAAGTCCCTGTGCGGCATGGAAGTTGTCCTGCCCGACGGCGACCTGGTCCGCACCGGCATGGGCGCGATGGACGGCACCGAGCTGGGCCCGATCTTCCAGGGCGGCTTCGGTCCGACGCTGGACGGGCTGTTCACCCAGTCCAACTACGGTGTTGTCACCCAGGTCGGCCTGTGGCTGATGCCGGCGCCGCACACCTACGTCAACGGCGACATCTTCGTCGACGATGAAGCGCACCTGCCGCAGCTGATCGATATCCTCACCACCCTGCGCCGCGAGGAGATCATCCAGAACAATGCGCTGTGCGGCAACGTTGTTCGCGCGGCGACCATGCGCGGGTCCCGTGCCGATTTCTGGGATGGCGAAGGGTCGATCCCCGACTGGCGGCTGGAAGAAATGCGCCAGGAATTCGGCGTTGGCCAGTGGAACTGCAAGTTCGCCTTCTACGGCGACCGCGAGCTGTGCGAACGCCGGTTGCAGATCGTCAAGGACCGGATCAGCGCCATCCCCGGCGCCCGCGTCGACGCCCGTTTCTACTCGGGCGAAGAGGGCCTGGCCTTGCAGCATGATGACATCGCCGCCCTCGACCGCACCCAGATGGCTGGAGTTCCGACCTTGAAGCCGTTGTCCACCGTGGGGTGGGCTGCCGAAAACGGCGGGCACATCGACGCGGCCCCGATCATCCCGGCCCGTGGTGAACTGGTGGCCGAGTTCTACCAGGAAGCCAAGAAGCTCTACGAGAAGCACGGATTCGATCTGTACATCGGTTACCACCTGTACCCGCGCCATATGGTCCACGTGACGATGATCTTCTTCGAGCGCGGCAATGAGGAGATGCTCCAGCGCGCACGCGCCCTGTACTCCGAGCTGCTCGATGCCGCCCGGGCCCGCGGCTACGCACCGTACCGCAGCCATGTGGACTACATGGACCGCATTGCCGATGGCTTCGACTTCAATGACAACGCGGCACGTCGCCTGCAGGAGAAGATCAAGGACGCTTTGGACCCAGCCGGCATCCTCTCCCCAGGCAAGCAGGGCGTCTGGCCGCAGCGCTTCCGCGCCGGGCGCACCAGCGCGCAGGCCTAAACGAAGCGAAATCTAGCTCGAAAGCGTGTGGGCCTATCGCCAGCATTTGATGGTGAAAGACCCACACGCGTTTGTCTTTAAGCGGCTCTTCAGGATTGAGAGTGTAATCGCGGTCTAAACCCGCCAGTCTCCAGCAACGACCGTGCGATATAGTGCGTCAGATTCTTGAACCCCAACGCGATACCCCGCAAATGCTCTAACC
>NZ_JAPCHW010000020.1 GCF_026107515.2 Glutamicibacter sp. MNS18 | reverse complement strand
ACGGCGTCGCGCTTGAACTCATCGGTGTAGACATTCTTAGGCATTGGGTCTTCCTTCGTTTGAGCACCACCTTATCGAGGTGATGCGGTCGAAGTGTCAACCAAACCTTCAGCAGACCCCCTGTTCACCAATTGGTGGCAGGCGAGGGGGCACGCGTCTGGATATGAACAGTCCGGGCCCTGGACAGAACAGCTCCGGTTAAGGGCATGGGTCCGGGTGACTGTGCGACTCCGCGGCTCGGCGGAGTACGGCCTGGAGTGCGCGTGGCGGGGTGATCTTGACCGTTTCGGAAGGTATTTCACCGTTCAGCAGCCCCGTGGGGCTCACCAGCCATGCCCAGGGTGTCCGGTGCGCTTGGTCATATCGCGGGGATCAGGGACTTATCAGCATGCCCAACGGTGAAGATCCGATCCTCTTGGCACAAACGAGAAACTCAGGTTCGAAGAGAACTCATCTCGATTCCCCGCATCTCGGCGAGCTGGGTGTGCGTGTCCGCCCCGTGCTCTGTGATGCTCGATGCTCTCAGTGAGACACTTCGCCGTATTTAGCGCTGCGAATCCCGTGGCATCAACGTACTGACCTGGTCAATCATGACCCGTGAAGCATGGTCGGATAGTGCGTTGCGGGCACCGGCTTGCCGGAGGCGGACCAATCTGAACAGCTCAATGGCCTCGGCGACATCGGCTTCGTCCATACCGACGATCTCCACATGACCCTCGCTGCTGCGGATCTCGATGTTCTTGGATCGATCGGTACCCATGATTGCCTCCTGTCTCGATTGTAGGTAAGCCGGGGGACGAATAGCAGTGTCCTGCTGCTCTGGATAAGGCAAAAGCCCGGTGCGGCACTACAAGGATCAGGGAAGAACCTTGTGATGCCGCACCGGACTGATGCTGGTCGTTCGGGGGTCTAGAGCTGGTTGCCCAGCTTGAAGCCCTTCGAGGCCTGGCCGTGGTACGAGCCGTCCTCGTCCCCGGCACGGGTGTAGGAGAAGCCGTCGGCGCCGATGGTGACTTCCAGTTCGGAATCATCGGTGCGTTCGATGACTTCCTGAACGTTGCCGTCAAGATCCAGCACCTTCGAGGCCTCGGTGTACCAGGAAGGTACAACCGGGTTGCCCCACCAGTCACGGCGCTGGTTATCGTGCACGTTCCAGGTGATGGTCGGGTTATCCGGATCCCCGGTGTAGTAGTCCTGGGTGTAGATCTCGATGCGGTGGTCATCCGGATCCAGGATGTACAGGTAGAACGCGTTGGACACACCGTGGCGGCCCGGGCCGCGCTCGATCCGGTCGGAGATGCGCAGGGCGCCCATCTTGTCGCAGATCTGGATGATGTTGTGCTTCTCGTGCGTGGAGAAGGCCACGTGGTGCAGGCGCGGGCCGTTGCCGCCGGTCAGGGCGGTGTCGTGCACGGTGCCCTTGCGGTGCATCCAGGCGGCGTAGGTGGTGCCCTCGTCATCCTGGATGTCCTCGGTGACGCGGAAGCCCAGGTCCTCTAGGTACTTGCGGCCGCGCGGCACATCCGGGGTCACCTGGTTGAAGTGGTCCAGGCGCACCAGTTCGCCGGCCGAGTACAGGTCGTAGCGCATGTGCAGGCGTTCGACGTGGGTGGTCTCGAAGAAGAACTCGTACGGGAAGCCCAGCGGGTCCTCCACACGCACCGAATCGCCGATGCCGCGTACGAAGCCTTCCTTGCGGCGTTCGGTGCGGCAGCCCAGTTCCTTGTAGTAGGCCTCGGCGGCATCCACTTCCTCGGTCGAGCGCACGCGGAAGGCCATGGCCTTCAGTGCGGCAACCGGGCCCTTGGTGAGCACCAGGTTGTGGTGGATGAATTCCTCGAAAGAGCGCAGGTAGATCTGCTGATCGTCCTCGTAGCTCACGTGTAGGCCCAGGACGTCCACGTAGAAGTTGCGGGACTTGGCCAGATCGGTGACCACCAGTTCGGCATAGGCGCAGCGCAGGATATCCGGGGCTGGAACCGATGGCTTGGGGATTTCGTTGCTCATGATGTTGCTCCTTTGCAAGCAGGAATGTTAGTGGTTAGGCGCCGAACTTCGGGGTGTGCACGTCGCCCAGGGTGATGTGCACGGCCTGCTGGTCGGTGTAGAAGTCGATCGAACGGTAGCCGCCCTCGTGGCCCAGGCCCGAGGCCTTTACGCCGCCGAACGGGCTGCGCAGGTCGCGCACGTTGTGGGAGTTGAGCCACACCATGCCGGCCTCGATGTCCTGGGCGAAGTTGTGGGCCCGCTTCAGGTCATTGGTCCACACGTAGGCGGCCAGCCCGTAGCGGGTGTTGTTCGCCAATTCCAGGGCCTCCTCGTCGGTGTCGAACGGGGTGATGGCCACCACCGGTCCGAAGATCTCCTCCTGGAAGATCCGGGCATCAGGGGACACATCGGCGAACACGGTCGGGGCGACGTAGGAGCCGTTCTCCTGGCCCTCGGGCAGGTTCTCCGGGCGTCCGCCACCGGCGACCAGGCGGCCCTCGGACTTGCCGATCTCCACGTAGCTCATGACCTTGTCGTAGTGCTCCGGGTGGACCAGCGCGCCGACCTGGGTGGCCGGATCGTGCGGGTCGCCGACCTTGATGTTCTTGGCACGCGCCGCGTAGGTTTCGACGAACTTCTCGTAGATGCCGCGCTGGACCAGGATGCGGCTACCGGCGGTGCAGCGTTCGCCGTTCAGTGAGAATACGCCGAACAGGGTGGAGTCGATGGCCGCATCGAAGTCGGCGTCGTCGAAGACGATGGCCGGGGACTTGCCGCCCAGCTCCATGCTCATGCCCTTGAGGTTCTCGGCGCAGTTGCGGAAGATCAGCTGGCCGGTGGAGGATTCGCCGGTGAAGGAGATCAGCGGCACGTCCGGGTGCTTGACCAGTGCGTCGCCGGCTTCCTCACCCATGCCGTTGACCAGGTTGAACACGCCCTTGGGCAGTCCGGCCTCCTCGAAGATGGTGGCCCACAGCGAAGCGGAGAGCGGGGTGAACTCGGCTGGCTTGAGCACCACGGTGCAGCCCGAGGCGATCGAGGGGGCCAGCTTCCAGGATTCGAGCATGAACGGGGTGTTCCACGGGGTGATCAGCCCGGCCACGCCGATCGGCTTGCGGTTCACGTAGTTCAGCTGGGTGCCGGGAACCTTCAGCGCGGTATCGTGCTGGGCGACGATCAGGTCGGCGAAGAAGCGGAAGTTCTCCGCGGCACGCTGGGCCTGGCCCTTGGCCTGGGTGATCGGCAGGCCGGTGTCGAAGGTTTCCATCTCGGCCAGGCGGTCCTGCTGGGCCACCACGGCGTCGGCGATCTTGTACAACACGTTGGCGCGCTCGCGCGGCTTCATCTTCGGCCATGGGCCGTTCTTGAAGGCCTCGGTGGCGGCGGCGACCGCGGCGTCGATGTCAGCCTTCTGGCCGGCGGCGGCGTTCACGTAGGGCTTGTTGGTCACCGGATCCAGGACCTCGAAGGTCTCGCCGCCGATCGAGTCGACGAATTCGCCGTTGATGTAGTGCTGGATCTTGCTCGGCAGGTTCTCCGGGACAAAGTGCTTGCTCATTCAGTATCTACCTTTCGGGTGAAGGAAATCGTAGGTGGTTGTCAGATGGCCGAGGGCTCCATGCCCGCGGCCTTGAGGTACGCATTGAGCGTATTGGTCCGGTGGGCCCGGGCCGCCTGCTCGATCTGCGCTGCGCTGGCGTTGTCATCAAGCAGTTCCAGCAGGTGCTGGTGCTCCTCGACGGACTGCGCGGCCCGGTGCGGGATATGCGAGAAGGAGGAGGCGCGCATGGCCGCCAGCCGCCGCCACCCGCGCTGGACCAGGTCCAGGATGTGCGGGTTCGGGCACTGGCAGTACAGCAACCTGTGGAATTCGGTATTCAGTTCGGTGAAGGCCACCGGGTCGAACGCCGCCAGGCACTGGCGCATCTGGTCATTGATCCGGTGGGCCTCGGCCCGCATCCGCTCATCGATCAGCGGGGCGGCCAGGGCGGTGGCCGCCGGTTCGATGATCGTCAGGGTCTGCATGGTGTGCAGGTACAAGGTGCCATCCACCTGGGCCACGGTCGCCCCGACATTGCGGGTGAAGTTCACCAGGCCCTCGGCTTCCAGGCGCCGAATGGCCTCGCGCACCGGGACCACCGAGCAACCCAGTTCCTCGGCGATGGTCCCCAGCACGAGTCGATAGCCGGGGGAGTAGGCCCCGTTACCGATCCGTTCGGAGACCAGCGCGTAGGCCGCTTCGGACTTGGACGGGCTCATTAGACGTCCCAGGTGGCCAGGTCGGGTGAGCCGGCTTCCTGCCAGGCGTTGTACTTGGCCTTCCACTCGGCATTCATCGGGAACAGGCCCTCGATGATGTGCCCGCGCTGGACCATGGCGAAGATGAACTCATCCGAGCTCTCGGTGGCCATGGCCTCGTTGGCGACCTGTTCGACCAGGTGCGGCGGGATGACCACGATGCCGTCGGAGTCGGCCACGATCACGTCCCCGGGCTGCACGGTGACCCCGCCGCAGGCCACGGTCAGGTCCTTGTCCCAGGCCACGTGCTTGCGTCCGAGTACGGCCGGGTGGGCGCCGTTGTAGAACACCGGGATTTCCAGCCCGGAGACTGCCGCCAGATCGCGTACGCCGCCGTCGGTGATGATGCCGGCCGCGCCCAGGGTGTGGGCGCGCAGGGCCAGGATGTCACCCAGGGTGGCCGAACCGGTCTCCCCGCGGGCCTCCATGACCAGGATCTCCCCGTCACCGAGCGAGTCGATGGACTGCTTCTGCGTGTTGTAGCCGCCGCCGTGGGCCTTGAACAGGTCCTCGCGGTTCGGGACGTACCGCAGGGTGCGGGCGGTGCCGATCACGCGCTGCATGCCCTTGGTGGATCCGGGCACCTCGATGTTCACGTTGTTCAGTCCCAGCTTGCGCAGGGTGGCGGAGATGGTGGCGGTGGCTACGGCCTCCAGCTTGGCGCGGACCTCGTCGGTGAGCACGGACTTGCCGGTGATCACCGGGTCCAGGCCGGCCGAATCGCGGTCGCCATAGGCGTCTTCCTTGTCCTTCTCGGTGACCTTGGGCTGGTTGCCGAAGGAGGCGAAGCCGGCGCTGCCCTCCACCGCGGTGGTCTTCAACTTGCCGGTGCTGTTGCCGGTGAGCAGGTCGGTGACCTCCACCTCGACCACATCGCCGGGGAAGAAGACCGAGGAGCCGGCCGGGGTGCCGGTGAGGATGACATCCCCGGGCAGCAGGGTCATCTGCTGGGACAGGTCGGCGACGATCTGGGCGAAGGAGAAGAGCAACTCCGAGGTATCGGCATCCTGGACCAGCTGGCCGTTGACCCAGGTCTGCACGCGCAGCTTGGCCGGGTCGAGCACGGCGGCATCCAGGGAAGCAGGGCCCATCGGGGTGTAGCCGTCGCCGGACTTGGAACGGATGTTCGAACCCTTGTCGGCGTACTTGATGTCATGCACCCCCAGGTCGTTGGCGGCGGTGACCTGGCCTACGTGGCCCCAGGCGTCCTCCACCGAGACACGGCGGGCCGGTTTGCCGATGATCAGGGCGATCTCGCCTTCGAAGGCGAGCAGTTCGGTGCCGGCCGGGCGCTCCACGGTGGAGCCGGAGACAGCCAGGGAGGAGGAGGCCTTCATGAAGTAGCTGGGGAACTTCGGGGTGCGTCCGCGCTGCGCCGCCCGCGAGGCGTAGGACAGGTGAACGGCCAGGACCTTACCTGCCTGGCTGAAGGTTGTCTCGTCCACCGAAACCGAGGTGCTCATTGATTCTCCCACTTCCGTCGTACATCAAATCGTATACGATCTAGTGTGCTCCGAATCTCAGTGGGTGTCAAGTGCTGCTGGTTTCCAATTAATGTGGCCTTGTCCCGGGGTACGTGAGGCACACCTTGCCCCGGGGCAACGGTGAGCCGCGCCGGCAATCCGGGGCTTGCGGGGCCAACCGGTAACTGGGGTGGCTTGCCCGCGAGGGATCTTCGGCTAAGGGTGCATATCAGAGCCGGAGCTGCTAGTCCAGGACATGCCGGTCGGGACTGGTGACGCCATCTGAGTTGATCCTGACCGTCAGCGGCGAATGCTGGGCATCATCGGGCAGCGTGAAGACGTGGGTGGTCGGGGCGAGGTCCGCGGTGCAGGCGCCCTCGGTCTCGGATTCGAAATAGATGGTCAGGTTGTTCTCCGCACCCAATTCCAGGTCGGTGGCATCCGGCGGGCACGAGGAAGAGCCCCACGTGGTCACCGTGATGGACTGAGGCTTGTTTTTCCATTGGACAAGGGGAGCGTCCATTTGCTGCTCACCCTCCATGCCGTCGGGCAGTCCCCTGAAGCGTTCGTCGCTGACCGGGGTTGAGCTGCATGCCGCGAGTAACAGTGCGCAGGGCAACAGGACAAGGGCCGTGCGAAGCAGGCCGGGTGACTGTGAGCGAGAAATTCTGGCCATACTGCCGAGTGTAGCCACCGAATGATTCTCTGGGCAGGGGAGAGTGGCGCCTTCCCACAAAGTGCACAGCTGGGTTCCAGCTTCGGATGGCTGTTGCTGCGCCACTGGGCGAACACGGGGTCCTGGGCCGGGGGAAGTATGAGGGATATTGTGCAGTTTCACGGATGCGTGGATTCGGGTACCTGAAACGGTGAATTGACAGATGCGGCCTAGCCGCCGGTGTCGTGTGGTGACGTGCCGTCCGTGCTTATGGAACCTCAGGAAGCGAGCAGGTCGCAGTAGGCTCCGCCGTGGAACACCAGCGGTTCTCCGGCGCGGTACGAGAAGCGTTCGACGTTGCCTAGGATGATGCAATGGTCGCCGGCCTCGTGCAGGGTGGCGGTGCTCGCCTCGAACGTGGCCAAGGCATCTTCGATGAGCGGAATGCCGCCCAGTCCCTGTGCCACCGACAGGCCCTGGAACTTTTCCTCCCCGGGGGTCGAGAAGCGACGCGAAAGCGGGGCCTGGTCTTTGGCCAGCACGCTGACGGCGAACCTGCCAGCGGACCTGAAGTGATCGAGACTACGCAAGTGGCGTCCCGGCATCCACAGAATCATCGGCGGATCAAGGGACACCGAGGCAAAGGAATTGGCTGTCACCCCCACCGGCGTCCCGTCCGCAGCAAGGGTGGTGATGACGGCAACCCCGGTGGCGAAGCTCCCCAAGGCATTGCGCAGCTCACGGGTGTCCACGGTATGGCTGGTCATGGTTCTGGTCATGGTCTTGCTCCTTGCTCGATGCATCTGGGACCCGGTGGTGCAGTTCACCCTCGGGTGCCGCCCAGCCTATGAGTTGGCTCGGCCAGCGGACTATCCACTGCGTGTACCGGTGTCCACTTTCGGTGCACTGGGCTCAAACGCCCCGGGATCCTCCGGCGCCGATGCACGAAGTGGCCATCGAAACAGAAAGTGGATATCCGCAGGCGAGAAGTCGTGAATAGACTCCGGATGTGATCGCTGCCACATCGAAGGAAGGTATTGACATGAACGCCAAAACAACCGAAAGAGTGCACCTGGTTCGCAAGGAGGAACGCCAATCCCTGTGGTTCCTGGGCGATCTGGTCCAACCCCTGGCCACCGGTCAGCAGACTCGCGACGGACTCTATATCGCCCACTACCAAGCGGCTCCGTCGTCGCAACCTCCGCTGCATGAACATGACGACGATGATGAAATCTTCTTCATCACCCAGGGCCGCATTGCTTTCTGGGCGGAAGGAGAGGAGAAGATCATCGGCACCGCAGGGGACTTTGTCATCCTGCCCAAGGGAGTTGCCCACACCTTCCAGGCCTCCCCGGAAGAGGGTGCCACCTGGCTGCTGATCCTCTCACCCTCTTCCTCGTTCGAAAAGGTGATCAATGCCGTGGCCACGCCGGCCGGATACGAAGCTCCCGAGCAGGGCTGGCAAATCGATGCCGCAACGGTGGCAACTCTTGAACGTGTTGCCCCGTCCGGTGGAGTACGACTGCTCGGTGCCCCCGGCGACCTGCCTGCCAGCCACCAACAAGGAATCCAGTCATGACCGCGAACACCACCAGCACCGCCACCACGAACACCGAACCGACCACCCGGGAGGTCATCGACAGGTTCTGGGCGGCCCACAGCACCGGGGACCGTGAACGACTCAAGGCGATCATTTCCCCGGACATCCAGTGGACCGTCGTGGGACGCACTGTTCCACTAGCCAAGACCTACACCGGATGGCAGGGGTTCTTCGACGAACTGCTGGCTGCACTGGACGCCTCGTTTCAACCCGGATCACTGGACATGAAACGCAGTGGCAGCTACGTGGATGAAAAAGCCGGGGTCGGCGTCATCGAGTTGTTTGAATCCGCCGTCACCACTGACGGGAAAATATTTGAAAACCACATCGTGGACGTGCTTCAGATCAAGGGCGGCCAGATCATTTCGGGCCGCGAATACATGGACCTGGCCGAGGTCAAAGAAGCCTTCGGTTTCTAACCACCACTTCAAGGAGTTGCATCCCATGAGCATTGAAAGCCCACACCACCTTGGCAACGTGCCGCGTACCTCAATCACCGAGGTGATCGAACGGATTCACGAGATTGGCCCACTGCTGCGGTCCAACGCCATCGCCGCCGACCGCGACCGACGCGTTCCGGACGAATCCATGGATGCGTTGGAAGCCGCCGGCGCGTTCTCACTTCTGATCCCCGAGCGTTTCGGAGGATTGGGAGCAGGCGCCGCCGATCTGGTGGACGTTGCACGACTCATCGGCAGATTCGATCCGGCGGCCTCCTGGGTCACCGTGATTTCCAATGGATCGGCGATGCTGGCCCTGCGCTTCCCCCAGACGTCCATCGACCGGATCTTCGGATCCGGTCGACCGGTGCGCATGTCCTCGATCATTGTCAGCCAGGGCGGCCACGCCGTCCGGGAAGCAGACGGCTACCGCATCAGCGGGAAGTGGCCGTTTGCGTCCAACAGCTTGCATGCCCAGTGGGCGGTGGTCGTGGTTCCGATACAGCAAACCCCCGACGGCGAGGCGGTGCCCGGCTATGCGTTGGTGCGCGAAGATCAGTGGGAGGTGCTGGATACCTGGCAGACCATTGGGATGCGCGGCACCGGAAGCAACACCCTGGCGGTGAGCGAGGGATGGATCCCGGAAGACCAAATAGTGACCGCAGACCAGCTGCTCGGACCTGCCGCGGAGACCCTGCCCGATGCCCTCGACATCCAGCGGCTGGCCCCGGTGTCCACCATGTCCACCGCCATCGCCGCCCCGTCACTGGGTGCCGCGGACGCATTGCTGGAACTGGTAGCCGAGCAGGCCCACCAGCGCGGCATCACCTACTCGAACTATCGGCCGCAAACCACCTCCGAGGCCTTTGTCCGGGGCCTGGGCGAGGTCCGGGCGAAGATCGATGGTGCGGGGTTGCTGTTGGAACGCTCCGCCAAAAGCGTCGACGCGGCCTCGCGGGAACCGAACCCGTTGTCCCCGGCCGACCGGGCCCGCTGCCGCAACGACGTGGCGCACGCCGCCCACAGCCTGACCGACGCGGCCAACGACCTGGCGTGGCTGTACGGCACCGCCCTCTTTGCCGACACCAACCCCGTAGGCCGGTTGTGGCGGGATATCAACACCGGAACGCGCCATGCGCTGGTAGCCAGCCCACTGGGCTACGAGATCGGCGGGGCCGGGTACCTGGGCCTGGAACCGCCCGCACCGATCGTCTAATGCAGCGCAAGGAATGGAGCATGGTTCCATCCAGCCAACGAGCTGTTGCCCCGCCGCCGGATACCGCAACGGTCAGCCATCTCGGTATCCGGTACGCGGCGCTGTCCACACCGGGTGATGCGTTTTCTTCGCCGGTGCCGGTGCCGGTGTCCGGCTCCCGGAAACCGCGCCCCAGCGACCTCAGGGACGTGGCGGTGTTCCCGCAGCTGCCGAGCCGGCTAGCTAAATTGATGGGACCTGGCGTGGAAGAAAACCCGCAGGACCACAACGCATTTTTTCTCAATGTGTTCGCCCCGGCAACGGGCAGGGACCTTCCGGTAGTGGTCTTCCTGCACGGCGGAGCTTGGTCCAGCGGCGCCGGTGCCGCCCGCTGGTACCGGGGCACGGAGTTGGCCGTCGAGGGGATGGTGGT
This sequence comes from Glutamicibacter sp. MNS18, assembly GCF_026107515.2. Taxonomy (GTDB): domain Bacteria; phylum Actinomycetota; class Actinomycetes; order Actinomycetales; family Micrococcaceae; genus Glutamicibacter. The sequence goes on along the minus strand of NZ_JAPCHW010000020.1, from coordinate 31,694 downwards.
CATCACCGTGAACTATCGGCTGGGTCCGGCCGGCCACCTGGCGACGGGCCGGGAACCGCACCGGCCGTTTGATGAGCTGGTGTTGGCTTTGCGATGGGTCCGGGACCATGCTGCCGACTATGGGGCAGATATCCGGAATATCACCGTCGCCGGGCAGTCCGCCGGGGCCTGGTACGCATGGATGCTGGCGCAGGATCCACGCGCCCGCGGGCTGATGCGCCAGGTGGCGTTGTGGAGCATGCCCCAGATCGAGCCGTGGTCCCAGGCCCGCAGAGCGGACTTCACGCGAACCGTCACCGGACAGGACCCCGAGCTGCTCACCGATCCGGACCGCTATCCCGAACTAATGCGCGCCACGGCGGCCACGCTGTCCACTGTGCCCCGGGATCCAGGCATGATGCCTCCGATGCTGTTGCCTTCCGTACCGGCCCCAGCCCGCGGTGCCGCCGCCTTGCACGAGGCCGTGCGGAGGTTGCATGTCCAGCAGGTGTATGTGCGCGACACCTCCCATGAGATGAGCCCGTTCCTGGCTCTGGAGACCCTGGATGCGCGCCAGCGTGGCCAGTTGCTACGACAGCTCGCTCACCAGGCACTTGGCACGGGGCGTGAATCCCCCTGGCCGCACGAGGCGTTGCCGCCCGAGAGCTCGGCCGTCGCGAGGCAATCGGCAGATATCATCCGGTATTCGTCCTGGCTGGCCTTCGGGCAACAAGCCGACGCGATCGCTTCCGCATGTCGGCAACAGGGCAGGAAAGTGGTGCTGCGTCGGTTCGCGGGCACCAGCGCCCTGCCGGGGGTCGGCGGCCCGCACTGTTTCGATTTGCCGTTCCAGTTCGGGAACTTCCCGGACTGGCACGATGCACCCATGCTTGACGGCATCGATACCGAAATGATGCGGCGATGGAGTCGGGAATTGCGCGAGGACCTGCTGGAATTCGGGTCCGGGCAATCTTCCCCGGACCGGCGAATGCTGGGAGCATAGTAGGCGTCCGGTCCGATTGTTCCCGGACCGCGCGCGGCGCCGCTGATGGCCAGTACCACTGAGGATCACGATTTAAGGAGTGTGCCGATGTTCGATCGTCATCCCATCGTTTCCACCGGCGATCCGGAGGAAGCCCGGTCCCGCGTCAGCCAGACCTATCGTGAGCACGGCTTGCAGGTCAGCGACTCCGCCCGGCAGTTCCGTCTCACGCACAACGGCACCCTGGCCGGCGGGATCGGCCTCTACTTCATGAGCTACGGTGCCCGGGTCCGCATCTCGCCCGGCGCCTTGGAGGACTTCGCGTTAGTCCAGATTCCGTTGCATGGAGCGGCACTTGATCGCATCGATGGCACAGCGATCGACACCCACCAACGCATGGGCTCGATTGCCGGCCCCGACAATAGCCTGGAGATGGAGTGGGCCAGCGACACGGCAAAGCTGGTGCTCTACATTCCGCGGCACACGCTGGAAGGCGCGGCCTTCGCACTCAGTGGTCACCGTCCACACGAAGCCATGCAATTGCGTCCCGCGATGGATTTCACCCAACCGGCCCAGCGGTCCTGGTTTGGTCTGGTGCGGTCAATGGTGCAGGGTATCCAGCTCAACAGCACGTTGACGGCCAACTCACTGGTCAGTTCCCGCATGGCCGACACCATTGTGCTGGGCTTAGTGGCTAACCAGTGGCAGAACCCGGTGCAGCAACGTGCCAGGGGTCCAGTCGCGGAATCCGATGCGGTGGATCTTGTGGTCGCGATGTTGGAAGAAGCACCCGAGCGCACCTGGCGCATGGTGGACTTGGCCCATGCCGCCCGGCTCAGCGCGCGGACTTTGTCTACCGCATTCCAGAAGAAGATGCAGACCACCCCGATGGGATACCTCCAGCAAGTTCGATTGCGGGGCGCCTACCGGGATCTCTACGCCGCGACACCAGTGACGACAACCATCGCGGAGGTCGCCACCCGGTGGGGGTTTGCCCACCTCAGTCGGTTCTCCGCGGTATACCGCGAAACCTTCGGTGAGCTGCCTTCCGAGACGCTCAAACGCTGAGCGGCCAATGCTCCCCGAAACCAGTCCACAGACGCTCCGTCCAGGACTGCGACCATGGAGAAGCGATTCTTCGAGAGGATGCCCGAGATATTGGTCATTGCCCTGACCTCAGGGCTGTGATCGAAAGCAATAAGGATTTGGAGGGGAACCACGGTTGCGTGCTGGTCGGCGAAGCACCTACGGATGGAGCTTCACCGGTAGCAATGGATTGTGCTGAGGCACGGTGCCGTCAAGCTGTAGGCGCCACACCAGGACGATGGAAGAATGATCGGGTGCAAAGGCTACCAAAAACGAAAATCACAGCATCCTCCCGAAAGAGCATGGATGCTTGGCTCAACTCGACTGAGATCAATGCTGGATTCCTTGGCAAGGATCTGAAATTCACCGTGTTGCTGCTTGATCAGTACGATGCCGGCGTAGACAGGATCCTTGCAGAAAGAGCCGAGCTGGGTGAACTGTCATGGCTTGGCGGGCCGGCGCTGGGGCCTGTGGAGCAGTGGCCAAGGACCGCATCCGGTGAACCACTGGCGCATATTGCGACGATTAATCTCGGTGAAGCCCAAGCATTGCTGGAATCGTCGGATATCACCGAACCGAATTGGCCCGAACCAAGCGCGAGATTACCCGAATCGGGTTATCTTGAAGTGTTCCATCACTTGGGAACCTACGGCAATCCGGAGGACGTGGGAACCGGTGGGTGGCTGGTGCGGTATCTCCCGTTGGCTGGCGAAGAATTCCCGCCGCTAGTCAGTGCGCCGGATGATCTGGATTTGCCAACTGATGTTTGCCAGCCGGTACTTCTTGGGACCGGATTTAGCGTGCCGCGCGCTGTTGACTTCACCGACAGCGACGATGCCACATTCGAAGCTGCCGAACGTGTCGAAGAGGAACTGAACGCTGCATGGACCGCCTGGCGTCGCGCAGTGAGTTCAGTTGAGCCCCCGGTATTCCCAATTTCCCATATGTATGGGCACAGCGACGCGGGGACGGGGTACGCCCAGGCGGTGCTCGACAAGGTGCGACCCCTGGCCGGGCCAGGGGATTCCTACATCTTGGTTCTTGGCCTTGAGAGCTGGACCTTCTTCGAGGGGTGGTTCGGGGATGCCGGAAGTTTCGAGGTGTGGATGCGCTCTAGCGATCTGGACGCACGGAACTTTGACCAGGCATGGTGCATGATCCGTACCGATCACTAAGCTCACGTATCATCCGGAGGGCAGGTGGGTGAACGCCGTGCAGGAAACTAGCCGGCCCCGGCCCCGCGAAGCGGCGTTTCACCCACGGCAGGTCACCTTCAGGAGTTGATTTCCTCGATGACGGTGTGCTGTTCGACCGCATTGGGGGCCGCATGCCGGGGGCCTGCTTATCGGAGTGTGAGGCCTTGAAGGAATCGGATTTGGGCCAGGCCATGAAATCCCCGCGGCTGTCGAATTCCATGGTCGAAACATAGGGCAGGCCTTCGGTCTCGGGGCGCATCAAGGTGGTGCGCTTGAGTCCTGGAACCCCGGAAAGGGTGGAGCGCATGCTGTCGATGAACGCCTTTTCGAAGGCTTCTGCGGCGTCTGCGGTGACATCAATGCGGTTGGTGATAACGAACGAGGGGTTGCCTTTCTGGGAGGGGGTGACACATGAATCTTACTGACACAATGTCGTTTAAATTTACACCCTGGCACTTTAGTGCACCTCAAGTTTCTCCGGGAGGATCCTGTGGCCCTGGGTCTGGGTGCAGGAAGACCCGTGGGCGAGCCTAGTGTTTGGTTCCTATGTGGCCGAGCATGGTGGCCAGATGGTTGTGTACCGTATCCAGGTCGATGCCCTGGTCTGCCATGTGCCCGGCGGCATGGATCACCGACATGACCAGGTCGGCAATTGCATCCGGGTCATCGAGGTGAAGTTGCTCAAGGGCGTTGAGCAGTGGCAATCGCGCGGAGGCGTGCATCTGTTCGGCCTGGTCATCCAGCGGCCCGTCGGGGGCAAATGAGGCCAAGGCGGTACCTACCGCATGACCACCCTCAGCCACTTGGTCAACGCAGGCGTTGGCGTAGGCCAGGACGGCTTGTTGCGGTGTTGCTGCGTTATCCACCGCCGCGGTGACGCGGGCAATCCACCGCGGGTACACTTCGCGCGCCGCGGCGCGAAGTAGTTCCTGGGGCGATTTGTAGTATTGGTAGATCGATGTCCGCGATAGTCCTGCCCGTTGTGCCACTTGCGCCAAAGTCGGTGGAACGCCTTTTTCATGCAGCAGGGCGAAGGTTGCGTCCATGATGGCGCGTTCTTGGTTGGCTCTGTGCTCCGCGACACTGGAAGCGCTGATTCGTGGCATTGTGCTCTTCTTAGGCTCCATTCAGGTTGGCTCTCAGGTTACCGGAAAACACCGAGGGCGGCAGGGATGCTGGATTCCTGCCGCCGTGCGTGCGGATACTGCTACTTGCGCGTGAGGGTGCCGTCGTTCATTTCGTAGATGACATCGCATTGGTCCAGCATCCCGTGGTCATGGGTGACCATGACGGTCGCGATACCCATGTCGCGGGCGCGTTGAGCCAGCAGGCCTACCACCTCGTGGCTGCGGGCGCTGTCCAAGGCGGCGGTGGGCTCGTCAAGCAGCATCACGGCCGGCTTGGTCACCAGTGCCCGTGCAATGCCGACGCGTTGGCGCTCGCCGCCGGAGAGCTGCCCTGGGCGGTGCTTGGCGCGGTGCGACATGCCGACAGCCTCCAGCAGAGGCATGGGGTCGAAGTTGCGCGGCCCCTTGGCCAGGAGGTTGACCATGCGCAGCTGATCGGCGGCGGTCAGCGACGGAATCAGGTTTCCTGATTGGAAGACAAAACCCACATCCTGCAGGCGATGGCGTGCGCGCTGCTTGGAGCTTAGTGTCGTGAGTTCGTGGCCGCGGAGCTTGACGGATCCGGTATCGGGCAGCGAAAGTGCGCCGGCGACCGCAAGCAACGAGGACTTTCCTGATCCCGAAGGGCCGACGATGGCGGCGAATTCCCCATCAGGTACGTGGAGGTTGACGTGATCGAGGACCCGTACTTTCTGGGCGCCGTCACCCAATTCCAGGGATACATCGGTCAGTGCGAGCCCGGAATCGGTGTTCGATGGGTTGTGGATGGCGGGACTTTGTTGGGTTTGCTGGCTCATCGGTTACCTCCGAGTGCGGTCAGTGGATCAATGCGGGCGATGCGGATAATGGAGATCACGGCTCCGACCAGCCCCAGGGTGATGGTCAGGGCGGCTGCGATGGCAATCGGGCCACCTTCCAGTGCGAACGGCATGCCTGCTGGCATTGCGGCACCGAGACCGAGGCCCGCCCCGATTCCCAGGGCAGTGAAGATCATCAGCAGCAGGGCTGCCTGGGTGACACCATCGCGAAGGAGGTAGCGTACGGGAGCGCCGATGGCACGCAGCACCGCGATTTCCTGTTTCCGCTGGATCGTCCACACCGAGAAGAATGCTCCGACAACCAAGCCGCAGATGGCGTAGAGGAAGACCTGGATCATGCTCAGCGTCAGGGTTTCGGCTTCGTAGCCGGGGGAAGAGTTGAACGATTCGCTCAGGCTCTTGCTGGTGGTGTTGGCTGCCGCATCGCCGGCGGCCAGATCAACCTCGGCTCCGTCGGCGTACTGCAAGGCCACGACGCTGCTGTAGTTGAAGTCAAGGCCGTTGATGTCCTGCTGGGTCGGTGCTCCTGCCGGCGCCTGACCGGCGGCGATCAGCTGCCAGGTCGATAGCGGTGCGTAGGCGATGTCGACGTGGCCGAAGGTGGCCTGACCTTCAGTGAACCCAATAACGGTCAGCTCGGTGTCGATCCGATCCATGGTGAGCACGGTGCCAATTTCCACTCCGGCTTCACGCATGGTTTCGGACACGACCAGACCGTCCACAGCGCCCAGCTGGCGGCCGTCGGAGACCGCGGGGGAGAGGAAGGAGGATGGATCGACGCCGAAGACCGCGACGTCGACCTGGGTGCCGTCATCGGTGGTGGCGTTCATCATGGAGCTGCCCATTGCAGTTGCCTGTTCGATGCCGGGCTGTTCGGACCAGGACGCGACCTGCTCCTGCTCGACGACTGAGCGGGAGAACGCGTTATCAGTCTTGGTTCCCTCATCGAAGGCGAATGCGGAGACAGGCATGGACTTCAATCCCGAGACACCGTCGTTGACCAGTCCTGAGGACAGCCCGGAGAGAATGACGGTGAGCACGGCAATGAGCGCGATGACCGCTCCCATGAGGCTGAAGCGTCCTTTGGCAAACGCCAGCTCTCTTAACGCAAGAAACATAATCAGTGGCCTTATGTAGGGGTCAGTACTTTATCGACATCATGTCGATATGATGCCAACACTATGTCAGGATGAGTGGGTGGGGGTGATAATTCCTGCGAAAATGTGATCAAGGTCAAGTAGGGGGATCCCCCTACTTTCCTGACGGTCTGTCGAGAACATCGTATAGGATCAATTTTTGGCTGCCGAAATGACTGGGGCTGAAAAGATTACGCGGAATTTCAATCACTGGCGGAGGATGTCGATAAGGCAGGTAAGGGTGGCATCTGCTCGTTCTTGCGTTTCAGCGGTCCGGAACGAGAATACGGGTACTTCATTTTCGGTGCCGCTGGACCGCGCTCCTGGCTGGCGGGGCAAGAACTTTCCCTTACCGCGGCCGTAGAAGCCCTGGGGTATGTGATCGTTGATAACGAACACATGCCGACCTCCGAAGTGGACTTCAAGAACTGATATTCGTGAAGTATTGTCCTCGCGAAATCGTGGTGCGACAGCGACGGCACGGTCGATCGCGACTGAGTCCAAATGAATGCGTACCGGCATCCTTGCAAGAACTGAACTGATCCCACGGGATCACTTGAGCACGCGCGATCTGACGATGGGCAGAGTCCTGCATTCTGCGGCATCGATACGGAACGCTGATTATCCCTCCCACGCCTCCCAGAGCTGCGCGTAGCGGCCATTGGCGGCAACCAATTCATCATGGGTCCCGGATTCGATGACCCGGCCGTGTTCCATGACCATGATCCGATCCGCCAGACGGGTCTGCGACAGGCGGTGGGCGATGACCAACGCGCCGCGTTCCTCGATCACTGCAGCAGCAGCGGCATCCAACACCTTGGAATTCGAGGAGCCCGACTCAGCGGTTGCCTCATCAAGCACCACAAAGTCCGGATCCAGCAGCTGGATCCGGACCAGGGCCAGGTGCTGGGCCTGGTGCGGGTTGAGCTGGTGCGCGTCCGAGCCCAGTACGGTGGCCAATCCTTCGGGCAGTGAATGGATCCACTCGGCCTGGCAGTGGTCGATGGCCACCATGATGTCTGCCTCGGTGATCCGCCCCGATGCTGCTCCCAGGGTGAGGTTCTCGCGCACCGTCCCGGCGAAGATGTGGGTGTGCTGGGAAGCCAAGACGACCTGCCGACGCAGAATCGGGAGTTCCAGTGAATCCAGGGGTTGCCCGTCCAGCAGTACCTCGCCGTGTCCCGCGGGCAGGATGCCTGCCAGCAGCCGGGCGGCGGTGGTCTTTCCGGCACCGGTGGCACCCACCAGGGCCAGGACCTCACCACGGGCCACGGAGATATCCACGCGGTCCAGGACCGTGGTTTTCCCGTCGAAGCTGTGGCTGATGCCGTGCATGGACAATCCGGGCTCGGGTTGCGTTTGGTGCTCCTTGCCCGGAAGTGGTGCGCGCAGCGGGGAGGTGAGAACCCCGGCCACGCGGCGCAGGGCGATGGCCGCTTCCTGGATCATGTCGAAGAGGGTCACCACTTCGGAAATCGGGTCGAACAGCCGGTGGAAGAGCAGGGCCGCGGTGGTCACCGCACCCACGGAGGCGTAGCCGCCGGAGACCAGGAAGAAGCCGGTGGCCAGGAGTGCGGCCATGGTCACGAATTCGGCCCGGTTGTTGCGGGCGAAGAAGCGGGTGAGCATGCGGAAGACGGTGTCCGCGGTCTGCCGCGAGTCATCGCTGGCCTGGTTGATCCTGCCGATTTCCTGCTGTTCCCACCCCTGGGCCTGCAGCATATGACGCCCGTTGATGGCATCAAGGAACAAGCTGGTGCGCCGCGAAAGGATCTCCCGTTCGCGCTGGTAGAGCGGGGCACTGCGCGGCAGGTACCAGCGCAACGACAGCCAGTAGAGCGGGATGGCCACCAGCCCGGCCAGCCCCAACGCCCAATGCAGGGTGAACAGGCCCGGAACCGAGAGCACCAGCAGGGTCGCCGCAGAGAGGAAGGTGGGCAACAGCCCGGCCACAGCAGCGGAGACCAGCCGTGAATCATCCGAAACCCGGGAGACCAGTTCGCCGGAGCCGGCGCGTTCCAGGATGCCGGATTCCAGGTGCAGGGCGTGGTCCACGGCGTCCTCGCGCAGCTGGCCCACCGCGGGTTCGGCCACCTTGGCAAAGAGCCAGCGCGAGAGCCACGTCAACCCGGCCCCAGCGAGCAGTGCCAACGCCATCAACCCGAGCAACAGGTAGATGGTGGAGATGTTCGCGTCCCCCAGCAGGGTATCGACCAGCCAGCCGATGGCGAAGGGGGCCACCATGGCGCACGCGCTGGCTCCCAGCGCGGCCAGCATGGCCAACAGCAGGGTGCCGCGCCGTGCCTTCAACCCGCGGCGCAGTGCCGCCCACGCCTGCGTGCTGCTGGCGGTGGGCAGTGCGTTGCCCGGTTCGGGTGCCGGGACGGAGGTTGCGGTGACGGTCGGGCTCATCGCGAGACCACCTGTTCGTAGTCGTGCTGGGCGGCCAGGGTCTGGTGGGTGGAGGTACGCACGGAGCCGTGGGCGTCAATGAAAATGACCTCGTCGGCGGCATGCAGCAGGTTCGGGGAGGTGGACACCACCAGCAGGGTGCCCTGCTCACCGGTGGCACGCAGCTCGCGGATGCCCGCGGCGATCTGCGCCTCGGTGACCGAGTCCACCGCGTTGGTCGGATCGTTCAGGATCCGCGGCAGCGGACCACCGGCCAGGGCACGGGCCAGGGCCACACGCTGGCGCTGTCCGCCCGAGAGGTTGGTCCCGGCTCCCTCGACCCGGTGTGCCAGGCCATCCTCGAAGATCTCCAACAGCTGGTCCACCCCGGAGGCGGCCATCAGCTCACGGCTGGCCGTGGTGGCTTCGGTGTCCTGGCCGAAGATGTTCTGTGCAATGCTCCCGGAGAACAGCACGGCCTCGTGGGGCACCACCCGCAGCACCTGCGGCAGGTGTTCGCGTTGGATGTCGGTGACATCCGTTCCGTCCAGGAACAAGCGTCCCGGGACCAGGGTCGAGATGGCGTCCCTGACCTGTCCCTGTAGTGCGGGATCGGCGCACACCAGTACCGAGAAGCGGCCGGGGGATACCGGCAGGGAAATCCGTTCACCCTGGCCGTTCTCCAGCGTGAGCAGCAACGCGGCGTCCGATCGAGGCTGGAGTTGCATGGTCCCGGTGTGGGGGAGGGACTCGGCCAGCAGGTCGGTGATGCGTTCGGCGGCTGCCTGGGAGCGGGTGTAGGCCTGGACGAAATTCACCGCCATGCCCAACGGGGTGGCCAGGAACGCGGCGACTCCCAGCACCCCGACGATCGAACCGACGCTCATATTCCCGGCCAGCACCTGCTGGGCGCTGAGCGCCGTGGCCACCAGCAGCACCGAGGAGGAGATGACCACCTGGGCGGCATCCATGCGCCCGGAGGCTGAAGCCGAGTCGATGGCGGCCTGGGTGGCCTTGCGGCTGCGGGCGGTATACCAGCCGGTGGCTGTGGCCTGCCCGCCGATACCGCGCAGCACCTCGACCCCGGACATGATGTCCGCGGCCGCGGCCCCGGAAGCGGCGATATCGGCCTGCATCTGGTGGGTGGTGCGTGACAGGCGCGGGGTGAGCCAACGCAGGGTGAACATGGCCAGCGGCGCAATAACCAGCACCGCCACTCCCACCAGCCAGTTGGCCCAAAGCAGGTAGCCGGCGCAGACCAGCAAGCCGAGAACCGAGGAGATGCCCAGGCAGGCCTGACGGATCACCATCGAGGCCACATCGGTGTCCACCGTGGCGATGGTGGAAATCTCCCCGGGCATCCGCTGGCGCTCGGGACGGTACCCCGGATCCAGCACCCGGCCGGTGATCAGCCCGCGCAGCCGGTGGGTCTGCCGGTTCATGGCCTGGTTGCCGAAGCGCGAGCCGAAGAGGTAGCCGAAGCTGAGCATGGCGAAGCAGGCTCCGAGGATCGCAATCCACAGTAACAACAGGGGAAGTTCGCGCGAGCCGATCGCCTCGTCGATGGTGGCGCCGATGACCGCCGGAACCAGGGCTTCACCTGCGGACCAGCAGGAGAGCAGGAGCACCGCGAAGATAATCGACTTGCGTTCGGCCCGCAGTACCGAGCCCAGCAGTGACCTGCCGTTGAGGTAAGTGGAAGACATGGGTTCCATATTATGCTATTAATGGGAGCCGTAAATCACTTAGCTTAGGCTAAGCTACATGGCCTAGGTCACCTCTTGCCGTGGCGCCATGGATCCTCACTGCACGGCCGCCATGGCCCTGCGCCTTTCCGGAAGGTACCCCGCATGACTTCATCACCCCGTGGCCGCCGCCTGCTGTCCGCAGCCGCCCTCATCTGCACCTCCCTGTTTGCCGTGACCTCCTGCGGGTCCCCCGCCGGGGGCAGCACCGAACCATCCGGCGCGGCCCAGGACAGTACCCCGCTGGTCACCACCGATCCCGAGGGACATGAGGTGTCGGTGGATCACCAGCCGCAGGCCGCGCTGGGCTTCTACACCACCGACGTGGACATCCTGGCCACCCTCGGGATCCCGTTGAGCGCCTCGCAACCGATCCGCGGGGACTCCGGGTACGAGACCTTCCCGGCCTATTTCCCGCAGGAGGCGCTACAGGGCATCACCCCGTTCGCGAACTACCCGGAATTCAACTACGAGAAGGTGCTGGAGGCCGAACCGGATTTCATCCTCAACGGCCTGGGCTATGACCCGGAGGTCCATGACAAGCTCGCAACCATCGCCCCGACCTACACCGTGAACGCCTTCGACGGGGAACGCTGGAATACCCACTTCGAACGCACCGCCAGGGACCTGGGACGCGAGGCCCAGTTCAACGAATGGTTGGGCGCCTACGAGCAGGCCGGCAAGGACGCACTGGACGGCATCACCGCGGCCGGCAACCAGGACCTGGTGGTCGCCCCGATCTCCTACTGGGGTGGCGAGGTGCAGATCGGCTGCTACGCCTGGCTGGAATGCGGGGCCTTCGAGACCATTGGCCTGCAGGTCGCCCAGAAGGGGAAGGACGAGAAGTCCTTCACCCTGGAACAGCTTGATCAGCTCAAGGATATCGACGCGGTATGGATGACCAAGGGTGTCGGGCAGGTCGGCGAGGACGAGTTCAACAAGACGATCTCCGAGCTGGAGAAATCCCCGTTCTGGAAGGATCTGCCGTTCGTGAAGAACAACCGCATCTACACCTACGAGATGGACATGGCCTACGGTTCCCCCTCCGGTGCCCTGGCCTTTATCGAACAGGTCGCCTCCGACCTGTCGGGGAAGTAGCCGGTGATGCGGATCTTCGAAGCCACCGTCACCTCGGTCACCACGCTGTCCGCCACCCTGAAACGGATCCGGTTCGCCCTGGACGGGTTCGAAAGCACCGGGGTGGGAGACGAGTACATCCGGCTGTTCTTCCCGCATACCGCTGACCGGCGGAATATCTCCCTGCCCACTGCCGAGGGTGACTCTTGGCGGTTTAACGAGGGCCAACCCGAAGCGCCGATGCGCACCTACACGATCCGGGATGCCGGCCAGGGCTGGATCGATATCGACTTCGTGATCCACGAGGGAGGGATCGCCGCCGAATGGGCGCGCAGCGCCGCCGCAGGGGACAGGCTGGGCCTGAATTCGCCCACCGGGCTCTACGAACGGCCCGAGGGGTGCACCGAACAGGTGCTGCTGTGCGACCTGACCGGGTTGCCGGCCGCGGCCCGGCTGCTGGAAACCACCCCGGATACCGTGCGTACCCGGCTCGTGGTCGAAATCCCCGATCAGGACTCGCGTATCACGCTGCCTACCGGCACCCACATCAAGACCGACTGGCTGATCGCCGGCAACGGGATCGCCCCGAGCCTGCTGCCCGAAGCGGCCCGCACCATCACCGACGGCCTCAGCCAGGGGCAGCGCCCCTATATGTGGGTGGCCGGGCAGTCCGCGGCCCTGCGCCAGATCCGCAAGCTGCTGCGCCGCGAGCTGAAATGGTCGGCCCGGGACTACAAGATCATCGGCTACTGGATTCCCAATGCCGAGACCTGGCGGGAGAAGTACGAGGCACTGGATCCGGCCATCAAGGAGGACCTGATGAAACTGTGGGACCGCTTCGACGATGTCGAGGAAGCCACCGATGTCTACGAAGCCAAACTTGAACACCTTGGCCTCTGAAGGCCCAGCCGGCACCGATCTGCTGGATGCCGCAGGCCAGCCGCACACCACCGGCCACAGGGCCAGGCTGGCCTCCTCGGGTCCCGGCCGCGGGGTGTGGCTGGTGCTGTTGCTGCTCCTGCTGGGGCTCACCGTGCTGATCTCGTTGGCCGTGGGCAGCCGTCCGATTCCGCTGGCCACCGCGCTGAACACCATCCTCGACCCAGGGTTCGACAGCCCCGAGGCCCAGGTGATCCGCGAGCTGCGCCTGCCGCGTACGCTGCTGGGCATCCTGGCCGGTCTGGCCCTCGGGGTGGCCGGGGCGCTGATCCAGGCGCTGACCCGCAACCCGCTGGCGGACCCGGGCATCCTTGGCGTGAACGCCGGGGCTCAGTTCCTGCTGGTCATCGCCTCGGTGGCCTTCGGGTCGATCAGCGTCCTGGCCAGCATCTGGTGGGCGCTGGCCGGTGCGGCGATCGCCACCCTGGCGGTGTACGGGCTCTCCCTGTCCCAGCGTGGACGGACTGCGGACCCGGCCACCCTGGTGCTGGCGGGCATGTCCTTCGGCGCGGTGCTCAGCGGGGTGTCCACCGCCCTGATGCTGCTCAGCCCCACCACCTTCGACCTGATGCGCATCTGGGGAGGTGGTTACCTTTCCGGGCAGACCACGCAGACCGTGCTGGGCATGGCCCCGTTCATCCTGGTGGGACTGCTGCTGGCCCTGGCCTGCGCCGGATCGCTGAACGCGATCGGCCTGGGGGACCGGGCCGCACGTGCCCTGGGTGTCCGGCTGGGATTGGTGCGCTGCGTGGTGATCGCCTCGGTGACCCTGCTGTGCGGTACCGCCACCGCCCTGGCCGGCCCGATCGGTTTCGTGGGGCTCATGGTGCCGCACGTGGCTCGCTGGCTGTTCGGTGTGCAGCAGGGATGGATCCTGGCCATGACCTGCGTGATGTCACCGATCCTGCTGTTGGCCGCGGATATCGCCGGCCGCCTGGTCGTCCCGGGCAGCGAGCTGGCCGCCGTGATCGTCACCAGTTTCATCGGCGCCCCGGTACTGATCAACCTGGCCCGCCGGAAGAATGCGAGCACCCTATGAGCACCTCGACCCTGAAATGCGCCGAGGCGATCGGACCGGTACCCACCGGACGGCGTAACCTGGTGCTGCCCCTGGGGTCCGCGCGCTGGCTGCTGGATGTGCGCAGCCTGCTGGTGGGCTCGGGCCTGGCGGCGGCCGCGATCCTGCTGGCCCTGGTCTCCCTGGGCCTGGGGGATGTGAAGGTGCCCTTCAACCAGGTGCTGGCCGCCCTGGTCGGCGCGGCGGAACCCAAATACCAGCTGGTGGTTATCGACTGGCGGCTGACCCGGGCGCTGCTGGCGCTGGTGTTCGGTTTCGCGCTGGGCATCTCCGGGGCCTTGTTCCAATCCCTGACCCGCAACCCGCTGGGAAGCCCGGATGTCATTGGATTCAATACCGGGGCCTACACCGGGGCCCTGGCCTTGATGTTCTACACTGCGGCCACCCCGTTGCAGCTGGCCGCCGGATCGATCACCAGCGGGTTGCTGACCGCGTTGCTGGTCTTCGTGCTGGCCAGCCGGAACGGCACCACCGGGTTCCGGCTGATCGTGGTGGGGATCGGTGTCGGGGCGATGCTGGCCTCGCTGAACACCTACATGCTGATTGTCGCCGAGCGGCAGATCGCCCTGGCTGCCGCCGTGTGGGGTGCCGGGTCGCTGAACTCGGTGGGCAACGACGTGGTCGGAGGGTCCCTGGCGGTGATCATGGTGCTGGCACTTGCCGCCCTGGCCCTGCAGCACCGGGCACGGATCCTGGAATGCGGGGACCGCTTCGCCTGCTCCCTGGGGGTCAACGCGCGCAGGGTGCGCCTGGGCATGGTGGTCACCGGGGTCGGGCTGGTGGCCGTTCCCGCCGCGGCGGCCGGACCGATCGCCTTCGTGGCGCTGGCAGCCCCGCAGATTTCCAAGCGCCTGACGCGGCGCGACGAACTGGACCTGCTCCCGGCCGGGGCCATGGGGGCCTTGATGCTGGTGGCTGCAGATACCATTGCCCGCACGGCATTCGGGCAGATCCAGCTACCGGTCGGCGTGGTGACCGTCAGCATTGGCGGCATCTACTTGATTTGGCTTTTGATAAGGGAGGCGCGCCGATGAGCGCGGAAACGAGCACACCATCCAGGACCGGCACAACGACACCCGCCGGGCAACCGGTGCTGCGGGCCAGGAACCTGAGCCTGGGCTACGGGCGTAACACGGTCATCAAGGACTTGGACCTGGAAATCGAGAACGGGAAGTTCACTGCGGTGATCGGGCCCAATGGGTGCGGCAAGTCCACGCTGCTCTCGGCCCTGGCCCGGCTGCTGGCACCCCAGCATGGGGAAGTGACCCTGGATGGCAAACCGGTGGGTAGCTGGAAACCCAAGGCCTATGCCCGCAAGGTCTCGCTGCTCAGCCAGGAGTCGGTGGCCCCTTCAGGGATCACCGTGGCCCAGCTGGTGGCCCGGGGCCGTTTCCCGCACCAGGCGATGTTCGCCCAGCACAATGCCGAGGATGATGCGGCGGTGCGTGAGGCATTGGCGGCCACCGGCACCCTGTCCCTGGCGACCCGTCGGCTGGCCGATTTGTCCGGCGGGCAGCGCCAACGGATCTGGGTAGCCACCACCCTGGCCCAGCGGGCGCCGATCATGCTGCTTGATGAGCCGACGACCTTCCTTGACGTGGCCCACCAGGTGGACTTGTTGGATCTGTTCGCGGCCCAACGGCGGCAGGGGCATACGGTGGTGGCCGTGCTGCACGATATCAACCAGGCAATCCGCTACGCCGACACCGTGGTGTTGCTGGACCGGGGCAGGATCGTGGCCCACGGGGATCCGCGTCAGGTGATCAACGCGCAGAACCTGGGCACGGTCTTCGGCGTGGACTGCGAAATACATCCCGACCCGGTGACCGGTGGGCCGATGATGGTCACCGTTCCGGCGGCACCGTAGGGTGGTGCCGGAAAAGTGCAGGCCAGACCCGTGTGACCGGTGGCGCGCCAGGGCGAGCTCAACGCGGAGACAAGATGACTGACAACCGTGTTACACCACAGGGCCCATTTATGACATGTGCAAAGAAAATGTACCTTGTTCGTTAAGAGGTGTCCCGAGGGCTCATTGTCCATGCAAATGGGAAGGTGTTGTCCGGGTTGGCTAAAACAAATTAAAACACTTGATTGGTTGAAGTCAATGGATGGTTGACTAGCATTTCTTCGAGATCTGGCCAATCCGGGGGATCGATCGAATCAATGCTTAAGCATGTCATGCGGGAAATGGGCCGTGCATCAAGCGCTTGATGTGCAAGGGTTCGCGTCAGTCATCTGGGCTGACAGTGGTTCCCCCAACGTTTTGAAAATATCCGGTGCTCCATCGAATAATAAAAGGAAGTCGGACGGAACCCGCCGGACTATTCCGGATATACCTGTCGGCTCCCATGGGGATGGGGTGCCCACTCGCGAAGCATTGGGGAATGCCTGCCGGAATGCTCGGCGGTGTTCCGTCCGACACGTCTTTCATGGGGACATGGCCCCGTAATCCATGACCGGTCGCCCTGCATGGGGCCGCCTTTGGGCTTTCTGCTACTCGGTGTCCAGGAATCGCAGTGCCGCGCTCTTGAAATCACGGCTGGTGACGGCGTTCGCGTGATTGCGTCCGGCGAGCCACAGCACCTCGCTGCGGGTCCCGGCCTGGGTCAGCAGTCGGCGCAGGTGGGGCATGGTGGTGGCCAGGTCATCCTGGTCACCCGCCACCAGCAGGGTCGGGGCGGCCGGGATGGCCTCACCCGGATCATAGGGCTCGGTCTTGATTCCCTCGATCAGCTTGAATAGTGCATCGAAGTCATTGGACTTCTCATTCGTGGCAATCCGCATGACCTTGGCGGTGTACTCATCGGCAATCGACTCACCGGTACTCACGAAATTCCGCGCCTCGTTCAACGCGAACGCGGCCAGCGGATCCAGGCTTCCGGGGCCGCCGATAACCAGCCGGCGCACCAGCTCGGGATGCTTGGCGGCGAATTCCCAGCCCAGCCGTGCGCCCAGGGAATAGCCCACCACATCCACCGGATGCTCCAGTTCGGTGATACCGGCCGCCAGCGCCTCGCGGATCCGGCTCGGCGCCCAGTCGCCAGTAGCGCGGTGCGGGTCCTCGCCGTGGCCGGGAAGGTCCACCAGCGCCACATTGCGCCCATTGTCAGTGAAATGACGTACCCAGCCCGAACGTTCCCAGTTGAGGTCCGCGGAGGAGGCGAAGCCGTGGATCAGTAGCACGGTCGGTGCGCTGACCTCGGTGTTCGCGGGGATAAGTCGAAGATTAAGATCCAAGCTCATAGCTATGACTATATGTCATGGCAGTCACAGGCGGTGGCGGGGTGGCGCGCTGCCGTTAGTTAATGTCAAAATGACTCTAACCTCCGGTGTGATGGACCGCACCGGAGTCCGGAAATATCCGCACACGCCCGGAAGGACACACGTGAGCATTCCGACCGGAGCGGCCAATGTCGCCGAGCGGCGCAACATGCCGCCCACGCTGGCCGTGTCCACCGTGATTTTCGGGATCCGCGCCGACAAGAAGGGCCGCACGCAGCTCTGGTTGCCGCTGGTGCGCCGGATCCGCCAACCCTACGCCGGACGCTGGGCGTTGCCAGGCGGTCCGGTAGGCGCCCGTGAATCCCTGGGTGCCGCCGGGGCACGGACCCTGGCCGAAACCACCGGGCTGCGTCCCTGCTACCTGGAACAGCTCTACACCTTCGGCGACCCGGACCGTTCACCCACCCAGCGCCTGGTGACCATTGGCTACTTCGCACTGGTCACCGAGGAACAGGTCGGGGCCACCGTGGAGGACGAGAACGTGGCCTGGTTCGCCGCCGACGATCCGGAATTGGAGAACCTGGCCTTCGACCACCGGCAGATCATCGACTACGCCTTGTGGCGGCTGCGCAACAAGGCCGAATACGGGCAGATCGCCCACCGGCTGCTCGGCGAGCGCTTCACCCTGGCCCAATTGCGGGCGGTATACGAGGCGTTGCTGGGCAAGGAGCTGGACCCGGCGAATTTCCGCCGGCAGTTGAACGCCACGCGGAGTATCGAAGCCACCGACGAATACCTGGCCGGAGGCCAGCACCGACCACCCAGGCTGTACCGCTACACGGGGACCAGCCACGACCCATTGGAAGTTGACACCACGCTATGAGCACCCAGACCCTTTCCTCGACCATCACCCGGCTGACCCTCAAGGCCCCTGGATCCACCTGTTCCTCGTCGCTGTCCTCCAACCCCTGGGACACCCCGGCAGGCTATGGCCCGGGTGCCTCGCAGGATGATGTCATCCCGGCGGACTACCCGAAGCAGCAAAAGCTGCCCGAACAGTACCTGGAAGCCAGCGATGAAGAGCTTGATGAGCGCATCCGTGCGGCCAAGGCGACCCTGGGCGATGATGTGGTGTTGCTGGGGCATTTCTACCAGCGTGACGAGGTGGTAAAGTACGCCGACTTCGTGGGCGACTCCTTCCAGCTGGCCAATGCCGCGCTGACCAAGGACAAGGCCAAGTACATTGTGTTCTGCGGCGTGCACTTCATGGCCGAGACCGCCGATGTGCTCTCCACCGATGAGCAGGCGGTGATCCTGCCGAACCTGTCGGCCGGCTGCTCGATGGCCGATATGGCCGATACCCCATCCGTGCAGCAGTGCTGGGACGAGCTGATGGAGCTGTACAAGGACGAGGAGGATGACGGGCGGGCTGCGGTCATCCCGGTGACCTACATGAACTGCTCGGCCGCGCTGAAGGCCTTCGTGGGACGCAACGGCGGGCTGGTGTGCACCTCCTCGAATGCCAAGACCGTGCTGGAGTGGGCGTTCGAACGCGGACGCCGGGTGCTGTTCTTCCCCGACCAGCACCTGGGCCGCAATACCGCCAAGGCCATGGGGGTGCCGTTGGAGCAGATGCCCATGTGGACCCCGCGCAAGGCGCTGGGCGGCAACGACGAGGCGACCATGAAGGATGCCCGGGTGATCCTGTGGCACGGCTTCTGCTCGGTGCACAAGCGCTTCAACACCGCGCAGATCGACAAGGCGCGCGCCGAGTACCCGGGTGTGCGGGTGATCGTGCACCCCGAATGCCCCATGGAGGTGGTGGACGCCGCGGATGAGGCAGGCAGCACCGACTACATCCAGAAGGCGATCGCCAACGCCACCGAACCGACCACCTTCGCCATTGGCACCGAGATCAACATGGTCAACCGGCTGGCCGCACAGTACCCGGAGCACACCATCTTCTGCCTGGACCCGGTGATCTGCCCGTGCTCCACCATGTACCGCATCCACCCCGGTTATCTGGCCTGGGTGCTGGAGGAACTGGTGGAAGGGCGGATCGTGAACCGGATCGAGGTTCCCGAAGCGGACCAGGGGGATGCAAAGATCGCCCTGGAGCGGATGCTGGCTGCCCGGCCATGAGCGGGACACTGCTTATCATCGGATCCGGGGCCGCCGGGATACTGGCCGCCCTGGAGGCCGCCGCCCGTGGCGCGCACCCGGTGCTGGTCACCAAGGACGCGCTGGGTGCCGGGAACACCGGCTACGCCCAGGGAGGGATCAGCGCGCTGACCCCGCTGGGGGTGGCCCGTGGGGATTCGGTGCAGGCCCATGTCGCGGACACCCTGGCCGCCGGGGCCGGGCACTGCAGCCCGGCCGCGGTCGCCACGCTCTGCCAGGACGCCCCGGAACTGGTCACCAGGCTTGAACGCCTGGGCGTGCACTTCGACCGGGACGCTCGGGACGACTACCAGCTGGGTTTGGAAGCGGCCCACAGCGCCCACCGGATCCTGCACATTGACGGGGACGCCACCGGGGCCGGACTGATCCTGGCGTTGGCCGCCGCCTGCCACCGGCAGCACCGTGCCGGGGCACTGGAGATCATTGACCACGCCCTGGTGACCGGGCTGCGCAGCCGGGAGGGTCGGATCAGCGCCGTGGCCTACCTGCGCGCCGGGCGGAACCATGTCATGGAAGCGCACACGGTGCTGCTGGCCACCGGCGGGATCGGATCCCTCTACCAGACCAGCACCAACCCGGCCGGTGCCACCGGGGACGGGATCGCACTGGCCGCCCGGGCCGGAGCGGTGATCGCGGATATGGAATTCGTGCAATTCCACCCCACCATGGTGGACACCGTGGTGCACCCGGGGGCCGGAATGATCAGCGAAGCCGTGCGCGGTGAAGGGGCCTGGCTCGTCAATGACGCGGGGCAACGCTTCATGCCCGGAATCGACGAACGGGCCGAACTGGCCCCACGCGACGTGATCGCCCGCGCCATCCACGCCCGGAACCTGGCCGGGCAGCAGGTGTACCTGGATGCCCGGCACCTGGAAACCGAGCACGGCAACGGATTCCTGGCCCGACGCTTCCCCTCCATCACCGGCCGCCTGGCCACCTGCGGACTGGATTTGGCCACTGATCCGGTGCCGGTGAAACCGGCCCAGCATTACCTGATGGGTGGAATCCTCACCGACCTGGATGGGCGCACCACCGTGCCCGGACTCTACGCGGCCGGGGAATGCGCCAACTCGCTGGTGCACGGCGCCAACCGGCTGGCCAGCAACTCCCTGCTGGACGCCATGGTCTTTGCCCGCCGCGCGGTCACCGCCATGCTCTACGATGCACCGGAAGCCACAGCGCATACAGCAGGGGACCCGGTCACGGAGTTGCCGGCAGCCCAACCCAACGGTCCACTAGGACTGGCCGACCTGCAACACCTGGCCACCGAAACCCTGGCGGTCCACCGCACTGGCGAGAAACTACGCGAAACCATCACCCGGCTGCAGGACTCCAGCCCGGTGGCCTCCGAAACCCGCGGCCAGGTAGAGCTGGAGAACCTGCTGCTACTGGCCCGGATGATCGCCCACGCCGCACTGCACCGCACCCACAGCCTCGGTGCCCACCACCGGACGGATCACCCCGAGGCCCGCACCGCACCACGCACCCTGTGGCGGCTGGCCGCCAGCGAACAGAACCACCACACTGAAGAAGCCAAGGAAATCTACGCCTGATGAACCACATCCAAGCAGTACCGGCCTCCGTGATCGATTCGATCGTGGCCATCGCGCTCGCCGAGGACTGCCCGCGCGGGGATATCACCGCAGGCACTATCCTGCCCCCGGACGCCCGGGCCACCGCGGCCGTGGTGGCCCGGCAACCCGGGGTGCTCTCCGGGGCCGCGGTCTTCGAACGGGTCATGAAGCAGGTGGACGGGGCCATCGAGGTGACCCCGCTGCTCTCCGACGGGGAACGCTTCGGGGTGGGTCAAAGACTGATCACCGTGACCGGGCCGGCGGCCAGCGTGCTGACCGCCGAACGGGTGGGACTGAACCTGCTGCAACGGATGAGCGCCATTGCCACCGCCACCGCCGTTCTGGTGGAGCGGGTGGCGCACACCAACGCCAGGATCGCCGATACCCGCAAGACCACCCCGGGACTGCGGGCCCTGGAACGCTATGCGGTACGCTGCGGCGGGGGAGTGAACCACCGGGACAACCTCTCCGACGCATTCATGGCCAAGGACAACCACCTGGCGCTGGTGGGCCAGGGGGAGGAGCTGACCACGGCGTTGAAATCCGTCCGGGCCCGGCTGGGACACACCACGGCCATGGAGGTGGAAGTTGATGACATCTCGCAAATCCCTGCGGTTCTGGACGCCGGGGTGGATGTGATCATGCTGGATAATTTCAACCCCTCTGATATCCCAGCCGCCTTGAAGCTCATTGACGGGCGGGCCATCGTGGAGGCCAGCGGCAATGTCTCTGCGCATACGGTGGCCGAGATCGCCGAAACCGGGGTGGATATCATCTCCTCCGGTGCGATCACCCACTCGGTGGCCGCAATCGACCTGGGACTGGATGTGGTCATCGAATGATCTACATGGACGCCGCCGCCACGGCCCCCGCCCAGCAGGCAGTGCTGGATACCATATCCCCGCTGCTGACCCACGACTTCGGCAACCCCGCCTCCCGCCATGAACTGGGCCGCAATGCCGAACGCGCGGTGGACTGGGCGCGGCAGACCGTGGCGGATGAACTGGGGGTGGCGGAGCATGAAATCTACTTCACCTCCGGGGGCACCGAATCGGACAACCTGGCGATCATCGGGGCGGCACTGGCCAACCCGCGGGGTAGGACGATCGTCACCAGCGCGATCGAGCACCCGGCGGTGCTTGAAGCGGCACAGTACCTGGTCACCTACCACGGGTTCACCCACCAGCTGATCCCTGTGGACCACCACGGACTGCTGGACCTGGAACGTGCGGCAGAATTGATCAATCAGGACACCGCGGTGGTCTCGGTCATGGCGGTGAACAACGAGGTCGGTACCATCCAGCCGGTGGCCGAAGTCGTCAAGCTGGCCAAGGCCGCCGGGGCGTTCATGCACACCGACGCGGTGCAGGCCGCGGGATGGCTGGACCTGAAGGACCTGTCCACGCAGGTGGACGCGCTGAGCGTTTCAGGGCACAAGATCGGGGCCCTGAAAGGCACCGGCGCGCTGTACTACAGCGCCACATCCGAGATCGTTCCGCTGCTGCACGGCGGCGGGCAACAACGCGGGATACGCTCGGGCACCGAAAACCCGGCCGGGGCTGTGGGCATCGCCCGCGCCCTGCAGCTGGTTCGTGAGCAACGGGAAGCCGGGGCAGGGGATGCCTACGCCAGCTACCTGATCGAACGGATCACCGGTGAACTGGACAAGCAATTCCCCGATGCGGTGCAGCTGACCGGGCATCCCGAGCAGCGGGTAGGCGGCATTGTGTCCTTCGTTTTCCCGCGCACCGCCGGGGAAACAGTCCTGATCGAATTGGAACGTCGAGGGGTGCTGTGTTCCTCGGGATCGGCCTGTGCAGCGGGATCCACGGATCCCTCACCGGTATTGACCGCCATGGGCTACGAAGCCGAGCTCGCCCATACCGCCGTGAGGCTATCATTCACCCGGTCCATGAAGGAAAACGAGATCAGTCAGGTGGCCTCGGCGGTGATCGCCGTGATCCGCTCGCTGCTTTCCTAGGTTAAGTTCCGGCTTAATGCTTTCGGGGACGGCAGGCGGTTTCGCTAGGATAGTCCGGTACGCTCTCGCGTGCACTTCGTTCCCATGAGTAGATCCCCGCTGGTAGGGGACTGGTCCGGTACCGCCGGGGCAGCGACTCGTGGTTCAAATTTTGCCTGTGGATTGAGAACATGAGCCAGAAAATTGCATACCAGGGCGAGCCGGGGTCCAACTCGAATATCGCCTGCACCGAGAAGTACCCACATATGGAGTCGGTGCCCTGTGCGCGATTTGAGGATGCCCTGGCACTGGTGGCTAGCGGCGAAGCCGAGCTGGCAATGATCCCCATCGAGAACTCGTTGGCCGGTCGAGTGGCCGACATCCACACCCTGCTGCCGCAATCCGATCTGCAGATCATTGACGAGCATTTCCTACGTATCCGCTTCGACTTGCTAGGCATCCCGGGAGCCATACTGGAAGACGCCCGGGAAGTCTACAGCCATGTCCACGCACTGGGGCAGTGCCGTGGGATCACCACTAAGCTAGGGCTGATTCCGGTGGTGACCGGTGATACGGCAGGATCCGCCCGTGAAATCAAGGAATGGAACGACCCCACCAAACTGTCCTTCGCACCTCCAGGGGCCGCCGAGCTCTACGGCCTGCAGGCCCTGGCCCGCGGGGTGGAAGATGACCAGAGCAATACCACCCGCTTCGTGGTGCTGGCTGGCCAGCGGGCCTTCCCGGACCGCGAGGAACTGTCGGGGGATGTCATGACCAGCCTGATCTTCCGGGTAAACAACATTCCCAGCGCGCTCTACAAAGCCCTGGGCGGGTTTGCCACCAATGGGGTCAACATGGTGCGGCTGGAAAGCTACATGGTGGGTGCGGGCTTCGCCGCGACCCAGTTCATGGTGGATATCGAAGGCCATCCGCAGGACGAGCCGGTGCGCTTGGCGCTGGAAGAACTGTCCTTCTTCACTTCGGAAGTCACCATGCTGGGTGTCTACCCAGCGCATCCACACCGCAAACTGGCCGATGCCTCCAACAGGGAACTGGTTCCGGCGGGAATCTAGTTCACTGCTTGTGACTCTGAAACCCTTGGCCCGATCCATGGAATCGGGGCCACGGTTTCCGGCTGGGGACCAAGTCACCGGCCATTGATCAAAAAGACGACTTCTTGTTCATGCCGTTCAACCATGGCCGACATTCACGCGCTCATCCCTGCCTGCGGATGTCCTGTATGGGACTCAATTACTGCGAGCCCGGCAGATGAGTGCAAGGGCCACCTGTGCGGGCGAAACGAGGCAGTGCCTGCCAGGTCATGAGCCACAGGGCCTGTGGCGAGGTAACGTCCTCAGCGCGAATGCACGAGATACCGGAGCATGGAGAGGGCTTTGTGGATGACGACAATCCAGAAGATCCCTGCGAGCAGGTACAGCCCCACCGCAACGGTGAGGAGCGGCGTGAGATTGAGGATGTTCCTGGCCACGTCACCTTCGAAGATCCGTTGGTTCTCGATGGTCTGAATGATTGCGGCCACCACGGGGAGGGCCACGGCAATCCAAAACCAGACAAGGACATCGTTACCGGGCTTCTTCAAGGGGGTTCCTTTCGATTGGACCTGTCGTTGCATATGCCACGGACCCGTATTGTTGGGTACAGTTCGGTCTGGGAGTGCACCGTGTCTATTCGAGGTTGACAAGATGAAAACTCCGGGTGGTGCCGCGTAACCGGGGTCGGAGAAGGTTTCCACCGTAGTGGTTGCCCGACGATGCAATGTTATCGCGGACTGGAGTCAGATTCGTCCCAGCCTTGCAGTGCTGTGGTGGATTCTGGCGGTCGGAACCGCGGTTGCGATCCGGGCGACGTGGATATGGCGAAGCCGCGAAGCAGCGTGCCCGGGTACGTGGTGACGCGTGGTTCGTCATGTGACGTGATGTGTTCAGCAAGTTCTTGGAATCCCATGTCAACGATTATTTTTAGGTCATCCGGAGAGGCCGTGGTTTTCGGTGATTCCAACTGAGTTTGGTAGGTTAGCGAGCATGCATGTTCGGCAGGAAGTATTTGATGACAGGGCTGGGGTTTACGCCGTGGCCCATGCCGCCTTCGCCTCGGGAGACCAGACGATTGAACCGGTAGAGGTCGGACTTCTGCAGAACCTGTTTGATTGCCCTCAGTACGACCCGGACTTCTCGATGATTGCCCTGGATGAGGAAGCCGTCATAGGGCACGTGATCGCCAGCTGGGGAAGTGTTGGCGGGAATTATCCGCTGCTGGGCCTCGGCCCGCTGGCTGTGGCCCCCGAGTACCAGCAACGAGGAGTGGGTTCCATCCTGATGCAGGCCATCCATGATCGTGCCAAGGAGCGCGGGCTGCCCGGTATCGTTTTGCTCGGCCACATCGACTACTACCGCAGATTCGGTTACGAACCGGCGGTATCCCATGGAATCCTGCCATCAGATCCGGAATGGGGGGACCACTTCATGGTCAAGGTGCTGGATGCCGATAAACTGCCGGTCGGACCCTACCGTTACGCTGCACCGTTCGGCTGCTGAAACACCACCCGAAGGACTACACCCGGCAGCCGGAAAGTGACACTACCTTCGTGCTTGTGGAAGACGGAGCCGGATTCAGCGGGGTCAACCCTGAGCGTTGAATCACCGACTGGTCAGGAGTTTTGTTATCCTAGCCTCATCATGACGAACAACTTGTTGCCAGTGAAGGTCGACCGCGGCGAAGGTACCCCGGTGGTACTGCTGCACGGATTGGGAAACAACCACAGTAGCTGGGAGTTCGTCCTGGAGCACCTCGATTACTCCAATGCCCGGGTCATCGCCGTGGATCTGCTCGGATTCGGGGATGCCCCGAAACCGGATGTCGACTACACATTGAAGGACCATTCCTCGGCGGTGGCCGCCACCCTGAACGAACTGGGCATCACCAAGGCCGTGGTTGCCGGGCATTCCATGGGAAGCAATGTGGCCTTGGACCTCGCCACCCGGCACCCCGAACTGGTGGACCGGCTGGTGCTCCTCGGCGCGCCACTGTACCGCCGGGAACCACGCGGTGGCCGGACACGATCCCTGCTCCGGGCCGAGGGATTGTACTTCTCTCTCTTCGAACTGGTCTCCCGCTCACCGGAACCCATCCAAGCCGGTGGTGAACTGGCCGAGGAGTACGTGCCCTTCGTGAAGGGCATGGAAATCACCGAGGAAACCTGGCCTGCCTATCGCAAGAGCCTGCAATACTCGATCATGCAATATGAGTCCTACCAGCAGGCGGTGCAACTGAAGATCCCGGCGCTCTTTGTCAACGGAATCCTGGACTTCTTCATTATCCGGCGCAATACCACCCGGGTGCGTCTGGCCAACCGCAAACTGGTCAGGCTCAAGCGAACCCGGGGACCGCATGAACTGACCCCCACCCAGGGGGAAGTGGTGGCAAGGATCATTAACCAGGTCGCAGCCCAGGTCGCAGCCAGACAACAGCGCAGGCGTTAGGCAGAGACAAACTATTCCGGCGGTGGCCGGTCAGTGCTCTTCGGATGTGTTTACGCGGAAGACCGTGTGGGTGACCAAATCGGTGGTGCGTCCCCGGACCGGGGTGAAGTCGATTCCGGATACCCCATCGAAGAGCCGCTCGCCTGAACCCAGCAGGATGGGAGCGGTATGCAGCCGCAGTTCCTGTAGCAGTCCGGCGTTGAGGAACTGGTTGATGGTGGCCGCACCGCCGGCGATGGCCACATTATGACCGTCCGCGGCGTCCTTTGCGGCCTCAAGGGCTGCGTGGATCCCTCCGGTGATGAAATGGAAGGTGGTTCCGCCATCCATCTCGATGGATTCACGCTCATGGTGCGTCAGGACAAAGACAGGAGCATGGTACGGGGGAGTGGAACCCCACCAGCCGGTCCACTCCTCATCCCAGGCACCTCGTCCCGGGCCGAACATATTCCGTCCCATGATGAAGGCCCCGGCCTCGGTGATGGCCGTACGTTCTTGCCAGTTTTCCTCGGCCGCCTCGAACTGCCAGCGGTGCAACTTCTCGGCACCGATACCCAAGGGGTGTTCCCGGGATTGCGCGGGACCGGCCACAAACCCATCCAGTGAGACCGTGACATCGCAGACTACCTTGCTCATGGGGACCCCTTCCCGGGAGTGCGGCTGCGTTCACACTAACAGCAACCGCGTCCTGCGGCCACCAGTTCCGGGAAGAACACACGGAACCCTTGCCAGGATAGAAGGCGGGTTGTAGGAATGACGTATGGACACCGAAAAACCGTTGAGTCAATTGTCATTTACCGTCACGTGCCACATCTCCAAACCCATCGAGCAGGTGTATGAGGCCGTGGCCGATCCGAAACAGCTGTCGAGCAATTTCACCACCGGTGGGGCCAAAGGCCGGGTGGAAACCGGAAAGGAAGTCAGTTGGGATTTCCATGATTTCCCCGGGGCCTTCCCAGTGAGGGTCATCGAGGCGGATAAACCCCACCGGATCGAACTCAGCTGGGATGGCAACCGCGTAATCGCCGAGAACGGGTTCAACCAAGTGGTCTTTGACTTTGAATCCGTGGATGCTGGCACCCGCACCAAGGTGAGCATCACCGAATCGGCATGGAAGCCCACTGGCCCGGGCGCCACGGCGGCCTTTGGCAACTGCGAGGGGTGGACCGGTATGCTCGCCGCGATGAAAGCCTGGCTGGAATACGGAATCAACCTGCGGAACGGATTCTACAAGTAGGCCTCCGCGGCTCTGCTGGGCAACCGCAGGGTTGTAGGGTACAATTCCTGGCGAATTTCAGTCGATCGCTGCGCGGAGCTTGGAACACAAAAACTGCAATTGATCGAATTCCTCCTCGGTGAGGGCTGTGCCAAGAAGCGCATGCAGGTGGCGTACGTGCTCACGACCGATGTCACGTTGAACTCCCAAGCCCTTGTCGGTCAACGACAGGATCATGGCGCGTTGATCCGAGGGGTCGGTGATCCGTGAAACCAATCCGCGCTCCTCAAGCCTCGCGACCATCCGGCTCAACGATGGTTGGGAGATCAACAAGTGCTTGTTCAAATCGACCAGCCGGCTCTTGCCGTCGGGGCAATTGCGCAGATTGAACAGCACGTCATACTCGCGTAGCGAAAGACGGTTGAACTCCGGCATGGCAGTCAGGTGGCGCATCACCGAGACCTGGGCGCGGAATAACGCTTCCCAGGCCTCGATGGTGTTCTTTGCCGCCGCCGGTGCCTGGGCTTGCTCGGTGTGTGGCACAGCGCTCCTTGGATCGGTCCTACCCGCTTATCTTAGCGTTTTTTGCCTCGACGCGGCCGGCATGTGTGGGAGCCGGGGTCAGGTCCGCCGGGGCGCGGCTGGCCATCTCCTTTTTCAGCTCGGGCAGAACATATTCGCCGAACATATCCAGCTGGTTCAGAACGGTTTTCAACGGGAGGCCCGCATGGTCGATCAGGAACAGCTGGCGCTGGTATGAACCGAAGAATTCCTGGAAGGTCAGGGTCTTCTCCAGGACTTCCTGCGGCGAACCGACGGTCAGCGGGGTTTGGCTGGAGAAGTCCTCCAGGGACGGGCCGTGGCCGTAGACCGGGGCGTTGTCGAAGTACGGGCGGAATTCATTCTTGGCCTGCTGGGTGGTCTTGGCCATGTAGAACTGTCCGCCCAAGCCCACGATCGCCTGGTCGGCCCGGCCATGCCCGTAGTGCTCGTAGCGTTCGCGGTAGAGGCCGATCAGTTGCTGGTAGTGCTCCTTGGGCCAGAAGATGTTGTTGGCGAAGAAGCCGTCACCGTAGTAGGCGGCGATTTCGGCGACCTGCGGGGTGCGGATCGAGCCGTGCCATACGAAGGGCGCCACGTCATCCAGCGGGCGCGGAGTGGAGGTGAAGTTCTGCAGCGGGGTGCGGTAGCGTCCTTCCCAGTTCACCACGTCTTGGTCCCAGAGCTGGCGCAGCAGGTTGTAGTTCTCTATGGTCAGGTTGACCGAGTCCTGCATGTTCTTGCCAAACCATGGGTAGACCGGTGCGGTGTTGCCGCGTCCCAGGACCAAGTCCACGCGACCATTGGACAGGTGCTGGAGCATGGCGAAGTCCTCGGCGATCTTCACCGGGTCGTTGGTGGTGATCAACGTGGTGGCCGTGGAGAGGATGATCTTCTCGGTTTGTGCGGCAATGTAGGCCAGCGTGGTGGTGGGGGAGGAAGAGAAGAACGGTCGGTTGTGGTGCTCGCCGATGGCGAAGACATCCATCCCGATCTCTTCGACCTTCTTGGCGATGGCCACTATCGCGTCGATGCGTTCCTTTTCGGTGGGCACCTGGCCGGTGGTGGGGTCACGGGTGATGTCGCTGACGGAAAAGACTCCGAACTGCATGGGTTCTCCTGTTGGTTTGCCGGGGTGCCGCATAGCTGCGCTGCCACCAATTTATATGCGTACGCATGTTATAACAAGTTGAGGTGTCAATTATTCCCGCTAGTATCGGTGGCAACTATAACGCGTGAAGACCAGCTCCCCATGATCCCGGAATGGTGGGTGAACAGCAGCTGGTCGACTGTTCGGCTCCAGCACCAGTGCCGGTTGAGAGGCCGGCTAAGACACTGCGCTGTATATGTCACGGATGGTCTTGGGGAGCCCGCGGTTCGCGTCATGGTTCAGCGGTGCAGGTGCGGTCTTGCTTCTGACCGGAGAATGTCCGGGCCAATTGGTGGATTCCTCCGTGCAGGCGGTACCGCACTGCCGCCTGCTGTTCATTTCCACCAGGCTTGTGCGTGGTGCGTCCAGTCACTCCGGGCGAGTTGAACCGATCCTTGGAGAGAGGATCGCCCTGACCTGGGTCGACACGAATTCTACTGATTCCCGGCGGAGTCCTGGCTTCTGCCCCGCTGGGGGCAACGCCGGGGTCAACGCGCGTGGTGGTGACCCCGCTTCGGGTCGCAAGGAGATGGCCGCTGCAGCTTCCCCGATCATCGGGGAAGCTACCGCGGCCATCTTCGCGGACACATAGGCTTATGGTTCCGACGGCCCGGGATCACGCCGGTGCAAACACGGTTAGCCCGCGCGGGTTTGTGTCCCGCAGCCGCTTTTACCGAAGCCCTTTGCATTGGCTGGAATATCAACATAGAAGGTTCCGGTGAAGAAGAAATCGTTGTCGATGATGCTTCCAAGCCCACCGTCAAAATCCCTCAGGGTCTCCCAATAACAGGTATCGGAGGACTTGCCCTTGTGGAGGCCGGGCTTGATGTCGATTCCTACACGGTAGTTGCCGTCCTTGGTGATCTTGGTGGCGTTGGCTCCCTTGGCTGGAACTTCCTTCCAGGCGCCGCAGCCACTGGTCTTGAACCCGGCGTCGCTGGCCAGGACATGAACATAGACATTCGAGCTGCCGAAATGGTTGGCATTGACATTCGATAGGGAACCGCCAAATCCATTCAGCCGCTCCCAGTAGCAGGAATTTCCGGATCCGTTCGCCTTGTATTGTCCTGGCTTGAGGTCCTTTCCGACGCGATAGGTCCCATTGCCTTTGATGACGGTCTTGAGAACCTTGCCTACGCTCACTGCCTTGGTGGTGGCGTTCTTGTTGTCGTAGCCATTCTTCTTGGCGGTGACCTTGACGCTGATCGACTTGCCGGAATCGGCGTTCGCCAGTTTGTAGCTGGATTTGGTGGCACCCTTGATGGATTTGCCATTGCGAAGCCACTGGTATGAATAGGACGTCGGCTTCGGTGAATAGGTTTCGGCCTTGACCTTAAGCGTTTTGCCGACCGTAGGGGTACTTGAAATCGACGGGTTCTTCTTGACGGCGAATGTCGGCCGGGAGATCTTGACGGTGTGTGAGGACAACGACAGCTTCTTGTAACCGGTTCCGGTGACGGTCATCCGCACTTGGTACTTGGCACCAATGTCCTTGGTCGTCAGCGTGTAACTCTTCTTGGTCGCCTTCTTGACCTTTGTGCCGTTCTTGTACCACTGGTAACTGGCCTTGGTCCCCGCAGGTAGCTTGACCGGTGCCGAGATCGTGTTCCCTGCACGGGTAGTACCCGAAATGGTCAACTTGCTACCGGGGGACTATCTTACCCACCGCGATCTTGCGGGCCTTGGAATCTCGGGTCACATTCTTGTACCCGCTGGCCGAGCCGACGATCCGTACCTTGAGCGACTTGTTCAGGTCCGCTTCGACAGGAGTGTATGTCGACTTGGTGGCACCCTTGATCTTGGTGTTCCCGCGGTACCACTGGGAGGTGAATTTGGCTTTGGGAGACCAGTTTCCGGTGGGAGCTGTCAATTTATTGCCCACCTGGGTGGTGCCCTTGATCGTTGGGGCAGGTGACTTGGCGAATACGACCGGGGATACGGTCACGGAGGACGGATCCCCGGGTGGGTGAGTACTATGACCGCAGGGTCTGGGGTACCAGGGCTGAGGCGAAGCAAGCGGTCGCTTGCTGGATCGAGGGTTTCTACTATCGGCGGCGGCTGTATACCAGGATCGGTATGGTGCCACCGGTCGAGTTCGAACAGGCTCGAAGGGCTGCTGGGCGGCTGGTCGTCCAGGAGGAAGGGGTACTCACGCTGGTTGCGTGATGCAGAACACGTGTCTAGTACTTGCGGGCAAACCCAGAACTGCATCGGCGTGGACATCGAAAAAGACGTGGTTGAACATAAGGATCGATCTCCAATGCCAGGTCAGTAAGGGCGTGTCACCGTGTCCTCGAATCCAGAACTTCAAGCGGCTTTGGTTGAACATCGGTTCCATCAGAAAGCTCCAGAAAGACAAGTCGGGAATGGGGCGACATAATCAATGGAGACGGACGGGCGCCGTACAAGCAGACCTTGCCAGTCACTGGTGTAATCAACTGTGATTACGCGCGCACCGGTTGCGTCTGACCGGGAGTATCTTTCGAAACTTATCGGCAATGCAGTATGCCAGGGAAACCGAGGTCCGAGGAAAGGAACAAGTAATCGAAGTGGCATTATTCTTCGGTGTAGCTGGATGCGGGAAGGTCAGTCCAAATCGGAGAGGATACCCTTAGTGGCGATGTCCGGGTCCGATTGTGGGAGGGCTGAACGGCGGATGAAATCGCTGAGCGCTTCTTGAGCCTGTCAGATGGATTGTGTAAGACCCCTAGTCAATTGATAGAAAGAGACTAGGAAAACACGATATGACCATCCAGAAAGACCAGGCCGAACAGAGCATGGAAAACGCCTCAGACAT
>NZ_JAPCHW010000019.1 GCF_026107515.2 Glutamicibacter sp. MNS18 | reverse complement strand
GACCCCTGCGCCTGCATCACCGCCTGCGCCGTATGGTTCTCCGACGCGATCATTTCCAGACCACGCTGCTGACGGGCCAACTCAGCATCAATACGCTGCGCGACCTCCGGATCAAGGGAACCAAGATCCTGGGTTAGGGATTCCGGGGCTAGGGACTGGAATACTGAATTCGTCATTTACTCGACGCTCCCGCCGTTGGTGCTGGCGTAGTCGGCGGCCGACAGCAGTGGGCCTTCCTCAGTCACCTCGACGGTGAACAACCAGCCTGCACCATAGGGATCCTCGTTGAGGATCGCCGGGTTGTCGATGGCTTCGGCGTTGACCTCGACGATGGTGCCGGTCACCGGGGAGTACAGGTCGGAAACCGACTTGGTGGATTCCACTTCACCACAGGTTTCGCCTGCGGTCACCGCGTCGCCGACCTCCGGCAGATCCACGTAGACCACATCGCCCAGGGCGTCGGCGGCAATCTGGGTGATACCGACCTTGGCCGGGCTGGCATCGTCGAGCCACTCGTGCTCGGCCGAGTAGCGCAGGGACGCAAGAACTTTACTCATGATGGTTCCTCTCTGAAGGGAAGCAGTGGGCGCTGTCGGGCGCCCCCAGGTATTAACGTTACTTGGAGCGGGTGTAGAACGGCAGTTCGACAACTTCAAAAGGCAGAGTCTTACCTCGCAGCTCGACATCCAGTGCGGTACCGACCTCGGTGTGTGCACCATCCACATACCCCAGGGCCACCGGGTAGCCCAGGGTCGGAGACGGCAGTCCGGAGGTGATTTCGCCGATGACTTCCCCGTCCTTCAGGATCGGGTAACCTGCACGCCCGGCGCGCTTGCCCAGGCCCTTCAGGCCCACCAGCTTGCGGGCGGTGCCGTTGGCCTTGACCTCTTCCAGTGCGGAACGGCCTATGAAGTCCTCTTCCTTCTTGAAGGAGACCACCGGGCCCAGGTTCGCTTCGAATGGGGTGCGTTCCAGCGAGAGCTCGTTGCCGTACAGCGGCATGCCGGCTTCCAGGCGCAGCGAGTCGCGTGAGGCCAGACCGCAGGGAACCAGCTCGAAGTCGGTGCCGATGGCCACGATCTTGTCCCACAGGCCCGCGGCATCCGCGTTGGCGATGATCAGTTCGAAGCCGTCCTCGCCGGTGTACCCGGTGCGGGCCAGGATGGTGTCCACCCCGCCCAGGGTGAGGTAGGCGGCCGAATAGTACTTCATCCCGGTCACGATCTGCGCGGCGGCCTCATCGGCTGCCAAATGCTTGACGATGGCCTCGGCGTTCGGGCCCTGCACGGCGATCAACGAGGTGTCGGCGGAGGCGTCGTGCACCTGGGCGTCGAAACCCTCGGCACGGGCGGCCAGTTCACGGGCCACCACCGGCGCGTTGCCGGCGTTGGGTACCACCAGGTACTTTTCCTCTTCCAGCCGGTAGACGATCAGGTCGTCGATGATCTTGCCGTCCTCGTCCAGGATCAGCGAGTACTTGGCCTTGCCCAGCTTCACCACGGCGAGGTTACCCGCCAACGCGGTGTTCAGCGCCTTGGCGGCTTCCGGGCCGGTCACCCAGACCTCGCCCATGTGCGAGAGGTCGAACAGTCCCGCGGTGGACCGCACCGCCTTGTGCTCGGCCAGTTCCGAACCGTAGCGCAGGGGCATGTCCCAGCCGCCGAAGTCGGTGAAGTTGGCGCCGAGCTCCTCGTGCTTGGCGTGCAACACGGTGTGCTTGATATCAGTCACGGTCATGATTCCTAGTTCTCGAATGCTTCCGGGGCGGGGCAGGAGCAGATCAGGTTGCGGTCGCCCGCGGCTCCGTCGATGCGGCCTACCGGCGGGAAGTACTTGTCCTGCTTCAGGCTCGGCACCGGGAATACGGCCTGTTCCACCGAGTACTTGCGGTTCCAGTCGCTGGTGATCACCGCGGCGGCGGCGTGCGGGGCACGGCGCAGCGGGGATTCGGCCACGCTGTACACCCCGGCCAGGACCTCTTCCATTTCCTGGCGGATGGTGATCATCGCCTCGATGAAACGCTCGATCTCGGCCAGGTCCTCGGACTCGGTCGGCTCCACCATCAGGGTGCCGGCCACCGGGAAGGCCAGGGTCGGTGCGTGGAAACCGAAGTCGATCAGGCGCTTGGCCACATCCTCCGCGGTGACCCCGGTCTTCGCGGTGATCTCGCGCAGGTCCAGGATGCACTCGTGGGCCACCAGGTTCTTGTTACCGGTGAACAGGATCGGGAAGTGCTCGTTCAGGCGGGTGGCGATGTAGTTCGCGCCCAGGATCGCGTGCTTGGTGGCGCTGGTCAGCCCTTCGCCGCCCATCATCGCGATGTAGGCCCAGGAGATCGGCAACACGCCGGCCGAGCCGAAGGCGGTGGCCACGACCGGCACGCCATCGCGTTCGGTGTAGGTGCCCGAGGCGTCACCCGGCAGGAACGGCAGCAGGTGCTCGCCCACGCCGATCGGGCCGACACCCGGTCCGCCACCGCCGTGCGGGATGCAGAAGGTCTTGTGCAGGTTCAGGTGGCTCACGTCGCCGCCGAACTGGCCCGGCTGGGCCAGGCCCACCAGGGCGTTCATATTCGCCCCGTCGATGTACACCTGTCCGCCGGCGGCGTGGACCTTGTCGCACACCTCGCGCACATCGGCGTCGTACACGCCGTGTGTGGAGGGGTAGGTGATCATGATGGCCGAGAGCACGTCCTTGTTGGCCTCGATCTTCGCATCCAGGTCGTTCGCGTCGATGGTGCCATCGGCGGCGGTCTTGACCACGACGACCTTCATGCCGGCCAGCACCGCGCTGGCGGCATTGGTGCCGTGCGCGGACGCCGGGATCAGGCAGACGTTGCGCTGTCCCTCGCCGCGGGAGGCGTGGTAGCCGCTGATTGCCAGCAGGCCCGCGTACTCGCCCTGGGAACCGGCGTTGGGCTGGATCGAGACCCCGGCGTAACCGGTGATCGAGGTCAGCCGGCCTTCCAGGTCGGTGATCAGCTCACGCCAGCCCACCGACTGCTCGGCCGGCACATACGGGTGGATCCCGGCGAACTCCGGCCAGGTGATGGATTCCATCTCCGCGGTGGAGTTCAGCTTCATGGTGCACGAGCCCAGCGGGATCATGGTGCGGTCCAGCGCCAGATCGCGATCCGAAAGACGGCGCAGGTAGCGCATCATCTGGGTTTCGGAGGAAATGGTGTTGAAGATCGGGTGGGTCAGGTAGTCGCTGGTGCGCAGCAGTTCGGTGGGCAGCTCGAAGCCGTCCGGGGCGCTGAGTTCAACACCGAAGACCTGGGCCAGGGTGGCGATATGGGCGCTGGTGGTGGTCTCGTCGGTGGAGATGCCCACCTGGGTCGCGGAGAGCTTGCGCACGTTGATGCCGGCCTCGGCGGCCTTGGCCACGATCGCGGAGGCATCCTCCACGGTCACCACAACGGTGTCGAAGAAGGCCTGCGAGGCCAGGGCGTAACCGCCGGCACTCAGCGAGCTGGCCAGTACCCGGGCGTGGTTGTGGGTGCGGGTGGCGATCTGCTTCAGCCCGGCCGGTCCGTGGTAGACCGCGTACATCGAGGCGCAGATGGCCAGCAGCGCCTGGGCGGTGCAGATATTGGAGGTGGCCTTCTCGCGTCGGATGTGCTGCTCACGGGTTTGCAGGGCCAGGCGGTAGGCCGGCTGGCCGGTATCGTCGGTGGATACGCCCACCAGGCGTCCCGGCAGCGAACGCTGCAGCCCTTCCTTCACGGCCATGTAGGCGGCATGCGGGCCGCCGAAGAACAGCGGTACACCAAAGCGCTGGGTATTGCCCACCGCGATGTCCGCGCCCTGCTCACCCGGGGAGGTGATCAGGGTCAGTGCCAGCAGGTCGGCGACGATGGTGACCATCGCGCCGGCGTCCTTGGCGGCGGCGATGATCTGCTTGTGGTCCACGACGGCGCCGTCATTGCCCGGCTGCTGCAGCACGATGCCGGAGATCTCGCCCTCGGGCAGGCCCTGGGCCAAGTCCGCGATCTCGATCTCGAAGCCCAGCGCGTCGGCGCGGCCCTGGATGACCTTCAGGGTCTGCGGGAACAGGTTGGCATCCAGTACGGTCTTGCCGGTGCCCTTCTTCTTGTTCGCGCGGCGCATCATCAGCACGGCCTCGGCGGCGGCCGAGGATTCGTCGAGCATCGAGGCGTTGGCGATCTCCAGGCCGGTCAGGTCCATGACCATGGTCTGGTAGTTCAGCAGCGCTTCCAACCGACCCTGGGAGATCTCGGGCTGGTACGGGGTGTAGGCGGTGTACCAGGCGGGGTTCTCCACGATATTGCGGCGGATCACCGGCGGGGTGAGGGTGTCGTAGAAACCCTGGCCGATCATCTGGGTCTTGAGCACGTTCTTCGAAGCCAGGGTACGCAGCGCGGCCAGGGCCTCCGCTTCGCTCAGGGCACCGGGCAGGTCCAGCGGTTCGGCCTGGCGGATATCGGCGGGCACCGCGGTATCCACCAGCTCATCGAGGCTGGAGTACCCCAGCGTGCTGAGCATGGTCTGGACATCGCCGGGGCGAGGGCCGATGTGGCGGGCAACGAATTCGCTACTCGTGGACGACGAGGTCTGCGTAATGGTCATGGTGCGGGAAACTCCGTGGGATCGGTCTAGGGGCATGCCAATGAAAGGTCATTTCCCTCCCCATCCCTGTTCATAAACCTGAGAGTTTTACGTAGCCAGCGCACGAATGCGACTACTTGCACCTTCGGTGAACCGGTAACCCGGTTGCTTTCCAGAGTTGCCTCTTGATGGCGGTACGGTTGCCTGAGAGTTTCCTGGGGAGGATTTGCTCCTTCGGCGCCCTTCCATGGCGTGGGAGGGACTCTCCCGCCATCTGTTAGCGGCGTGGTTCGGGAATTGACCCGGAACACACTGCTAACAATAGCCGCAAGCCGCACCCGGACACAACACCCGGGTCACGGCCCCGTCATCTGGCACCCGAACCGGCCCCGGGTCCACCGAGGCGCACGTAGTCGGGATACTTCGGTTGCAGCAGGTCCCCCGAGGAGGTACCGGTCAGCCGGCGCTTGACCCATGGGGCCAGGTATTCCCGCGCCCAGCCAAGGTCCTCGCGCAGCCGCTCCCCACGGGAGTTCTCCGGCAAGCGCGGCAGCGCCGGCTGTCCGATATCCGTGGCCCAGTCGCCGGGAACCAGACCGTTGTCGGACAGCACCCCCAGGACCTTGCGGGCCATGAGCGTATGGCCGAGTTCGTTCATATGCAGCCGGTCCGTGGCCCAGAGCCGGGGGTCGCTGAATTCCCGCCAGCGCCAGTAGTCGGCCACCATCGCCGCATGCTCATCGGCGATGGTGCGCACCAGTTCGTTGTACAGCGCGGTGCGCGGCCGGGTCCTGGAGAACAGGGGTGATTCGGCGGTGTCGAACCCGGTGAACAGCAGCACCCGGCTCCCGGCTTCGGTGAACCGTCGCACCATGCCCGCATAGCCGTTCATCAGCGAGTTGATGTCCACCTTGGGGCGCAGGATGTCGTTGCCGCCGGCGTAGATGGATACCAGCTCCGGTGCCAGCGCCAGCCCGGGTTCCAGCTGCTGGTTGATCACCTGGCTGATCTTCTTGCCGCGGATGGCCAGGTTCGCGTACTGCCAGTCGCCGCGGGCGCACAGTACCTCGGCCACCCGGTCGGCCCAGCCGCGGGACTGGTTGGGCCGCAGCGGGTCCTTATCGCCCACCCCTTCGGTAAAGGAGTCGCCCAGTGCCAGGAATTTCATCAGGCTCGTGCCCTGCCTTTCACGATGGTGCGGGCGTGCTGGCTGAGCAGCACCCCGGTAGTGGTGTCCACTTCCCCTTCCGGCCCGGAGGGCAGGTAGGCGAAGGCCAGGTGGTAGGCGGGGTCGGCGAAGGCCAACGATGAATTCGCCCCGTCATGCCCGTAGGCGAAGATCGATCCGTAGTCGTTGCCCGCGGTGCCCTTGGCGAAGCCCAGCGCGAAGGACTGCGGCCGCCCGCTGATCCGGTCGATGCCGAAGACCCGTTCCCTGGAGACCTGCGACCAGGTTTCGGGGCTGAGCAGCCCGCGCTCGGCGCCGAGGTCCGGTACCGGGCCGAAGGAGGCGGCGAAGATTCCGGCGAGCGCCTGCGCATCGGCCACGGCACCGAGACTGGCCGGCCCGGCGGCGCGGACCGAGGGCTTGTTGGCCCAGGCCAGCAGCCCGGCCTGCCCGTGGGTGCGCTCCTGGTCGACGTCGAATCCGGCCCGCGAATTCAGCGACATCCCGGAAAGCGAGAACGGGTCGAGGAAGCGTTCGGGCGTGTTGACCACCTGGGTTGGGCGGAAGCGGGCTTCCAGCGAGGCGGGCTGGCCGAGGTAGGCGTCCACACCCAGTGGACCGCGGATGCGACGCTCGTAGAGGTCCTTGAGTTCCTCACCGGTTACCCGGCGCACCAGCTCCTCCATCAGCGTGCCCATACTCAGCGAATGGTAGCCGACGATGTGCTGGCCCAGCGGCCAGTAGCTGGGCAGTTCGGCGAGCATCGCGGCGTACTTGGATGAATCCAGCAGAACGTCCTGGGGCACCCCGCCGGGAACGCCCAGGACGCCACCCTGGTGGCTGAGCAGCTCCCCCACGGTGAGCTTTCCCTTGCCGGCGGCGGCGAATTCGGGCCAGTACCGGTTCACCGGTGCCTCCGGGTCCAGTTTGCCCTCCTGCACCAGCAGCGCGATCACCAGCGATGCCAGGCCCTTGGTGACCGAGTAGACGCAAGCCAGCGCGTCTCCGGCCAGGTAGTCGCCGGCGGTGTGGCTGAGCACCAGCCGTCCGCGGTGGTAGATGGCCAGCTGGGCCGAATAGCCCGGCTGCGCGGCGACGCGACTATCAAGATCGGCGGCCAGCGGGGCGAAGTCCTCGGTGATCAGTTCACGCATGGGGCTTGTTGATCCTCTTTCATTACCTGGTCTGCTCCACGGTTTCCTGGCGGAAACGCAGCTTCCATCCGTTCTCGGTCAGGTGCCACCAGGAGGAGCACAGCAGTCCCTGCCCCTCGGGCTCCATCCGGTAGGCGATCAGCACCGTCGTATCGGACAACGCCTGACCGGTGAGCAGTTGCAGCGGCGCGGTGGCGGGCAGGCTCCGGCCCGAGTCCAGTAGGCGCTGCACGGTGGCCACGTCCAGCAGTATCCCACCCCGGGAAATCTCCTGGTATCCCGGGTGCAGGAAATCGACGTATTCGCCAAAGCTGGCCCGCACCCCGGGATCCAGCACGGCCCGTTCCAGGGCCACGATGGTGGGGACCACATCGGCGGCCGGTTGTGCCGGCGCCGCGAGGTCGGCGGCCGGTTCCGACTCATCGGCGGCTTCCGTTGCCGGGGCAGGTTCCGTTGCCGACGCTCCCCTGGCATATCCCGGGCCGCGGTCCACCGGCTGCCCCTGCTGGTGCGCGGTGGCCGCCGCGCGCGCCTTGTCGTCGGCCGCTTCGTTCAGCTCATGGCCGGCATGGCCGCGAACCCATTCAAAACTGTAGTTCCGGCCCCGGATCGCCTCGTCCAGCTGCTTGAGGATGTCCTGGTTCAGCACCGGCTTGCCGTCGGCCTTTTTCCAGCCCTTCTTCTTCCAGCCGGGCATCCATTTGCTCACGCAGTTGATGGCGTACTGCGAATCGCACAGGATCCTCAGCTCCTGATCGCGCACGTGTTCGGTGGCCCTGAACAGTTCGAGCACCGCCTGCAGTTCACCCATGTTGTTGGTGCCATGGTCCCAGCCGCCAGCCGCCCACGTCGCGTCGTCGATGTACCAGGCCCACCCGGCCGGCCCGGGGTTGCCCAGCGCCGACCCGTCTGCTGCAGCAATGATCGTCATGGGTTTAATCCTGCCATGTCCGGCCGACGGTTTTCGACGGGCACCGCGGGTGGGGCCGGTAGTTGTCCACAGATCGGCCAGTGGCCGGGACCACCGCCCGCTCCTGGGCGATCATCGTTCCATGGCATCACCGACCCCCGAGGCGTCCATGGACCACCTCGACACGACCTGCGCCACCGGCGTGGCCACTGCGCCCACCGGCGAACAGTTGCGCGCCCTGGCTGCCTTGGAAACGCAATACCGCCAGTTGCTGGATGCCCTGGAAGACAAGCAGCTCACCGCTGCCCAATCCCTGGCTTTCCTCAGGATCACCGATGCCACCCGACGCACCGCCTACTATGCGATGATCCGTGCATCAGGTGCTGTCACCGCGACCCAGGCCCACCGGCTGTCCCAGACGGCGTTGGAACATGCCATATCCCAGGACACCGGACAGATTGCCGCTGGTGCGCCGTTGGCCGTCAACCAGCTGCTACCGGCCGGGACCAAGTCCCACTATCGTTCGGAAGTCGAATTGATCGCCCGGGTCGCGGATCTGAGGATCCATTCCGCCAAGGCCCTGGTCAAGTCCCACCGGCAACTGGTGGGCAGCGCCGGGCGCCCGGCCCAGTTCAAGGTCCTGGCCCGGCGGTTCGCCTCCCCGGACCAGAACCCCGAGGTCGTCGCGCAGGCCGCGGCCCGGATTTCCTCGTTGCAGCTGCGTGGCAGGGCGCTGGCAAGGGCCGAATCCCGCGTCGCGCAGTCCACCACCCAGGGCCAGTCGGCGGTCGCCGCGGAACTCAAGTCGTTGTCCGACGAACTCAGTGCACCGGACCTGCCTGAACGCGAGGTAGTGCATGAGCGGTGCGCCGGGCTACGCTACCGCGGGCTGGGTCCCCGCGGGCATGTGTGGGAGCTGACCTGCACGACCGTCGACCACGAATTCCTGAGCACGCTGGCGGATCGGCTGGTCAATCCGAAGCTCGCCGCCAACCGGCAGGGCACTTCCTTCTCCGCCGGGGAACTACCCGCCGATGCGGTGACGGCGCCGGAGGACGAATACAACGACCCTGCCTCAGTGAAGGCCCGCAAGTTGCTGCACACCCTGGTTGAGATCCTGCGCCGCCATGCCGGGGCCCAACGCACGGCGAGAGCCTCGCGCACAGCCGCACAGCCGACGCGGAGCACGGCAGACACCGATGCACCGCAACCCGTCGGCACTCCCGACGAGTCAGCCGGAACGGGCGGGAAGTGCGCGGATGCCGAGCCGGTCGGGTTGGTGCTGCCACCGATGATCGACCTGATTGTCACCATTGACTACGATGCCTTGCGTGGGGCCACGGACGCGGCCGGAATCACCAGCCACGGGCAGCGGATCAGCGCCACCGCCCTGCGCCAATCGGCGGCGATTGCCGGCATTATTCC
Source organism: Glutamicibacter sp. MNS18 (assembly GCF_026107515.2). Taxonomy (GTDB): domain Bacteria; phylum Actinomycetota; class Actinomycetes; order Actinomycetales; family Micrococcaceae; genus Glutamicibacter. Next base: position 34,279 of record NZ_JAPCHW010000019.1, on the reverse strand, counting down.
CGAGGTCCTCGGCGGCGACGGCGAAATCCTGGATTACGGTCGACGACGAAGACTGTTCACCACCGCACAAACGCGCGCGGTGGTGGGACGCGATCGCGGGTGCATCAATCCCGGATGCACGATGCCGGCGCATCGGTGCGAGGTGAACCATATCAAACCCTGGCACCGGGGCGGGAAGACCTGTACGGACAACGGTTGCCTGCTGTGCAAGGGCTGCCATATGGCCTTCCACGCCGGGCACTTCAGGATCAAGCTGATCAACGGGGTACCCTACGTATTGCAGTCCCGCGATCGTGACCCCGAACAGCTGTGGAGACGCAACTGGGTCTGGTATCCACAAGCCGAAGCCCTGGCCGCCTAGTGCAGGCGACCGGGGTCGCAGCCAACGGCTCCGGACGCAGTGGCGGATCTAGGCCGCCGGGTACAGCGGGTTATGGCCGGCCTGCACCCGCTCCGCGGGGCGTACCGGATCCGGCGCGGTGCCGTCCAGGAATTGCGGGCCATCGGCCAGCGCCTGCCGGCCGTGGGATTCCAGCCACCCGTCCAGCAGTGGTCCCCGCGGGATGATCCCGGTGGGGTTGATATCCTCGTGCACCACGTAGTAGTGCGCCTTGATCTGCTCGAAGTCCACGGTGTCGCCGAACCCCGGGGTCTGAAACAGGTCCCGGGCATAGCCCCAGAGATTCGGCATATCCGTCAGGCGGTTGCGATTGGTCTTGAAGTGCCCGTGGTAGACCGGGTCGAAGCGGACCAGGGTGGTGAACAACCGTACATCGGCCTCGGTGATGTGGTCGCCCATGAGGTAGCGCCGGGTGGCCAGGCGGTCCTCCAGATAGTCCAAGGCGGTGAAAAGCCGGTCGAAGGCGTCGTCGTAGGCCTGCTGGCTTCCGGCGAAGCCGGCACGGTACACGCCGTTGTTGACCTCGGTGAAGATCCGCTTGATCAGCGGCAGCATCTGCTCCAGCTGGTCCGCCGGCACAAGGTTCGGTGCACCTTCACGGTGGAAGGCCTTCCACTGGGTGGAGAAGTCCCAGGTGATTTGCGGGTAGTCGTTGGTGACCACGGCACCGGTGGGGATATCCACGATCGCCGGCACGGTGATGCCGCGCGGGTAGTCGGCAAATCGCTTGAAGTAGTTCTCCTGGATGCGTTCGGTGCCCAACACCGGGTCACGGCCCTCGGGATCCAGGTCAAAGGTCCAACTGCGCGCATCGTGGGTCGGCCCGGGCAATCCCACACAGATCGCGTCCTCCAACCCCAACAGTCGGCGTACGATCAGCGTGCGGTTCGCCCAGGGGCATGCCCTCGCGGCCACCAACCGATAACGCCCGGCCTCCACGGGCCATACCTGCGCCCCTTCGCCCAGCGGGGCATCGGGATGCCCGATGGAACTGCCGGGCTCCCCATGGGCCTGGGATAGGTCCGTGTCAGCGGCCAGGATCCGGTCCTGGATGTAGTTGGTGTCCCGGGTGAATTCACCACCGGTGACGTAGCTTCCCTTGGTGGAATACTGCTGGTTCATGATGCCCTCCTGAAGGTACTTGGCCACAGACTAGCCTGTTGCGGTGGCGCTGGGGTGAAATCGGTCAAAAAACCAGGCCCTGGCCCCGATGGGAACCACCGTGGGGGCCCTTCGCCCGGCGATCATGGTCGTCGGCGCTTGCGTCCTGGCTGACCGTGGCCAGGGCCCCGGGCCCCGGTGGCGAGCTGGACCAGCCTTGGGCCAATCAAGCCTGGGGCGGCTCGCCCGGCGCAATCCAGCATCCAGTGGGCCACCTTGAGATTGACGCGTCATTCATGTTTGCCAAATCCCACACTACACGAGATAATTGATACGTCAACAAATTATGGCGATCCGGTGTTCCGGCCAAGGAGAGGAAACAGAAGTGAGCGAAGAAACCCGCTGGCTCGACGACCAGGAGCAGCGCCTATGGAGGACCATCCGGGAGTTCCTGTGGCAGTTCCCCAGCGCCATGGACCGCCAGCTATCCCGTGATTCGGCGATGCAGTCCGGCGAGTATTCGGTGCTGGCCACGCTATCCGAGACGGGCAACGGCCCACTGCGTCCCGCGGCCCTGGCCGCCGAACTGGGGTGGGACCGCTCCAGACTATCCCACCTGCTGCGCCGCATGGAAGGCAAGGGCCTGATCAGCCGTTGCACCGACGCGCAGGATGGTCGCGGACAGCTGATCAGCCTGACCGGTGCCGGCTGGCAGGCCATCCGAGATGCCGCGCCCAGCCATGTCACCTTCATTCGCGAAGCGCTCTTCGACCAGTTGGACCCTTCGGAACGCGCGGTGCTGGAGAAATCGCTGGAACGGATCCTTGGCGGGCTGGGGGAACGCTCGGCGGTGGAGACCGGGCCTAGCTGCTGACCCGCTGCGCGTAGTCGCTGCCCTCCAGCAGCCGGGCGAACGGTCCTGCCGCATCGGCCAGCTCGTCAAAGCTCCCGGATTCGACAATCCGTCCGGCGTCCAGCACCACGATATTCTCCGCCCGGGCGATGGTGCTCAGCCGGTGGGCGATCAGCAGCGTGGTGCGCCCGTTCGACAGCCGGTCCAGCGCCTCTTGCACCAACGACTCGGTGACCGTGTCCAGCGCGCTGGTCGCCTCGTCGAGCACCAACACCTTCGGATCACGCAGCATCGTGCGGGCGATGGCCAGCCGTTGCTGCTCTCCCCCGGAGAAGCGGTGGCCGCGCTGGCCCACCATGGTATCCAGCCCCTGCGGCAGCGAGCTGATCAGTTCGGCAATCTGCGCACCCTGCAGTGCGGACCAGATCCGCTCCTCGCTGGCCCCCGGGGCTGCCCACTCCAGGTTCTGGCGGACGGTGCCATGCAGCAGGTAGCTCTCCTGGGAGACCACTCCGATAACCGAAGCCAGGTCACCGGGTTCCAGGTCCCGCAGGTCGTATCCGTCCAACGTGACCGACCCGGCGCCGGGGTCAGCCAACCGGGCAATGAGCGAACCGAGCGTGGATTTGCCCGATCCCGTGGCCCCGACGACGGCGGTGGTCCGCCCCGCCGGTAATTGCAGGTTGATGCCCTGCAAGGTGGGCAGTTCGGCACCCGGATACCGGAATTCCACCTGTTCCAGGTTCACCTCGCCACGCACCTTCTCCCGAACCAGGCGTTGCGGCTTATCCGGGACCGGCAGCGATTCGTCCGCATCCAGGTACTCGAAGACGCGGCTGAACAGGGCCAGGGCCGAAACCCATTGCACCGAGACCCCCATCAACCCCATGACCGGGCGGAAGATCCCGGCCTGCAGCCCGGTGAAGGCCACCAGCGTACCGATGGTCATCCCGCCGGAGGTTGCCGGCAGTCCCGCTGCCAGGTAGAGCACCGCGGGGACCACCGAGAAGATCACCGACATGGTGGCCATCCGCCACCGCCCGGCCAGCTGGCTGCGCATCTCCAGGTCGATCAACCGCCCACTGGACTCGGCGAACCGCCGCGAATCGTCATCGGTGGTGCCCATCAGCTTGGCCAGACGCACCCCCGAAATACTCAGCCGCTCCTCGATCAGCGAGGTCAGCGTGGACATCTCGGCCTGCCGCCGGGAGGTGATCGCCCGCCGCAGATTGGCCACCTGGCGGGTGAGCAGGATCGCCGGGGGCAGGACCACCAACGAGATCAGGCTCAGCCGCCAGGAGATCGCCACCATCGCGGCCGCGGTCGCCACCACGGTGGTGAAGTTCGAGGCGATCGAGGTGGCCGAGGAGGTCACCACAGATTGCATTTGCCCGACGTCATTAATGAGCCGGGACTGGACCTCGCCGGAGCGGGCCCGGGTGAAGAAACCCAGCGACTGGCGCTGCAGGTGCGTGAAGAGCGAGGTGCGTAGCCCATGCATCACCTGCTGCCCCATCAGCGTGGCCCGCCAGGTCTGGATGACCCCGAGCAGCGCGGTGAGCACCGCGATACCCACCAGCCCGCCGGCACCGGCCAGCAGCGCTGCGACATCCTGTTCGGGAATGGCATGGTCGATCAGGTCGCGGACGATAAAGGGCTGGATCAACCCGATCAGCGAGGCAGCGACAATCAGCGCCACCACCACGACCAGGGTTCCGCGGTGCGGCGCGAACAATGCGCCGATCCTGCGCAGGGACACGGGATGCTCTTCGAGCTGGTTACGGTCCTGGCGCATCTTCCGGCGATCGGCCCCGGATTGCGGGCGGCCTTCGCGCGGTGGCCCGAAATGAGGTTCACTCATGGGCACCTCCTTAGTACGGTAAGTCTGACACCATAATAACAGAGGTAACCTCACTATGTGGTTGCATCTTGAAAACTTCGGCTCCAGTCGCCTATTCTTGACCTATGCCTGATGCAAATTCCCAGCCCGACTTGGCTTCCCTGTTCCACCGGGTTTCCCGGGCCGTGAGGAAGCAGACATCGGCGGCCCTGCACCCGCACGGGATCACCCCACATCAGGCCCGCGCGATGATGTTGCTGGCGCGCGCCGCCGCGCAGTACCCGGACTCGGCAGGGGGTCTGCGTAATTCGCAGTTGGCCGAACAGCTGCGCATCGCCGCCCGCTCGGCCACCGAGGTGGTGGACCAGCTCCAGGACAAGGCCCTGGTGCAGCGCACACCCGATCCCTCCGACCGCCGCGCCTGGATCATCACGCTGACCGACCGGGGCCGTGAGCTGAGCACCCTGATCCGTGAGGACCGGCGGGTGCAGATGAACGACTTCTTCTCCCGGCTCGATGCCAACGACCAGCAGGAACTGCGCCGGATCCTCGGTTCGCTGGTCCAGGACGAGGACCAGCATCTCCACCGCTGACCCGGCCACCGGCAGGCGATGCCGTTAAATGCGGCGGCGGGCCCGAAAGGTGGTTCCCACCCTCCGGGCCCGCCGGGGCACTGCAACTGCCCGAACCGTGCGGGTCAGTTCTCGCTCTTGCCCTGGCGCCAGTAGCCCATGAACGCCACCTGCTTGCGGTCGATGCCCACATCACGCACCAGGTACCGGCGCAGGCTCTTGACCACCGAGGCTTCCCCGGCGATCCAGGCGTAGAACGGGCCGGCGGGGTTCTGCCCGGTTTCCCACAGGATCGTGGAATCCACGTCGATATCCTCCGGGTCGGTGTTGGTTTCCACCACCCCGGCGGCGGGAATCGCCACCGCGTCGCGCACTGCGGCTTCCAGCAATTCCCCGTGCGCGGCGGTGCCCCGGGTCAGCCAGTGCAGCGAGACCCCGGAAGCGGTGCTGGAACCCAGGATGTCCCCGGCTTCAGGGACCTCGATGAAGGCCTGGCCGGTGACCGTCGAGGGCAGGGCCTCGAGGATCGAGCAGATCGCCGGTGCGGCGGTTTCATCACCGACCAGCAGCACCCGGCTTGCCGATCCGGGGCGGAACTCGATGCCGCCGTAGCTGGCATCGGTCAGCGCCTTGTTCGGCCCGAGCAGCAGCAGCCGGTCCCCGATCTTGGCGTTGGCGCCGAATTCGGTGGCCGGCCCACCCTGCAGGTGCCCGTCCACGTACTGCCCGTGCAGGACAAAATCCACATCCAGTTCCGGCGCATCCTCCGAAAGGTTGTCGCGGTGCCCCGCCTCGCGCCAGGCTCGCACCGTGTAGGTGCGCATGACCCCGCGCTGCGCCGGGTCGATCTGCAACCAGCGCTGGTACCAGCCGGCGACGTCCGACGGGCTGGTCAGCCCCTGCGGTCGCATGGTCGCCAGTTCGGCGGGCAACCCGTCCGCGGCGCCGGCGGCCAGCAGCAGCTTGATGCGCAGGTCCAGGGGATGCGAGTTGGTTCCGAAATGCTCCAGATCCGGTCCGCTGAGGGTGATCCGGCGGAAGGAATCGGAGAGCTTCTCGGCGCGGATGACCTCGGTCTGGAAGGCCAGGGTCGCGCAGTGTTCGTGGCTCGGGCGCAGTTCGTCGCGGACTTCGCCCAGACCGGTCGCCGCCGACGGGCCGGAGGCGACGCGCCGGGTGCCGGCGGTGTCCGACGCGGCGGCCACCACCGCCGGTTCACGGCGCTTGATCCCCTTGGCGGCCAGCAGGGTTTCGGCGCGTAGCACCCGGTGCTTGCCGATCGGCAGCACCAGCGGGGTGCCGGCCACCGGGTCCGGGATCACCCGCGAGGGCATCCCGAACACCTCCTTGACCATCTGCTCGGTGACCACCACACTGGGGTGGCCCGCGGCGTGGATCTTGCCGTCCTTCAACGCCACCAGGTGGTCGGCGTAGCGTGCGGCCAGGTTCAAATCATGCAGCACGATGACCACGGTGATCCCGCGGGTGCGGTTCAGTTCGGCGATGGTGTCCAGCACCTCGAGCTGGTGGGCGATGTCCAGGTAGGTGGTGGGCTCGTCCAGCAGCAGCAGCCCGGTTTCCTGGGCCAGCGCCATCGCGATCCAGACACGTTGGCGCTGCCCGCCGGAGAGCTCGTCCACCGGCCGGTCGGCCAGCTCGGTGGTGCGGGTCATCGCCAGCGCACGGGCCACCGCGGCCTCGTCCTCGGCGGAGAAGCGCTTGAACCAGCCCTGGTGCGGGTAGCGTCCCCGGCTGACCAGTTCGCGCACCGTTATGCCTTCCGGGGCGTTGGGGGTCTGCGGCAGCAGCCCCAGCAGCTTGGCCACCTCCTTGGCCGGGCGGGTGTGGATATCGGACCCGTCCAGCAGCACCTGCCCACCGGCGGGTTTCAACAGCCGGGCCAGGGCCCGCAGCAGCGTGGATTTGCCGCAGCCGTTGGCCCCCACCACCATGGTCACTTCCCCGGTGGGGATCTGCAGCGAGAGCTCGTCGACGATGGTGACCTTGTCATAGGCCAAGGTCAGGCCGGTGGCCTCCAATTCGGCCATGGGTTATCCCCCGTTTCCTCTAGAGTTGGCACGCACCAGGACCCAGATCAGGAACGGTGCGCCGAATGCTCCGGTGATGACTCCCACCGGCAAGGACAGGTCCGCGAACAGGTTGGCGGCCAGGAAGTTCGCCACCGTGACGATGACCGCGCCGGTCAGGGCCGCCAGGCCGATGTTGATCGCCCCGCGGGTCAACGCCGCGGTGATCGGACCGGCCAGGAAGGCCACGAAGGCCAGTGGTCCGGTGACCGCCACCGGGATGGCGCCCATCGCCACGGCGACGAGGACCAGCAGCATCCGTGCCGAGCCCACGCGCAGGCCCAGCGCGGCGGCCGCGTCCTCGCCCAGTTCCAGCAGTTTCAGCTGCCGGATCACCAGCGGCAGCAGCGCCCCGACCAGCCCCAGCGCGATGAGCAGCACCCAGGCCTTCTCCCAGGTGCTCGGGGCCAGTGAACCGGTCAGCCAGCGGATCGCGTCGGCCGCGGTGTTCAACTGCGCCTGGGTGAGCAGGAACTGGATGACCGCCTGCAGCATGGCGCCGATGGCCAGCCCGGCCAGGATCAGCCGCGGCCCGGTGCGGCTGCCGGAGGCCGACAGCCAGTAGATCAGCGCCGCGACCCCCAGCCCGCCGGCCAACGCGGCCAGGTTCAGCCCCCATCCGGTGAGCCCGAGGTAGATCATGGCAACGATCGTGGCGGTGGCCGCCCCGTAGCCGATGCCGATCACATCGGGACTTGCCAGCGGGTTGCCCAGCCAGCGTTGGAAGAGCGACCCGGAGATGCCGAACCCGGCCCCGGCCAGGATCCCGACCACCAGCCGCGGCAGCCGGTCCTCAAGCAGGATGAAACCGGTGCCCGGAACGCTCTGCCCGCCGAGCACCTGCAGCACCTGCCCGGCCGGCAGCGCATCACGACCGGCGAAGATGTAGGCCGCGGCGGCCAGCAATAGCACGGCTGCGAGCCAGGCGGCGCAACGGGCCACCGGGCGGCGGCGCCGGCGCGTTGCCGGGGCGGCAGCGGTCTGGGCGGTCCTGGCTGGAATCATAGTTTCACCCCGGTCAGTCCGCGGCGCATCAGGATGATGAACAGCGGCGCACCGAGCACCGCGCACATCACCCCGACCTGGATCTCGCCGGGCGGGGCGATGACCCGCCCGGCCACGTCGGCGGCCAGCAGCAGGATCGGTCCGGCGATCAGCGAGCCGGGCATCAGCCAGCGGTAGTCCGCGCCCAGCAGCAGCCGCACCGCATGCGGGATCATCAGCCCGACGAACCCGATGGGCCCGGCCACCGCGGTGGCGCTGCCGGCCAGCAGCACGATGCCCAGCGAGCCGAACAGCCGCATCCGTCCCAGGTTGAATCCCAGGGCGGTGGCGGTGTCATCCCCCATCGACACGGCGTTGGAGACCCGCGCGGTGAGCAGCACGATCAGCGTACCGAGCAGCACCAGCGGCAGCGCCGCCAGATAGGTGTCCACCCCGCGCGCGGCCAGGGAGCCCACCTGCCAGAAACGGAATTCATCCAGCGAGGCGCGCGAGACCATCATCACCGCGTTGGTCATCGCCGTCAGCCCCACGGCCAGCGCCGCCCCGGCCAGCGCCAGCTTGATCGGGGTGGCCCCCTCGCGGCCGATGCTGGCCAGCAGGTAGACCAGCAGCATCACCACGGCCGCGCCGATGAACGCGGCCAGCATCATCGATCCCAGGCTGACCGCCCCGCCCAGGGCCACCAGGCCCACCACGGCCAGTGCGGAACCGGCATTCAGCCCCAGGATGCCGGCATCGGCCAACGGATTACGGGTCAACCCCTGCATCCCGGCACCGGAAAGCCCCAGGGCGGCGCCGACCACCAGCGCTCCCACGGTGCGTGCAATCCGCGAATGAACCACCGCATGTTCGGGGTTGGCGGCGTCGAATTGGGTCAACGCCTCGATCAGGGCGCCGAACGGAATCGTCCGCGCGCCGAAGAGCAGCGAGGCCAGCACGGCGCACAACAACAGCACCAGCAACCCGGCACAGAGCCCCAGTTTGCCCAGCGCCCCGGTACGCTCGGCGCGTCGTGTACTTTCGGTCGCGGTCATTGCTTCCTACACTCGTTCATATGGAACATCTTGCCTCGCCGCGTTGGCTGGGTCCCGGACTGGGCCTGCTGCGTGCGAACAATCCCTCGGAAATGACCCTGCAGGGCACCAACAGCTATCTGGTATTCGACCCGGCCCTCGACGAACCGGCCGGTACCAGCCCGGTGATCGTGATCGACCCGGGACCGGAGCTGGAGGACCACCTGCAGGCGTTGGCCCGCTTCGAGGTGTGCCTGGTGCTGGCCACCCACCGGCATGCGGACCACACCGGCGGGATCAACCGGATCCACGAGTTGACCGGTGCACCGGTGCGCGCGCTGCTGCCCGCACACTGCCGTGACGCAGCGCCGCTGCTGGACGGGGAACTGATCCAGGCCGCCGGTACCAGCCTGCAGGTGCTGCATACTCCGGGACATACCTCCGATTCGGTCTGCCTGCTGCGCCAGGGCGCGTGCACGAACCTGTTTACCGGGGATACCGTGCTGGGCTCCGGGACCACCATCCTGGAGCATCCCGACGGCACACTGGCGGACTACCTGGCCTCGCTGCGCATGTTGCGCGCCGTACCCGATACGCCGTTGCATCCGGGCCACGGCCCGCAACATCCGGGATCGCACCGGCTGCTCGATGACTACCTGGCCCACCGTGAACAGCGCCTCGGACAGGTGCGCGGCGCCCTGGCGCGGCTGGGAAAGACCGCGGCACAGGCGGCCCCGGCCGAACTGCTGGGCCAGGTGTATCCGGACATCGACGCCCGTCTGGCCGCCGCGGCGACCCACTCGCTTCAAGCGCAACTGCACTACCTGGAGTCCAACGCCTAGCCGCTACTTGGCGGCTGCGGCCTGCTGCGCGGCCTCGGCCAGCGACGGCACCACGTTCTCGATGGCCCAGGACAGCGACAACGGCGAGGCCGCGGAAACCGAGAGTACCGCCTGGTCACTGGCCACCGCGACCAGCCCGCCGGTGGATGCCGAGGGGATCTGGCCGAAGAGCGCGTTGGATGCCAGTGCGTCCTCGATGCTCGCCCCGCTGGCCACCGAGGCGAAGAAGATGTCTGATTCCAGTTCGCTGGCCCGCTCCGGGGACCATTCGAAGTAGAAGCTGCCCTCGGGTGTGTTCTCGGTGACCACCTCGGCCTGGGTCATGCCCAGCGCGGAAAGGAAACGGGGACGGTTGTCCGCACCGGCGTACAGGCTGATGGTCTTGGGCTGGGACAGGTCCCCGGCGATGAAGGTGGTGTCCTTGAACACCGGGTGGGCTTCGGCCTGTGCCGCCAGTTCCCCTTCGAGGTCCTCGATCAACGCCGCGGCCTCATCGCTCTTGCCCAGCAACTGGCCGGCGGCCTCGGTGCTCTGCTGCCAGCTGGTGAGGTAGTTCGCCTCCAGCGGTCCGACGGTCGGGGCGATCTTGCTCAGCTTCTCGTACTCGTCCTGCTTCAACCCCGAGTATGCGGCGAAGATCACCTGCGGGTCGGATGCGGCGATGGCCTCGAAGTCGATGCCGTCGGCGACGGAGAACTGGGCCGGGGCATTGTCCGAGCCGATCTCGGCACCCAGCTCGGCAAGCCTGGCGTCCTTCCAGTCGGTGGAGTTGTTGGCATTCTGTCCCCAGACGTCGGCATCCATACCTACCGGCACGGTCCCCAGCGCCAGCAGCGCATCGGCGTTCACCCAGGAAATCGTGGCCACGCGTTCGGGCACCTGCTCGATGGTGGTTTCCCCGTAGATGTGCTCGATGGTGATCGCCCCGTCGGCATCGGGCCCCGAGGTGGACCCCGATCCACAACCGGTCAGGGCCAGGGCAGTGGCGGCCGCAGCGGCCATGAGGGTGTGACGACGAGTGAGTTTCATTGTGAGTCCGTAACTTCTCCAGGTGGCAGTTCCAACCCCGGGGTTGGTTAGGCAAACCATACCCGGGCCGGATGCAACATTACGCCCACGGTCGGCCATTACGCAATACAGCCGGGCTGTAATCGGGCTCACTGCGGGCCCGCCGCACCGCTATTCGGCCAGTACGGCGATTCCCCCGGCGTGCCGGCCGCGCAGCATCCGGCGCGGGGAGGCCAGCGCGATCGCCAGGCGGACCACCAGCAGACCGGCCGCCACCGCGCCGAGCACCACCAGCACCGTGAGGGGTTTGAGCAGGATCGCCAGACCCGCCAGCGGCAACACCAGTACCGCCGAGGCCACCCCGAAGCCGATGGCCGCGGTGAGCGTCGGGATCATGACCGACTTCACCCGGGCCCGGTTCATCACCGCCTCCGGCATGCCCAGCCTATCCAGCCCGTGGTACAAATCCGCCCGATCCAGGGTCCCGGCCGCCTGGGTGATGGCGCTGGAGACGGCCACGCAGGCGAAGCTCACCGCCAGGGTCAGCAGCACCCCGGTGAGCACATCGGAGGCCAGGTGCGCTTCCCATCCCTGCAGGGACGCGTCATCCCCGAACTGCATCATCGCCGCACCGCTGCCGCCGACCACGGCCACGAAGGCGGCCATCGCCACCCCGGATACCTGGCGCCAGGCCTGTTGCGGGGATTCCAGGATCATCCGCGCCCCCAGCAGCGCGGCCGCGTCGCCGGCCTTGCGCAGTTTCGCGCGTCCCACCATCGCCACCAGCCAGGGGCCGACCAGGTTCATGATCCCCAGCCCCAGCCCCATTCCCAGGACCAGCACCACGATCATCACGGCCAGGTCCTGGGCGATCATGCCCAGGTTGGTGAACAAGGCGTACAGCACGGCCAGGGTCACCAGCACGATCACCACACGGATCCAGCTCGGGGTGCTCACGGTGCTGCGTTTGCGCACCGCCAGCGGGGTGATCACCAGCTTGCGCAGCCCGGTGAGCGAACTGATCACCGACAGCACCGCCACGGCGGCCAGCACCGCCAGGATCACCGGCACCGGCACCAGCAAGCTCGACCCCAGCGCCGCCCCCTGGAACCGTACCAACCCCACCAGCGGGACCAGCAGGAAGTAGAGCAGCACCCCGCCCAGCGCCCCGAGTACCGCCGCGGCCAGCGCCTGCAGCACGCTGATCGCGCGCACCTGGGCTCCGGTGGCCCCCAGCAGTCGCAACGAGGCCAACGCCCGGTCCTGGCTGCGGGCCGATAGCTGCGCCGCAGCCCGGCCCAGCACCAGCAACGGGATGACCAGCAGCATCACGGCCAGTGCCGCCAGCGACAGGTAGAAGCCCTGGGCCTCGGTATCGAACTGCCTGAAGGACAGGGCCCCTCCGACCACCACCAGCACCAGGGCGCTGACCACCGCGTAGGCACTGAGGGTCAGGAGCAACGGGGCCCGGCGGGCGGGTGTGGGCCGGCCCAGCAGCCAGGCCATATGCAGCAGGTTCACGGCAGGGCCACCGATCCGGTCCGGGCCTGGGCGCTGTCATCGACGATGGCGCCGTCACGCAACCGCACCACCCGGTCGCAGCGGGCCGCGACCTGTTCGTCGTGGGTGACCATCACCAGGGTCTTGCCGTCCCCCACGGTCCCGGCGAACAGGGTGTCGAGCACCTCGGTGCCGGTCACCGAATCCAGTGCGCCGGTCGGCTCATCGGCGAAAATCACCTGCGCCCCGGTCACCAGTGCCCGGGCGATGGCCACACGCTGCGCCTGCCCTCCGGACAGTTCGCCGATCCGGCGGTCCTCCAGGCCGGCCAGGCCCAGGCGGGACAGCGCTGCCGCCGCCTGCGCGGTGGCCTCGCCGCGGGCCACCGAGTTGATCATCAGGGCCATGGCCACATTTTCCACGGCGGTCAGCTCCGGGATCAGCAACCCGGACTGGAAGACGAAGCCGAAGGCCTCGCGACGCAGCCGGGAACGCCGGGACTCGCCCAGCTCGGTGATCGCCTGCCCGTCGGCGCCGGGCAGGTGCAGTACCACCTGCCCGGAATCGGGGGTCTCGATCCCGGCCAGGGTGTGCAGCAGGGTGGATTTCCCGGACCCCGAGGGGCCCATGATCGCCAGGGAACGACCGGGGTGGACCTGCAGGTCCACCCCGGCCAGGGCGGTGGTTGATCCGAAACGGCGGATGAGGCCTCGTGCGGTGAGCACGGCAGTGTTTTCTCGCATGGTCCAATATTTTCAGTTCCGGCCCGGCAATTCCTCGCCCGGCCGGGCGAATTACGCCGCCGCTTTCCTCATACCCTGGTCGCAGTCGCGCCACCGGGAACTCAGCCGCCGGTATGCTGGAGGCACCATGCTCCTGCAATTGTTCACCCAACCCTTTTGCGCCCCGTGCGTCCGTGCCCGTCATGTGGTGGACCGGGTCAGCCAGCTGGTGCCCGGGCTGCAGGTCGAACACATCGATGTGGTGGCCCGGTGGGAGCTGGGGCAGGCCGCGCAGGTGCTTTCGACCCCGGTCATCAGGTTGCTCGATGGCGGCGAACCGGTGTTCCGCGCCGAGTCGGTTCCCACTGTGGACCAGTTGCTGGCGGTACTTGCCGCCCACACCCGGACGTAGGACCCGACACGACTCACACCCCGGGCAGAACGCTTTCACCCCGTTCATGGGGAAGAATGGGTCGGGTGAGTGTTGTATCTGGTCTTGGGCATGAGTGCTTCGAACGTGTATTGGCCGACTCGTCGAACCGAATCGAATGGCTCCGGGCCCGGGCCCAGGGGATCACCGCCACCGATGTGGCCAAACTGTCCACCGAACGCTCCATCCGCTCGGCCGCCTGGGACAAGCTGCACGGTTCGGGCTTCTCCGGCAACCCCTACACCGAGCACGGCCGACGCCGCGAACCGGTGATCGCCGCCTGGGTGCAGGAGAATTTCAACATCTTCCCCTCCAGCCACCTCTTCCATTCCCGGAACAACCCGATCCACCTGGCCACCCCCGACGGTTTGGGTTTCGCAGCCGACGGCACCCCGGTGCTGGCCGAGATCAAGACCACCAACAAGCCCTTCAACCGGGTACCGAAAAACTACCTGCGCCAGATCCTGTGGCAGCAGTACGTCATCGGTGCGGAGAAGACCCTGTTCGTCTGGGAGCAGCACGAGAACTTCGTTCCATTGCAGGCCGTCCCGCAGTTCCGCTGGGTGGAACGTGATGACACCATGATCGCGGACCTGATCAATTTGGCCGATGCCCTGGTCGCCGAACTGCGCCGGGCCACCGCCCGGCAGCAGCAGCTCAACGACTACGGGCCCGCGGCACTGCGCCTCTAGCTCCTGGCCCCGTCACGGTTAGCGCACTTCGGGACGGATCCGCGGATCGGGCAACGATTCGGGATAATCCTCCAACAGCTCCTGCAGGAGCCTTTCGCGCACCATATTGCTCAGGTCCCACAGGTCCCCGGGATTGCGCGCCGATAAAAAGATGGTCACGGTCTGCAGCCCGCCCACCGCGTCGGTCACGACCAGGGAGTTGCTGCGTCCATCCCACAAATCGGAGGATTCGAGCAGCTCACCGGTCCTCCGGCGCAGGTAATCCACCGGGGCGTTCCACTTCAGTTCCAGCACCACTGTCCCGGAGATCTCGGTGGTACGCCGCGACCAGTTCTCGAACGGCGTGGTGGTGAAGTAGGTCGAGGGCAGGATCATGCGCCGGCCGTTGAGCAGCAGCACCACCACATAGCTGAGCGTGATTTCCTCCACGGTGCCACGCTCGTCCTCCACCACGATGATGTCCCCCACCCGGATGGCGTCGGTGAAAGCCACCTGCATCCCGGCGAAGACATTGGCCAGCGGGGTCTGGATGGCCAGGCCGACCACCACCGAAAGCAGGCCCGCGGAGGCCAGGATACCGGCGCCCAGGGCCCTGACCTGTTCGATGGTCAGCAAGATCGCTGCAATGGCGATCACGATCAGGATCGCGGCGATGACCCGGCGCAGCAACCCCATCTGGGTTTGCACCTTGGCCAGTTTCCGCCCGTTGCCGAACTTCTTCTCCAGCCGTTCGAGCATGAAGTTCTCGACCGCCTTGGCCAGCCTGATCAGGAACCAGGTGACGAACATGACCAGCAGCACCAGCCAGATGAACTGCCAGATCTCGTATCCGGCCTGTTCGCGGTGCAGGGCCAGCAGGGTGCTCTTGACCACCACCGAGGCCAGCGCGCCGAAGAAGGGCAGCCTGGTGGAGGCGATATCCTGCTGCATCGACTGGCTGTGGCGGAAGACCCGGGAGAAGACGAAGCTGAGCACGAAGGTCAGGACTGCGACCAGCAGTAACCCGACCGCGACCACGGCCCAGAATCGCAACGATTCGGGTAGGAAATTGGAGGCTTCAACGACCTCGGAAACGGTCTCTTCGATCGGTTCGGTGGGACTCATGAGCATGCTTATAGCATGTCATAGTCGGCTTTACGGCAGCTGGGCAGCACACCGGTGCATGCCGAATGTGAATTTTCCCCGCACCGCGAGTATCAATGCCGTTGCGTTTATATCCCGATTGCGCTGGCCCCTTGCTTCTGGCCCCAGGCGGGTCTCTACTGGTAGAGGGTCGCTGAACCAGCGCCCGGCGTATATGCAATAAGGAAAGCCGGTGAGGGCAATGCGCCACAAGAAGCTCGGATTAACCGCAGCGATACTCGCATCAGGTCTCTTGGCCATGGCCCCCGCGGCCACGGCCTCCACGGTTCCGGCCGCGTCGCCGGCCACCGCCTGTGCCACCGTGTACTGGGGTTCGCTGCCCAAAGCGGTCCCGACGTACTCGTCGGCCACGGTTCATGATGTCCGCACCGGACGCCACAGCTGCTATGACCGTCTGGTGATTGACCTGAACGGCAAGAACGTGGGCTACTCGGTGAAATACGTGGACAACCTCTACGAACCGGGAAGCGGCAAGAAGGTCAACCTCAGCGGCGGGGCCAAGCTGGCGATTACCGCCCATGCCCCGGCCTACGATGCCAAGGGCAATCCCACCTATCTGCCCGGATCCAAGGTGCGCACGCTGAACTACTCCACCTTCAGGCAGCTGGCCTACCTGGGCAGTTTCGAGGGGCAGACCGAATGGGGCCTGTCCACCCGGGCACTGCTGCCGATGCGGGCCTTCGTCCTGGACGGACCGGGGCAGGGTTCCCGCCTGGTCGTTGACGTGGCCCACTACTGGTACTGATCCGGCTGCCGCGGCGGGTCAGTCGGTGTCATCCTCGGCCTCGGGGCGTAACACCGGCTGACCTGTGCGCGTGTTTGTGCCACCATGCAGTGTATGAGCCGAACCTTCCCGTATCAGCAGGTAGATGTTTTTGCGCCCACCACTTTTAACGGCAATGGATTGGCCGTGGTTTTCGACGCCGATGGGCTGGACACCGGCCAGATGCAGGCCTTCGCGCGCTGGATGAACCAATCGGAAACCGTCTTCTTCATTTCCCCCACCGAATCGGATGCCGACTACGCGATCCGGATCTTCACTCCCAGCATCGAGCTGCCGTTCGCCGGACACCCGACGCTGGGCGCGGCCCACGCGTGGTTGGAAGCCGGCGGCGAACCCCAGGTACCTGATCAGTTGCTGCAGCAATGCCCCGCCGGACTGATCGAGGTCCGCATCGAACGCCAGCCCAGCGCCAAATACGCCCGGCGGCTTTCCTTCCTGGCCCCGCCCCTGACCCGCAGCGGCCCACTGGAGGATGATGTCCTGCAATGGGCTACCGCCGGGCTGGGCATCGACCCGCGGGACGTGATCGCCCACCAATGGCTGGTGAACGGGCCGAACCATGTGGGACTGATGTTGCGTGACGCCGATGTGGTGCTGGGCATCGAGCCGGACTGGGTGGCATTGGAGGGTCTGGAAATCGGGGTCATCGGCCCCTATACCTCGGCGAGTATCCCGATGGGCTCCTGGCAACCGCGCGACAGCGTCCTGCCCCGGGTGGCCGGCACCCGCGAGGAACTGCGCCCGCTGGATGCCTCGGATCTGCAACGCTCGGAGGAACGCTTCGGTTCGGTGGTGCTGCAGCCTCCCGCCGATTTCGAGGCCCGCTCCTTCATCCCCAGTGAGGCCATCCAGGAGGATCCGGCGACGGGTTCGCTGAATGCCGGCTTCGGCCAGTGGCTGATCGAGGCCGCCCTGGCCCCGCAACGCTATACCGTGCGCCAGGGGACCAGGGTCGGGCGTGCGGCGGTCCTGCATGTGGAACACGATGGGGCCGGGGTCTGGGTCGGCGGGGATGTGGTGACCCGGATCGACGGGAACGTTAGCTTCGACGCACATTAGTTGCATTTGTCATCTTTCTTGGGGTCCGGCGACTAGGCTTGGCTCGTGACTTCCACCGAATTTGACTCCAAAGCCGCCTGGCGCGCCCTGTGGGCACTGGTCATCGGCTTCTTCATGATCCTGTTGGACACCACCATCGTCTCGATGGCCATGCCGGCGATCATGGGTGCCCTGGAAGCGGATCTGACCTCGATCATCTGGGTGAACAGCGCCTACCTGCTCACCTTCGCGGTACCGCTGCTGGTCACCGGACGCCTGGGCGACCGGTTCGGTCCCCGCAATATCTACCTCATCGGGCTGGCGGTCTTCACCGTCTCCTCCTTGTGGTGCGGCCTCTCGCCGAGCATCGGCAGCCTGATCGCCGCCCGGGCGTTGCAGGGCCTGGGCGCGGCAATGATGTCCCCGCAGTCGATGACGCTGATCACCCGGCTCTTCCCCTACGCCCACCGCGGTGCGGCCATGGGCGTCTGGGGCGCGGTGGCGGGGATCGCCTCGCTGATCGGGCCGATTGCCGGCGGAGTACTGGTTGACACCCTGGGCTGGGAATGGATCTTCTTCATCAACCTGCCGATCGGCGTGCTGACCTTCCTGCTGGTCATGCGCCGGGTTCCGAAGCTGCCGGTGCATTCGCCGACCTTCGACTGGGTGGGTGTGGTGCTCTCCGCGGGAGCCATGTTCGCCCTGGTCTTCGGCATCCAGGAGGGTGATTCCACTGGTTGGCAGCCGTTCATCGGACCCATCGGGTCGGTTCACCTGATCGTTGCCGGTGTGCTCCTGATGGCTTTGTTCATCTGGTGGCAGGCCCGCACCCGTCTTGCGCCGCTGGTGCCCTTGGGCCTGTTCAAGGACCGCAACTTCTCGTTGGCCAACCTGGGTATCAGTTTCATGGGGCTGTCCATCACCACCTTGAGTCTGCCGATGATCTTCTACCTGCAATCGGTACGCGGGCTCACCCCCACCCAGGCGGCCCTGTTGCTGTCCCCGATGGCGATCGTGGCGGCCATCTGCGCCCCACTGGTCGGCAAGAGCGTTACCCGCCATGACCCACGGGTTTTCGCGGTGCCCGGGTTCCTGCTTTTCGGCGGAGGCATCGTGGCCTACGCGCTACTGATGCATGCCCAGACGCCGCTATGGATCCTGTTGCTTCCCTCGGCCGTGCAGGGTGTGGGTTCGGCGCTGATTTGGCCCTCACTGTCGCTGACCGCCACCCGCGATCTGGGTCCGGCCAATGCCGGGGCCGGATCCGGGGTATACAACACCACCCGGCAGATCGGCGCGGTACTGGGTTCTGCACTGATCGCGGTGATGATGCAGTCGCGTATTGCGGCGCAGGTTGCCACCCTGGAGGGCGGTCCCGGGGTGGAGCAGTTGCCCGATATCTCCGGTGAGCTCACCCCCGGGGTGGAGTTGCCGCAATTCCTCCACGAGGCGATCTCCCTGGGCCTGGGTGAAGCCCTGCTGCTACCCGGCCTCGTCGCCCTGGCCGCAGTGGTGGTGGTCTGCTTCTTTCGTGGCTCACCGGCCAAGGACGCGCCAACTGTCGAACGCTAGTTAGCGCAGAACCCGGGTGGTGTGCTGTTCCAGGACACCACCCGAGTTCTGCGCATCGTTTGCTGTCAGGCCTGGCCATCGGGCTTGAGCGTGAATCCAGGAACCTTGTCGGTGAGCTGTTCCCGTGACGCGGCAGCCAGAGCGTTGGCATGCCCACCGGCTCCGTCTGTCCATGATTCGGATGTGGCGACCCGGCATTTGCGAAGCCGCCGTACCCACGGCCCTTTCCGGGACCGCCCGGTCACCGGTTGAGCCAGCGGGATTCAGTTCTTGTTCTTCTTTTTCTGCTGGCGATAGGAACGCCGGCCGAAGATCAGCGCGACGGCGATTCCCGCCAGCCAGATGTCCTTGGCCAAGGCGGTGCCATCGGCTGTGGGGCGCACCCCATCGGATTCGGTCATGCCGGGGGTGCGCAGATAGCTGCTCAGTAGCACCCCGGAGAACGCGGCCAATCCCAGCCCGGCCAGCCGTGATGGAATCAGTGGAAGCAACAGGGCCGATCCCAGACCGATTTCCGCACCGGAAACCATCTTGCCGAATGCGGCCGGTTCCAGGGAGGCCAGCTGCGGTACCCCGTTGGTGGCCAGTTGTTGCAGGCCGGCGGCACTTTCCTCGTCCAGGCGCAATTTATTGATGCCGCTGTTGAGGATAAAGGCACCACTGACCAGACGCAGTGCTGCATTTGCAATTGAGATACCCATAGATACTCACTTCCTTCATTAGTGCTTTGTCTACGGCCATGCCCAGTCAATGACTGCCAGGCACCTGCTGTTTAGCCTAATCACCCTAGACCTGGATCACAATGACCAGACACGCGCTCACCGAAGATCCCCAGTTTCGGTGCCGTGTTTCCCGGGACTGTGGCGGACGCCCCCGGGTCGAAAGGCGAACCATGCTAGATTCGAAAATCATGATCTCATCCTCCGCCGTACCTGCTGCCGCCCTTGAACTGCTGATTGAACAGGGCTTCGATACCACCAGCGTCGACGAGCTGGCGGCCGCGGCCGGGATCTCGCGTTCGACGTTCTTCCGCCGCTTCGGGTCCAAGGAGAACATGGTCTTCGCCGACCAGGAAATGATCATCACCCACCTGCAAACGGTTCTGGGCACAAGTTCCGCCCCGGCCTTGCAGGCCCTGGTCGACGCGGTGGGAGTGGTTTTCGACCAGTACACCGCCAACCCCCCGGCGGCCGAGCTGCGCCACCGACTTCTGCAGGAAGTCCCGTCGTTGCGTGATCGCGAGCTGGTCTCCACACATCGCTTCGAGCGGGCGTTCAACGGTTACCTGACATCCCGCGGTCTTTTCGCCGCCCCGGAGGAGCATGCCCTGCGTTTGGGAATCAGCGCCGGGATCGTGGCGATCCACAACGACCACCTGCGGACCTGGCTGCGCGACCATACGGCAACCAGCCGCGAGGCGCTGGCCGAGGACGCCCGCCGGTTCCTGAACCGCTTCAGCGACATCTTGCTTCCCGGCAGCGACGCCACCGCACCGCCCACAGGCCACACGGTGGTGGTCTCGGTGATCAATGGACCGGTCGACCAGCAGCTGGTTCTCGACGAGGTGGCCCGTGCCCTGCGCGAAACACCCCTGAAATGACACAGAGTATCTTGACATGAAACTGAGTTCCATTAGGCTTGGGGTTGCACCAGCATCCCCCTGACCTAGGAGCGTCCACTGCCATGATCCAGGAATCCACTGTCACCTTCCCCACCGGTGTCACCGAACCGGAGTACGAGCTCTGGGGCAATGATGTCGATGTCGATCCCACCGGGATCTTCGAGGACCTGGGTGAGCAGGACCGGGCATGGTGGGACAAGGCCAGGACGTTCGCGCTGGATGAGGTACGCCCCATCGCCCATGAGTACTGGGAGAAAGCCGACTACCCATTGCATCTGGTCAAGCTCCTTGGCGATGCAGACCTGTTGCGTGACGGACAGAACCTCGAGGGATCAACACCGATGAGCGCCATGGCCGCGGGGCTGGTGAATATGGAGTTGCACCGCGCCGATGGCTCGGTCGGCACCATCGTCGGGGTGCAGGCCGGACTGGCGGTACGCTCCATCCTGAAGTGCGGCAATGCCGAACAGATCCAGCAGTACGCGGTCCCGATGATACGCGGCGAGCTACCCGGTGCCTTCGCCCTGACCGAGCCCACCCACGGGTCGGACTCGGTGGGTCTGGAAACCCGGGCCATCCGTGTCGAGGGCGGCTACCTGGTCAGCGGGGAGAAGAAGTGGATCGGCAATGGCTCCATCGGCGGCATCAGCGTTGTCTGGGCCCGCGATGAGCAAGGCAACGTCCGCGGCTTGCTGGTGGACCAGGCGTCCGAGGGCTACGTGGGCACCACCATCGTGAACAAGCTGTCCTTGCGCGCCATCTGGCAGGCGCACATCCGTATGGACAATGTCTTCGTCCCCGATTCAATGGTGCTGCCCGGGGCGAACAGCTTCAAGGACACCGCCGGGGTCCTGTTTGCCACCCGGCTCGGAGTCGCCTGGGCCGCAGTAGGCCATGCCACCGCCTGCTACGAGTCGGCCGTGCAGTATGCCAAACAACGGGTCCAGTTCGGCCGCCCGCTGGCCGCCTCGCAGATCGTGCAGGAACGCCTGGCCCGCATGCAGTCCGAGCTGGCCACCATCCAGTTGCTGGCGGTGCAGTCCACCCGCCGCGATATGGCCGGCAAACTCACCGGTCCGGCGGCCTCGCTGGCCAAGTACACCGCCACCCGCACCGCGCGCTCGATCGCGGCCAATGCCCGCGACCTGCTCGGCGGAAACGGGATCCTGACCAATAACCGGGTGGCCCGGCACTTCGCGGATATGGAGGCCCTGCATACCTACGAGGGCACCGAAACCGTCCAGGCCCTGATCATGGGCCGGGCCATCACCGGGCATTCGGCCTTCGCCTGATCTGCGGACGGCTTGGCACCGAACCGGCCCGCGTACTCAAGCGCGCTGGCCGGTTCGCTGGTTCAGCCCAGGCGCTTCGTGGTTTTTGCGGTCGCCACATGTTCCCACGGGTTCTCCGGCCAGGGGTGCTTGGGGTAGCGCCCACGCATTTCCGAGCGCACCTGCGTATACGGACCGTTCCAGAAACTGTTCAGGTCATCGGTGACCGCCAACGGCCGACCGGCCGGTGAGAGCAGGTGGAACTGCACCGGCACCCGCCCGCCGAGCAACCGGGGAGACTCGGCCAGACCGAAACATTCCTGGAGTTTGACCGCCACCACCACACGGCCGGATTCCTCGCAGACCTCGGGATAGCGGATCCGGATCCGCGAGCCGCTGGGAACCTGGAGGCGTTCGGGCACCAGGGTGTCGAAGTCGTGGGCGTGCTGCCACGGGATCAGCCGGCGCAACGCCGCAGCCAGGTCGATCTTCTCGGCCCGTTTCCCCTCGGCCAGGGCCCGGAGTTCGGCATCGAGCCACTGTCCGCTGGATGCGATGAGGCAGGCCTCGTCCATGGCCGTAAACGGTGCGCCCAGTTCGCGATGGGCCAGGGCCAGCCGGGCCCGCAGTTGCCCGAAGCCCGGCTGGCTGCCGAAGATCCGCAATCCCTCGCGTTCCAGGGCGTCGTGTACCGCCTGCCGGGATAACGCGGCATCGGCCCTGATCGGCGTCGAGGCCAGCTCGATGGCGCCCAGGGTTTCCACGCGTCGGGCACTGACCTTGCCCTCGCGGAAGTCCGCCCGTTCACTGAGCTCATGCAATTCCGGCAACAACTCCAACACCACCTGCCGGTCGATGCCGGCCGCCAGCCGGATCACCGCGCGGTGACCCGTCCTTCCCACATCCCCGATGGCCAGGAATTCGTGGTGGCCCAGAGTGCTGTCGCGGGGAAGTGTCGCCCGGGTCCCCGAGGCCAGCAGGTATTCATCGGGCGCGACCCGGTATCCCACCCACTGCGGGTAGGCCAGGGCCATCACCCCGGCCAGGGCCTGCTCCGTGTCCTGCCGTGCAGGCGCCACGGTGCTAGCCAGCCGTTCATAGCGCCGGCGTTCATTGGCCCAGGATTGATGCCCGGGATGGGCCCTGGAGCGCAACCGGCGCAGCAGGTCCGCGGCATCGGCGGCGTTGGCCCGTTCGGCGCTGGAGAGCAGTGCCACCACTTCGGCCGAGGCCCGGGTGCCGAAGCGGCGGGCCCCTTCCAGCAGCGCCCGCCCGATGCGGGGATCCGCCGGGATCTGCACCAACGCCCGGCCGGCGGCGGTCAGCTGCCCGGATGGGCCAATCGCCCCGAGAACCCGTAGTACCTGCTCGGCATCGTCCATGGCGGCAGGTGGCGGTGACTGCCATAGCTGCAATCCGTCGGCCCGTGGAGTCCCCCAGGCGGCCAGGTACAACGCCGTCTGCACCAGATCGGCCGTGGCAATCTCCGGGGTGATGAATGCGGCGGCCGCGGCGTACGACCGTGCGTCCAGGGTGCGGACCACCTTGCCCGGGCCCAGGCGTCCGGCGCGGCCGGCACGCTGGGTGGCCGAGGCCCGGCTGGCCACCACGGTCACCAGTCCGCTCATTCCGCGCACCGCATCCCGGCGTGGTTCACGGGCGTAACCGGAATCGATGACCAGGTTCACCCGGGGAACGGTCAACGAGGACTCAGCGACGGAGGTGGCCACGATGATCCGGGGCGGTTCATCCTCCTTCGGCTGGCCCAGGGCCAGGTCCTGTTCCCAAGCGGGGATGCGGGCATGTAGCGGGTAGGCCCGGAACCGGCCATCGGCACCGATCATTTCGCAGACCCGGTCCACCTCCCCGGCGCCGGGTACGAAGACCAGGGTGTCGTGCACGACCCCGTCGGCCGTGTTCGCGCGGGTGTGCCGCACGGCGGTCTGCGCGATATGGCGCAGGTAGTCCCGCTCCAGCCCGTGCTCGCCGTTGCGGGTGGCTGTGAACGGGGCGAATTCCTCGGTGACCGGATGCTGGATCCCGGAACCGCTGATGATCCGTGCCGGGATGTCCCGGGCCAGGTAGTCGGCCAACTCCCGGGCATGCAGTGTCGCGCTCATGACCAGCAGGGCGAAATCCTCGCGCAGTTGGCTGACCTGGTTCAGCATCGCCAGCACCAGGTCGGTTTCGATGGACCGCTCATGGACCTCGTCAACGATCACCGCCGATACCGCCGGAAGATCCGGGTCATTCAGTAGGCGGCGTAGCAGCAGTCCGGCCGTAACGAATTCGATGCGAGTTGCCTGGCTGGTCGCCTGCTCGCCCCGAACCGAGAACCCGATGCGCTCCCCCACGGAGGTTTTGTCCAACGATGCCAGCCTGCGTGCGGCGGCGCGGGCGGCCATACGGCGCGGCTGGGTGACGATGATGCGACCGTGCAACCCCTGGGCCGCCAGCGCGTTGGCCACTGCCGGGGGCACAATGGTGGTCTTTCCGGAGCCCGGTGGAGCCTCGATCACTTGCGGCAGTTCCAGCCCCTGGCCAAGGTTCTGCTGGACCTGCTGGTGGGCCGGGCCAAAAGCCAGCCCGGAGGATATCCGTTCCAGGTCGAATTCCTGCCCTGGATTACTCATGACCGGGCGCGTTCCAACAGGTCACCGATCGCCTCGACCACCGGTTCGATCGGGTACAGGGTTCCGCCGTGGGTGCGTCCCACCAGGGGGACCATCCGGGCGTTGGGCATGGTGCGGGCCATGACCTTGTTGTGCTCGAAGCGCGGCTGGTCCCGGGTGCCGATCAACAACAATGTGGGAACCTGCAGTTCCCGCAACTGTTGCAGTTCGATATTCTGCTGGGTTTCGGCGGATTCGAAGTACGCGGCCAGGGCCAGTGGGTCATTGGAGAGGAAGGCCATGCGGGTAGCCGGATCCAGCCGTCCGCCGGTTTCCTGTCCGGTGACAAAACCCTCGATGTCCCCTGCGCGTAGGACCTGCAGATATCCGTCGAAGAACAGGTTGTCGATCTCACCGGATTCGATCGCGTAGGTGCCTCCGAGCATACTCAGGCTCAATACCCTCTCGGGGGCGTTCAGCGCGATGGACAACGCGGTGCGGCTGCCGAAGGAATAGCCGACGAAATGCGCCCGCTCCAAGTCCAGGTGATCCATGACTGCCAACACGTCACCGGTGATCAGGGTCAGGGTGTAACTGTCACTGTCATGTGGCTTATCCGATTTCCCATGCCCGCGAAGGTCGATGCGGATGGTTCGGCGGCCCTGGCCCAGGGCCTTGGTATAGCCCAGTCCGCGCCAAATCGACCGTGAGAGGGCCGAACCATGAAGGAAGATGATGGCCTCTCCGTCCGCTCTGTCGTCGTCGAAGAAGATTTCGGTTCCGTCGGCGGGATTAGTAACGCTGGGCATACCCTCGATTAAAGCCCACCGCCGGTCCACGGCGTAATTCTTAACTGGTTCAGCGCGGTCGCACAGCGGGCACCTAGAAACGGTTCCTAGGCTGGGACTACCTCAATGAAGGTGCGAGTGATGATCATGAGCGCCGGGTTGTGTTTCCCCTCCTCTTGGAAGCACAACCCGGCGCTTGCTCGTTAAGCTCCCATATTGGTTTCCCCTCACCGGCGTTCCCAGCCCTCGACAATTCGCACCATAAGGAGAACACTGAAGGTAGATCCCCGGGATCCGCCGACTGTTTGGTGCCGTAACGGAAGGACAGGTCATGACCCAGGAACCGCAGCAGAAGAAGAGCAAGGAAGAAGAGCAGCACGACCATGATGAGGAACTGGTCGAGGAATGGGAAGACGAGTCCTTCCCTGCATCGGATCCTCCATCGAACTACTGACATTCGTTTCCTTGCTGCCATTCACGGGACACACAGCTAATTTCAAGGATCCGTTCCTAGAGTGGTTTATACCTTCTCAAGGTGCGAGTGATCCAAGAAAAACCGATCCGGCGCGGCGTTACCTCCTTGACCGCCCGGGTCGGTTTTTCGTGTCCACTGCTTCATGACGTCACGTTCCCAAACCCGGCATCAAAGATCCTGAATCGATACCCGGTGACCTAGGCTTGGAGCTGTGCCATGGCAACCGCCATCGATTAGAGAAAGGTGCATAGTGGAGTACGAACGCTTCAGCCCTACCGCAGACACACATCGACCGTGGGCCGCCGCGGAGGATCGCTACGAACAGTTCGGCTATCGTCGTGTTGGGGCCTCCGGGTTGCTCCTTCCGCCGATTTCATTGGGACTGTGGTGGAACTTCGGGGACAACCGCACATTCGATAGCCAGCGTGAAATCCTGCGCCACGCATTCGACCGGGGAATCAACCACTTCGATCTGGCCAACAACTACGGCCCTCCCGCCGGCTCCGCCGAGGAGAACTTCGGGCGCATGCTGCGCGGCGATTTCCGCCCCTACCGCGACGAGCTGGTCATTTCGTCCAAGGCAGGCTGGGACATGTGGTCCGGCCCGTTCGGCACCCTGGGCTCCCGCAAATACCTGATGGCCTCCGCCGACGCCTCATTGCAGCGCATGGGCCTGGACTACGTGGATATCTTCTATTCACACCGCTTTGACCCCAAAACCCCGCTGGAGGAAACCATCGGTGCCCTCGATACCCTGGTCCGCCAGGGCAAGGCGCTCTATGTGGGAATCTCCTCCTATTCAGCGGAACGCACCGCTCAGGCCTCGACCATTGCCAAGGACCTGGGAACCCCGCTGGTGATCCACCAGCCGTCGTACAACATGCTCAACCCCTGGGTTGAGCATGGCCTGTTGCAAACCCTGGAACAGGAACAGATGGGCTCCATTGCGTTTACCCCGCTTGCCCAGGGGCTGTTGACCGACAAGTACCTGGACACCACCGAGGTTGAACGCTCAGGCGGACGCCGCTCACTGCAGGACCAGCTCAGCACCGAGAACCTGGACAAGATCCGGAAGCTCAACGACCTGGCGAACACGCGCGGCCAGTCACTGGCCCAGCTGGCGATCGCCTGGCTGCTACGTGACGGGGCAGCAACCTCGGTCCTGATCGGCGCCTCGTCCACTGCGCAGCTCGATGAGAACCTCGGGGCATTGCGCAACACCGATTTCACCTCCGAGGAATTGGAACAGATCGCCACGATCACCCAGGGGGATGCCGGAATCGACTGGTGGAAATCCTCGGCAATCAGCTGAACACGCCGCTCGTCGATCAGGGGCTGGTGCGGCTTTGCCCTACCAGCCCCTGCCCATCCTCGATCATAAAACGATTTCCGAAGCATATTGCATCGATTTCTATCGAATACGCAGTGGCTATATTCGTTCACTGACGATATGCTCAGAGAAGCGTATCGTGACTTGCTTCACAGATGGTCGGTAACATCGACTGGGTGACGAGTCATGGGGAGCATCAAACACGTCTTTGCACACGTCAACAGGAGCGATAATGAGTGCCCAAACCTACAAGGTTCTAAACCCTGCCACCGGCCAGATCGTCGAGGAATTCCCGGTTGCCACCGATGACGAGGTTCAGCAGGCACTGGACGCGGCCCAAACGTCCTACGAGACCTGGAGCCAAACGGATATTGCCGATCGTGCCGTGATCGTCAACCGGATCGCCGAGATTTTCGCCGAACGCGCCGATGAACTGGGCCGGATCATGACCACGGAAATGGGCAAGCCCCTCTCCGAGGCCGTGGGCGAGGCAGAGTTCTGCAAGGACATCTTCGAGTACTTCGCCACCGAGGGCCCGACACTGGCGGCCGACCAGGAAATCAAGTCGCTCTCCGGTGGCAAGGCCGTAGTGCAGAAGCGTCCGATAGGCCCATTGCTGGGGATCATGCCGTGGAATTTCCCGCTCTACCAGGTCGCGCGCTTCGCGGCCCCCAACCTCATGCTGGGCAACACGATCATCCTGAAACATGCCGAATCCTGCCCGCGTTCGGCCCTGGCGATCCAGGAAATCTTCGACCAGGCCGGAGTCCCGACCGGCGTATACAACAATTTGTTCGCCACCCATGATCAGATCTCCACCATTATCGAGGATCCGCGCATCCAGGGGGTCTCACTGACCGGTTCGGAACGCGCCGGCGCGATCATCGGTGAACAGGCCGGACGCAATTTGAAGAAGGCCGTCCTGGAGTTGGGAGGCTCCGATCCCTTCGTTGTCCTCGACTCGCAGGATATCGCCGGGATCGCCGAAACCGCGTGGGGTTTCCGCATCGACAACACCGGCCAGGCCTGCAACTCGAACAAGCGCATGATCGTCATGGAAGATATCTACGACGAGTTCGTCGCCGAGCTGACCAAACGTGCCGAGGGCCTGCAACCGGGCGACCCGCTGAAAGAAGAAGCCGGAACATTCGCACCGATGTCTTCGCGCAAGGCCGCGGAAGACCTGCACGCACAGGTCCAGGATGCCGTGGCCAAGGGTGCAACCCTGCATGCCGGCGGCGTACTGCATGAAGGCCCTGCGGCCTACTACTCCCCGGCCGTACTCACCGGTGTCACCAAGGAGATGCGCGCCTACTACGAGGAACTCTTCGGCCCGGTGGCAGTGGTCTACAAGGTCTCTGATGACGACGAGGCCCTGGCATTGGCCAATGACACCGTCTACGGCCTCGGCGGTTCGGTGCACTCCGAGGACGTGCAGCGTGCCGAGAAGGTCGCCATGGGGCTGCAGTCGGGCATGGCGAGCGTGAACGCCGCCAGTGCCGAAAGCGCCGAAATGCCTTTCGGCGGCGTGAAGCGTTCCGGCTTCGGCCGTGAACTCGGCCCGCTGGGCATGGACGAGTTCGTGAACAAGCGGCTTTACTACATCAGCGAGTAACCCCAGGCAAAGGGCGGATCCCCATCTATATGATAGATGGGGATCCGCCCTTGTCTATATCTGCCTCTACACTAAGGCCTTTTCCCGCTCATCTATAGATTCCTCAACATGTTTGGTTGCCGTTTCTCCCGCGGCAGGACGTCCGCTGGCTGCACGCTTGAACCAGCCAATAAGGCGCAACCAGGTGACATCTCGAACAAAGATGGCATCGATGGCAATCATGGACAGCGAGAACCACGGTAATCCCATCAGTACAGCAATACCCAGATGGAACGAAACCATGGCGAACAAGATCGGGATCCGTGTCCAACGGAAGAGCAACGCTCCTGGGAAGATGACCTGCAGCACCACCGAACCGATGCTGCCTATGGCCACAACAACTGCCGAGACGGTAATCAAATCGTTGATTTCCGGCCATGGACTGTACCGCATCATGCTCAGTGGCCCGTAGATTGCGCTGCCGTCTTTCCAAGGGGCACCTCCAGCTTTGAACAGAGCTCCCGAGACATAGATAATGCTGATCTGGCATGCCAACGCCACGATCGCAAGATTGTGTAGCAGGTTCGTCAGTTGTGCCGGCAAAACCCGATTTCCGAAATAGAGTTTGACAACTATTGGTTGAGGTTTCTCCGTTACTTTGGCACGGCGCTTGGCATCGAATGACAGTCGACCCGAATGATCGGTAAACAGCATCAGGATCAGCGAAATCCGAAGGGCACTATCGCCCTGGTCCCCCCCAAAATACGGAGCCTCTATGAGGTTGATCCAAAATAACAGGAAAACTGGAAGTACGATTCGGCCGCGATAGCCGACCAGGAGTCCGACAGCCAGGAGCATTGTGACTAGAAAATACACGGTCACTAATACGTCGTTAACGGCAAGATTCTGGAAGATCTGGAAAATTGCGATGTCGTTGTAAATACCGTATTGCGTTTCGAGGTGGCCTGACCATGCCGCAGCACTGCCATAGGTGTAGTGCCGGGTTGAAAAGTTCGTGAGCAATATCCCCAACGCTGCACAAGCGAAGATGATGCGTGTTACGGCAATTCCATAAGATGCATGTTTCGTGTCATAGAGCCAGACTTCGATGGTTGAGACAGCTGAACGCAAGGCGCCAATGACGTAGACCGGGGTTTCCTTCCAGAAAGCAATCAAGATGAGCTTCAGGGACGCGAAAACTTGGAGCAAGGAAGACTTCATCGTTTTTCTACCTCTTCGAACGACAGAAATATTTCTGAAAACTTCTCCTCGTTCTGCCCTGGCATCAATGTTGTGCCACGCCAACCGGTACTGATATAGGTCGGCTCGGGTCGTTCAGCATCCGGATCATTACGCCGATTGAAGGGAATCATTCCTTGGCGCCCCACCCGGTACTGAATCGACCGTACATTTTCGCCCCACATAGCACGAGCTACCTGAGTGGCATATGCTCCTGCGCGTTCCTCCATGGCGAGGAAGGTTGCGGTCCTGCTCTTGGAACCACCTAATTCGGAAGCTGCATCGTTAAATGCCTCGCCCAGTCGCTCCGTCCAGTCCACGCCCTTGTAGTAGTGATGTCCCACCATGTCCTTCTGTTTCTTGCTCAAACCGTTAAAGGCACTGCGATACTTGGAGGCCAGCTGATGACTGGCCACCGCCGCCCTTGCTGGAAACGGATTATGGTGGATAAGGTCCATCTCGCGGCGAACGGTCTCGACCCATTCGGTACGGGCCGCACCATCAGGTCCTTCTACTACTGCTCGAACCCAAAACGAGCTATCCGAATCGATAGGTTTTGGCGCAAAAACTGACCAATTCTGGTTGAAGGTTGTCGACATGTAAGTCTTTAGCACGTTTCCTGGAACAGCTTCCCGCAAGGCACTGTTGGGGGCCACCCACAAGAATGTTGCAAAAATGTGCCAGGCAGTGAGCAAGGTACAAACGAGCGCTATGACGCGTAACCACACAGGACGTCTTTTCTTAAGACTACGCCGTTCTACTGGTCCTGCAGTCTGGTTCTCTTCGTTCATGCCTCGTCTTCGATCCTAGATTTGAACTAACCAAAGCTCTTCCGTGGTACTCCCAAGGGTAGCCGTACGGGGTCTCAGTTTTTAGTTTTGCCAGTTCACCGTTGTATTGGGAAATAAAGGACGATGAGCCGGATTGCCTTCATAGGGCAACCCGGCTCACCTAATTCGCAAGACTCAGAGCGCTAGGCCTTCTTGCGTCGTCCGAACATGATTCCGGCACCTGCCAGTGCAAGAAGCACTGCCAGCCCACCGAGCATCAAAGTTCCGGATGTACCAGTGTTGACCAGGCCATCCTTACCATCGGTCTTGGTTCCGTCAACCTCGGTGCCGTCTTCGGTGCCCTCAACCTCGGTACCGTCTTCGGTGCCGTCTTCGGTTCCGTCTTCGGCTCCGTCAACCTCGGTACCGTCTTCGGCTCCGTCAACCTCGGTACCGTCAACCTCGGTACCGTCAACTTCGGTGCCGTCTTCGGTTCCGTCAACTTCGGTTCCGTCAACTTCGGTGCCGTCTTCGGTGCTGTCTTCGGTTCCTTCAACTTCGGTGCCGTCTTCGGTTCCGTCAACTTCGGTGCCGTCTTCGGTTCCGTCAACCTCGGTGCCGTCTTCGGTGCCGTCTTCGGTTCCGTCAACCTCGGTGCCGTCTTCGGCTCCGTCAACCTCGGTGCCGTCTTCGGCTCCGTCAACCTCGGTGCCGTCTTCGGCTCCGTCAACCTCGGTGCCGTCTTCGGCTCCGTCAACCTCGGTGCCGTCTTCGGTTCCGTCTTCGGTGCCGTCTTCGGCTCCGTCAACCTCGGTGCCGTCTTCGGCTCCGTCAACCTCGGTGCCGTCTTCGGCTCCGTCAACCTCGGTACCGTCTTCGGCTCCGTCAACCTCGGTACCGTCTTCGGCTCCGTCAACCTCGGTACCGTCTTCGGCTCCGTCAACCTCGGTACCGTCTTCGGCTCCGTCAACCTCGGTGCCGTCTTCGGTTCCGTCAACCTCGGTGCCGTCTTCGGTGCCGTCTTCGGTTCCGTCAACCTCGGTGCCGTCTTCGGTGCCGTCTTCGGCTCCGTCAACCTCGGTGCCGTCTTCGGCTCCGTCAACCTCGGTGCCGTCTTCGGCTCCGTCAACCTCGGTGCCGTCTTCGGTGCCGTCTTCGGTTCCGTCAACCTCGGTGCCGTCTTCGGTGCCGTCAACCTCGGTGCCGTCTTCGGTGCTGTCTTCGGTGCCGTCTTCGGTTCCTTCAACTTCGGTGCCGTCTTCGGTTCCGTCAACCTCGGTGCCGTCTTCGGTTCCTTCAACTTCGGTGCCGTCTTCGGTTCCTTCAACCTCGGTGCCGTCTTCGGTTCCGTCAACTTCGGTTCCGTCTTCGGTTCCGTCTTCGGTGCCGTCAACCTCGGTGCCGTCTTCGGTGCCGTCTTCGGTTCCTTCAACTTCGGTGCCGTCTTCGGTTCCGTCAACCTCGGTGCCGTCTTCGGTTCCTTCAACCTCGGTGCCGTCTTCGGTTCCTTCAACCTCGGTGCCGTCTTCGGTTCCGTCAACCTCGGTGCCGTCTTCGGTTCCTTCAACCTCGGTGCCGTCTTCGGTTCCTTCAACTTCGGTGCCGTCTTCGGTTCCGTCTTCGGCTCCGTCAACCTCGGTACCGTCTTCGGTACCGTTTCCTGGATCAATGACACTAAATGAAACGGAGTCCGTGTTAGTTTCATCGGCTATATCTGTTGCTGAAACTACGTACGTGCCCGGTTCAACGTCTTCAAAGGTGACAGCCCACACACCATTCTCGTTGACTGTGACCTCTTCAGTCTTGTCTTCCTGATCCTCAGCAGAAATAGTGACCGTCAAAACTGTGTTCGGTTCAGCAGATCCTTCAACTGTCACAGAACTTGTTTCAAGCACTTCATCCAATTTAGGAGCGGTGATTTTTATCAGTTCTGCTTCGTACTCGAATTTCGCTGTAGCAGAACCCAACTGAAGGTTTACGTCAACAAGATTTGGAAGTACCTGAAAGGAGAGTGCGCGAACAGTAAAGCTATCAGCGCCGAGATCCCCATCTTGATTTAACGGAGCTGCGGTAGGCTGCTCGTTGATACGGATCTGAATCACTTCTTCTAATAGCGGTTCAAGTGCCCCGTCAAGTAGTTCAGCGGCGAGCGGCTGGATCAAATCACCCAAGGCTGTGGGTAGTTCATCAAGAACTCCGCTGACCGCTGGTTGAAGTACTCCTCCGATATCTGATACCAGGCCGGTAAGGAGATTGACAATCGGCTGGAGGACTGTCCCCACTGGAATCGTTGCCACCGTGATTCGGCTTGTATCAATTACCGGGTCGGCATGACCTTCCTGACCAAGCAATCCGCCAACGGTTGAATCTACTGTAACCGGCGCCTTGACCAAATGTAAGTCGGGTAGCGCAGGAATCGGATTCCGTATGGAAATGTCAGCTTCAATGTCAATATTCAACGCCAGGTCGTAAACTCCCGATTCGACAAGGGACACAACCTTACTAATTAGTGAGTCCGGATAGTTGTCGCCACTACCAAGGAGCGCGTCTGACACACCATCTACGATCGCTGTGATGGTCTCTGCATCCAATACTTCGGTATTAGGACCGAATTCGTTCAGGTTGTTAACACCTTTGGCTTCTGCCAGAATCTCGGCGAGATCCACATGGATAGTCCCACGATCCAGATCCACAACCACCGAAGCATCTTCGAGAGTCTGCCCGTTGTGCACCGGTTCGCTCAGCAGAGTTGTTTCCACTCCATCCAACAATGGATCGATATCGAGCGAGAGGTTATTCAGCTCCGCATTAACAAGTGGCAATGCTCCAATTCCGGACACTACGGATGCTACCAACTGCTCAACTCCGCCATCAGGACCGATCAAATCCGAAATCGGAGTCAACACTTCACTCAGTGTGGAGTTCACGGAAGTAACTAAACCGCCGACTAGGGGACTGGAGACATCGATCTCAAGTCCGGCCACGATGTACTCGTCACCCGGTGTCTCGCCGCCACGAGTAGCCGTTGCACCGAGGGCTCCTAGCTTCACGGAGGCTTCATTCAGCACCGTATTTCGAATTTCGCTACCGAGCACTTGTTCCAAGAGCTCGCTAAGATTTAACTGCGCCGGGTTGGAGCCAACGCCAACGGAGGAACCAACGTTTAAGGATCCATCCTCGTTAATCAATCCGGCTGAAGCAGATGCCTTTTGGTTGTCCGCTTGGCTCCGGCTCGATGCAGCGCCTAGCTGCCCAAGGTAAAGTAGTCCGTTTCCTCCAGCTTCCGGAGTTAGCAACGGCAGGCTCACCGTTCCAAGGTCTACCTCAACCAGTTCATCCAAAAGGGAAACATTCAATGGGTCATTGTTAGGCCCCGGGTTGCCAGGATATTCGGAGTTCGTATATCCGGCTCCTGCAACATCCAAAGCAAGCCCATTGACGTACAGGACATGGCCGTGCGCAGCAGAATCTGCCTCAGTGCCGTGCGAATCTGCCATAGCCGCAGGTGCAGCGAGCAGGGAGTGTCCAAGGATCACTGCAGCGGCAGTGCTCAGACCAAGCCCTCTCACGCCCCGCCGGCGACCAAGCGCGGCTAGTTTCTCATCTCTCAAGGTGAACTTCCCGTCATTTCAGATAGGTACTACCGTTTCGGTTTAACAACGCATTTACCGCTCGTGGTGAGTACTAGCGGATTCCCCTGCCTCACAATCAACGTTGCGAGTCATCGGAAAAACAGCGCTCCTTAAGTGACCCTAGAAACTTTCAGAGGGAACTGGATGGTTTGTAACATCTATTTCTGACAGCTTGTAGTTTATAAATTTTAGCTATCCAGCTATTTTTGCTATCTACACGATTACTGGCTCTTCAGAAATAAGGGTGTAACCAGCTGAACTCAACACCCCGGATCCCGGGCGTGTCACCAATGCAGCAAAAAGTCGAGGCCTTCGCGAAGAATGGAAGTTACCACACAACCTTCT
>NZ_JAPCHW010000018.1 GCF_026107515.2 Glutamicibacter sp. MNS18 | reverse complement strand
GCCCCGGCCCGCTGCAACAACGACCGGATAATGAACTGGGCCCGCTCGGTCCCCTGCGACTCGATCAACGAATCAAAAGAATCCAACCATTCCTGGGTCTCTTCCGGATCCCGATCAGACAACTGATACGTCAGACCACTACGGATCGTGGTGATCTGGTGGTCGGCTGCCGTTGACTCTCCGGATTTTTCCGGGGACCCCGGCTGGCGATCGGCGAATGCTGAAACGGTGGTGTCATCAATGATGGTCATGGATACAGTCCTTCAGGGTATCGAAGCGTGCATTTTGCGGGTGGCAATACACAGTAAAACTTCCGCTTTATGGAAACTCTCTATCGCATACTAAGATTAAGTGAGTGCGCTCACAAGCCCTTGGCCCAAATCCGCCGATATGGCGTAGTGTGCTCGTAACCTACGGACAGTCACCCATACCCGCATTTACCAGTACCGAAAGGTCGTTGCAGCAAATGGAACCGGCCAACCAGCCTTCACAAAACACGTCACGCACAATCATCATCACCGGCGCCGGTTCGGGGATCGGCCGGGCCACGGCCCACTTGCTGCTGTCCCAAGACTGGAATGTGGTGCTGGCCGGACGTACGGCACGGAGCCTGGAGGAAACGGCGCGGAATCACTCACGGGCACTGGTGGTCCCCACAGATGTCAGAGATCCCGGCCAAGTGGTCGAACTCTTCACACGCGCCACCGAACGCTTCGGCCGGATCACCACGCTGTTCAACAACGCCGGGATGTTTGGGCCCGCTGCCCATGTCGGCGATTTGGATGAAGAGGCATGGAATCAGGTATGTGCCGTGAACCTGACCGGCGCCATCAATTGCGCCCGCGCTGCCTTCAACCACATGAAGCAACATGGTGGAGGCCGGATCATCAACAACGGGTCCATCTCGGCGCAGGTTCCCCGCCCGAATTCGGTAGCCTACTCGGTGACCAAGCACGCTATCACCGGCCTGACCCGATCCATTGAACTGGACGGGCGCCCGTGGTCGATCAGTGCCTCGCAGATAGACATCGGCAATACCGCCAGTGAGATCATGAGCCAGCTGGGGACCTCTTCCGGCGCCCTGCAGGCCGATGGCACCCGGCGGGTGGAGCCTACCTTCCCCTTGGCGGATGCGGCTGCCGCCGTGGCCTTCATTGCGAACACGCCGGCGAGCGCCTCAGTCAACCAGCTGACCATCACGGCGGCCGGCATGCCGTTTGCCGGCCGCGGATAACCGATATGCTCGAGTTCCATACCGTCTGAGCGCATCACGAGAATGGCGGTAGCCTCGCACCAACCGGTCAGGAGATCGAGCCGATGCCACACGATGTTCCCACGTCATTGCAGGTTCACGAACCACCGGGAGGATGCGGCAACGCGCCACGGGCGCAGATCGTCAGGGACTTCGTGGTCGCCGTCCAGGGCAAGGATCTGGACCACCTGTCGCAATGGCTGAGCGAGGATGTCCAGTGGGATGTCGTCGGGTTCCAGAAGCTCAATGGACTCAGCGAGGTGCTCGATTGGGTCAGGGGCGCACGGGACAACGTCGAGTTGAGTTTCAACAGCATCCTGACCCACGGACGCGAAGCCAGCACCGATGGCCGGGTGACCAATATCCAGAATATTTCGGTGGCCTTCAGCTACATCATCACCTTCGCATCGACGGCGAAGTCGGCCAGGATCAGCGCAGTGCGCAGCTACCTGGTGTCCAAGCCGGTCTAGCCGGAACCGCCGGTGGGCCCCCCATCTAGCTGAAAAACTCCCCCAGGAGGGCTTCGAGCTTATCGAGTGCCGAATTCCAGGCCCTCTGGCTGGTGGGCAGCACCTCGAAGGGGAGCGGCCCCTGCGTCAAGGTGACTATGGTCCGGCCGGCGAACTCATTGAAATCGATCCGGGTCTGGATCACCAGGTCCAGGGTCATCTCGTGCGGGCCATCGGCGCTGGCGAAGCACTTGTACTCGTCGAACTCGGTAACCACGGCCTTCAGCGGGACCTGCTGTGCGGGATCCTTATGCTGGAACATCACCAGCTCGTGACGCCCGCCAACCCTGGGTTCGAGCACAACCGAGGATTCCTGGATACCCCACCCTGCCGGCCCCCACCATTGGGCGATGATCTCCGGTTCGCTGAAGGCTGCCCAAACAGCCGTTCGCGGGGCGGAGAATTGGCGGGTGAGTACCAGCTCGGTCATATCTTCCATGACATGAAGGTTACCGTGAACCCCTGGGGAGGGTCGATTCGGGCGCCCCTAGCGCGACTCCATCCGCGCAGCGGTTTGCACCGTCTGCTCATCGGCCCGGGTCCCGGAAGCCTCGTGGGCGCGTAGGACCTTCATGGCCCGTTCCCATTTGAGCCGTTCACGCGGGCTGGAGTGGATAGTGCGTTCGGCAGGCCCGAAGATCATCAGGGCGGTGAACTTCATACGCCACAGGAACCGGTACCCGCGGCTCAGGCCGGTAGTGTCGGCAATGATTGGCAGCGGTGATTCGTTCATGATTCCCTCGCAGTTCGTGACCTGATCTCGTGAAGCCCTACCTCAATGGTACGCCAACTATTGGTGCACAAACTAAATACGTGAGACTAGTCTCCAGCGTCGCTTGCCGCCTGGATCAGCTTGTCCATGAGGCGCTGGATATCACGCACATCCTGCTCGTCCAGCTGTAGTCGACGCATCATTTCCAGAGGCACCCCCAAGGCGCGTTCCCGCAGGGCCATCCCGGTCTCGGTCAGTTCGATCAAGATGGCCCGCTCATCAGCCGGGTTCCGTCGACGGGCCACCAGTCCATGGGATTCCAGCCGCTTGACCAAGGGGCTCAACGTTCCCGGATCCAGATGCAGCAGCGAACTCAGTTCACGGGCACCAATCGGAGCTTGTTCCCACAGCGCCAGCATGACCAGGTACTGCGGATGGGTCAGGCCCAGGGGTTCCAACACCGGACGATAGGCCGAAATCACCGATCGGGAGGCCACCGCCACACCGAAACACACCTGGCTTTCCAGCTTGAGCAGCTCATCCGGGTCCAGCTCCATCAACTTCCACCTTCCACGACTCGCTCATTCCCAAAGCGCTCCAACAAACCAAGCCAGCAGGAGCCCTACGGTGACATCCTGCGTACCGTTTCCACGGTTTCGCCGTCAGGCAGGGTCCCCCGCGCGTAATGCGCATTGAGCACCTTCACCGCCCGTTCCCACTTCATGCGCTCGCGTGGGCTGGCCTCCAGCACGCGATCGGCTGGCCCGAAGACCATGAGCGCACAGTACCGGATCCACCACCGGAGCCGGTACCCCGCACTCAACCCCGTGGTGTCATGGACAATCGGCAGCGGGCTGTCATCCATCATGGCCATCCACAATCCCTCACGAGTCCACTCGGACCCTAACTCCAGTGTAGGCCGACCCTCCGGTTCCCGGCGGTGCAGTACCTTGGAAGATATCCCGCTGCACACCAGGGGTCCTTGGCAACCAGAGACTTGGGAGATCCGTGAACGCCATATCCACCTCCAACACGCATACCTTTTCACGATGGGTGGCCAAACTCCCACCGTCCGCGTTCTCCTCGGTCATGGCCACAGGGATCGTGGGCTACGGATTGGGGTTGGCCGGGCACCGGCTTATCGGACAGTTCTTCTCCTGGACTGCCGTGGCACTGCTGGTCGTTCTCACGGCGGTCCTGGGATACCGGCTCATCCGGTACCGCACTGCGGTGGTCAACGACCTGTTGAATCCTTCGGCGTCCTTCGGCTTCTTCACGGTCGTGGCCGCCGCGACCGTCGTTTCCCTGGATCTGGGTACCTTGGGCTACACCCGCACGTCCCTGGCCGTGGCAAGCGCCGGTGGTGTGCTCTGGGTGGGCCTGTGCTATGTGATTCCCGCCCTGCTGGTACTGATCGAGCGGCCAGAACCCTCAATCGCCCACGCGCACGGCACCTGGTTCCTCTGGGTGGTCGCCACCCAGGCCGTGGCCGGCACCTTTGCCTTCCACCCCGGGATCTTCAGCCTGGGGAACATCGCGGCCTTGGCCATCTGGCTGCTGGGGTGCATGTTGTACCTGATGATTGCCACGCTGGT
Source organism: Glutamicibacter sp. MNS18 (assembly GCF_026107515.2). Taxonomy (GTDB): domain Bacteria; phylum Actinomycetota; class Actinomycetes; order Actinomycetales; family Micrococcaceae; genus Glutamicibacter. The sequence goes on along the minus strand of NZ_JAPCHW010000018.1, from coordinate 45,363 downwards.
CACGGTCCGGATGCTGCGCTACCCCAACCACCCCGAGACCTTGTCTCCGACATACTGGATTTTCATGGGCGCCACCGCCATTACCGTGATGACCGGCTCGCAGTTGCTGTTCCTGGCCAATGAGGGGGTTCTGGAACCCTGGTTGCATCCCATGATCGCCTTCACCTGTTTCGCCTTGTTGTCGGTTGGCGTGTGGTTCATTCCGCTGTTGGTGATCTTCGGCTACTGGCGCCATGTGGTTCACCGGCTTCCCCTGCGCTACGAAACAGGATTGTGGGCAATTGTCTTCCCCTTGGGCATGCTGGCCAGCTGTTGCCAGTTCCTGGGTCGGGAAACGGATTTCGCTGTACTTCAACAGTTCGGCCAGGGGTTCATCTGGGTTGCCGTCGCCGCCTGGGTGGGTGTGGTGCTCCTGTGGCTAGGAATGCTGCTCCGGAAATCCTAAACTTGGGGCATGAGCAACCTGGAGCAGGCACCGGCAGAAATCGACTGCGCGAACTGTGAAGCCATGGAGGCCGTCGAGGTGCTGGAACCCCGCCCGGTTCCGCTGGGCGGCACCCGGGCCATGACCGTATACCGCACCCTTCCGCAGAAGCAGCGCAGCCTGATCGGCGCCTGGTGCTTCCTGGATCATTACGGCCCCGACGACGTCACCAGTGCTCCGGGTATGCAGGTTCCGCGGCATCCCCATACCGGACTGCAAACGGTTTCCTGGCTTTTCACCGGAGCCATCGATCATCTCGACTCGGCAGGATTCGAGGCGACCGTGCTGCCCGGGGAGGTAAACCTGATGACAGCTGGCTACGGGATCACCCATTCGGAGTTTTCCACCAAGGACACCACCATCCTGCATGGTGCCCAGCTGTGGATCGCCTTGCCCGATCATGCCCGCAATATGGCCCCGATCTTCGAGAACTACCGTCCCGAGCCGTTGACCGGCGACGGGTGGGCCCTCGCGGTCTTCCTCGGCACCCTGGGCATCGCTGGTCGCAGTTCCACCTCGCCGGTACGAACCCATACCGAGATCACCGGGGCCGAATTGGTCCTGCAGGCCCAGGCCGAAGTGGTCCTGCGTGTTCCGGCCGGGCACGAGCACGGGGTCATGGTCGATTCCGGATCCCCCATCCTGAACGGGCGTCAGCTGGGACACCGGGATCTGGGTTTCGTCAGCCGCGGGCACACCGAACTGAGGATCACCGCAGGCAACGATCCGGTACGCGTGCTGGTCATCGGCGGTGAACCGCTGAACGAGGAAATCCTGATGTGGTGGAACTTCGTGGGACGTAACCACGAGGAGGTCGTGGCCTTCCGCCAGCAGTACCAGGCCGAGATCGGCGCCGAACCAGGGGACGCCTCCGAGGACCGTTTCGGCCCCTTCCCGCCGGACACCCCCGCGGCGCTGCCCGCCCCGGCCCTTCCCACTGTCAGACTGCGCCCGCGGCAGAACCCGCCGGACTAGTAACCCACCCCCGATGAGGAGCACCATGAGCCAGATCCAACCCCGGGCACTTCCCGAGCAACAGCGCTACGTCCTGGATGACAACGGCAAGCACATCGGCAGGGCACACTACCGCGACTACCAAGGCCAGGACGGCGTGGAACGGATCTTCTTCCACACCGTGGTCGACGAGGAGTACGGCGGCCAGGGCCTGGCTGGCAAATTGGCGGCCTTCGCCCTGGACGACACGGTGTCCGCAGGGCTCGGGATCGTCCCGGTCTGCCCTTACATCAAGGCCTTTGTCGCCAAGCACAAGGAATACGGGCCCGATCTGGTGGCCGTTGCGCCGCACCATATCCAGATCCTGCCCAAAGGCTAGTCGCCCACTCCCCTGCCAGGATGCGCTCAGCATTCCTTCCATTGGGCCTTCAGCGCCGTGACGGCTTCATCAACCACGGCGCTGCGGCCCACTCCGCGAGGTGTCGCCGCCACCAGGGAATTGGGTACCGTGGGGTCGCTCAACGGCCGGAGCACCAGGGCCCGACCCTCTGGGCTGACTTCCGTTGGTTGCATCAGCAATGAATAGGCCAACCCCCGGCCCACCACCGAGTGGATTGACGGAACATTGCCGAAAAGCCATTTGACGATTGGATCCACGCCATACCGGTGAAATTCCGCCAGGGTATGACGCAATGCTGGTTCCAGGTTAAGCAATGCCGCAGGGTAGGGCGCAAGCTGCTTGAAGCTCACGGTCTCCAGCTCAGCCAAAGGATGTTCCGGGCTGACCATTACCTGGCGGTGGAACTCATGGAGCACCTCAACGGAGTTCTCATCATCAAATTGCGCCTCGTAACCGACTGACAATTGGCTTTGCCCACTGAATAATGCCGCTTGCAACTGCGGCCCGCTGCCTTCCATGAAGCTCAATTCCACACGAGGATGCCGCTTCTCGAACCAATCCGCCAGGTGCGGGATGACATGGACCGCCACGGTAGTGAATACCCCGATGACCAGGCGTCCTGCCAATTCGTTGTGGACTTCGGACACGGCGGCTCGCAATCCCACAACCTGTTCCGTGATCAGCCTTGCCCGTGCGGCCATCACCTTGCCCTCCGCTGTCAGGCTGACCCCTCTCCCCGGGCGCCGTATCACCAGGCTGGCCCCGACGGCCTTTTCCAGCTGCCCTAATGCCAAGCTCACCGCTCCTTGGCTGACATGGCATATCCGAGCCGCCTCGGTCACCGACTGGGTCTCGGCGACTGCGGCGAAGTACTCCAACTGACGTAATGAGATCTCAGTCATTATTTTCCCTAATGGGTCCCTACAGGAACCTTAGCTAGTCAAATGTGACAGGGAACACCATCATAGATTACAGATCCCCTGACCCGTCAATGAAGGTTGAATACAATGCACGATGAAGCACAGGTACCCCACGTCATCACCCTGGGCACTGCTGGCGGACCTCGCTGGTGGAAGAACCAAGAAGGCGAGCCACGCTTCGGGATTTCCACGGCAGTCGTCGTTGGCGATCGCTGGTATCTGGTCGACTGCGGCCAGGGCGCCGGGCGTCAAGCGAATGCAGCGGGCCTGAAAATGGCTGATCTCGCTGGCGTATTCATAACCCACATGCACTCGGACCACACCGTGGACCTGCCCTCGATGCTACTGTTCGGCGCCTTTGAATTGAAGGACTCACCGCGTGGTGTCATCCCTATCGTCGGGCCGGGCGACCGCGGCAAGCTACCTCCGCTGTCCCCGCGAGCCACCAGCGTTCCGCAGCCGATCGCCCCGCATAGTCCCACGCCCGGGGTCTCCGGGCTGGTCAACGGTATTCTCGGAGCGTACGCAACCGACTGCAATGACCGGATTTTCGATTCATTGGCCAAGTCGCCAGCCGACCAGTTCGCGCCAATGGAGATCGAGATCCCGGCGGCTCTCGGATTCGATCCCGATTCCAATGTCTGCCCGGACATGGAACCGATCGTCGTCTTCCAGGACGATCTGGTCAGCGTCAGCGCCGTCCTGGTATCCCATCACCCCACCGCACCGGCCTTCGCGTTCCGTTTCGACACTGCCCAGGGCTCGGTGACCATTTCGGGAGATACGGCTCCCTGCGACAACTTGATCCGTTTGGCCCGCGAGACGGACCTGCTGCTCCACGAGGCGATTAACCTGGACATCCTGGCAGCCCAGTATTCAGATGCCACGATGCTGCAGGCCACGATGGACCACCATCGACGAGCGCACACCACCGCCATCCAGGCTGGAACCATAGCCACCCAGGCAGGTGTCCGACACCTTGCCCTGCACCACCTTGTTCCCACGTATTCGCCCCCTGAAGCCTGGCTGCAAGCCCGCCGTAGTTTCACCGGCAGGCTGTCTGTTCCAGACGACTTGGACATCATCCCCTTCGGAACGATCGCAACGGGTGACGGGCTACAGTCCGTCGACCAGCAGCCGGTCAACGCCTGAACCACCCGCCCTCCATCGCCTCAAGGACCCACCATGACGAACCAACCGCCCACAGATCCCCAGGCCGCCGGAAAGGCCTACCATGCTTCCCCGAAGGAGATGCGACGCATCCTCTTCTCAAGTTTCATGGGCACTGCCGTGGAATACTATGACTTCATCCTCTACGCCACTGCGGCAGGGATCGTGTTCAACAAGGTCTTCTTTGCCGACCTCGATCCGGGACTGGCGATCTTCGTTTCCTTTGGCACGCTGGCCGTGGGGTATATTGCCCGCCCATTGGGTGGACTGATCTTTGGCAATCTGGGCGACAAGTTCGGTCGGAAAACCATCCTGCTCACCACGGTACTCATGATGGGTATCGCCTCCACGTTGATGGGTTTATTGCCGGTCACCGAACAGATCGGCATCTGGGCGCCAGTGTTGCTGGTCTCTTTGCGCATCTTCCAAGGCCTGGCAGTGGGCGGTGAATGGGGCGGCGCCATGCTACTGGCCTTCGAAAGCGCCAAACGTCAGTCACGCGGGTTCGCTGCCTCTTTCGCCTATATGGGCGCTCCGGCAGGGACCATCCTGGGCACTTTGATCCTGTCGCTGATGTCGATGCTGCCGTCGGATCAGTTCCTGGCCTGGGGTTGGCGGATTCCGTTCGTGTTCTCGGCGGTACTGATGATGGTTGCCGTATTCATCCGGATGAGGGTCAGCGAATCGCGGGTATTCCACGAAATGTCGGCTGCCGCCGAGAAGACCAAGCGCAAGGTGCCAGCGGCCGAACTTTTCCGGAACCATCGCAGGCCGCTGCTGGTTGCTGTTGTCTCGGGCCTGTCCGGGCAGATGACCCAGGGCCTCATGGGTGCATGGGCGATCTCCTTCGCCGTGCAGCAAGCCATCTTGGCTCAAACCGATGTCCTGAACATGAAGGCCATCGGCGGCGTGTTCACCATCCTCTTCGTGGTGATTGCCTCCCGCCTCAGTGACCGGATCGGGCGTCGCCGCATCCTGATTTTCGGCAATATCCTGGCCATGGTATTGGCATTTCCGGTCATGCACCTGCTCGACATGGGCAATACCTTGGCGTTCCTGCTGGCCATCATCCTCGGCCTGAGCCTGGTCCAGGGTTTCACCTCCGGCCCCTATGGCGCGTTCGCCGGCGAGCTGTTCCCCACCTCGGTACGCTACTCCGGCACCTCCATCGGCTACCAGCTGGCCTCGACGTTGGGTGCGGGCTTCACCCCAATGATTGCCACTGCGCTGGTCATGGCCGGCGGCGGCAGCTTGTGGATGGTCTCCTTGCTGTGGATGGCGTTTTCGGCCATGTCGTTCACCGCGTTGCTGGTTTCGAAGGACCGCTCGGGTTCCGACATCCAGGACCTGGATCAGGTAATCTCGGGTTCGCCATCCGGGAACGACGTGGCGGCAAGCGATGGTCGCAAATCACCCGTGGCGGAGTCGGCCCGGGCATAGCAACCTGACATCAATGGGGTCACCGGAACACAGGTCCGGTGACCCCGTTCCTGATTCCGGAAACCAACAATAATCGTGACATCCACCGAGCATGCTGGAAGACTTGGCCCATGGCCAAGCCGACGACCATCGACGAATACTATTCCGGACTCATCGGGTCCACCGCCGAACTGCTGAACGAGTTGCGGGCCCTGAGCAGGCATGCCGCTCCTGGAACCAGCGAGGCACTCAAATGGGGTCATCCCGCCACGATCCATGCCGATGGGGTGATCCTCTTCGTCATCAGCGCGCACAAGAACCATGCGAACTTCAGCTTCACGCCAAGCACACTTGAGGCTTTCGCCGAGCGGTGGGCCGGATATACCACCGGCAAGGGCCGGATCGCGTTGCCCTATGGCAAACCCGTCCCCAGCGAGCTGCTCGAAGAGATGATTGCCTACAGGATCAGGGAATACGAGCAGGACGGCGTCAAGTGGATGTAGTCTGCCGCAATCCGTGAAGGCGCCACCTGCGATCCCGACCGCACCGTAGGATGGTTGTGGACAACCATCCGTGCGAAAGGGCTGCGACGTAGTGAATCCGGAACAAACCAAGAAGTGGTTCTTGAAGACCACCGTCGTGCTGCTGGCCTTGATCTTCGCAGTGACCTCGGTACTGGCCTCCGGCATTCCGGCCCTGTGGCTGGAGTCCGGTGACGGGATCGGACTACACCTGATCAACCCGGGACTGCTGCGTTGACCTACCCCTCGGTCTGCATGTTATTGAACCGCGAGTAGTGGCCCTGGAAGGCCACGGTAATGGTCTTGGTTGGACCGTTACGGTGCTTGGCCACGATCACATCGGCCTCGCCGGGACGGTTTTCCTTGTCATACACGTCTTCACGGTGCAGCAGGATGACCATATCCGCGTCCTGCTCGATCGATCCTGATTCACGCAGGTCCGAGACCATCGGCTTCTTGTCGGTTCGCTGTTCCGAGCCACGGTTCAGCTGGGAGAGCGCAATCAGCGGCACATCCAGTTCCTTGGCCAGCAGCTTCAGGTTACGCGAGAACTCGGAGACTTCCTGCTGACGGGATTCCACGCGCTTACCGGAACTCATCAGCTGCAGGTAGTCGAGGATGATCATCTTCAGTTCATGGCGCTGTTTCAAGCGACGGCATTTGGCACGGATCTCCATCATCGACATATTCGGTGAATCGTCAATGAACAACGGCGCCTCGTTCAACCGCCCCATGGTGGTGGCGATCTTCGTCCACTGCGCGTCTTCCACGGAGCCTTTGCGAAGATCCTGAAGCTGGATGGAGGCCTCGGCCGACAGTAAGCGCATGGCGATTTCATTGCGGCCCATTTCCAGGGAGAAGAACACGGTGGCCATATTGTTCTTGATGGCCGCCGAGCGGGCGAAGTCCAATGCAAACGTCGACTTACCCACGGCCGGACGGGCGGCGATGATGACCATCTGTCCGCCCTGCAGCCCCTGGGTGAGCTCGTCGAACTCGTAGAAACCGGTCGGCACACCGGTGATGCCGTCCCCGGCATTGGCCGCGTTCTCGATCTCATCAACGGTACCCTCGATGATCTCGCTCAGGCGCACGTAGTCTTCACTGGACCGGTTTTCGGCAACCTTGTAGACCTCGGCCTGGGCCTCGTTCACAATGGCATCCACCTCGCCATCCGGCGAGTACCCCATCTGGACAATGCGGGTGCCCGCGTCCACCAGCCGTCGAAGCACCGCCCGCTCACGCACGATCTCGGCGTAGTAGCCGGCGTTCGCGGCGGTCGGCACGGACTGGATCAGGTTGTGCAGGTAGGCGGCACCGCCCACACGCACGATTTCGCCGCGTTTGGTCAACAGGTCCGAGACGGTCACCGCGTCGGCGGGTTCGCCACGCCCATAGAGGTCGATGACCGCTTCATAAATCGATTCATGAGCCGGTCGGTAGAAATCGTTGCCGCGGACAACCTCGATCACATCAGCGATTGCGTCCTTGGAGAGCATCATGCCACCAAGAACGGACATTTCCGCGGCAATATCCTGTGGCGGTGTCCGCCCTACTTCGGAATCGCGATTCTCGTAGGACTGCTCAGCGCTGGCAACAGACATTTAGACCCCTTCTACCCACCGGGAACGCGGTGATAGCTTCACCGTGAAACATGCATCATCTCACCGAACACCGACATTTGGATGCTGTGGACAGATGTGGATATTTCAGTTCCAAAGCTAACAGTAGGTGGGTTAACCACAAGCGTAAACCCCATTATCCACAGCTTCTGTGGACAATGGGTGTATACCTGTGGACTACCTTGTGCAGTACTTGGGGAGAAGTCTGTGGATTTCCCCACTTAATGAACTCAATAACCTACTTGACTAGGATTTTTATTTTTACACATGTGTGGATAGAAAGATTAATTCCAGGGGACAGGGCTGTGTCTTTCGGGGTTTTCAACAGCAGATCCTGTGGATTCTCGGCAATTCCGAGGACTTATCCACGACAATCCACACCCGGTCCACAAGGCTGTGGATAAGCTTGTGGATTACCGATTCCGTGCAAAGGGACTACTCACCGAGGTTTCGCCCTTCTTGTATGCAGAACATCCGCTGGTCGTCCACAATTTCATCACGAGTCGATGGATTACGTGGCTGCCGGATCCAGGCCATGCATGCAGCCTCCACGAAGGGCACCCAGCCCGTAAGCCCGGCCGAAGTTCCCCATGCGAAGGTTTGTCGCTCCATTCGACGGCAAACCGGGGTGGACAGTGAAAACCGCACGCCAGGATGTCCCCGAGCGTGCGGTTTAGGGCCCGTATGAGCCGTGTAGTTGCGGACACCTACACGAGTTCAGGCACCCTGAGTGCATGGAAGCCGGAGTCGTGGAAGATCGACGGCGCATGCTCCGAAATGCGGTGGCCGTGTACTTCCAGGAGAACAACCCAGTGGTCCCCGGCTTCGACCTCGTTGTAGATCGAGGAATCCAGCCACAGGGTGGAATCCTCGATGAACAGGGCTGATTCAGCCGTGGTGTGGGTTGCCACTCCGGCGAATCGGTCACCCTTCTTCGAAGCGATCTGGCCGCAGACACCCTCATTGCGCTCACTGAGCACCGAGATTCCTATACGTCCGGCATGCCGGAGTTTTGGCCAGGTGTTGGATGCCTTCTGCACGGCAAACATCACCAATGCCGGTTCAAGGGAGACCCCCACGGTGAAGGATGATGCGACGATTCCGGTTTTCACCCCGTCGATCTCCGCGCAGAGAGCCGCAACCCCCGAGGGATGCTGGGCGAAAACCTTGCGTAGGGTCAACGGGTCTAGATCCTGATTCAATGACATGTCTCGTATCCTTCGACATCAGGCTCACCGGATATTGGACGTTCAGGATCCGTCATCGGACGGCCAGTGGCCATCGATGTCGGGTTCCAAGGATTTCCACCCGGTGTGCGGTACTTGCCCCATGGGGTTGGCACGGAGCCGAATCATCACCTAGAGCACCCCACTACCGTTTAGAGGGTTGCCGGTCAGCCAGCCAGGGCTTGTCACTGACGCTCTTGATTCTGTCTAAAACATTACGGTCGCTCCCGTGGATGCGTCAAACAATTTGTGTCTTACAGAGAAATATTCGACGTAAAATTTCACATTCCTCGCTTTGGGGGCGTTGTAGCAGGCAAATATTCAGGACTTTCCCTGATATCGGTTTTGCGGGAACAGGAAGGCCCGTCGAAGTCACCTTCACACGGACAGGATGCCGGTTCCGAGCCCGAAAGGGACGAATTGCCGTTCGGAGAAGGCATCGAATGGCCCTGCTGGGACATTGCCGACGGACGGTTCTAACCTATCCGTGCCTGGTTCTCTGTTTGATTCATTGCCGCCTGCCTGAAGCGCCAGCGCCAGCGAATGCCTGCCCCAGAAAGAAGTCCGGTCGATACTTGATTCCGAAATGTCGCCTTACAGACATCCGATGGGAGGCATGGTCGCAAAATGATGGATTCCAGGTCCCCGATGACCGCAAGACTTGTGGTTTCAGCAGTCATCACGGAGGGCACGATGGCAAAGACCGCTGGGAATTCTTCGAGAATCCATGATATTCCGCTGCCCAAGGCCCGCACCGATCAATTGGAGGATGTCGATCAGGATCACCTTGAAACAGTTGTCACCGGCAAGCTTGGTGACGGATTGTCGCCGTAGCACATGCTTTCCATCCGAGGTAGGAGCCCGGGCCCGTTCCCGCATTTGCGCCGCTGAGCACAAGCGTATTTCCCAGCTGCCGGCCCTCTCCCGGCACCGGCCCCACAGGGGTACCGCCTATCTGGCTCCGGGCGTAGAGTAGGCGGCAACTGACGAACCATCCGGTGGGAGGCTCCCGGTGAGTGCAACCTATACCTTTGACGTGTTCAGCAGCCTGGACGGCTTCGGCGCGGTCGGCGGGGACTGGGGCGGCTACTGGGGCAAGCAGGGCCCGGAGCTGCTCCAACGCCGGCTGGAGCTGTACACCCCGCCGTGCCACATGGTGTTCGGCGCCAACACCTACCGGATCTTTGCCCGATTCTGGGAAGAAGTCGACAGGAACCCCGAAGTCGAGGACCCCTGGGGGATCGCCCTGCACGAGCAGCCTGCCACTGTCATCTCCACAACCCTCTCCGCAGCACTGACCTGGCCCGATGCCGCGCTGGAACGGGCCGATGCCCTGCAGGTCGTGGAGCGGCTCAAGGAGGAGTCCGCCGTCCCCTTGCGTTCCCATGGCAGTTTGTCCATGAACCGATCGCTGCTGGCCGCAGGGCTGGTTGACTACATCCAGCTCACCGTCTTTCCGGTACTCACCGGGCGCAGTGGCAGTTCTCCGGTCTTCACGGGAATCGACGACTACGACCTGGAGCTGGTGGATTCCCGGTTGCTTGATGGCCGGACCCAGGAACTGACCTATCGTCCTGCAAGGCATGGATAGGCTCGGCGTGGATTCCTTGTTGTGCCGGCGGAACCGGCGCGCCCACCCCGCACGGTGGGTGATGGCAGCCTGTGCCGTCGGACTGGTGCTCTCGTCCTGCACGACCCCGGCCGAACCGCCACGGACACCGCCGCAACCCACCGGGGTGGAGGAGACTGCATCCACCCCGTTCGATGAGGCAGGGGATGGGCCGGTCATCGGCCGAGGGCTGGATGCACCTTGGTCGGTGACCTTCGCCGGACAGACCCCGTTGATCAGCGAACGCGATAGCGGCCGCATCCTGGCGATGGACGAAGCAGGCGCATTCCGCGAAGTGGGCGTGCTCACCGATATCGCCTTCGGTGGGGAAGGTGGGTTGCTGGGTCTGGCCTGGCGCGAACCGGACGAGTTGTTCGTGTATTCCACCGACGAGGACGGCAACCGGATCCAACGCTTTACGTTGCAGGGCGAACCGGGTTCCCACACCCTGTCCGAACCCGCGACCCTGATCTCCGGGTTACCGTCCGCCTCGATCCACAATGGCGGTCGAATCGCCTTGGGACCGGATGGAATGCTCTATGCCGAGGTCGGGGATGCCGGGAACCGCTCACTCCCCCAGGACTTGGACAGCCTCGGTGGTAAGATCCTGCGGATGACACCGGACGGGCAGGCCCCACCGGACAACCCGTTCGGCGACTCGCTGGTCTTCAGTTACGGGCACCGCAATGTCCAGGGGCTGGCCTGGGATGCGGATGGGGTCATGTACGCCAGTGAATTTGGCCAGAACCGTTGGGATGAACTGAACATCATTACCGCGGGAGCCAACTACGGGTGGCCCGAGGTCGAGGGCCCCGGCAATTCACGTGAAGGATTCACCCTCCCGATTGCCCACTGGCCCACCGATGCGGCGAGTCCCAGCGGCATCACCATCCGCGAAAGGACGGTGTATCTGGCAAACTTGCGCGGTCAGCGGCTGCGCAGCGTGGATCTGGATGATCCGCGGAACCAGTCGGAACTGTGGGTGGGTGACTATGGCCGGTTCCGGGACATTGTCAGCACCCCGGATGGGCAACTCTGGGCGCTGACCAACAACACGGACGGGCGGGGCAGCCCCGGACCGGAGGATGACCTGCTCCTGCTGGTGGATCCGGAGCACCTGGCCGCCCGGTGACCAACGGGATCCAGGGACAGCTGGACCTAGGTCTGGCGCCCGGGACGCAGGTGGCGCACAAGCCGTTGGAGCGGCCCCTGGCGTTCCTCGATACGGGGCGCGGTACGCAACAGGTGCATGGCCCACAGGCTCAGCGCCCCGGCGACAGGTGCGTGTAGCTGCATCCACTCGTACCAGCTGGCGGTACCCAGAAGCCACCACAACTCGCCCCAACCGGTGTTGGAACCGAAGACCCCCACCCACACCGGAACCACATAGAACACCCCGGCGATAACGAAAGTCCCCACATAGCGAACATACCCATGGGTGCCAGCGCGCAGATTGGCCATAGCCCACACCCAGGCTATCGCCATCAGCGTGCCAATCAGCCGTAGCGGGTTCAGCATGGTTTCCCACAGGGGAATTCCGGGGCGGATTTCAATGGCACCGGTGGCCATCTCCAGTTGGTTGATCAGGTATCCCGGGATCGGCGGCAGCGCCAGAAGCGCAACGAACAGCCCTCCGAGTAGCAGCCAATTGTTCTTCCTCATGGTTCCAGTATGCTCCGGGTCGCTTCGCCGGATGCACTCCGGCTGCGGACACCAGGCCCACGGGCGTGTCCATTATGTGCCCGGTTGCCCGCCTGGCACGTCGATGCAGCCTAACCGGCCGGTCGCATGTCCCCGGACTCGATGTAGCGCTGGTGCCAGGACAGCGACTCGCCCAACAGGTGCGGAGTGTGCTTGGCGTAGCTGTTGGCGCAGGCGCGGTCAAAGTAGTCCTGCAGCAGCGGACGGTACTGCGGATGCGCGCACTGGTCGATAACCACCTGGGCACGTTGCTTCGGCGACTTGCCGCGCAGGTCGGCAAGTCCCTGCTCGGTAATCAGGATCATGGTGTCATGCTCGGTGTGGTCCACGTGACTGGCCATCGGCACGATCCCGGAGATCTTCCCGCCCTTGGCTGTGGACGGGGACATGAACACCGACAGGTAGCCGTTGCGGGCGAAGTCGCCGGATCCGCCGATGCCGTTCATGACATGGGAACCGACCACATTGGTGGAGTTCACGTTGCCATAGATATCGGCTTCGATCATGCCGTTCAGGGCGATACAGCCCAACCGGCGGATGATCTCGGGGTGGTTGGAGATCTCCTGCGGGCGCAACAGGATCCGCTCACGGTAGAACTCGACGTTCCGGTTGAATTCGGCGATCCCCTCTTCGGACAGGGAGAAGCTGGTGGCCGAGGCGAAGTCCAGGGTGCCGTCCTTGATCAGTTCAAGCATGCCGTCCTGGATGACTTCCGTATAGGACTGCAGCCCCTTGTACCCGCCGCGGGACAATCCGGCCAACACCGCATTGGCAATATTGCCCACGCCGGACTGGATCGGAAGCAACTTCTCGTTCAGGCGGCCGGCACGGATCTCGTAGTCAAGGAACCCGAGCAGGTGGTCGGCGATCCTCTCGCTGGTTTCGTCCACCGGGGCGAAGGGCGAGAGCCGGTCCGGGGCCTTGGTTTCCACTACGGCGATGACCTTTGAGATATCCACATCCAGGTACGGTTGGCCGATCCGTTCGGTGGCATTGGTCAGCTGGATCGGCTTACGATGCGGGGGCAAGGCGGTGCCGTAGTAGATGTCGTGCATGCCGTCCATGGCCGCCGATTGCTCTTCGTTGACCTCGAGGATGATCTTATCGGCCATTTCCAGCCAGGTCTTGTTGTTGCCCACCGATGATGAGGGGATCAGCTGGCCGTCGGCGGTGACACCGACAACCTCCACAATAGCCAGGTCGATCTTTCCGTAGAACCCGAACCAGGCATGTTGGGCGACATGGGACAGGTGGATGTCCATGTATTCCATATTGCCTTCGTTGATTCGGCGGCGCAGTTCCGGGTCGGACATGTACGGCAGTCGCAGGTTCATACCGTCCGCCCTGGCCAGCACACCGTCGAGTTCCGGTGCTGTGGAGGCTCCGGTGAGCACGTTGATCTTGAATTCCTTGCCGGCATCGTGGGCCTGCTGCATGTGCGCGGCCAGGGCGCCGGGGACGGCCTTGGGGTATCCGGCCCCGGTAAAGCCACTCATGGCAACCGTCATTCCCGGCTGGACCAAGGATGCCGCATCTGTTGCGGACATGAGTCGATCGGTGAACGCACGGTGATGAATTCTCTGGTGCACGGTGGACCTTTCTGCTCCTCGATGGGCGCTGCTGTGTGCCGCATCTCAACCATTCACTCTATCGTTGCGTGGCGCAATGATCGCCATCGCGTCTCCGTTTGGACAGGACGTGGGCTGGACCGGTCGGTGAGCAGTGCCGATTTTGCGCTGACCGGAGACCCGTTCCGTCCTCGGTGCAGCGAACGGTAGCGAACAGTCCCGGCCCATGGATCCGGCTCCACTCGGAAACAGGCAGGGAACTGACCTAGGCTGGCCACATCAGGAAAACCAATTGAGGAGAAGAAATACGCATGAGCACTTCCGGAGGGGATGCAACGGAACTGTTGCCAGGTACCCAAAGCCGCTTCGTGGAAGCCACCGGGTTCATGGTGGAGGACATCACCGCCACCAGGGTCACCGGCCACGCCGAGCTGGGGTCCGAACACCACACCCCCTGGGGTGTGGTGCACGGAGGAGTCTATACGGCGATAGTGGAAAGCGCGGGCAGTATCGGTGCCAGCTTCGCGGTCCGGGACCGGGGACAGTTCGCCGTAGGAGTGCACAACGCCACCGATTTCCTGCGCCCGAGCACCGGAACCCGTGCCAGGGTCGAAGCGACGGCGTTGTTCCAGGGCCGGACACAGCAGTTGTGGGATGTGGTGATCAGTGTGGAGGAATCCGGCAAGGTACTGGCCAGGGGGCAACTGCGCGTGCAGAACATCCCCATGCCTGACCAGGACGGCAACTAAGCCAGGATATTCCGAAGCCCACCGCCCCGATACGCGATATTCGGCTGCCCATGGACACCACGAATGGGCACTGTGCTCCTGTTCGAATCGCCGTTCGACCCTTGGATTCACAGCTTTGCCGCGCCAAAATCCATTGACCCGCGGGGGTGCCAAACCTACATTTAAAGGGACTCCCGCCGGGAGCCCTCTGGATGTACAGGAGGTTGATTCAGATGAAGAAATGGACTCGGTGGCAGGATTGGGTGGCCGTAGTTGCCGGCCTTTACGCCGCCATTTCGACCATCTGGCTAACCGGGACCTCGAGGTCAATGACCTTGATGGTGGTCTTTGGCGCGCTGATGGTCGTGACCGGAGTATGGAGCGTGGTGATGCCACGGCTGGTCTCGATGGAATGGGCGATTGTCGCGGCCAGCGCACTGCTCTTCATTTCCCCATGGATGGGCCAGTTTGCGGGCCTGGGCATGGTTGCCTGGGTGTCGTGGATCTGCGGTGCGGTCGGCGTTGTTGCCGGACTGTGGGCGCTGGTGCCGGCCATGGAAATGCGACGAGAACACGGCGGACGCATGGCCCATTAGGGGTCGGCGCGCTACCGGATCGTAAAGCTGCCGATATGCCAACGGGTGGCACACATCCTTGTGGGATGTGTGCCACCCGTTGAACGAAGGTGGGTCTGTATAAGACTTACTTCTTGGCGGCAGCAACAACCTGCAGGCGCAGGTTGGCTACAACGTCCTCGTGAACGCGAACGGTCGCCGAGTAGTTGCCGGTGGACTTGATGTTCTCCGCCAGCTGGATGTTGCGCTTGTCGATCTTGCCCAGGCCAGCGGCCTCGACAGCGTTAGCGATATCAACAGCCTTAACGGTGCCGAACAGGCGGCCGGTAGCGCCAGCCTTGACGGTGACCTTGACGGGCTGCGACTTCAGGGTCGCGGCCAGTGCCTGGGCATCCTCAAGGTTTGCCACTGCGCGAGCGGCACGTGCAGCCTTGATCGACTCCACCTGCTTCTCGCCACCCTTGGTCCACACGATTGCGTGGCCGCGTGGCAGCAGGTAGTTGCGTGCGTAGCCGTTCTTGACCTCGACGATGTCGCCAGCGGTACCGAGACCGGATACTTCATTAGTCAGAATGATCTTTGCCATGGTGGTATCCCTCTTCCTTAACCGCGGCCAGCGCCGGAGTAAGGCAGCAGTGCAACTTCGCGGGCGTTCTTGATTGCCTGGGCGATCTTGCGCTGTTCCTGTACGGAAACACCGGTCACACGACGGGCGCGGATCTTTCCGCGATCGGAGATGAACTTGCGCAGCAGTGCAGTGTCCTTGTAGTCGATGACGGTGATGTCAGCGGCCTTCAAGGGGTTGGACTTTGGTTTGGGCTTACGGATTTCAGCCTTAGCCATCGTGGAGCTCCTTTAGTTTGGGAGCCCGCAGATTGTTCTGCGGGATGGTGAATAAATATTGGTTAGAAAGGCGGTTCGTCGTTGCCTGGGTTGCCCCAGCCACCGTTTCCGCCGCTGCTTGAGCCACCGGTGCTCCACGGGTCGGTGGATGGAGCATTCCATCCGCCACCCTGCTGCTGTTGTTGCTGCTGCTGTGGGGCACTTTGCTGTGGTGCGTTGGAGAAACCTCCGCCGCCACCACCGAAGCCGCCGCCTCCACCGCCGGAGCGTTGGGTGCGGGTGACCTTGGCTGAAGCGAACCGCAGGGATGGGCCGATCTCGTCGACCTCCAGCTCCATGACGGTACGGCGTTCGCCTTCCTTGGTGTCATAAGAACGTGAGCGCAACCGGCCCTGGGCGATGACTCGCATACCCTTGGTCAGCGTCTCGGCAACGTTCTCCGCAGCCTCACGCCATACCGATGCGCGCAGGAACAGGGCTTCCCCGTCCTTCCACTCATTGGTCTGGCGGTCAAAGGTCCGCGGGGTCGAAGCGATCGTGAAGTTCGCTACGGCTGATCCGGACGGCGTGAAACGCAGCTCCGGGTCGGCGGTCAGGTTTCCGATCACGGTAATTACAGTCTCGCCTGCCATGCTCTCTCCTTAGATGATTCGAACGAAGTTCTTATGATGAAGATCTGTCGCGTAATTAAACGCGGGCCTCTTCCGGGCGGGTAACCTTGTGGCGCAGGATCTGCTCGTTGATCTTCAGCTGACGCTCAAGTTCGGCGGAAGCAGCAGGCTCCGACTTGTAGTTCACCACAACGTAGATGGCTTCGGACTTCTTCTGGATCTCGTAGGACATCTTGCGACGTCCCCAGATGTCGACGTTGTCAATCGAGCCACCGGCGGAACGGATGACCTCGAGGTACTTCTCGATGGTCGGTTCCACGGTACGGTCGTCGACCTCTGGGTCGATGAGGACCATGAGTTCATAAGCACGCATGTGAACCCACCTCCTTTGGGCTAAACGGTCACGGTATCTCCGCAACAGGAGGTTCTTTGCGTTTTCTGTTGCCCCGTATCCGATTTTTGGACACGCAACAGCACAGACTTATCAATCCTACCCGATACCGATCCGGTTTCCCGACCCCTGGTGGCGCAGATCATGCTCCGCGGGATCCTGCGCACGACGGCCATTTAGCCCAGTAATCCCCGGTTGGCCCTGGCCAGCGGGTATTTCTCATCCGGTCGCGGATCGATGGCCAGACGGAATACGGCTTCGTGCAACAGCCGATTTCCTGACCAGTACGCGGGAATAGTGAGCCAGGTGAGCCACCCGAAGGGGCCCACGATGGCCAGGATGACGGTGCCGAAGGCCAGCAGGATCCCCGTATACCATGATGATTTCCTGCGAAATCGAATCCCGCCGCTCCTGCTCCTGGGTCACCCGCTGCCCAAGACCCTCAACTGCGGGCTCGAGGCGGTCAGACTCCACGCGGGTGAAAAGTTCGCCTACCGCCACATCGAGCGCCTTCGCGATCCGGGAGATGGTGTCCAGACTGGCGTCCTTTCCCGCTTCCAGACGTTGGATGGCGCTGACGGTTATTCCACTCTCACCGGCCAGTCGTTCCTGCGTCCAGCCCTTGGCCCGGCGAAGCTCGGCAAACCGTGATTCGTTCATGCCAATCAGTCCATTTCCGGAAACACTCGACAGGCCACGAAAGGGACCCGACCAGGACCACGACACGTGGTGCCGTACCTGATCCGCGAGGGACTGGGCGGCATATCATACGATCCGCCGGCTGGCACCCACTGGGTGATCCCGAGCGCGGCCACCCACGATTGCCCCTACCGATCGAATATACCTACGAGGGAATACCTGGGGTGGCGCCCGGAGGGCCGCTAACTGGTCGCGGGGCTTCGGACGACTGATACCCGCGCCAGGCTATGGTGTGCTTATCGCAGGAACTCCAAACGAACTCAAAATCAAGACAAAATTTTGAGTTCGTTTGGAATTGGGTGTTCAACCCCGATCAGGCCCCAAAGAACTCCTTGGAAACCCCGGCCAAGTACCAGGGGTCGTCCACTCCGCACATTTCGCGTGCCGAATGCATGGAGAGCAACGGGATGCCCACATCCACGGTGCGGATCCCGATCCGGGTGGCGGTCAACGGTCCGATGGTCGAACCGCATGGCACCCGGTTGTTCGAGACGAATTCCTGGTACGGGACCCCTGCTGCCTCGCACCAGCCGGCAAAGGCCGCGGCGCCGATCGCATCGGTGGCGTAACGCTGGTTGGCGTTGATTTTCAACAACGGTCCGGCATTCACCTGGGGACGGTTCGCCGGATCGTGGCGCTCCGGGTAGTTCGGGTGCACTGCGTGACCCGCATCGGCTGAAAGGCAGACCGAGTTGGACAGGGCGCGAGCGGTTTGATCCGTGCTGGCGTTGAAGGATGCCTGGATCCGGAAGACCAATTCCTCTAGGAACGGGCCAGCGGCGCCGGAACGCGATTCCGACCCCAGTTCCTCGTGGTCGAAGGCCGCCAGCATGGCGATGTGGCGCCCGTGGGGATTGCGGGCATAGTCGATCAAGGCGATCAGTCCGGCATGCACACTGGAAAGGTTGTCCAGGCGGCTGGAGGCGAAGAAGTTCTTGCCATGGCCGAACACCTCACCGCGTTGGGCCGGCGCGGTCAGGATGTCATAGCCGGCGATCTGGGAGGAGTCCACTCCTGCGGCGGTGGCAAGTTCCCCCAGGATGTCCGCCTCGGCCAGGTCACCGGCCCCGAAGACCGGGTTGGTGTGGGTTTGCCGGTCCAGGGTCAGTCCCTCATTCACCTGGCGGTCCAGGTGGATGGCCAGCTGCGGAATGCGCAGCAGCGGGTCGGTCTGGGTCAGGTGAACCGAGCCGTCACGCAAGACCAGGCGTCCTGCCAGCACCAGTTCGCGATCCAGCCAGGAGTTCAACAGTGGGCCGCCGTAGACCTCCACCCCGGCCTGCCACCACCCGTTGGATCCGGTGGTCGGCTTCGGCTTGAGCTTGAAGCCGGGCGAGTCGGTATGCGCGCCGAGGATATGGAAGCCGCTGGTGGCGGACACCGTCTCGGGTTGCACCCAGGCGATGACGGCCCCGTCACGCACCACGTAGTAGGAGCCGGCAGCCAGGTGCCATTCACTGGATTCATCCAAGGCGGTGAAGCCGGCTGCATCCAGCCTCTTCGCGGCACTTGCGGCGGCATGGTAGCTGGAGGGTGAGGTGGCAACGTATTCGGCCAGGTCGGCGATGTGGGCCATTGCGGCGGCTTGGGCCATGGAGAATGCTCACTTCTTTCAGGGTATGGGCAGTTACCTGTCAGCAGGTCGGCTTCTTTTAGCCTAGTCGGGTTGGCTGTGGCTGGGTAGCCGCGCATCCGGCGGGTGGCTGTTTCCCCTCCTGTGGCCCATGCTGGGAGCATGTGGATTGGATGGATGGAGTTCGACCTGCTGCTGGGAGAGGTGCACTCGCTGAAGGGAAAACGTTCGGCGGTACGCCCGTTGATTGCCGAAATCCGGCGAAAATTCGAGGTCGCGGTGGCGGAGACCGGCCACCAGGATCTGCACCGAAGGGCGGGACTCGGTGTCTGCGTGGTTGCCGCCGATGCCGCCCACGTCGTGGCGATCCTTGACCGGATCGAGCGGATGGTCGCCTACCGACCCGAAGTCGAGCTGCTCAGCACCCGCCGTGGCCTGCATTCGAGCACCGACGAGTAGTGCACCTCGAGAGGGCAGGGAGGGTCAGAAGTCCAGGCCCTGGGACGGGATCACCAGGCCCGTCTCGTAGGCGTAGACCACCGCCTGCACACGGTCGCGCAAGTGCAATTTGGTCAGGATCCGGCGTACATGGGTTTTCACCGTGGCTTCGGAGAGGAAGAACCGGTGGGCGATTTCCGCGTTCGACAGCCCCTCGGCGAGCGCGCGCAGCACTTCCTGCTCCCGCGGGGTCAGGTCGTCCAGCAACGGGTCGCGTTCCGGTTCGGCATTCTTGGCCGGAAGGTTCCCCGAGCCCGAACGCACATAGGTTTCCAGCAGCCGCGCGGTGACCCGTGGGGCGACAACCGCGTCCCCGCTGGCGACCAACCGCACCGCGGTGACCAGCTCCTCGGGGGCCACATCCTTGAGCAGGAAAGCGCTGGCACCGGCTTGGAGTCCCGCGAAGGCGTATTCGTCCAGGTCAAAGGTGGTCAGGATGATGATCTTGGTATCCGGATGGGCCTTGGCGATCCGCTCGGTGGCTTCAATGCCATCCACGCGGGGCATCCGCACGTCCATGAGCACCACATCCGGATTCAGCGAGTCCGCATGGGTCAGCGCCTCGATCCCGTCCGCGGCCTCCCCGACGATCTGCATGTCGTCCTCGCCTTCCAGGATCAGACGGAACCCCATGCGCAGCAGTGGTTGGTCGTCAACCAGCAGCACCTTGATCTTGTCTTCCATGGTGCCTTACTCCTCGGTGCTCGTAGTGTTTCCTGGTTCGGTGTCCGGAAGTCCAAGACTCACCTTGACGATCCAGCCGCCGTTGGCCGCGGGCCCGGCGTTAACCGTTCCCCCGTAGAGTGCGGCGCGTTCGCGCATTCCACGCAGTCCCTGCCCCGAACCATCCCCGTGCCCCAGGTAGCCCTGGCCGTTGTCGACCACTTCAATGCGCAGCAGCTGCCTTTCGCGCACCAGTCGCACGGACACCGCGCTCACATTCCGAGCGTAGCGCAGTGAGTTGGTTAAGGACTCCTGGACGATCCGGTAGACCGTCAGTTTAAAGGTGGCATCATCCGGGAGGGATTCCCCGCTGTAGGTGTAGGTCAAGGGCAGACCCGCCACCCTGAACCCTTCGAGCATCTGCTCCATGGACCCCCCGGTGGGCTGCGGAGCCAGTTCACCGCCTTCGGTATTGCGCAGGACGCCCAGCATGCGGCGCATATCCGCCAGGGCAGCCCGGCCGGTCCCGGACAGCTCGGTCAGCACCTCTTCGGCACGTGCCGTGTTCTTGCGCCCGACAACCCGGGCTCCGTCGGACAGTGCAATCATCACCGAGAGCGAGTGGGCGACCACATCGTGCATTTCCCGGGCGATACGGTTGCGTTCCTGCACCTGGGCCAGGGACGACACCTGGGAGGCCCAGTGGTTCAGCTCGGCCTCGTGGATCCGGGAATTGCGCACGTTCAACCCGATGATGGCGGCCGTGAGATAGACCGCGCCCAACATGCCCCCGGCAACGCCCAGGAACACCGCGCTGCCTCCCAGGTCCTCGACGGTGGTGCCATCCTCGAAGACCAGGCCGTTGGTATCCGGGTAGCCGAGCACCAGCAACAGCAGAAGCTGGAAGGCCGCAGCGAGAATGGCCAGCGGGATCGACCGTTTCCCGGAATAGTTGGTACCCACCGAATAGAGGGCGATGACCATCCCGATCCCGGAATAGCTGGCGTCGTTCCCGGCAAAGACCATCCCCGCGCAATCCAGGACGAAGACCACGATCAGTACTGTCATCGGCGCCTTGTTCCGGGCCAACAGCACCACACCGACAACGATCACCAGCAGCAGTACCGCCACCGCGTTGAAATCGGTGATGTAGGCGGTCGGAACGAAGGAGAGCAGCGACAGGAAGAAATAGACGGCGACGGTGCCCACCAGCACGAAACGGGGGTGTTGGCGCAGGTAGCGCCGGATCCGTCCGACCCGTTTGGAGGTGATCTCGTCAAAGGAGAGCACCGGCTCGGTGGTTTCCTGCTCGCTCATAATGCCCAATATAGTTCCGATCCAGTGTTCCTAATGCAACAGCTGCCCCGGTGGTGGGCCGCGCCCGCTCCGGCCCACCACCGGGGTCCTTGTCCTAGATGTCCCGGACCTTGAGCAGCCAGGCACCGATCAGCAGCGGGATCAGGGCCCAGCCGGCAACCCCGAGCATCTGCTGCCAGATTTCCAGGTTGTTCTGGTAGCTCAGCGGGAACGCCGCGCCCAGCCCGACCTGGTCCGGGAGGAACTGGGCGACGTTGCGGAACCATTCCACGGTCATGATCAACAGCTGGGTGGCGATCGGCAGGACGAAGAAGATCGCGGCCAGCAAGGTGATGCCACCGGCCGAGTTACGCAGCAGGGTGCCCAGCCCCAAGCCCATCAGTGCGGCCATCACCACTCCAAGCGTCCCGTACCACAGCACCCGTTGGAAGGGCTCGCCGGCGAACTCCAGGGCCATCCCGTAATTCTGGGCGATGGGCTTGCTGACCAGGTAGCTCAACAACAGTGAACCCAGGGTCACCACTGCGGTGAGCACCGTGATCAGGATCGATTTGGCCAAGAGCACACGAAGCCGTTGCGGGCTGGCCAGAAAGGTGCTGACCGCCGATCCGGTGGTGAATTCCCCACTGATCAACAGCACACCCAGCGCGCCGAGGATCAGCTGGCCAAAGCCCAGCCCCGAACCGACCATCTCGGCGGTGAACGCGGGCGAGGAGGTATCGGGCATTCCGGGAACCCCCGCGGTCTGCGAGGAAAAGAGCCCCATGGCCCACAATGTGCCGGCGGCGATGAGGACGTTCACCAGCACCGCCACCAGGATCAGGATCCGGGTGGAGTTCAGGGAGAAGAACCGGATCGCTTCGGAGCGAAGGACCCCACCGAGCGTGACGTGGCCATGAAATGTGGATTCAAGTTGGGTAGTCATGGTTTGCTACTTCCCGCCCTTGGTTGTGGAGGAATCTTGGGACTGGTATTCGACGGCATCACGGGTCAGTTCCATGTAGGCGTCTTCCAGGGTTCGTTGCAGGGGACGCAGCTCACTGAGCACGATCCCGGCTTCCAGCGCACGCCGCCCGATCACCTCGGAGTCGGGGCCGATCACCCGCAAGGTGGTGGCGTCCACCCGGGTCAGTTGCACCCCGTCGGCGGCCAAGGCCGTCATCAGGGCTTCCAGCTCCGCGGCCCGCACCACGGTTTGCGCCACCCCGTCATCCAGGAACTCGGTGATCGGCGCATCGGCCATGATCCGGCCGCGGCCGATCACGATCAGGTGGTCCGCGGTTTGCGCCATTTCGCTCATCAGGTGGGAGGAGATGAACACGGTCTTGCCCGCTGCGGCCTGGCTGCGCGCCAGATGACGCACCCACGCCACACCCTCGGGATCCAACCCGTTGACCGGCTCGTCCAGGATCAGCACCCTGGGATCCCCCAGCAGCGCCGTGGCGATGCCCAGCCGCTGTCCCATGCCGAGGGAGAACCCACCGACCTTCTTGCCGGCGACGTCCTTCAAACCGGTCAGGTCCAGCACTTCGTCCACCCGGGTGAACGGAATCGAATGGGTAGCGGCCATGGCCCGCAGGTGCGAACGCGGTGTCAGGGATTTGTGGACGCTTTTGGCTTCCAGCAGCGTCCCGACTTCGGTCAGCGGATTCCGGGATTCGGTGAATCGGCGGCCGTTGACACTCACCGCCCCGGCAGTGGGCTTGGCCAGCCCCACCACCATCCGCATGGTCGTGGACTTGCCTGCACCGTTGGGTCCGAGGAAGCCGGTAACCTGCCCCGGTTGAACCGTGAAGGACACCCGGTCCACCACGGTTTTCGCACCATATCTCTTGGTCAACTCTTGTGCCTGAATCATGTTTCCAGACTATGCCGCACGCCGGTCCCGGTCACCGCCCGCAGTACTGATCTTGGGGATCACCCGGAAGGATGACCGGGGGCCTATCCGTTAAGCGAAAAGATGAGCCCGAGCCCCAAGATGACGGCGAAGGGAATCGCCAGGACGGCAAAAGTCATCCACTGGTCGCGGGCAATGGCAATGAACTCCCGCAAGAAGGCGCTGGGCCGGTAGTACCGCGCCGTCCTCCCGCCGAAGGAGGCCGCGTCCAGTCCCAACCGGCGGGAAGCCAGGGCGGCCCGCAGGCTGTGGTAATCGTTCGTGACAATCCACATCCGAGTCCCGTTCCCCTGTCCGGCAATCAGCTCATGGGAGAAAACCAGATTCTCGTTGGTATCACGGGCCCTGTCCTCCACCAGGATCCGATCCTCCGCGATTCCGTTCTCGCGCAGGTAGCGGCCCATCGTGGTGCCTTCGGGTTCGACCTCATCGCCGCCCTGTCCTCCGGTGGGAACCATCCACACGCCGGATGCGGCTTGCGAGGTGAACAGCTCGATTCCCTTGTCCAGTCGTCCGCGCAGCAGCGGGGTCACCTGGCCCCTGATAGTGCGCGCCCCCAACACCACGATCGCATTGGGGGTGCCCCGTACCGGGAAACGGGCATAGACCCACGCGTAGAGCAGCACCATCACGAAGACCATCGCGGTGAACACCGAGCCCATGAACAGGATGAAGGCGGTCGCCAGTCCCAACCAATGTTGTGTACGGACCAGGAGCACGGCCAGCACCGGTAGGACCAGGACCAGCAGACCGCAGATCATCGACAGCAGGTTCGCCACCCGGCGCCCTTCACGGCGCCACATCAGCACCCCGTTGTAGATCAGGACGAAGGCGAAGATCAGCAGCATCAGGGGAAGCGAAATCATCAGCAGCCCCAGCACGAAGCCGGCACCGGGAACAAAGGTGGACAACAACTCGGTGACGGCACCCAGTGTCATCAGCGCTGCCGGCAGCAGCACGGCCGCGTTG
This sequence comes from Glutamicibacter sp. MNS18, assembly GCF_026107515.2. Classification (GTDB taxonomy): domain Bacteria; phylum Actinomycetota; class Actinomycetes; order Actinomycetales; family Micrococcaceae; genus Glutamicibacter. The sequence goes on along the minus strand of NZ_JAPCHW010000018.1, from coordinate 21,005 downwards.
GCCAGGCGCCGCGGCTCACTGCGGTACATCAGAACGAAGGCGATCCACAGTGCGGCAAGGGTAATGAACGTGGCCATACCCTGAATCCTATTTCACCAGAGGGTTTCCCACCCGTTCAGTGGCGGGTTGCCGGGTTTCAGCGTCCGATCCCGAACTCCCGGGCCAGCATGTGCTGGGCACCGCGGTATCCGCCCATCCCGTGCACCGAGGGTCCAGGCGGCACGGCCGAGGAAACCAGGTACATTCCAGGGCCTTGCAGCCACCAGGGGCTGGGGCTCAGACGCGGGCGGAGCACACTGCCTATCAGGTCCATGGTTCCGCCGGAGATATCCCCGCCGACCAATGCGGCGTTCTGCCGCTCCAGGTCGGTGGCGGTGCGCACGTACTCTTCGCGCACCAGGTCGCGGAACCCGGGGGCAGCGGCCTCCAGTTGCGCGGTGATCCGACGGCTCATGTCCTGGTTCGAGCCCAATGGCACATGGCAATAGGCCCAGAGCACATGATGGCCCTGCGCCGAGCGGCTGCTGTCGAATTGCGAGGGCTGGGCGACCAGCACGAACGGTTCGGCCGCCGCCCGATGCCGGCTGCTTCGTTCCGCGGCAAGCACCTGCCTGGCATCCCCACCCAGGTGCACGGTGCCGGCCTGGGCAACCACCGGGTCCCTCCATGGAACCGGTCCGTCCAGGACATAATGCACCACGCAGCTTCCCGGCGACCGGCGCGGAGCGGCCAAACGGCGCTGGAGCGTGTCCGGGATCCGTCCGGCACCCAGGACGGCAGCGGTTTCCGGCGAGGTATCGAGCAGGAAGACCTCCTGGTCCAGCTCCCGGAGGTCCTCGATCCGGCGTCCCGTTTCGATCCGGCCGCCGTTCTCGTGCAGTTCGCTGGCCAGGGCGTCGCTTATGGCCTGGGACCCTCCCCGGGGAATGGCCCATCCGGCCCCGTGGGCGGCGGCGGCGAGGAATAATCCGGCCCCGGTTCCGGCCGGTCCCCGCGATCCCCCGGCCACATGCGCGGCGCAACCGGCCAGCAGTGCCGCAGCGTGCGGGTACCGCCCCGGCCACCCCTGCAGCAGGCCCATCCCCGCTACCGTTGAGGCGCCGAAAGCGGCCAGTGTCACCGGGTGCCGTGGCAGGCCCAGCAGCGGATTGAGCAGCGTATCGCCCAGGGAATCGATGCGTTGCACCAGTGGGCGGATGATCCGCTCGTACACCACGGCCTCGGTCTTGGGAAGGTAGTCGAGGGTGGCCTGCAAGTCGTGCCAGGCGTAGGCAGTGTGGTCCCCCGCCACGTGGGCATAGGACAATTCCGGCACCAGGAAATCCACGCGTTCGTGGACCCGCAATGCGTGGAACGCCTCGGAAAGCATGGCCATCGGATGCACCGCGCTACCCAGATCGAAGACGGCGTCTGATCCGGCGAGCGGGCCGGTGCGCGCCGCTCCCCCGATGGTGTCGTTGGCCTCGTAGACGGTGACATCCAGTCCGGCCCGGGCGGCAACGCAAGCCGCCGACAGTCCGTTGGTCCCGGCACCGATGACCGCTACCGAACTCATCGGTCGACCAACTGCCGGCGACGTTGCGAGACGATCTCCCAGGATAGCCGGTCCTCGGCTCCGGCGAACGGCCCGGCCTGCGGATCCTCCTGCCCAACGGCCCTGACAGGGTCATATTCTGGTTTGAGAATACTTTGGACCACACGGTACATCAGGTATCCGAGAATCACCATATGCGCCAGGACCAGGACAACGTACCCCGACTCGGGGAAGGCGTGGTTCTTCTCGACATCGGAGGTGTAGCTGTGGATGTAGAACCACAGCCCATAGAAATGCAGCACCTCGATGGCCATCCACATCACGAATTCGCGCCAGCGCGGCAGTGCCAACGCGAACAGCGGGATCAGCCACACCACGAATTGTGGCGAGTAGACCTTGTTCACCATCACGAAGGAAGCGACGATCAGGAAGATCAGCGAGGCGATACGCGGTCGCTGCGGAGCGAGGAAGGTCAGCAAGGCCACCGCGACACAGGCCAGGAAGAAGATCACCAGGCCCAGCCGGGAGATCGTGGACGGCTCGACGCGGGGCAGCCACTCGAGCTTGCCGGCGATGATGTTCCAGACGTGCCAGAAGCTCGACAGCCCGGCGCCACGTTCAGAGGTGAATTTGAAGAAATGCGCAAAGGCATCGGGGAACGCCAGCGCATAGGGCAGGTTCACCGCCAGCCAGGAGGCGGCGGCCGCACCAGCGGTCACGAAAAATACCCGCAATTTGCCGGTGCGCAGGGCCAGGACCAGCACCGCGCCGAGGACCAACACCGGATACAGTTTCATCGCGGTGCCCAGGCCGATCAGCACACCGGCCAGCACCAGGTGACGCCGGGCGAAGCTGAGCATGCCCAAGGCCAGCATCGCCACGGCCCACATATCCCAGTTGATGCTCGCGGTGAGGACCAGCCCCGGGGCGATGGCTACCATTGCGGCGTCCCAGGGTCGCCGTCCCGCCATCCGCACCGTGCACAGCACCGTTACCAGCCAGAGGATCGCCACCAGGATCAGGTTCAGGTCAAAAAACAGCAGGGTCCGGTTCTCGATGCCCTCGGGCACCAGCGAGGCCACCGAGGAGGCCGCGGCGCTCATCAAAACCGGGTACTCGAATTCGGCTCCAGCGGCGAACGGTGCCCAGGGGTTATCGGCGAAACCACGGGCCCCGAAGAGCGGAACCCAGTCGGTGTAGCAGGCCATGAGATAGGGGTTGGACCCGCCCCAGCCGTTGACCCTGCATGGGTTCTTGGCCAGGAGCATCAACAGGGCACCGAGGGCGGTGAAAATGATCAACACCCGTTCCACGGTGAAAATCCCCGGGCTGATCCGCCCCGGATCGCAGTGCCGGCCCAGCGGTCCGCCAATCACCCGGGTGAATTGCCGAAGGAACCCGTCGGCACGGGAAGGAACGGTGATCCGCCAGGGCTGACGTGTCTGCTCAGGCTGTTTTTGCTCGCGCATAGTCCCCAGCCTAATTGCTTTACTCCCGCACCGTCGGGCGGCTACCCGAAGTTTCGTCCATGAATAGCCGAAACCTGGCCCCCTCCGGCGAGCGCACGATGATGTCCCTCGTGCCGGTGGGCTTGGGGTCCACCGCCGCGGCCTTTACAGTTGCAGCATGCGAAGTATGCGGCAACGGGCCATGGATGCGGCCATCGAACTGGTGGGGACCGAGGGGCTGCGTGCCCTCACCCACCGCAGGGTGGACCAACGCGCCGGCCTGCCTGCGGGCTCCACCTCGAACTACGCCCGGACCCGGGCCCGGTTGCTGCAGGCCACCATGGAACGCATCATCGAGCGCGAGGCCCCAGCAACCCGCGAAGCAACCATGCCCGGCACCGCGGATCAGCTGGTCGAAGCCATGGCCCGGTTGATCGATGACACCACCGGCGAGCGCCGGACCCTGACCGCCGCCCGCTTGACCCTGTTCATGGAGGCAGGCCACAACCCGCAACTGCGCGAGGCGGTCACCGGCGGCCGCCACCAGCTCGAGGGCTTCGTCACCCAGGTGTTTTCCCGGCTTGGAGCCACCGACCCGTCCGCGGCAGCCACGGCGCTGATGGCCTGCGCCGAGGGGATCATCCTGCACCGGGTCGTCCGCCACGACACCAGCGATGCGCGTGATGCCCTGCGGGTGGTCATCCATGGGGCCCTGGAGCCCTAACGTCTTCCTGTCCTTGTTCACCCGGGGATGCTAACCAGTCCGTTCAGGTAATCGTCAGGTAATTAAACCTGCACTTCACCGCTCGTTCACTCAATAGGTGCGCGTCGGTCAACTCCGGCTCCTAGCGTCAATGACGTGAGCAATTCCAATCAGCCAAACGTCTTGGCGATCATCCCGGCACGTGGAGGATCCAAGGGAGTAGGGCTCAAGAACCTGCGCAAGGTCGGCGGCATCAGCCTGCTGGCCCGCGCCATCAAGTCTGCGAAATCCGCGACGACAGTAAGCGAAGTCGTGGTCAGCACCGATCATGAACAGATCCGGGCCGAGGCCCTGGCCCATGGGGCCACCGTTGTTGATCGCCCGGCAGAAATCGCCGGAGATACGGCCAGCAGCGAGGCAGTCCTTTTGCATGTCCTGGCCGGACGCGAGTCCACCCCGGATGTCACCCTGTTCATCCAGTGCACTTCGCCGTTCATCAACCCGCAGGACCTGGACGCAGCGGTCACCCGAGTGGCTTCCGGGGCCGCGGATGTCACTTTCGCTGCCGTGGCGGACCACGGTTTCCTGTGGGCAACCGACGAACAGGATGCCGCACTGGCCATCGGCCACGACGCCGCCCATCGCCCCCGCCGCCAGGACCGGGCACCGCAGTTCCGCGAAACCGGTGCCTTCTACGCCATGCGCACCGCCGGCTTGCTTCAGAACCGTCACCGCTTCTTCGGGACCGTGCAGATCCACCAGGTTCCCACCGAACACGGGATCGACATTGATACCGAAGCGGATCTGGCCCTGGCCAACCACGATTTCACCGCCACCGACCAACTCATCGACGTTGATGCGGTAGTCACCGACTTCGACGGGGTCCACACCCCCGACACCGCCTACCTGGACGAGTACGGCAATGAGTCCGTGCGGGTCTCCCGCTCGGACGGGATGGGTGTGGAACGGCTACGCGCAGCGGGAATCAAGTTCCTGATCCTGTCCAAGGAACGCAACAAGGTGGTTTCCGCCCGGGCCGCGAAGCTCAACGTGGAAGTGGCCCAGGGCATCGAGTCCAAGGCCGACTACCTCGGACGCTGGATGGCGGACGAGTCCGTCAACCCCGCCCGGGTGGCCTACCTGGGCAACGACATCAACGATGTCCCGGCCATGGAATTGGTCGGCTGGCCCATCACCGTGGCCGATGCCCGCCCCGAGGCCCACCGGGCCGCACGACACCGACTTACCCGCGCTGGAGGGACCGGCGCGGTGCGTGAACTGGCCGAGCTCGTGCTCGCAGCACGCAACAAGTGAAGACTTTCCATCCCTACGAAAGGCAGCAACCATGACCAGCGTAACCACCGATATCAAGCCAGTAGCCATCGGCGAGAACCTGCTCGGCACCGGCCAGCAGGTCTACGTGATCGGCGAGATCGGCATCAACCACAACGGTGACATCGAGATCGCCAAGCAGCTGATCGACGTTTCGGCCGCCGCTGGCGCCAACGCCGTGAAGTTCCAGAAGCGCACCCCGGAAATCTCCACCCCGATGGACATGCGCGACAAGATCCGCTCCACCCCCTGGGGCGATATGACCTACCTGGACTACCGCTACCGTGTGGAGTTCGGCGAAGAGCAGTACAGGGAACTGATCTCCTACGCCGCCTCCAAGGGGCTGCACGCCTTCGCCTCCCCCTGGGATGTCCCTTCGGTGGAGTTCATGGAAGCCCAGGGTGCCGTCACCCACAAGGTTGCCTCCGCCTCGGTCACCGACCTCGAGCTGCTCAAGGCGCTGGCCGAGACCGGCAAGCCGATCATCCTCTCCACCGGCATGTCCACCATCGAGCAGATCGATAAGGCCGTGGAGACCCTGGGTACCAACAACCTGGTGCTGATGCACGCCACTTCCACCTACCCGCTGCCTCCCGAGGAAGCCAACCTGCGCATGATCGAGACCCTGCGCGACCGCTACCAGGTCCCGGTGGGCTACTCCGGCCACGAACGCGGCCTGCAGATCTCGTTGGCCGCCGTGGCCCTGGGCGCGGTCACCGTGGAACGCCACATCACCCTGGACCGCACCATGTGGGGTTCGGACCAGGCCTCCTCGTTGGAGCCCAAGGGCTTCGAGGCGCTGATCCGCGATATCCGCATCCTGGAGCAGGCCATGGGCGACGGCGTCAAGCGCGTCTTCCCCGGTGAGCTCGCTCCCCTCTCCCGCCTGCGCCGCGTCGACGGCTAGGCTTCCGGCCACCCAGTGACCGGTGTTTTCCGGGGTTCCTGCCAGGAGCCCCGGAAAACCCGCATCCCCGCCGTTTCCAACTACCAACTAGGAATGAATCGTCAGTGACCGAACCCCCCACCGCCACGGAACGAATCGCCGGGCAAATCAGCGTGATCATCCCGGCCTACAACCAGGAGCCCTACATCACCGATGCGCTCGATTCCCTGGCGGCCCAACGGCTGGGACGGTTCACCCTGGAGGTCATCGTCGTTGATGACGCCTCCACGGACCTGACCGCGACCCTGGTTTCCGGTTACACCCACCGGCTGCAGAACCTGAAGCTGGTCGGCCACGGGCAGAACCGCGGGGTTTCGGCGGCACGTAACACCGGGCTGGAGGCAGCGACAGGTCAATACATCGCCTTCCTGGATCCGGATGACTGGTTCTCCCGGGATCACCTGGCCCGGTTGGCCAGCGACCTGGAGGACCTGGACGTCGATTTCGTGCGTTGCGACCATGTCCAGGTCACCGGGGCCACCCGGAATATCCACCGCGCCCCGCAGGCCAGACGGCACACGGTGCTCGAGCCCCGGGCGGATATCCTGCCCGTTGCTGCCAGCTCGATGATCGATTATCCCTTCCCTCCCACCGGCCTGTTCCGCCATGATGTGCTGCCCGCCCCATGGTTCGACGAGTCGCTGGACACCTGCGAGGACCGGTTGTGGACCTGGCAGCTGTTCCTGGCCGCCGGCCGTTACGCCGTGGTGGGCGAACCCGGGTTCTTCTACCGCCGCGGTAACAGCGCCTCGCTGACACAGGTCTTCGACGAACGGCAACTGCACTTCGTGCACGCCTACCTCAAGATCGTGAACCTGGTGTTCACCGACCGGGACGCCGAACAGTTCCTGCCCAAGGCGCTACGGCAGTTCTTCGCCGTGAGCTGCCACCATCTGGATCGGGCCCGGAACTTCCCGCCCGCGATGGCGGCCCGGCTCCGCCGGGAAATCTCCACCGCCATGGCCGCCATGCCGCAACGTCACCTCGCCGAGGCCCTGCGGGATCTGGATGACCGGCGCCGCGGATTGCTGCTGGCCCTGCACAAACCCAGCGTGTTGAAGGTGAACCCATGATCCAGTTACTGGTGGCCTCTTCCAGCTTCCAGCTGATGTGCCTGGCCGCAATGCTCGACACCCGTTCCCTGCCGGATGCCGATCGCCGCGTGCTGGTGCTGGCCAACGGCTCGATCTGTCCCGAACTGACCGTGCCGCTGGACGAAGGTCCCGGCTTCGACTCCGTGGCCGCCCGCTTCGATAACGTCGTGGATCTGGGGGCGCTCACCGCGCCGCGGCGTGCCGGGGCGTGGAATCCCCGCACCGAGGAACTGGTCACCTTTGAACGGCTGCTACGGCAGGCCTGGGATCTCGGTGACGAACCGGTCACCCTGGTAGTCGAATCCATCCAGGTGAATCCGGCCCAGGCACTGGCCCGGATCTTCCATGACGCGCCGATCATCGTGCACTCCGACGGCCTGATGTCCTACGGGCCAACCCGCAATAAGCTGCCACGGATCATCACCCAGCGCATCATCGGCACCTGCCACGTGGATCTGGTGCCCGGTCTTGAACCCGTGCTGCTGCGTGAACTGGCACCGGAACGCCAGGTGGTGCCACTTTCTGCCCTGCAGACGGTGTTCGAGGAACTGGTCCGCGACGATTCGCCGGGCAGCGAACTGCCCGAAGTCCCGGGCAACCACGCCCTGGTCCTGGGCCAATACCTCGGTGCACTGGGCTTGCTCGATGCCGACCAGGAGCTCGAGCTGCACCTGAGAATGCTGCAATGTGCCGCCGATCAGGGGCTCAACCACATCGTCTTCAAACCGCATCCGAGCTCTTCCCCGGCAGCCACCTACCGGCTGGCAACCCTGGCTGCGGAGCGCGGCCTGGGTTTCACCTGGTTACGCAGTCCGCTGCTCGCCGAGACGGTGATCAGCCGGATGAAACCGACATTGGTGGTCTCCTGCTTCTCCACCGCCTTGGCAACCGCGCAGTTCATGCTCCGGGTACCTGTGTGCGCCGTAGGCACCGGGCAGCTGCTAAAGGTACTGGCGCCGTACCAGAATTCGAACCGGATTCCGTTGAGCCTGATCCATGCGCTGTTCGTCGAGGACTACCCGGTCCCCGCCGACGTGCCGGAAGGTTCAACCGATATGCTCGGTGAGCTGGTCAAGGCCATCGCCTTCTGTATGCAGGCCGACCAGCTGCCGATGTTGCGTCCCGCTGCCGAGCGGTTTCTGCAGAGCAGCTACGGGCAGAGCAGCGGCTACTTCAAACGCCGTCGGCTTGCAGCCCTGGACCTGCCACCGCGGTGGGCGCACCCGGCGGGGCACCGCCATCCCGTGGTGCGGCTGCGGCGTGCGGCCGGACGCAAGGTGCGCGGTCTTCGTCGCCGTTCGGCACGTGTCGTCAAACAGGTCGCGCAGAAGCTGGATGTGAAGGCGTGAGCATGACGGATTTCGAATATGTGCCCGAAGCCGAGGTTGCCCGTCCCCGGTTCGGTGCATCCAAGGTCTGGGTCGAGTCCCCGCTGCAGCTGCTCTCGGCGGTGGAGACACATGCGGCCGGTTTGCTGGGCACCGAAACGATGATCGTTCCGCGTAAGAACATGCCGCTGGCGGCGACCACCCGAGCCTTGTTGGCGGCCGCACCTGCCGGGTTGTCCATCAATGATCCGGCTCGACGTCCTCCGACTCCGATACGCACCGATGACCGCTGGGTCACCGGGGATGCCTATTCCGGCCGGGTCCAGCGCACCCTTCTGGGTCCCGTGCAAGCCAAGGAAGTGGTGATCATCGATGACGGCATGGCCACCCTGGCCCTGATTCGCCAACTGATCAGCACCGAGCCCACCCCCATCGTGCGCGGCCGAACCAACAATTCCGCCAGCCGCAAGGCCCTGGGACTGGCCTTGTGGTACCGACTGCGGTTCATGGCCCGTGACCAGAGGCTACTGATCGTTTCCGCCCTGGACGTCGGCCAGGAAACCCGGGAGCGAATGCACGAGGTCGGGATCAAGTTCGCGCGGCACAGGTTCGAATGGCTGGCCGCACAGCCGGTTGAGGAGAAGTTCCCCGAACCGACCCTCGTCATCGGTTCGGCGATGAGCGCCGATGGCCTGATCCACACCGAACCCTACCTTGGCTGGTTGGCCGAGCTGGCCGCCGATGGCCCCTTCGCGTATTTCCCACACCGACGTGAAAATCCCGAAACACTGAAATTGATTGCGACACTGCCCGGTGTCCATATGAAGGAACACACCATCCCAATCGAAATGCGTCTACGGGCTCTGAAACCCGGCCAACAGATCCGTTCCCTGCCATCCACCGTGATCCCGTCGTTGCGGCTGTTGCTTGGCACCGAGCGGAACCGGATCTTCCCCAAGCCGGTGCCCGGTAGCTGGTGGACCGGCACAACGCCTCCCGAGGTACGCGAGCATCTTTCCAGTTCCCTGAAAGTGTAGTGAAATCAGTGGCTCCTAGCATTCTCGCGGTGGCTGATTCGGACTCGTATCTGAAATTGGCCACCAGCCTGCTGCACCGCCTGGGTCCCAGCTGGGATCGCAGGATCATCCTGGTCCGCACACCGACCACCCCGACCCATGAGCAGATCGAGGCGGCCTTCGCGGGGACTGATATGGACGCGCAGGATATCCAGGTCCTCACGCTAAGCCAGCTCAGCGCCACCGCGGTTCCCGAAGACCTGCTCTTCGCCTCGGCCACCGGGCCTGTGGTCGCCGAGATCTATGCCCGGGTGTTGCGTAGCGAACCACGGAACGCACGCCGTACCGCGCTGGTTTCCGCGCTTCCCGGAGTCGCATTCCCGGCAACAGCCAAGGGATGGAACTTCCGGCGTGCCGGTGACGGCTTCATTTGCCATTCCCATGCCGAAGCACGTGACTTCGCGGATCTGGCGGAGTCCTCCCCCGGCCACCACCCGACAATCCTGGTGGGCAAGCTTCCGTTCCTCTGCTCACAAGGGTTTCCCGCCATATGCCAGGATCCCATCAAGCAGGTGGTCTTCGCGCCACAAGCCAAGGTTCCCGTAGGCCGTGAGGAACGAGCGCAGATCCTGCTTGCCCTGGAGTCGGTCGCTCGGCTCAATCCGGGTACGGAAGTGGTGATCAAGCTGCGCGCTCGAGCCGGTGAGCCCCAGACACACCTGGAGAAATACCCGTTCGACAGCCTGATGGAGCAGATGAAGGCGGCTGGTCGTTTCACCAAAAGTACTCACCTGACGTTTGCCACGGGCGCCCTGCGTGACTACCTGCTCCCGGGAAGCGCCTTGGTTACGGTTTCCTCCACCGCTGCGCTGGAAGCAGTTGACCGCGGATTACCAACACTGGTTCTCACCGACTTCGGGGTCAACAACTCCATGATCAACACCGTGTTCGTCGGATCAGGACTGCAGGGAAATCTCCAGGACCTCCAGGACCTGAATTTCACCCCACCGCACCGTACCTGGCTGCGCGAGAACTACTTTCACCGCGGCAATCGTGATCTGGAGGATTCGTTGCGGCTTTTGGCGCACCGGGCCCGCCAGGGAGCGCTCACTACCGACCCGCAGTTGCTGGCCGAAATCAAGAATTTTCCGTTCCGCCAACGAGTCAGGACGTCCCTGCCGGCTCCTTTGCTCCGGTTAGCACGAAAGTTGCGTCGCTATCTCGCTGATGCGTGAAATCGGGCCACACACATTGTCAGTATCTATATCCATTTTGCTAGTTACTTGAATTTTGAGTCGATTTTGTGAGTAATTCGGATAGGAATCACCGTATTTCCCCAAGGGGTCATTAGCGTCTATGGTTTTAAACCTGACATATTTTTGCGTGTAGTACGCCAATCATCGTGCAGGCACATGTAAGTCGACGGGTTTTCCAATGGCCGGTGAAGCGCCCGCGAACCTCGGGTCGGTCAGGTCGGGAATGAAATAGGCCCCCAAGGGACTTAAGATCTATGGGGAGCCTGTTTGCAGATACCTCTTATCTATTGGATCCGCTCCCCAAGCTTTCATCTTTTTTCCAAAGGAGTTCATGTGTCGGCGAACCCGATCAGAGTTGCCATCGTTGGCGTGGGTAACTGTGCCACCTCACTTATCCAAGGTGTCGAGTACTACCGAAATGCCACGGTCGATACGGCCGTGCCGGGACTGATGCACGTCAAGTTTGGCGATTATCACGTCAACGACGTCCAGTTTGTTGCCGCCTACGACGTGGATGCCAAGAAGGTCGGGCTGGACCTGGCCGACGCCATTCTGGCCAGCGAGAATAACACCATCAAGATCGCAGACGTGCCGGCCACCGGTGTGACCGTTCAGCGTGGCCACACCCTGGACGGCCTGGGCAAGTACTACCGCCAGACCATCGAGGAATCCGCCGCCGAAGCAGTGGATATCGTTGCCTCGCTCAAGGAAGCCCAAGTTGATGTCATGGTCTGCTACTTGCCGGTCGGTTCGGAGCAGGCTGCCAAGTTCTACGCCCAGGCTGCCATCGACGCCGGTGTCGCCTTTGTCAACGCGCTACCTGTCTTCATCGCCGGGACTCCCGAGTGGGCCCAGAAGTTCACCGATGCCGGTGTGCCGATCGTGGGCGATGACATCAAGAGCCAGATCGGTGCCACCATCACCCACCGGGTCATGGCCAAGCTGTTCGAAGACCGCGGTGTCGTCCTGGACCGCACCTACCAGCTGAACGTTGGCGGGAATATGGACTTCAAGAACATGCTCGAGCGTGAGCGACTGGAGTCCAAGAAGATCTCCAAGACCCAGGCCGTCACCTCGAATACCTCAGCCGAGCTGGGTGACGACGATGTGCACATCGGTCCCAGTGACTTCGTCGCCTGGCTCGATGACCGCAAGTGGGCGTTTGTGCGCCTCGAGGGCCGCAACTTCGGCGATGCCCCGGTCAGCCTCGAATACAAGCTCGAGGTGTGGGATTCCCCGAACTCTGCCGGTGTCATCATCGACGCGGTGCGGGCTGCGAAGATCGCCCTGGACCGTGGAGTGGGTGGGCCGATCCTCTCTGCCTCGAGCTACTTCATGAAATCTCCACCGGAGCAGTACGATGACGAATCCGCACGCGAGAAGGTCGAAGCCTTCATCCGCGGCGATATCGAGCGCTAGAACCGGCTGCTTAGTCCCGGCGCGGCCCGTTGACCCTTCAGGGTCAACGGGCCGCGCCGTTTTACCAGCGTCCCTCCGGTGACCAATATGTGGGGTACGGCAAAGCCCGCCGGGCTGCTGGCCGGCGGGCCTTGTCTCGATATTCTTTTGCGCTTCCATCAGGTTATCCCTTCGGTCTCGAACTGACGGTAATGGCGTCAGGTCGATCCTCAGCGGATGCGGAAGTACATTTCTGGCGGCACATGGTTTTTCAATTCGCGTTCCCGGCTGGCCTGGTGGAACCGGGTAGCCTTCACGCGATCACTCTGATCGCCACGGTAGCGTTTTTTCATTTTTCTCCCCTCCTCTCCTGAAGGATCGGGAGGGTGGCACCAGTGGGCGAACCGTGGTTCACGCGGCGGGCCTTGAGGCTTTCCGGTCCGGCGAAGATTAGTTCCGCGGTACGGACAGCACGCTGTGGAGTGGTGGTATGAAGTGGGGCAGACATGGAAAAAGTTCCTCGAGGTTGCGGTCGATTACTGACTTTTCCGCCTCAGGAACTTTTTTTGATGAATCAGTGTGAGAAAACTAGATCTTCATCTGTCCGGAGGCAGGGAAATTCCGGCGAGTTCGGGCAAAATTGCCCACAAATCCGCCACCATAGGTCCAATTGATCTGGATCATATTCATGTTTCCCACCTCCTCTAGGTCTGCTCGAGTCGATCGTGTCTTACACACGAGACTGCAACGATTATTGTCTTTTCGATCTCGTCGGTCTCATTGAGACTTCCCAATCACGATATCTAGCATAACCGAGCCTCCGGTTAAATATCTAGTCGCCGGGCATATTATTTCCAACTATTTTTACTTGCCCGAGCTCGGTGTCCATAAACGACCGCACCGCCACAGGTAATGTGGCGGTGCGGTCGTTTGCGTGGCAGGCGATACCTAGGGCAGTTCAGCGGTGTCAGCTACGGCCTCTGGCTGTTCGCTCCACCACCCTCGTAGCCGTTCGGTGGCTTCTTGCTCACCCAGCGGTCCCTCGTCCAAACGCAGGTTGAGCAGGAACTTGTAGGCTCGCCCGACCACCGGCCCCGGCTTGATGTCCAACAATTTCATGATCTGCTCGCCATCCAGGTCCGGACGGATGGAGTTGAGCTCTTCCTGCTGGGTGATTTGTTGGATGCGCTCTTCCAGATCGTCATAGGCGAACGCCAACCGGTCGGCCTTACGCCGGTTGCGGGTCGTGACATCCGAGCGGGTCAGCCGGTGCAGACGCTCTAGCTGGGGTCCGGCGTCATTGACATAACGACGTACCGCGGAGTCGGTCCAGCCGGCCTCACCGTAGCCGTAGAACCGCATGTGCAGTTCGACCAAACGGGCCACTGCCTTGGTGGTCTCCTTGTCGAAACGCAACGCCTGCATACGTTGTTTGACCAGCTTGGAGCCGACCACGTCATGGTGCCGGAAACTCACCGAACCGTTACTCTCGAACCTGCGTGTGGCCGGTTTGCCCACGTCATGCATCAAGGCTGCAAACCGCAGGACGAAGTCGGGGCCGGGAACCGGACCCTGCTCATCGGTTTCGTGGCCTACCGCCTGTTCCAGCACAGTCAATGAATGCTGATAGACGTCCTTGTGCCGATGGTGTTCGTCGATTTCGAGACGGAGGGCAGGGATCTCGGGCAATACCAGGTCAGCCAATCCTGTCTGCACCAGCAGGTCGATCCCGGTGCGTGGGTCCTTGCCGTTGATCAGCTTCACGAGCTCATCACGCACCCGTTCCGCGGAAATGATCTTCAGACGTTGGGCCATGTCGGTCATGGCCTGCCGGACCTCCGGGGAAACCTCCATCGGCAACTGCGAGGTGAACCGGGCGGCGCGCATCATACGCAAGGGGTCATCCGAAAAGGATACCTCCGGGGAGCCAGGTGTACGGATCAACCGGTCGTTAAGTGAGGACACGCCATCGAAAGGATCCACCAGCTCCAGGGAAGGCAAACGCAATGCCATGGCGTTCATGGTGAAGTCACGCCGGAACAGGTCATCCTTGAGGTTGTCCCCGAAGGCAACGATCGGTTTGCGTGAATCCTTGTCATAGGCATCAGCGCGATACGTCGTGACTTCAATGGTGTCTTGGCCCTTACGCAAGGCGATGGTGCCGAACTCGCGGCCGACATCCCAAGTGGCATCCGCCCATCCGGCGATAATGCGCAGCGTATCCTCCGGCAACGCGTTCGTGGTGAAATCCAGGTCCGGGGAAACCCTACCCAAATACAGGTCGCGTACCGGCCCACCAACCAGGGACAGCTCGAATCCGGCCTCAACAAAGAGGTCGGCCATCTCGAAAATGACCGTTGGCAGGATCTGGCGCAATGCGGCATGCGAAGGAAGTTCGTACATAGTTCTTTAAGGGTGCCAGATTTCGCGCGGTTGTGCGCGCCAACCTCCGGATATTCCTTGCGAGAAAACTCTCCAGCCTACGCGGTTAACGAATTGTCAGGCGATTTGTCGATAGAGTGGTTGCATGAACCGACCGATTCCGTCCGCGCCCAAGCGCACGCCATTGACTGCGTCAATGGCGCACGGGCATGCGGTCAGTGGGCACCAGCCGTTGCCCACGGTGGAAGAGGTTTCCTCCGGTGGTATTGTCATCGACTTTGATGATCCCGCCTACCCTGTCGCCATCATTGCCAGATACAACCGCGGCGGACGTCTCGAGTGGTGTCTGCCCAAGGGACATCCCGAAGGCGACGAGACCAACGAAGAAGCCGCGGTACGGGAAATCGAGGAGGAAACCGGGATCGCCGGCCGGATCCTGGCCCCATTGGGTGCGGTCGACTACTGGTTTACCGTCACGAACTACCGTGTGCACAAGACCGTGCACCATTTTCTGTTGCAGGCCACCGGTGGTGAGCTCACCATCGAAAACGACCCTGACCACGAGGCAGTGGACGTCGCGTGGGTGCCGCTGAACGCCCTGGGCAAGCGGCTGTCCTTTCCCAACGAACGCCGTATTGCGGACCTGGCACGTGAAGTCCTCACCAAGTACCATGCAGGTTCCTGACCGCCGATTCCAATGCGCCGGACCCCATGAGCACTAACGTGACTCTGGCCAAATCACCAACACAACTCCAGTGAACACGGGTAACATGTTCAGAGGCAGGGAAGTCTGTCCCACAGCACAACCAACGCTTGGAGATGCACGTGTCGCAGTCCATCGAAGTCGGGTCAATTCTCGGCGGTCGTTACCAGGTCACCGAGTTTGTCATGACCACCGCCGAAGGTGACCTTGTACTCGAAGGGATTGACCAGGTCCTGAACCGCTCGGTCAGCATTCTGGTCGCATCCTCGGACAACTCCTCGCAGCTGGCCAGTAGCGCCCGCGAAATCGCCATGGACGAACGTAGCGCCAACGTCCAGGTCCTGGACTTGGGCATCACCGACAACAGCCAGACCTATTTGGTAGCCAATTTGGCCAATTCCGTGGATCTGCTGGATTTGGTGGTCGAAAGTGATGCTCCGTACGTCGAGCCGTTTTACACTGACACCCTCGGTACCGAGATCTTCGGCGAAGCCCGCCAGGCAGTGCCACAGACCTATGAAGACGATGACGAATACTACGAACATCTTCGTTACGAGGACGAACCAGAGGAGCAAGGCCGCATCGGCACTGCGCTCAGTAGCGGGTTCAGCGGACTGAAGAACCGTTTCGGACGCAAGAGCGAACCGCAACCGGCTAACGAAGCTGGCGAGGACGATAGTTGGGACGGCGACGCGGATCCTCGAACTGCGCCCAATGACACCGCCTCCGACGAATCGGCGCCCGCAACAGCCGCCACACCGGCACCACAGACCTCGAACAAGCCGAAGGTCACCAAACTCGACGACGAGGAGCCCAGTGTCACTGCCACCGCGGCGTTGTCCTCGGCCGAGCTGTCCAAGGGCAAGGACATAAAGAAGAAGGAATCAAAGAAGACTGTAGCTGGCACGGCAACCGCTGCGGCGGCTACTGGCAGCACCCGGAAGACCGAACACGACACCGGACAACCCGAAGCCCAGAGCGCGAATACCGGGTCTGCTGCAGCCGCTGCAGCGGCTGCAGGTAACGGTTCCAAGCCGAAGACCTTCCCCGCTGCTGCCAAGGCGGCACCTGCCGCCACTCAGATTCCGGAGCAACAGGTTGAAGAAGAGGAAACCACCAACAAGGGTGCACGCCTGCTGGTTGGCGCGGTTCTGATCGCCGTTCTGGTGGTCGGAGTCGTCTTTGCCTTCAACTTCCTCGGTGGCGGCAATGAGGCCCCGGTGGCCCAGTCGCCAACGACCAACGCGGAATCCACCCCTCCGGCTGACCCCAGTGAGGATGGCGCGGAGGAACCGCAGACGGAGTTGCCAGCACCAGTGGTGAGCGGAGTGTCCCGCTTGGTACCGGGCAACCAGTCGTTGAACGACGAAACCGATGACACCTTGCCACGAATGATTGACGGCAACCCGGCCAGTGCCTACAACACCTACTCATACACCACCGCCAATTTTGGCGGTTTTGCCTCGAACATGGTTTTCATCCTTGAACTCGAGGAATCCTCGAAGATCAGCGAAGTGACCCTTGACGGCCTGAACGCTTCTGGCGGGACCTACCAGATCCTGATTGGCGACAGCGACGATTTGGGTGAAGCCACCGCAGTGGCCAACGGCTCATTTACCGGTCCGTCACTCTCGGTACCGGTCAGCGAGGAACACTCCACCGGACAACATGTGTTCCTGAACGTCACCGAGTTGCCGCGCCGTGCTTCCGGAGCCAACGCTTCGCGTCCGTTCGGCCTGCAAATCGGCGAATTCTCGGCCAAGTAATACACGCGGAATTTTTTTCCGCCGCACAACGTTGAGGTGCATAGTGAGGTTCATACCCACGATGCACTTCGCATTGACATGAAACGAAAGGGAACCACCCCCGTGGCTTCAGTACAGAATGATGAAATCCGCGATGTCATCATCGTAGGTTCCGGCCCAGCGGGCTACACATCGGCGATCTACACCGCTCGCGCAAACCTCAGCCCACTGGTAATCGCCGGCTCGGTGACTGCAGGTGGCGAGTTGATGAATACCACCGATGTGGAGAATTTCCCCGGGTTCCCCGAAGGCATCATGGGTCCGGACCTGATGGACAACCTGCAAAAGCAGGCAGAACGATTCGGCGCTGAGATCCTCTTTGACGATGTCACCAACGTTGACCTGAGTGGCGACATCAAGAAGGTCACCATCAATGACGGCACCGTCTACAACGCGTACTCAGTCATCATCTCCACCGGTTCGGCCTATCGCGAACTGGGTCTGGCTGACGAGAAACGTCTTTCCGGCAAGGGTGTATCCTGGTGCGCTACTTGTGACGGGTTCTTCTTCCGTGACCAGCAGATTGCTGTTGTCGGCGGCGGCGACTCCGCCATGGAGGAAGCACTGTTCCTGACCAAGTTCGCTTCCAAGGTCTTTGTGGTGCACCGTCGCAGTGAGCTGCGTGCTTCGAAGATCATGGCAGATCGTGCCTTGGCACATGAAAAGATCGAGTTCGTCTGGGATTCGGAAGTCGTAGGCATTGACGGGGATCCCAAGGTGACCGGTCTTCGCGTGAAGAACCGCCACACCAACGATGAAACAACCCTTGATGTCACCGGCGTCTTCGTGGCGATCGGCAACGACCCGCGTACCGATCTGATCAAGGACCAGCTCGAACTGACCCCCGAAGGCACCATTGCCGTTGACGGCCGCTCCTCGCAGACTTCCTTGAAGGGGGTTTTTGCCGCAGGTGATGTCATCGATTCCAAATACCGTCAGGCCATCACAGCAGCCGGCTCCGGCTGTGCTGCTGCAATCGATGTGGAACACTACCTGGCCGATCTGAAAACCCCGGCCCAGGCCGCAAACTAAAGCTCAATTGAAAGGTGGTTGTCTCCTATGAGCAACGCAAAGGATGTCACTGAAGCAACTTTCCAGACCGACGTGCTGGATGCTTCCAAGCCGGTCATCGTTGATTTCTGGGCTGAATGGTGTGGTCCATGCCGTCAGCTGGGTCCGATCCTTGATCAGATCGCCGAAGAGCACGCCGATAAGATCGACGTCGTGAAGGTCAACGTGGACGAGAACCAGGGCATTGCTGCCAAGTACGGGATCACCAGCATTCCTGCGGTCTATGTCTTCAAGAATGGCGAGCATGTCGCGACCTCCATTGGGGCTAAGCCAAAGCCTGTCCTTGAAAAGGAATTTGCCGAGTACCTGTAACTACATACCGGTTTCGCGGGCGATGAACCTTCTTGGTTCATCGCCCGTTTGTTGTCTTCTGACCCTTATAGGACTATGGATTCAACAGGCTTCGAGATTCTGATCCTTCTGTGACAATATTAGTTAGTAAACAAATGGATAACATTGTTTAGTTTATTCCATGCGGCCTCGGCTTTGTTCGCATTCCTGCTCTCGTGAAAATACCAAACCGTTGGCAATTCACAGGCTTACGACTGCGGATAGTCGGTGGCCATCTTGCGATCGATCTGCCGTCCACGGGAGCTCGGGTTTTTCCAATCCCTTCTTCCGTCATCGGCTCCCGGGGCGGGTGGGCCAGAGATTGGCATTCATAACAAATGTCTGTTCATGCTGGTTCCATGCTGCATGGACCGGTCGTCACTTCGACTTTGCACTCGCGTCCGTGTCATGGATGGGAGAACCCGGGGTGAACGGGTGTCAGCGCTGCTACCCTCGGATGAAGATGGCAGCAGTTGGACGGAACCACAAATATGCGGAAATGACCTGTCACCATTGCCCTCCTTGTGGAAGCCGCTTGGTCCGTCTCCGGAAACCTGGCCGACTGCGTTCACGTCTGCTATCACCGATACCACCCGACAGGTCATTGTGCCGGCACGGATAGCGGCAAATGACTTACGCGGTCTTGACTGTAGGGAATGTACTTCCGAACCTTACAGAGCCAGTCACCACTATGAACAGTACCCTGCGCCAGCAATGACAAAGGTGCCCGCTGGACGCGTTATCCATGCTCCAAATTTTCGCAATCAACAATAAGCAACGACAACGCCCGCGACCGACCACCCTTCGACCGTCCCACACCGCTCCGATCATCATGTTTCGCTATCTGGGGCGACCGGACCTTTTCCCCCAGAGGATGGTGCTGCTGATTGTAGTTAAGACCTTGGTCGCCAGCAGTTTGATTGGACCGCTAGTGCGTATCCGGTTAGCTCAGGTGTAGGTTGAACCTATGGCACGTCCGGACTTTCCGCGCTCGATTCTGGAGTTTCAGGCACGGTTCGGTGATGAGCAGTCCTGTTTGGAATACTTGGTTGCCTGCCGGTGGCCGGAAGGCTTTGTTTGCCCGCGTTGCCAGGGACGAAAGGGCTGGCCCCTGGCAACGCGGACCCTTTGGGAATGTGCTGACTGCCACCGTCAAACGTCACTCACCGCCGAGACGGTGCTGCACAAGACCCATCTGCCGCTCCAATACTGGTTCTGGGCGGCCTACCTGATGGCCACGAGCACCCCTGGAATCTCCGCGGTACAGCTACAGCGCCAGCTCGGTCTCAGTCGCTACGAAAGTGCCTGGACGATGCTTCACAAGCTGCGCCGGGCCATGGTCAATCCCGAGCGCTCCATGCTGACAGGGGAAGTCGAAGTTGATGAGTGCGAGGTCGGCGGAGTGGAAAAGGGCCGCAGCAGCGGACGCAGCCGGATAGCCAAAGCAGCCCGCGTCGTTGTCGCTGTTGAGGTCCGCGGCCAAGGCTCCGGGCGCATTCGCATGCAAGTCATCCCGGATGCTTCAGGGCCGACGTTGTACAACTTCGTCCATGAGACCGTGGCACCGGGAGCAGTTGTCCACACGGACGGATGGGGGCCATATGTCCTGCTCGCAAAGAATGGCTACGACCACCGTCCGCGATCTCAAAGGGCAGCCAAGCGCACCGGTGATACAGAACCCGTCATGCCGCGAGTTCACAGGGCCATCAGCAACTTCAAATCCTGGCTGCGCGGCACACACCGCTCCGTCAGCAAAGAACACCTGCAGGTCTATCTTGATGAGTTCGTCTTCCGCTACAACCGCCGGAATTCACCAATGTCTGCCTTCCGGAGCCTGCTCGGGCTTGAGTCGCACCAGGGCCCAACGACTTTCCGGGAAATCGTGGCACAAGGCCCCGGCACCACCCGGCGAACCTGAGCTAACCGGATACGCACTGGACCGCTAATATGGAAGATCATCCACGGAGCTGCAGGTGTACAGTCCGATCCAGGTGCCGTCTATGCTGGCCACCCTCAAAGATGTCATCCATCGCGCAGGCACCCCTGGACGGGAGCGCAAGTGCCGGTATTACGTCCGAGCGGGCGCTGTGCCCACTGCAGCAGAACAACTTGCTATGACCTGAAAGCTTCGATATGTGTTTTCCTGCGAGGATGGCCAAGGATCTGCTGAGTACAACCCCTTGCCTTTTCAGCAATATCGAAATCCCACCGCGAGATCTTCAACCCGTCCAACCGCGTGCCCCTGGAGAGCAGTAAATCATCAAATCACTGCGTGCCGGCCAGTCTGCCGAATGACGCCAATGATCTCCTCTTGTGGCACGCGGACAGAGGCTACTCAATTCCGAACGACCAACAGCACACAATTTCAAACTTCCGTGACGGCCTCTCCCCTACTCGCAGCGGAACAGACGTATTCCTCATGGTTCCCTCGCCGTTAGGGATCTGCGAATAATTGGCTCTTTGGGAGCCAGCGCAATTGCGGTTCAGTGCCACCCTGCGTCAGTATGTTTGGTGGACGTAGAGCTGGTGCGGGAGCGATATTCCAGCTTTGTTTTCCAAGGGGTGACGGAATGTGCCGGCGTTTCCGTCCGTGGCATCGTCGAAAGTTCTGTCGTCGAATCCCTATGGCAGTTCGGGCCTTCCAGCGCTGTGAAGGGTC
>NZ_JAPCHW010000017.1 GCF_026107515.2 Glutamicibacter sp. MNS18 | reverse complement strand
TCAAATTGGGTTCCGAGGCCCTGGATCAAACCCGGCAGCGGGTCCAGCGCGAACAGCATGGCCGGCGAGGACGCAAGGATGACCCGCTGTATAAGTGCCGTCGGACCTTGACCACGGGGCTGTCCTTAGCCACTGACAAGCAGAAAGCCAAGCTTGAGGACCTTTTCACGGCGCCGGAGTATGAGCCGGTTCAACTGGTCTGGAGCGTGTATCAAAAGATGGTGGATGCCTACCGGCAACCGAAACCAGAGATCGGGCGGTGGGCGTTGGAGCAACTGATCAACGAGGTTGGCACAAAGGTTCCGAAGGGGTTGCCGGAGCTGAAGAAGCTCGGTGGCACCCTGCGGCGGAGGAAGACGGACATCCTCGCGTATTTTGACCACGTCGGCAGTTCAAACGGGCCTACTGAAGCGCTCAATGGCCGGTTAGAGCATTTGCGGGGTATCGCGTTGGGGTTCAAGAATCTGACGCACTATATCGCACGGTCGTTGCTGGAGACTGGCGGGTTTAGACCGCGATTACACTCTCAATCCTGAAGAGCCCGATTACTACTCACCGGTAATTTTGATAGAGGTCGGCGAATTCTCGAATCTTCTTCCTTTCGAAACGAGCTCTGCAGTAGACCATGAATACCTGTCTTCGTCTTTACCATGCACATTTTGGCAAGAATCCAATAAATTACCCACTCAGTTATACGATAAGATCACGATGTCGAATGAGCTGGGCAGAGGGGACTTGCCTGGGGCTGCGAATTTCGTCGATTCGAATCCGCGTTCAGCAGAGAATGGATTTATTGATGTCCCCACTTCGTGTTCACTTGGCCGATAGTGATCTTTTTTCACGCGCAGGTATCAAGGTCGCACTTGCCGACTGCGAGGATCTTTTCCTGGAAAAGGCATACTCGTCAATTTCCGAGACGGTAAAAGGAACCCTTGAATGTGAACCGGACATTGTTTTAGTTGAAGAATCATTGCGCGGAGACAACCTTGGCGAAGCAATCACACGAATAACTGAGACCTCACCGAATACCAAGGTAGTAATCCTTGCAGTCACCCATGACACCGGAACGATCAGCAAGGCCCACGCGGCCGGTATCTCGGGATATATCACCAAGGATACGATCCATGCGGATCTTCCCGCGGCTTTGCGCATGATTGCCGGTGGATACTCGTTGTTTGCCCAGCCTTCGGACGAGGCTATCTTCCCGCCTCGTTTCCGCCTGATATCGGATCGTGAATCCATTCTCGATTGCTTGTCCGCACGGGATCGTCAGTTGATCTCGCTCGTGGCATCCGGATGTACGAATTCTCGTATTGCCAAGATCATGCACATCAGTGAAGGCTCGGTTAAGCTGTACCTCGCCAGAATCATGGAAAAGTGGAAAATATCCAACCGTGTTCAGTTAGCGGTAATCGCTGCAGAGGTCGGGTTGATTACCTTCGACGATCTGGAGTCGGCCTAGGCCGTGGTTCGGCCAGTAGCTAATATACGGTGCGCAACTGGCTGGCGGGAATCCACATGGGTTCCTCATCGCGCTCGATCTTCCGCCAGGCTCCCTGCCGGGCAATGACCACCACCGCGGTATCCGCCTGCAGGATCCGGGCCAGCGGATAGTGGTCCCCCGGGCCACGACGCGCATTCAGGGTAATGGTTGTCAAGGCGCGCCGTTGTGGGACCGAAATCAGGCCATCCTTGGCTGGTTGGTTGGGCAACGCCTGAAGATACATGCTCGGCACCCATCCCAAGAGGTCGCCACACTGTATCTGTGCCCAGAGGCCCTGCTGTACCACGGTCTTGACCTTGGCACCCTGATCAACGACCTTGATCACCGGAAAACCCGTCCCGGCCCCCTTGCGCAAGTTTAACGTGGCCGTGGTGGCATGGGTGGTTTCGATATGTGAGTAACGCGATGGAACGGGGTTCCGCTTCTGCTCCGTTTCCTCGATTTCCGAGGTCGTTTGCTGTGCCAAGGACAGTTCCTCCAGGTAAGCCTTCGGCACCCACCCATACAAACGTCGTACATACACCTGCGCCCACGAGCCGCGGACTTCTACCAACGAAACCTCTTGGTGCTCGTCCAATTGGGCTTGCACCAGATAGTGACGTCCAGCGCCTTTGCGTAGCTTAAGCGACGCCGTTGTCCGGTGCGTCACCGCAACCTTCTGAGCATCAGCCTGTCCGCGTGAGGGTCCCACCCGGTTCACATACACCTCGAAAATGATAAAAACTTAGGGAAACAACGATTGTTGTTTCCCTAAGTTTATTTCAATATTCGGTTACCCGCGGCAGGTTGCGAAATTAGCTGTCCGATTTACGTGATGCAAGCTCGGATTCGATGCGCAGCAGGCCGCTGCCATCGTCGCCGACCAGGCGGATACGGTCCAGAATCTCACCGACGGTGGCCTCTTCTTCGACCTGTTCGTCAATGAACCAGTGCAGCAGTGGCAGCGAATCGATGTCCGATTCGTTCTGTGCCACACGGTACAGTTCGCGGATCGATTCCGAGACCTTCTGCTCGTGGGCCAACGAGGCCGCGAAGGCATCCTCGACGCTCTTGATGTTCAGGTTCGGTGCCGGCTGTTCGCCGATCCTCGGGTGGGCACCGCGATCGGTCATGTGGATGATGAATTTCTCGGCGTGTTCGATTTCCTCACCGGACTGGGCGCGGAACCATGCCGCGATACCAGGGAAGCTCTGCACTTCCATCTCCGCGGCCAGCTGACGGTATACGGTCGCTGCGGCCAGTTCGAGGGTAATCTGCTGGTTGAAGGCTTCTGCTAGTTTTCCTGTAAGTTCCATGGTTTTAGAGTACGGCCAATTCTGTCCCTTGTCACCGAAGTTATGGCACACTAAGAATTTTTACAATTAGCTAACAGAACCAGTTTGACATGGGGTTAATTGAGGCAAAACAAAGTTTGGACAGGGAAACCTATGCTGGGTGGAACCGTCGGGAGCGGCGCCACCCAGCATAGCCTGAACTAGCTGGAGGTTGCCACCCGGTTATCCCAATCCGGCCTTGCGCAGCGCCTCGGCCATTGCCGTGTTGGCCGGGGCTGGCCCCTTGGCGGCCGTGGTCGCGCGCCGGTTTCCCTTGCGCTCCCCTCCAGGCTTGGTCCTGCGTTGTCCGCGAGGCCCGTTCTCGGCAGTCTGCTCTCCCGGCAAAGGGTCATCCAGGCGTAGGGTGAGGGAGATACGCTTGCGTGCCGCATCGACGTCGAGCACCTTGACCTTGACGATTTGGCCGGAGGTGACCACGTCACGTGGATCCGAGATGAACTTGGCGCTCATCGCCGACACGTGGATCAATCCATCCTGGTGGACTCCGATATCGACGAAGGCGCCGAAGGCGGCGACGTTGGAGATCGTACCTTCCAGGATCATGCCCGGGTCAAGATCCTTGATGGTCTCGACCCCTTCCTTGAGCGAGGCGGTCACGAATTCACCGCGCGGGTCCCGCCCCGGGCGCTGCAATTCGTTGATGACATCGCGGATGGTTGGTTCACCGAACTGTTCGGTGACGAACTGGGACGGGTTCAGCTCGGTCAGACGCCGGCCTTGGCCGGCCGCGGTTTGCTGCAAGGTCCGTGCCAGGTCGTAGGCCTCGGGGTGTACCGCCGAAGCATCCAACGGATCGGTTCCACCGTTCACGCGCAGGAACCCGGCGCACTGTTCAAAAGCCTTGGCGCCCAGACGCGGAACCTTCAGCAGGTCCTTGCGGGTGGAAAACGGCCCGTTGGCGTTGCGGTGTTCGACGATATTCCGGCTCAGCAGCGGACCGACACCGGCCACCCGGGAAAGCAAGGCCGGGGAGGCGGTGTTCACATCGACTCCCACGGCATTCACGCAGTCCTCCACCACCGCGTCCAGGGCCCGGTCGAGTTTAACTGCGCTGACATCATGCTGGTACTGGCCCACACCAATGGATTTCGGGTCGATTTTCACCAGCTCGGCCAGCGGATCCTGCAGACGGCGCGCAATCGACACGGCACCGCGCAAGGAAACATCCATATCCGGAAGCTCTGCGCTAGCCAATTCCGAGGCCGAATACACCGATGCGCCGGCTTCGGAAACGATGACCTTGGCCGGTTTGTTCCCGGTCAGCACCTTGATCACCTCGGCTGCCAGTCGGTCGGTTTCCCGCCCCGCGGTCCCGTTGCCCACCGCGATCAACTCGACGTGGTGTTTGCGCGCCAGCTCGCTGAGGATCGCCACTGATTGGTCCCATTTGTTGGCGGGGGCGTGCGGGTAGATTGTGGCCGTATCCAGAACCTGTCCGGTCACATCCAGCACGGCGACCTTCACCCCGGTGCGCAGACCCGGGTCCAAGCCCAGCACTGCCTTGGAACCAGCCGGTGCCGCCAACAGTACATCGCGCAGGTTGGCGGCAAAGATCTTCACCGATTCATCCTCGGCGGCTTCGAAGAGCCTGGTGCGCAGGTCCGATTCGAAACGGGTCAGCAGCCGGGCCTTCCACGCCAGACGAACGGTCTGTGCCAACCACTTTCCGGCCGGGGTATCCGTTGAAGGGGTGATCCCCAGGCTGCGGGCCACGGCGGCCTCATAGCCTGCGCGGGCCTCGCTGACCGCGTTCTCGTCGCGGGGGTCGGCTTCGGCCAGTTGCAGGTTCAGTACCCCGTCGCGTTCGCCACGGAGCAGCGCCAGGACGCGGTGCGCCGGCAGGGATTCCATCGGGGCGCAGTAGTCCAGGTAATCCGCGTATTTTCCCTGCCCTTCGGCAGTTGCCGTGCTGGCCACGCCGGCGCCGATCCGGCCTTTGGACCAGAGCCGCTCACGCAATTCGCTGGCCAAGGCCACGTCCTGCGAGACCCGTTCGGTCACGATCGACCGGGCGCCGGAAAGCACCTCGACGGTGGTGGCGAAACCGGCCTCGGCGTTCAGGAACCGGGCCGCGACCTCCTCCGGATCCAGCTGCGGGTTCTCCAGCAACTGGTCGGCCACCGGTTCCAATCCGGCCTCACGGGCGATCTGGGCCTTGGTGCGGCGCTTGGATTTGAACGGGAGGTAGATATCCTCCAGCACCGACTTGGTTCCTGCTACGGCGATCGCGGCGGCTAATTCATCGGTGAGCTTGCCCATTTCCTCGATGGCATCGCGCACGGTGACACGGCGTTCTTCCAGCTCACGCAGGTACCGCAGGCGTTCCTCGAGAAGGCGCAACTGCGCATCGTCCAGGGTGCCGGTGACTTCTTTTCGGTACCTCGCGATGAAGGGAACGGTGGATCCAGAATCCAGCAGTTCAATGGCGGCTTTCACCTGCCAGGTCTGTACCGGGGTAGTGCTGGAAAGTTCTTCGGCCAGGCGTTGAATGATTCGTTGTTCTGCGCTGTTCACCGAACCATTGTGCATCACCGGCACCACGACGTGGATGATCGACTCGGCTGCCATTCAGCTGATCCCCAACCTTATTCGTTAAAGTTGGATGTCATGGGGTACACAAAACATCGCAAAGTCCTGGCAGTGGCGGCGCTCCTGTTGCTTGCCACAAGCACCGCCGGTTGTTCCGTTGTGGAGCAAAAAGCCTCCGAAGCTGCCGAACAGCTCACCGATGCCGCGTCACGTGAATTCATCCGCCAGGCCTGCGCTCCGTTGCAGGATGGCCGGATCGATGCCGGCGAGATGAGGGTACTGACTTCCCTGGTCGGTGCCATCGACGGCGGGGGGCTGCCGGCGGAAATCATCGAGCCACTCAAGGAACTGGCCGACAGCGGGGATGGCACCGCGTCCGAGGCCATCCAGCAACGTTTGGTGCAGGCCTGTGACAATGCCGGTGCCTACGCCGGCTGACTTGTCCTAAAATCGTAACCATGGTCCAGATTTCAACTACTTCCAAGGTCCGGCTGGACGCGTGGCTCTGGGCTGTTCGCGTCTACAAGACCCGATCGGCGGCCACAACGGCCTGCCGTGCCGGCCATGTCAAGCTCAATGGCGCCCCGGTGAAGGCCTCCCAGCAGGTGGTTCCCGGGGATAAGCTGAGGATCCGCAAGGACGGGTTCGACCGCGACCTGGAGATCACAGCGCTGATCTCCAAACGGGTGGGCGCTCCTGTGGCCGTGAAGTGCTACCTCGACCACACACCGCCACGCGAAAAGGTGGTGGTGCCCATGGTGCCGGTCCGGGACCGGGGCACCGGACGTCCAACCAAGAAGGACCGACGCGAGATGGACAAGCTGCGCCAGTCCTGGCGCTAGGCCAATTCGAGTTCGGCAACCCCCGCCGCGAAGCCGAATACCTGCGCGTAGAACGCCAGGGAGCTTTCCAGCGCACGGACGATATTCGCTTCCTTCCTGAATCCGTGCTGTTCCCCCTCGAAGAGGATGTAGGCGTGCGGGATGCCCCGGCGGGCCAATTCGTTGACCACGACCTCGGACTGCGCCGGTGGAACCACCTTGTCCTCGTCTCCCTGTAACACCAGTACCGGGCAATCCAGCTTTTCCAGGTGGTTGATCGGGGCACGCTGCGCGTAGAGCTCGGCAGCTTCAGGGTAGGGGCCGACCAGCGAGAACATGTAGCGTGATTCGAAATCGTGGGTATCCGAAACCAGCGAGACCAAATCCGAGACCCCGTAGCGGCTGATACCGGCCCTGAACCGGTCGGAGAAGGTCAACGCGCACAGCACCGTCCAGCCACCGGCCGAGCCGCCTTCGATCCCGATGCGTTCGGGGTCGGCAATCCCCCTCGCAATGAGCGCATCGATAACCGCCACCGTGTCCTGGACATCCACCACACCCCATTGGCCGCGTAGCCGGTTGCGGTATTCGCGCCCGTACCCGCTGGAACCGCCGTAGTTCACATCCACCACGCCGATCCCACGCGAGGTGTAGTAGGCCACGCTGGCCGTCAGGGTGGCCGCCGCCTGGGCGGTCGGTCCGCCGTGCACCATCGTGATGTACGGGGGCAGCGCACCGTCCGGACCCGCGTACCCGTTGTTGTGTGGACGATAGAGCAATGCGTGGACCTCTTGTCCATCGGCGTTGAGGC
Organism: Glutamicibacter sp. MNS18; assembly: GCF_026107515.2. Lineage (GTDB taxonomy): Bacteria > Actinomycetota > Actinomycetes > Actinomycetales > Micrococcaceae > Glutamicibacter. The sequence continues at coordinate 70,155 of NZ_JAPCHW010000017.1, read as the reverse complement.
ATCGCAGTTCCTCGACCTCGGGCAGTTCATCGGCCGGTGGCAGGTGTTCGATGGCCCGCGCCATGGAACGGGCATGCAAGGTGTCCAGGTCGATCAGCGTGATTTCCTCCCCGTCACGCATCGAGGATGTCGCGGCCAACAGCTGCGAGCCGCGCAATTGCAGCGGCCGGATACGGGTGTAGGGCAGTTCCAGCGGCTGCAGCTCCCCGCCATCGGCCGACACCCGCGCCAAACCGGTCAGCCCGGTCCCATAGGACATCAGCAGGCTCCGGGAGGACTCGACCAGATACCAGGTGCTGCCCGCCTGCCACAGCGGACCGGCAAATTCTGCGGTCATGTCCACCAGCTGGTGTCCCCGGCCGGTGTCTAGGTCAAACACCTGCGGATTCCACCATCCGGATTCATCGCTGATGAAAACCAGCCGCCGGTCATCCAGCCACTCCGGTTGCATGACCGAGACGTCACTGCCGCCGGCAATGGTGCCGATCCGGTCCAAGCCGTGGGCGGTCACCGAGGCCAGGTGCAGTTCGGTTCCGTCCCACGGCATGTTCGGGTGATCCCAGCTGATCCAGCACAACTTCTCCCGGTTTGGGCTCAGTCGTGGTGCCGCCACGAACCGGGCCGCCGGGGTCAATTTCGTGATGAATTCCGGGTTCGTGGCGGCGCTGCCATCGAGCGGAATCGAGACGATCCGCCGGACCGGCTCATCGGTGTTGTCTTCCATGATGGCCAGGATCTGCCCGTCCGTGATGCCCGGCACCAGCTCGGCGAAACGCAGCAGCGGGTTGGTGTCTTGCAGGCTGTCGGGCGTCAACGCCCGCGGCGGCCCACCATCCAGGCCCAGCGCGTAGAGCCGCTGATCGGTGAAGTTCGCGAAGATGATCTGCGGTTGCGGCCTGTCAACCAGGATCCAGCTGGCGCCGCCGTATTCGTGGACCCGCGAGCGAACGTTGAACGGCTCCGGTACCAGCTCGCGCAACGGTTCCCCGCTGTGCAGGTCCACCTGCCATAGGGTAATACGACCGCCTTGCTCGGGCCGGGCCTGCTGGATGATCACCGTTGATTCCAGGAAGTCAGCGCCTCCCAATGGTTTGGTTCCGGCGGCCACATCCGCAGCCGAGATCAAGGAGGGCCAGGAACCGTAGTCAAGTCGCGTGGGCATATCTCGATCCTAGGTCATGGACCGGGCACTCGACATCCGCGGTGTACTGCGTTTGGATTAGGGGCATGGACCGGTTTGTGTTCCTGCTGCGTGGGGTGAATGTGGGCGGGTTGAAGATGTCCATGGCACAGCTGTCCGCGGCCCTGTCCGATGCCGGATTCGCCCAGGTACGCACCGTGTTGGCCACCGGCAATGCGGTGTTCGATTCGCCGCAGGATTCCGGGCAGGTGCTGCAGTGCGCGCACCAGGCATTGCAGCGGAAGTTCGGTGTGCCGGTGCAATGCCTGCTATATCCGCGGGCCGGTTTCCGGGCGTTGCTACCCGAGCCTTTTCCATTGGAGCCGCCGACCGGGGATTTTCACCGGTACATGAGTTTCACCCGAGATCCACGGGCGGCGCGAGCGCTGGCTGCGGCTCTTCCCGGAGACGTGGAGCAGTATGTGTTGCGCGGACCGGTCTTGTACTGGTTAGCGGCCAAGGGAAGCAGTACCAGTTCACAGTTGGCCACCGCACTGCAGCGGCTGTCGAAGGACCACCTACTCACCACACGGAACCTTAACACTGTGCACAAGGTCGCAAAACTTCTGTAGCGGCCACCAGCGCACGCATAATGGGAACCGTCCGCCTTACTGCTGCCCCGGGATAACCACCTTGTCTACAATGTTTCTGCTGATCGAGCTCGTTGGGATCTTCTTCTTTGCCGTCTCCGGTTCCCTGGTGGCGGCCCGACGTGGTTTCGATATCATCGGCTCGATGTTCCTGGCCGGGGTCGCCGGGCTGGGCGGAGGCGTGGTCCGTGACCTGATCCTGGACCAGACCCCGGCGACGTTCACCAACCCGGTGTACTTTGTCCCGGCGGTGCTCGGTGCCCTGCTGGTGTACTTCTTCACCCCCGCGGTACAGAAATTGCACCGCCTGATCCTGCTGTTCGACGCCGGAGGGCTGGGGCTGTTTTGCGTCACCGGGACGCTGAAGGCGCTGACCTTCGGGATGAACCCGATTACCGCGGTGCTGTTGGGGGTGACCACGGCCGTGGGTGGCGGGTTGCTGCGTGACGTTATTTCCAACGTGACCCCGGAGCTGTTCAACCCCCGCGACATCTATGCACTGCCGGCCATTGCCGGGGCCGCCATCGTGTCGCTACTCTGGGTGCTGGGCTGGTTCAATCCCGTGACCGGAGTGGCGGTGGCCGTGGTGGTTTTCCTCGCCCGCCTCGCATCGCTCAAGTACGGCTGGAAGGTGCCGATGGCCGCCGGGCACTGGCACCGGGAGCCGCCGGCTCCGGGCAGCGACGGACCCCAGCGCCACTACTGAGCGGCGGTGGGCGGATGACTCAGTCGATCCGCTCGCGTTTGCCCAGGTTTTCACCACCGGGGGCATCGTCCTCGATCGCCCGCGGCGGATTGATCATGATCGCCCCGGCCAGCATCACCACGATGCACAACCCCAGCATGGAGAAGGCCGCACCCCACGAGTCGGTGGCCTTCTGCACCACGCCGAAGAGCATCGGCACGATGGCGGCTCCGGCGTACCCCAGTCCCTGGGCGAATCCCGAAAGCACCCCGGACCCGTAGGTGGTGCGCGAGCGCAGGTTCATCATCAGCAAGGCGATGGCGAACGTGCCCTGCCCCAACCCGGCCAGCGCGACCCACAGGGCGATATTCCCGGTGGGCGACAGGTAGATGCCCAGGTGGCCTGCAATCCAGCAAAGGGTGAACAGCCCGACGGCGACGATCGGGTGCTTGAGTCGCGGCACCCAGAGGGGAACGAGCAGACTGACCGGCAGGCCGAGGATGGCGAATAGCGCCAGCATGGTTCCGGCGGTCCCCTCATCGAGCCCCTGGGCCACCAGGTACGGGGGCAGCCAGGTGAAGTACACATAGGTTTGCGCCGAGTTGCCTGCCAGGTAGATCGCCAGGCCCCAGGCGACCTTGGAACGCCACGGGTTGATCCTGACGGTCGGCGCCGCACCGGGAACCGGGACCGGTTGCTCCGGGCGCTGGATCCTGCGGTCGGATATCAGTTGGACCAGCCACGGCAGCAGTACGATGCCCGAGAGCACGGCCCACGATCCGATGGACAACTGCCAGCTGGACAGGTCGGCCAGCGGGACCGAGAACTGCGGGGCGATCCAGGTCCCCACCGCCAGCAGGGTCACATACCCGCTGGTGACCAGCCCGATATGATCCGGGAAGTATTTCTTCACCAGTGGCGGCAGCACCACATTGCCCATCCCGTAGCCGGCCAGGGTCACGATGGATAATCCCAGGAACAGGTACACGTCCGAAACCCAGGGGCGGGCCAACTGACCGGCCACGGCCAGTAGGACCGCAAGAACCAAGGTGCGTTCCAACCCCCAGGCGCGGATCATCCGCGGGGTGAGCAATCCGAACACTGCGAAGGCGATGGGCGCCAGCATGGCCAGCAGCCCCGTGGTGAATTCGGTGAAGGCGATGTTCTCCTGGATACGCTGCAACAGCGGCGGTACGGAGACCACCGCCGCGCGCAACGACAACGCCATCAGCAAGATGCCCAGCAAGGCCCCGATACGTCCGCGTAGTGGCGTCTTGTTCCTACCTTGACCCATGAGCTCCCTCAGTACCGTGCTATTCGTTGAGATTGCCCAACTTTTTCATATTAGCCACCAACTCTAGTAACTGGGTGAGCCGATCATCAAAATCCGAGTCGTGCCACCATGCCGGACGACCGGCATGGGCGTAGATTCCCTCCCCGATCAGCATGATCGCCTGGGCGACGGCGGGGTCCCGGACTTCGGCCAGGATCAGTTCGTACCACTGCCCGCTAATGGATTTCAGGCACTGTGCGGCCTGTTCATTGCCGGCCTGGCTCAGCCGCTCCACCGCCAGCAGATACCGGTCGAACTCGGTCCCCAGGACGGCGGAGGTCCGAACGAAGTGGACCGAGGTGCCCTCCGGGGCCGCCGCCATCTCCTGGCAGTCCCGTGCGGCCAGCTCGGTGCAGGCGCCGATCACCGCCTGGGCCAGGGCCTCCTTGGAGGCGAAGTGGTAGAGCAGTCCCCCCTTGGAGACCGCAGCACGTGCCGCCGTGGCGTCAATGGTCGCGGCCCGCTCCCCCTCTTCGCACAACAGCCAGACGTAGGCGTCCAGGATTTTGGTTCGTGCCAAGGGCGGTCTGGCCATAGGACTATCGACTCCAGCGGGTGATTGATCTGACAGTACCCTCTCATTGTAACAATACCGTCCAGACGGTACAGTAACTGTTGGGTTACCGACCCACGCACTGATCCGCAACACCGACATAGATGGAACCGCCATGGAGAACCTGACAGTACAGACCCAACCCCGCCCGCTCAGCACGCGGCGGCGATGGGCCGCGCTGGCTGTACTGCTCTTTCCCGTACTACTGGTCTCGGTGGACAACACCGTACTGTCCTTTGCCGTTCCGGCCATCTCGGCGGCCCTGCAGCCCACCGGCAACCAACTGTTGTGGATCATCGATATCTACCCGCTGGTTCTCGCGGGCCTGCTGGTGCCGATGGGGTCACTGGGAGACCGGATCGGGCGGCGCAAGCTGCTGCTGACCGGCGCCGTCGGCTTCGCGCTGGTCTCGGGCGTGGCGGCCTTCGCCACCGATGCCAGCCAGCTGATCGCCGCACGGGTGCTGCTCGGATTCTTCGGCGCCATGCTGATGCCCGCCACCCTGTCGCTGCTGCGCAACATCTTCGAGGACCCCACCGAACGCCGGACCGCGATCGCCATCTGGGCAGCGGCCTTTTCCGGCGGCGCCGTATTGGGACCGATCATCGGCGGTATCCTGCTTGAACATTTCTGGTGGGGTTCGGTGTTTTTCCTGGCCGTGCCGATGCTGCTGCCACTGCTGATCGGCGGGCTGATCCTGCTGCCGGAGTCCAAGGATCCCAATCCGGGCAAGGTCGACCCGATCTCGATCCTGCTGGTCATCATGACCTTGCTTCCGTTCGTCTACGGCATCAAGTCGATCAGCAGCGGACCGTGGTTCATCCCGGTCATCGCACTGGTGCTGAGCGTTGTCTGCGGTGTGGTGTTCGTGCGCCGACAGCTGGGACAGCCAACCCCGATGCTCGATGTCCGGCTGTTCACCAACCGGATCTTCTCCGGAGCGCTGGTCATCAACCTGATCGGCGTGTTCTCCCTGGTCGGTTTCATCTACTTCGTCTCCCAGCATCTGCAGCTGATCTCCGGGCTGACCCCGTTTGAGGCCGGCGTATGGATGACGCCCGGACTGGTGCTGACCATGGTCTTCGGGCTGCTGGCGGTACGTTTCGCCAAGCGTTTCGGTGCCTCGAATGTCATGATCGCCGGACTGGTGCTCAGCGCCCTGGCCTACGGCATCGTGGTGTTCGCCGGTTCCACCGGCAACGACAACTGGTTGCTGGTGGCTTTCTGCATCCTGGGCCTGGGGGTGGGAATGAGCGAGACCCTGTCCAACGACCTGGTGATTTCCGAGGTGCCTGCGGCCAAGGCCGGTGCCGCCTCGGCGATCTCCGAAACCGCCTACGAAATCGGTTCCGTTTTGGGCACCGCGGTGCTGGGCACAATCCTCAACGGGATCTATGCCGTCACCTTGCAGGTCCCCTCCTCCTTGTCCCCGGCCCAGGCCGAAGCAGCAACCCAGACCCTCTCCGGCGCCCACACGGTGGCCGGGGAACTGGATGGCACAACCTCCGTGACGCTGCTTGAAGCGGCCGCGCACTCCTTTGACCAAGGTGTGCTGGTCACCGCATCGCTGGCTGCACTACTGGCTTTGGTGGCCGCGATTGTCGTTTTCCGGGTGGTCAAACCCGTCGCAAGGTGACTATTAGTCGTTTCTTTGCCAAAATCTAGATTAATTCGTCCGAAGTTATTCAGTTGGGGCGAATCTCCACGTAGGCTAGGAGATGTAGTTTCAAAGTAATTCGCGAAGTACCCTTTAGAAGCTTGAAGACCTCACCAGTTGAACGTCCACAAGCCTTTCTAGACGTGAAGTGAATGACCTGGCTGCTTTGCACAACCGGCAGGCAGTTCCCTACACGGGGAATCGACACCGGTTTGCGTGGAAACAACCATTTCCGCCACGAGGTGTGGTGGAATACGTCTGAAAGGACCAAATAGAATAATGGCAACTGGAATCGTGAAATGGTTCAACGCTGAAAAGGGCTTCGGCTTCATCGCTCCGGACAGTGGCGAGCCTGACGTCTTCGCACACTTCTCCGCCATCCAGACCCAGGGCTTCCGTACCCTGGACGAAGGCCAGAAGGTCGAGTTCGAGGTTGTCGAGGGCCCGAAGGGCCTGCAGGCAGCTGACATTCGCGCTCTCTAAAGGCGAAGCGGCTACACGCCAAGCTTGAATCACCGGTGCTGTTCGGTTCATCCGAACAGCACCGGTTTTTTCTTGCCCCGAAAACGGTGTGCGGAATACCTGCGCCCCGGTGCGGGTTGAGGAATATGTGAAGCTTTCCATTCTTGATTTGGCACCGGTCGCACCGGGCAGCACCGTATCCGATTCCTTCAGGGCCTCCGTCCGGCTGGCGCAGCTGGCAGAACGCTGGAACTACGAGCGCATCTGGTACGCCGAACACCACAATATGGAGACCATCGCCTCGTCGGCGACCTCCGTACTGATCGGGCACATCGCCCACCACACCTCGCGGATCCGGCTGGGATCCGGCGGCATCATGTTGCCGAACCATTCCCCGCTGGTGATTGCCGAACAGTTCGGCACCCTGGCCGAGATCTTCGGGGACCGCATCGACCTGGGCTTGGGCCGTGCTCCGGGTACCGACCCGGTGACCTTGCGCGCGTTGCGCCGCGAACCGGCGGCCGCGGAGTCCTTCCCGCATGACGTCCTGGAGTTGCAGGCCTACCTTGCCGGGCAATCACGGATTGCCGGGGTGCAGGCGGTTCCCGGGGCGGGCACCAACGTCCCGCTCTACATCCTGGGCTCCTCGCTCTTCGGCGCCAAACTGGCCGCCCAGCTCGGACTACCGTACTCCTTCGCCTCGCATTTCGCGCCGGCGGCCCTTCACCAGGCCATCAACGTGTACCGCAGCGAATTTACCGCCTCCGACCAACTGTCCGAACCCTATGTGATTGCCGGGGTGGGCGTCCTGGCCGCCGCGGACAATGCCCGTGCCCACGAACTGCTGGAGCAGGCCAAACGGCAACGGGTCGCCGCGTTCCTGGGCCGCGGACGCGAACGGCCTTTCACCGAGGCCGAGATCGACATGCTGATGGGTACCGCGCAAGCCGAGCAGATCCTGGACATGATGCGCTACACCGCCCTGGGGGCGCCGCAGGAGGTGGCCAGCTACCTGGAGCACTTTGCGCAGAGCACCGGAGCCGATGAACTGATCACCGTGCACCACCCGGTCAATGAGGAGGACCGTCTGGAGTCCGTTCAGCTGACGGCCCAGGCCTGCGCCCTGGCCACCACCGCCTGAACGACTCCACGGGAGGCGGCTCAGCCCTTGGGGCTGATCCAGCGTCGGGCAGCCAGCACCAAGGCGAGTACCAGGGTCGCGAACAGGGCCGCTTCCACCCCGATATAGGCGTAATGCCACAGCGAGCCACCCTCGAAATCCCCGGAGAGCACCGCATCGGTCCGCCGGGACAGGCCAGGGCGGATCGCCACGGTTTTCAGCAGCAGCCAGAATCCGGCCAACCCCACCACGAACCACCAGAGCCTGTCCACGCCACGTTTGATCGAACCGGCCAGCAGGGCCAGGAACAACAGGATTTCCACCACGTTCATCGCGGCGAAGACCAGCCGCCCAATGCCCAGACCCAGCGGAATGGTGATACCCGGCGCCTGGAATTTCAGTGGCGCCTCGATGAAGGAAATGCCGATGACCAGTCCGGCCCAGATCGCCGGCACCAGGACACGGGCGGTTGCTGCCCACCGGCTGGCGGAGGCAGCCGTGGTGGATACGGGGGTTGAAGACTTCTGGTTCATGATTCCACTGTACGCCCGGCCCGGGGAATCCGAAGCCGCTCACTCCGCCAGGCAACGGCGGCCAGGGCCAGCGCCATCAGTATCGCCCCGAGCAGGAATACCTGGATGCTCACACCCAGTCCGAATACCCCGGCAGCCCATCCCAGGCCGATCACCGGCAGCGTACTTCCCAGATAGGTGATCACGTACACCGCCGAGACCGTCCGGGCGTGTTCGGCCACCGGCACCGCATCCACCGCCGCGCCGAAGGCCGCCTGGAAGGCCACCCCCTGACCGGCGCCCAACAACAGCATCGAGAGGACCACCAACGACAGGAACGAGTAGTGCAGGCCGATCAGCAGTCCCAGCAACGCGACCGCCAGCGCCAAGGTGGCGGAGGACTGCACATGCCTCCCATGCAGGTTCCCCAGCTGGACCAGGGAGGAGGACAGCAAGGCCAGTCCGGCCAGCAACCCGATCAACGGCAGTGAATGCAGGGCGAACACCGCGGACAAGTGCCCGGGGGCCAGCGACAGGACAAAACCGAAGATCGCGAAGCTGAGGAACCCCGTCAACCCCGCCATCCAGAATTCCCCGCCGGCGGTGGCCGGGATGATGCCGGCCCGCGGGGCCAGGGCCCGGCCGCGTTCCCCCGGGGCGGCCAGGGCAATGGCCGGGCGGGCCCGCAGCAGCGTCAGGGGAACCAGGAGTAACAGCAGTACCGCACCGATCACCCTGAACGGGGTCGCGTTGCCACCTGGCAGCAGGGCCAGCAGCCCGCCAAGCAGCGGGCCGAGGGCCACCCCACCTGCGGAAGCCAGCAAGGTGAAACGCGAGGCCCACTGCGGTTTGCTGGGCAGTAGTTCGCGCAGGGCCGCGGCACTGGCACCGGTGGCCATCGCAACCGAAGCCCCCTGCAGGGCCCTGCCGACGCACAAGCCGACCAGCCCCTGGGCGGAGGCGAACACCAGGCTTCCGGCCAGTCCGAGTAGCACGGCCAGGATCAGCGCCGCCCGGCGCCCAATGTGATCGGACCAGTGGCCGATGCTCACCAGGCAGAACAGCAGCGCGAGCACATAGCTGGCGAAGGCCACCGTGGTCCCCATCGGCCCGAGCGACAGCTGTTCCTGCAAGGCCGGATACAGCGGTGTGGCCAGGTTCGCCCCGCACAAGAGCACAAAAATCACCAGCCCCGACAACGCCAGCCGCATCCCGGCCGAGGCGTCCCAGAAGGTGTACCCGCCCACATGCGGTTGCATCCGCAGCTCGCTGAGGACCGACATCATGCCCCGCCTTTCCCTTGGTTCCCTTCGCTGGCGGCGGCCAGCCGATGATCGGAACAGCCAGCAGGTGGACCGCCTGTTCCGTGAGATTGCGCATTGTGCTCTGTGTTGAGTCCACAAATGGCACGTGCACTCACTAATATGGGATAAAACAAGAAGAACAATCATCCCCATACGGATCGATTGAGCAAAACATCCAAAAATCGGTGATCCCGAAGAGTGTGGAGTGTACTTTTGGTGCGTTTGGACGACGTCGACGTGAAGATCCTGTTGGCCATGATCGCCGATCCGAGGATCCAGATTTCGGATCTGGCCGAGCAGGTGGGCATTGCCCGCAACACCGCCCAGAGCCGGATGCGGCGCCTGCTTCGCGGAGGGGTGCTGCGTGATGGCGGGCGGGATATCGACCTGGCCGGGCTGGGCTACGACGTGTTGGCCTTCGTCACCCTGGAAGTGATGCACCGGGACATCGACGCGGTGATTTCGGCGTTGCGTGGCATCCCCAATATCCTGGAGGTGCACGAGATCTCCGGCAACGGGGACGTGTGGTTGCGCCTGGCCGCGGCCGACACCCACCAGCTGCAGGGCGCGTTACGCCAGATCCTGCGCATCCGCGGGGTCAAGCGCTCGGAGACCACCTTCGCACTGCACACCCACCTGTCCTACCGGTGTGCCCCATTGCTCGAGCAATACCGCCGCGACCACGCCTGATGCCGTCCGTTTCCGGTCCGGCCGGCCCGGGCCAAAGCCGTGTGCACCGCGCTCTTCCGCTGGCCGGTCCAAGGTCCTAGGCTGTAGGTACACAGTAGCCACGAGGGGTTTCCCAAGGCTAACTAGGTACCCCTCGGATAACCGAAAGAGTGCGCCATGACCCGCGAACTGGACCCGTCGGACTTCGCCCCGCAATACGGAAACGACTTGTACGAGCCCGATGACGGCCGTGATTCCCAGGCCTATGAGGGTTCCAGCGACATGCCCGAAAGCATGCGCAACATCGACCCGCTGGCACAACGCAGCTACCTGCTGGACGACGACCTGGAGGAGGAAAGCGATTTGGACAACGAGTTCCTGGAGCAGCGCTTCAACCCGGATGACCTCGAGCAGGCCGAGGACAATCCCTAGGCCGCGGCACCGTTGCGCAGGGGTTCGGCAGACGTTGTCCACGCGGAGCGCCTAGACTTTGGTACGTGATTAACCCGGTTCACCTCCGCACCCTGCTCGAAGTGGTCAGCCACCGCTCCTTCGCCACGGCCGCCTCGCGCCTGGGCTATACCGCCAGCGCGGTGTCCCAGCAGATGACCGCGCTGGAACGCAGCGCCGGCACCACCCTGTTCCTGCGCGGGGCCCGGTCCATCACCCCCACCCCGGCCGCCCTGCGCATGGTGCGCCACGCCAAACGCGTGCTCACCGATATCGACGCGTTGATGGCCGACGTGGCCACCGCCTCGACCGAGGGCCAGCAGCGCGAGGAAATCCGGGTGGGCATCTTCCCCTCGCTGGCCGCCTACGCCCTGCCGCAACTGCTCTCCGCCCCGGACTGGAATTCACTGGGTATCAACCTGCGACTGTGGATCGGCGAACCCCAGCAGACCGTGGCGGGGCTGGGGGCCGGCGGCGACCTGGACCTGGCGCTGATCTTCCAGGTGGGCCCCGGGGGCCTGAGCTGGCCGGCCAACCTGTCCCGCGCCTGGCTGGGCGACGACCAGTTCCGTGTGGTCATCCCGGCCAGCTGGCCGATGGCCGATGACTCGACGCTCAGCCTGGACCAGCTGGCCCAATGGCCCTGGATCATGCACCACCCCGGCGCCTCCGATGCCACGTTGATCGCCCGGCTTTTCGCCTCGTACAACATCCACCCCCAGGTGGCCGCCTACTGTGATGACTTCGAGGCCTCGTTGAACCTGGTGGCCGCCGGGCTCGGCGCAGCACTGGTTCCCGATCTGGCCATGGCCCGTGCCCCCGAAGGGCTGCGCATCGTGGACGCACCGGAAATCAGGCTGGCCCGTTCGATCTTCGCGCTGATGCCCGAGCAGGGTGCCAAGCCCAAGGCCGCTGTTGTGCTGGACCGGCTGTCCCAGGTCCTGGACCGGCACCCCACCCTGGGCTGAGTCCCGTCATTCCCGACCCTAGGAGAACCATGAGCGAACTGGTTGTTGCCCGCACCCACGGACCCATCGGGTATCTGGAACTGAACCGTCCGCAGAAGATCAACGCATTGAACCTGCCGATGCTCACCGCCCTGGACGGCATCCTGCGCCGCTGGGCGGAGGACCGCACGGTGCAGTTGGTGGTACTCGGCGGGCGCGGGGAGCGCGGGTTCTGCGCCGGCGGGGATATCGCCGCCTTCCACCAGGCGGTCACCTCCGGGGAGCATGCCGCCTTCCACGACCTGCTGGCCTTGGAGTTCGTGATCGACCACTTCCTGTCTGCCTACCCGAAACCGGTGCTGAGCCTGGCCCACGGTATCACCATGGGCGGCGGCATCGGGTTGGCCTCCCATGCCCCGGTACGGGTGGTCACCCGTGATGCCCGGATGGGGATGCCGGAGACCCGGATCGGCTACACCCCCGATGTCGGCGGCAGCCATCTGCTGGCCAGGTCCCCCGGGTATTTCGGTGAGTACTTCGCGATGACGGCGGGCAGCTTCACCGGTGCCGATGCACCCTTCCTCGGTTTCGCCGATGTGGTGCTCCCCGCGGGGACACTACCCGGGCTGCTTGATGAACTCGATGACCTTATCGGTCTGGATGCCGGCCAGATGATCGCCTCGCTGGAGCTGCTGCACGGGTCCGTGGCCCCCAGCCCGCTGGAAGCCGAGCAGGGGTGGATCGACCATGCCTTCTCGGCCGATTCCCCGGCCGAGGTCCTGGCACGGCTTGATGCCATGGTGCATCCGCGGGCCGCGGCTGCCGCGGCGGCCATCCGCGCCAACTCGCCCACCTCGGTGACCAGCGCCTTCCTGGCGGTGCGTGCAGCGCGCGCCGAGGACCACCTGCGTTCGGCCCTGGACCGCGAGTTGCGCCTGGCCGACTACCTGATGCACCTGCCGGATCTGGCCGAAGGCATCCGCGCCCAGGTGATCGACAAGGACCGGAACCCGGCGTGGAGCCCGGGCACCCTGGATGAGGTGGATATCCCGGCGCTCACCGCCCTGATGTAGCAGCGGACACCGCAGCCCTGCTACCGGCCGGGCTTGCCCTCGGGCCGGGTGGCGTCGGGGTGCACCGGCTTGACGCTGTGCCCCTCACGTGGTTCCACCCGTGGGGCGCTGACCGAGTTCGGGTACCCGGCGTGCGCGTGCGGTTCCAGGATGCGCACCGAATGCGGGGAGCCGAAGGTCAACGGGGCGTGTTCACCGAAATGCTCCGCGTCGGACTCCGCCCAGTCCTCGGCCCAGCTGCTGGGTACATCGTCGAGCAGTTCACCGGGGCGCAGCCAGTGGAAGAGCGAGGCATAGGACCGGGTGCTTTGCAGGTTCACCCGGCGGCGCAGCATCCGGGTGGTGAGCTGGTCCGGGCCCTCAAGCCCCATCGAGGCCATGATCTGGGCGGCCTCGGTCACCGTCAACCGGTGGTAGTTGTACACCCGGTTGCCCTTGTCCTCGACGTTCAGCGCCATGACCAGCCGCTTGTCCTGGGTGGCCACCCCCACGGGGCAGCGGTTGGTATGGCATTTCTGGGCCTGGATGCAACCGGTGGCCATCATCATCGGGCGGGCCGCGAAACAGAAGTCCGCCCCCTGGATCAGCCGTTTGACGATATCGCTGCCGGTGGCGATCTTGCCCGCGGCCCCGATCCGCACCTCGTCGCGCAGTCCGGTGCCCACCAACGCGTTGTGCACCAGCATCAGCCCGTCGGTCAACGGGGTACCGACATGGTCCTCGTACTCCAGTGGGGCGGCCCCGGTGCCGCCCTCGGCGCCGTCCACGGTGATGAAATCCACCAGGATGCCGGTGGCGATCATCGCCTTGCAGATCGCCAGCACATCGGTGCGCGAACCGACGCAGAACTTGATACCCACCGGTTTGCCGCCGCTGAGTTCACGCAACCGGGCCACGAAGTCCATCAGCTGCCGGGGTGTGGAGAATTCCGGGTGGCTGGCCGGGGAGATGCAGTCCTGGCCCAACGGCACCCCGCGGGCCTTGGCGATCTGCGCCGAGACCTTGGCGGCCGGCAGTACCCCGCCCAGTCCGGGCTTGGCTCCCTGGGACAGCTTGATGGTGATGCCCTTGACCGACTCGTGGGCGGCTTTCCGGGCGAAAGCCTCGGGGTTGAATCGCCCGTTCTCGGTGCGGCAACCGAAGTAGCCGGACCCGATTTCCCAGAACACATCCGCCCCGTAGCGCAGGTGGAAGTCGGTCAGCCCGCCTTCCCCGGTTTCGTGGATGAATTCGCCCATGGCCGCGCCCTTGTTCATCGCCAGCACGGCGTTCCTGGACAGCGCCCCGAAGCTCATCGAGGAGATGTTCAGCAACGAGACGCGGGCCGGGTGCCGGCACTGGCTGGAGCCGATCAGCACACTGTGCTGGTCCTGCGGCGGGGAGGTCGGCGCGGTGGAATGCAGCAGGTATTCGTAACCGGTGCGGTTCACGTCGCGTTCGGTGCCAAAGGCCTTGTGACTGTCGGCCCCCTTGGCCCGGGCGTAGATCAGCGAGCGGGTGTCCCGGTCGAAGGGCTTGCCGTCGGTATTGCGTTCGATGAAGTACTGCTGGATCTCGGGTCGGATGAACTCGAAGAAGAACCGGGTATGGCCCAGCACCGGGAAGTTGCGCAGAATCGCGTGCTTGGTCTGCACCACATCGTGGATCGCCAGGATCAGCAGCAGTGCGCAGACCGCCACCAGCACCCACCAGGCATGGCTGCCCAGTGCGATGGCGAAGATCGCGGCGAACACCGCCGCGGCACACAGCAGGATCAGGAACACCAGAACAAAAAACCGTGCCATGCCCCGAGCCTAGCCCCGCGGCGGGTGCCGGCGGTAGGGTCCGCCGGTATCAGCGACCGGATTCGGCGTCGATGCTCTCCAGCTCACGTCGGCGCATCAGGTGGAACAGCGAGCCCGAATCGGCCAGCAACTGCCGGGCGCTGCCGCGTTCGCGCACCTGCCCGTCCTCCAGGACCAGCACCGTCTCGAATTCCTCCAGCACCGCCAGCCGGTGGCTGATCATGACCAGTCCCATCCCTTGGGCCACCCGGCGTTGCAGGGCATCGAGCACTTGCGCCTCGGTATGCGTATCCAGGGCGCTGGTGGCCTCATCCAGCAGCAGGATCCTCGGCGAACGCAGCAAGGCCCGCACCAGCACCAGCCGCTGGCGCTGCCCGCCGGAGATGCGCGCACCGCGCTCCCCCAGCCGGGTGTCCAGCCCGGCACGCTGGGTCTTGAACCACGGACCCAGCCCGACTTCCTCCAGCGTGCTCACCAGCAGTGCATCGTCCAGGTCCTCCCGGCCCAGCGCCAGGTTCTCGCGCAGCGTGCCGCGGATCAGCGAATCGTCCTGGGCCACCAGCACCAGCCGCTCGCGCAACTGCTGCTGGGCCAGGTGCGCGGTGTCCACCGAATCCAGGGTGACCCGACCGGTGCAGGGCAGGGCGCGGACCAGGGCCGCGGCCACCGAGGACTTGCCCGAGCCCGAGGACCCGACCATGCCCACCCGGCTGCCCGGGGCCACGTGGAAGTCCAGGTGGCGCACCACGGTGTTCCGATCCCGCACCACCTGCAGGTCCCGGACCACCAGCCCGGTGTGCGAGGTGCCGGGCGGCAGCGGGTGCCGCGGTTCGGCAACCGGCGGGGGCATCTGGTGGTTCGCGTACAGCCGTTCGATGCTGTGCAGGGATTCCTGCAGCGAGCCGACGAACCCGTCCACCGCCCGCACCGCCTCGAAGGAGGGTACGGCGAGCACCAGCAGCACCAGCAGCGGGCCGGGCTCCACATTCCGGGCCCCTGCCAGCAGGATCAACAGCGCGCTGATCCACGGGACCAGGCCCACCAGGGCCGAGCGCAACCCCAGCGTCCAGGAGGCACGTCCGGCGCCCGGCGACGGGTGCGCATCGGGTTCCAGCCGGGCTGCCATGGCCCGCTGGGCGTCCAGGCTGAAGACCACCCCGGCCCCGGAGAGCGTGTCGGCGATCCGGGCACTGGTCAGCCGGCGGGCCGCCGTCTCCTCGGCCGCCGCGCGGCCGATCGTGCCCAACCCGAGCAGCGGCACCAGCGCTCCGAGCAGCAGGTAGCCGGCCAGCAGGATCAGCCCGCCAGCCAGCTGCACCGTCGCCATGGCCCACACCGCCACCAGGGTGCTCAGTACCAGCGCGGCGACGGCCGGGGGCAGGGTGTGCGCGAAGAACACCTCCACCCGGTCGATATCGCGCACCGCCCGTTGCAGCATCGCCCCGCTGTGTGCCCCGGCCGGAAACGGGGCCTGGCGTTCGTAGTCGGCATAGATCCGGGTGCGCAGCCGGGCCAACGCCAGGAAGGCCACCTTGTGGCCCGTGAACTGCTCGGCGTACCGCAGCCCGCCCTTGGCCAGGGCCAGCGCAACCAGCCATCCGGCGAGCGCCGGGTAGCCGAGCCCGGCTCCGGGCAGCGTCACCGGCAGCCCCGCGGCCTGCGCCAGCCCCAGGGCGGCCACATAGTAGATGCCCAACGCGGCCAGCCGGGTGCAACAGGCCAGCACGCTGGCCAGCAGCAGCGGGGCGACCAGGTCCCGGGTGCTGTGAAGGATCCAGCGCACTGCCGGTCGCAGGTTGCCTTGTATGCTGCCGGTTGACGGGCGGTTCACCGGTGGCCCCCGATGCGTTCGCTGCGCCGGGTGTAGGCGGCCATGGCGCGGGCCAGGTAGCCATCCTGGGCCAGCACCGCCTGGGTCCGTCCAGCCTGGATGACCTTGCCCGCCTCCATCACCACCACCCGGTCGTAATCAGCCAGCATCGACAGCCGGTGGGTCACGGTGATGGTGATGCGGCCCTGCCCGACGGTACCCAACAGCTGCAACACCTGTGCTTCGGTATGCACATCCAGTGCGCTGGTCGGCTCGTCCAGCAGCAGCACCGGCCGGTCGGCCAGCACCGCCCGGGCGATGGCCAGGCGTTGGCCCTGCCCGCCCGAGAGCCGGGCCCCGCCTTCTCCCAGCGGCAAATCAAGCCCCTGCTCCAGGGCCTCGAACCAGTCCCCCAGCCCCACCCGGTGCAACAGCCCGATCATCTCCTGGTCGGTGGCCTGGGGATCGGCCAGGGCCAGGTTCTCGCGCAGGCTCATCGCAAACAGGGTCGAGTTCTGCTCCACCACCGCGGTATTCCAGCGCAGGGTGGCGGTACCCAGTGCCTGCCGGGTGTCGTGGACCAGCCCGGCACTGGTTTCCAGCTGCCCGGACAGCAGCCGCAGCAATGTGCTCTTCCCGCTGCCCGAGGCGCCGATGACCGCGGTGCGCGAGCCCGCCGGGAAGCTGAGGTTGATCCCGCTGATCGCATCCGCACCGTCCTCGTAGCCGGCGGCCACCGATTCCAGGTGCAGGCCGGTGGCCCGCAGGTCCACCTTCAGCGCGGTCAGCATCCCCGGATGCGGTTCCTCGGTCAGCACCTGGGTGATCCGCTCCTGGGCGGTCCTGCCGGTCATCCCGATGTAGAAGAAGCTGCCAACATAGTTCACCGGGGCCAGCATCAGGAAGCTGAGCGCCAGCAGGGACAACCCGCCACCGACCCCCAGCACCCCGGTGTCCACCTTCCACCAGGCCAGTAGCGCTGCGGTGGAAAGCAGCAGCAGGGCGAAAGTGGCGTCGATGACCAGCAGCACCAGCTGGTTGCGGGCCAGCAGTTTCATCACCTGCACCCGCACGTTCTGCGCTGCGGCAGCCACCTTGGTTCCCATCCAGCCCGAGGCGTTGTTCAGCTTGAGCATGCCCAGGTTGCGCAGCGCGTCCATGAATACCGCGGCCAGGGTTCCCTGGGCGCGCCGGTAGGCACCGGAGGAGGAACGGAACAGCCGTTGGAAACCCAGTACGATCACCGGCACCAGCAGCAGCAGGATCCCCAGGATTGCGGCGGCGGAGGCGTCCAGGAACACCGCCACGAATCCGAGCACGATGAACGGGGTGATCACCGCGGCCAGCGCCGGACCGGTGAATCCGGCCCGGTAGCGCACCATCCGGTCCACCGCATCCATCGCGGTGTTCACCCGTTGGCCGTGCCCGCCGCGGGCCAGGGCCAGGGGGCCGATGGCCAGGTAGTGCTCCAGCAGCCGGGCACGCACCCCGGCCTGCATCCGCCCCGAGGCCCGCTGGATCACCACCGGGATCAGCACCAGCCCGGTCCCGGCGGCCAGCAACGCCAGGGCCACCTGCAGGTACCAGGCCGCAGCCGGGGGCCTGTCCGCAAGCACCGCGTCCAGCCCGGCACCCAAGAGCACCGCCAGCCAGGCGGTCGCGGCGCTGACGATTACCGCAAGCCCCACCACCGGTACGGTGGGCGAAGAACCGGGCACAATAACCTTACTCACCCCTCCATGGTAGGCCGGGTGGCCGCGGCCCGGGGCGATGTCATGCAATTGCGTGGGCACATACCGGTACTGGACACTGGTGCAATGGATAACGCACGCCCGCATGAGATCACGCTCCGGTTCCTGGCCGCCCCGATGGATGTGGGCCTGTCCGGCACCGTGGAGGCCGGCACGGTACTTGAATGGGTGGACAAGGCCGCCTACGCCGCCGCGGTGGGTTGGGCCTCCAGCTACTGCGTCACCGCGTATGTGGGCAACATCCACTTTGCCGCCCCGGTGCGTTCCGGGGACCTGGTGGAGGTCACCGCCGGCATCGTGTACACCGGCACCTCCTCCATGCACGTGTACACCGAGGTTTCCTTCCGCGACCTGCGCGGCACCGGGACCCGCACCTCCACCACCTGCCTGGTGATCTTCGTGGCCGTGGATGAGGCGGGCAAATCCCGCCCGGTGCCCGCCTTCACCCCGGCAACCGCCCTGCAGGCCGAACGCCGGGAGCAGGCGCTGGCCCGCATCGGCATCCGCGACGCGATCGTGGCGGAGATGAAGGGCCAGCAGTACACCGGCGACGGAACCGCCGAACGGATCATCCTGCGATTCCTGGCCGAGCCCAACGACGTGAACTGGGGCGGGAAGGTGCACGGCGGGATCGTGATGAAATGGATCGACCAGGCCGCTTCCCTGTGCGCCGCCCGGTACTGCGGGCTGGATGCGGTGGCGGTCTTCTCCGGCGGCATCCGCTTCTACCGCCCGCTGCTGATCGGGGACCTGGTGGAGGTCGAGGCGCGACTGGTCTACACCGGCACCAAGGGCATGCACATTGCGGTGCATGTGCGCTCGGGCGACCCCAAGACCCGGGACATGCAGCTGACCACCTATTGCCTGACGGTGATGGTGGCCCGCGACGAGACCGGCACGGCGGTGGCGGTTCCGCGCTGGGAACCGGTCAGCACCGAGGACCGGGCGTTATGGGATCATGCCCGGGCCCTGGTGGCGATCCGCGCCAATGCGCCGGGCGGCTACACCCCCACCCACCTGGCCGATGCCGGCTCCCCGGCCCCTACCGCCAATGAGGTCATCTAGATTGGGCAGCAGCGCCTTGGTGAAGATCTGCGGGTTGTCAACCGCCGCGGATGTGGACACCGCACTGGAACACGGTGCCGACGCGTTGGGTTTTGTGCTCACCGCCTCGCCGCGGGAAGTCACCCCGGCGCAGGCCGCCGGGCTGGTGGGCCCGGTACCCGATACGGTGGCCACCGTCGGGGTCTTCCGCTCCGAACCGGTGCAGCGGGCCATCGAACTGGCCGGCGCGGCCCGGCTGGGCTGGATCCAGCTGCATGGGGCCCGCACCCCGGAGGATATCGCCGCGGTGCAGGCCGCCGGGTTCAGGGCCATCCGCGCGGTGCGCATGGATGCGGCGGCCGCGGATTTCACCGATTGGGGTGAGGACCTGTTGCTGATCGACGCCGCGGTGCCCGGCAGCGGGGAAAGCTGGGACTATGCGGCCGTGCGCCCGCTGGCAGCGGGCCGTAGCTGGCTGGTGGCCGGCGGGCTCACCCACGCCAATGTGGCCCGCGCCCTGCAGCTGTCCGGGGCCACCGGGGCCGATGTCTCCTCCGGCGTCGAATCCTCCCGCGGGGTCAAGGACCGGACCCTGATCGCCCGGTTCATCGCGGCTGCCAAGGCCTAGAGCCGCCCGCAACCTGGCCGGGTCAGCCCAGCCAGCGGTGCGGCGCCGGTTTGCGGGCCCCGGGCAGGGAGCTGTTCTCCCGCCAGGTGGTGATCCATTCGGGCACCTGCCGGTCCGCCGGCAGACTCACCCCGGCGGCGGCCAGGATCTTCTCATTGGGCACCGGGCCGGACTTCGAGACCATCCGGGTGGCGATGTAGCCCCGGGCGTAGATCTCCCCGTCCACCACGATCCGCTGTTCGAAGTAGACGCACTTCTCGTCGAGGCCCAGCAGCCGGGTCTCCTGGCTGAAGCGGGTGCCGAGCTTCACCGATTTGCGGAAGGTGATCATCTCCGCCTGCACCACCGGGCTCCATTTGTTCTTCCGGATCGTTGCCCACACCCCGGAGCGGAACATCAGGTCGAAACGCCCCAGGTCGAAGATGGAGAAGTACATGCCGTTGTTGATGTGCCCGGCGAAGTCGATGTCTGTCAGCGTCGCGCGCATCGGCACGCTGCCCACATCCAGCATCGAGATCCGCGGGCGTTTGCGGCCGGCCAGCAGCAGGGCGAAGATACGAAAAATCATGTGCATACCGTCACATTACCGCTCGGTAACCACTTCTTCCAGCCACCTGCCACCTTTGGCGTAATCCGCCAGGCCCATCCGCGGGCGCAGCCCGGGCGGTAAGGTGCTGTGGTAGCAGCTGCCGACCGCCCAAGGATGCCACCATGTCCCGACTTGCCGATCTGGTGCACCGGCGTGTGCCCTCGCTTCCACCCAGCGACTGGGAACGCCCGGCCCCCGATGCGCAGGGCCTGCGGCGCGATGTGCTGGCCGCCCTGGCCTTCCTGGCACTGGCCCTGCTGATGCAGGAACTGGTCCAGTCGCTCACCGAAGCGGATACCGCGGTCTCCCGCCCGCTGGCCTACCTGGTCACCGCCTCGCTGGTGCTGCCGCTCATGCTGCGCCGGCGCTGGCCGATACTGATCATGCTCTTCTCCTCGGCCGCGTTCATGGTCGCCGGGGTGGGTGACACCGCCATCGTGGCCATGCAGCTATGCGCCCAGCTGGGCTACTTCCTGGCGCTCTACTCCGCGATCGCCTGGGCGCGTAACCGCCGGGCCCTGTGGACGGGGTTGGGTGTGGTGCTGCTGGCCATGGGCCTGTGGCTGGTGCTCTCCTTCTTCACCTCGGACCTGCTCAGCGCCACCGGACGCCAGCTGGTCCAGGACCCGGCCGGTGCGCTGGATCCGCTGACCGCGCTGCCGCTCTACACCTTCATGGTGAACCTGCTGTACTTCGGCGGCGCCATCTTCCTCGGCCTGACCAGCTGGTCCAACGCCTACGCCAACCAGCTGGTGGCCGCGCAGGCCGAACGGATCGCCGCCCAGGCCCAGGAACTGGCCGCTCGCGCGGTCAGCGAGGAACGGCTGCGCATCGCCCGGGAGCTGCACGACGTGATCGCCCACCACATCTCCTCGGTGGGTGTCCAGGCCTCCGCCGCGCGCATGGTCCAGGAGCGCGACCCGGCCAAGGCCGCCGAGCTGATGCGCGGCATCGAGGGCTCGGCCCGCAACGCCGTGGCCGAAACCCGGGCGCTGCTCGGAGTGCTACGCGAACCCCAGGGCGGCGGCGGGCAACAGGAGCTGCATGGCACCCGGCATCCGGAACCCTCGCTGGCCCAGCTGGACCGGCTCATCGCCCACCAGGCCGGGCTGGGGCTCAGCGTCCAGCTCACCCGGGCCGAACACCGCCCGGATTTCCTCACCACCCTGCCGCAGGGCCTGTCCCTGGCGCTGTACCGGATCAGTTCCGAGGCGCTGGCCAATGTACGCACCCATTCCACCGCCCGGAGTGCCCGGTTGACCCTGCGTTCGGGCACCGACGACGCCGGTACCTGGGTGGAGGTCGAGGTCACCGACGAGGGGCGGGCCCGCCCGGGCACCGGGGGATCCGGATTCGGGTTGCGCGGCATCCGCGAACGGGCCAAGCTGCATCACGGCGAGGTGGAGATCGGGCCACGCGCCGAACGCGGTTGGCGCACCCGCGCCCGGTTGCGCGTGACTTCCGAGCCTGCCACTAGGCTGGAAGCATGAACACCATCCGCGTCGTGATCGCCGACGACCAGCCGCTGATCGTTTCCAGCCTCAAACTTGTGCTGGAAACCGACCCGCTGATTCGCGTGGTGGGCACCGCGAACACCGGGTACGAGGCGAT
Source organism: Glutamicibacter sp. MNS18 (assembly GCF_026107515.2). Lineage (GTDB taxonomy): Bacteria > Actinomycetota > Actinomycetes > Actinomycetales > Micrococcaceae > Glutamicibacter. The sequence continues at coordinate 48,403 of NZ_JAPCHW010000017.1, read as the reverse complement.
CAGCACGGTCACCGAACTGCGGCCCGAGGTGGTGCTGATGGACATCCAGATGCCCGAGCTGGACGGGATCGCGGCCACCGGACAGCTGGTGCGCGACACCGCCGCCAAGATCATCGTGCTGACCACTTTCAACCGCGACGACTACCTGTTCGACGCGCTGGACGCCGGGGCCAGCGGATTCCTGCTGAAGAACACCGAACCCGAAACGCTGATCCATGCGGTGCACCAGGTCGCGGCCGGGCACGGGCTGCTGGCCCCGGAGGTCACCCTCAAGCTCATCCGGCGCCGCACCGCCGGCCGACCGGCCGAACCGGGGCCGGAGAGCCAGCTGCTGCAGAGCCTGACCGAGCGGGAGCGGCAGGTGCTGGCCCTGCTGGCCACCGGGGGCAACAACCAGGAGATCGCCGCCCAGCTGGGGTTGAGCGAGGCAACGGTCAAGACCCACCTGTCCAACCTGCTGGCCAAAACCAACCTGCGCGACCGGGTGCAGGCGGTGCTTTTCGCCCACCGGGCCGGACTCATCCAATAGTTTCATCCTGAAGCGTGAGCCGCCCGGCCCGCCGGTTTCCTAGGCTGGAAGCCAAGGAAACGGCTACCACACCACAAGGAGCACAGCGTGCTGCAATTGGAGAGCATCACACGGTCCTTCGGGGACCGTCCGGTCCTGCGCGATGTCGGTTTCGACGTACCGCGCGGCGCGCTGACCGGATTCGTCGGCGCCAACGGGGCAGGCAAGACCACCACCATGCGTATCATCATGGGTCTGCTCACCGCCCATGGCGGCACCGTGCGGCTGGACGGCAAGGAGCTGGGCGCCACTACCCGCCCCGACTTCGGCTACATGCCCGAGGAACGCGGGCTCTACCCCCGCCAACCGGTCATCGACCAGCTCGTCTACCTGGGCTCGCTGCACGGGCTCAGCCGCCCGCTGGCCCGCCAACGCGCACTGGACCTGCTCGAACGCTTCGGCCTGGCCGACCGGTCCAAGGCCAAGCTCGAATCCCTGTCACTGGGCAACCAGCAACGCGTCCAGGTCAGCGCGGCCCTGCTGCACGATCCGGCGGTGCTGGTACTCGACGAGCCGTTTTCCGGGCTGGACCCGCTGGCGGTGGATGCGATGAGCTCGATCCTGCGCGACTACGCCACCCGCGGGGTGCCGATCCTGTTCTCCTCGCACCAACTGGACCTGCTCGAAACCCTGGTCGAGAACCTGGTGATCATCCAGGATGGCACGGTGGTGGCCAGCGGGCCGGCCGAGACGTTGCGCGAGAACCACGCGGACAAGCACCGGCTGGTGCTGGACGGCGATACCGGGTGGCTGCGCGAGGTACCCGGGGTGCAGGCGCTGGACATTTCCGGGCCCGAGGCACTGATCCGCTTCGACTCCCCGCACATCGCCCACCAGGTGCTCACCGAGTCGCTGCAGCGTGGCAGGGTCCTGGAGTTCTCCCTGCACCGCCCCACCCTGGCCGACATCTACCGGGAGGTTATCCGATGAACAGCACCCCAGCCTGGCTGACCGTCACCCTGCGCGAAGTCGAAACCAAGGTCCGCGACAAGGCCTTCATCATTTCCACCCTGATCACCGTGCTGCTGATCATCGGCTCCATCGTGGTCACTTCCTTCCTGGCCAACCGCACCGCCAACTATTCGGTGGCCGGCGGCGACGAGCTGTCCCTGGCCGTGCTCTACCAGGCCCAGCAGGACCAGCCCGATGACGTGGACCTGTCGGTGCAGAATATCGACGCCGGGCGGGCCCGAACCGACCTGGCCGACGGCAAGCTCACCGCGGTGCTCTCCGCCGGGGCCGACGGCGGGTTCGTCATCCAGGGCCGGGAGGAGGTCCCTGGAAAGCTGACCGGCCTGCTGGATGCCGCCGCGCAGCAGGTGCTCACCACCCGGATGCTGGAATCGGCCGGAATCAACCCCGAGCAGCTGCCCGGCACGGACCTGGTCTCGGTCGAACTGCTCGAGGGCGACGCCGAACGCAATTCGATGATCCAGGCCATGGCGTTCATCTTCTCCTTCCTGTTCTACATGGCCGCGCTGATCTTCGGCATGCCGATCGCGAACTCGGTGATCGAGGAGAAGCAGAACCGCGTGGTGGAGATCCTGGCCAGCGCCATCAGGTTGCGCGACCTGCTGGCCGGAAAGATCCTGGGCAACATCATCCTGGCCCTCGGCCAGCTGCTGGTCTTCCTGGGCGTGGGGCTGGGCGCCGCCTGGCTCTCCCCGGTGCAGATCCCGTTCCTGGGTGTGGTCTTCCAGGTGGCGACCTGGTTCGTCGTCTTCTTCCTGGCCGGTTTCCTGGTGCTCGCGGGTTTCTGGGCGGCCCTGGGCGCCCTGGCCGCACGCACCGAGGACCTGCAGCAGTCCTCCGGCCCGGTGGTCACCTTGCTGATCGCGATCCTGTTCGTGGGCATCTACGCCAAGGGCACGGTGCTGGTCATCGCCTCCTATGTCCCGATCGTTTCCTCGGTGGCCATGCCGATCCGCCTGTTGACCGGGACCGTGCCCTGGTGGGAGCCGGTGCTCTCGCTGCTCATCGTGCTCGGCTTCTGCTGGCTGGTGCTGGTCTTCGCCGAACGCATCTACCGCCGCGCGGTGATGCACACCGGTGGGGCACTGACCCTGCGCAAGGCGCTGAAACTCGAGGACTGACCCACCGCGGCCGGCTGGCCCGGGGTGTCACCCAGCGCGGGCACAGCCGGCCGGGTTAAGCTGGCGGACGATGAACCGGGGCCGCGTCAGCGCCGCCCCACCCCGCCCCCCGAGCACAGGAGACACCACCCAGTGAGCCCGCAGCCACAACGCCTGAACCTCTCCCCGCGAGCGATCCTGCTCTGGCTGGTCCTGCTCATCGGGTTGGTGGCCAACTCGGCGCTGGGGCTGGCCCACCTGATGCTGGCCGGCGGCAGCTTCCTGGTGGTCACGCTGTGGGCGGTGCGGGTACTGGTGCTGGCCTGCTGCTGGGCGCTGTTGCCGGGCACCGGCACCGCCAAGGGGTGGGGGCTGGGGTTGGTCCTGGCGGCACTGCTGCTCGATGCCCTGCTCAAGGCCCCGGTGCTGGGCGGCATCGAATACGGCGACTGGTTCCTGCTCCGCTCCCTGGACCTTACCGGCGCCTACTCCGGCTACCTGACCGCGTGCGGATTCCTGCTACCGCTACTGATGCTCACCGGCTGGTTCATCCTGCGTGGCCGCCGCGGCCCGGGCTGGATCGCCGGGCTGGCCATGGGACTGCTGATGTCGTTGGCCACCTTGCTGGCCAGCAACTCCGCCGAGGCCACCACGGTGCTGTTCGTGCTGCTCGGCGTCGGGCGGCTGGTGATCCCGGCCTGGACCGCAGCCATCGCCGACCAGCTGGCCAGCGTCCTGGCCCGCCGCGGGAACTTATCCACAGATTTCCCCGCCGGCCGCTGAACCGGGCGCGGCCCGGGCACACTGGGTGCATGTTAACCAGCACACCGGACACCGACCTGCGCGGGCTGCAGCAGCTGATCGAGGCGCTGCACCGCAACGGGACCCCGGTGCGCCCCGACGAGGACCCGGAACTCTGGCGGCAACTGGCTTCCGCCGCCGGGGCACTCTTCGCAGTCCTGGGCGATGCGCTGGCCGGTACCGATGACCCGCGGCTGGCCCTGGAACTGGCCGGCACCGCCCGGGGCCTGCAACACCAGGCCACCCGGATGGCCCTGACCGCCGCGGACCGGGTTGCCGCCACCAATGCGCATCAGCTGGACCCGGCCGAATACGAGCAGTTGCGCACCCGCGCCGCGGATCCCGCCCGGCCGGCCCGCCGTTGCAGCGGGCGCCCCAGCTTCAAGAACCCGGCCGAGCTGCTGGCCGCCTGGTTGCATATCCCCTTTCCGGAGGCCCGCCAGCAGGTGCTGGATGCCGGGGATCTGGTGGGGCGGCGCGACGCGGCCGGTTCCCCGCTCCCCCCGCGTTTTCCGCACCTGGCCACGCTCTTTGCCGACCCGGGGTACAACCCCGAGCAGGTCCGTGCCGCCAGCGGCCAGCTGGCCAAACACGAACCGGCGGATACCTCCTTCGACGGGATACCGTGCGCTCCCACCCTGCGCCACGCCGACGGGCGCACCGTGGAGGAACATGCCGCCGAGGTCCTGCGCCGGCGTCCCACCGCCCGCGAATCCGAACGGCTGGTCAAGACCCTGGTCAACGATGCGGCAGCGGATGCCGCAACCAGTACCCGTGCGGCGCTGCGGCTGGGCCTGCACCGGCTGCCGGTGCGCAACCCGCGTTGCCGTGAATACCTGCTGCGGGTGGGGCTGGCCGATGCCGAACGCCTTGAATCGGCCATCGCCCAAGCCAACAATCCGCGCACCGAAGCCGGACAGGCGGCCCGCAACACGTCCCCGGACGACGATGCCCCCGCCGAACCGGCCGAGCGCCCGGATTTCCTGCCCGATGACGTGGAGGACTCGGCCCGCTGGGATCCGGAACAGCCCGGGTTGGAGCCCACCCCGGCGGAACGGGCGCTCAGCGCCCTGATGGACCTCGTTGGCAGTATGCCCACCGACTCGGGGGCCCGCAAGAAAATCCGGCCACGACTGGTGGTCCACCTGCAGGTGGAGGACCTGAGGAAACTGGCCGAAGGGCACGCGCAAACCGCCCATGGCATCAACCTCCCGGCAGGGGAACTGCGCCATCTGCTCTGCGAAGCCGACATCATCTCCGCGGTGTTCAACGCCAAGGGGCAGCTGCTGGACTATGGCAGAGCGTATCGGCTGGTGCCACCGGCGATGCGCGAAATGGTGTTGGCCCGCGATCGCGGGTGCCTGGTGCCCGGCTGCTGCGCGCCGCCCGGACGGCTGCAGATCCACCACATCAAGCCGTGGTACCTGGGCGGTACCACCTCCATGGACAACCTCGGCCCGATGTGCGATTCGCACCATCATGCGGCGGACAACGGGGAGATCCAGGTGGTGGTGATCGACGGGCTGCCGTACGTGGTCATGCCCAAGCACATCGATCCCGAACAGAAACCGCGCCGCAACCGGTACTGGAACCCGGGGAACTAGCCTCCGGGCCCCATCGCCCGCCGACCGCTCTGCTATCGGGAAGCTGACCGGAGCTGGGGCATATCGGTGGCGCGGGCACTGAAGCCCAGCAGGGTTTCCAGGTGTGCTGCGGCGGAAAACACGGTCGTTTCATCCCGTGGCTGGCCCACGATCTGCATGCCGATCGGAACCCCCGCGTCGCCTACACCCACCGGGATGCTCAACACCGCACGCTGGTTGCAGATATTGAACGGACTGGTCATATGACCCTCCCAGTAGTGTTCCAGGGTTCGATCCCCTACCGTCAGCCCCTGCAGGTACTCCCCGTCGGCCTCAAGCCAATCCACCGCGTTCGTCGGGCACAACAGGATGTCGATGTCCTGCGTGCCCCGGTTCAGTTCGCGATTCATCCGTTCATCCATCTGCAGCGAGTCGATCAAGCTGTGCCGTTGCCCGGCCCGCAGCGCCTCCTGGATGAACTGGTCGGTGTACGCGGCACGTTCGGCCGTCGAATCGCCGATGACCTGCTGCATGGCGGGCGCCAGGATCTGGCCGAAATGCGCCATGAAGGTCTCGCGCACCTGGTCGGTGCTCCACGGTAGTTCCACTTCCTGCACCCGGGCCCCTGCTGCATGCAACCGGCTGACCACCGTTTCCAGGGCACGGGCGACCGGCCCGGTGACCGGAAAGTCACCTAACCGTGTGCTTACCCCGAATCGGATGCCGCGCAACTCCGGCAACTCCCGGGGTAGCGGGGACTGCCCATGATCTCCCCACGAGTTGGCATCCTCGCGATGTGCGCCGCTCATCACCGAGGCCAGTAGCGCGGTGTCGGCAACGGTACGGGCCATCGGGCCATCTCCGCGATACCAGTCCGCGGACAGGTACCCCGCTCCCGGAATACGCCCGTACGGGGCCTTGTATCCCACCGTTGCGGTGAAGGCTGCGGGGATTCGCGTTGACCCGGCAATATCCGAGGCCGTGGCCAAGGTGGTGAATCCAGCGGCTAGAGCCGCCCCGGAGCCGCCCGAGGAGCCGCCCGGGGACTTCTGCCGGTTCCACGGGTTCCGGGTGACACCCCAGATGGGTGAGTGGGTGACCGTGGCGCAGCTGAATTCGGGACTTGTAGTGCGTGTGTGGATGATCGCGCCGGCCGCCAGGAGCCTGTCCACCACCGGGTGGTTCGCCTGGGCCACAACGCCTTTCTGCGCCATTAGCCCCTGGCTGAGGCTTAACCCGGCCAGGCCGTGCTTTTCCTTGGTCGCCACCGTAATCCCCAACAGGGCCGGCAGCTCGGTGCCGTGCGCCCGGGCCCGGGCATAACGGTCGTCGGCGCTCCGTGCCTGCTTCCGGGCGGATTCCTGCAGGACCTCGGTGATCGCACCAATCCCTTCATGGCCCTGGTCATAGTCCTCGATTCGCTGCAGTTGGGCCTCCAGCACCTCGCTCGGGGCCAGTTCCCCATGGACGAAGGCTTCACGTTGCGCAACTGCATCCAGGTAGGCGATGTCCTGTTCCATCAGAGCACCAGGCTTTCCTCGTCACGGGTACCGGACTCGGCGACATCCGCTGTCAGCGCCCCGCACACCATCCGGTAACCGACCTCGCTCAGGGCGCGCAACCCGGTGAGCATGTCACGGTCCGTGCTGAACTCGCGTTCACAGTGGCTGACACCGTCGACCGACGGGATGAACATCATGACGGTGGGGGCGATGCGGTTCATGGCGACCGAATCATGGCCGGCCATAGTGCGGATCCGGCGTACGGAGACCCCCAGATCGGCCCCGACCTTTTCAACCAGTTCCAACCCGGCTTCGGGATAGTACTGGATGTCGCGCACATCAAAGTCGTTAACGAGGATGCGGATTTCATGTTCCTTGGCAATCTCCGCGATTTGCTCCAGCAATACCCGTCGGGCTTCGACCACGGTTTCCCGGTCCACGGCCCGCAAATCGGCCACCAGATGCACCCGTCGGGCCACCACGATCGGGGAATTGGGTTCCAGGGTCATCCGGCCCACCGAGGAGACGATGCTTTCCGGCTCGAATCCTGCCACCACGTCGTGGACCTTGAGGATCACCTTGCTGGCGGCCACCAGCGCATCGTGACGATCGGCCATCGCCGTCGCCCCGGTATGTGACTGCTCACCCAGGACCTCCACATCGAGCTTCTGGGTGTACCACGAGTAGTCCACCGCCCCCAGGTCGATGCCCTCGCGTTCAAGGATGCGGCCCTGTTCGATGTGTATCTCGGCGTATCCGGCCACCTCGGGCCCCGGATCGCTACCCAGATACCCGATGGCGTCCAGCGCCTGGGCCACACTGGTTCCTTCCAGATCCTGCACCTGCAGCATCCGGTCCCGTTCCATCAGGCCGGCGAATACCGAAGAGCCCATGATCGAGGGGGCAAAACGGCCGCCTTCCTCGTTGAACCAGTTCACCACGCCGATGTTGTACCGGGGCTGCACTCCGGTCTCGGTCAATTGGTGCCCGATCCGCTTGGCGGCATGGAGCCCGGCGATCACCCCGTAGGCTCCATCGAATCTTCCTCCCAGCGGCTGCGAATCCAGATGGGAGCCGAGCAGGATATATGGTGCACCGGGTACCAGCTCATTGAGCGCAAACATGTTGCCGATCGAATCGGTGCGCAGCTGCCACCCCTGCTCGCGGGTAAAGCGGGAGAACCAGTCGCGGCTGAGCTTGTCTTCGGCGGTTGCCGCCTGGCGATCCACACCATTGTTCTTGGTTGCGCCAAAGGTCGCGACGTGGTGGAAATCGGTGAGGAAGTCGTTATCCATGAGATGCCTTTCAAGCATTATGAGGGAAATCGGTCAAAGGGAGGCGTTGCCCTAGGGAAACCGGACCCGGTTCTGGGAACCCAGGATCGGGTGGGTCTCGGGGACCGGGGTGAAAACCAGCAGGCAGAAGACCACAGCGGCCGCCACGGCCATATAGACCCCCGGGATCATGGCGACACCGGTCGCGCTGACCAGCATGGTGCCGATGAACGGTGCGGTACCGCCGAACAGGGCGTAGGCAACGTTGTAGCTGATCGCAGAGGAGGTGAAGCGGGTCTTGGTCTGGAAGATTTCCACGAAGAAGGTGTAGCAGCCGCCACCATAGACGCACATCGGAACCACGAAGAGCAGCTGACCGGCGATGGCCAGTGGCAACGACCCACTGGTCACCAGCCAGAAGCACGGCATGCTGAGCAGCGCCAGCAGCGCCGAACCGGCAATCAGCATGGTCTTGCGCCCATAGCGGTCGCTGAGTTTGCCACCCAACGGCAACAGCAGTGCATAACAGGCCATCGCGACCGCATTGGCCAGCAGTGACTGTTCCCGGCTCAGGTTGCCTGACACCTCCACATAGGAGACGAAATACCCGGAAAGGAAATAGAACCCCATGGCGGTCAGCGCCATCACGAAGATCACCTGGACCATGCGCAGCTTGTTCTCGGCCAAGGCCTCTCGCAAGGGACTGTATTCCTTGTGCTCGTTCTTGCGCAGGACCTCCTTGAAGACCTCGGACTCCTCGGTCTTGGCCCGAATCCACAACCCGAAGAAGGCCATCGGCAAGGCCAGCAGGAACGGGATACGCCAGCCATAGGAGGAAAAGTCCTCGCTGCTCATCGTTGAAGAGAGCACCAGGATCAGTGTGCCGCCGAAGACCGATGGCAGAGCGGTGGCGGCCAAGGTGATATTCAACCAGAAACCGCGGCGGTCCAATGGTGCGTGCTCAAAGACGAACGCCGGAGCGCCCACCGATTCGCCTCCCGCGGAGAATCCCTGCGCCAGCCGGCAGAGCACCAGGAGCATCGGGGCGAGGGCGCCGATCTGCGCGTAGGTAGGCAACAGTCCGATGCCGAAGGTGGCGAGGCCGATGGTCATCAGGGTGATGAACAGGACCTTGCGCCGCCCGATCCGGTCACCCAGCGCACCGAAGAACACGCCTCCCAACGGGCGAATCAGGAATGCCACACCGAAGGTGGCGAAGGTCGCCAGCAATCCGGCCATGGTGCTCCCCGACGGGAAGAACAGCTGCGAGAGAGTGACAGCGGATAATCCGTACAGGGTGAAGTCGTAGAACTCAATGAATTGGCCGACACTGCCCCCGGCAAGTACCCGGCGCTGCATGCCGGTGGCTTTCGCCTTGCCCGCTGGTTGTTCCTGCCTGGTCTCTGGTTCGGAGGTGCTCTTGCTGATGGTCACGTGGTTGCCTTCTTTCGATGGCCGCCCTCACGTCTTGGGCGGGAAGCGGCCGATGCCGATGTGCTTCAGAACCAGCATGGCGTGAGCTGCACCACAGCGTCCAACGGAATTCTCCGCTCACAGTGATCGGTTTCTCCGATCATTAGCCATCGAGCCCGCTCAGTGCCCCGGCGGTAAATCGCGCAAAGGCCTGGGCTTTGCGCCCCATGGGCAGGTCACTGGGGTGCACCACGACTATGTCGATGGGTTGGACCGGATCGGCAATCGCGACACGTACCACCGGCAGGCCGGTGTAGGTCATGTCGTTGTCCAAACGCCGGTTCAGGATCGAGTAGCCCAACCCCATGGCCACATAGGACCGCACCGTTTCGTACCCGGAAACCCAGTATCTGGTGTTCGGTGTCAGCCCCAGCGAACTGAACAGGCGCAGAAAGTATTCGCGGGAGTACTCCTGGTCCAGCAGCACAAAGGGTTCGCCCTGCAATTGGGCCAGGTGCAGCGGCTTGCCGGAATCCGCCAGCGGATGATCCTGCGCGAGGATCACGTGGGCGCCGATGCGTTCCACCGGCTGCATCGAGAATTCGGCGCCGACACCGAGGTCGTACATCAGCGCGATTTCGCATTCCCCACGTTGCAGGGAGTCCAGCACTTCCCGTTGTGTCCCTTCGATGAAGGTCAGCGAGATGCCCGGATACGCTTCGGCGAACCCCTGCAGCAGCCGGGGTGCGACAAATGGCGCAATCGGCGCAAAAATCCCTACCCGCAAGCGGCCGGTGAGTCCCTGCGCCTCGCCGCTGACCCTCGAATGCAGCAGTTCGGCGTCTTCCAACAATGACCGGGCACCGGCCAGCAACCTCTTGCCGTCGTCGGTCAACCGCAGCCCACGGCTGGCAAGGCGCCGGAAAAGCACGACGGACAAGTCGTTTTCCAGCTGGCTCACCGCCGCGGACAGCGTGGACTGGGTGACGTTGAGCGACTGGGCCGCGGCCCGCATGTTCTCCAGGCGCGCCACTTCCATGAAGTACCGCAATTGGATCAGGGTAAAGGTTCGCGCCATGTCGCATATCCTATCGGTCCGCCCGCAGCCAGCTCCCCCGGCGTTAAACGCAGACGCACCCGATATGCCCCCTGCAGGGGGCATATCGGGTGCGCAGCCTATGTTCCAGCCCTCCGGCAGCCGGTTGTTCGCAGGACTGCCGGGCAGGAAGCTAGATCAGCTCGTTGCTCAACTGGTTGGGCGTACCGAAACGGTGCGCGGTGATCGACACGGCCTGCTCATGGACGAATGGCAGCAGCTCCACCCGTCCGGCACCGGTGACCGGCGAGGCGTAGATCGCCACATCCGGCTTGCCGTTGGTCGCCTCGGCCACCTCCGCAACCGAACCGCCGATCAGGCGGATCCGGGCCGAGGACTGCGGGCCGCGCTGGGCGGCCAGGCGGGCGGCACGGTTGGCGAATCCTGCGGCATCCTCCTGCACCACTGTCACCGAATGCTCCGCCAACAGGTTGCGTACCCCGCGTGGCAGTTCGGCCGCGCAGGAGAAGACCACCCGGGACCCGGCGGCGACACCGGCGGCGACCACACGCAGTCCCTCGGCGATGCCGTGGCCGCTGGTGGCGGCTTCATAACGGACGGTGACATCCACCGGCAGGTAGCGCAGGATGTTGCGTTCGGAGATCAGGCCCGAACGGTCCTTGGCCTGGTTGAACTCGGTGTTCCACCACAGCTTGTCGCTGCCCAGGGCCGCGGTGAGCCACTGCGCGTCGGTTTCAGAAAGCCCCGCGGTGTTCACCAGCCGCGTGTCGAAAGTGGACAGTGGCGCGGTGTCCCGTACCGGAGCGTCGTTCCAGGCGCCCATGCCGATCAGGTAGTTCGGGCCACCGGCCTTGGTACCTGCACCGATCGCCGACTTCTTCCAGCCGCCGAACGGCTGGCGTTGCACGATCGCCCCGGTGATCCCGCGGTTCACATAGATGTTGCCGGCCTGGATGTTCTGCAGCCAGTAATCCAGCTCGTCGGCATCCAGCGAGTGCAGGCCGCTGGTCAGCCCGTAGTCGATCTCGTTGACGATCGCGACCGCTTGTTCCAGGGTGTCGGCGGTCATCACGCCCAGGATCGGGCCGAAGTATTCGGTCAGGTGATATTCACTGCCGCGCTTGACCCCGTAGCGCACCCCCGGGGAGTACAGCTTGCCCGAGTCATCGAGCTGCTTCGGTTCCAGGGCCCAGCGTTCGCCAGCCCCCAACGTAGTCAACCCGCGGGCCAGCTTCTCGCCCGGTTCCCCGATCAACGGCCCCATCTGGGCCTCGGGGTTCCACGGGTAGCCCACGCGCAGCGACTTCACCGCGTCGATCAGCTGGCTGTTGAAGCGCCGCGACTCGGCCACGGATCCGACCAACACCACCAGCGAGGCGGCCGAGCACTTCTGCCCGGCGTGGCCGAAGGCGGAGGCCACCACATCGCGGGCCGCCAGATCGAGGTCGGCGTGCGGGGTGACGATGATGGCGTTCTTGCCGGAAGTCTCAGCCAGCAATGGCAGGTCCTTGCGGAAGGAGCGGAACAGTTCGGCGGTCTCGTAGCCGCCGGTGAGGATCAGCCGGTCCACGCGCTGGTCGGAGACCAGCTGTCGGCCCAGTTCACGCTCGCCGACAAAGACCAGCTGCAGCACGTCCTTGGGAACCCCGGCATCCCACAAGGCCTGGACCATGACCGCGCCGATGCGGGCGGCCTGCCCGGCGGGCTTGATGATGACGGCCGAGCCGGCGGCCAGGGCCGAGAGGGTGGACCCGGCCGGGATGGCCATCGGGAAGTTCCAGGGCGGGGTGACCGCGGTCAGCTTCGAGGGCACGAAGTCCGCGCCGTCCACCTGGTCCAGGGCGCGGCCCTGTTCGGCGTAGTAGTGAGCGAAGTCGATCGCCTCGGAGACTTCCACATCGCCCTGGTCGATGGTCTTGCCGCATTCGGAGCCCAGCACTTCGAGCATGGTGGCGCGGCGTTCCTCGAAAAGCAACCCGGCGGTGTGCAGGATCGTGGCGCGCTTGGCCGATCCCAGTTCCTGCCAGCCGGCCGCGGCATCCACGCCCATGGCGATGGCCTCATCCAGTTCGGCGGAGGAGGTGATGGTGTGCGAGGAGACCAGGTCCTTGCCCAGGGAGGAGTCCTGCATCTTCGCCAGGATCTCGCGGCCCCAGGCGCGGTTGGCGGCCAGGTCCGGATCGGTGTCCGGGGTGTTGAAGAACGTGGTGGATCCGTCGGCGAACCCGGCAACCGTCGCTTCCAGCCCGGGCACGGATACGTTCCGGTCCTGTACCCGGTGCGGGGCCGGTACCTGGTCGGTCAGCGCTTCGAGGGAGGCCAGGAAACGGTTGGTTTCGCGTTCGAACAGCTCCTGGTTCTTGTCCAGTTCGAAGACCGCGGACATGAAGTTCTCCTGGCTGGCGCCTTCCTCCAGTCGGCGGATCAGGTAGGCGATGGCCACATCGAACTCGTCCGGGTGCACCACCGGGGTGTAGAGCAGCAGCTCGCCCACATCGCGGCGCACCGCCTCGGCCTGGCCGGTGGCCATACCCAGCAGCATTTCGAATTCGATCCCCGATTCCACGCCGCGGGACTTGGCCAGCAGCCAGGACAGCGCGATGTCGAAGAGGTTGTGCCCGGCCACGCCGATGCGCACGTTCCGCACATGGTCCGGACGCAGCGCGTATTCCAGGACGGCCTTGTAGCTGGTGTCCGAATCCTGCTTGGTGTGCCAGGTCGCCAGGGGCCACCCGTGGATATCGGCTTCCATGGTTTCCATCGGCAGGTTCGCGCCCTTGACCACACGCACCTTGATCGGTGCTCCCCCGTCGGCCACGCGGGCGGCGGCGAATTCCTGCAACTGCATCATCGCGCCGAGGGCGTCGGGCAGGTAGGCCTGCAGCACGATGCCGGCCGGCAGGTCCTTGAACTCGTCCAGGGACAGCAGCTTGGTGAAGACCGCGATGGTCAACTCCAGGTCCTTGTACTCCTCCATGTCCAGGTTGATGAACTTCTTCTGTGGCCCCTGGTTGGCCATCGCATAGAGCGGGCGCAGCTTGGAGATGATGTTCTCCACGGCTTCATCGAACGCCCAATGGTTGTGCGGGGCGACGGTCGAGGAGACCTTGATCGAGACGTAGTCCACGTCATCGCGGGCCAGCAGCTTCTGCGTGCCGGCGATGCGCCGGGCCGCTTCACCCTCGCCGAGGATGTACTCGCCGAGCAGGTTCACGTTCAGGTTCACGCCCTCGCGCTTGACCTTGGAGATCGCGCCACCCAGTTTCGAGTCGCTGGCATCGATGATCAGGTGCCCGACCATTTCACGCAGCACCCGGCGAGCGATCGGCACCACGACACCGGGCAGAACCGGGGCCATCACACCGCCCAGGGCCACGGCCTTGCGCATGTACCACGGCAGGAAGCCGGGCACCTTCGGGGCCAGGGTCTTCAGGTTCTGCGCGGCGACCTTCAGGTCCTCGGGCCGGATGACCCCGTCGACGAAGCCGACGGTGAAGTCCAGCCCATGCGGGTCCTTGAGCACACCGGCCAGCCGGGCGGCGGAGGCGTCGGTGGGGTGTTTGGCCGCTTCGGTCAGCCAGCGGCGGACCAGGGCGATGACCTCTTGGGCCAGGTCGGCGGGCTGGACGAGCGGGGTCCCGTCGGCGGCCAAGGCCGGCGGGACGTGGGATGGGGTATGACTCGTGACTGACACGTTGCGCCTTTCCACAATGCTGGATGAGTTCAGGAGCACCAACGCATCTTTCGTTCTGGGTCCAACCGGAGTCTTCAGGTGCCAGAATCCGACGGCTTACTTCGAAAAAGCTGTGTGCACTACCGAGTATGACCCCAATTTCAGTTCAGTAAAAGTGAACAAAAGTGAATTGTTACATTCGCTTTTGCCGATGTATCGTATTCGATACCAATGCGCCGGTTCTGCCTGGCCGTTTTCCGTTCCGAGATAGGGCCCAAGACCATGCTTGAACTGCGACGACTGCGGCTTCTGCGCGAACTGAGTATCCGCGGGACCATCGCCGATGTGGCGTTCGCCCTGAGCTACTCCCCCTCCTCCGTCTCGCAGCAGCTGAGCCTGCTGGAAACCGAGGCCGGGGTCAAGCTTCTGCAACGCAACGGGCGCACCCTGGCCCTGACCCCGCAGGCCCAGGTACTGGTGGCGCACACCGAGGAACTGCTCGACTCCATGGAGCGGGCCGAGGCGGACCTGAAAGCCACCATGCCCACGGTCTCCGGCACCGTGCGGCTGGCCGCTTTCCAGACCGCGATGCTGGCGATCATGCCCGGGGTGCTGCGACGCTTGCGTGGCGAGATGCCCCACCTGCGGGTGGAGATGAGCCAACAGGAACCCGAACGCGCATTGCATGAAACCGGGTTGCGCAACTTCGACCTGGTGGTGGCCGAGCAGTACCCGGGCCATGCCGCGAAGCACTTCGAGAACCTGGACCGCCGGACGCTCACCTACGATGCGATCCGGCTCGCCCTCCCGGCCACCGACCCCACCGACGTCTCCGAATTCGACCGGGTGAACCGGATCGAGGATGCCGCGTTCCTGCCCTGGGTCATGGAGCCGGTGGGAGCGGCCAGCCGCCATTGGGCCGAGCAGGCCTGCCGGCTGGCCGGTTTCGAACCCGATGTGCGCTACGAGACCGCGGATCTGCAGGCCCATGTGCAATTGGTGGAATCGGGCAATGCCGTGGCCCTGCTGCCGGATCTGGTGTGGGCCCAGCGGCGGCGCGGCCTGCGTATCGCGGATCTGCCCGGCGCCCCGGTGCGCACGGTGTTCACGGCCATGCGGCACTCCTCGGAACGCAACCCGGCCATCGCCGCGGTGCGCGAGTGCCTGCATGAGCAGGCCAAGTTGTTGCCTTCGCCACATACCGCCGAACAGAACGCCGCTATCGTGACCTCAGCCACAGACTAGGTCACGAAATGGTAACGGCCTGCTTTTCCATGCGCGACAAATGACGGAAATGGTGCCATAGTGGTGACTCGCACCACCAGCACAGTGCGCCTCATTAGATCATGAGGGATCGACCCCGCACACTCGCGCTACCAACGAGGAAATCATGTCCGACCATACGTTCCAGATGATCGCGATAGCCTTCTATATGTGTGTCATGCTCGGTATCGGCTACTTCGCCTACCGGCGCACGAGCAATATTGACGACTACATGCTCGCCGACCGCGGGCTCAAGCCATGGGTGGCGGCGCTGTCCGCCGGCGCTTCCGACATGTCCGGCTGGCTGCTCATGGGCCTGCCCGGTGCCATCTACATCACCGGTCTGCACGAGGCCTGGATCGCCATCGGCCTGGTCATCGGTGCGTGGCTGAACTGGAAGTTCGTTGCCCCGCGCCTGCGCTCCTACACCGCGATCTCGCAGAATGCGATCACGATCCCGAGCTTCTTCGAGAAACGGCTCAAGGACCGCAAGCACCTGCTGCGCATCGCCTCGGCCCTGATCATCCTGGTGTTCTTCACCTTCTACGTTTCCTCGGGCATGGTGGCCGCCGGCAAGTTCTTCCAGGCTTCCTTCGAATGGCCCTACCTGAATGGCATGCTTTTTGTTGCCGGCATCACCCTGCTCTACACCCTGTTCGGAGGGTTCCTCGGCGCCTCGCTGACCGATGTCGCCCAGGGCCTGCTGATGTTCGCGGCGCTGATCGCCGTGCCAGTGGTCGCAGTCATCCAGATCGGCGATTTCGCCACCCTGGGCAGCAAGATCACCGATGTGAACCCGCAGGCCTTCAACCTGTTCTCCTCCTTCGACGACACCCACTGGGTGCTGGCTGTCGTGGCGATCATCTCGACCGCGGCCTGGGGACTGGGCTACTTCGGCCAGCCGCACATCATCGTGCGTTTCATGGCCCTGCGCAGCCCGGCCGAGGCCACCGTGGCCCGCCGCATCGGCATCAGCTGGATGATCCTGACCGCGGCCGGTGCCATCGGCACCGCCCTGATCGGTGTCGCCTACTTCGCCGACGAACCGCTGAGCACCGCGAACAGCGAAACCGTGTTCCTGCTGCTCTCGCAGATCTTCTTCCACCCGCTGGTTGCCGGTCTGGTGCTGGCAGCGGTGCTGGCGGCCATCATGTCCACCATGTCCTCGCAGATGATCGTGTGCTCCTCTGCCCTGGTTGAGGACCTGTACAACATCATGGGCCGCAAGAGCAGCCCGAAGACCCTGGTGGTCCTGGGCCGCACCGGCGTGCTGGTCATCGCGATCGTGGCGGCAATCCTGGCGCTGAACCCGGAGTCCTCGATCCTCGAGCTGGTCGCCTTCGCCTGGGCCGGATTCGGTGGAGCCTTCGGCCCGATCATCCTGCTCAGCCTGTACTGGCGCAAGCTGACCGCGGTCGGCGCGTTCGCCGGCATGGTGACCGGTGCGGTAACCGTCTTCATCTGGGGCAACGTCAGCGTGCTGAGCGGTGCCATGTACGAGATCGTCCCGGGCTTCCTGCTCAACCTGCTGGTGGCCTGGCTGGTCTCGCGTTCGACCTACACCGAGAACGCCGAAATCACCGACGAGTTCACCAAGATGGAGATCGAGGTCAACGCGCGCAGCGCGGTCTGATCCCGCTCCACCCGGTTCCGTTGCCCGGTCCGGCCCTGTCATGGGCGGGACCGGGCTCGGCCTTTTAACGCCGTTTCCCGGCCCGGGAATGCGACCGGAGACCTCCTTGGAGATACCCGTGGAATCGGTTCATGGACATGTCGGCAGGGAACCCGGAGCGGTCCCGGGTGCGAGCCGAAGTTGCCTACCCGCCCGCACCAGCGCTGCTGGCCTGCCTCGAGTCGGGGGATCTGGGTTTGCGGCGTGGAACCGTTCGCCTCGTCCCTGACTCGCCTCGTTGGGTGCAGGTCTTCACCCGGCTGGCCGAAATCCCGCCTTCCACGGCTCCGCGCCCCGTGGCCATCGAGCACATCGGCTCAACGTCGGTTTCCGGGTTGCCCGCCAAGCCGACCCTGGACATCGCGATCGGGCTGATGCATCCTGCCGACGCTCCTACGGTGCACGATTGGCTGCTCCGCCAGGGATTTCCTACCGCAGTGCGCGAGGCCTGCAGTCGGCTCGAACACCTCCTCGCGGTCCGGAATCCGGATGACTCCCGGGCGTATTCGGTCGGGAAGGGCGCGTTCATCCGCCGTTGATATCGATTGCGCAGCCCGTGATCGGGTCCCGGTCGGAGCGCAATGCCGCCAACGGGCCGGCGGCGCTTCCCGGCGGGCACATTTCTGCTACCGCCCCGGTGCCGCTACTGGGCATCAACCACCCACCGGCCTACGATGGATATACGGCCGTGGACCAGTCAACAGCTGCTCTGCGGTACCGCACTCGATCTGGAAGGACTGATTACCCTGGCAGCGTTGAAGCAGAACCTCACCCACTGGCAGCGCACCGAATCGCATTTCCTGGCCGCCGAACCCGACGCCCTGTTTGCCGTGGTCGGCAACCTGAAGCAGACCGGGACCTGGATGAAGAGCTTCGACGGTTTCATGGTGCACGACGACCAACGCGGGGTGGGTTCCGCGGTGGACCTGTTGCCCCCGGGCCGGGTTTTCGGCACCCTGCACCGCGAAACGGCCCCGTCAGGTTCCATCACGCGGCGCAACCAGCCCCAACGGCTGGTCGAGTTCACCCAACCCCAGCCCGGCGGTTCCATGGCACTGCGCTGGATCGTCGAAGCCGTCGAGGGCGGGGCGAGGCTGCACTTCACCGTGGAACTGAACGGGCCGGGCACCACCGCCTTCAAGCACACCGTGGCCAATCCGCTCTTCGACGACTTCGCCATCGGCTGTGCACGCCTGTACCGGCTCATCCCGCATGTGGCCCGCCACCGGGTGCAACGCCATGTCGTGGTGGCCGGCGGCCGCGGTTTCCTGGGTAGGCGGCTGGTGGCCGACCTGGTCTGCCGCGGCAATTCGGTGGTGGTCCTCACCCGCAGCCAGGAAGCCGATTTCCCGGCCGCCCAATACCACTGGGACGGCAAGCACCAGGGCCCGTGGAAGTCCGCGTTCCTGCGTGAGAACTACCCGGTGAGCCTGGTCAACCTGGCCGGGGAGCTGGTGGACAAGCGCAATACGGATGCCAACATCGATTCGCTGACCGCCTCCCGTGTGGATTCCACCCGCGCGCTGGCCGATGCAGTCGCAACCCTGGGCCTCACCCTGGAGACCTGGGTCCAGTCCAGCACCACGGCCGTCTTCGGCGATGCCGGCGAGCGCAGGATCACCGAATCCAGCCCGCTGCCCACCGGCGAGGACGCCCTGCCGGAAATGACCGGTGTGGCCAGCGCCTGGGAGGAGGCCTTCGCCCAGGCCCCGGTCAAGGCCGAGCACAACTACGTGCTGCGCACCTCCCTGGTGTTCGCCGACCAGGCGCCCCTGCTCAAGAGCCTGATGTTGCTGGTACGCACCGGATTGGGCGGACCGGTGGGCAGCGGCCAGCAGTGGGTGAGCTGGATTTCCCTGCCCGATTGGCTGAATCTGGTGCGCGGCATGCTGGGCGTTGACGGTGTCCGCCCGGCGGACGGGATCGTGCACGCCGCCGCGCCTAACCCGGTGCGCAACGCCCAGATGATGCAACTGCTACGGCAGAAGTATTCGATGCCAGGCCTTGGTTCCCCGGCCGCGCTGGTCCAGTTCGGCGCCACCGTACTGGGATCCAACCCGCGGGTGGCGTTGACCGGCCGGCATGTGACCAGCGAAGTGCTCGATGAGTCCGGTTTCGTCTTTGAGAATCCCACATTCGAGTCGATGCTAGCTGATATCGAATAGCCTGCCACCGCGTTTGCGGGCCCGGACCACCATCGCGGTGCGGATCCGGGTCTGCCCCTCCCCCCACATCGGCGCGGTGATGAACCGGTACAGGTCCATCTGCGTCGGCAAGGTCAAGTCGATGAGCAACTGGTAGTCCCCTGCCAGTGCAGCCGCATAGCGCACCTGCGGGAGTTCGGCGAGCTTGGTGCCCAGTCCGTCGATCAGGTGGGGCGAGGTTTCCACCCACAATTGCGCCTCGACCGGCAGCCCCATCAGCCCCGGTTCAACCAGGGTGCGGATCGTGGCCTGCGCCGTTGACAGGATCGCCTCCAGCCGCCGCGAAGCCGAGGTTTCACTGATGCCCACCTGGCGGGAGATGGACTCGATCGTGGCCCGGCCGTCCCTTTTCAGGATGTCGATAATCTGCACGTCCTGCCCGCCCAGGTCCGGATCCGGGTTCCAGCTGATCCGATCCGTCCCATAGGGGCCAGCCATGGCGCCCTCCTCCGCTACGGTGAGCACTCCGGCACGCCACCCGCGTATGGTTTTGAAGTACTTCAGCACCGGGTATGTGGCGTACTGCGAGATTCCCGGGGTGGCTGGCAACTGCAGGGTCAGGATGTCGGCGGTGTCGCCGTCGTAGTGCACTTCGGTGACCACATCGGCGATGCCGGTGGTCAGGTAGCTGTAGGTAGTGTCTTCGCGTTGGGCCAGCGATTCAACGCTGAGTCGGGCGGCCCCAGGTAGACACGAAAAGGTGCCTACCACCGATCCGAGCTGGTTGCGTATGGCAGCCACCGTGACGTGGCCTGTGGAGAGCAGTTCGTTGCCGTAGCGGGCAACGGTGCGTTCGGGTTCCCCAAGCACCGTAGCGATCTTGCGCCAGGTGGCACGGCCGTCGACTTGCAGCGCCCCCACAATTCTCTGCTGGAGTTCGTTCAACACTGGTTCCCGTTTGCCCGTCATTGCCGTAGTCCTTCCCACAGGTACTCGAAGTTTATAGGAGAATACCTGCATCAGATCCCACGTCTACTGTCGTTTTCCCGGAATATTCGATTCAGTACCTTGATAATTTGGCGGATATCGCCAGAATGTTGTCCATTCTCTCCGTTTCTTGTCATGCTCGCTGATATCGCCGACCATTGAGTGACGAGAGCTACATCACATGGTCTCCGCGCTGATTCCGCGGAGCTCACCCGAAGGAGACCCCATGAACACCATGCCAGTGCTGGCACTCGGAGATCCGATGTCCACCGATATCTGGGCCGTGGCCAACAACCCGGTGCTCTGGATTTGCGCCCTTGGGGTCTTCACCGTGATCTTCGTGCAGACAGTGCTCTACATGCGCGCAGCCAGGGCCGCCGCACCACATGTAGAGATGCCCAAACGGGAACTGACCGAGTCGTTCCGAGCCGGGGCCGTGGCCTCCATCGGCCCGTCTCTGGCCGTAGTGCTGGTCGCCATCGCCCTGCTGGCGTTGTTCGGGACCCCGGCGGTGCTCCTCCGTATCGGGCTGGTCGGATCGGCCCAGGCCGAAACGGCGTCGGCGCAAATCGCGGCCAGCACCATGGGCGCGGACCTCGGCGGCTCGCTGTACACGCAGCAAGTCTTCGCCGTCGCCTTCATCACCATGAGCCTCTCCGGGGGGATGTGGATGCTGACCACGTTGCTGCTCACCCCGGTGCTGAAGAAGGGCGGCAAGTCGCTGGCCAAGAAGAACCCTGCTGTCATGGCACTGATTCCCACGGCTGCGTTGATCGCCGCGTTCTCCTCACTGTCCATTGCCGAACTCCCCAAATCCAATGTGCACGCCATGTTGATCTTCATTTCCGCGGGATTGATGGGACTGTTCCTACTGCTCGCCAAACTGCTCAACGCCAAGTGGTTGCGCGAATGGGCGCTGGGCTTCTCCATCGTCATTTCGCTGACTGCCGCCTACTTCCTGCACACCGCCTAAAAACCCAGGAGCACCCGCTATGGCTTCCACAACCCCGGTCCCCGCATCCAATGCCAACGCCTCGATGGCACGCTTCGAGGCCCAAACTACCCGTTACGGTTCAATCACCATGAGTATCGGGCTGCTGCTGTCATTGGCAGGCCCGGCCTACATCTTCTTCTTTTCCGACCTGCAGATCACCGCCGGCATGGTTTGGCTCTCGCTGGTGGCTGTGGCCGCGACCTTCGGCGTACTATGGTTTGTCGAACCGCTGACCTACTTCCCGATCCTTGGCTCAGCGGCCATGTACCAGGCCTTCATGATCGGGAATATCTCCAACAAGCTGCTACCAGCGGCGATCGTCGCCCAGTCGACCATCGGGGCCAAGGCCGGCACCAAGCGCGGGGATTTAGCCGCCGTGATGGCCATCTGCGGTGCCGCCACCGTCCATCTGACCAGTCTGCTGATTTTTGTGGGCCTGCTGGGCACCTGGTTGGTCACCCGGATTCCCACCGAGGTCATTGAGGTGGCCCGACTATACATCCTGCCCTCGCTGATGGGCGCGGTACTCGTCCAGGCCATCGTGTCAATGAAGCAATTGCGCCCGACCCTGGTGGCCATCGGCCTGGCACTATGCATGCAGTTCCTGATCCTGCCGAATTTCCAGTCGGTGTCGATGTTCTCCACTGCACTGGTGGTCATTTTCTCCATCCTGGTCAGCTGGCTGGTCCGTGATCGCAAGAAGTTCCGTACCAACGGTGGCCAATAGCCCTGCGACGATACCCCGCAACCCACACAAACCGCCCCGACCAAGGAGAATCCCACCATGCTCAGCACGCACTTGACCCCGGAAGACACCGGCCGGATGCACGACATGTACCGTCATCTGCACGCCAACCCGGAATTATCGATGCAGGAAGAGCACACAGCACGCTATATCGAAACGCAACTGGAGCAGCTGGGGATCGAGCATTTCCGCTGCGGCGGCACCGGAGTGGTTGGCGTGGTATGCAACGGCACCGGCCCCGTCGTGGGATTTCGCGCGGACACCGATGGACTGCCGATCAAGGAGGACACAGGCGCCACCTATGCTTCCACGGCCACCGGGATTCTGGACGACGGGACCGTGGTTCCGCTTATGCACGGGTGCGGGCATGACACTCATGTCACCGCAGCCCTTACGGCAGCCAAACTACTGTTGCGACAGCAACAAGCATGGTCGGGAACCGTAGTCTTCATCTTCCAGCCTGGCGAGGAAACCGCCGCCGGGGCCAAGGCGATGGTCAGCGACGGCCTGTGGGACAAGGCACCACGTCCCGAAGTGATTCTGGGACAGCACGTGTTCCCGTTCCCCGCAGGGCAGGTCGCGGTGACCAGCGGCAACGCCATGGCGTTGGCCGATTCACTGAAAGTCACCCTGTACGGCCGGCAAGCCCACGGATCACAGCCACAGGATGCTATTGACCCGATCGTGCTCGGCGCCCACATTATCACCCGATTGCAGACCATCACCTCTCGGGAACTGGCGCCTCTGAGCCCCGCTGTCGTCACCTGCGCAACCTTCCATGGGGGTCTGAAGGAGAACATCATCCCCGACCGTGCGGAATTCACACTGAATATCCGCACTCTGACCCGCGAGGTGCGCGAACAGGTCCTGGCTGCGGTCGAGCGCATCGTTACTGCCGAAGCCCAAGCTTCCAACGCCCCTGCCCCACTGATTGAACACCTCTACGATTTCCCCCGTCTGTACAACGACCCGGAACACACCGATCGGGTGACCGCGGCCCTGCAGGCCGAGCTGGGCGAGGAACAGGTGCACTTCCACGAACCCAAGATGGGCTCGGAGGATGTGGGCTGGCTCGGGGACAGCATCGGGGTGCCGACCGTGTACTGGTTCTTCGGCGGGTTCGACCCGGCCGATACCTCTCCCCCGGTGAACCATTCTCCGCATTTCCTGCCCCTGGAAGAACCAACATTAAGTACCGGCGTACGCGCCGCGCTGGCATCCATAGGGCATTACGTGGCAAGGTAGTCCATAACGAGATGCACATCACATCTATCGCCGTGTCGAGCCCGGGTATCCGGGGTCGGCACGGCGGTCTTGTCCCTATTCCAGGGTGTGGCGTGCGCTCGGTCGTCGACACCGCTGCGGGAGTTAATCTCGCGTTCATAAGGAGGGTCCATGCGCCTTACTTGGCTCATGTCATATAGAGGTGACATAAATTGATTTTCAACATGCGTTGACGCACGCTCTATGTGTAGTGTCTTACGAATCACACTTCATCGAATACAGCACGACCAGGAAATTGTGGGGGACCGGATCATGGGCAAGGATGTTGCCGCACCAGATGTAAGTCGCAACCAGCGAATGCCAAAACCGAGCGATATCGCCCGATGGCGGGCCACCCCTCCCGGAGAAGACGCTCCGACGGCAAATGTGGGGACCGATGCCGCGTACACTCCCCTTGAACTGCCCTCTGAAGACCATGCACGGGTTGTGAACTTCACCCGCCCGCTGAAGAACATGAGCGAGGTCCGCCATTTCTTCCGCACCAATGAGACACCGATCTACTTCGTGGGTGCGACCCCCTTCAACCTGCTGGGGCTCGATCGCTGGGTGCGCAAATTCAGTTTCATCAGCTACTACGACGGCTGGGACGGTGGCCATCCCCGGGTCTTCTCCCCGAGCGAAAAGCCGTATGCCGAGTTCGAGAGCGGCGAGGCCATCAACAACTGGCTGCTGCAGAACCCCGAGGTGCGTGAACACATCGATGCGCGCCGTACCCCCAACGGACCCCGCCCAAAGATCGCCATGGTCTTCTTCGATGAGGAAACCGAGCAGATTTGCGAGGAGCTGGGCTACGACCTGATACTGCCCTCGGCCGACCTGCGCACCCACCTGGATTCCAAGATCGTGACCACCGAACTGGGTAACGCCGCCGGTGCCCCGTCGGTCCCCAACGTCCTGGGGTTCGCCACCAGCTACGACGAACTGCTCGAATTGGCCCGCTCCAACAAGCTGGGCACCGACCTGGTGGTCCAGACCCCCTACGGCGATTCGGGCAAGACCACGTTCTTCATCGCCGATGAAGCCGACTGGCACAAACACGCCAAGGACATGATCGGCGAACAGCTCAAGGTCATGAAACGGATCAACAATGTGCCGGTGGCCGTCGAGGCGGTACTGACCCGCTGCGGCACGGTCGTCGGCCCGTTCCTGACCGAACTGGCCGGATACAAGGAACTCACCCCGTACAAGGGCGGCTGGTGCGGCAACGAGATGCACCCGGATGTACTCAGCGCCTCGCAGCGAACCCGGGCCATCGAGCTGGTACGCCGTGTCGGTGAAGGCCTGGAATCCAAGGGCTACCGCGGCTTCTTCGAGGTCGATGTCCTGGTTGATACCGACACCGACGAGGTCTACCTCGGCGAATTGAACCCACGCATCTCCGGGGCCAGCGCCATCACCAACGTGACCGCCGGCGCCTACGCCGATGTTCCGTTGTTCCTGTTCCACCTGTTGGAGTTCCTGGATGTCGATTTCGATCTGGATGTCGATGAAATCAACGAACGCTGGGAGGCACTGAGCGGCGCGGATATCTGGAGTCACATGATCATCAAGGAAACCGATGATGTTGTGGAGTACCTCACGCACGCCCCACGCACCGGACAGTACGTCCTGGATTCCAGTGGCAAGCTGCAGTTCGTCCGCTCCGCCTTGGACTGGCACCAGCTGCAGCATCACAAGGAGGCCTTCTTCCTGCGCATCTACGGTGCCGAGGATTACCGCTGGAAAGGTGCTGACTTGGGGGTACTGGTCACCAAGGCGAAGTTGCAGTACGAGGGACGCAAGAAGACCCGGCTGAGTATCGATGCCAAGCACTTCATCTCCTCGGTGCGCTCGCTGTACAAGGGAATTCCCGTACCGCCCACGACTACCACGGAGTAATCGGCATATCGTCGTTCTTCACCTGGCGGTGGTATCCTCCGATGGATTGATACTCACCGCCGGGGAAGGACAATGGAAGCTTCATGACAACTGCCAGGCCGAAAGAACCGATTACGGTCGAGAATTGGCAGCACCAGGAGAACCTGCACTGGAGCTTCCAGAACCTGAGCGAGATCCTGCCGACTTCACCGGTCAGCCGCGGCGGGGAACCCACCGCCAAACTCCACATGATGGAAATGGATCTGGGCAGCATCGAGCTGATCCAGAAGGACGAGAACGAGCCCTCGCTGACCGTGCGCAGTGTCATCCAGGCCACCAACACGGACGGCTGGCTGGTCATGCACCGCGGCAAGGTGCTGGTGGAGGAATACTTCGACTCGATGACCTCGGTGACCGACCACCTGCTGATGAGTGTCAGCAAGACCCTGGTGGGCACCGTCGCCGGCATCCTGCACGAGCAGGGCAAGCTTGACCTGCACAAGCCGGTCACCGCCTACGTGCCGGAACTGGCCGCCAGCGGCTATGCCGGGGCCACCACCCGCCACCTGCTGGATATGCGTTCCGGGATCAGGTTCTCCGAGGAGTACATGGACCCGCAGGCCGAGGTGCGTCTGCTGGAACAGGCCATCGGCTGGGCGGAACGTGAACCGGGGAACACCAACCCGGCGAAGGGCATGTACGAGTACCTGTGTACCCTGCAGGCCAAGCGCGAACACGGCGGAGCGTTCGAGTACCGATCCTGCGAAACCGACGTGTTGGGGTGGGTCTGCGAGGCCGCCGGCGGCAAGAGGATGCAGGAATTGCTCTCCGAACTGGTCTGGTCCAGGATCGGCGCGCAACAGGACCTGGTGATGGGCACCGACCAGTTCGATGTGGGGATGTTCGATGGCGGGTTCAACGCCACGCTACGCGACCTGGCCCGCTTCGGTTGGATCTACGTGAACGGCGGTGTGGCGCTGAACGGCAAGAAGATCATCGACGAGGCGTGGATCACCGACACCTTTACCGGGGACCCCGATTCCCGCCAGGCCTTCGAGGATTCCCCGGGGGACAACCGGATGCCCGGGGGCATGTACCGCAACCAGATCTGGTTCCCGTACCCCGGATCCGATGTGGCCCTGGCCCTGGGTATCCACGGCCAGATGATCTACATGAACCCTAATACCAATACCGTGGGCGTCAAGCTCTCCAGTTGGCCCTACCCGCAGGACCCGGGGCGGCTGTTCCCCACCATCCGGGCCTTCGACGCGATTGCGAACCACCTGGCGCACACCCAACCGGCCTGATCCGTGGTTTCAAGCCCCCGGCACACCATGCCGGGGGCTTTGCCGTCCCTGCCGCCGACGGTGATCGCCGGCACCTGGCGGTATTGTGGGTGCAGACCACCGGCAGCGAAGGGATCACGCCCATGAACCGTTCCACCCAGGCCACGCTGGCCGCCATCTCGGGCACCGCCCTGCGGGTGACGGTGGGTGCGCTGTTCATGGTGCATGGATGGTGGAAGCTCACCGACGGGGTGCCGGCCACCACCGCCTGGCTGGATTCCCTGGGCGTCGGTTATGCCAGCCTGGCCGCCCCGCTGCTGATCGGTGCAGAACTGCTCGGCGGTGCGGCGCTGGTATTGGGGCTGGCCACCCGTTTCGTCTGCCTGGTACTGCTGGCCGAGCTGGGCATCGCCTGGTACCTGGTACACCGCGGCCATGGCCTGTTCGTCGCCGATGGCGGCTGGGAGCTGGTGCTGGTATTGGCCGTGGTGCTGGCCGGCTTCGCGCTGACCGGCAGCGGCGGCACGGGACTGGACCGGTTGTTCTCCGGCCGGCACCGGCACCGCTAGCGCAGCAGGTGCCCGGCCAGCGTGTCGGCCCCGTCGAGCCAGGCCCGCAGCACCTGCAGCACCCCGTGTTCGGTATTCGGCGGTGCGGTGAAGTGTGCGGCCTGCCGGATCAGCGGGTGCGCATTGGCCATCGCGAAGGAGTGGCTGGCCATGCCCAGCATCTCCAGGTCGTTGTGGTAGTCGCCGAAGACCACGGTCTGCTCGGGCCCGATGCCCAACTGGCGTTGCAGGTCCCCGACCGCCACACCCTTGTGCACTCCCAGGTTCATCACATCCACCCAGTTCTCCCCCGAGATCACCACCTGTAGCTGGCCGGCCACCGGTTGCAGCACCCGGGCCACCTCGGTGGACCGTTGCGGGCAGTAGATGGCGAGTTTGATCGTCTCGTCCTGCACCGCAAGCAGGTCCTCGACGGTCTGGATACGGGCGTAGTACGGTTCCACGGCGCGGGCGAGCTGGTCCCCGGGCTGCTGCAGGTAACCCATCCGGCGGCCGCAGCGCACCACGCCGAAGTCCAGACCGGACCCCGCGGTGCGCAACAGGCCGATGACCCGGTCCGCCAACGGCGCGGCGATGACATTGGAGTACAGTTCCCGGTCCCCGCGCATCACCACGGTCCCGTTCTCGGCGATGATGGTCAACGGCCGGGCCAACCCGGCGAACTGCTCGGCCAGCCGTGCATGCTGGCGCCCGCTGGCCGGGGCGAAGGTGATCGAACGCTCGTGCAGCTGGTCGATAAGCGGCCAGGCGGCGTCCGGGATCCGCCCGTCGCCATCCAGGAAGGTGCCGTCCATATCCACGGCGACCAGCTTGATATCCGCGGTCGGGTCAATCACGTCGAAGGGCACTGCGCTCCTCACAGGGCCGGATTTCGCTGACCGGCCGGGTCGGTTGATGGGGATGGTTCCGGTGGTTCCGATGGTTCGATGCCTGCCCTCAGGCCAGCAGGCGACTACCGAGCTGTTCCAGCCCGGCACGTTCCAGGCCGTGGGCGAGCAGGTAGTCGGCCACGCTGCCGTGCCGGCGTTCGATTTCGCCCAGGGCCCGGTCCAGTCCCGGCACGCTGGTCCCGACCATCAGCTCGAGCATTTTCTCGGTCACCGGGATCCCGGCGGCGCTGATCTGGGTACGCATGGCCTGCAACCAGGACCCCTGCAGGTTCGCGGTGGAGGCCGCATAGTCCTCGAAGACGGCATCGCGGTCGGCCCCGACCGCGAGCAGCAGCAGGGCGATGGCCACTCCCGTGCGGTCCTTGCCGGCGGTGCAGTGCACCAAGGTGGCACCCTCGTTGGTTGCCACCTCCTCGGCCACCTGGGCCCAGACCGTCGGGTGATCCAGCACCAGCGGCAGGTAGAGAGATTCCAGGTCCGGCATGGTGGACCCTACCGCGAAGGCGCCCTCCATCAGGGGCAACCTGGTGCGCGTGGCCCGGCCGGACACCTCGGGGAAGCCCAGGACGCGGCGGGCCTCGTACTCGCTGCGCAAATCGAAAATGCGGCTGATGCCACTGTGTTCCACCCAGCCGGTGATCTGTTCATCCACCGTCACCGGGGCGGCGCAGCGGTACAGCACCGCGGGGCGGATACTCGAGCTTCCGGCGCTCATCCCGCCCACTGTCCGGCAGTTGGCCAGGGTGGTCGGGTACGGGATTCCGGTCATGGGCGCTCCTTCAACAACAAGCCTGTCTCCACGCTACCAACCCGGGCGCGTTGTTCGGCAATCAGCGGTACACCTCGGGCCGCAATCGCGCCAAATAGGGCACGGCCTTGCGAATGGCCTGCTGGCGTTGGCGGTCCACATCGGCCACGATCAGTTGCGGCTGGTGCCCGGCCACCTGGATATTCTGCCCGTCCGGTCCCACGATGGTGGAGGTGCCGGTCATCTGGATCCCGCCCTGCACCGAGCAGTGGTTGGCCCACAGCAGGTAGAGGCCGTTTTCCATGGCCCGGGCGGGCAGCAGCTTCAACGCCAGGGGTGCGGCGCCGGCTTCGGCGGCGGCCGGCACCAGCAGGATCTTGGCCCCGGCCAGCGCCGCGGCCCGCACGTTCTCGGGGAACTGGGCGTCGTACCCGCTGGACAGCGCCAGCATCGAGTGCTGGTACTCGAAGGCCGCAGGCGGTTCATCGGCCGCGGTGAAGACCTCGCGCTCGGCGGCGGTGGCCAGGTGCACCCGCGCATAGTGGGCCAGCCGTTCACCCTGCGCATCCACGAAGTAGCTGCCGATCAGCAGCTGGCGCTCCCGGTGTTCGGGAAGCGAGTAGGCCAGCGCCACCCCGTAGCTGGCAGCCAGGGACTCGATGGCCTCGTGCAATCCCCGGATCGCGGCGGCGGTGAAGGACTTGGCCAGCACCCGCGCATCGGCCCCGGTCACGTACAGTTCCGGGCTGAGCAGGATGTCCACCCGGTTGCTGGCCGCCACCGCCACGGCTTCCTCCAGCCGGGCCAGGTTGGTTTGCCAATCCCCCGGCTGCGCATCATGTTGCAGAACCGCTAACCGCATGCCGCCTCGTTTCCCCTCCCCGGCCGGTGCTCCGCGTGCCCGCCGGTAGCTCAAGCCTAAACCCGGCCGGGCCCCGCGGTCATGTTCCGGTCCGCGGCCACCGTGCGCATGACGGTGCCGGGCAAGACAGCCGGGGCGCTGGCAGTCTAAAGTCGAAACCATGAACGACGCGATCTTCCCCGTGTACACCCGGCGCCTGGAATTGCGCTTCCATGTCGCCGAGGACGCCGCCGACCTGTTGCGGGTGTACTCGCAGGAACCGGTGGCCCGCTACCTGCTCGAGGAGCGCTGGGATGAGGAGTACACCCAGGAACAGTTGGCCAAGCGGCTCCTGCGCACCACGCTGGATGCCGAACCCCACGCCCTGTCCCTGGTGGTCGCCGACGCCTCCGGACGGTACGTGGGCGACCTGGCGTTGTGGCTGACCGATGTGGAACACCGCCAGGCGGAGATCGGCTGGGTCCGGGACCCGCAATGCGCGGGACTGGGATACCTGGATGAAGCGGCCAGCGAGCTGCTGCGGCTGGCCTTCGGCCCGTTGCGGGTGCACCGGGTGGCGGCGCAAATGGATGCGCGCAATACCGCCAGCGCCGCCCTGGCCGAAAGGCTGGGTTTCCGCCGCGAGGGGCACCTGATCCAGGACCTGTTCAGCAAGGGCGAATACACCGACACCTTCATCTACGGGATGCTCGCCCGGGACCTGCCCGCCAAGGACCCGGCATGAGCCCTGCCGCCTCCGCCCCGGCTGCCCGAAGCCCGGAAGCGGCACATCCCCCGATCCGGCGAGAGAAGCTGATCTCCGCGAGGCTGCTGCAGTTGGGGCAGCACGGGATCACCCTGGTGCTGCTGGTTTTCGCCGTGCTGCGTGCCCTGGTGGTCGACCCCGGTCACGGTGTCCTGGTGCTGGGCGTCGGGATCCTGCTGGCCGGCTGGTACGTGCTGGGGTTGCCGCTAATGATTCGGGGCGGTGCCCCGCGCCGGGTGCTGGGCTGGCTTGCGGTGCTGCTGGCCCTGTGGGTTGCGGCCTTGGTGGTCAGTGCCGAGTTCATGTGGCTGGCCTTCAGCCTGTGGCTGCTGGTCGGACACCTGCTGGGATTGGGCCTGTCGGTGCTGCTCAGCGTACTGATCTACGCGCTGGCCATCGTGCTCCCCTTCGTGGTATACGGGAACATCAGCTATGCCGGGGTGCTCGGACCGCTGGTGGGTGGTTCCTTCGCCTGGGGTATTTCACGCGGCTACCTGCAGCTGCTGCACGATGTCCAGGAACGCAATACCCTCGTCGCCTCGCTGCGCCAGGCGCATCGGGAAATGGCGGCGCTGCAGGAGGAGCTGGCCCGTTCGCAGCATGAGGCCGGGATGCTGGCCGAGCGGACCCGGGTGGCCCGCGATATCCACGACACCATCGCCCAGCAGCTGGCGGCGATCTCGCTGCATGCCCGGGCCGCGGGAGGTACGCACAGCGGCCCGGATTCCGATTCCCGCCAGGATGCCCGGGCGCTGGAACAGGTCGGGGAACTAGCCGGGCAGGCGCTGAGCGACCTGCGGCGGATCATCGCCGCCCTGGCCCCGGCGGAGCTGGAGGACCAAGCCCTGGCCGGGGCGTTGGGCCGGATGCTGCAACGTCTTGAGCGGCAGTCCGGGATCCGCACCGAGTTGCGGGCCGCCGCCGGGTTGCCGGTGCTGGGCAGCACCGTACAGGTGGCGCTGCTGCGCACCGCCCAGTCCGCACTGGCCAATGTGCAGCAGCACTCCCGGGCCGGGAGGCTGGTGCTTTCGCTGCAGGATGCCGGTGATACGGTACGTATGGACATCGTCGATGACGGGGTGGGATTCGATACCGCCAGCTGGCAGGCGGGACTCGGCCACCGGGAAACCGACGGCGGTTTCGGGTTGCAGGCCATGGGCCAGCGGCTGCGTGAACTCGGTGGCGGCCTGGAGGTGGAATCCTCCCCCGGAGCCGGCACCGCGTTGTCCGCCTACCTTCCGTTGTCCGCCCAGAAAGGCCGGTGACCCCGATGATTTCCGTCATGCTGGTTGACGACCACCCGATCGTGCGTACCGGGTTGCGTGCGGTGTTCACCCACTGTCCGGACATCCAGGTGGTGGCCGAGGCCGGCACCGGGGAAGAGGCGCTGCAGCTCGCCGCGGCGGACCCGGTGGATGTGGTGTTGTGCGATCTGCGGCTGGGCGAGGGCATGAACGGGGTGGCGACCACCAAGGCCCTGCGGGCCCTGCCGCAGCCCCCGCAGGTGCTGATCCTGACCACCTTCGATGCCGATGCGCAGATCCTGGCCTGTGTGGAAGCCGGGGCCAGCGGTTACCTGCTCAAGGACGTCGCGGCGCACACCATCCTGGACTCGGTACGCCAGGCCGCGGCCGGGCGGATGGTGCTGGCCCCGGAAATGACCCAACGGGTGCTGGCCGGGTTGCGCGCCCCGAAGGTCTCGCTCACCACCCGGGAACGCGAGGTGCTGGGGCTGCTGGCCACCGGTGCCGGCAACCGGCAGATCGCCCGGGAACTGTTTGTCAGCGAGGCGACGGTGAAAAGCCACCTGGTGCACGTGTTCGAGAAGCTCCAGGTTTCCTCCCGCACCCAGGCGGTGGCCGCGGCCCGTGAACGGGGCCTGGTCTGAGCCTTCCGGCCCGGGTAGGGCACCTGTCGCGATAGCGCATCCATCAAACGGTTGAGAAGAGGTTCGACCGGATCCACGATCCGCGCGCGAGCCCGGCCGGGTTGACTGGAAGCATGAGATCTTCCGTCCTGACCACACTGGCCGGCACCCTCACCTCGCGCCGCGGCGCGCGGGGCTGGGTGCTGGGATTCCTGCTACTGATCACCCTGGCCTTCGGGCTGCTCTCCTCCCTGCCGGCCGCGTCCCACAGTCCCGACCCGTTGCCCGAGGACAGCGAATCCGCCCAGGTCGCCGCCCTGCTGGAGGGTTTCGAGGGCTCCGGGCGCTCCACCGCGGTGGCTGTGGCCAGCCGTACCGACCACCAGGAGCTGACCGCGGCCGATACCGGGCTGCTGGCCGAGGCGGGTGCCGTTGCCGGCGCCGTCGGCCCGGTGCAGGCCGGCGAGCCGATCCTCAGCGAGGACCGGGAAGCGGCCCTGATCACCCTGAGCTGGGACAGCGTGGATCCGCTGGCGGACCGCGATCAGGTGCGCATGCTGCGCGCGGAGCTGTCGCAGCTGGCCGGTGACGGGCTGGTATTGCAGGTCACCGGTGGGGCCGCCTTCGGCGCGGATGTGGCCGATGCCTTCGCCGGGGCCGACTTCACCCTGTTGGCGGTGACCGTCGGCATCGTGGCGGTGCTGCTGATCCTCACCTACCGCTCCCCGATCCTGTGGCTGATCCCGCTGCTGGTGGTGGCCGTGGCCGACCGGGCCGCCAGCCTGGTCACCGGGGCGCTGGCCGGGGTGTGGGAGCTTCATTTTGATACCGGGGTGCTCTCGGTACTGGTCTTCGGCGCCGGGACGAACTATGCGCTGCTGCTGATTTCCCGGTACCGCGACGAACTGCGCCGTAGCCCCGACCACCGGCAGGCGATGGCCACCGCCTGGCGGGCCAGCTTCCTGGCGATTGCCACCTCCAACCTGACCGTGGTGCTGGCCCTGGCCACCCTGGTGCTGGCGGTCATGGATGATACCCGCGGGCTGGGCATCGCCTGCGCCATCGGGCTGCTGGTTGCCGCGTTCTTCGCCCTGTTCCTGCTGCCGGCGGTACTCGTGTTGTGCGGGCGCAAGGTCTTCTGGCCGCTGGTGCCCACCAGCGGTGGCCCGGCGGCGCGGCCCGGGCCGTGGGCCCGGATCGCCACGGGGGTCACCTCCCGCCCGGCGATGAGCCTGGGCGTGGTCGGCGCCATCCTGCTGATCTTCGCCACCGTGCTGACCAGCACCTCGCTGGGTGTCAAGCCGTCCGAGCAGTTCCGCGGCACCATGGAATCGGCGCAGGGAGGCGAACTGCTGGCCGGGCATTTCCCGATCGGCGAGGTGTACCCCGCCACGGTGCTCAGCCGTTCCGGGGCCGCCGAACAGGTCGCCGAGGCGGCGGCCGCGGTGCCGGGCATCGAACGGGTGAGCGTGCTCGGCACCAGCGCCGACGGGTCCTGGCAGCGGCTGATGGTGGCCGGCAGCGCCGAACTGGGCTCCGCCGCGGGCCGGGCCGAAACCGTTGCCCTGCGCGAGGCCGTCTCCGCGGTACCGGCTGCCGAGGCGCTGGTTGGCGGGCAGGGGGCACAGGCGTACGACACCCATCGCGGGCATCTGGGCGACTTCGTGCTCATCGCCCCGCTGGTGCTGGGCATCTGCTTTGTCATGTTGCTGCTGCTCACCCGCTCGTGGCTCACCGCCGGGCTGCTGGCGCTGGTGAACCTGCTCAGCTCGGCCGCCGCCCTGGGCCTCGGGGCGTTGATCGGCTCGCTGGTCTTCGACACCCGGGCCCTGGATGTGCAGGTGCCGCTGCTGGCCTTCCTGTTCCTGGTGGCCCTCGGGGTGGACTACACGATCTTCCTGGCCCACCGGATCCGGCAGGAAGCCGCCGGGCAGCCGATGCGCCAGGCGGTCGTCAACGCGGTGAACGCCACCGGTGCGGTGATCACCAGCGCCGGGCTGGTGCTGGCCGGGGTGTTCGCCGCACTGGCCACGCTGCCGCTGCTGGTGCTGGGCCAGCTCGGGCTGATCGTCGGGCTGGGGGTGCTGCTCGATACCTTCCTGGTGCGCACCGTGCTGGTTCCGGCGCTGTTCACCCTGTTGGCCCGACGCGGCATCCCGGCATGGAGCCGCCCGCGGCCCGAGGCGGACGACGAAACCGGGCACCGGCAGCCGGCCGGCATCGCCACCCGCTGACAAACCAACAACCCAACCAACCAAGGAAGTGTTTTCCATGCGCAAGATCCTCAACTGGGCCTTCGGCTACATGCTTGTCGGCGTCGCCTCGGGCCTGTTCTACCGCGAGTTCACCAAGCTCAACGATTTCCCGGCCGGGGAATTCACCCAACTGGGCCTGGCCCACACCCACCTGCTGACCCTGGGGTTCATCGTGCTGCTGGTGGTGCTGCTGCTGGAACGGGCCTTCGAGCTCAGCGCACGGCGCCGGCTGTTCGCCTGGTTCTTCGGCATCTACAATGCCGGGGTGATCCTGACCAGCACCATGCTCATCGTGCATGGGATGCTCACCGTGCGGGGTGTGGAGTCCTCCGCGATGATCGCCGGGTTCGCCGGTCTGGGGCATATGCTGCTCTCGGCCGGGATGGTGCTGCTCTTTGTGCTGCTGCGCTCCCGGGTACCGGCCTCCCGGAAGGCCGAGCCGGTGACAGGCCGGAGCGTGACCGGCTAGGCTGAGGGGCGAGAACCGCCAACAACACAGGGGATGTCCATGCGCGCCAACTTTCTCTTCGGCCCCGGCCAGGTGGCCCTGCGCCAGGTGGCCGACCCGGTGCTCGCCGCGCCCACCGATGCCATTGTGCGGATCACCGCCAGTTGCATCTGCGGCTCGGATTTGCACCCCTACCGGGACGATGCCCAGCATCCGGCCGGCAGGCCGATCGGGCACGAGTTCATCGGGGTCATCGAGCAGGTCGGCGACGCGGTGCGTACCGTGGCCGAAGGGGATTTCGTGATTGCGCCGTTCACGGTCTCCTGCGGGGTATGCCAGTTCTGTGCCGAGGGGCTGAGCACCTCCTGCCTGGATGCCGGCTACTGGGGTGCCGACGGATCCGCGGCGCAGGCCGAGGCGATCCGGGTGCCCAGCGCCGACGGGACCCTGGTCAGGGTTCCCGGTCCGGTGGACGAGGCGCTCTACCCGAGCCTGCTGACCCTTTCCGACGTGTACGCCACCGGCTACCATGCCGCGGTGAGCGCCGGGGTGGGTCCCGGGGACACGGTGAGCGTGATCGGTGACGGGGCGGTGGGACTGCTGGCGGTGCTCTCGGCCAGGCTGCTGGGCGCCTCGCAGGTGATCCTGATGGGCCGGCACCATCACCGCACCGAACTCGGGCGCCGGTTCGGGGCCACCGACGTGGTCGCCGAACGCGGTGCGGAAGGGATCAGCAGGGTGCGGGAACTGTCCGGCGGGCACGGCACCTCCAAGGTGCTCGAAGCCGTCGGATTACTGCCTGCCTATGAGCAGGCGCTGGGCATCGTGCGTGATGGCGGGGTGATCTCCCGGGTGGGCGTACCGCAGTACACGACCGGGCCGGTGGGCCGTGAGCTCTTTGGCCGCAACCTGACCCTGACCGGCGGGGTCGCCCCGGTGCGCAAGTACATCCCCGAACTGCTGCCCGGGGTGCTGGCCGGCACGGTGAACCCGGGGCTGGTCTTCGACCGGGTGCTGCCGTTGGAGGAGATCGCCGAGGGCTACGGGCTCATGGATCGGCGCGAGGCGATCAAGGTGATGATCCGCGGCTGAGACCGCACTGCCCCGCCACACCGTCGCAAAGGAACCACGTGCCGTTCACCCTGTCCCATCCTGCCGCAGTGCTTCCGCTGCTGCATCGGCCCTTCGTGCCACTGGCGTTGGTTGCCGGCGCCGTTGCCCCGGATCTGCCCTACTTCGTCAACCTGCCGGTGACGGCCCACACCTGGTACGAGCCGCTGCTGAACGCCACGTTCACGCACTCGCTGAAGGGGATACTGCTCGCCGGGGTGCCCAGCGTCGTGTTGCTGGTGTTGCTGTGCCGGTTTCTCGCCCCGCCGGTGAGGGACCTGCTGCCGGTGACCGTGGACTACACCGGTGGCGGGGCCAGGGCGCCACGAGGCCGGCTGTCCTCCGCCTTCTGGTTCCTCCTCTCGGCGTTGATCGGGCTGGCCACCCATGTGCTGTGGGACGGGATCACGCACGGCAACAGCCGGATGGTGGCCGCGTTGCCGCTGCTTCAGACGGAACTGGTCAGCGGGCTGACGGCCAATCGTTTCCTGCAGCATGCCAGTACCGTGCTGGGTGCGCTGGCCCTGGTGCTGTGGTGTGTGCTGACGGTGCGCTCGGGCAAACTGTCGCTGTCCCGGGCCAGTGTTCCACCGGCCCGGGCCACCCGCCGGCTGGCCATCACGCTCGGCATCGTGCTGGTCAGCACGATGCCCGCACTGTCCTCGGTGCTGATCATGAGGGCAGCGCAGGGCCCGCTTGGCCTGGAACTGGCGTTGACCGAATTCCTCAAATCCGTCATCCCCACGGCCATGCTGGCCCTCACGGTGTATTCGCTGTGTTGGTACCTGCTCCGCTGGGCGAGGAAACCCGGGGCGCCTGCCCAGGCAGTGCGGGATTAGGCCTCGACCCCTGCGTGGAGATGTCCCGCAAAGGGCCGCTAGCATGGGCGGCAACGGGCCCGTAGGGCAGGGCGCGGATCAATGGCACGGGAGGATGCGGTTGGACGGGGAGCCGGAGGTTTTCGGGGTCGGCATGGACGCCCAGACCCGGTGCAGGCACTACCACCAGGCGGTGGACATCATCGCCATCAAGCATTATTGCTGCGCGCGCTACTACCCGTGCCACCACTGCCATGAGGAGCTGGCCGACCACCCGGTGATGGTATGGCCGGGCCGGCTCTTCGACGAACCGGCGGTGCTGTGCGGGATTTGCCGGTGCGAACTGGGCATCGGCCAGTACCTTGGCACCGATCGCTGTCCCCGGTGCGACGCCCGGTTCAATCCGGGTTGCAAGCTACACCGGGGGCTGTACTTCTCGACCGCCGGGTCCGGGGACCCGGAAGGCTAGTCCTACCAGGGCAGACGGCCGGTCTGGCTGGGGTCCTGCGGGACAACCAGCACCGGCCGTGACTGGCGGTGAGCCAGATGGACCGCGACCGAGCCGTCGACCAGCTGCTCGATCCTGCCACGGATCCCCGGACGCCGGGTACCCACCACGATCATCGTGGCGTCCAGTTCCTCGGCCACCCGGGCCAGGGCCTTGCCCGGGTCCCCTTCCACCTCGCGGGCTTCCCAGGACACCCCGGCTGCGGAGAACACCTCGGTCAGGTGCTTGTCCAGGGCTTCGGGGAATCGGTTGTCCGGCTCGTTGCCATCGTCGAATCCGACCTGTCCGGTGGGCCGGTCCAATGGCTCGGGCAGGCGCTGGGTAATCAGCCGGCCGGATTGCACATTCAGGCATACCACCGTGGCGCCCAGCTGGGCGGCCAGGGCCGCGGCGGTGGAAACGACCACCGGCGACTGGTCCTCGTCGACCCCGACAAGGAGGGTGGGTACTGGACCGTCGGGATTCCGGGTCATGGGTTCTCCCCAATTCTCACGTGGCCGCCGCCGGGAGTGATTCCGACGTCGGCGCCTCGGGCCAGAACATCTGCGGGCGGGGCCCCAGCGCCATGGCCTCGGCGAGGTTTCCGCCGATAAATCTAGTATGACATGGCGTTCGGTGGTTTTCCGCGGAAGACCGGAAGTGTCCGTGGGTGCCGATAGTCTGGGGAGCATGCTTCAGACCTTGGCAATCAGCGGTTACCGTTCGGTGCGCGACCTGGTACTTCCCCTGGCCCCCTTGACCGTGGTCACCGGGGCGAATGCGGTAGGCAAATCGAATGTCTACCGGGCCCTGAAACTGATCAGCGAACTGGGCCACGACGGGGCGATCGCCTCGCTGGCGCGGGAAGGCGGGCTGGCCTCGGCCACCTGGGCCGGCCCCGAAGCCGGCAGCCGGCCGCGCGGAGCGGAGCCGGCCCGTGCCGCCCAGGGCACCCGGCGTAGGCAGGCGGTGGCCCTGAAGCTCGGGTTCGCCACCGACGGGTACGGCTACACCGTGGATCTGGGGATGCCGCCACCGGATATGGATCCGCGCGATCCGACCATGTTCGGTCAGGACCCGATCATCAAGACCGAATCGGTATTCTTCGGGCCGGTGCTGCGTCCGGGCACCCTGGCGGTGAAACGCAACGGCCCGCTGGTGCAGGTGCGCGATTCGGCGCAGCTGCACGATGCGCGGATCCGCTTGGCTGATTGGGAGTCGGTGCTGTCCCTGGTTGACTCCAGCACCGCCCCGGAAGTGGGGCAGCTACGCCGCGAATTACAGGGCTGGCGGTTCTACGACGCGTTGCGGACCGACGCGCAGGCCCCGGCCCGGCAGGAGCAGGTGGGAACCCGCACCCCGGTGCTGGCCTCGGATGGGGCGGATGTGGCCGCCGCGATCCGCACCATCGTCGAGCAATCCGATCCGGCCCCGTTCCGGCAGGCCATCGCCCGCGCCTTCGACGGGTCCGAGGTGCGAATCACCGGCAGCGAGGCCGGACGTTTCAGCCTGCAACTGAAACAGCCGGGGCTGCTCCGGGCGCTGTCCGCCGCCGAATTATCGGATGGGACCCTGCGCTATCTCCTGCTGGCCACGGCCCTGCTTTCCCCGCGTCCGGCCCCGCTGCTGGTGCTGAACGAACCGGAGAACTCCCTGCACCCGCAGCTACTTGAACCGCTCGGGGAGCTGATCGCCCAGGCCAGCGGGCGCTCGCAGATCGTGGTGGTCTCCCATTCCTCCCACCTGGTGGCGGCCCTTGAAGCCCACGGGGCGTTGCGCCATGAACTGGTCAAGGAGTCCGGGGAAACCGTGCTGCAGGACCAGGGAGTGTTCGACCGCCCGGCCTGGGCCTGGCCCAGGCGCTAGAGATCGGCGTCCGCGGGAACCGGCACGTCCAGTCCGAGCAACGCGTTCTCGGTGACTTCCATCAGGGCCGGGTGGATCCAGTACTGGCCGCGCGCGGCGGTGTAGGCGTCGACGCCCAGGTTCATGGCCATGACCACCGGCTGGATCAGGTTCGAGGACTGGTAGCCCATGGCGTGGGCCCCCAAAATGCTGCCATCGCGCTTGTCGGCAATGACCTTGAACAGCCCGCTGCGGTCCTCCAGCGCCCAACCGTAGGCGGTATCCCCCACCTGCTGGGTCTTGGACGTCACGTTGTGCGCGCCGATGCGTTCGATGGCCTCGGCTTCGGTGAGCCCCACCTGGGCCAGTTCGGGGTGGGTGAAGACCGCCGCGGGTACCGCGCGCCGCGAATTGGCGCGCAGGTGCCGGGGGTGTTCCAGGTTGTGCGCCACCACCCGGGCCTCGTAGTTGGCCACGTGCTTGAGCTGGTTTGCGGTGCAGATATCCCCCAGCGCGTAGAGCCCGGCCACCGGCTGTCCTCCGCGTAGCACCCGCTGGTAGTCATCGACCACCAGCCTCCCGTCGTCGTGCAGATCCAGCCCGGCTTCCTCGGCCCCGATGAGGTCCGTATTCGGGGTGCGGCCGGTGGCCAGCAGCACCACATCGGCCGTGTGACTGCCGTGGGCGCTGTGCACCACCAGGCTGCCATCGGGGTTGGCGGTGATCGCGGTGGGTTCGGTGTTGTAGGCCACGTTCCAGTGCCTGGGCGCCTCGGTGTTGAAAGCCTCGCGGATCTCGGTGTCCAGGTGGCGCATCAGCCGGTCCTTGCGCACCAGCTGGGTGGTGTGCGAGCCCAGTCCGGAGAAGATGGCCGCGAATTCGCAGGCGATATAGCCGCCACCGACGATCACGATGCGCCCGGGCAGTTCCTCCAGCCGCATCACGGTGTCCGAGGTGTGCACCCCGGGCAGCCCGGTGCCCTCGATATCCGGGATGGCCGGCCGCGAGCCGGCGGCGATGACCAGCTGGGCGGCGTTGACCTCGGTGCCGTCCGGGGCCCGGAAACCGTGGGTGCCGTGCAGCTGCACCTGGGCGGAGATGACCTTCACGTTTTCGTTGTTGTTGCGGTAGTCGTAGCCGGCGTCGGCGATCGGGTCGATGCGGGAGAAGACCCGATCCCGGATGGCCGACCAGTCCGCGTCCCCGGTGGGCAGGTCCACATTGACCCGGGCGGCGTCAACGGTGGTCCGCGCCATTTCGGCGGAGCGGACAAACATCTTGGTGGGGATGCAGCCCACGTTCAGGCAGGTTCCGCCGAAAACGGACTTCTCCGCGATGGCCACCTGCTTGCCTTCCCAGTGGTCGGTGAGCAATGAGTTGCCCGAGCCGGTGCCGATGATTGCCAGATCAACATGGTGCTGTGTCATGGGTTCATCGTAGGCAGCCCCGAGGTGAAGTAACCAGCCATGATGCCACCGTGTCGGTGGCCG
Source organism: Glutamicibacter sp. MNS18 (assembly GCF_026107515.2). GTDB lineage: Bacteria > Actinomycetota > Actinomycetes > Actinomycetales > Micrococcaceae > Glutamicibacter. The sequence continues at coordinate 8,094 of NZ_JAPCHW010000017.1, read as the reverse complement.
GGCTGTTGCCCGATGGCAGGCCACTGTAGGCTCGGTTCCATGGTCTGGGCGGTGGTTTTCACGGTGGTGCTGGGTATGTTGGCGCTCTTCCAGCTGGGCCTGGTCTTCGGTGCCCCGTGGGGGCGCTTCACCATGGGCGGGTACCACCCGGGCCGGCTGCCGACCGGGTTGCGCGTGGTCGCCGGGGTATCGGTGCTGCTCTACGGTCTCATGGCCCTACTGGCCCTACTGGCCCTGCGCTGTGCCGGGCTGGTCATGGTTCCAGAGGGCGGTGTAGCCCGGTTAGGCATGTGGGTGGTATTCGGGTTCCTGCTGCTGGGGGTCGGCATGAACGCCATCTCCCGTTCGAAACCCGAACGCTACGTGATGACCCCGGTGTCCCTGGTGCTGGCGGTCCTGGCGCTGCTGGTTGTGCTCGGGGTCTGAGCCGCGCATCTCGTGGTGGTTACCGGTCGGCCAGTTGGTCCAGCGGGATCGAGGTGTCGGCCAGCCGGTCAGGGGCCACCTGACGACCCAGCAGCGCGCGCAGGCTGTCGTTCACATCCCAGATGTTCACGTTCATCGCCGCGCTGATCCTGCCCTCACGCAGCCAGAACATGATGAATTGACCCTCCTGCCGGTTCCCGCGCACCACCTCGGTGTCCCCGTCCAGCCGGTGGCCGACAAATTCCATGCCCAGGTCGAACTGGTCGGTGAAGAAGTAGGGGTACCAGTCGTATTCCGCGTCACCGCCGGTGAGGGTGCTGGCGGCCAGCTTGGCCTGGCGGATGGCGTTATCCCAGTGCTCGACCCGCAGCTGGCGGCGTAGCCGGGTATTGAAGGACCGGGCGATATCCCCGATGGCCAGGATCCGCCCGTCGCTGGTGCGCAACGAGGCGTCGGTGACCACCCCGTCATCGGTCTCCAGCCCGGCGTCGCGGGCGAGCTCCAGGTTCGGGCTGGCGCCGATGGCCAGCAGCACCGTGTCGGCGCTGATTTGCCGGTCTCCGGCGTGCAGGATGAGCTCGCGGCCGCGGGCCTCGATCCGGTTCACCCGGGTGTCCAGTACCAGGCGGACCCCGGCGTCACGATGCAGACCGGTGAGGTAGCTGCCGAACCCCTCGCCCAGCGCGGCGGCCAGGGGCGTGGTGGACGGGGAGACGACGGTGACCTCGGCATGGCGTTGGCGGGCCGAGGCGGCCGCCTCCATGCCGATCCACCCGGAGCCGATGATCGCCACCCGGGTACCTTCCAGCAGGACCTGGCGCAGGGTGCGGGCATCGTCCACGGTGCGCAGCACATGCACCCCGGGCAGCTCGCTGCCTGGCAGTCCCTGCCCGGTATTGGCCCGTGAACCGGTGGCCAGCACCAGTTGGCCGTACTCCAGGATCCGGCCGTCGGTGCACTGCACGGTGCGCCCGGCCCGGTCGATCGACTCCGCGGCCACCCCCAGGTGCAGCTGCACCTCATGGGTGCGGTACCAGTCATCGTCCGCCACGGTGAAGTCCGCCAGTCCGCTGTTGCCCTGCAGGAAGTCCTTGGACAGCGGCGGACGCTCATAGGGCAGGTGCTTCTCGTCCGAGACCAGGGTTAGTTCCCCGGTGTAGCCGTGTTCACGCAGGGCGGTGACACAGGTGGCGGCGGCCAGTCCCCCGCCGATGACAAGGATCGGTTCGCTGTGCATGGTTCCTGCCTCCCCGGGCCCGTCGCATCGGGCGCCTCGATGTGCTCCGCGTGTTCCCGATTTTCCCCCGGGAACCGGGCGCTGGCAAGGGCACGGGGAGTCGACGCGGCGGTGGGGTGGTTCTTCCTAGCGCAGCACCACGGTGCGGTTGCCGTAGAGGAACACCCGTCCCTCGCAGTGCCAGCGCACCGCATTGGACAGCGCCTTGCACTCCGAATCCCGGCCCGCGGCAACCAGGTCCGCCGGGGTGTAGGTGTGGTCCACATCCACCACCTGCTGGGCGATGATCGGGCCCTCGTCCAGCTCCGAATTCACGTAGTGGGCGGTGGCACCCACGGTCTTGACCCCGCGTTCCCAGGCCTGGTGGTAGGGCTTGGCCCCCTTGAACGAGGGCAGGAAGGAATGGTGGATGTTGATGGTCTTGCCGGTCAGCTCGGTGGCCAGGTGGTCCGAGAGCACCTGCATGTAGCGGGCCAGCACCACCAGTTCGGCCCCGGTGTCCTCGATCAGTTCCAGCAGCGCCGCCTCGGCCTGCGGCTTGGTCTCCTTCGAGATCGGGATGTGGTGGAAACCGATGCCGTACCATTCCACCAGTGAGCGGTGGTCCGGGTGGTTGGAGGCCACCGCGACAACCTCGATCGGCAGGTCCCCGCTGTGCATCCGGAAGAGCAGGTCGTTCAGGCAGTGCTCGAACTTCGAGACCATGATCAGCACCTTGGTCTTCTGCCCGCGCTCACGCAGCTGCCAGTCCATCTGCCATTGATCGGCGACGGCCTGGAAATCGGTGCGCAGCATCTGCAGCAGGCCCGGCGCGTCCTCGCCGGCGAAATCCACGCGCATGAACAGGCGTTCGGCGCTCATGTCATCGTACTGTTTCAGTTCCACGATGGTGCGTCCGTGCTGGACCAGGAATCCGGTCACGGCGTGGACGATGCCGGCGCCTTCCGGGCACTGCAGGGTCAGGACGTGTCGGACCTGTTCACTCATGGGGTGTCCTTTCAAGGGTGGTTGACTTGGGGTGGGTGTGGCCAGCGACGGCGGATATCGGGACGGTGGCCTGGTCCCACGGTACGCCCCGCGTCCAACGCTTCCGCCCACACCGATGATGGTGCGGGCGGGAGCGTTGGACGGAAACGGGCGTGCGGCGAATCGGCCGCCGCGGGTCCCGGCTAGACGACGGGCTCCGAGGCGAATTCGAGCATTGCGTCGATCAGCCAATGCACGGTGTGCTCGGTGAACGAGGCCCGCGGCAGGATCCGCCAGCCGTGCTCACCGGTGCGCCACAGTAGCACCGGGATGTTCGCCAGCGTCGTGGTGATCGCCTGGTTGACGCCGAAGACCCGCGGATGCAGGTCCGCCGGGCAGCTCTTGCGCAGCACCAGCGGCGCGGCGGGACCCTCCAGTTCCAGCACGCTGCGGTTGGCGGACAGATCCACCACCTGCCCCGGTTCCTCGGCCAGCGCAGCGGCCAGCTTGCCGGTCAGGGTGCTGTCTTCGGGTGCGGTGAGCAGGAACTCGTCCGGTCCCAGCCAGAGCACCGCGGTGCCGTCGACCCCGCCGGTGACCTCGCCGACGGCGGCCGGCAGGCCCACCGAGGTGGCCTGCGCCAGGGCGCGGTGCCCGGCGCTGCCGGGAACGGCCCGGATCCCGATCTGCGTGGTGAAGGCGATTTCGCGCAGGGCCACGGCGCGTTCGCCGATAACGGTCGCCGCGGCCATCGCCTCGGCGAGGTGTCCGGCCGGCGAACGGCGCAGGCCGGTGTTTTCGAGCAGGGTGTGATTAGCCATCTCGACGGCTCCCTTCCGGGTCAAAGAGGACGGTTTCCGATACCACGACGTCGACCAGCTGGCCGCCCACCGGGGTCTTGAGCACTTCACCGATGCGGTTGCGCCCGTTCTTGATCAGTGCCAGGCCGAAGGTGCGCCCCAGGGCCGGCGAATTGTACGAGCTGGTGACCCAGCCGTCCATCGGGGTGATCCCGTTTTCGCTCCGTGCGTCCGCGGCGACCAACGCCGCGCCCTCGGGAAGGCGCAGGGTCTTGTCCACCGGCAGTACCGAGACCAGCTGCTTGCGGTCCTCGCGCTGGTTGTCGGCCCGCGAGTAGGAGCGCTTGCCCACGAAGTCCTTGAGCTTGGAGACCACCCATTCCATGCCCGCATCCTGCGGGGTCACCGTGCCGTCGGTGTCCTGCCCGACGATGATGAATCCCTTTTCGGCGCGTAGCACGTGCATGGTTTCGGTGCCGTACGGGGTGATGTTGAATTCTTCGCCGGCCGCGTACACGTCCTCCCAGACCCGCAGTCCGTGCCAGGTCGGCACGGCGATCTCGAAGGCCAGTTCCCCGGAGAAGGAGATCCGCGACAGGCGCGCCTCGATCCCGCTGGCCAGGGTGACATCCCGGAAGGCCATGAACTTGAACGCCTCGTTGGATACGTCCAGGCCGGGTGCCAGCTTCGCGATGACATCGCGTGAGCGCGGGCCGACCACGGCCACCGTGGCCAACTGTTCGGTCACCGAGGTGCAGGTGACATCCAGTTCCGGCCATTCGGTCTGCAGCCATTCCTCCAGCCAGTCCAGCACGTCGGCCGCACCGCCGGTGGTGGTGTGCATCAGGAAGCTGTCCTCGGCCAGGCGCAGCGTGACCCCGTCGTCGAAGACCATGCCGTCGGCCTTGCACATCACGCCGTAGCGGCCCATGCCGACCTTCAGCTTGGTGTAGCCGTTGGTGTACATGCGGTTGAGGAACTCTGCCGCGTCCGCCCCGCGGATCTCGATCTTGCCCAGGGTGGTGGCGTCCAGCATGCCCACCGACTCGCGCACCGCCTTGCATTCGCGGTAGACCGCCGCGTCCATGTCCTCACCCGGCTGCGGGAAGTACCAGGCGCGCTTCCATTGCCCGACATCCTCGAATGTTGCGCCCTTGGCCACATGCCAGGGGTGCATCGGGGTGATCCGTGCCGGATCCAGCAGCTGTCCGCGGGTGCGTCCGGCCAGGGCGGCGAAGGCCACCGGGGTGTACGGGGCTCGGAAGGTGGTGGTGCCGATCTCGGCCGGGTTCTCGATGCCCAGCACCGCGGCGATCACACCGATCGCTGCCACACCCGAGGTCTTGCCCTGGTCGTTGGCGGTGGAGATCGAGGTGTAGCGCTTGATATGCTCCACCGACCTCATGCCCGCCCCGGTGGCACGCAGCACATCGGCCACGGTCTGGTCGCGTTGCAGGTCAACGAAGTGGTTGGTGTAGTTCGCCGCATCGTCCCCACGCAGGGACGGGATCAGCCACACCGGGCGGGTCTCGCCCAGCGCCACCTCCGGGGCCTGCGGCACCTGGGCGATATGCCGGAAACCGGCGGCACTGGCGGCCGCGGCGCCGGTGGCGGCACCGGTGGACAGCGCGCTGGCGGTGTCGAAACGCCCGGTGATCGCCCCGGCCAGGTGCTGGTTGGCCACCGCGTCGCCCGGGACGAAGGCGTGGATGGTGGTGTCCCAGTCCAGTTTGCCCTGCCGCTGCGAGTGCAGGTGCACCACCGGGTTGAAGCCGCCGGCCACGGCCAGCACATCGGCCTCGAATTGCCGGCTGTCCCCCAGGTTGCCGTCCGCATCCAGTGCGGCAACGGTCACGGCGGACAGTTCCCCGGCTTCGTTAGCTTCGGTATCAACCACCACCGAACCGGTGATGACCTGAACCCCGGAACCGACGGCTTCGGCCGCGGCCGCGGAGGCGGTGGCACGGGCGTCGACCACTGCGACAACCCCGCCGCTGGCGGCCAATTCGGCCACCAGCGGGTAGGCCGAGTCATTGGTGGTGGCCACGACGATGTTCGTCCCGGCACGTACCCCGTAGCGGTTCAGGTAGCTGCGCACCGCGCCGGCGAGCATGATGCCCGGGCGGTCGTTGTTCTCGAACACCATCGGGCGTTCGTGTGCGCCGGTGGCCAGCACCACCTGCTTCGCGCGGATATGCCAGATGCGTTCGCGGGAGACACCGTGGCCGGCCGGGCCATCCAGGTGCACGGTGCGGCGTTGCACTGCAACGATGTAGTTCGCATCGTAGGAACCCAGCACGGTCGTGCGCTGCAGATGGGTGGCGTCCTCGGCGGCAGCCAGCTCGGCGCCGACCTCCTCGATCCAGTCGGCGGCGGGCTTGCCGTCGATCTGTTCCGTGGGCGCATCACGCAGGGTACCGCCGGCTTCGGCACGCTCATCCAGCAGCATCACACGGGCACCGGAGCGGGTGGCCTCGCGGGCCGCGGCCAGGCCGGCCGGTCCGGCTCCGACCACCAGCACGTCGGTGTGCACATGCACGTGGTCGTAGTAGGCCGGGTCGGTGGTGGGATCCAGCACGCCCAGCCCGCGCAGCAAGGTGGCATTCAGGTTCGCGGTCACCGGCACGGTGGTGGCCGCAAGCATCGACTCGTTGATGTCCTGCTCGTGGCGGGCGGCCACGGTGACCAGGGCGTTGGGCTCTTCCACCCCTGCGGAGAAGATGCCGCGGGGGCGGCCCAGGTACATCGAGTTGCCGCAGGAGCGCAGCCCGGCGCCGAGCATCGCACTGGCCACGGTATCCCCGCGGTAGGCGGTCAGCTGCCGGCCGTCGACGGTCAGTATCAGGGCCTCGTCACGGTTGATGCGCTCGGCGGTGGCCTGGGCGGCGTCCAGGCGGTAGGACTTGTTGCGGCTCATTTGGAACCTCCCTGGGTGTTCTCGAGCACCGGGCGTTCTTCCCCGGCGCGGTAGACGGCCTTGAATTCGTAGCTGACGGTGTCACGCAGGGCGTTGAACCACTTGCGGCACCCACCGGCGTGGACCCAGCGTTCGGCGAAGATGCCCTTCGAGTTCTCGCGGTAGAACAGGTAGCGGGCCCATTCCTTGTCGCTCAGCTCGTGCGGGTCGGCCGGGTAGGCCACGTGGGCCTGGCCGCCGTACTTGAATTCGGTTTCGTTTCTTGGCCCGCAGTTCGGGCATTCAATCAGCATCATGATGGCTGCTCCTAGTGGGCCACGGCTGCGGCGCCGTGTTCGTCGATGAGGTGTCCGGTTTCGAAGCGATCCAGGCTGAACGGTGCGTTCAGCTCGTGGGGTTCGTCATTGGCGATGGTGTGGGCCAGCGTATAGCCGGCGCCCGGGGTGCCCTTGAACCCTCCGGTGCCCCACCCGCAGTTGACGTACAGGTTCTGGATCGGGGTCTTGGAGATGATCGGCGAGGCGTCCATGGTGGTATCCACGATGCCGCCCCAGGTGCGCAGCACGTGGGCCCTGGCGAAGATCGGGAAGAGTTCCACCGCGGCGGCCATCTGCTCCTCGATCACGTGGAAGGCACCGCGCTGGCCGTAGCCGTTGTAGGTGTCGATCCCCGCTCCCATGACCAGTTCGCCCTTGTGGGCCTGGGAAACGTAGACGTGGATGTGGTTGGACATGACCACCGTCGGGTGCACCGGTTCGAACAATTCCGAAACCAGGGCCTGCAGCGGGTGGGATTGGATGGGCAGTTCGAAGCCTGCCATCTCGGCCAGCACCGAGGAATGTCCGGCCCCGGCCAGCGCGACCTTGCCGGCATGGATGGTGCCGCGGGTGGTCTTGACCCCGGTGACCTTCTCCCCGTCCTTCAGGAACCCGATGACCTCGCAGTTCTGGATGATGTCCACGCCCATCTCGTTCGCCTTGCGGGCGAAGGCCCAGGCCACGTGGTCGTGCTTGGCGATGCCGGCACGCGGCTGGTAGGTGGCACCCATGACCGGGTAGCGGATGTCGTCGCCGACGTTGATGATCGGGCAGACTTCCTTGACCTGTTCCGGGGTCAGCCACTCGGCGTCAACGCCGTTGAGCTTGTTCGCCTCGACCCGTCGGACCGATTCGCGCACGTCCCCCAGGGTGTGGGCCAGGTTCAGCACACCGCGCTGGGAGAACAGGAAATCGTAGTCCAGTTCCTCGGGCAGCTGCTCCCACAGCTTCAGGGACTTCTCGTAGATACCCGAGGACTCGTCCCAGAGGTAGTTCGAGCGGATGATGGTGGTATTTCGCGCCATGTTCCCGCCGGCCAGCCAGCCCTTTTCCAACACGGCGATATTGGTCATGCCGTGGTTCTTGGCCAGGAAGTAGGCCGTGGCCAGGCCGTGGCCTCCACCGCCGACGATCACGGCATCGTAGGAGGACTTCGGGTCGGGATTCGCCCAGAGGAATTCCGGGTGCTCCGGTAGCAAGTCAGCCATGATTATTCTCCAATCTTCTTCAAATTCGGGTACAGCGGGTGGGCCTGTGCCAGGTCCAGCACCCGTTGCTTCAACTCGGGAAGTTTTTCCTTGTCACCGTCCGAGCCGGCAATCAACGCCTGCGCAATCACCTCAGCCACCTCGGCAAACGCCTCCACCGAGAAACCACGCGTCGCCAACGCCGGAGTACCAATACGCAACCCACTGGTCACCATCGGCGGAC
>NZ_JAPCHW010000016.1 GCF_026107515.2 Glutamicibacter sp. MNS18 | reverse complement strand
GCCATGCTCTGCCCCCGGGACCACGACGACAACCACGCCGGGAAATTCACGATCGTGGACATCAACGGGCTACCCCACGTACTGGAACCGGAATACCTGGACCCGACCCGAACCCCGCGACGCAACAAATACTGGTTCAGCAACGACGAACCGGACCTGACCGACCCACCCCCACCACTACCACCGGCCACCCCACCACCAAACGACACCGGGTAAGCCGCAACCGTCCCGGAGAACACGAAACCCCACCGTTCACACCGCGCACAGGCGGCGGGAACGATGGGGTACGGGCGCCGTTTGCTCAGGCGTCGCGGACCTCGGCGTGGCCATCCTCGCGCAGGGCGGCGCGCAACTTCTCGGCGTTGGCATCCATCCGGGCCGGATCGGGGTTCTCCTCGGCACGGGCTAGGTCGAAATCCGACAACGAGTTGGTCGGCCAGACATGCACGTGCAGGTGCGGCACCTCGAAACCGGCAACCATCAGTCCTGCGCGCGCCGAGCCGAACGCCCGCTTCTGGGCCCGCCCGATCTTGCCGGCCACCTGCATCAGGTGGGCTACCAACTCATCCGGCGCATCGGTGAACTCGTCGATCTCCTCGCGCGGCACCACCAGCGTGTGCCCGTTGGTGATCGGCCCGATCGTCAGGAAGGCGACGCACAGGTCGTCGGCCCAGACGAAACGGCCGGGGATCTGGCCGTCGATGATTTTGGTGAATAGCGTGCTCATGGATGCCTTTCGGTGTTCGTGCTTTGCCCCCGCCACAGCGGGCGATGACTAGCTGCGGTGGATTTCGTCGCTGGTGGCCACCGGGTTTTGCGGGTAGGAGCAGTACTGCGACCAGGAGCCCGGGTACAGTGCCGCCTCGATGCCGGCTTCATGCAGGGCCAGCACCTGGTGGGCCGCGGTGATCCCCGAACCGCAATAGGCGGCCGGTGGGGTTCCGCCGGGTTCCACCCCGAGCCTGGCGAAGCCCTCGCGTAGCGTCTGGGCCGGCTTGAAGCGGGCGGAGTCATCCAGGTTGTCGGTGGTGGGCCGGTTCAACGCACCGGGTATATGTCCGGCGACCGGGTCGACCGGTTCTTCCACACCAAGGTAGCGTGCGGTGGCGCGCGAGTCGATGAGCACCCCGTCGAAGTCTTCCAGTTCCGCCATTTCCAGCACCGGCAGCGCTCCCCAGGACAGGGTCACCGTCCCCGGTTCCGGGACCGGGCTCTGCGTGGAGAGGATGCATTTGGCTTCCCGCCAGGCCTGCAGTCCTCCGTCAAGGACCAGCACCCTGGGGAACCCGGCGTGGCGCAGCAGCCACCAGGCCCGCGCGGCCGCCATCGAGCCGGCATCGTCGTACACCACCACCGTGCTCTGGTCGTTGATCCCCCAGCGCCGGGCGGCGGCCTGGAAGTCCTCGGGCAGCGGCAACGGGTGGCGCCCGGTGTGTTCGCCGGGGGTGCCGGACAGGTCCGTTTCCAGGTCGACGAATCGGGCCGCGGGAATGTGTCCGGCCTGGTACTTCTCCCGGTTGTCCGTGGCGCCCAGGGACCAACGCACATCGAGCAGTACCAGGTTCGGGTCCTGGAGTTTCGCGGCCAGGTCGCTGGCGCGGATCAGGGAGGTCATACGTGCTACTCCTTGGCAGTCAGGTCGTTGATGTCATGGCTTCGGCCCTGTTCCAGCCGCCGGTACCGGCGCCCGCTCAGGCCGGCCACTCGTTGCAGTTGCCCGTCGAACAATGCCAGTCCGCGCTCGTTGAGCAATCCGTCGTGGATCGGGACCCAGACCGGTGCATCCACGGCGGTGGCGAAGTCCAGGACCTCGGCCACCTTGGACCACGGGGCCATCGCCGGAACCAGCAGCACCTCGGGGCTGATTCCGACCGGAACCTGCAGGCTGTCCCCGGGGTGGAAGATGCGTCCGCCCAGCAGGTACCCGATGTTCGCCACGATCGGCAGGGTGTGGTGGATGGTGGCGTGGGTGCCGCCGAAGGTCTGGATCTGGATCCCGCCCACGGTCACCTGGGCGCCGGGCAGGATCGGGTCGACACGGGAGCGGGCCACTTCGGGGAGCAGCGAATGCAGGATGTCGACCACCGGACGCGGCGCATACACCTGCAAGGTCGGGTCGGCCACCACCGCCCGGGCCACCACCTCGGGCAGCACATGGTCGGCATGCTCGTGGGTGATCAGCACGGCCTGCTGGTTCTCGAAGGCACCGTCCAGATCGGACCAGCCTCCGGGATCGATCAGGATCGACCCATCGACGGTGGAGACCTCAACACATGAATGACCACGGGTAACGATGCGCATACCCACTAGCCTAGGGGCCAAGCCACACCCGAGGCCAGCCATCGGCGGGCATTGGGAGGGGAAGTTGGCTAAAATTGGAGAAATACCCGTCACGTGGCCCGCGGGCACGTCATCACCAGTGAGGAGCGGTGTCCGTTTATGACGCAACCTTCAACCGCGCGTACCGGGGAAACCCGGGTCACCAAACAGCGCGTGGCCGTGAACGAGGCGTTAGTCCAGGTCAACGACTTCGCCACGGCCCAGCAATTGCACCGTTGGCTGCAGGATGCCGATCACAAGGTCTCGCTGGCCACGGTCTACCGGCTGCTGCAGTCGATGGCCGACGACGGCCTGGTCGATGTGCTGCATTCGGGCGACGGCGAGGCCCGCTATCGCCAGTGCCTGACCGAGGGACACCACCACCACCTGGTCTGCCGGGTGTGCGCCAAGACCGTTGAGGTCTCGGCCCCCTCGGTGGAACGCTGGGCGGCCCGTGTGGCCGAGGAGCACGGTTTCTCCGACCCGGAGCACACGGTGGAGATCTACGGCCTGTGCGCCCAGTGCCGGGCGCTCGGTCGCAGCGACCAGCCGCGCATCGACGTCAAGTAGCATCCCGCGACGGGCGTCGCGACCGGAGCTACACCAGGTGGCGGCGTGGGGACCGGGCCTTTTCCAGCAGCCGGCAGACCAGGTAGATCACGAAGGAAATGGTGGTCACGTACGGGCTGATCGGCAACGAACCGCCCAGGGCCAGCAGGATCCCGCCCAACACGCTGGTCAGGGCGAAGGCCACCGAGAGCAGGACGGTGAGCAACGGGTTGCTGCTCACCCGCAAGGCCGCGGCACTGGGGGTGATCAGCAGCGCCAGCACCAGCAGCGCGCCAACCACCTGGATGGCCATCGCCACCGCCAGGGCCAGCACCACCATGAACGCGATGGACAGTCCGGCGGTGCGCACCCCGCGGGCGCGGGCCAGCACCGGGTCCACGCTGGCGAAGGTCAGCGGCCGCCACATCGCCAGCAGCGCCAGGACCACCCCGGCGCTCAGCAGCAGCATGCCGGTCAGCTGGACATCGTCCACCGCCACGATCTGGCCGGTGAGCAGTCCGAACTTGTTGGCACTGCGCCCCTCGTAGAGCGAGAGGAACAGGATGCCCAGGCCCAGCCCGAAGGGCATCAGCACCCCGGTGATCGAGTTGCGGTCCTTCGCCCGGGTGCCCAGCACCCCCAGCACCAGGGCCGCCAGCAGCGAGCCGATCACCGAGCCGGTCACCACATCCGCGCCGACCAGCAGCGCGAAGGAGGCCCCGGCGAAGGACAGTTCGGCGATGCCGTGCACGGCGAAGGCCATATCGCGCATCATAATGAAGATGCCGATCAGCCCGCCCACTACGCCGAGCACCGCCCCGGCGATCAGCGAGTTGCTCACCAGCGGCAGCAGTGCGCCGTAGTCGGAGAAATCCAGCACCAGGTCGAGAAAACCATCCATGTGCCCGTACCTACTTCCCGTCCGTTGCCGGCAGCCGGCGTTCACCGTCGCCGGTGACCACCACGATCCGCCCGTTGACCCGCAGCACCTCGACCCGTGAACCGTACAGTTCGCTGAGCACCTCGCTGCGCATCACCTCGTCAACGGTGCCGATGTGGAACCGCCCGCCGGCCAGGTACAGCACCCGGTCCACATAGGGCAGGATCGGGTTGATCTCGTGGGTCACGAAGATCACCGCGGCGCCGGCGTCGGCCGCCTGCCGGTGGATCACCTCGCTGATCGCCTGCTGGTGGTGCAGGTCCAGGCTCAGCAGCGGCTCGTCGCACAACAGCACCCGCGGGTTGCTGGCCAGCGCCTGCGCGGCGCGCAGGCGCTGCTGCTCGCCGCCGGAGAGGTCGGCCACCGGGCGGTGCGCGTAGTCGGTGGCGCCCACCAGCTCCAGCAGTTCATCGACCCGGGCCGCCACCCTGGCGCGGCGCATCCGCACCCCCCAGCGGTTGCCGTCCACGCCCAGGGCCACCAGGTCGCGGGCGCGCAACGGGACGTGGTCGCCGATGGGGCGCTGCTGCGGGATCAGCCCGACCAGGTCCGAACCGCGGTGCACCGGCTTGCCGCCGATGAGCACCTGGCCGGCCTGCAAGGTGGTGGTACCCAGCATGGTGTTGATGAAACTGGTCTTGCCCGAGCCATTGGGACCGAGGACGGCCAGGAACTCCCCGGGCCGCACCTTCAGGTCCAGGTCCTGCCAGAGCACACGTGAGCCGAAGGCCAGGCGCGCGCCGGTGAAGGAAACGATCTCGTTCTCTGGCATGCTCCCGCTTTCCGCTGGATGTCGGTGACAAGCCCCGCTGGATGGGGGCGGTTGGAAATGGCCGTGGCACCGCCCCTCGGGCGATGCCACAGCCATTCTATAGTAATTGCGATTGATTCCCATTACCGGTGCTTCGTGCGGGGCACTTCATCACTCCGCGTTCTGCACTCCCGGGGGCGCATGGCGTTTCCGGGTGGTATCGCTGATCTCGCCGACCAGCACCTCGATGATGTCCTCCAGGAACAGTACCCCGATGACCTTGCCGGTCGAATCCACCACGGTGGACAGGTGGTTTCCCTGCTGGCGCATGGCCTCCAGCGCCACCTCGATCTCGTCCCCGGCGGCCACCTGCCCCAGCGGGTGCAGTGGCAGGTCACGCAGCGGCTGGGTGGAATGCTCGTCGTCGATGAGCATCACGTCCTTCACATGCCAGTAGCCCACCGGCACCCCCGCCCGGGTGATCATCATGCGCGAGTACCCGGTCTTGGCGACCTTCGACTCGAACTCGCGGGCGGTGGTTTGCCCCCATTCCAGGGTGAAGAGCTTACCCAGCTCCACCATGCAGCTGCCAGCGGTGACCGAGGTGAACTCCAACGCCTTGTTCAGCCGCAGCGCGTCGTCGTCTTCCAAGGTGCCCTCCTCGCTGGAGGACTGGATGATCGAACGCACCTCGGCGGCCGTGTAGGCGCTGGTGACCTCGTTCTGCGGTTGCACCCCGAACAGGCGCAGGAAGGAGTTGGCCAGCCCGTTGAGCAACCAGATGACCGGATGCAGCAGCCTGGAGAGCCAGACCAGCGGCGGGGCCAGGAGCAGCACGGCCTTATCGGCGACGGAGACCGAGATGTTCTTGGGCACCATCTCGCCGAAGGTCACATGCAGGAAGGTCACCACCACCAGGGCGATCAAAAAGGCCCCGGTATCGGCGATCGCCGCCGGTACGCCGATGCCCTCCAGCGGAACCACCAGCAGGTGGTGGATCGCCGGTTCGGAGATGTTCAGGATCAGCAGCGAGCAGACGGTGATTCCCAGCTGGCAGACCGCGAGCATCACCGAGACGTTCTCCATCGCCCACAACGCCACCTTGGCGCGCTTGTTGCCCGCGTCGACCAGTGGTTCGATCTGCGAACGGCGCGCGCTCATCACCGCGAATTCGCTGCCGACAAAGAAGGCATTGGCCAGCAGCAGGACCACCAGCCAGACCAGGCCAGCCAAGTCACTCATCGTCGGCCTCCTGTGACGTTGCGGCCGGGGTGAAACGGACCTGGGCGATGCGCCGTCCGTCCAGTTCGGTCACCGTGAAGTGCCCGGCCGGGGTGTCCACCGCATCGGCCAGCTCGGCCAACCGGCCCAGTTCGGCGAGCATGAACCCGCCGATGGTGTCGTACGAGGCCTCCTCGGGGATGATGTCCTTCTCGAAGTGGTCGTTGACCTGGTCCGGACGGAACATGCCCGGCAACAGCCAGGAGCCGTCGGGCTGCTGCAGCACCTCGTCCTCGTCCTCGTCGTGCTCGTCGGAGACCTCCCCGACGATTTCCTCGATCAGGTCCTCCAGGGTCACGAACCCGGCGGTGCCGCCGTATTCGTCCATTACGACCGCGACCTGGTATTCGGCCTCGCGCAATTGCTCCAGCAGGATATCCAGGTGGATGGTTTCGGGAACATAGAGGGTGTCCATCGCGAACTCGCCGACCTGCAGGGCGCCGCGGCGTTCGCGCGGCACCGACACCACGCGCTTGATGTGGCACACCCCCTGGATCTCGTCGCTGGAGCCGGCGATCACCGGGAACCGGGAGAACCCGGTTTCGGCGCTGAGGTTGATCAGCTCCGAGAGCGGGGCCGCGGAATCGATGGTGGCCATGGTGGTGCGCGGGGTCATCACATCTGCGGCGGTGCGCTCGGAGAACTCGATGGTGGACTCGACGAACTTGGCCGTCTGGTTATCCAGCGTCCCCAGCTCGGCCGAGCGGCGCACCAGCGAGGCCAGTTCGCGGGCACTGCGGGCGGCGGAGATCTCCTCCTTCGCCTCCAGGTTGAAGAAGCGCTTGAGTACCTGGTTGGAAAAACCGTTCAGGCCCACGATGGCGGGTTTGAAGATCGCGGTGAACAGCAGCTGCGGGCGGGCCAGCGCCTTGCCCACCGCCATGGCCCGGGCGATCGCCAGGTTCTTCGGGATCAGCTCGCCGATGAGCATCGACAGCAGCGTGGCCACGGTCATCGAGAGCACGACGGATACCGCGGTGGCACTGCCTCCGGTGACCCCGGCGGCTTCCAGCAGCGGGGAGATCAGCGCGCTCATCGCCGGCTCCAGGACGTAACCGGTGAGCAGGGTGGTCAGGGTGATGCCCAGCTGGCACGAGGAAAGCTGGGTCGAAAGGGATGTCAGGCACTGGTACAGCGGTTTGGCGCCGCGTTCGCCGGCCTCCACGGCCTGGGCGACGGTGGACTTGTCCAGTGCGACCAAGGCGAATTCAACGGCGACGAAGAACCCGGTTCCGAGAATCAGGACCATGCCAAGGGCAATGTATAACCATTCCATGAAGGGCTATCTCCACCCTCGGGCTGGCTGTGGGAAATGTGTTCTGGTTACCGGCCAAGGGCAACTAGAAGGCTCCGATCGAGAGGTGGAACCGGCCTGGTGATGTCTGGGGCAGCCGGCACTGCGCGCGGAGGCGGCGGGCCGGCATCGAGAATGACTGTCCATAGTGCGCATCAGTCTAACCAAGGAATCCGAACTTTGCATCAACGACACTTTAAATAGGCAAACGGCACGAAAACCCCGATGAGCGGCCGAATTGTGAGAATCCCTTCGTGTGATCCGTGACGCGTCTTCGCAAAGTCGACCAAATTGTCACTAGACTATTGGGGAGGTCTAGAAATCTTGTGTGCACGGTGGCCACCATTGCGTCCTCGGGCCGCCGCCCGCCCAAGCTAGAACATCGTAAAAAATCAGGGAGAGGCGTTGCACGTGCCAGATCAAGCACACCACCGGCTGACGGAAGAATTCGGTGGAAACGAGTGGCTAGTAGACGAGTTGTACCAGCAGTACCTCGTCGACAAGAACTCGGTCGATAAGAAATGGTGGGACATTTTCGAGTCCCTCACCGCGGACAAGGCAGAACCCGTTGCCGAGCAGGCGGCCCCCGTGCCGGCCCGGTCGGCCGCGAAAACCGCTGCGTCCCCTAATGAAAAGGCCCAAGGCGCGCCCCGTGCCGCCGCTGCCGCCCGGTCCAGCGAACCGGCTGCCGAAAAGCCAGAAGCCGCCAGGCCCGAGGCCACCAAGGCCCAGGAACCGGCACCGAAGACTGCCCCGATCCCGGCGCAGGCCCCCAAGCCCCAGACATCCAACCAGTCCTACGGTGAAGAGAAGCGCACCGCGTTGCGCGGGCCAATGAAGGCCATCGCCACCAACATGGATGCCAGCCTCACCGTGCCGACCGCCACCACGGTGCGTGCGGTACCGGCCAAGCTGATGATCGACAACCGTGTGGTCATCAACAACCACCTCAAGCGCACCCGCGGCGGCAAGATCTCCTTCACGCACCTGATCGGCTTTGCCGTGGTGCGTGCCCTGAAGCAGTTCCCGTCGATGAACGTCACCTACGATGTCGTGGACAAGAAGCCCACCGCCATCCAGCCGGCGCACGTGAACTTCGGTATCGCCATCGACATGCCGAAGCCCGATGGCACCCGCATGCTGGCCGTACCGAATGTCAAGGCCGCCGAGACCCTGAGCTTCAACGAGTTCTGGGCCACCTACGAGGACCTGATCAAGCGGGCGCGGGCCAACAAGCTCACCGCCGACGACTACGCCGGTACCACCGTCTCGCTGACCAACCCCGGCGGCATCGGCACCGTGCACTCGGTGCCCCGGCTGTCCAAGGGCCAGGCCGCGATCATCGGTGTCGGTGCCCTGGAGTACCCGGCCGAATACCGTGGTGCCGCGGAGAAGACCGTGGCCTCGCTGGGCATCGGCAAGCACATCACGCTGACCAGCACCTACGACCACCGTGTCATCCAGGGTGCAGGGTCCGGCGAGTTCCTGAAGCTGGTCGAATCGCTGCTGCTCGGTGAGCAGGGCTTCTACGACGAGATCTTCGAGCAGCTGCGCATCCCGTACGAGCCGGTGCGCTGGGCCGTGGACAACCAGGTCGACATCGAGTTGCAGGTCAACAAGGTCGCCCGGATCCAGCACCTGATCCACGCCTACCGGGTGCGCGGGCACCTGATGGCCGATATCAACCCGCTGGAATACGTCCAGCGCAAGCACCCGGACCTGGACATCAAGACCTACGGGCTGACCCTGTGGGACCTGGACCGCGAATGGGTCACCGGCGGGCTGGGCGGCAAGGACCGGATGCTGCTGCGTGACATCCTCGGTGTGCTGCGCGATGCGTACTGCCGCACCACCGGCATCGAGTACATGCACCTGCAGGAACCGGCCGAGCGCGAGTGGTTCCAGGAGAAGCTGGAAACCCCGTACCGCAAGCCGAGCCGCGAGGAGCAGAAGCGGATCCTGTCCAAGCTCAACGCCGCGGAGGCCTTCGAGACCTTCCTGCAGACCAAGTTCGTCGGGCAGAAACGCTTCTCGCTGGAAGGCGGCGAGTCGCTGATTCCGCTGTTGGATGCGATCATCTCCGACGCCGCGGACGAGCACCTGGACGAGGTGGCCATCGGCATGGCCCACCGTGGCCGGTTGAACGTGCTGACCAACATCGCCGGCAAGACCTACGCCCAGGTCTTCCGCGAATTCGAGGGGACCGCCACCCCGGGCTCGGTGCAGGGTTCGGGTGACGTGAAGTACCACCTGGGCACCGAGGGGTCCTACACCTCGGATGCCGGGAACCAGACCAAGGTGTACCTGGCGGCCAACCCGTCGCACCTGGAAGCGGTGGACCCGGTGCTGGAGGGCATCACCCGTGCCAAGCTGGACCGTTTGGGCTCCTCCGGCACCGTGCTGCCGCTGCTGGTACACGGCGATGCCGCGTTTGCCGGGCAGGGTGTGGTCTCCGAGGTCCTGGCCATGAGCCAGCTGCCGGGTTACCGCACCGGCGGCACGATCCACGTGATCGTGAACAACCAGATCGGCTTCACCACCGCGCCGAGCTCCTCGCGCTCCAGCGAGTACTCCACCGATGTGGCCCGTGCCGTGCAGGCCCCGGTCTTCCACGTCAACGGGGACGATCCCGAGGACGTGGTGCGCGCCGGCCAACTGGCGTTCGAGTACCGCCAGAAGTTCGGCAAGGACGTGGTCATCGACCTGATCTGCTACCGCCGCCGCGGTCACAACGAGGGCGACGACCCGTCGATGACCCAGCCGATGATGTACAACCTGATCGAGGCCAAGCGCTCGACCCGCAAGCTGTACACCGAGGCGCTGGTGGGTCGTGGGGATATCACCCAGGAGGAGGCCGACAACGCGCTGGCCGAGTACCGCGGGTCGCTGGAGCGGATCTTCTCCGAGACCCACGCCGCGCAGACCTCGCCGATCCCGATCGTCACCCCGGGTTCGACCATCAACGACCTGGAGAAGCCGTTCGCCCAGGCCGAGGACGAGCTGACCCGCGATGCCGCCCGCCCGAGCGCGATCTCGGCGCAGACCCTGGCGCACATCGGCGAAGCCCACCTGGCCATCCCCGAGGGCTTCAACGTGCACAACAAGCTCAAGTCGCTGCTTGAGCGCCGGGAGAAGATGAGCCGCGAGGGCGGTATCGACTGGGGCTTCGCCGAACTGGCGGCCATCGGTTCGCTGTCCATGGAGGGTGTGCCGGTACGCCTGGCCGGCCAGGACTCGCGCCGCGGCACCTTCGTGCAGCGCCATTCGATGTTCCACGACCGGCTCAACGACGATGAGTGGTACCCGCTGAACCACCTGGGCGAGGACCAGGCCCCGATCTGGATCTACGACTCGCTGCTGAGCGAATACGCGGCCCTGGGCTTCGAGTACGGGTACTCGGTGGAGCGCCCGGATGCCCTGGTGATGTGGGAAGCGCAGTTCGGCGACTTCGTCAACGGCGCGCAGACGGTGATCGACGAGTTCATCTCCTCGGCCGAGCAGAAGTGGTCGCAGTCCTCCTCCCTGGTGATGCTGCTGCCGCACGGCTACGAGGGGCAGGGCCCGGATCACTCCAGCGCCCGCATCGAACGCTTCCTGCAGATGTGCGCGGAAAACAACATGGTCGTGGCCCAGCCGTCCAACGGCGCCAACCACTTCCACCTGTTGCGCCGCCAGGCCTACGCCCGTCCGCGCAAGCCGCTGATCGTCTTCACCCCGAAGCAGCTGCTGCGCCTGAAGGCCGCCGCCACCAACGTGGAGGACTTCACCACCGGTGGTTTCCGCGAGGTGATCGGCGACGAGTCGATCCCCAACGCCGCCGCGGTGGACAAGGTGCTGCTGGTCTCCGGTCGCCTCTACTACGACCTGCTGTCCACCCGGACCAAGGCCAAGGACGAGAAGACCGCGATCATCCGTGTCGAGCAGCTCTACCCGGCCCCGACCGAGCAGATCGCCGCCGAGCTGGCCAAGTACCCGAACGCCACGGTCAGCTGGGTGCAGGATGAACCTGCCAACCAGGGCCCATGGCCGTTCTTCGCGCTGAACGTGGCCACCGAGCTGCAGCGGAAGGTGTCGCTGGTCTCCCGGCCGGCATCGGCTGCCACCAGCGCCGGTACCTCCAAGCGCCACGAGGCCGAGCAGGCCGTATTGCTGCAGCAGGCCTTCGCCCGCTAAAGCCAGTGACCAGCGCCGGTTCCCGCGGCATCCCCGTCCACCATGGTGGGGAATGCGCCGGGTCCGGCGCTGGTGCGTTTAACCCCCGGCAGCCCGTCCACCGCCGCCCGGGGTGGCCCCCACCACGGGCCAAATACCCGGGATCGACCGCCCTGCACTGCTAAGGTAAGGGTCTAAGTATCCGGCATACGAAAGGTCACCTGTTGGAGTTACGCACCATCCGCATCACCGCAATCGGCGACGAGCTGCTGGCCGGACATGGTGATCCCCGGGCCCTGGGCTGGTTTGGCCGGGTCCTGGCCCGCACCCAGGATCCCGCACTGCGCCTGCAGTCCTATGTGCTGGCAGCACCGGCCGAAGGCTCCGAGGCGCTGGCCGAACGCTGGCTGGGTGAAGCCAGCCGACGATTCGGGGACATGGTGGAAAACCGCCTGGTGATCGCACTGTCCGACCGCGACGTGGACCTGGAGGTGTCCACCGCGCGCAGCCGGCTGAACCTGGCCAACATCCTGGACTCGGCCAGCCAGATGTCCATCAAGGCGCTGCTGGTGGGCCCCGCACCGGGACTGGATGACGCCCGCAACGAGAAGGTCGCCGAACTGAACCGCATCTTCGCCGATGTGGCGCTGCGCCGCAACCACCACTACATCGACACCTTCACCCCGTTGCGCTCGCACACCCAGTGGCGCGCCGACCTGAACGCCAACGGCGGGGTGCCCGGACAGGCCGGGTACGGGCTGATGGCCTGGCTGGTGCTGCACCGCGGCTGGTACAACTGGATGGAACTGCCCGAACCGGCCGACTCTTAGCCCGCGGCGTAAACAGCGCCGCAGGTGCGACAAACGTCACACTGTTGTGAAAGACTTGGTGGTGAACCGCTCACCGCGTTCGTCCACTGTTGCAGTGGATCAAGTCGACCCCCCAGGAGGCACGATGTCGAAGCGTTCACGTAAGCGCAAGGACCGCCGCAAGCGCGCGGCAAACCACGGTAAGCGTCCCAACACCTAGGCAAATCCCCGGATCCCCCGTGCCGGCCGGCACGGGGGATCCGGGGATTCGTGTTGCACCGCCGGTGACGGCGGCTAGTGCCCGGACTCGATGCGGATCTGCGAGATGCGCACCATGATCTTGTCCTTGAGCTGGTTCGGGGCGTGTTCCTGGCAGCTGCGGCGCACCACCGAACGGATGATGCATTCCAGGTCGTACTGCTCGGTGCATTCCGGGCAGTGTTCCAGGTGCCGCTTGACGTCCTTGATGTCCTCCAGGGTCAGCGCCCCGTCGAGGTAGTTGTAGATCCGCACCAAGCGGGAATCGGCGCAGTCGCCCAGTGAATGACAGTCCATGTTACTTCGCTCCTCCCTTGGTCTTGGCCGCCGAGAGTCCCCGGTCCTTGGCGTAGTCGGCCAGCAGTTCACGCAGGTTCTTCCGTCCGCGGTGCAGCCGGGACATGACCGTCCCGATGGGCACACCCAGGATCTCGGCCGCTTCCTTGTAGCTGAAACCCTCCACATCCACGAAGTAGACGGCCAACCGGAAGTCCTCGCCGATGGCCTGCAGCGCGGCCTTCACATCGGAATCCGGCAAGCGGTCCAATGCCACGGTCTCGGCCGACCGCAACCCGGTGGGGGTGTGTTCGGCAGCCTGGGCCATCTGCCAGTCCTCGACGGTGTCCGTGGAGGTGCGCAGCGGCTCGCGCTGGCGCTTGCGGTACAGGTTGATGTAGGTGTTGGTCAGGATCCGGTACAACCAGGCCTTCAGATTGGTCCCGGGCTTGTACTGGTGGAAGGCGGAATACGCCTTGGTGTACGCCTCCTGGACCAGGTCCTCGGCATCGGCCGGGTTGCGTGCCATGCGCAGCGCGGCCGAGTAGAGCTGGTCGACGTAGACCATGGCGTCGCGCTCGAAACGCTCGCGGCGCTGCGCGTCGGTCTCCTGGGTGGGGTCGGGTGTGTTCGAACCCGCAATGTGCTCGGTCATCACGGCCCAGTCTACGCGGTCGGCCGGGATTTCGGTTCCGGCCGCCAACGGTGGCCCGACGCATGCAGTGGTTCCCATGGTTCCTTCCCGTGTGCTCACACCCGTTACAACGCCGTCGCACACAAGATAATTCCCGCGCCCCACGGTAGGATTCTGCTAGGGCCCGCAACCCGTGCCGTGCCCGTAAGGTCCAACTGGAGGAAGTGCCATCAACACCGTGCCGGCCAACCAAAGCGAACACCCGATGTGGGATGCCCCGACACCCGCCGCACCGATCGACGCCACCGTGCTGGTGCCCGCGTCGAAGTCGCTGACCAACCGGTACCTGGTCCTTGCAGCCCTGGCCGACGGGCCGTGCACCATCCACAACACCCTGATCAGCCGGGACAGCGAACTGATGCTCAGCGCGCTGGCCGCGCTCGGTGCGCGGATCGTGCGCGAGAACCACCAGGACGGTTCCACCACCGTGCAGCTGACCCCGCCGGCGCTGCCGAAGTCCGGGCCGTTGCATATCGACTGCGGCCTGGCCGGCACCGTGATGCGTTTCGTGCCGGCGCTGGCCGCCGCCCTGGGCACCAGGGTCGGGTTCGACGGCGATGCCGGGGCGCGGGTGCGCCCGATGAAGCCGGTGCTGGACGCGCTGGAGGGACTGGGGGTCCAGGTCGGCTACGGCAACGAGGCCGGTTTCCTGCCCTTCACCATCAACCCCGCCACCCTGGTTCCACGCGACGAGCTGCTGATCGACGCCTCCTCTTCCTCGCAGTTCATCTCCGCGATGCTGCTGGCCGCTCCGGGGTTGCCCGGCGGGCTGGTATTGCGTGCCGCCGACGGGCCGGTGGCCAGCCCCGAGCACATCGAGATGACCGTGGCCACGCTGCGCGAACTGGGTGTGCCGGTCACCACCGCCGACGACGGACGCGGCTGGAGCATCCCGCACACCAAGGTGCCGGCCTTCACCGTCACCGTCGAACCGGACCTGTCCAATGCCGGGCCGTTCCTGGCCGCCGCGCTGGTCACCGGCGGTACCGTGCGGGTGCCGCACTGGCCGGAACACACCACGCAGATCGGCGGGCGCTGGACCGGGATCCTCCGGGCGATGGGCGCCGAGGTGCAGCTCGGCGCGGATTCGGTGCTCACCGTGCGCGGTACCGGGCGCATCAAGCCCCTCGACTACGCCGATGCCGCCGAGCTGACCCCGACGCTGGCCGCGCTGTGCGCCCTGGCCGATGGGCCAAGCAAGCTGACCGGCATCGGGCACCTGCGCGGGCACGAAACGGACCGGCTCGATGCCCTGCAGCGTGAACTGGGCCGCATCGGCGTAACGGTCAATGCCACCGAGGACAGCCTGGACATCGTCCCGGGCCCACGCCGGGCCGCGGACCTGCTCAGCTACGAGGACCACCGGATGGCCACCGCCGGGGCGATCCTGGGATTGGCCATCTCCGGGGTGCGGGTGGAGAATATCGCCACCACCGCCAAGACCATGCCCGACTTCCCCGCCATGTGGCAAGACATGGTGGACACCGCCGCGATCCCGACCGGCCCGGGCACCGCGGAGCGCGGCGCATGAGCAACTACCGCGACTGGGACGAATCCGATGTGCGCATCCGTCCGAACAAGCGCGGCAGCAGGCCACGGACCAAGGAACGCCCGGCCTACGACAAGGCGGTGATCGGGCGGGTGATCACCGTGGACCGCGGCCGATACACCGCGATCCTGGACGAGGACACGGCCGGCGAACGCGTGGTGGTGGCCGCCCGGGCCCGGGAGCTGCACCGCCAGGCCATCGTCCCCGGGGACCTGGTGGCGCTGGTCGGGGACACCTCCGGCCAGCCCGACACCCTGGCCCGGCTGGTGCGCATCGAGGAACGCCGCACGCTGCTGCGCCGCAGCGCCGATGACACCGACGCCACCGAACGGGTGGTGGTGGCCAATGTGGACCAGCTGGTGATCGTGGTGGCCGCCGCGAACCCCGAACCGCGCACCGGTTTCGTCGACCGCGCCCTGGTGGCCGCCTACGACGCGGGCATCGACCCGGTCTTGTGCGTGACCAAGGCCGATGTCACCGACCCGGACACCTTCCTGGCCCACTACCAGGGGCTGGACTTCCCGGTGGTCATCTCCCGCACCACCGCCGACGACGCGGGCATCGACGCGCGCGGGGCCGATGGTTCCAGCGCCCGGTTGGACCCGGTCGCGTTGGGCCAGCTGCGCCAACTGCTCGCCGGGCGGGTTTCGGTGGTCCTGGGCCACTCCGGGGTGGGAAAGTCCACCCTGGTCAACGCCCTGACCGGCGCGCAACGAGCCACCGGCGGGGTCAACGCGGTCACCGGCCGGGGCCGGCACACGTCCTCCAACGCGCTGGCCCTGCGCATCCCCGGCACCCCGGGCAGCTGGCTCATCGACACCCCCGGCATCCGCTCCTTCGGGCTGGGGCTGGTGGACCACGAGCAGATCCTGGCCGCCTTCGAGGAACTGGCCGAGGTCGCCACCGGCTGCCCGCGCGGGTGCACGCACCTGGAACAGACACCCGGATGCGCGTTGGAAGCCTGGGCTTCCTCCCCCGAATCCCCCGCCTCCGCCGCCGCCCGGCTGGCCTCCTACCGCCGGCTGGTCGGCACCGGCGAAACCACCCACGAAAAGGAGCTCGGTGCCCTGTAGCACCGCACCCACCATGAACCACACCCTGGATCAGGACCTGGAATTCGCCCTCGGCCTGGCCGACAAGGTCGATGCGCTGACCCTGTCGCGCTACCACTCGAACAACCTGCGGGTGGAAACCAAACCGGATATGACCCCGGTATCCGACGCGGACCGCGGGGCGGAGGAGCTGATCCTGGCCGAGCTGGCCGCCCACCGCCCGTCCGACTCGGTGCTCGGCGAGGAATTCGGGGTGCACGGTACCGGTGCCCGGCGCTGGGTGATCGACCCGATCGACGGGACCAAGAACTTCGTGCGCAAGGTCCCGGTCTGGGCCACCCTGATTTCGCTGACCATCGACGACGAGCCGGTGCTCGGGGTGGTCTCCGCCCCGGCCCTGGGCCGCCGCTGGTTCGCGGCCACCGGGCAGGGGGCCTGGGCCACCGAACCGGGGTTGGCTGAACCGCGCCGACTGGCGGTCTCCCAGGTCTCCGCATTGGCCGATGCCTCGCTGTCCTACGCCTCGCTGGGCGGCTGGAAACAGCTGGGCCGCCGCGGGAAACTGCTGGAACTGTTCGACACGGTCTGGCGCACCCGCGCCTACGGCGATTTCTTCAGCTACATGCTGCTGGCCGAGGGCGCCCTGGATGCGGCCTTCGAACCCGAACTCGAGCTCTACGACATGGCCGCGTTGGTACCGGTGGTGCGCGAGGCCGGCGGCCGGTTCACCTCCATCGACGGGGTGGAAGGCTGCTCGGGGGGCAATGCGCTGGCCAGCAACGGGCTGCTGCACCCGGCCATCCTGCCCTACCTGCGCGGTTAGCATGTCCGGCATCCCGCAGCAGCTGAGCAGCAGCGAGGAGGACTACCTCAAGGCGCTGTACCTGCTCGGCGAATGGGACTCCCACCCGGTCTATACCGGGGAACTGGCCGACCAGCTGGGCCTGTCCCCCGCCTCGGTCACCGCCATGGTGCGCAAGCTCGCGGGCAAGTCCCTGGTGCGGTTCGTGCCGCGCGGGGCCATCAGCCTCAGCCCCGCAGGGTACCGGGCCGCGGTGAAGGTGGTACGCCGCCACCGGCTGATCGAGACCTTCCTGTGCCGCGAGCTGGGCTACAGCTGGGACGAGGTGCACGACGAGGCCGAACGCCTGGAACACACCGTCTCCGAACGTTTCATCGACGCGCTGGAGGCCCGGTTGGGCTACCCGCAATCGGATCCGCACGGGGACCGGATCCCCGACGCCTCCGGCCACGCTCCGGCGCCCACCGCCATCCGGCTGGACCGCTACACCGGCAGCAGTGCGCTCATCGTGCGCATCAGCGACGAGGATCCGGCGTTCCTGCGTGCCGCGGCCCGGCGCGGCCTGCTGCCCGGGACGCGGATCACCCTGCCCCACCGGCTCGATGCCATCGAGGCGTCGATGATCTGGGTCAGTGACAGCTGATGCGCCCGCCCGCCACCGGGGCCACACCCGGCACTACGCGGTTGGGCAGCCATTGAGCGACCGCACGACTCCTGCTTCCCGGCGGATCGGCGCCGCCGGGATCCTTGCCGTCGCCGTCGGCGGCGCAGTGGGGACCGGAGCCCGCGGCTGGCTGTCGATGGCAGTGCCCGAGGGCCCGTGGGCGTGGACCACCCTGGGGATCAATATCGTGGGATGTATCCTGCTGGCCGCCGTCGGCAGCTATGCCAGCTGCCGTCCGATGGGAGAGTTGTTCCGGGTGGGATTCGGCACCGGGTTCTGTGGGGCCTTCACCACGTTCTCGACCATCATGCTGTTGTTCGTGCAGCTGCCGGCATGGCAGTACATTGCCTACCTGCTACTCACCGTTGTGCTCTGCCTGGCCGCGGTACATGCCACCGGCAAGCTGACCCGCCACTGGCTGCGGAGCGGGGGCGGGCAATGATCTGGCTGCTCATGGGGGCAGGGGCCCTGGGTGCGGTAGTGCGCCTGCTGCTGGAGCGCGGATTCCAACCCCGACCGGTGACCGGTGCGAGCCCGTGGGCCGGATGGCCCATCGGGATCCTGCTGGCCAACCTCATCGGCACCGTGCTCCTGGGGCTGGTCATCGGCTATGCACGGCAGCACGCGATCGACGTGCATCCGCGCTCCTGGTCCCACCGGGGGTGGGATGGACGGTGGGCGTGGCTGCTGGCCACGGGATTATGCGGTTCACTGAGCACCGTCAGCACGCTATTCGTCGGGGTCCATGCCCTCGCCACCCGGCAACCCAGCCGCGGCGTATGCTACCTGCTGGGCACCCTGGTCCTCGGACTGGCCGCCGGGATGCTCGGATTCACCGCCGGAAACCTGATCGGCTAGCGGCGGGATTGACCGGTTGCCCCTAGCGGGCCGCCCTGCGGCCGCGGGGCCGGGTGCTCGGGCCCGATCCGGCGTGGCTGTTCGCGCCGTCCGCGTTGCCAACCGTTGCGGTGGACATCGCCTTGCGCTCGGCCCGCGGGTGCGGAACGATCCGACCACCGGTGACCAGCACCAGCAGCATGCTCAGCACACCGAGCCCCAACATGATGGCCGGCCAGAACAGGTACTGCGTGGAACCGTTGTGGGCGATGCTCAGCCACAGGGCGTAGCTGCCGGCCACGTAGACGAGATGGATCAGGACCAGGCGGGTCCGCAGGCGCAACCTCACCCTGGCCTTGGGTGAGAGCACCAGCGACCAGATCAGCAGCAACGGGATCACCACGATCAGCGCCGAAACCAAAGGCGCAAACGGCAGGTAGGTCAACGCGGTGAACCCGGCAGCCACCAGCAGGCCGACTTCGAGGATGAAGGACACCGTCGCATAGGTTGCCGTAAGACCAGGTGACACCTGCGAGGACTTCTTCATACCCATCGCTTCTATTCCCACTCCACTTCGGCACAGTTCCTGAACATTTCACGCACTGCCTAGTCTATGGCTTCCGCACGGTGACTGCGAGCCTGCGACACCGCTTCGGCTAACGTTCAACGGTCTCGCTGAGGGTTCCGTCGCTGGTGGAAACGGTGACCGCCTCCAGGCTCTGGTCCGCGGCCGCCAGGCGGTTCATGACCTCCCGTGCGATCTTCAACAGGTCCCCGCCGTCATCGACCTTCTGGCTGCTGGTCAGCAGTTCCAGTTCACCCTCCACCGGGGACAGCCACGCCTCCACATGCCGGTAGGGCTCGGTGAGGTCGGCGAGCGAGTCATCGCCGTAGGCCGCCAGCCATTGGCCGACCTTCGCGTCGGCCCACGCCTGGCGATCGGCGTCGGGGATGCCCGCTGCGGCCACCGTGGGCCGGTCCGGCGTCGCGGATCCCCCGGTCGGACGCTGCGCTGTTCCCTGTTCGGCGGCCAGTTGGCGGGCCTCCTCGGTATGCGCACCCACGGCCCGTTGCACCATGTTGATACCGCCGATGGCCAGGGCGCCGGCACCTCCGACGGCTACAACCAGGAACAACAGCATGATCAGCACCGAACCGCTAGCCTTCTTCACATGTGCCTCCCCAAGTCGTTTCGTCGTTACCATCATAGGCCGGGTTCGATCCCGGAATGTAGTCGTGGCCGCCGGATGCGGGCATGGAAAAGCCCCGGCCCATTGGGGCCGGGGCAATTCGTGGAGATGGGGAGAATTGAACTCCCGTCCGCTGTGGTGTTGCCAGGTCTTCTCCGGGCGCAGTTTGCTGTGGATTTTCTCTGCCTCAGCCATCACGCAAACATGTGGCTGGTCCAGGCACAGTTACCTAAATTGTGCGGTGAACGCCGGTAACGTTCATCCACCGCAGTGGCTACCTAAATGACGTTAGGATCAGGGGCGATAGCAACCCCTGGCTAACGGACTGTCTGGCTGCTTAGGCAGCGAGAGCGAAGTCAGTGCGCTTTGATTCGGCACTTATTGTTTTGCAAAGAGCGTTTACGAGATAACTTTGCATCCTCGGCCCGCTTCATCTGTCGCGACTCACACCGTCGAAACCGATCATCCCCGTATTTTGTTGTCAACCCTTGATCTCCCAAGGACAACTGCACCAATTGATGCGATATTCCATCATATCCCACCGGGCTTCGGATTCCCAATGGGCATGTCCCGGATCACCCCGAACGCCGGTTGCGTTCACGCATCGCGCGCTGCGCCTCGCGGTTGTCCTGCTTCTCCCGTAGTGTCTGCCGCTTATCGAACTCGCGCTTTCCACGCGCAACCCCGATTTCCAGCTTCGCCCGGCCATCCTTGAAGTACAAGCTCAACGGCACCACGGTCAATCCCGCCTCGGAGATCTTGCGTTCGATCTTCAACAGCTCCTGGCGGTGCAGCAGCAGCTTGCGGCGACGTCTGGCGGCGTGGTTCGTCCACGAACCGTTCAGGTACTCCGGGATGTAGAGGTTCTCGATGTACAGCTCATCACGGTAGAACTGGCCGAACCCGTCCACCAGCGAGGCCTTGCCTTCGCGTAGCGACTTGACCTCGGTTCCGGTCAACACCATCCCGGCCTCGTAGGTATCGAGGATCTCGAAATCATGCCTAGCCTTGCGGTTGCTGGCAATGACCTTGTCTACTTGATTCTTCTTAGCCATGGCACTCCTAGCTTCATACGCCCGAATTGGTGGCGCACAAGGAACCAGTCTACCGCTAGAGAAGTCCCAATGGGTTCACGGCTTGGCCGTTGATGATTGTTTCGAAGTGCAGGTGGCATCCGGTGGAGTTGCCGGTGGTCCCCACATAGCCGATGACCTGCCCCTGCTTGACCTTCTGTCCGACACTGGCGGCCACACGGGACATGTGGTGGTAGTTCGTGGCCAGGGCCTTGCCCTTGACCACACCGTGGGAAACGGTGACCTTGTTGCCGGAGGAACCTCCCCAACCCGCCATCCAGACTTCGCCGTCGGCAGCCGCCCGGATGGGTGCACCGCACTGTCCGCCGAAGCCCCAGTCGATTCCGGCGTGCACGTAACCGCCGCGTCCACCGTAGTCGATGGTCCCTGCCGGGGTTGGACGCCAGCCGAAGCCAGAGGTGAGACGCCCGCTGTTCACCGGTTTGATCAACCCCCAGCTGCTGGGCTCGGCCACGGTTTTGGTTTCCGGAGCGGTGTAGGTCGGGCGCTTGTAGGTTGTCTTCTTGCCCTCGTCCTGGGCCTTGCGCTTGGCTTCCTCTTCCTTGGCCTTCTGCTCGGCTTCCCATTTCGCCTTGGCTTCGGCCTGGCGCTTGCGCTCGGCCTCCTCCTCGCGTTTCTTACGCTCCTCGGCCTCGCGGATCAGCCGTTCCTGGCGTTCCTTGATCTGCGCGTTAACCGAGGCGTATTCCTGCTCCTGGGTGGCCAGTCTCTGCTGGATCCTCGGCTTTTCGGCCTCGAGCTTGCTGCTCAACGCCTCGGTGCTGGCGATCAGCTGGTCCAGTTCGGCCTTGTGCGATGCGGCCTCGTCGCGTGCGATCTCCTCCTGCGCCAGGGCTGCTTCGGCCTCGGATTTCAGGGACGCGATCTGTTTCTCAACCGCCGCCAGACGCACCCTGTTGTTTTCATCGGCGGCCTGTTGCTGGGCCAAATCGTTGTAAACACTGTTTTGCGACTGCAGGGCCTTGGATGCCAGGGTGATGCCATCGGCGATGTCCGTGGCCGATTCGATGTTCAGGATCATGTCCAGGCCGTTGGACATTCCTCCGCGTTTATAGGCTTCGGAAGCGATCTGCGAGATCGTGGTCTCGGTTTCCTTCAGCTTCTGCGCGTTCGCCTCGATGTCCGCTGCCAGCTGGTCGCGGGTGGACTGCGCGGAAATCAGCCGGTCGTTGAGATCGGCGACGGTGGCCTGGGCATTGGCGACGCGGCTTCGCGCATCCGCCAGGGCCTGCTCGAGCTGGGGCAGTCTGTTTTGCTGTTCACGCAGCTGCCGGTCGGTTTCCAGGATGTCCGCATCCAGGATTTCCATATCCTGCTCCAGCGAATCGATGTTCTGTTCGACCTGTTTCTTGCGCTCATCGAGCTCGTCGGCAGCCACGAGGGTAGCCGGAACCACCAGTGTCAGTGCCAGAGCGCCACCGATGGCCGCGCGGAGAAACTTACTTCGCACCGCGTGAGACAGCATAGTGCTCCTTACTGAGAGTAATGACGGGCACCCTAGGGTTCGACCGGCGGTCCACTAGACCTTCAGGTAACGCTTCAACGTTACCACTGATGAAATTGTTGCCAAAATGATACCTATCAGCAACAGTCCAGGTGCTACAAGCAGGACTTCGCTGGTGGAGATGAACGCCACCCCGAGGTTGTCGTTGGCCAGCTTGTCCTGGACCAGGAACTTCATCAGCAGCCACAAGGTGCCCGAGGCCAGCAGGCTGCCGATCACCGCGGCGATCACCCCTTCAATGATGAAGGGCAGTTGGATGGAGGTTTTCGACGCCCCCACCAGTCGCATGATGGTGGTCTCCAACCGTCGATGCATGGCCGAGAGCTGGATGGTGGTACCGGTGAGCAGCACGGCACACACGATCATGACCCCGGCGACCACTGCCGCCGATGCGGACGCCACGCGAACCAGTTGGAACACCTTCTCGAGCAGGTCGCGCTGGTCGATGACGGATTCGACCCCCGGGATCGTGGAGAAGGTCTCGTTGATCACCGGATATTTTTCCGGGTCGTTCAGCGCGATGCGGAAGGACTCGGGCAGCTGGCCTTCCTGCAACTGGTTGAGCAGCGGCGAGTTCTCGAACTGTTCCTGGAAGTGGTTGAAGGCCTCGGACTTGGACTCGTAGGCGAATTCCTTGATGTACGGTGCGAGGTCGTCGCTGGCAAGCATCGATTCGATGTTCTGCCGCTGTTCGTCGGTTACCGCTTCACCGGCGCAGTTCAGTTCCTGGGAATTGGAATCGCACAGGAACACTGCGACTTCCATCCGGTCGTACCAGTAGCCCTTCATCTGGTTGATCTGCATCTGCAGCAGCACCGAGGCGCCGACGAAAGTCAGCGACACAAAGGTCACCAATACCACCGAGACCACCATGACGATGTTCTGCTTGAGGCTCTTTCCCGCCTCGCGGAGGATGAATCCTGGCCTCACTGGTCGTTGCCCTTCGTCTCGGTCGCCGTTGGCTCCTCCGCGGTGGCCGGCGTATCATCGGCGGCCGGTCCCTCCGCGTTGCCGAAGTGCACCTCACGGGAGCCGTCCTGCTTGATCACGGTGGTCATCGGCATGTAGGAACCACCTGATTCATCGCGGATCACTTCTCCCTTGCGCAATTCGATGACGCGGCGTTTGTAGTCGCTGACCAATTCATGGGCATGGGTGGCCATCAGCACGGTGGTGCCGTTCTGGTTGATGCGATCGAGCACGTTCATGACATCCAGGCTGTTCTTGCGGTCCAGGTTGCCCGTGGGTTCGTCGGCCAGCAGGATCGACGGCTTGTTCACGATAGCGCGGGCGATGCCCACACGCTGTTGTTCACCACCGGAGAGCTCGGTGGGCTTGCGCCGGGCCTTGTCCTGCAGCCCCACCAACTTCAACGCCTCGGGGACCCGTTCGCGGATCTGGTTACGTGACGCACCGATGACCTCCATGGCGAAGGCGACGTTGTCGAACACCGTGCGTTCACGCAACAGCCGGAAGTCCTGGAAGACGAAGCCTATGTCGCGGCGAAGTTTGGGGACACGCCAGCTGGGGATGCGGTTAAGGTTCTGACCGGCGACGTAAACCGCTCCGGCGCTGGAGCGCTTTTCGCGCAGAACCAGGCTCAGGAAGGTTGACTTGCCGGATCCGGATTCACCGACCAGGAATGCGAATTCTCCTCGGTCAATCTCGATGCTCACATCACGCAAAGCGGCGTTACCCTGCTTTGTCTCATAGACCATCGAGACATTTTCGAATTTAATCATGTCTTCAATCGCTAGCTAACAGTGGGGCGCGACGCACACTCGCTAAGGGGGAAACCGTGTGTGAGCGTGCACCAGTTAAGTGAAACCCTATCGGCGAGCGCTGCCCATCTGCCCTAATTGGCAGGCGTGTTGCCCGATTCATGGCCGCTACACAGTCTGCGGGTGCATTCGCCGACCGCACTGCCGGCACTGGTCAGGAGAGGATTGTGGCCCCGGTCAGCTCCTTGACCTGTGCCAGGGACACCTCGTCGGCCAATTCGATCACCTCAAGTCCGTGGGCGGTTACATCGAAAACCCCGAGATCCGTGATGATCCGCTGGACCACGCCCAGCCCCGTGATCGGCAGGGTGCAGCGCGTGACCAGCTTGGCGCTGCCGTCCCGGGCGTTGTGCTCCATGAGAACAATCACCCGTTTGGCCCCGTGCACCAGGTCCATTGCCCCGCCCATTCCCTTGACCATTTTGCCGGGGATCATCCAATTGGCAAGATCCCCGGTTTCGGAGACCTGCATGGCCCCGAGAATCGCCACATCGATCTTTCCGCCGCGGATCATCGCGAAGCTGGTGGCCGAATCGAAATAGCTGGCGCCGGGCAGCACCGTGACGGTTTCCTTTCCGGCATTGATCAGATCCGGGTCCACCTCCGACTCGGTGGGATACGGGCCCACCCCCAGGATGCCGTTCTCGGATTGCAGCACCACGTCGACGCCCGGTGGCAGGTGGTTGGGCACGAGCGTCGGCATGCCGATACCCAGGTTCACGTAGGCCCCTTCGGTCAGTTCGGCTGCCGCACGGGCGGCCATTTGCTCACGGGTCCACGCCATGACTATTCACGCCCTTTCACTGCTGCTGCGACCCACGGGTGGTGCGTCGTTCAATGGGTTTGGGATGCTGCTTGCCGACCTCGACGATGCGGTGCACGAACACCCCGGGAAGATGTACCTGGGCCGGATCCAGTTCACCGGCGGGGACCAGTTCTTCGACCTGCGCGATGCAGATCCGCCCGGCCATCGCGGCGGGAACGGAAAACTGCCTGGCCGCCTTGTTGAAGACCAGATTCCCATGGGTGTCCCCCAGGGCCGCATGCACCAGGGCATAGTCCGTGACGATCGAGTGCTCCAGGACATACTGTTGCCTTTCCCCGGCAAAGTCGATGGTCCTCACTTCCTTGGCCTCGCTGGCCTTGAGCACGCTGCCGTCGTCGGCGTACTTCTGCGGCAGCCCGCCATCGGCGACCAAGGTGCCGACCCCGGTGCGGGTGAAGAAGGCAGGGATCCCCGAGCCGCCGGCGCGCAGCTTCTCGGCCAGCGTGCCCTGCGGTGTGAGCTCGACTTCCAGTTCCCCGCGCAGGTATTGGCGTTCGAATTCCTTGTTCTCCCCGACGTAGCTGGCCGTGATCCTGCTGATTCGCCGGGCCGCGAGCAGGACACCGAGCCCCTTGCCGTCGGTACCGCAGTTGTTGGACACGATGGACAGGTCCCCGATCCCGGCATCGAGCAGGGCGTTGATCAGCTCCGTGGGATTACCGCTCAGGCCGAATCCTCCGACCGCGATCGAGGCCCCGGAACGGATATCCGCCACGGCGACGGCGGTATTCGCGTAGCTCTTATCCAGCATTGGTCCCGTCCTTCGCTTGCCGGCCCTGGTGGAACCGAAACACTCGGTTCCGTTAGCCTCATCGTAGGTCGACCGTGGTTAAAGCGGAACCCCCGAAGGCACCAGGGCCGGTGCTTTCGGGGGTTCAGTGTTGGTGCCGGGGCCTCAGACCAGATCCTCGCCGTTACGGCGGGCCTCACGCCATTCGCTGAGGAAGGCGCGGGCGATGAAGAACATCACCAGGGCCACTACAACCGGCCAGATCAGAGCATAGATGGTCAGTGCAAGTACGGACATTTACTTCCCTCCCGGGTGGTTGGTGGTTCGCGGGGTAGCGCTGGCGGAGGACTCCACATCGA
The DNA here is from genome assembly GCF_026107515.2 of Glutamicibacter sp. MNS18. Lineage (GTDB taxonomy): Bacteria > Actinomycetota > Actinomycetes > Actinomycetales > Micrococcaceae > Glutamicibacter. The sequence goes on along the minus strand of NZ_JAPCHW010000016.1, from coordinate 69,977 downwards.
AGTTCCCGGTGCGCTCGGCGATGACCGAGAAATCGAACTCCATGGTGGAGCGGAAGGACATGAGGTAGCAGACCAGCGTACTGACCGCATAGGCGATCAGCGACGCGCTCAGCGTCGTGTAGTCGCGCAGGAACCCGAAGACGAACGGCGCACTGACCAGGATGGCCACAACACCGATGATCTTGGCCACGCGCAGGCCGAAGAAGCCGAAGCTCATCAGTCCCAGTACCACGCCAATGCCGATGACCGAGAAGAGTTCGATGAGCAGGCCCGTGACGTTGTTGATCGGGATCAGTTCGAAGCGCACCGGGATGAAGACGGCCAATGCCACCAGTACCGCGGTGGTGAAGGCCTTGTTGGTGACCTTCTTCCAGTAGAAGCTGGCGAGCACCGGGAACACCAGTGCGCCCCACAGGGCACCGACGAAGACCAGCAGGTCCAGGATGTTCAGCTGCAGGCTGGCGAAGCAGACGGCCAGTGCGGTGGCCACGACCATGCTTGCACGCCCTACCAGCAGCATCTTCTTCGGGTCGGCCTTGGCCTTGCCGGCAACGTTCTGGCCGTACACGTCGGCCATCATGATCGATGACAGCGCGGCCAGATCGGAGTCCGCGGTGGAGGACAGCGCACCGACGATCATGATGAAGAACAGCGCCAGCAGCACGCCGGGCAGGTAGCTGGCCGCCATCTCCGGGATCAGGTTGTTCATGTCCCCGCCGGTCGGCTCGAATCCCAGGTACAGGGCGAGCACACCCAGCATGCCCACGCCGATGACCATGGCGCCGTAGCCGATGGTGGCGGTGATGAAGGTCGGCTTGATCAGGTCCTCGCGTACGGCGAAGAGCCGCTGGGCGATGGTCTGGTTGCCGATCGCGTAGGCCAGCACCGCCGCAATGTACGGTGCGCCCTGGCCGAGGAAGGCCTCGGAGGAGAAGAAGTTGGACTGCTGCGGGGTCAGGTTGCCTGCGCCGGTTTCGAAGGCCGCAGGGAATCCCGCGGCGAAGAAGATGAACGGGACGAGGATGGCCACCGCGCCGAGCATCGCCATGACCTGGACGAAGTCGGTGAGCACCGAGGCACGGAAGCCGGACCACAAGGTGTAGAGCAGGACGCCGGAGGCAACGGCCAGCACGCCCTGGATGAAGTTGAACGGCGAGAGCATGGAGATCAATACGCCACCGGCGATGAAGTTGGACATCAGGCTGATCAGCGACCCGACGACATTCGAACCGGCCAGCATCAGCTGGCTGGAACGGCCGTGACGGGCGTGCATGACCTCGGCCAGGGTGTGCGCCCGTGGGGCCACCGCGCGGATGCGTTTGCCGAAGGGGTAGATGAACAGGATCATCAGCGCGCCCCACAGGCCATAGTGGATGGGCCCGGAGATGCCGTAGGTGTACCCGGATGTGGCCGAGGCATACATCGACGAGGCCCAGATCCAGGTGGCGGTCATACTGGCCGCGGAAATGCCGAATCCGATTTTGTTGCCCGCGGTCATGTAGCCGTCGGCATTTTCCTTCTTTTTTCCGATCCGGGTGGAGATAAAGAAGGTTCCTCCATAGAAGAACAACAAGAGTAAAACAACGATTACGGCGCTGAACTGCACTGCTTCAGGGTTATTCACGCGCCACCTCCTTCAATAGACGGTGATGAGATCCGCGCCGCGGCCACAAGGTCCTGCCGGCGCTGTGTCTTGCACGTCTGTTCCCGTGGGCGTTAACCACAAGGAGTAAGTATCAGCTGACGCGCACAAGCCCTGGATTCATTAACCACTTCCCATCACTCAAGTTTCGTTCGGTTCTCATTCGTTTCGTTCATCCCTGGTCGCGGGAAAGCCGGGGAGCGCTACGTGCGTCCCAGGGCGGAATTGGCCGCTTCTCGGTGCGACCGGGCGCTGGCGCGAATGCTCCGGTGGTTCGGGAACGTCGGAGCCACACGCGTCGGACCGTTCCCGACGCGCTGGCAGCTACGCTCGGCAGCCTGGAAGCGAACGGTTCGGGAACCCGCGGAGCACTGACGACTCAACGCACCTGCAGGGTGCGGAGTAATTGCCTTCTGGCAACCGGGGTGCCTTGATCAATCCCAGCGCAGTGTTCCGTAAATCGTTGGCAAACTTCACCAACTAAGAATAGATATTAGCATGATTGCGAATATATGCGAGCGGTAGGTTCTCGTTCCACGGGTCGAGGGCAGCGCCGGGCACTCGGGTTCGAGCCTGGAGAGCGCGATGAACCGGCCCTCAAAACAGCCCATCCGGTGAGCAGCCGGGGATGTTTCCGCGGTCAACGGCCTGCCATGGACTTTCCCCCACCACGGTGTCAGGCAAGATTCCCGGGGATTCCGCGTAAGTTCGGCTTGTCGGTCCAGGACCTGCGCGCCGCGGGAGGAGAACTGTGGACGCACCGCCGGCCACCGCATGTGTGTGCCGACTCCACATCCGGTGGAGTTGTACGGCCACCGGACTGGCTACCGGAGGAGCGCATAAATATGCCCCGAAGGCGTTGGCCTTCGGGGCTGTGTGCTAGTTGGAGGGGCGTCGTTGCCCGGCGCGCCAACGGATCCCCGCATCGATGAAGTCATCGATTTCCCCGTCGAGCACGGCCTGGGTGTTACCCACTTCGTGGTCCGTCCGCAGGTCCTTGACCATCTGGTACGGGTTGAGCACGTAGGAGCGCATCTGATCGCCCCACGACGCCTTCACATCGCCGGCCAGTTCCTTCTTCTTCGCGTCCTCCTGCTCCTTCTTCAGCAGCAGCAGGCGGGACTGCAACACGCGCAGGGCCGCGGCACGGTTCTGGATCTGCGACTTCTCGTTCTGCATCGAGACGACGATGCCGGTGGGAATGTGGGTCATGCGTACCGCGGAGTCGGTGGTGTTCACGCTCTGTCCACCGGGTCCCGAGGAACGGAACACGTCGACCTTGATCTCCGCGTCGGGGATCTCGATGCTGTCGGTGGAGGCGATCAGCGGGACCACTTCCACCGCCGCGAAGGAGGTCTGGCGACGGCCCTGGTTGTCGAAGGGCGAGATGCGCACCAGGCGGTGGGTCCCGGCCTCCACCGAGAGCGTGCCGAAGGCATAGGGCGCATCGATCTCGAAAGTCGCCGACTTCAGTCCGGCTTCCTCGGCATAGGAGGTGTCCATGATCCGGGCTTTGTACCCGCGTTTTTCGGCCCAGCGGGTATACATGCGCAGCAGCATTTCGGCGAAGTCAGCGGCGTCGACACCACCGGCGCCCGAGCGGATCGTAACCACCGCGCCGCGGGAATCGAATTCCCCGTTGAGCAATGTGACGATTTCCAGTTCTGCCAGGGACTTGCGGATCGAGACCAGTTCACGATCGGCTTCGGCCAGGGTGTCCCCGTCGTCCTCCATTTCGGCCAGTTCAACCAGCACTTCCAGATCGTCGATCCGGGTGGCCAGTCGTTGCAGGCGTTCAAGCTCGGACTGGCGGTGGGACAGTCGGGAGGTCACCTTCTGGGCAGCTGCCGGATCATCCCACAGGTCAGGGGCACCAGCTTCTTCCGACAAGAGAACGATGTCGGCCTTGATTCGATCAACGTCGCTAACGGCCTCGATGGAGTCGAATGTCGAGCGCAGCGATCGTATTTCAGCAGAGAAGTCTGTTTTAGCCATGATCATCTAAGCCTACGGCATCACCGCCGGACGCATCACACTTTACGCGCCCTCAGCGGCTCAGCACGGTGCGGGCGCTGGCTTCGACGTGGATGGGGATCCCACCGGGGATGACCCATCCGACGATGGGCGGATCCACGGTGGCCCGCAGCTCGATGGTGGCACCCTGCCCGTCGGGCATGATCCTGATCTGCCCCACGCCCAGGTTGTCGAACCGTGTGGCGGCCCGGGTATCGAGCAGGTAGCGTTGCACCGCCTGGGCCAACTGGTCCGGTTCCAGGCGGATCTGCGGGACTTCTCCCCCATCGACCAGCTCGAACTCGTCCACTGCGGCGATCACCGCCCCGTCGGCGGCCGCCAGCAGTTGCCGGGCCTTGAGGTTGACGGCGCTGGCGGCCAGGACCACGCTGATCGTCAGCAAGGTGATGGCCACCAGGCCGATCACCAGCACCAGTCCCTGCCCGTCCTCCGCTGCCGGATCCCGGCGTGTAAGCGGCCAGGTCCTAGCCAAAACGATCAACCCTCTGGGTCGCGGTGGAATCGACGCTGAAGGCCGAGGCGCCGAACCCGTCGGGCAGGAAGGGCAGCGGTACCTGGATGCTGACCGACACGCTGACGGTACTGCCCGGTTCCAGGCAGCCGGGATCGCAACCGATGGTGGTCGTGCCGCGGCCGGCGGCGATCCCGAAATCGGCCAGGGTACGCGCCACCACATCCCGGGCGTTGGTCTCGGCCTGTGCCGCCTGGCCGGAGGCCGCGAACACCTTCGCCGCGTGGTCCGCGGCCCCGACCGCCGCATAGCTGGCGGCTTGCAACTGGCCGGCTGCCAGCACCAGGTAGATCATCGGGATCAGGACCAGGGTGCTGGTGAAAATGAATTCGACGATGGCACTGCCGCGCTCGGCGTCACCGTGCGCCACAGTCTCCCGCGCGTTCCGCAGCCCGGGTCCGGATGGGGCCCTAGCCATAGCGCACCGCCTGGCCCGTCAATTCCAGTTCCCAGCCGTTGGGAACCAGGCCCAACAACGGCACCCGGGTGCGTACGGTGACGACCACGAGTTCATGTCCGCCCACATTGCTTGTGGTGGCGCTGATTTGGTCGGCGAACCCGTAGTGCAGGCTCTGGCCGATCAGCAGCCGGGTGCGTTCGGCACCGTCCTGGACGCTGCGGTTAGCCAGGGCGCCGTAGCGCGCCCCGTGGCTCGCCGCGTCGATCAGGGTATTGCGCACATGCAATACGAGGGCCAACTGGATGATCGTCAATCCCAGCACGATCAGCAGGGTCGAAACCATCACGAATTCCGCCACCGCCGAACCGCGTTCGATTTCGACCCGGTGGCAGGCATCGGCTGGGGACGGTCTGCTGGACATCGGATGCTCGGTCCTAGTTCATATTCGAGACCCGGTCGATGGCCTGGTTGAACAGTTCCTGCAGGCGCGGTCCGGCCACCGCCAGCAGTGCGGCCACGAGAAGCGCGGACATGAGGGTAATCATGACCCAACCAGGCACATCACCGCGGTCCTCCTTCAGGCGCGGCAGGATCCTCTCCCAACCGCGGCGCAGCAGGTGCAGGATCGTGAGCAGGTAGACGGTGAGTGCGCGTTCCAGGGTTTTCATTGCGGTTCCTCCCAGGGGTCGGGGTGTGGGCGAAGGTGTCGGGGTGTGCGGGATCTGGTCAATAGCTCATCTCCAGGAGGGACAGTCCGGGGAAGACGGCGAAAATAACGGTCAGCGGCAGGATCCCGAATACGATCGGGGCAAGCATGCTTACCTCGCGTTTCCCGGCCAGTTCCATCAGTTCGCGCTTCGACGCGTCGCGCACGTCCTGGGCCTGGTCCCGCAACACCTGGGCCAGTGGGGTGCCGCGTTCGGTGGCCACGCAGATGGCGTCCACGAAACGGGTCATCGCCCCGATCTGGATCCGGTCGGCCATATTCTCCATGGCCTGGGTCATCGGGATCCCGGAGCGGATCTCGTTGGTGGTCGTGGTGAATTCCTCGCCGATCGCTCCCCGGCAAATACGGGAGATGCGTTCAAGCGCGCCAGTGGTTGATTCCCCGGCGCCAACGGTCAGCGCCAGGATGTCGGCCACCGTCGGGAACTGGGTCAGCACCCGCCGCGATCGTTGCTGGATCTGTTCGGACAGCCACCAGCTGCGCAGCAGGAACCCGGCGAAGCCGCATCCCGCAACGAGGATGACAGCCAGCGGGATGCCGATGCCGCGGGAGCCGGCGAGCGCGGAGACCAGTACCGTGCCGGCCAGCAGCCCCAACAGGGCACAGGCGATCTCCTGGGCCCGGTAGTCCAGCACACTGGTCTTCAGCCCGGCGTTGTTCAACCGGCGTCGCACGGTCTCGGAGCCCGGGCTATGCAGTGCCGCCACCCGGCGTAATTGGTTCAGGACCGGCCGGGCCAGTTGGCCCAGGGTGCTGGCCGACGATTCCTGGCGCCAGGAGTCCTCCAGCATCCGCGAGGAGCGCATGCCCACCCGCAGGTGCGGGGCCACGCGTTGGGCCAGGCTGGGGCCGCGGAAGTAGGGCATCCAAAAGATCACCATCCAGAGCCCCAGGCCCAGGCCGGCGCCGGCGATGATCGCCCACGGGATCGGGTTGCTCATATCAGCACCCGTTCTTCCACCGGTAGCGTGCCCAGGCGCAGCATGATCCGGTAGCAGATGAAGCTGACCAGCAAACCTGCGCCCAGCAGCAATACCCCGGCCGGGGTGGAGTAGGCCACGATTGCCGCCGGCTGCGTGCCAAGCACCAGCAGCACGATCCACGGGGCGGCGACCGCCAACCGGGCGGCGGAGATGATCCAGGACTGCCGGGCGGCCAGTTCGCCGCGCGTTTTCACGTCGTCGCGCAGGAACGAGGCCAGTGTGCCCAGGGTGTGTCCGAGTTCGGTGCCGCCCACTTCCCGGGTGATGCGCAGGGTCGTGAGGATCTTATCCGCCACGGGGTCGGCCAGCCGCAGGGACAGATGGTCCAGGGCCAGCGAGAAGTTCGCGGTCGCCCGGTAGTCCAAGGCGAAGTCCCGGAAGGCCGGTCGCAGCGTTTCCGGGCCGGCCTCGGCCAATTGGCTCAGCGATTCGGGCAACGACAGTCCGGCACGCACGGCGCTGCGCAGGTGGTCAACCACCTCGGGCCACTGTTCGCGCAGTAGCGCACGGCGTTTGCCAGCCTGGTAGCGCAGGTAGACCCACGGGGCGAACGCGCCGAACCCGCCGAACAGCCCGGCGAACAGGAAGGACCCGGTTACCGCCAGGGTCAGCAGTGCTGCAGTGACCGCGGTAGCGGAACAGACGATGACGAAACGCGAGGGGGCCACGGTGTTGATCCCGGCCTGGAGCAGGGCCGTGCGGATCCTGCCCGGCCCGGTCTTGCGGCGGGTCCAGGGTTCGAAAAGGCAGGCGTCGACCACCAGGGCCACGCCGAGTCCGCCAAGGAGCGCTACGACCAGGATCATCGCCGAGCACCCATCAGTTCGGCCATCTTCACCCCGGCCAGATCGAATTTCTGGTGCGCCCAGTCTGCGCCCGGAGCCATCTGGAGTTGCCCGTCGCGACGGCTGAACAGGGTGGAGGTTTCGATCTGGTCCTCCTCCACGCGACCCGGAACGGTCAGGATCTCCGCCACATGGCGTTGTCCCTGCGGGTCCCGGGTACAGTGCACCACCACATCCACACAGGTCGCCACGGTCTTGACCACGAAGTCGGAGGTGATGTTGGGACCGGCCAGCAGCGGTAGCGTGCACATCTTGGTGATCGCGTCGCGGGCAGAGTTGGCATGAAGTGTGCACAACCCGGCGATGCCGGAGTTCAACGCGATCAGCAGGTCCAGGGCCTCGGCTTCACGCACCTCGCCGACGATCAGCCGCTCCGGGCGCATGCGCAGCGCCTCCTTGACCAGCCTGCGCATGGTGATCTCCCCGGTGCCTTCCAGATTCGGCAGGCGGGTCTGCATCGCCACCTGGTCGCGCAGGGCGAAGTTCAGCTCGAAGATCTCCTCGATGGTGATGACCCGTTCACGGGGTCCGATCGCCGAGGACAGGCAGTTGAGCATCGTGGTCTTGCCGGCCTGGGTGGGGCCGGTGACAATCACGTTCATGCCGGCGGCGATGGCGCAGCCCAGGAAAAACGCGGCGTCCCCGGTCAATGACCCCAGTTCCACCAGGTCGTCGAGCTTGCTGGCCTGGGCGATGAACTTGCGGATATTCACCGCCCAGTGCTCACGGGTGATGTCGGGGATGACCACATGCAGCCGCGATCCGTCAGGCAGCTGGCAGTCCACAAACGGCTGGGACAGGTCCAACCGGCGCCCCGAGGCCTTGAGCATCCGCTCGACCAGGGCGGCGATCTGCTGGGCATCGAGCCGGATTCCGGTCAGTTCACTGCGTCCGGCACGGGCGCAGAACACCTGGTGGGGTGCGTTGATCCAGATCTCCTCGACGGAAGGGTCATCCAGCAGCGGTTGCAGTGGCCCGAAGCCGGCCACATTGTCGTAAACGCTGCGTTTGGCCGCTTCCAGTTCGCCCAATTGCGGTACCGCGCCGAGCAGCGCCCGTTCGTCGTAGTCCCTGACCACATCGTCGATCAGCTTGCGGATCTGGGCCGGTTGCTTGGCCGGATCCAGTCCGTGCCGGCGCACCAGTTCGCGCACCTCGTCTTCCACCACTGACAACGCATCCACGATCCGGTCCCTTCGGCAACTGCTGCGCCTGCCCACCCGTTTTCCGGGGTACCGTCCGGCCCCAAGTGCCACCGGACGCAACGATGGCACACGGGTTCATCCCTCCGGCGCCGAAGTCCATTGACCACGGATGCTAGTGCCACGGCCACGGGCTTTCAAGGGGTGCTGCCAAGTTTGTGGATAAGTATTTCTGCTTGATGCTGTCCACATTTCTGGGCACGACTGAAACAGCGCACCTCAGGCCGTGGGTTGATGGTGCCCACAGGCGCTCATTTCTCCACTCAACGTTACGGGGGTAGGATCCGGTGGCTCTGGAATTCCTGTTGTGTTCCCGCGGCTTCGCCCGGCCACGGCATTTCGTCGTCCATAGCGATCAGGTGCTGGACGGTCCCGGGCTCCAGGCGCTGCTGCGCGCGCAGTTCGGTCCGGGCCCCTGGTTCTGCGCCGGGCGGCCGCTGGGTGAGCTTGCCGACTTCGCGCCGCAGGATTCGGCGATCATCACCGATGTGCCCGCGCAGCGTGAAACCACCGGCCCGCAGGCCTTGCAGTTGTACGTGCTCGATGGGCCCAATGCCGGGGCGCACATCGCCCTCTTGCCTGGTTCCCACCCGGTGGGCCGGTGCGCCCCGTTGTGGTTGGAGGACCCGGCCCTGGCACGGGTGCAGGCCACCGTCGAAGTGGACCACCGCAGCATCACGCTGCATGTGGCCCCCGGGCAAACGGTGCGGTTGCTGGGCGGCGGACGGGCAGCGGATGACGGGCCGATGAGGCTGGTGCGCGGAGCGCTGATCAGGATGGGGCAAACCACGTTGAAGGTGGAGGATCCTCTGTCCGAACTGGAACCGGCCGGCGAGCGCTGGCCAACTCCCCCACCCCGGTTGCCAGCCAAACCCGAGGCGCAACGGTTGGTGACGATGCTGGGTGCCGCCGTGGTCCCGCTGGCGATCGGTATCCTGCTGGCGCTGCTGACCGGCTCCAGGATCTTCCTGGTCATCTCCGGGTGCACCGCGCTGCTGGCGGCCATCCCACTGGCGGGATTGGTCCGCGCCCGGATCGGCTACCGTCGCACAGCTCGCGAACATACCGGCAGGTGGCTGGCGCTGCGACGCCGGCTCGCACCACCCCTGGGCACCGTGATCGCGGCCGCGACCAGCGGACGCGGGCTGCTGCCGTACCCGGGCACCGAACCGTTGCTGGTGCTGGGGAGCGGGCGCTGGAACCCCGAGTCGGCCGGCTCCCGGGACCCGGTGACCGGAGGAGGGCACGCCTCTGCGGTGTTCGCCATGGAAGCCACCGGCGCGTGGCAGGTGCTCGCCAAGCACCCCGGGGACGGTTTGGAGGTGCTGTGCGCGATACTGGCCCGGCTGCTGCCATCGGTCATTTCCGGCGGGCCGAGACTGGTGATCGACCCGGGGCTCCGGCTGCTTCCGGCCAGCTTGGTGCTGCTACCCAACATCAGTCTCGGAACCCCGCCAACGGAACCGGCACCGGCGGGGTTTGGCTCGAACCCGCGGCCGGATCTCGAAGTGCTGTACCTGGTTGCCGGCACTGCGCGGCCGGTGCCCGGGGCGCTGGTCATCGGCCTCGGACCCCGGATAGGCGATGGACTCAGCGGCTGGGTCGATGTGGACAGCGGGCAGGCGCTTCTCGATGATGTGCAGGCGCAGCTGGATTGTCCCGAGCGGCTCAGCCCCGCGCATTTCGCCCGGCTGGTGGACTGCTGGTTGTCGGCGGGAAGGCATCGCGTCGAACAGCGGGCTCCCGCCCATTCCGGCCGCGTATTGCACTGCGCCCTGGGTGATGACCAGCAGGGGCGTGAAGTCGGCCTGGATCTGGAATCCGACGGCCCGCATGTGCTCGTGGCCGGAACCACCGGCTCCGGCAAGTCGGAGGCGTTGCGGCGGATCGTGGCCGAACTGGTGGCCGGGCATTCCCCGCAACAACTGGCCCTGGCCCTGGTCGATTTCAAGGGCGGCGCGAGCCTGTCGGTGTTCGCCAGGTTGCCGCATACCCAGCTGTTCTCCTCGGACCTGGACGGCGCCCAGGCGCTGCGCATGCTGCAGCAGTTGGAAACCGAGATCCGGCGCCGCGAACAGCTGCTGCACGATGCCAGGTGCAGCGACATCGGCGAATACCAGCAGGCCAACGGCCGGTGGCCCGCCTTACCGCGGCTGGTGGTGGTCATCGACGAATTCAGGGTGTTCATCGACCAGTTGCCCGAGGCCGGGACCCGCGTCGACCGCATCGCCACGGTGGGCCGGGCATTGGGTATCCACCTGCTGCTGTCCACGCAGAAACCGGCCGGCACCCTCAGCGGGCAGACCCGGGCGAATGTCAACACCGTCATCGCCCTGCGTGTCCGGGAGAATGCCGAGTCCATCGACCTGGTGGGCAGTGCGCAGGCCGCCCAACTGAGCCGGCCCGGTGAGGCGATCCTGCGCGGAAACGCGATCGGGGCCACCCGGTTCCGGTTCCGGCTGGCGGCGGCCCCGCCGCCGGTGGGCTACCTGGCCGAACGGGCGGCCCATGGTTTCGCCGAATACCGCCGCCGACCGCTGGGCCAGCAGCCAACGGCCGGCCAGGCCATGGAACTGCTGCGCCAACGCGTGGAACGGATCGGAGAAAGCTGGCAGGGTCATCCGGGCGTCGACAATCCCTTTGCCCCGCCACTGCCCGGGTCCGTGCAGGAAGTTGCCCCCGGGGAGCCCGGGGATGGCCAGGTGCTGTGCGGGGTGCTCGACGACCTGTCCGGGGGCAGGCTCCGGCCATTGTGCCTGGGCACCGGCACCGCCCCGGCCCTGCTGGTCAGCGGCCTGCCGGAAGCTGGCGGCGGGCACCTGGCTGCCGGGTTATTCGGCACCGGTCACCGGTTGCTGTACTTCGACGCGGCCCCGCCACCGGGGCGGCGGCCCGAACCGCACCAGGTACTGCTTACCGGTACGGACACCTACCTGTTCACCCAGGCCCTGGACTTCCTGGCCGGGGCCGGGCAGTTGCGTGGGGTGCTGGTGGTGGCCCGCAATCTTGCGGGTCTGGCCGCCGCCTTGCCCCCGGCACTCTGGGCCCGGTTCGACGAGGTCATCGCGACGCTGATCCGCGGGGCGCCGCAGAGTGCAGTGCAAGTGGTGATCATCGGGGATCGCGACCTGTCGGCGCTCAAGGCCACACAGCTGTGCACCCGGCGCTGGTACTTCCCCCTGGGTGCACCCCAGGGGCTGACGATGATGTGGCCGAAACTGCCTCTGGTCAGCGCCGTGGCCGGACGTGGGATCCAAGTCGGACCCGACGGACAGATGCACGGCATCCAGCTGACCGGGTTGCGCTCCGCAATCGGCAGTGCGCCGGCTGCTTGGGGCGCCGAACCTGCGGCGTCATCCCGGGTCGGTGACCGGTTCCTGGGAACCAGCGGCTTGGAAGAGACACCGGTGCATTTCACCCCGGCGGGGATCGGTTTCATCCTGGTGCCCGATGCGGGGTTGCGATCCGAGGTGGCCCGTCTGCTTTCCCGACGCTGGGGTGTTCAGTTGGGCGACGGGGCGCAGGAGTTGGCCCCGGGCACGGCCCTGGTGCTCTCCGGCGCCCCGGATCCCGGGTTGGCCGGACGGTTGAACGAACTGGCGGCGCAGGGGCATCGGCCGGTGGTGTTCTGTGCCCCGTCGGCCCGGCTGGCCTACGACTTCGGTTTGCCGGCCATGGCCCTGGATGAGCGCGATGTGCTGGTGGTCGAGGCCATGCATCCCTTTGACATGCAACCGCTGAACTGGCCTGTGCTGGCAGCCCGGGATCCGGTACGGCATCGGGGGTGTTGGCGCGCGGTGATGCTGATCGGCGGTCAGCCCGCCGAGGTGCGCATTGCGTGCGGCTAGCTCAGCTGCGGCTCTTGCGGTCGCCCAGGAAGGCGGTGGTCTGCGGGGCGAACAGCAGGATCAGCACCCCGGCGGCGACAAAGAAGGCCAATACGGCCACCCCGATCAGTTCGGTTTGGAAGTAGGTGGTAGCCAGGATGACCTGGAACAGCTGCCAGGCGACGATCGCCGCCCGGGTCCAGGCCCGGCCCCGGTAGAAGCTGTAGGCCACCCAGCCCTGCCAGACCGCGGCCGCCAGGCAAAGCACCAGCATGAAGATGCGCCCGGGCATGGTCAGCACCCCGGGATCCGTGATGTGGATCAGGTAGTTGATGCCATAGGCCAGGACGGCCAGGGCCTCGACCAGCACCAGGGCCGCCACGACTTTGACACTCAGTGTTCTGGCGCCGGCCAGTTCGTTGTTGCTCACATCAAACAATCTACGTGCTGGGTGCCGAGGTGATCAAACAGAAATGTGATTCATGTACCCATTGTCAAATATCTGACACTAAGCTAGTCATCTTGCCGTTCGCGGGTTTGTGACAAAGCACTCAGGATTTTGCCGAGGTTTCGATCCGGCGACCCTTGTTTACTTATCTGTAACATGAAAACCTTATGAAGTTAGTTCCGGCGGTGAGCATCTGCCGGACACCATTGAGATTTCGGCTCACCCTGCCTACAGCGACAGTAGCCCCATGCGCCCGGAACAACATCACCATGTTGCGCCATTGGACGTACTGCAGGATGGGCCACCCCCAATTTTCGAGGAGCATCAAGAAGCATGGATTGGCGTAGCCGCGCAGCGTGTCTGGACAAGGATCCGGAGCTTTTCTTCCCCGTTGGAAATACCGGACCAGCCCTGCTGCAGATCGAGGAAGCCAAGAGTGTATGCCGACGCTGCGACGTCACCGAGACCTGCCTGCAGTGGGCCATCGAGTCAGGCCAGGATGCCGGTGTGTGGGGCGGCATGAGCGAAGACGAGCGTCGTGCCCTGAAGCGCCGTGCGGCTCGCGCACGTCGCGCGTCCTAATCCAGACTTCGCGACTCCGGCCCGATTCATCGGCCCCGGAATCATCCCAGATCCGCCAGAACGCCGCCGTTGTTCTGGCGGATCTTGGCGTTAACTGGTCAAATTCCCAGCCGTACTGGGTAGATTGATTGTAGTGTCACCGTACGAAAGGAGCCGCCCGTGATGCAGGTCGCCGCCGCACCCGCTGCGCATCACTGCACGGGCGCATCATGAGCCCAGCACCTTCGGATCACCTGATCGGCCAATGCCTTGAGGAACGCTACGTCCTGGAGGGCTTGATCGGCTACGGGGGCATGTCCAAAATCTACAAGGCTCTGGATATCAGGTTGCACCGGACCGTGGCGGTGAAGATCCTCAACGAGAACTACGCCGCCGAGACCGAGGTGCGCAAGCGCTTCGCCTCCGAAGCGGTGATCGCGGCAAACCTGAACCACCCGAACGTGCTGAAGATCCTGGACCACAATGTCTCGGGGCAACTGGTGTACCTGGTGATGGAATACGTGCGCGGGCAGAACCTGCACGAGCTGATCACCAACCGCGGCCGGTTGACCCCGCGCCAGGCGCTGAGCCTGCTGGAACATATCTGCCGGGGCCTGTCCGCCGCGCACACCGAACAGATCGTGCACCGTGACATCAAGCCGGCCAATGTGCTGATCTCCAATACCGGCCAGGTGCTGATTGCCGATTTCGGGCTGGCCCGGGCGGCCAGCGCGCATACCCAGTCGGCAACCCTGTTGGCCACCTTGCAGTATGCTTCCCCCGAGTTGGTTTCGGGCCAGCCGGCCGATGCGCGCAGCGACATCTACGCGGTTGGCGTGATGATCTACCAGATGCTCACCGGCACGGTCCCCTACCCCGATGCCTCGATCCCGGCCCTGATGCGCCACCAACTGGAATCGGAGACCCCGTTGCCCTCGGCCCGGGTCCCGCAGCTGGCCCAGGACCTGGATGAGCTGGTGCGCTTCTGCACCGAGAAGGATCCGGAAAACCGCCCGCAGAACGCCGGCTTCCTGCTTGATGAGATCATCCAGATCCGTGCGACGCTCAGCGAGGATCAGCTTGATCTGGGTGCGGCCCTCTACGGCGGGTTGGAGGACCTGATCCCGCACGGCGCGCCGGCAGCCACCTCGGTGCAGCAGCGCCTGGGCCAATGGGAGGCGGCCGAACGCGACGCGCCCGGTGATCCGTGGTGGGAGAAACAGGATTCCGAGGCCACCCGGGCACTGGATGCCGGCTCCCAGCCCACCGAGGCGGTTGACGCCTCCGGCGTGCCCACCGAAGCCCTGGCCCACCTGCCGGGACACGATGCGCAGTCCCCCACCGAACTCCACTCTCCGCAGCAGCATGCTTCGGCCCCGCCACAGGCCCAACCGTTCCTGCCCCAACCGACCATGGCCATGGGCCGCCCGGAGGATGCGGTAACAGCGGATTCCGCCGGGACGCAGGACGCCCCCCTGTCCAAGCGGGAGCGGCAACGCGCCCAGAAACAGTGGCGCAAGCAGGCCCAGATCCCCACCCACCAGCTGGCCGCGCCTCCCGGTGCGGGCCGCAGGTTCCTGACCTTCCTGCTGGTCATCCTGGCGGTGGCCCTGGTGGCCGCCACGGCCTGGTTCTTCGGCCGCGGCCCGGGCAGTATCATCAGCATCCCGCAGCTGGGTGGGCTGCTGCAGGCCCAGGCAGTGCAGGAGCTTGACCGGGCCGGGGTACCGGTCCGGGTGAACAACAGCTACCACGATGAGGTGGCCGTGGGGCGGGTTATCGAATCGAACCCGGGCCAGGGTGAGAACATCATGCGCTTCCAGGGAGTGGAGCTGGTGGTTTCACGCGGTCCGGAGATTTTCCAGATGCCCGATCTGGGCGGGATGGATGTCGCGTCGGCCGGCTCCGCCCTGTCCGAGCTTCAGTTGCGTGACCCGGCCATCAGCCAGGAGCATTCCTCCACCGTGCCCGAGGGGCTGGTCATCTCCAGCACCCCGCAGGCCGGTGAACAGTTGACCCGGAAAACCGGCACCTCGCTGCTGGTTTCTGCCGGCCCCGCGCCGGTGGAGGTCCCGAGCTTGATCGGGCTGGAGGAGTCCGCGGCCCGTGCCACGCTCCAGGACCTTGGCTTGGAGATTCAATCGGGTGCCCCGGTGTTCTCCTCCCAGGTTCCGGCAGGTCAGGTGGCCGCCCAGGACCCCGAGGACGGTAGCGTGCAAGCCGGCTCACGTATTACCGTGCAGTTGTCCCAGGGGCCGGAATACCTGTCCATCCCCTCGGTGATCGGCCGGTCGCTGGACGAGGCGGTCGCGACCCTGCAGGACGCGGGATTCGAAGTGGAGACCCGCAAGATGCTGGGCCAGCGTTCGGACACGGTGCGCATGCAGACACCGCTGGATAAGAAGGCCGAACGCGGGTCGAGCATCACCATCTACGTCTTCTGATCCCCCGGCCCGTGTGCTGTACCGGATGACGGTTTAACGCCAAGGCCCCTTCCACCCGGTGTCTGGGTGGAAGGGGCCTTGGTCTTGGCCGGGGCTAGCTGCGGCGCGTCTTCAATGCGGTGGAGATCAGGAAGGCCATCTCCAGGGACTGGCGGTGGTTCAGCCGCGGGTCGCAGACCGACTCGTAGAGCGAGTCGAAGTCCTCTTCGCGAATCGGATCGGCGCCGCCGAGGCACTCGGCCACGTCGTCGCCGGTCATCTCCACATGCACACCGCCGGGGATCGTGCCCAGTGCGTCGTGCACCTCGAAGAAGCCGCGGACCTCGTCCATCACGTCGGCGAAGTTGCGGGTCTTGTAACCGTTCTGGCTGGTCACGGTGTTCCCGTGCATCGGGTCGGTCACCCACAGCACCTGGGCACCGGATTCGGTGACCTTCCGGACCAGGTTCGGCAGCTTCTCACGGATGTTCGTGGCCCCCATGCGGGTGATGAAGGTCAGGCGTCCCGGTTCGCGGTTCGGGTCCAGCTTCTCGATCAACGCCAGCGCATCTTCCGCCGAGGTGTTCGGGCCGAGCTTCACACCGATCGGGTTGCGTACCCGGGAGAGGAAGTCCACGTGGGCGTGGTCCAGCTGGCGGGTCCGCTCGCCGATCCACAGGAAGTGGCCGGAGGTGTCGTAGGGCTGGCCGGTGCGCGAGTCGGTGCGGGTCAGTGCGCGCTCGTAGTCCAGCAACAGCGCCTCATGGCTGGCGAAGAACTCGGTGCGCTTGAGCGCCTCGAAATCCGCACCGCAGGCGACCATGAACCGCATGGCCGAATCGATTTCGCCGGCCAGCTGCTCGTAGGCCGAGTGTGCCGGGTTGGCCATGAAGCCCTGGTTCCAGGAATGCACGCTGCGCAGGTCGGCGAAGCCGCCCTGCGTGAAGGCGCGGATCAGGTTCAGGGTCGCGGCCGAGGTGTTGTAGGCCTGCACCATGCGCTTGGGGTCATGGGCACGGGATTCGGGGGTGAAATCGAATCCGTTGACGATCTCCCCGCGGAATGCCGGCAGGGTGATGCCATCGCGGGTCTCGTCGTTCGACGAGCGGGGCTTGGCGAACTGCCCGGCCATCCGGCCCATCTTGATCACCGGCATGGAGGCACCGTAGGTCAGCACAACGGCCATCTGCAGGATGGTGCGCACGCGGGCGGAAATCTTGTCGGCGGTGGCCCCGTCGAAGGTCTCGGCGCAGTCCCCGCCTTGGAGCAGGAAGGCCTTGCCCTGGGCCGCGTCGGCCAGGCGTTCACGCAGGATGTCGACTTCGCCGGCGAAGACCAGCGGGGGACGCGAACCCAGCTCGGCAATCGAGGAGCTATAGTCCGCGTGCTCGCTCCAGGTCGGCTGCTGGGCGATCGGCTTGCTGCGCCAAATATCCAGGTCTGGGTCGGTTGCGGGGCCGGCTACGGAGGAGCCTGGCAGTGGGGTTCGGAATGCGTCAGTCACCCTCACAAGTCTACGTCGCTTCGCGGCAAAGAGCCCCAGCGAATGTAACGGTTCGCCGTAACACTGCGGCCCGGTCGCCTCCCCCTGGCCGGCCGCCGGGGGCGGATTCAGCGTTTGCGTGGGGCGTAGACATCCGCGTACTGCTGCCCGGAGAGCTTCTGGATCTCCTCGCGGATCTCGTCGGCCACCTGGCGCAACACCTGGGAGTCCTTGACCTGGCCGGCCCGGTCGGTGAAGTCCAGGGGTTCGCCGATGCGGATGCCGATGCGCCCGGGGCGCGGGATTCGCCGGCCGATGGGCTGGACCCGGTGGGTGTTGACCATCGCCACCGGGATCACCGGGGCCCCGGTTTCCAGGGCCAGCTTGGCGACCCCGAGCTTGGCCCGATACAGCCGGCCATCGGGTGAACGGGTGCCCTCGGGGTAGATGCCCAGGATCTTGCCCTCGGCCAGCGCACGGTTCGCACTGGCCAGGGACTGGGCGGATTTGGCCCCGCCGGAACGGTCCATCGGCAACTGGTTGATATTGCGGAAGAACCAGGCGGTGAAGCGGCCCTTGAGCCCCTTGCCGTTGAAGTACTCGTCCTTGGCCAGGAAAATCACGGGGCGCTCGAGCACGGCGGGAAGGAACACCGAGTCGGAAACGGACAGGTGGTTGGATGCCAGGATGGCCGCCCCGTCCGGAGGGACGTTCTCCATCCCTTGCAGGTCGATCCTGAAGAAGATCTTCAGCAAGGGCCGAACTGCGAACCTCTTGAGGAAGTCATACAACACGTTCGTCGGTTCCTTCGGTGTGTGCGATGGATCGGTGGTGCATCAGCCGGCCGGTGTTCGCCGAACGCGTGGCTCATACCTTCTCATTGTGCACTAGTCTCGAGGTAAATGGGTGACAGAAAGGCCCTGTGATGCACAACGATTCCATGACATCCGCCGCCGCGGTACTGCTGGTCCACGGGTTCACCGGCTCCCGCACGGCGTTGCTGCCCTGGGCGCGGGCATTGGAGGAGGCCGGCTTCGCCACCGAGGTCCCGGTGCTGCCAGGGCATGAGACCCGCTGGCAGGACATGGTCGGGGTGCCCTACGCCCGGTGGATCCAGGCCACCGAACAGGCGTTCGACCGGCTGGCAGCCACACACCCGGTGGTATTCGTCGCCGGACTGTCGATGGGCGGGGCGCTGGCCCTGCATCTGGCCACCCGCCGCCAGGTGGCCGGGTTGCTGCTGGTCAACCCCGGGCTTGTCATCGACTCCCCGGTGGCACCGTACGCCCGCTACCTGCACCCGGTATTGCGTTCGGTCGCGCCGATCAGCAACGACATCGCCCTGCCAGGGGCCGACGAGAAGGCCTACCCACGCACCCCGGTGGCCGGGGTGGCCCAGTTGCACCGCCTCTTTGCCCAGACCCGCGCCCGGTTGCCGCTGGTGGACTGCCCGATCCTGCTCTTCCGTTCGGCGGTGGACAATGTGGTCTCGGACCGCTCGGTGCAGGCGTTGCTGCAGGGCCTGGACCCGGCCACGGAACTGGACCGTGTCCCGCTGCCGCGCAGCCGGCACGTGGCCACCCTGGATCATGACGCCCGGCTGATCTTCGACCGCTCCATCCAGTTCGTCTCCGACCACCTCCCGAACAACCAGCAGTGAGATTTTCGTGAACCAGAAAGACCAGACCCCGTCCAACACCCCCGATCCGCAGTGGGATGACCTGGTGGCCCGGCTCCAGCAGGGTCCGCCGGCCGACCCGGATGCCGTACCGGAGGAGAAACCCGACGCCGGCCCCGTCCCCCATGAACCCACGGCCGCCGATCGCGAGAAGACGCTGCATGACCTGTTTAATACCGGCCCGTTGGCCCGTGGGCCACGGGACTACGAGGTCGAGGAATCCGAGTCCGACGGTGGGTTTGTACCCGAGGAGCCCCCGGCGCTGGGGTTCGGGGACCCGGTGCTGACCCTGTCGTGGGTGGCCGTGGCCGGCGGCTCGCTGGGCCTGCTGCTGTGCGTGGTGTTTTTCCGCAATGCCCCCGGCAGCCTCTACGCCCTGCTGGCGGTGATGGTACTTGTCGGCGTGGCGATGTTGTTCCGAAGGCTACCCAAGCACCGTGATCCGGGGGATGATGGAGCCAGGGTATAACCGACTTGGCCGACAGGTCGGCGCTGGGTTACTATCTAGTAATATCTTGTGACGTAGCACACTCGCTGCGATTACCTCGGTCACATACGTCAGGAGTGAAAACCGATGCTCGAGTACAGCACCCCCCTTCGCATCCACAGCCCGGAACAGTCCAACATCACCGACCTGCTGCTGCGGCATGCGAATTCCGCTGCCAACCCGGCATTGTTCTCCAAGCCGCAGCCCGACGGCAACTGGCAGAATGTCACCGCCTCGCAGTTTGCCGCCGACGCCGGCGCCATCGCCAAGGGATTCATCGCCAAGGGCATCGAACCCGGCGGGCGCATCGGGCTGATGGCCCGCACCAAATACGAGTGGACGCTGGTGGACTTCGCCATCTGGTTTGCCGGCTGCGTGACCGTGCCGATCTACGAAACCTCCTCCCCCGCCCAGGTGGCCTGGATCCTGGGCGATTCCGGAGCCCACGCGATTGTGGTCGAGTCCCCGAACCACGAGAACGTGGTGCGCCAGGCGGTGCACCAGGAGCAGTTGGAAACCGTGGAGCATGTCTGGCAGTTCGAGGGCGGGTTGGATGAACTGCGCGAGGCCGGGAAGTCGGTGGACGACGAGCAGTTGGAGGCCCGGCGCAGCGCCGCGGGCCTGCGCGACCTGGCAACGATCATCTACACCTCGGGCACCACCGGGCGCCCCAAGGGTTGCGAGCTGACCCACGGCAACTTCGTGGAGCTGGCGGAGAACGCCGTCGCCGAACTGCCCGAGGCGGTGTACCCCGGCGCTTCGACCATCATGTTCCTGCCGCTGGCCCACGTCTTCGCCCGGTACATCTCGGTGGTCAATGTCGCCGCCGCCTGCCGTACCGGCCATACCCAAGACGTCAAGCACCTGCTGGAGGACCTGCAGTCCTTCAAGCCGAACTTCATCCTGGCGGTGCCACGGGTTTTCGAGAAGGTCTACAATTCGGCGATGCTCAAGGCCGAGGACGCGGGCAAGGGCAAGATCTTCCACGCCGCGGCCGATACCGCGGTGGCCTACTCCAGGGCCGAGCAGGAGGGCAAGGTCCCGCTGGGCCTGAAGCTCAAGCACAAGCTGTTCGACGTACTGGTCTATTCGAAGCTGCGCACCGCCATGGGCGGCAATGTCCGCCATGCGGTCTCCGGCGGTGGCCCGCTCGGTGAACGCCTGGGCCACTTCTTCCACGGCATCGGGCTGACCGTGCTCGAGGGCTACGGGCTGACCGAGACCACCGCGCCGGTCACCGTGAACACGCTGAAGAAGATCAAGATCGGCACCGTGGGCAAGCCCCTGCCGGGCAATGCCGTGAGGATCTCCGCCGACGGCGAGATCCTGGCCAAGGGCATCTGCGTGATGCGCGGCTACTACAACCGCCCGGAACTGCAGGAGGAGTCCTTCACCGATGGCTGGTTCCATACCGGCGACATCGGCGAACTCGACGAGGACGGGTTCCTGCGGATCACCGGACGCAAGAAGGAAATCATCGTCACCGCCAGCGGCAAGAACGTGGTTCCGGCCCTGCTAGAGGACCAGATCCGCGCCGATGCGCTGGTCTCCCAGTGCGTGGTGCTCGGCGACAACCGCCCGTTCATTTCCGCACTGATCACCCTGGATCCCGAAGCGGTGCCGGGCTGGCTGGAACGCCACCAGCAGAACAAGGCGATGCCGATGGACGAGGTGGTGCGCCTGGACCAGGTGCGCGAATCCCTGCAGAAGCTCATCGACAAGGCCAATGAATCGGTTTCGCGTGCCGAGCAGATCAAGGAGTTCCGGATCGTGGAGCAGGACTTCACCGAGGAGTCCGGCCACCTGACACCGTCGATGAAGATCAAGCGGGCCAAGGTGCTCAGCGATTTCGAATCCGTGGTGGAGGAGATCTACTCCAAGCCCAGGGCCTGATCCAGCACCGCGAGCAGCAACTGCTCGCGCTGTCCCGAGGCGGTGCGCCAGCTACCTGGCGCACCGCCTCGGGCCGTTAAACCCGGTTCCAGGGTGGCCAGGGGCACGTGCCGGAAGGGGAAGGACCCGGCCACTGTCCGGCTCGGCCCCACCGGCACGAACACCAGGTGCCTGGCCAGCGGTTCACGCCCGTTGGCGATGAGCCACTCCACCAGATCCATCAGCCGGTCCTGAGCCGTCTGGTCACTGCGGGCCAGCACCACCAGCACCTGCCCCTGCCGGGGCATCGCCCCGGATAGCACCGCCTGCACCCGGTTGGGGCCGGCCACCGAGATCCGGCAGGTGACCCCCACCTCGGCCAGCTGGGCCGCCAACCGCACCCGTAGCCGCTGCGGATCCAGGTCCGCGTCGAGTCCGAACAGCAAGACCCCGAGCTCGGGATGGCGTTCGGCCACCTGCGCGCCAAGCTGCGCTGCGCGGCCTGTGGCGGCACGGGTACCTGATCCGGGTTTGGGTATCCACCCCATCAACTGACTCCTTCGTTCTGGGACCGCAGCCATCTGGTGGCCGGCTTCCACTGTAGCCCGAACGGCCCAGGGGCCGGTGACGCCAAGCGCCACCGGCCCCTGGGGTCCGCGATGTTCCCGCCGGCGGCTACTCCGGCTTGATGACCAGCAGCAGGTCGCCACCCTGGACCTGGCTGGTGCCATCCAGGGTGACCTCGGAAACCGTGCCCGAGACGTTGGCGGTGATTCCGGCCTCCATCTTCATGGCCTCGATGGTTGCCACCGATTGCCCGGCTTCCACCCAGTCCCCGGCCTGCACGGCCACGGTCACGGCCCCGGCGAACGGGGCGGCAACATGTCCCTTGTTGTTCGGATCGGCCTTCGGCGCGGTCTTGACGGTGGATTCCACCGATTCGTCGCGGGCCAGCAACTGGCGCTGCTGGCCGTTGAGGGTGACCACCACCGACCGCATGCCCTTCTCATCCGGCTCGGAGATCGAGACCAGCTTGACCAGCAGGCGCACGCCCTTGCCCAGCGAGACCACATGCTCGAAGCCCGGCACCAGGCCGTAGAGGTAGTCGCGGGTATGCAGGATCGACAGGTCGCCGTAGTTCTCGACGCTGGACTCGTAGTCGCGGGTCGGGCCGGCGAACAGCAGCCGGTTAAGCGTGGCACGCACGGTGGCCGAATCCGCATGCAGGGCCGCGGAATCCTGTTCGGAGAGATCCTCCACCTGCGGGCGCACGGTCCGGCCCTGCAGGGCCTTGGTGCGGAACGGTTCCGGCCAGCCGCCCGGAGGGTCGCCCAGTTCCCCGGAGAGGAACTGGATGACCGAGTCCGGGATGTCGTAGTTCTGCGGGTTGGCCTCGAAGTCGGCCGCGGCCACCCCGGAACCGACCAGTTGCAGGGCCAGGTCGCCCACCACCTTGGAGGAAGGGGTCACCTTGACCAGGTTGCCCAGCATCGCGTTCACCGAGGCGTACATCGACTCGATCGCCTCGAAGCGCTCCCCCAGGCCCAGCGCGATGGCCTGCTGGCGCAGATTCGAGAGCTGGCCGCCGGGGATCTCGTGCTGGTAGACGCGTCCGGTCGGGGCCGGCAGCCCGGACTCGAACGGCTTGTACATCGCTCGGACCGCTTCCCAGTAGGGTTCCAGGGAGGCCACGGCCTCCAGCGGGATCCCGGTATCGCGCTCGGTGTTCTCCAGCGCGGCCACCAGGGCCGAGGCCGAAGGCTGGGAGGTGGTCCCGGCGATCGCGGCACTGGCCACGTCCACCGCATCCACCCCGGCATCCACCGCGGCCATCAAGGTGGCCAGCTGGCCACCGGCGGTGTCGTGGGTATGCAGGTGCACCGGCACATCGAAACGTTCGCGCAGCGCGCTGACCAGCAGCTTGGCCGCGGCCGGACGCAGCAGCCCGGCCATGTCCTTGATCGCCAGGATATGCGCCCCGGCATCCACGATCTTCTGCGCCAGCTCCAGGTAGTAATCCAGGGTGTAGAGCTTCTCGTTGGCGTCGAGCAGGTTGCCGGTGTAGCACAGGGCCACCTCGGCCACCGCGGTCCCGGTGGCACGCACGGCCTTGATCGCCGGGGTCATCTGCTCGATGTCGTTCAGCGCGTCGAAGATACGGAAGATGTCGATGCCGGCCTTGGCGGCCTCGGCCACGAACACGTCGGTGACCTCGGTCGGGTACGGGGTGTAGCCCACCGTGTTACGGCCTCGCAGCAGCATCTGCAGCGGGATGTTCGGCAGCTCGGCACGCAGCAGTTCCAGGCGCTTCCACGGATCCTCGCCCAGGAACCGCAGGGATACGTCGTAGGTGGCCCCGCCCCAGGCTTCCATCGAGAACAGCTGCGGCAGCACGTGGGCGTAGGCCGGTGCGGCGTGCAGCAGGTCACGGGTACGCACCCGGGTGGCCAGCAGCGACTGGTGCGCGTCGCGGAAGGACGTATCGGTCACCGCCACGGCGGTGGACTGCCGCAACGCCTGGGCGAAACCTTCCGGCCCCTTTTCCAGCAGCACCTGGCGCCAGCCGGCCGGCGGCTGCTCGGTCTGCGACGGACCGTCGAAGGGCGAACGCTCCGGTTCGGAGGCCTTGTCCCCGGGGAAGGCCGGCAGCTTCTTGCGCGGGTCGATACCCTCGACACGCGGCCCGTTCGGCTGGTTGACGGTCACCGCGGCCAGGTAGTTCAACGCCTTGGTGCCGCGGTCCTGCGACTGGTTGGCGGTAAGCAGCTCCGGACGCTTGTCGATGAAGTCGGTGGCCACGTTGCCGGCCAGGAATTCCGGGTCGCCCAGCACGTTCTGGATGAAGGAGATGTTCGTGGCCACCCCGCGGATGCGGAATTCGGCCAGGGCCCGCCGGGCGCGGGACACCGCGGTGGCGAAGTCGCGGCCACGGCAGGTGAGCTTGACGAGCATCGAATCGAAGTGCGGGGAGATCTCGGCCCCGGTGTACACGGTGCCGCCATCCAGGCGCACCCCCGAACCGCCAGCGGACCGGTACACGGTAATGGTGCCCACGTCCGGGCGGAAACCGTTGGCAGGATCCTCGGTGGTGATGCGGGACTGCAAGGCCCAGCCACGGACCTGGATGTCCTCCTGGCGAATGCCCAGCTCATCGAGAGTGGCGCCGGAGGCCACCCGCATCTGCGCCTGCACCAGGTCGATGTCGGTGACTTCCTCGGTCACCGTGTGCTCCACCTGGATGCGCGGGTTCATTTCGATGAACACGTGCTGTCCGGCGCGCTCACCGACGGTGTCCACCAGGAACTCGACGGTGCCGGCGTTCTGGTAGCCCAGGGCCTTGGCGAACTTGACGGCGTCGCGGAACAGCGCCTGGCGGATTGAATCGTCCAGATTCGGGGCCGGGGCGATCTCCACGACTTTCTGGTGGCGCCGCTGCAGCGAGCAGTCGCGCTCGTGCAGGTGCACCACGTTGCCGTGCTCGTCGGCCAGGATCTGCACCTCGATGTGGCGAGGGCGCAACACGGCCTGTTCCAGGAAGACCGTGGGGTCTCCGAAGGCGGATCCGGCTTCGCGCATGGCCGCGTTCAGCGACTCGTCCAGGTCCTCACGCCGGTCCACCCGGCGCATACCGCGTCCGCCACCACCGGCGACAGCCTTGACGAAGATCGGGAAGCCGATCTTCTCTGCCTCCGCCAGCAGCCAGGGAACATCATCGCTGGGCTCGGTGGAAGCCAGGACCGGGATACCGGCCTCGCGGGCGGCCTTGAGCGCAGCCACCTTGTTTCCTGCCAGTTCCAGCACATCGGCCGAGGGGCCGATGAACTTGATCCCGTTCTCGGCGGCGGCACGGGAGAGCTCCGGATTCTCGCTGAGGAATCCGTACCCCGGGTAGATGGCGTCCGCGCCGGCTTCCTTGGCGACGCGGATAACTTCCTCTATGTCCAGGTAGGCACGTACGGGGTGACCTTCTTCACCAATACGGTAGGCCTCGTCGGCCTTTTGCCGGTGAATCGAGTTGCGGTCTTCGTAGGGGTAGACGGCAACGGTTTTTGCCTCGAGCTCGTTGGAAGCGCGGAAAGCACGGATGGCGATCTCACCGCGGTTTGCTACCAGGATCTTTTCAAACATCGCATTCCTACATCAATTCGGCGCACCCCCGACCCGGGAATCCCCTGGATTTCCAGGGTTTCGCCGCGGCTGCCGGCGGTGCAGAGCGTGGGAAGTGGCTCGTTGTCGAGCACTTAGGAAAACACCATACAGTGACTTGGGGCACGATGCACAAAAAAGTCCCTATGTGGTCAGACCACAATGTCATGAGGGTCAATTTCCGTAACTTTCCCGGTCCACGGACACGGGAGGCGAATCCCACGTTGCGGACTCGGGGTTTTTGCCCGAAGCCGACTATGATAAATAGAGATTAAGTCCCGGCGATAGCAACATTCAGCGAGCAGTGAAAGGCGTGGTCTGTTCCGTGCACGTAGTGAGCATCAGCAGCCTCAAGGGTGGCGTGGGAAAGACCTCGGTAACTCTCGGTTTGGCGTCGGCGGCGCTGGCCGCTGGGATCCCCACCCTGGTGATCGACCTCGACCCGCATGCCGATGCCAGTACCGGACTGGGTGTTCGCTCGGACAACAAGCAGACCATCGGCCAGATGCTGAAGAACGCACGTCGGGCGAAACTGCAGGACAATGTCGCGGCCAGCGCATGGCAATCCAAGGCGGCCGAGAAGAAATCCCGCACCCGCATCCCCGTCCTCGATGTGGCGGTGGGTGATGCCTATACCGGCATCTATGACCGCCCGGACCTGCGCACCCGCGATCTGCGACGCCTGACCCAGCTTTTGGGCCGCACCTCGGGTTACCAACTGGTGCTGATCGACTGCCCCCCGTCGCTGAACGGGCTGACCCGCATGGCATGGAGTGCCTCGGATCAGCTGTTGCTGGTGGCCGAACCGAGCCTGTTCTCGGTAGCCGGCACCGAACGCACCCAGCGCGCGCTGGAGTTGTTCCGCCAGGAATTCGCCCCGACCCTGGGTCCGGTGAAAGTGGTCGCCAACCGGGTCCGCAAGGATTCGGCCGAGCACACCTTCCGCATTAACGAAATGCGCCAGATGTTCGGCGCCAACATGCTCACCCCGGAGATTCCCGAGCATCCGGAATGGCAGCAGATCCAGGGCGCGGCCTACTCGGTGCACCATTGGCCGAGCAAGTCGACCGGACCGATCGTGGCCCAATTCGATGCCCTGCTCAAGGAAGTCATGGCTACCGACAAGACCGCACGTACGGCCTAGCGCGGCTCACCGGGCACCGCGTGTCCCGGGGAACGACCAAGGCCGCGAACCGTTCCCTTTCAGGGACGGTTCGCAGCCTTGGCACTGGCGGATTGTGGCTTTAGCCGGCGTTCAGCTTGGCCTTCGCTGCACGGCGCGCAGCCAGTTCATCATGCGGGTGTGGTTCGGCCGAGCTTTCGCTGGGTAGCTGGGCCAGTGACCCTTCGACCTCGCGCCAGACCCGGCCCACGGCGATGCCGAATACGCCTTGGCCGGCCTGGACCAGGTCGATGACCTCGTCGGCGCTGGTGCATTCGTACACCGAGGCACCGTCGCTCATCAGCGTGATTTGGGCCAGGTCCTCGACCCCGCGCTCGCGCAGGTGCAAGACGGCGGTACGGATCTGCTGTAGTGAAACCCCGGTGTCGAGCAGCCGTTTGACGACTTTGAGCACCAAGATATCGCGGAAGGAGTACAGGCGCTGTGAACCTGAACCCTTGGCACCGCGCACGCCGGGCTCTACCAGCCCGGTACGTGCCCAGTAGTCCAATTGCCGATAGGTAATGCCAGCTGCCTTGCAGACGATCGGTCCGCGGTAACCGGCATGTTCATCCAGCTGCGGCAGGTCGTCGGTGAAAAGCAGGCCCTGAGTGTTGGATCGTTGCATGTGACCAGCAACCGGCTGTTGATCCCCGGTATCGCGAGAGTCCATCCAATTACTCCTTGCTTCTAACGCATTCAAATTCGGCAGGGACGGTATCGCTGGTTCCAACGTGCGAGTGATGAAAGCCCGTTACCAGATTCAAATGTGTGAATCCCTATGATTTGACGGTACGGCGATATCGGGGATAGGTCAAAGACCTTCAAGTATTACTTGAGGGCGTGTCGCGAACCGAACACGAGGCGGAATCCTAGGTGGAAAAGTCCTCGGGATCGATGTTGTCCAGAAACTCACGGAACTCGCGCATTTGTTCCTCCGGGGGCTCTTCGTCGCTGGAACTTTCAATCGCCACCCCCGCCGTTTGCAGCACCTCGTCGGTGCACAGGATCGGGCAATGGGCCCGCACAGCCAAGGCGACGGCATCCGAGGACCGCGAATCGATTCGCAGCCCGTTGGAAAGCACCAGTTCGGCGGTGAAGATGGCGTTGTCCACCGATACGATCTCGACCCGCTCCAGCTGGACTTTCATCGCCTCGAAGACGTTGATCATCAGGTCGTGTGTCATCGGCCGCGGCGGGGTCAACCCCTGTTCGGACATGGCGATGGCCGACGCTTCGGGCGCGCCGATCCACAACGGGAGATAGAGGTTTCGCCCAGGATGCTTCAGCAGCAGTAGCGGCTGATTCGACGGCAACTGTATTCTGATCCCGGCGAATTCAAGTTCGAACATTCACCTACCCCCTCAAGATCGGGTGTGAAACGCTTCTGGCCAGCCTAGCGATCCAGCTGGGAAATAGCACGCTGCACCAGGGCATCGTGCAGTTGGAGGCACTGTTCACCGATTTCACGGGCTTCTTCCGCAGCGCGGGCGCGTGCGGCGATGTCGGGGCGTTTGGCATCGGCGCCCACGATGGACTCGATCAAGGCGAACTCGCGTTCGGCGGCCAGCCGGAACTGCCGCAGGTGGCGCGGTTCCACGCCATGGCTAGCCAAGGACACCGCGGATTTGGTGACCTGGATGCAGTTCTCATCGTAGAGCCCGGCTTCCGGCTCGATAAGCCCGAAGTTTTCCAGCTGACTGATCAGTTCGGGGCCGGCACCGGTCATTCCCTGTAGTTCGGCCTGGGACACCGGCCGACTGTGCTTCTCGGCCTGTTCACCCATCCGGGTATCGACCAGCTGCGGGGCGTTGGGAGCCCCTCCGGGCAGGGAATCCGGGGCATCACCACGGTCCACCGCGTCAAGGTGGTCCTTGATGACCTTCAGCGGCAGGTACTGGTCGCGCTGGACGGCAAGAATGAACCGCAGGCGGTTGACATCGGCCGGCGTGTACTTGCGGTATCCCGCGCTGGTGCGCTGCGGAATGATCAGCCCCTTGTCTTCAAGGAAACGGATCTTCGAGGCGGTAACGCGGGGAAATTCCGGCTTGAGCTCGGAAAGAACCTCACCGATATTTAATGCCGCCGCACGGGTCGGCTCGTGACGCGCCGCCTCGAGCCGAGGGCTTCGTACTGCATCAAACATCGGCAACGGTCCACACCTCGGTTACATCCCAGACAGTTGGCTCCGGGGGCCAACATCAATCACAATTTTACTTCTACGATGATCTTACGCCGGAATGCCCTGGTAGAAGTTCAAACGGAACTTTCCAATCTGCACCTGGACGCCATTGGACAGCAAAACGCTGTCCACCCGGTCACCGTTGATGTAGGTTCCGTTCAATGATCCGATGTCATTGAGCCGGAAACCGTTCTCGACACGGTCGAAAGACGCATGACGCCGCGAGACGGTGACATCATCCAGGAAAATATCGGCATTCACGTGGCGCCCGGCAATATTCTTGTCCTTGTCCAGCAGAAAGCGTGCGCCTTGGTTCGGACCCGTGTGTGCGATGAGCAACGCGGATCCCTCAGGGAGTGCCGCGACCGCGCGCCGCTCGTCTTCGTTGAGATTAAAAATCACCGAGGGTTCGGAAGGTCGACTCTGCGCAGGCAACGCAATACTGGTCGTTTCAGTGACAGACTCGGACTGTGCGTGCTCCGGCCCTTTGTCAGACATAAGATGTCCTCCCGAATACTGTGTGTTTGGCTCACAATCGGCCAAGCGAGATGGTTCAGCGTCGGTTGCGGCTTACACCACAACTATTTACAGATTAGCCTACTCAACATGCAATAGATAACAGGCAATCGGATATTTAGCTGGCGACTTCACTGGCGGGGCCTTCACCGGTCACCGGCGCCCTGCGCATCGCCCGCCAAGAGCCCCTGGGGGCACTGCCCGACGGCCGGGAGTAGGCTGAAGATGGAGGATGGAAAGGCGGACATGATGAGTGCAATTCTGAAAATCAAGCGGATCTATGCCGCACCAGGCGCGGAAGACGGCTACCGGGTCCTGGTTGACCGGCTGTGGCCACGGGGCATGACCAAGGTCGATGCGCAACTGGATCAATGGGGCAAGTCGCTGGCACCATCCAGCGACCTGCGCAAGGGCTGGAACCATGATCCGGAACGTTTTGCGGAGTTCGCCCGGTTCTACCGTCGCGAACTGGACCAGAACCCCCATGTCGACGAGTTCCTCGAAGTCCTCGACGCCCAGCAGACAGTCACCCTGCTATATGCGGCGAAGGACGAAAAGGTCAATCACGCGGTTGTGCTTCGGGACTACCTGCTGGATCAAGTGGACTAGCTTCCGCGGAAACCGGCTGCGGAACGAAGCAGGAACCGTCACGGCATACCTGGTCGCCCGTCATGACCTTCTGAAGATTAATGGAAAAACTGTCCTGGTCCATCGGGTGGCCTTTCTGCAACCGGTTCCTGCTGAGCACAACCGGTTCCCGCCTCGAGGTATTCCCCGGAGGCTGGCCTCAAACGGCTGAAGGACGAAGCATCCAGCATCGAATGCTGGACGCTTCGTCCCGGCAGGGGCGGTAGGTCAAACGGTTTCCGCGGTGGCGTGCTCCTTGAACAACGGGGCAAAGAAGGCCGCCAACTCCTCGGTGGCCTGCAGCGGGAGCACGTTGGCCACGTACTGGTCCGGACGGACCACCACGATGGCCCCGTCGCGGCTGATCCCACGCAGCTCGAAGATGTCCTCGTCCGGCAGGGTGGAGAAGACCTTGCCGTAGTGCATCAGCCCGAACTTGCCATAGTTGGGCCGGAAGGCCCGAGGTGCGTCGGTGAAGTCGAACTCGGTGTGGTCGCTCTGGTAGATGACCTTCACATCGAAGACCGAATCAATATCGGATCCGGCCGGGGTGTGCTTCAGCAGCGGGGACTGCGGGGATTCAACCAACCATTGGGCCAGCGAGGTGGTGGCCGACGGTGCACCAGGCGCGGCCTGGTCAGAGAACACGTAGATCCGCCAGCGACCGTCAGCCTTATGCTGGTGCCCCAGATGAAGCGGGTTAGCGTCCGAGCAGCGCATCACGTTGGCGGATTTGAACCGTTTGCCGATCGGGAACCCGACCGCCAGTTCCTGGTGGGTTCGATCAGCGGTCAGTACCGATGGCTGGTATTCGGTCATGAATCCGGCCGGGAACTCCGCGGTCCGTACGTAGAAGTCGGCAAGGAACGAGGGATCCTCGAATTCCTCGGGCTTCTTGGCCATCAGGGTCGACCATTCCTTGTCGAAATCGATCAGGTTCTTCGCGATGACCTGGCGTTCGGCGGAGTAGGTGCGCAACAGGGATTCCGGGGCCAGACCCGAGAGCACATGCCCCAGCTTCCAGGCCAGGTTGAATCCGTCCTGCATGGACACGTTCATCCCCTGGCCGGCCTTGGCCGAGTGGGTATGGCAGGCGTCGCCGGTGATGAAGACCCGCGGTTCGCGCTTGCCGATGTCCTCGAGCAGGACATCATCGAAGCGGTCGGTCAGGCGGTGGCCCACTTCGTAGACACTGTGCCAGGCAACATCCTTCACCTCCAGGGTGTAGGGGTGCATGATGGCCTGGGCGTGCTTGATGATCTCGTCCAGGCTGGTTTGACGGACCTTGCCGTTGTCATCCTCGGCCACTTCACCCAGGTCGACATACAGGCGGAAGAGGTTCCCGCCTTCGCGTGGAATCAGCAGGATGCTGCCGGCTTCGGAGTGGATGGCGCACTTGATGCGGATATCCGGGAAATCGGTTACGGCCAGGGTGTCCATCACGCCCCAGGCGTGGAAGGCCTGGTCACCGGCCAGGGTCGCACCGATCGAGCGGCGGACGTTGGAGCGGGCCCCGTCGGAACCGACGACGTACTTGGCGCGGACCACGCGCTCGGTGCCCACCTTGGGTCCGTCGGTGTATTCCAGGACCGCATGGACCGGGTACTCGGCGCCTTCCTGGACGGTCAGCGACTTGAACTCGTATCCGTAGTCGGGGGTGATGCGGGCCGGGGAGTTCTTCGCGAACTCGGCGAAGTAGTCCAGCACACGGGCCTGGTTGACAATCAGGTGCTTGAATTCGCTGATTCCTTGCGGGTCGTCCTTGGTACGTGAGGTGCGCACGATATTCTGCGGGTTCTTCGGGTCGGGGCTCCAGAAGTTCATTTCCGTGAGCCAGAACGCCTCGGCGACAATGGCCTCGGCGAAACCGAAAGCCTGGAAGGTTTCCACGCTGCGCGCCTGGATTCCGTCGGCCTGGCCGATTTCCAGTCGACCGGGCCGGCGGTCGATGATACGGGTGCTGACGTTGGGGAACTGGGCCAGCTGTGCAGCCGTGATCATGCCGGCGGGCCCCGAGCCGACGATCAGCACATCCATCTCGTCGGGCAGCTCGGTGGCGCGGTCAATGCCGTACCCTGCCGCCGGCTCGACCCGCGGATCGATTGATACATACCCATTGTGGTGAAACTGCACAGCTTTTCCTCACTGCTCTGTGAAACCTGAAAACCAAGAACCATAAAATGTATTCGATAATCGAACACATTATTCGCATATCGCACAACAACTATAAGCGCCCTGTGAGTACTGACACAAGCCCCGGCGGGCCTGTAGTCAAATTTTTCTTTTCCGACCGCTCGCACTACCTCGTCCCCGACTTCCCCTTCCCCTACTCCATTCCCCCCTCAAACACCTACTGACATCGCAGGATGGTTCGTTAGAACGTGAACCCTTGCCGCGATTAGTACGATCGTACTAATATTGGTCCATGAGTACGAAGCAGGCCGGCGCAGAACGCAGGCGCACCTTTACCGAGACTGCCCGACGCGCTCAGATCGTTGACGCGGCAGCCCAGGTGATGGCTACCGAGGGGTATTCCGGTACGTCCATCGCACGCATCGCCAGCCACCTTGGCATCAGCAAGGGCGTGATCACCTACCACTTCCGCACCAAGGACGAGATCCTTCGCGAGCTGGTGCTGCGCTTCTTCGACGAAGGCTGGCAGCATATGGAGCCGGCCGTGGACGCGGCCACCGGTGCCCGGGGAAAGATCCTGGCCTGGGTGGGTTCCCAATTGGAGTTCTTCTCGCGGCACCGCACCAGGTTCCTGGCCACCGGGGAGATCATGGCCAACCATCGCGGAGCCGACGGCCAGCTGGCTTTCGCCGAGGAACTCGATGAGGAGGTCACCGCGTTGAGCGGGATTATCGTCCGTGGCCAACAGGACGGTGAACTGAGGGAATTCGATCCGCGCACCATCGCCACCTTGATCGTCAAGACCAGTAGCGCCGTCTTGGAGACCTGGGCCGCCGACCCCCAAACGGACCTGCAGGCCCAAAGCGCCGCCCTGCTGGATTTCATCGACCATGCCATCGCCAAGGAGAAACCATGAACCAGCCCAACCATCCCCCGCCTGCCGAGCGGTGGGAATTGCGTACCCCGCGGCATCCGGTCAACCGTCGCGCCGTCTACTGGTGGATGTTGCAGGCGCTGGTGTTTAACGGGGGCATTGCCGCCGCGGCCCTGACCGTCCGGCTGATCTGGCCTTCCACTGCCGGGTGGAGCACACCGGCCCTGGTTCTTGCGTTGCTGGTGCTGCTGGTGGCACTTTTCGTCGAACCGTTCTGGCGTTACCGGGTCCATCGTTGGGAGACGTCCGAGCACGCGGTCTACGCACGTAGCGGCTGGCTGGTGCGCGAATGGAGGGCGGCACCCCTGAGCCGGGCGCAGACCATCGACGCCATCCAGGGCCCCTTGGAACAGCTGCTCGGACTGGCGACCCTGAGGGTAACCACCGCCTCCTCAGGCGGCGCCATCAACATCGTCGGGCTGGATCATGCCACCGCCCAGCGCACCGCCACCGAATTGACCAGGATCGCGGAGCTGACCGAGGGTGATGCCACGTGAACCGGCCGCAGTCGGGGGACGCCCTTGCCGAAGTCGCCGCCGGCGGCAACTGGCAGCAGCTCAGTGCCCGGATGATCTACGTCGACCTGGCCCAGAGCCTGCTCTCGTTGGCTCCGGCCGTGCTGGCACTGTGGATCCTGCCGTTGGAGGTCGGCCCCTCGCAGATCTGGCCGCTGTGGGGCCTGGCGGCGTGGGGCGTGCTCGGCGCCGGCCACGATGCCTGGCGTTGGGTTTTCACGCGCTACCGGATCACCGGCAGCCACGTGGAAATCAAGACCGGACTGATCTTCCGCCAGCATCGTTCGATCCAGCGCGAACGTATCCGCAGCGTGGACATCGAGGCGAAGCTACGCCACCGGATCGGACGGCTGCGGGTGGTGCAGATCGGTGCCGGCCAGCAGACCTCCGCCAGCGAGGCGGCTCTGCGCTTGGACGCGCTGTCTGTGCAGGATGCCTTGGCCCTGCAACAGCACCTTCGCACGATAGCGGCCGTTTCCCGCACCCCGGTCGCGGCCGATGCCCGGTCATCGGCCGCGATCCAACGTGCCGAAAAGGCTCCCGAACCCCGGGAGGTCTTCGCGACCTTCCGACCCGGCTGGTTCATCTACAACATGTTCAATATCTGGGCCTTCCTGGTCGCCGGCGGCCTGGGCTGGGGGCTGTACTGGTTGCTGAGCAGCTTTGGCGTGGATGCCAACGGTTTCATCCTGTCGCTGCTCGATTGGGAATCCCTGGGGGTTCTTCCCACCATCCTCATCGCGGTGCTGGCCCTGGGGGTTTTCGGTGCCCTGGGCATGGGCGTCTTGTATTTCACCGAGTTCTGGAACTTCGAGCTGGCCCGTGTGCATGAGAAGGAGGGCACGATGCTGCGCACCCGGCGCGGGCTGTTCACCACCGTGGAGGTCAATCGCGACGAGCGGCGCATCCGCGGCCTGACCGTGTCCGAGCCGGTCCTCTGGCGCTGGCTGGGCATCTGCGACTCGAATGTGGTGACCACGGGGCTGGATGTCTACTCCATGAAGGATCCCACAGCAATCCTGCCGCGCGGCCCGCGCAGCACCCACTGGCCCAACGCCTCGAAGGTGCTGGGACACACCCCGGATCCGTTCACCTCCGAGTTGCGCCCGCATCCCCAGTCGGCCTTGCGGCGGCGCCTGGCCTGGGCCACCGGTTTCAGCGCAGTGGTCGGCCTGGTGCTCTGGTGGCTGGTGCAGGCACAGGTCATCGCCCCCGCCACCCTGTGGGTGCTGGCCGGGGTGTGGCCCGTGAGCCTGGTTGCGGCGGTCGTCGCCTACCGGGCCCTCGGGCACGGTCTATGCGGGGACTACCTGGTGACCCGTTCGGGGCTGCTGGCCAGGGCCACCACGGCGCTGCAGCGTTCCTCGGTCAGTACCATCGTGGTGCGCGAGTCGTTGCTGCAACGCCGGTTGGGGTTGCGCACGGTGTCGGTCAAGACCGCTGCCGGCTATGGCAGCTACGACACCCCGGATATTACCGCGCAGCACGCCCTGGACTTCGCGCGGCAATGCGCCCCGGGCATCCTGGAGCCGTTCGTGGCGCGTGCCGGAGAACCGGCCACCGACCCTCATTCGACGCCGGCCCGGAGAGGCTCGGCGCCCGGCTCCGTGTGATCCTTCGTTCATCCAGCAGCGGGCGGTTCCCCTAGACGGCCCGCTGCAGGGCTACGGTTAGTCGGAGGGGATCAGGAGGTGAAGCGTTCGATGATGCGTGCCAGATCCGGCGCTCGGGTGAGCATCGGCAGATGCCCGGTGTCCAGGGAGTACACGGTGGCATCAAAACGCTTGGCCGCACGGGTCTGAAAGGAGGTCGGTACGGCGGTGTCCTCGGTGGTCAACACATATCCGCGACGTGCCGGCCAGGACGGCGCACCGATGGGTTCGGCCAGCACCTTGCCGGAGAACGTCCCCGTCTCGCGCACGAGTTTGTCCAGCACCACGGTGGCCACCCCGGGGCCCATGGCCCGCAAACGCTTCTCGCTGAGTTTAAGTCCGGTCTTCACCAGCTGCGGTCCCACCAATTTCGGGCCGACCAACGGCAACACATCGACCAGTGACTTCCCGCTTTGCGGAAGCAGCGAGGAGATGAGCAGTACCGAATCCAGGCGGTCGGGAACCCGTGCGGCGACTTCCGCAGCCACCGAGGCCGAGACCGAGTGCGCCACCAAGTTGACCTTCTCGTCACCCGGGGGCATTGCATCAATGACCAGCTGAGCGTGTTCCTCCAGGGTTCCCTGCCCATCGGGAAACTGGATCACCACGGACCCTTCCTTAAGTTGGGCCCTGACCTGATCCCAGATCCAGCCAGGCAGGCCCCCACCGGTGAGAAACAAGGTCGTCATCACGCATCACTCCTTCACAACCACGCGGCGTAATCCATGTCGCCGTTGGCCCCAGCCTAGAACACAAGACCAGGCGCAGGCATTGTTGACGCCCAAGTTAACGGCATAATTCACAAGATCGGTGGTGTTCTGGCCACCCAAGGGCCGCGCACCGCGACAGCGGCCCGCTGGCGGCTCGGGGTCGCCGTGCTGCGGCTACACTTACCCGTGAGCGAACAACGATCCATCCGCAGGCACTGCGCTGGCGCACCGGAGGCTCGGCATAGGTGGTGCTGCACACTGGCCACCCGGCTATGTCCGGGGCACGTGGTGCTTCGGACGTAGCCGGGTGAGGTGATCGGATGACGTCCTGCGTTACAGGGAGATGCCTAGGGCTGGGCCAGTGGCTGGGGTTCGGGTCCCTGCAGCGGCTCCAGGGCGCTGAACCCGATCTTGTTCCAGCCGCACGACGAGCAGGTCCATAACACCTGGCGCATCGCCATCCGCTGGTCCTGATAGTGCCCTGCGGTGTTCCCTCCCTCGTTATCCCATCTCCTGAGTTGCTTCTCCTCGTCCACGTATCTCAGGGTTTCTGTCTCTTGTATCGACGCCCGATAACACCGTGGGCATTGTGCCGGCTTGTCCATGGGACTCACTGCCTTGTCTGTTGGCTGTTCCCCAAGGTGGGAGACAGTTGGAAATGCTGTCCGAGGTCCGGTACTCCCCCAACGGACAGACGTAGTCGTCGCTTCGCCCGATCCCGACCTTGTTCACATACCGGTATACGCGCCGGTAGCTCTCGGTCAATGTGGTTTCCGTGTAGGGAACCCCGTGTTCATTGCAATATGCCTTGACGATCCTCGCGAGTTCGAACAGCACGGGCCGCGGAGCGGTGGGAAACAAATGGTGTTCAATCTGGTTGTTCAGACCGCCCATGACCGCGGCGAGGAACCGGCTGGAGATGATGTTGCGGCTCACTAGCACCTGGCGCAACAGGAAATCCGATTTGCCGTTGTCCGCGACCAACGGCATCCCCTTGTGGTTCAGGGCGAATACCATGCCCAGGTAAAAGCCGAAGAGTCCGATGTGGACACCCCACACTGCTGCTGCTACTCCCCAGGACAGGGTGAACAGTAGCAGCAGTGCCACGGCCGCCGCGTGAACGGTCATCAGACCCAGCTGAAGGTACCGATACCGGACTTTTCGTTGGGCCAGTAGGTACTTCCAGCTCTCGAAGTAAAGCGAAAGGCCTTCGAGGAACATCAAGGGGAACAGCAACAGGCCTTGTCGGGCGGCAACGGTGCGTACTACCGGAAGCCTGCGCAGGAACCCGCTCGTCGCCGTTGCCGGCACGACAGGTAGGCTCACATCCGGATCCAGGGTGATGTGGTTCGGGTTCTTATGGTGCCGCGTGTGCTTGGCCTGCCACCAGCTGTAGCTGGCCCCGATGACCAGGCTGGCCATAATGATGCTGAAGTACTCGTTGGCCCGTGCGGAACGGAAAATCTGGAAGTGGGATGAATCGTGCACCAGAAAAGCAAAATGCACCAGGATCAGCGCACTGGCCGGGGCAATCACCATTTGCCACCACGTGTCGCCGACGGCGACGAACGTCACCGCCGTGGATCCCAGCGCGGCTAGAAGTATTGTGAGAAGCAGCCAATAGTACAAGTATCGTCTGCGGAGTAGCCCATGGCTGCGCACGTAGGTAGCCAGGGAGCCCATGCCCGGCGATGCGCCGCGGCTGAAGTCGGTGGAAATCATTGGAAGAACCAATCATGGAATCAGATACGCTAAACGGTCACCTTTGACCTAATCCACGAAGACCGGTACTTGTCTCAGCCGTGTCCCGTGTCGCTGTGCCGGTCAATGGCTCCTGCATTATCTGATCGCCGGTTCCATAGGCTTGCCCGGCACAAAAGTTCGCGACCAACTCCGCGATTCCCCTGCCGTGGACCTAAACCCCATGGCCGAAGGAACCGTACTTCCAGTCTACGCCCCTATTCGGCGAATCTGGCTGGCAGTTTCCCCTACACCCTGCGCGCCTAGCGCGGCCTTCACTTACCGGCAGCAGTGGGGCGGGATACAAGTCCGCCGCGTTCGCGAAGGGACGATGGCGGTGCCCCGGCTTAACCTATTTCCCTTGTTGTCGGCCGGTGATCGCAGACTACCGATGGACACCTGAACCATAGGAGTATGCATGTCGCGCCGCACAAAGAGATTCCTGGGAAACCTTTCGGTATTGACCATGCTGGTAGCCATTGTGGTGTTGCTGGTGATGAGCGCGATGAGCCCCTCCTTCCTGAAATCCACCAACAACTGACGGCGGAGGCCAACGCGCACACGCCCATCGTCCAGGCGCTACCGAGCAGGACACCGGTTCAGGCCCCATGGCCCATCCGCGATGCCACCAGCACCCTGGCCGCGGATTTAATGGCTTCCTGGGTATCCGCCGATGGAGGCACCATGGAGTCGGCAACACTGCGTCACCAGGTCAGGGACGCGAGCTCGGTGTACGACAACGAGGTGGTGCTCCTGGTGGATGATGCGTTGGCGGACAGCATGGATAATCTACGGGCGGTCGCGGAGCAACTCGGTGAACATGCCTGTGGGCAGCATCCGGGGCTTCTGATCACCGCGATGACCGAAAACGCCAGGTTGTCGGCCACCCACGAGTGCGATTGGACGTAGCAGCCGGCACCAACACGCCAGCGCACGCCGGTTTCCTAGATGCCCGACTCGATGCTGCAGTTCACGACGAACAAAAGAGTGTCAGCCCCGCCCGAGCGCAACTGCGAGAAGAACTCGAACAGCGCACTCGCAAAGAATCTCGCCTCATTGACGCACTAACCGATGGGATCCTCAACAAGGATCAAGCGCGGGAAAAGATGAATGTCCTGACGCTATCCAATCCCGGATGGAAAGCATGAACGAACAGCTTGCTCTCGGCGTCCGCGTCCTTCGCGAAGCATCCCAGCAGCTGAACGATCCAAAGCAGTACTACAAAGTACTCCCCTGATAGCCATCGCCGCATCATGCTGCAAACCTATTTCGAACGTATGGATGTATGGGACGAGTCAGGGTACACGGCACCGGTTCGCGAACCGTTCGCCTCAGTCGTTGCCGCCAACCGCGAATTCGGTTATCCACAGGGTGTTGCCAAAACCACACTGTCCGCAGAATCGACACAGGCGTGTCCAGCCGGTCGAAACGGTGAATCAACCTCCCGATCACCAAAACCGTCCCAGAACGCGATATTCGGCCATTCGGACCATGACAACGATCATAAAGAAAGTGACGCCGGTTTCCCGGCGTCACCTCTGTCGTATTCTCTTGCTGGATATTACCGGGACGATTGTTCCAATAAATCCATTTTGGTCGGGCTAGCGGGATTTGAACCCACGGCCTCCTGACCCCCAGTCAGGCGCGCTACCAAGCTGCGCCATAGCCCGAATTGCTTTCGCAGCCGTTCTCCCCCGACCCTAAGACCGGCGGTGCCGCCTACGAAAAGCTCCTAGATAACCCTACACCACAATTGCCTGCAGGATCGAATCGGCCACCGCTACCTGTTACGTCCGCGACGTTCGCGGATGCGCATCGACACCTCGATCGGTGTGCCTTCGAAGCCGAAGGTCTCACGCAACCGACGGGCGATGTACCGGCGGTAGCCCGGATCCAGGAAACCGGTGGTGAACAGGACGAACCGCGGTGGGCGGGACGAGGCCTGGGTGCCGAACAGGATGCGTGGCTGCTTGCCACCGCGGACCGGGTGCGGGTGGGCCGCCACCAGCTCGCCGAGGAAGGCGTTGAGCTTGCCGGTCGGGATGCGCTTGTCCCAGGAATCCAGTGCGGTGTTCAGCGCGGGAACCAGCTTGTCCTTGTGCCAACCGGTCAGCGCCGAGATGTTCACCCGTGGCGCCCAGTCGATGTGCGCAAGATCTCGTTCGATCTCCTTCTCCAGGTAGAGCCGGCGATCCGCGTCGACGTTGTCCCACTTGTTGAAGACCACCACCAGCGCACGGCCGGCCTCGATGGCCAGCTGGATGATGCGCACATCCTGTTCGGAGACAACCTCATCGGCGGCCAGCAGGATCACGGCCACCTCGGCCTTTTCCAGGGCGGCCTGGGTGCGCAGCGAGGCGTAGTAGTCCGAGCCGACCGCCATATGCTGGCGGCGGCGGATTCCTGCGGTGTCCACGAAGCGCCAGACGTTTCCACCGAGTTCGACCAGCTCGTCCACCGGGTCGCGGGTGGTGCCGGCGAAGTCGTCGACGACCACTCGTTCGGAGCCGGCCAGCTTGTTCAGCAGCGAGCTCTTGCCCACGTTCGGGCGCCCAATCAGCGCGATGCGGCGTGGACCGCCGCGCGGGATGACCCCGCCGAAGGCGGAGAACTCCGGCATCTTCTCCATGACGGCGTCCAGCAGGTCGGCGGTGCCGCGTCCGTGCAGTGCCGAGACGGGCCACGGCTGGCCGAATCCCAGTCCCCACAGCGAGGCGGCCTCGGCTTCCTGGTTGAAATCATCGACCTTGTTGGCCACCAGGAACACCGGCTTGCCCTTGCGGCGCAGCATCTTGACCACGGCCTCGTCGGTGGCGGTGGCCCCCACATGGCTGTCCACCACAAAGAGGATCACATCCGACACGTCGGCGGCGATCTCGGCCTGCTCGGCTACCGAGGCGTGGATGCCTTTGGCGTCGTGTTCCCAGCCGCCGGTGTCCACCAGCGAGAAGTCCCGGCCGTCCCATTCGGCGTTGTAGGACACACGGTCACGGGTCACCCCGGGCACGTCCTCGACGACGGCCTCACGGCGGCCCAGGATCCTGTTGACCAGGGTGGACTTGCCCACATTGGGTCGTCCGATGACGGCCAGCACGGGTGGGATGCCGATATCCGAGTCCTCGTCGAGATCGGTGTCCAGCCCTGCCAGCAGGGCCGCGTCCTCCTCGTCCAGGTCGTAGTCGGCCAGCCCGGCACGCAGGGCCTGCGCCCGCTGCTCGGCTTCCTCGTCGCTGAGCGCGCCCAGCCGTTCGACGATGTCGTCGTCACTGGCCGGGATGTAATCGTCTTCGGAAGTGCGTTTCTCGCTCATGGTCTTCCCTTTCAAGGCGGTAGGTGCAGCCGGATGTCTCACGACAGCGGCCGGAAGGAACGGGTGGATGTGCCGGTGCCGGGCAACCGGCATTGTGGCTAGTCTTCGGTGCCTGCGCCGGCGGCGTCAAGCACCGCGGCAACGGTCTGTTCGAAGTCCAGCTCGGAGGAGTCGACGGTGATGACCCCGTCGGCGGCCTGGGTGAAGTTCACGACGGTCGAATCCTTCGCGTCGCGGGCCAGCACCTGGGTGGCCAGTTGCTCGGCGGACTGGGTGCCGCCCAGTTCCAGGCCGCGGCGGGCCATGCGGACCGCTTCGGAGGCGGTCAGCAGGATCCGGGCGTCGGCGTCGGGAGCCACCACGGTGGTGATGTCCCGGCCTTCGGCCACGATGCGCGGGTGCGCCGCGATGATCTGGCGCTGTCGGCGGACCAATTCGGCCCGGGCTTCCAGGTTGGTGGCCACGGCCGAGACGTTTTCACTGATCCGCGGTTCACGGATGGCGGTGGTGACATCGTGCCCGCCGATGAGCACCTGTTCCAGGTCCGGGTCGGTGGAGATCGCCAGGTCCGCGTCCTTCACGGCCTGGCTGATGGCCGCGGCGTCGGACAGGTCGGTACCGGCGGCCAGCACCGAGTAGGTCACCGCGCGGTACATCGCCCCGGTGTCCAGGTAGGCGGCGTCCAGGGCACGGGCCACGGCCTTGGATACCGAGGATTTGCCCGAACCCGAGGGGCCGTCGATGGCAATCACGATCTGCTGGTTGCTGCTCACTGCACTACTTTCCATCCGTTGCCGGTCAATACGTCTATCAGTTCATCACGCCGGCCGGGAACCACCGCCACATCCACCAGGCCCACCTGGTGTCCCGCGGAGTGTTCCATGCGCAGGTCTTCCAGGTTGATCCCGGCCTCGCCGATTTCGGCCAGCAGTTTCGCGATCTGCCCGGGTTTGTCGTCGACTACCACGGTGACCTGCGCGAAGGCCTGTGGCGGGGCGCCGTGCTTGCCCGGGATCCGCGCATGCCCGGCGTTGCCCTCCGTCATCAGCTGGGACAGGTCCAGCAGGGCGCCGGGCGCATCCGGGTTGTCCAAGGTGTTGATCAGCCGGTCCAGGTCTTCCTTCATACCGGTGAGGATCGGGATCAGCGCCGGGGCGTTGTGCGCGAAGATCTGGATCCAGAGCTTCGCGTCGCTGGCCGCGATCCTGGTGGTGTCGCGTAGCCCGTTGCCGGCCAATCCCAGCTGGTGGGCGTCGGCGGTGAGCAGACGGGAGGCGATCATCGAGCTGGCGGCCTGCGGGAAGTGGCTGATCAACGCGACCGCTGCGTCGTGCTCGTCCACCGCCATCCGGTGCATGACCGCGCCCAGGTCGATAGCCAGCGACTCGGCGGTTTTCACCGCACGCGCCGCACTGCCTTCATGGCGGCAGATGACCCATGGCATCGAGGTGAACAGGGCGCCACGGGCCGCGGCCGGACCGGACTTCTCGCGTCCGGCCATCGGGTGGGTACCCACGTAGCGGGACAGTGCATTCGCATCAAGCCGGTCATCGGCGTGCAGGGCACGCAGGATCGAGCCCTTGACGCTGGCGATATCCACCACGATCGCATTCGGGTAGGCCAGCAGGGCCTCGGCGACCAGGTGGGCGGTGACATCCGGCGGAGCGCCGATGACCACCAGTTCCGGGGCGATCGGGGTGTGCCCGTCAAGGACGGTACCGGCACCGATATCCCGGGCGACGCCCAAGGCGGTGGGTGAGATGTCGTCCAGGTACACGTGGACGCCCTTGGCGCGCAGCCCCAACCCGACGGAGGTTCCCAGCAAACCGGTGCCGATCACCAGCACCGGTCCGGCAAGATGAGAGGTGTTCATGGGCTACATTCCCACCAGGGCCATCAGGTGTCCGACTTCCTGCTTGCCCAGCGGGCGGATGGTGCCCTGCTTCTGGTCCCCGAGCTGGATCGGCCCGATGGATACGCGCACCAGGCGCTGGACCGGGTGGCCGACCGCGTCGAACATGCGGCGCACGATCCGGTTGCGTCCCGAGTGCAGGGTCACCTCCACCATCACCTTGGACGGGGTCATGTCGATGATGCGGAACTCGTCCACCGAGGCCCAGCCGTCCTCCAGCTTGACGCCCTCGCGCAGCTTGTTGCTCACGCCCTTGGCCAGCGGCCCGTCGACCTGTACCAGGTAGGTCTTGGGGACCTCGTACTTGGGGTGCTGCAAGCGGTTGGCCAGTTCCCCGTCGTTGGTCAGGATCAGCAGGCCCTCGGTCTTGTAGTCCAGCCGGCCCACATGGAACAGGCGCAGGTTGCTGTGCTCGTTCTTGAAGTAGTCGCTGATGGTGCGGCGGCCCTCGGGGTCATCCATGGTGGAGACCACGTGCTTGGGCTTGTTGAAGACGTAGTACTTGTTGGTGGTGTTCAGCTGCACGCGCATGCCATCGACGTGGATGGTGTCCT
The DNA here is from genome assembly GCF_026107515.2 of Glutamicibacter sp. MNS18. GTDB lineage: Bacteria > Actinomycetota > Actinomycetes > Actinomycetales > Micrococcaceae > Glutamicibacter. Next base: position 26,761 of record NZ_JAPCHW010000016.1, on the reverse strand, counting down.
TTTCCGGGTTCACCCGGGCCCCGAGCTCGACCACGAGTTCGCCGTTGACCTCGACGCGGCCCTCGGTGATCATTTCCTCGCAGGCGCGGCGCGAGGCCACCCCGGCGTTGGCCATGACCTTCTGCAGGCGCACACCCTCGGTGGACTCGCCGGTGGTGGCGCGCTTGGCCTGGGCTTCGGCGCGGGCCTGCGCGCGGGCGCGTTGGGTGGGACGGGCGTAGTCGCCCTTGACGTTACGGGTGTACGGGTCCTTGCCGTAGGCGCGCTCGGCGTTCTTGCGTGGTGCCGCGGTCTCGTTCTTGTTGCGTGCCGAGGACTGCTTGCGTCCGGTGCCCGAGGCGCCGGAACGGGACTGGCCGCCGCGCGGGTTGCGGGGGGTCGATGATCCCTTGCTCATGAAAAAGTTTCCCTTTGCTGTTACGTTTCACGTGTGTGCCTCCACCAAGGTGGTGGTGCACCGCGACCTGTCGGTAACCGCACACCGGCGTCCACCTAGTCGTCGAAGATTGCCGAATCCAGCGATTCGAGGTCGGCAACACCGGGCAGATGTGGAGACAGCGGGGGCAGCTCCTCCAGGGAGGAAAGGCCCATGCGTTCCAGGAAGTACTCGGTGGTCTGGTACAGCGTCGCCCCGCCGTCACCCAGATCCGGGTACGCACTGATCAATCCACGGTTCAGCAGTGTACGCACCACCGAATCGACGTTGACACCTCGAATCGCCGATATCCGTCCACGCGAGACAGGCTGTCGGTAGGCGATGACAGCCAGGGTTTCCAGGGCCGCCTGCGAAAGGCGTGCTGTTTGCCCGTCGAGCACATAACTGGAGACGAAATCGGCATAATCGACCCGCGTGTAGAAACGCCACCCGGAGGCGACGTGACGAAGTTCGAACCCACGCGGACGATCCCTACCATCATACTCGTTTGCCAGCGCAAGCAGTGCTTCCGTGATACGGATCTCCTCGACCTCGAAGATCTGCGCCAAACGGGCCTCCGACACGGGCTGGTCCGCCACCAGCAGGACCGCTTCCAGTCCGGAAGCCAGCCCCCCGGGCAACTGGTCTATGCGGGGGGTCTCAGCCATGATCCTGCTCACCATCCGCACCCGCCGGCTGCAACCGATGCCGGTCGGCGGAGGCATCGTAGTCGTCGTCCAGGGCGTCGGTATCCAGCCGGGCCGCATCGACCAGCGACACCAGCAGCACCCCCAGCGGATCGGGTTGGTCGAAGGTGATCACCTTTTGCCGGAACATCTCCAGCAGGGCCAGGAAACGCACAACGACCACCAGCTGGGTGTCCGCGTCGGCGATGAGGGCACCGAAATCCAGGGTCCCGTGCGCGCTGAGTTTACCGTGCAGGGCCCGGGCTTCCTCGGCGATGGTGACATTGGCCCCGTGCAGGTGCCCGATGCCCACCTCGGTGACCGGTTCCGGTTTGGGTTCCAGGGCCTTGCGCGCCACGGCGGCGAACTCCTCGGGGCTGATGCTGAACACCAGTTCGGGCAGCAGGGCCGCGAACCGGGGTTCCAACGCCACCTCGCGCGGCACACGCGCCGATTCGGCGTCGTAGTTGTGCCCCAGCAGCGCGGCCGCCTCCTTGAACGCCTTGTACTGCAGCAGCCGGGCGAAGAGCAGATCCCGGGATTCGAGCAGCTCGAAGTCCTCGTCGTCGGCCATTTCCCCGCGCGGCAGCAGCCGGGCGGCCTTCAGATCCAGCAAGGTGGAGGCCACCACCAGGAACTCGGTGGTCTCGTCCAGCATCTTCAACCCGTCTCCGCCGCGGGCCTGCAGGGCACGCAGATGGGCGATGAACTCGTCGGTCACCTCGGCGAGCGCGACCTCGGTGATATCCAGTTCACGGGCGGTAATCAGGTGCAGCAGGACGTCGAAGGGACCGTTGAAGTTCTCCAGTTCCAGGTGGAACCGCCGGTCCGCGGCCGCTTCGGGCTGCGCATCGTCACTGGCGACCGGGCTGGTGACGGTGGCGGTCATTACGGGGCGCCGCCGCGGAAGATCAGTTCCTTGGCCAGGTTGCGGTAGGCCTCGGCTCCGGGGTGGTTGGTGGCGTAGCTGGTGATCGGCTCGGCGGCCACATTCGCGTCGGCGAACTTGATGGTGCGCTTGATGACGGTTTCGAACAGTTTCTCGCCGAAGGCCTCGTCGAGCCGGCCGATGACCTCGCGGCTGTGCAGGGTGCGGGCGTCGTACATGGTGGCCAGCACCCCGTCGACCTCCAGCATCTGGTTCAGCCGGTCCTTGACCTTCTCGATGGTCTCCATCAGCAGGGCCACGGCGCGCAGGGCGAAGAATTCGGCGGTCAGCGGGATGATCACCCCGTGCGCGGCGGTCAGCGCGTTGATGGTCAGCAGGCCCAGCGAGGGCTGGCAGTCGATGAGCACCACGTCGTAGTCGTCGATGACCTCGCGCAGGGCACGTTCCAGCGCCTGTTCGCGGGCCACCTCGTTGACCAGCTGCACCTCGGCGGCAGACAGGTCGATATTGGCCGGCAGCAGGTCGATATTCTCCACCTCGGTGGAACGGATCGCATCGCGGATGCCGGTGTTGCGTTCCATCAGCACGTTGTAGACGGTGACATCCAGCTCATGCGGGTTGATCCCGAATCCTGCGGAGAGCGCCCCCTGCGGGTCGAAATCCACCAGCAGCACCTTGCGGCCGTATTCGGCCAGCGCCGCTGCCAGGTTGATGGTGGAGGTGGTCTTGCCCACCCCGCCCTTCTGGTTGACCATCGCGATCACCCGGGCCGGGCCATGTGATGGCAGCGCCTCGGGTTCGGGAAAATCGGTCAGCGGTTTGCCGGTGGGACCCACTGGTTTCGGATCCTTGAGCATTCCGGCCCCACGTATCTTGCTGCCCTGTTCCTCGCTCACGATTGGTGAACCACACTTCCCATTCGGATCGGTCATTTCCTTGTTTACAGGTTATCGGCCTCCCCCGGTCAAAACCGGCAATTCCCGTCCCTGCCCGGCGAGCCTTTACCTTGAACCTTAAGTCAAATGTTGTATGCGAGCTGGACGCGCCACACCCCTGCCCACCCCAGCTGAACCCCAGCATCGGCCCCATGGCAACAATCCTCTGCCTGCGGACAGCGCAACGCCCCATCACCGTCGATGGTGATGGGGCGTTGAATACGGACCGCCGGGTCCTAGTGGCCTTCGGGGTTCAGGCTGGTTTCATCGAACGGACGGGCCCCGGAGAGTACCGCCCGGGCCTGGTCGCGGTCCAGTTCCCCGGTCCACTTGCCGATCAGGAAGGTGGCCACCGCGTTCCCGGTGAAGTTGGTCAGTGCGCGGGCCTCGGACATGAACTTGTCGATGCCCACGATCACTCCCATGCCGCCGAGCAGTTCGGGCTTGTGGGCCTGCAGGCCGGCCGCCAGGGTGGCCAGGCCGGCGCCGGTAACCCCGGCGGCACCCTTGGAGGCGATGATCATGAAGACCAACAGGCCGATCTGCTGTCCGATGCTCATCGGCATGTCCATGGCGGTGGAAATGAACAGCGCCGACATGGTCAGGTAGATCGCGGTGCCGTCCAGGTTGAAGGAGTATCCGGTGGGTACGGTAATGCCCACAACCGGCTTGGACACACCGGCGTGCTCCATCTTGGCGATCAGCCGCGGCAGGGCGGATTCGGAGGAGGAGGTGGAGAAGATCAGCAGGTATTCGCGGGCCAGGTACTTCAGCAGCAGGAAGATGTTCAGGCCGGTGACCAGGCGCAGCAGGGTACCGAGGATCACCACGATGAACAGGGCGCAGGTCAGGTAGAAGGCCCCCATCAGGATGGCCATCGAGCCGATTGCGGCCCAACCGGTGGCGCCGACGACGGCGGCGATCGCACCGAAGGCGCCGATCGGGGCGATCCACATGATCATCATCATGATGCGGAAGACCACCAGCTGGACGTTCTTGACCGCGTTGAGCACCGGCTCACCGGTCTTGCCCATGGACTGCAAGGCGAATCCGACGATGATGGCCAGTACCAGGGTCGGCAGGACGGGGATGTCCTTGGGGATCATCGCCAGCAGGAAGGCGACGGTGGCGTTCTCCTCGCCGGCTGTTGCCGGGTCGTAGGGCTGCAGTTCCAGGCCCTCACCGGGGTGGATGATGTTGCCGACCACCAGGCCGATGGCCAAGGCGAAGGTGGACATGGCCAGGAAGTAGACCATCGCCAACCCGCCGACCTTGCCCACTGTGGCGGCCTTGGCGATCGAGCCGATTCCCAGCACGATGGTGCAGAAGATCACCGGGGCGATGATCATCTTGATCAGGGCCACGAATCCGGTACCCAGCGGCTTCAGGGCCTTGCCCACCTCGGGGGCCACCAGGCCCAGGGTGGCGCCGAGGATCACGGCGGCGATGACCATGATGTACAGCCAGTGGGTGCGGTCCTTCTTCTTGGCGGGGGCTTGGTTCTGCCCACCGGGCCCGCCGGGTGCGGTTTGTTCGATGACAGCCATGGTGTCCTCCAGGGATCGGCAACGGGAACGACGATGATGGATACGTCCCCGGCCTCGAGATGGTGATTCCTGCAACGCTGGGGGTTCGTCTCTCATCAATGGTGCGCGGTAAAGTGATCGGGATCTCTATTGCGTTCATATTGTTCACACGCCGTTTACACCAGGGAGGAAAAGCCCATGTCCAGCACCGGGTCCGGTGATGCCCCCACCCCGCTGACCCGTGAGGCGTTCTCCTTCGCGGCCCGGATTTTTGCCGCGCAGATGCTTGTGGTGCTGCTGGTGGTGGCGGGGTTGGCCTACTCGACCTACCACCAGCAGTCCCAGATCGTCCTGGATGTGCGCCAATCGACGGTGAGTACCGTGGCCATCACCTTGGCCAATGACCCGTTTGTGCGTTCGGCCCTTCAAGGTCCGGATCCGGCCAGCGACCTGCAACCGTATACCCAGGACATCCTGCGGCATGCCGAGAGCATCGACTTCATCACGATCATGACCCCGGATACCGTCCGGGTCACCCACCCGGACCCGGAAGAGCTGGGTGAACACTATTCCGGTTCCACCGCCCAGGCGCTGGCCGGGCAGGTGCACAACGAGCAGGCGGTGGGTACCCTGGGACTGTCGGTGCGCACCATTGCCCCGGTTATGGACGATGCGGGCACGGTGGTGGGCATGGTGGCGGTGGGCATCACCATGGAAAACCTGCAGTTGCTCTTCCGTGAGCAGTTGCCGCAGATCCTGCTGGTGTCCACCCTGGTGCTGGCGCTGGCGGCGTTCACCTCCTGGTGGTTCTCCCGCTACGTGCAGCGCGCCACCCTGGGCTTTGGTCCACACGGTTTGCGCCGGCTCTACGCCTTCTACTTCTCCGCCCTGCATTCGGTACGCGAGGGGCTGGTGCTGCTCGACAGGCAGCAGCGCATCGTGTTGTACAACGCCGAGGCCGCGCGTTTGCTGGGCCTGCCACCCGAGGTGCCCGATGAGGGGCTGGGCCTGGAGCAGGTGCAGTTGCCCGAGACCCTGCGTGAACTGATGCTGTCCTCGCGGGCGGCACGCGACGAGATCCACCTGGGAGAATCCACGGTGCTGGCCGTCTCGCAGTCCCAGGCACGGCTTTCGGGCACCAAGCTACCGGGGCGCAGCCGGCTACCGCTGCGCTGGCTCGGGGTGCAACCTCCCACCGGGCAGGTACTCACCCTGCGTGATTTGACCGAGGTGCAGGAACTGGCCGGTGAGGTGCAGTCGCTGAAGACCTTTTCCACCGCATTGCGCGCGCAAACCCACGAACACGCCAACCGGTTGCACACCATTGCCACATTGATTGAAAACGGGCAGGCCGAGAAGGCCCTGGCCTTCGCGGTGGACGACCGGCAGAACTCGCAGGCGCTGACCGATGCGATCGTGCGCAATATCGACGACGTGTACCTGGCCAGCCTGCTGGTGGCCAAGGCCGCCCAAGCCCATGAGCGCGGCGTGCAGTTGCAGATCAGCGCCGAAGGCGTGGTGCGTCCGGATACCTTCCAGGCCACCGACATCGTCACCATTGTGGGCAACCTGCTGGACAACGCGCTGGATGTGTCGGTCGGCACCGAGGATGCCACCGTCTGGGTGGAGGTCACGGCCCTTCACGACGCGGTGATCATCGCGGTGGCCGATTCGGGGCCGGGAATCGAACCGGAATTCATCGCGAACCTGATGCGCTTCGGGGTGAGCAGCAAAACGGGCACCCAGCCGCGGGGGCTCGGACTGGCGTTGGTACAGCAGGCGGTGACCAGATTGCATGGAACAATGTCGATAGACAATGACGCCGGGGCCATCTTCACCGTCACACTGCCGGTGCAGCACCCACCCGCCGATCCCGGCGCGCCCGAGGAGGGGACATGACCCGATCCATGCCGGCCCCCGCCTTCAAGGTCCTGGTGGTGGATGACGAGCCGGAAACCGCGCGCGCCCATGCCGCCTATGTGGACCGGGTAGAGGGGTTCAGCACCGGGGCGATTGCCGGCAACGGGAATACCGCCCTGCAGCTTTTGGCCGAGGCCCACGAACAGGGAAAACCCTTCGACCTGGTGCTGCTGGACATGACCCTGCCGGACCTGCACGGCATCGACGTGGCCCGCCGGATGCGCGGACGCGGCTACACGCTGGATATCATCGCCATCACCGCGGTCCGCGACCTGGCGGTGGTGCGTTCGGCGGTCGCCACCGGAATCACCCAGTACCTGATCAAACCCTTCAGTTTCGCGGCTTTCAGCGAAAAACTGGAGAACCACCGTCGCTTCATCGACACCATGCGCTCCACCGGCGGCTCGACCTCCCAAGCCGCACTGGACCACGCCTTCTCCGAACTGCGCAGTGGCGGCACCTCGGCGTCGCTTCCCAAGGGACTGATCATCGAGCGGCTGGAGCAGGTCCGCGAGCACCTGGCCACACGACCCGAACAGGCCTTTTCGGCCACCGAACTGGCCGAGGAACTGGGCATGTCCCGGGTCACGGCCCGGCGCTATCTGGAACACCTGGCCGAGAGCAAGACCGTGGACAAGCAGCCACGTGTGGGGACCCGGGGCCGGCCGGAGTACGAGTACCGCGCGGCCGTCAGTTAGGCCACGCTCACCCATCCGCACAGGTCCTGGGGTCAGTGTGGCCGGACAGGCCCGACACCGTCAACGGAGCGGCAAAGCCCGCTCGCTACCCTCCGGTCTGAAGGCCGCGCTGCCGGGCATCTTGCCGCTGCTGGCCAATAGTTCCGCTACCAGGGTGGCGATGGCCTGCTTCCTGGTGTCTTCGGGCAAGGACACGGACCCGACGCCCAAGTGCGAGGCGGCACGGGACATTCCGTGAGACACGCTGTTGCTTTTCGGAAGGGGCCTCCGGTTCCGGTACGGTCACCATCAAGCACATGGCCCGAGCGGGCCTGTGACTCACCATCGTCTCCCCTCGGGCTGATCATGAAGGAAGCAGGTCACCACCTGCCGCGCTCCCGGCGGTTCGGTTGGTGGTGCCCGGCCTGCCCGGCGGCAACAACGGCAGGAGGACTCAGGCCCGTGAGTAACTCAGGACACGACACACTTCAAGGAATCCGAGGCGTCGATACAACCCTTCCCCATCCGGCGAGGCGGTCAGCACACACACCTCGCTACCCGACTTGCTCGCCTCGTGGATTGCGGCGTTGGTCAGTCGCGATCCGATCCCGCGCGAACGCCAGCGGGCATCGACGATCACGTGTTCGACTGCGGCCGAGGCGCCGGTGACCACGGCCGCGGAGCAGCCGATGACCGTTTCACCGTGGAGAGCCAGAAAGTGCGTCACGGCCCTTCCCTCCACTGCCCTGCCGGTCCGCCCGAAGCCAGCGAAGGGGGCAAGTTCTGCGGCCACGCCTGCCAGATGCCCTGCGGGGACGTCTTCAGCAGCCCAGAAGCGCACCCACCGTTCGAGATCCTTGAGCGAACGGCACGCCGTGATTCGCACGTCCGGTTCAGATGTCGCGTAACCCGCAGCCGTGTCCACCTTGGCATTCCGGGCGAGGGGCAATGCCATGAGCGGCTCCTCCTCGATCGCAACGAGGCCATGCCCGCGTGCGGCTGCCAAGGCGGCATCGAAGCCTGCGCTTCCCGGCCACAGCGACCAGAGGGCCGGCACACCCTCCATTCGTGCCACGCCGTAGGCGGCCTCTGGGGCGGTGAACCACAGCACCCGGTTGAGTTCGGGGTGCTGTGCCCCGGTTCGTGCCCATACAAGTGAAGCAGTCTCACCCCGCATCCGGGCACGCACCAGATGCGTCTGGAAATAGTGGTGTCGGGCCGCCACAACCGGCACGTCGGTTTCCGGGTACATGGCAGAAAACCCTAGCGCATCGGGGCCGTGGCAGCGTCAGCCCCGGCACGGATGCGCAGTGCCGCCCGAACAGTTCGCGTTCCGTCGTCAGCCAGGGAGCTAGCTGCCCGGACGCAGCAGCGGGATCAGCTCCTCGATCACGGAGATGTCCTCGATGGTGGAGGGCACCTGGTAGTCCTTGCCATCGGCGATCTGCCGCATGGTCTTGCGCAGGATCTTTCCCGAACGGGTCTTGGGCAATGCCGACACCACCGAGACCTCGCGGAAGTCGGCTACCGCGCCGATGTGCTCCCGCACCATCGCCACCACCTCGGCCTTGAGCCGATCCGCTGCGATCTCGACCCCGGATTTGAGCACCACGTACCCCACCGGCCGCTGGCCCTTGAGCGGATCGTTCACCCCGATCACCGCGCATTCGGCGACCGCCTGATGGCTGGCCAGCACCTGCTCCATGGCCCCGGTGGACAGCCGGTGCCCGGACACGTTGATCACGTCATCGGTCCGTCCCATCACGAACAGGTAGCCGTCCTGATCCATGAAGCCCGAGTCCCCGGTCATGTAGTAGCCATCGAGCTGGCTCAGGTAGGTGTCGATAAAGCGCTGGTCATTGCCCCACAGGGTGGTCAGCGCCCCGGGCGGCAGCGGCAGCTCGATGACGATATTGCCTTCCTCCCCCACCGGTACGCTCTCGCCCAGGGCGTCGCGGATCTGCACATTGAATCCCGGGACCGGGGTGGAGGGCGAACCGGCCTTGCGTTCCAGGTTGTCCAGGCCCAGCGGGTTCGCGGCGATCGGCCACCCGGATTCGGTCTGCCACCAGTTGTCCACCACGGGAACCTGCAGCAGCTCCCTGGCGTAGTGGTAGGTGTCCGGGTCCAGTCGTTCCCCGGCCACGAACAGGGACCGCAGGCTGCCCAGGTCGTGGGCGGTCCACAGCCCGCCATCGGGATCCGCCCGGCGGATCGCCCGCAACGCCGTGGGTGCGGTGAACATCGTGGTCACCTGGTGCCGCTCGATGATCCGCCCGAATACCCCGGCATCGGGGGTGCCTACCGGTTTGCCCTCGTAGAGCACGGTGGTGGCCCCCACCAGCAGCGGGGCGTAGACGATGTAGGAATGGCCCACCACCCATCCCACGTCGCTGGCGGTGAACATGGTATCCCCGGGCCGCACATCGAAAATTGCCCCCATCGAGTAGGCCAGGGCGGTGGCATATCCTCCGGTATCACGCACCACGCCTTTCGGCGCCCCGGTGGTTCCCGAGGTGTAGAGCACGTAGAGCGGGTGGGTGCTGGGGACCGGCACCGGTCCGGCCGGTGAAGCTTGGGCTGCGATTTCCTCCCAATCCAGCCAGTTCTCCGCACGGTCCGTGTACTCGGCGAGCGCATGGCCGAATCCATCGCGGTGGCTGACGATCACGTCCCGCACGCTGCCGCCGGACATATCCAGGGCCTGGGCCACCGCCGGCAGGTACTCGATGCGGCGGCTGGGTTCGATGCCGCCGCTGGCGGTGACCACCGCGACCGGTCTCGCGTCATCGATCCGTGAGGCCAGTTCCTTGGGTGCGAAGCCGCCGAACACCACCGAGTGCACGGCACCCAGTCGCGCGCAGGCGAGCATCGCGATGACCGCCTGCGGAATCATCGGCAGGTAGATCAGCACCCGGTCCCCCATACCGATGCCGCGGGCCTGCAGCGCCCCGGCGAATCGCTCGACCTCGCCGAGCAGTTCGCTGTAGCTGTAGCGGCTCACGGTGCCGAGCATCGCCGAGTCGTAGACCAGTGCGGTGCTGTCCCCGCGACCGGCGGCCACATGGCGGTCCAGTGCGGATTCGGTCAGGTTCAAGGTGCCGTCGGGAAACCAGGAATACAGTGGGGCGCGGGATTCGTCCAGCGCGGTGCTCGGCGCACGGTGCCATTGGATTTTGGAGGCCTGGGCCAGCCAAAAGGCCCCGGGATCCTTCACTGCCGCTGCGTAGGTCTGCCGGTATCCCTGTGCCATGCTTGCTCCTCCTGCGTTGCTCGTGCGCGATGACCCGGGCACCCCGAAGGTTGCCCCACTGGGTGCAAGCCTATGATCCAGAGCACAGCATTACAAGACTCTTGTATACAGAAGTGGGAGAAACTTCCCCAAATTTTTAATGTTTCCCCCAATTTTTGCGTTCTGTGTATACACTGAGGGTATGAGAGCGAGCGAGAAAGCGTACGAGAGCCTCCGCCACGACATCGTTCAATGGTGTCTGGCCCCGGGCACCGTCCTGGCCGAAGTCGAGCAGTCGGCCCGGCTGGGGGTATCTCGCACCCCGGTACGTGAGGCCCTGGCCAGACTGGTCGCCGACGGGCTGGCGGTCCAGCAACGCGGCCGTGGCGTGGTGGTCTCCGAAGTCTCGCTCGAGCACCTCGATGACCTGTTCGACCTGCGCAGGGCATTGGAATGCGAAGCCGCGCGGCTGGCCTGCCGTAGCCCGCGACGTGCCGAATTCGCCGATCTGGCCACCGCCTTCACCGCTGCGGCCCATACCGAGCAGATCGATTCCGCTACCGAGGACTACTACCAGCTGGTGGCCCGCCTAGACGAGCTGATCGACCAGGCCGCGGACAACGCCTACCTGGCCACCGCGTTGCGCAACCTGCGGGTCCACCTGCAACGGGTGCGCCGGCTGGCCAAGGACCACCCGGCCCGGTTGCGTGCCTCGGCCAACGAACATGCCCAGATCGCCCATGCGATCGCCAGCGGGAACACGGATCTGGCCAGGGCGGCCACGACCATGCACCTGCACCAGTCCTTCCAGCACATCACCCACTTTGCAACCGATTTGAAAGGCACCAATGATTAATCACCCAGTACGCGTCTACCGTTCCGAGGAAAACCTGGCCCGCGAAGACCAGCTGGCCCACAAGATCGCCGTGGTGGCCGCCGATGAGGTCGCCGTCACCGATGAGGTGAAGGAGATGATCATCAACCGCATCATCGACAACGCCTCGGTGGCCGTCGCCTCGCTGAACCGCGGACCGATCATCGCCGCCCGCACCCAGGCGCTGGCCCATGCCCCGTCCACCGGCGGTTCCGGCGCCTCGGTATTCGGCATCTCCGATAAGGTCTCCCCCGAATGGGCGGCCTGGGCCAACGGCGTGGCCGTGCGCGAGCTGGACTACCATGACACCTTCCTGGCCGCCGAATACTCCCACCCGGCGGACAATATCCCGCCGATCCTGGCCGTCGCCCAGCACACCGGGGCCTCGGGCAAGGACCTGATCCGCGGCATCGCCACCGGCTACGAGATCCAGGTTGATCTGGTCAAGGCCATCTGCCTGCACAAGCACAAGATCGACCATGTGGCCCACCTGGGCCCGTCGGCCGCCGCCGGCATCGGCACCCTGCTGGGCCTGGATGTGGAGACCATCTTCCAGGCCGTGGGCCAGGGGCTGCATACCACCACCGCCACCCGCCAGTCGCGCAAGGGCGAGATCTCCACCTGGAAGGCCCACGCCCCGGCCTTCGCCGGCAAGATGGCCGTGGAGGCCGCGGACCGTGCGATGCGCGGCCAGACCTCCCCGGTGCCGATCTACGAGGGCGAGGACGGCGTCATCGCCTGGTTGCTGGACGGCCCGGATGCCGCCTACGAGGTGCCGTTGCCGGAGGTAGGCGAGGCCAAGCGCGCCATCCTGGATACCTACACCAAGGAACACTCCGCCGAGTACCAGGCCCAGGCCTGGATCGACCTGGCCCGCAAACTGCACCGTGAGCATCCCGAGGCCACCAAGGCCACGAACGTCAAGTCGGTGCTGATCAAGACCAGCCACCACACCCACTACGTCATCGGTTCGGGCGCCAACGATCCGCAGAAGTACGATCCGACCGCCAGCCGTGAGACCCTGGACCACTCGATTCCCTACATTTTCACCGTTGCCCTGCAGGACGGCGCCTGGCACCATGTGGACTCCTACACCCCCGAGCGGGCAGGGCGCGCGGATACCGTGGAACTGTGGCACAAGGTCACCACCGAGGAAGATGCCGAGTGGACCCGCCGCTACCACTCACTGGACATCAGCGAGAAGGCCTTCGGCGGTAGCGTGGAAATCACCCTGAACGACGGCACCGTGATCACCGACGAGATCGCCGTCGCCGATGCGCACCCGCTCGGTGCCCGGCCGTTTGCCCGCGACCAGTACATCGCCAAGTTCCGTACGCTGGCCGCCGGGTTGGTGCAGGACGCCGAAATCGACCGCTTCATCGCCGCGGCCGAGAACCTGGAGAACCTGGCCGCAGGTGAACTTGACCAGCTGAACATCCTCGCCGCCCCGGGCGTCATCGATGCGGCCAACGCCCCGAAGGGTCTGTTCTAGATGCTGTACTCCACCCGCACCCCGGCCCAGAAGCGCATCGACCTGAGGCAGATGCTCGTTCCGGGCGCCGCCCGGCAGTTCCCCGGGGCCTTCAACCCGCTCTCGGCCAGGCTGATCAGCGAGAAGCGCTTCGATGGCGTGTACATTTCCGGCGCGGTGCTGGCCAACGACCTGGGCCTTCCGGACATCGGCCTGACATCCCTGACCGAGGTGGCCACCCGTGCCGGGCAGATCGCCCGGATGACCGACCTGCCGGCGATCGTGGACGCGGATACCGGGTTCGGCGAGCCGATGAACGTGGCCCGCACCATCCAGGAACTGGAATACGCCGGGCTAGCCGGATGCCACATCGAGGACCAGTTCAACCCGAAACGCTGCGGCCATCTGGATGGCAAGAACGTGGTGGACACCGACACCATGCTCAAGCGCATAGCCGCCGCGGCCGATGCGCGCATCGACGGGAACTTCCTGATCATGGCCCGCACCGACATCCGCGCGGTGGAGGGTCTGGACTCGGCCATCGACCGGGCCAAGGCCATGGTCGATGCCGGGGCGGACGCGATTTTCCCGGAGGCGATGAAGGATGTCTCGGAGTTCGAGGCGGTCTGCAAGGCCGTGGATGTGCCGGTGCTGGCCAATATGACGGAGTTCGGCAAGTCGGATCTGTTCACCCGCCAGGAGCTGGCCGATGCCGGTGTGGCACTGGTCATCTACCCGGTCACGCTGCTGCGCAGCGCCATGGGCGCGGCCGAACGTGTCCTAGATGCAATCAGTGAAGACGGTACACAACAGCGTGAAGTGGATAACATGTTAACCAGGTCACGTCTCTACGAGCTCGTTGACTACGAGGCGTACAACCGGTTCGACACCGGGATCTTCAACTTCCAGGTCCCCACGCTGGATATCGAAACGAACAACGCCAACCTGTAGCACCGGCAGATACCGACAGGAGTTAGACAATGACGACTACCGATGAAATCAAGAAGGGCCTGGCCGGAGTGGTGGTGGACTACACCGCGATCTCCAAGGTCAACCCCGATACCAATTCGCTGCTCTATCGCGGATACCCGGTCCAGGACCTGGCGGCGCACAAGTCCTTCGAGGAAGTGGCGCTGCTGCTCTGGACCGGTGAGCTGCCCAGCGAGGCCGAGCTGACCGAGTTCACCGCCTACGAGCGGGCCAACCGGGCACTGGATGGGCGGGTGAAGGCCGCCATCGACCTACTGCCGATCGATTGCCATCCGATGGATGTGGGTCGTACCGCGGTCTCGGTGCTCGGGGCAAACCATCCGCTGGCCGGGGATTCCTCCGCCGAGGCCGAACTGCGCAAGGCCAAGGAACTGTTCGCCGCCTTCCCGGCCGTGGTCGCCTATGACCAGCGCCGCCGCCGCGGACTGGATGTGGTGGAGCCGCGCGAGGACCTTGATTATTCGCAGAACTTCCTCTGGATGACCTTCGGGGAGGACGCGGCCCCTGAGGTGGTGGACGCGTTCCGGGTGTCGATGGTGCTCTATGCGGAACACTCCTTCAACGCCTCGACCTTCACCGCCCGTGTCATCACCTCCACGCTCTCGGACCTGCACTCGGCAGTCACCGGGGCCATTGGTGCGCTGAAGGGCCCGCTGCATGGTGGAGCCAACGAGGCGGTCATGCACACCTTCGACGAGATCGGCATCGACAAGAACGAATCCCGTGAGGACGCCGCGGTGCGCGCCAAGGCCTGGATGGAAGATGCCCTGGCCGCCAAGAAGAAGGTCATGGGCTTCGGGCACCGCGTCTACAAGAACGGGGACAGCCGGGTACCGACCATGAAGGCCGCCCTGGATCGGATGATCGCGCACTATGGCCGTGCCGAGATGCTGGGGCTCTACGATGGTCTGGAAATGGCCATGGACGAGGCCAAGGGGATCAAGCCGAACCTGGACTATCCGGCCGGACCGACCTACCATCTGATGGGTTTTGACACCGAGATGTTCACCCCGTTGTTCATCGCGGCACGCATCACCGGCTGGACCAGCCACATCATGGAACAGCGTGCCTCGAACTCGCTGATCCGCCCGTTGTCGGCCTATAACGGTCCGGACCAGCGGTCCTTCTAGAAACGGTATCCCGCGTTCGCGGACGGGGTCCGGCCCATGTGCCCGGACCCCGTCCGGCGTTTAACCCCTGGATCCGCCGCTGGGCAGGCTGCCGGTCCCGCGTTGTTCCTCGGTATTCCGCAGGTGCTGCTGGTTACCAGGACTGGATGTCGATCCCGCGCACGCCCTGGTTGTCATCGGCCATGGTCACCGTGGCGGTGAACTGCTCACCGGCGATGATCCGCGGCAGCCAACTGGCCGCGTCCTGCCACATCTGCTCCACGGGCATACGGTGCACCGGATACCAGCGGGCATCCAGTTCCCGGCTCGGGACCAGCTGGCCGCTGAAGCCGTGGGCGGTGAATACCTGGCAATCCATATCCGAACGTGGGTTGGCCGGAAAACGGAAAAGCACCGTGGCGCGGAAGTCCACGGTTCGGGGATCTGCCTTGAGGCCGGTCTCCTCGCGCAGTTCACGGATCGCGGCGGCCACGGGTTGCTCTCCCGGCTCGACTTTCCCGCCAGGGGCCACCATGTTCCCGGCGCCGAAACCGGTGAGCTTGAGTCCCAGCAGCACCTCGGTGCCGTGCCCGGCATCCCTCAGTACCAGCATCAGCACCACGGGCTGGGGTGATTGTTGTCCCGGCTGGGTGGGGTTCACGTTCATCTGCGCGCTTCTCCTCCGGTATCTCAGTTCACCCGCGGGTGGGCGAAGAGGTAAGCTTCGCGCAACGCGTCGACGGTGACCTTGGTGTAGATCTGCGTGGTGGTGACCGAGGAATGGCCGAGCAGTTCCTGCACCACCCGGACATCGGCCCCTCCTTCGAGCAGATGGGTGGCGAAGGAGTGGCGCAGCGTGTGCGGGGAGACTTCCACCCCAAGTTCGGCCTGCTCGGCCGCCTTGGACAGGATCAGCCACACCGACTGCCGTGAGATCCGTCCGCCGCGCTGGTTCAGGAACAGCGCAGGGCTTCCCTTGCCCTTGGAGGCCATGCCGGGCCGGGCGCGCACCAGGTACTCGTTCAGGGCGGTGCGGGCATAGGAACCCAGGGGCACCACTCGTTCCTTGGAGCCCTTGCCGAACAGCCGGACCACCGGGTCGGAGTCCGTTTCGGTGGCGAAGTGCACGTCGTCCACGTCAAGGGCCACCACTTCGGAGATACGCGCACCGGTGGAGTACAGGAATTCGAGCATCGCCCGGTCGCGGAGTCCGGCGGGGCTGTGGGTGGCAATGGATTCAAGCAGCGAACTGACCTGGGCGATGCTGATCGCCTTGGGCAGTGAGGTACCGAAGGCCGGGGGTTGGATGTCACGCGCGGGGTTCGGCACGCACAGGGACTCCAGTTCCCAGAACTTGTGCAGCTGGCGTACTGCCACGGTATGCCGGGCCACCGAGCGCGAGGACAGCGCCGGCGTCTCCCGGCTACCGCGTGCCAGGTCCTGCAGGTACTGCCCGACGTGTTCGGGGGTGATGCCATGGGGAGCGGTGACCCCGGCACGCTGCAGTGCACGGTTGTAGCGGGTCAGGTCCCGGCGATATGCAGCGAGGGTGTTGGCGGCCAGCCCGCGTTCCAGCGAGAGGTGCTGCAGGTAGCGTTCCAGCGACTGGGCCAGGGCCGGCGGAACCTTGTTGGAGGGTTGATCGTCCATCGTTGACAGGTCCTAGCGCGAACGCAAACCCGGGTGGGCCTCGAATGGCACCCGTGCATCGCGAAGCTGGGTGTATCCCTGGGCGCGGGCTGCATGGGTGGCCAGGATCCCCACCACGGCCGACGGGTTGTGGATCCGCCCGCCGAGGACGGCGCTGAGTGCTTCGTCCAATGGCACCCAGGAATAGCGCATTTCCGCTTCCTCCTCGGTCCGCTGGTGGCGTTCGGCCTCGGGGACGAGGCGGCTATCGCGCGCCAGGAAGATGCGCATGGCCTCGGAGGATGATCCCGGGGACAGGAAGAAATCGGTCAATACGGCCCAGTTGCCGGCGGTCCGGTCCGCTTCTTCCCATAGTTCGCGTTGCGCCGCCGCCAGCGGTTCCTCCCCGGCGACATCCAGCAGTCCAGCAGGCAATTCCCACAGGGTCATGCCCACGGGGTGGCGGTACTGGTTGATCAGCAGTACCCGGTCATGCTCGTCGAGGACCACAACGGCCACGGCCCCGGGGTGGGAGACGTAGTCGCGGGTGATGCGTGGCCCTCCGGGGGCCAGATCCACCTCGTCATGCAACACGTTCCAGATCAGCCCGTCGTAGACGGTATCCGAGGAGACGATGCTCCGCTCAGAGAATTCATCACTGGGGTGCAGGCCTTGCTCCATGGCTGCGTTCCTTCCGGGCGTAGGTATACGGATGTTAACCGGCCATGGGGCCGGTACCGCGACACAACGCCGTGGTACCGGCCCCATGGCTGGTGTCTGGAGGTACTGCTACTTGCCGCTCTTGGCCAGTGCGGCGGCGATCAGGCCGCTGAACAGTGCGTGCGGGCGGGTTGGGCGGCTGGAGAGCTCGGGGTGGGCCTGCGTGGAGACGTAGTACGGGTGTACGTCCTTGGGCAGTTCCACGAACTCGACCAGGTTGCCGTCCGGCGAGGTTCCGGAGAAGACCAGTCCGGCTTCCTCCAGCTGTTCGCGGTAGGCGTTGTTGACCTCGTAGCGGTGGCGGTGGCGTTCGGAAACCTCGGTGCTCCCGTAGGTTTCAGCCACTACCGAACCGTCGGTGAGCCGGGCCGGGTACAGGCCCAGGCGCATGGTGCCGCCCAGGTCCCCCTTGCCATCGACGATCGCCAGCTGCTCTTCCATGGTCGCGATGACCGGAGTGGTGGTCTCCGGCTCGAATTCGGTGGACGAGGCATCGGCCAGTCCGGCCACGTTGCGGGCGAATTCGATGACCATGGACTGCAGTCCCAGGCACAGGCCCAGGGTCGGGATCCGGTGTTCGCGGGCGAACTTCAATGCACCCAACTTGCCTTCCAGGCCGCGGATACCGAAACCGCCGGGTACGCAGATGGCGTCGACATCGGCCAGCGCCTTGGCCGCGCCGGCATCGCTGGCACAGTCATCGGCCGGAACCCAGCGCAGGTTGACCTTGGCGCTGTTGGCGAAACCACCGGCTTTCAACGCTTCGGTCACCGACAGGTAGGCGTCGGGCAGGTCGATGTACTTGCCGACGAGCGCCACCGTGAGCTGGTGCTTCGGGTTGTTCACCACGTCCAGCAGGCGGTCCCAGTCATCCCAGTCCACGTCGCGGAATTTCAGGTCCAGGGTCTGCACAATGTAGGCGTCCAGGCCCTGTGCGTGGATGATCTTCGGCACCTGGTAGATGCTCGCCGCGTCGGCGCAGTTGATGACCGCTTCGGTGTCCACGTCGCAGGTGCGTCCCAGCTTGGCACGCATCTCGTCGGGAATCGGACGGTCGGAACGGATGACCAGGGAATCTGGCTGGATACCGATGGAACGCAATGCGGCCACCGAATGCTGGGTCGGCTTGGTCTTCAGCTCATGGCTGGGGCCGATGTACGGGACCAGGGACACATGGACGAAGAACACGTTCTTGCGCCCGATGTCCTGGCGCACCTGGCGGGCCGATTCGAGGAACGGCTGGGATTCGATGTCGCCGACGGTGCCACCGATTTCGGTGATGATCACATCCGGTGCCTTCTTGCCCTCACCTGGCTCGGTGGCAGGCAGGCGCATCCGGCGCTTGATTTCGTCGGTGATGTGCGGGATGACCTGGACGGTATCGCCCAGGTATTCGCCGCGGCGTTCACGTTCCAGGACGGTGGAGTACACCTGTCCGGTGGTCACGTTGGCGCTGCCGGGAAGGCTTTCATCCAGGAAACGCTCGTAGTGACCGATATCCAGGTCGGTTTCGGCGCCATCGTCGGTGACGAAGACTTCGCCGTGCTGGAAGGGGTTCATGGTACCTGGATCAACGTTCAGGTACGGATCGAGCTTCTGCATGGTCACGGACAGACCACGAGCTCGAAGTAGATGTCCAAGGCTGGATGCCGTCAATCCCTTACCCAGGGAAGAGGCCACACCGCCGGTGACGAAGATATGCTTTGTCGTTTCAGACGACCGAGAATCACGAGATAAATTACGCTGCACCACGGGATTTCATCCTATCACCATTCCAGAAGCTGACCATCCACTTCGCAACTCTACGGCACCGGTGGCCCGGCCCAAAAAAGATGCTGTCCTACTTGCCTACGGGGGTACTTGCCAGTGAATCCACCAGCTGCTGGGCATCGGCCAACAACTCCTCGGCATGGGCCTGAGCGGTGTCGGATTCTTCCTGACCTGCCAACATCCGGGCCAGCTCACGCACCCGTTCGCCCTCGTCCAGGGCCAGCACGTCACTGGCGGTAAAGCCTTTTCCGGACTGCGCGCCGGCATCCGAGTTCTTGATCACACGGATATGGCGGTCGGCATAGGCGGCCACCTGGGGCAGGTGGGTGACCACGATAACCTGCACATGGCGGGCCAGCATGGCCAGCCGCTCACCGATGGCCACTGCGGCCTTGCCACCGACACCCTGGTCCACTTCGTCGAAGACGAAGGTCGGCACCGGGTCCACTGCGGCGAGCACCACTTCGATGGCCAGCATCACGCGCGAGAGTTCACCACCGGAGGCCCCCTTGCCCAGTGGCCGCGGTGCGGCTCCGGCGTGCGGTGCCAGGAGCATCGCGATCGTGTCCTGGCCGTAGGCTCCGGGTTCATCCAGCTCATTGACCTCGACCACCAACCGGGCATCGGGCATCGCCAGCGCGGTCAGTTCCTCGCTGACCCGCTTGGCGAGCATCTTGGCAGCCCGGGTGCGCGCTTTGGTCAGGTCCGCGGCCAGCGAGGCGACCTCGTCGCCGAGCGTGCTGCTCTGCTCCTCGAGTTCGGCAATGCGCGTATCATCCCCGCCCAGTTCGTCAAGCCGGGAGCGCGAGCTCTGCGCCCAGGACAACACCTCGTCGATACTCGGGGCGTACTTGCGCAGCAGCTTGCCCAGTTCGGCACGCCGCACTTCGATCTGCGCCAGCCGTTCGGGCCCCTCCTCGTCCAGATCGGCCAGGTAGCCGGAGATGTCACTGGATAGTTCCGAGGCAAGGATGCCCAGTTCTGCCGCACGGTCGGCGAAGGACTGCAGGGCCGGGTCGTCCGAACCAGCCTGGGCCAGGACACCGCGCGCGGTTTCGATCAGTGTGGTGATTCCCGGGGATTCGAAGTCCTCGCTGTCCAGCACCCCGCGGGCCTGGGCTGCGGCACTGCGCAGGGATTCGACGTTGCCCAGCTTGGTGGCCGCCTCGCGCAGTTGCTCGTCCTCCCCCGGCTGTGGATCCAGGGAGTCGATTTCGTCCAATGCCAGACGCAGGTTCTCGGCTTCACGCATCCGGTCCCGCGAATCCTGCTTCAGGCTCGCCAGCTGGCGGGTCGCTTCCCGCCATTGCCGGTAGGTGCGCTGATAGCGCGACAGGGTGCGGGAAAAACCGTCACCGGCGAAACGATCCAGCGCATCACGTTGCGCCCCGGACTCCTTGAGCCGGATCTGGTCGGACTGTCCGTGCACGGCTACCAGATCGGCGCCGAGCTCCCCGAGCAGTCCAACCGGTGCGCTGCGTCCACCGATGGTGGCCTTGGAGCGGCCCTGGGCCGACAGGGAACGGGTGAGCAACAGTTCGCTGTGCCCGTCTGCCGGTTCGATGAAGGCTCCGGCCTGGCTGGCGGCCTCCAGTACGGGATGATCGGGATCCAAATGCACCACGGCTTCGGCCAGGGCATGCTTGGCCCCGCTTCGTACCGCACCGGCGTCTGCGCGACGACCCAACAGCAACGCGACTGCGGTGATGACCATGGTCTTGCCGGCACCGGTCTCGCCAGTGACCACTGTCAGTCCCGGTCCCAGCGGCAGGGTGGCCTGGGTTATCACCCCGAGATTGGAGATTGATATTTCCTGAAGCATCGCGCACTCCCAGTCTTTTAGGTAGTTCGTTCCCGACCTTTGCCTATCCTACTCAAGTAATAGTACACGTATTCGAATCAGGTTCGTCTAGTTCTGCGTCTCGTCCCGCGCGACCATCGGGATGCCCGGTTCATCCTTGTTATGCGGCTCCACCGTTTTCACTCCCGCGTTAATCACGGGCAAGGCGGTCGTGGCGGGACGTCGATCCGACTCCCTGGCCGGACCACGCCAGCCCTGGATCGGCAATTCGAACTTGTTGACCAACCGTTCGGAGAACGGCGTGGTGTTCAGCCGGGCAAGTTTCACCGGCTTGTCACTGCGGGTGACCTCGACACGGGCACCGGGCGGCAGGTCGATGGTGCGCCGCCCATCGCACCAGAGCACCGCTTCGGCATCGGTACGGGTCAGGGTTTCCACCGCCATCGTGGAGTTCGGTGAAATCACCAAAGGCTTGGCGAACAGGGCGTGCGCGCTGATCGGCACCATGATCAGTGCCGCGACTTCCGGCCAGACCACTGGACCGCCGGCGGAAAAGGCGTAGGCGGTGGAACCTGTGGGGGTAGCCATCACCACCCCGTCACAGCCGAATGTGGAAATTGGCCGGCCGTCGACCTCGATAACCACCTCGACCATTCGTTCGCGATTGGCCTTTTCCACTGCAGCCTCATTCAGGGCCCAGGTTTCGGCCAGACAGATGTTGTCCAGCCAGACCTTGACCTCGATGGCCATGCGCTCTTCTACCGAGTAGTTGTGGGCCACCAGCTGTTCGACCGAGTTTGCCAGTTCGGTCCGTTCGCTTTCGGCCAAGAAGCCCACGTGTCCCAGGTTGACACCCACCAGGGGGATGTCCGCGTCACGGACCTGCTCGGCGGCATGCAGCACCGAGCCATCGCCGCCGAGGACCACGCCGAGGTCGATGTCCGCCATGGTGCAGTCCTCACCGAGGATCTCCACATGAAGGTAATCATCACCGTTGGCGCCGATCACTGCCTGTTGGTCCTGCTTCCGCATGACCGGCAAGATGCCGGCACGAGTGAACTGATGACAGGTTTCAATTGCCGCGGCAATCGCGTCCTTCCGACCCGTATGGGTGAAAACTAGGATGCGGCGCAAGGTCAATGGCCCCCTCAGGCTCGGTAATCATGCGGGCCGCCGGTTCCTCGGCTGCCTCGCCTTTACCTTCTAAGAATAGTCAACCCGATCCAACATCAGGGCATCGGGGGCCGATTGTGGATCGGCGGCTTGCGGCTTGGCCAGGCGCAGGAAGAACTCGATATTGCCGTCTTGTCCCGGCAACGGGCTGCGGGCCAGACCAGCCAGTTCGAGTCCAGCCGCATACGCGCTGGCCACCACGTTTTCCACGGAGTCGCGGCGCAGCCCCGGAGAGGTGACAACCCCGGTTTTTCCCAGGTGCTCACGTCCCACCTCGAACTGGGGTTTGACCATCAGCAACAGGGTACCGCCCGGGCATGTCGCGCCGGCCAGGGGCTGCATGACCAGCCGGAGCGAGATGAAGGACAGGTCAGCTACCACCAAGTCGACTTCTCCCCCGATATCCTCGGGGACCAGGTAGCGAACATTCATCCCCTCATGGACCGTCACACGGGGATCATGGCGGATTTCATCCACCAGCTGATCGTGTCCGACATCAACCGCGACGACATGTGCCGCACCACGGCGCAACAGCACGTCGGTAAACCCTCCGGTGGAAGCCCCGGCGTCCAGGCAACGCAACCCGTCGGGGCGGACATCGCCGAACAGGTCCAGTGCCCCGGCCAGCTTGTGGCCGGCGCGGCTGGCATATTCCTGCAGCTCACTGGCCAGCACCTGCAGGTCGTTATGCGATTCCACCTTCTTGGAGGCCTTGGTGACCACCACGCCGTCCAACAGCACACGTCCGGCAGCAATCAGCCGGGCCGCATCGGTACGGGACCGGGCCAGCGAACGGGAAACCAGTTCCTGATCGGTCCGGTTCATTGGCCGCCGCGTCCGGTCTGGTTCAGGTCATGTTGCAGCCCGGACAGCAACTGTTCGTAGATCTCGCCGTGTTCCGAGATGTCCACGGAGGCCAGTGCCTGCAACTGGTCATCAACGACCTCGTCGGTGACCAGTGGAGCGATGCCGCCGGATACCGGGGCCGCAGGCCGTGGATTGGGGGAAGGATTCACGTTCAGCTCCTCAGTGTGCGCTGCAGGTCATCGAGACCGCGGGCTGTGAACTCGAAAGGAGGAATACGGTGTTCGCTTTGCCGTGGGTGTGCCAGCCACCAGGCGTGGCAGGCGGCGCGCCAACCGTTCAGGTCCGTTTCGTTCCCCGAGATCCGGATCCCCTCATCGTTCACGCTGGCGACGGCATCCCCGATCCGCACACCGTACCCGAGCACCTCGGTGGTGGGATACGGGCGGTAGAAGTCGTCCAGCGACTGGATGATATAGCTGGGCCGTTGGTCGGCCGGCGCACCCAGCGCGGTCCGTGCGGTATCCACCCCGGTGAGGACCAGTGCGCTGCTGTAGCCGGCCCGGTTGGCCCCGAGGATATCGGTGTCCAGCCGGTCCCCCACGACCAGGGGTTTGCTCGAGTCCAGGCGTTCAGCCGCACGGCGGAACAGATAGGACTGCGGCTTGCCCGCGATCCGGGGTTCAACGCCGGTGGCGGCACGCACGGAGTTAACCAATGAGCCATTGCCTGGGGCAATTCCTTCGGCTCGTGGAATGGTCAGATCGGTATTGGTGGCCACCCAACGGGCCCCGGCGGCAATGGCATAACTGGCCTCGGCCAGGTCGTTCCACGACACTTCGGGGTAGAACCCCTGCACCACCGCCACGGGATGATCCCGGTGAGATTCAACGACTTCAAGTCCGCGCACGGCCACGCATTCACGCAAGTACGGGGATCCCACAACGAGAACCTTGCTCCCCGGGTTCAATTCCCGGGCAAGCATTTCGGCTCCCGCGTCGGCGGAGCCGAAGACGTGCTCCGCGTTGGTGTTCACCCCTAGCTGGCGTAAATGCGCGGCAACCGCCATCGGGGATCTGCCCGCGTTGTTGGTGATGAAGGCCAGCGAGACCTGCACCTCCGCCAAGGCGTTCAGTCCCGCGACAGCACCTTCGATCGCGTTGGGGCCGGCATACACCACCCCGTCCAGGTCTGAAAGTACCGAATCGAAACCGGAGATCAGCATGAGACTACCTATACCCTACTTACGGTCCTCGGTGTCGAATTCCTCGATGTCGAGTTCCTCGTTCTCGCGACCCAATTCTGATTCAGGGGTGTCCTCATCGTCCTCGTCGTCCTCGTCGCCCTGGGGCTCGGACAGATCCTGCTGGTCGTCGGCGAGTTCCGGATCCTCATCCCGGGCTTCGGAAACAACGCTGAGGTCATCCTCAGCGGCAGCCAGGGCTGAGTCCGCGGACTCCTCATCCGCTTCGGATGCCGGATCCATCAGGTCCTTGGCACGGGGATGTTCTGCTTCTTCGTCCAGTTCAGGTGCCAGATCGTAGATAAAGGAATCATCGTTCTCGTCCTCAATGCCCAACGCCCGTTCGGCGACGGAGATCTGCTTGCGCCAGCGCTGCGCTTCCTCATCGCGTCCCGACTCAAGCAACAGGTCGGAGTATGCGCTGAACAGGCGCGGGGTGAATTTGAAGGCACGGTTGAAGTCCAGCTGCGGCAGGGCTTCGAGCTCGGCCAAGGCCTTGTCGATCTGGCCCAGATCAGCATAGGCGCCGGCGGCCACGATGTGCATTTCCACCTTGACCGCAATGTCCAGCTCTGCGCATTCGTCGCTGTGAGCCAGCTCGATGGCTTTCTCGGCGCGACCCAGTCCACGCAACGAGTCGGCGATCAATGGCAGGTTGTAATCCGAGCCGCTGATACGGCGGTGGGTGCGTAGTTCGCGCAAGGAGTCGGCGAACTTGCCGGCATGGTAGGCAGCGATACCCACGGCTTCACGGACCACGGCCACGCGACCGCCACGACGGGAGGCAGCCAGGGTGTGCTCGTAAGCCAGCTCCGGATCATCCTCAAGCAGGCGACCGGCCATCACAAGGTGCTTGGCAACCCAGCTCTGGCTTCGTTCTTCCAGGTAGCGCAGCTGCGCACGCGCGACCTTGTCCAGTTCCTTGCCTGTGACGTCCTCGTCAATATCGGGCGAGGCGTTACGGTCCGGGCGGTTGGAGATGCGCAGATCACCCGGATTGTGGCTACGGGGTGCCTGGTTGGAATCACGTGCGTCATTGTCACGACGGGGATTGCCCCGTCGTTCTTCGCGATTGCCGCGCTTCTCATCGCTACCACGGAAGTTGGCGCGCTTGTCATCGTTACGTCGGAAGTCACCACGGTTGTTGTCGCGGTCCCCGCGGTACCCGCCACGGTTGTCATCGTTGCGGCGGAAGTTGGCGCGCTTGTCATCGTTACGTCGGAACTCGCCACGGTTGTTGTCGCGGTCCCCGCGGTAGCCACCACGGTTGTCATCGTTACGGCGGAAGTCCTTCTTATCGCCGTCACGGCGGAATTCGCCACGGTTGTTGTCGCGGTCCCCACGGTAGGCACCGCGGTTGTCATCGTTACGGCGGAAGTCCTTCTTATCGCCGTCACGGCGGAACTCGCCACGGTTGTTGTCGCGGTCCCCACGGTACCCGCCACGGCTGTCATCGTTACGGCGGAAGTCCTTCTTATCGCCGTCACGGCGGAACTCGCCACGGTTGTTGTCACGGTCCCCGCGGTACCCGCCGCGGTTGTCATCGTTGCGGCGGAAATTATCACGCTTGTCACCGTCACGGCGGAACTCGCCACGGCTGTTGTCACGGTCCCCACGGTAGCCACCGCGGTTGTCATCGTTACGGCGGAAGTCACCACGGTTGTTGTCACGGTCCCCACGGTAGCCACCGCGGTTGTCATCGTTACGGCGGAAGTCACCACGGTTGTTGTCACGGTCCCCGCGGTAGCCACCGCGGTTGTCATCGTTGCGGCGGAAGTTATCACGCTTGTCACCATCGCGGCGGAACTCGCCACGGTTGTTGTCGCGGTCCCCGCGGTACCCGCCACGGTTGTCATCGTTGCGGCGGAAGTCCTTCTTATCGCCGTCACGGCGGAAGCCACCACGGTTGCTGTCACGATCCCCACGGTACCCACCACGGTTGTCGCCATCACGACGGAAATCGCCACGATTGTTGTCGCGGTCCCCACGGTACCCACCACGGTTGTCATCGTTGCGGCGGGAGTTATCCTTCTTATCGCCATCACGGCGGAAGCTGCCGCGAGTGTCGTCATTACGACGCGGGCCAGAGTTTCGCGAGTTGTCACGATCTCCATCTGAGTTACGGCGGAATTCATTAGACATGAAAAGTGTTCCTTTCAGCGGCCCTGTATATTCACCGCAACCTTCGTGCTCGACATCCGAGACACTTCACTATTAACTATTTATTTCGCGCTCACGCGCGGAAGCTCCCTATAAGTCTAGGCGAGTATTACCGCAGCGGCCTTGAAAATCGGGAAAGTGTGGGCAGATCCTCAGCCGTAGTCCACAGGGCAAGACGGCCCCTGGACCCGAGCCCCGTGGTGCGCCCCGCAATAAAGTGCGGGGGTTAAATGGGTGAGGCCCCGACACCACGGTGTCAGGGCCTCAAACCACTCTACCAACATAAGTTAAGTCCGGCGGTGACCTACTCTCCCACACCCTCACGAGTGCAGTACCATCGGCGCAATGGGCCTTAGCTTCCGGGTTCGGTATGGGACCGGGCGTTTCCCCCACGCTATGACCGCCGTAACAGCCTTGAAACAACACAAATCCTTGACGTGTGCCCACCGGTAAACCCCCGGCACGCACCACATATGCCCCAACCCGCGCCCCACACCAACCACCCGACATCATCGGGTACCCGGCATGTGGTGCACAAGGGTTGTTGCCTCGTAACCGTATAGTGAACGCGAACACCAAAACATTGCTGACACACCCCACACAAAAGGGGGTGGTTTCGTTGTGTGTTGATAAGTCATCGGCCTATTAGTACAGGTCAGCTACACAAGTCTTCAGTCCTTGCTTCCACATCCTGCCTATCAACCCAGTGGTCTAGCTGGGGGCCTCTCACACCAAAA
>NZ_JAPCHW010000015.1 GCF_026107515.2 Glutamicibacter sp. MNS18 | reverse complement strand
GCCGGTGGTGGGCCGGCCCCGGCGGGCCGGACGCTGCCCGAGGACCAGGCGTTGTTGTCGGTGCGGGGGTTGCAGAAGGTCTACCAGACCGATGCCGGGCCGATCGAGGCGGTACGGAATCTGACCTTTGATTTGGGGCATAACGAGCTGGTGTGCCTGGTGGGCCCGTCGGGGTCGGGTAAGACCACGTTGCTCAAGTGTATTGCCGGGTTGATGGGGGCCACCAGTGGCCAGGTGCGGCTCGATGGGCAGAAGGTGGTTGGTCCGCCGAAGAAGATGGCGGTGGTGTTCCAGGAATACGGGCGTTCGTTGTTCCCGTGGTTGCGGGTGGCGGAGAATGTCGAGTTGCCGTTGAAGAATGCCGGGGTGCCCAAGGCGGAGCGGAAGAAGCTGGTGGCCGAGGCGCTGGAAGCGGTGGGGTTGGATCATGTGCCCAAGTCCTACCCGTGGCAGCTTTCCGGTGGGATGCAGCAGCGGGTGGCGATTGCCCGGGCGGTGGCGTACCAGCCCGAGGTGTTGCTGATGGATGAGCCTTTCGCGGCGGTGGATGCGCAGACCCGTGCGGATTTGGAGGACTTGATCCGTTCGGTGTGGAAGAAGTTGGGGGTGACGGTGTTGTTCGTGACCCATGATATTGATGAGTCGGTGTATCTGGGTCAGCGGGTGATTATCCTGTCGTCCTCGCCGACGGTGGTGCAGGAGGATTTGGTGATCGATCTGCCCGATGAGCGTGATCAGTTGGAGACGCGGTCGTTGCCGCGGTTCACCGAGTTGCGTCATCACGTGTATGAGCAGATCCAGTTGGCGAAGAAGGGGCATCGTCCGGAGCAGGCTACGACGAAGGTCATCACCAATCCGAAATAGCTGTTGAAACGGGCCTGCGCGTAGTGCGGGGCTCTAGTCCGGAAGAATCCCGGTAGGCCAGATGCCTACCGGGATTCTTCGACTGTGAACCGAGGACCAGGACATGGCCACACGAGGTAGCGGCCGCCGGTTTCCGTGCTTACTTCTTCAATGTCAGTTCGATGATCTCCAAGATATACGGTGCGACGATACTGCGTGAGATGCGTAGATCCAGCACCAGCGTGCCTTGGGCACCAGCCGAGACCCATTGCTGGACCTCCTCGATGTCCTGCATGGTCTTGACGACCAGACCCTTGGCGCCGAATCCCTCGGCCAGTTTGGCGAAATCCAACTGGTCGATTTCCATGATCGCCTCGTCGAGTCCCTGCGAGCCGTACTGGTGGATTTCGGCCCCATAGCAGCCATCGTTGAAAACCAGTACGACAGCGCTAGAAGCGGTGCGCACCAGCGAATCCAGATCGGGTAACCCCATGACCCCGCCTCCGTCGCCGGTGGCGACAACGATCGTTGCCTCGGGGCGGGCGATCGCGGCGCCGGGCGCGGAAGGCAACCCCAACCCGATGGATTGGTATTGTGTCCCCACCATGGTCAGGCAGTCCGGTGCAGGCAGATCGAAATAGTAACTGGACCAGCCAATGAAATGACCGCCGTCGGAGACCACCTGTCGATTGGCCGGGAGGATCTCATTGAGTCGCACCATGGCCGTGCGGGGGTCCAACAGGCCATCGGGTGCCTGGCCGGTCCCCGGATCCCTGTCGAAATTGAGCCGGGAACTGCGCGCGTGCTCGGCCAGCCCCGCCCAGCGTACCGGAAGGTCCTGTGGCTCCGGCAGGTGTTCCAACAACGCGTGGACCGCCTCAACGGCTTCGGAACGGAAGTAGCGGTCGACCCGCTGGTTCGTCGCCTCAGGCAGCACATCGATTTGCAGCAGGGTGCAGTCCGGGCTGAACTGGGTGCCGAACGCTGTGGTGAACTGGTTCAGCCCGGCCCCGACAGCCAATACCACATCGGCTTGCCGGATCAGTTCCGAGGATGTCTCCGAGGCGAACCCACCACAGACCCCCACATCGTAGTTCTGACCGGCAAACGTCCCACGGGCCGGCGCGGTGGTGGTGGTTATCGCTCCGATCCGTTCGGCAAGCGCACCCAGCTGGGTTGCGGCCATGCTGGCCCCGCGTCCGGCAAGGATCAGTGGGCGCTGTGCGCCCTGTAACAGGCCGGCGAACGCTTCCAGCTGGGAGGAATCCACCGGCCATCCGGTCGTTTCCTGGTGGACAGGAGAGGACGCGACTTCGTCTGCGGCCGGTGCACTCGCCAGGTCGTAGGGAATGAACAAGACAACCGGAACATGTTCGGAACCGGCGATGGAGAAGGCCTGACGGGTGATGGCCCGGGGTGAATCGGCATCAACGGTTAGGGTTCGGGCACCGACCGACTGCGCAAGTTGGACCTGGTCCACGTCCCAGGGGCGACGACCCGTGGTGGGTTCACCGCCCACTACGAAGACCAGCGGAGTACGGGAGCAAACCGCCTCGGCCAGCGGGGTCAACGCGTTGGTATATCCCGGCCCGTAGGTTGTCGTCGCCACGGCCGTGCGCCGGGTGATGCGCTGATAGGCATCGGCCGAGGCAACGGTGGCCGCCTCGTGACGTACGGCGGTCAACCGTACCCGGTCTTGCCGAGCCAGGGCATCGGTGAAATACGCGTTGCCGTTGCCCATCAAGGCGAAAACCTCGGTGGTGTGATCGGCGACGACACCGGCTATTGTTTCTGAAACGGTGTGCATGGGCAATGCTCCTAGGAAGATTCGAGGGTAGCGGACTAGATCGATCCACCATGTGCGGTGATGGCACGGGTCGCGATCTCGGTGACGGTCTCCAGATGGCGGCGCACCGCGGCGCGTGCCCCCTGGGAGTCCTGCGCTACGGCCGCGTTGGCCAGCATCAGCAGATTCTTGTGATCCAGCATTTGCGTCCACTCGTCCTGAGACAACAGCTGGGACCAGAGCGCTGCGGTGGACATTTCCTCATATGCGCCAAGGAGCTGCGATGAAGGGGACAACCCGATCAGCCGGCGGTGGAAAACCCTGACGGCTTCAATGTACCCGTCCAGGTCGAGACCGTTGTCCCCATCCAAGGCCAGCACGAGTGTTTGTCGTGCCTCCTGGAGTGTTTTGAGTTGATCGGCCCCGGCGTGGGGCAGGTAGGTGTCGATCACGCCGACTTCGATGGCAGCTTGGGCTGCGAAGAATCCGTGGGCAATCTCCGGGGTAATCGCTGCCACCGATGTTGAGCCGTCAGCGGAGCGATGCACCAGCCCTTCCGATTCCAGGCGCACCATGGCCTGGTGGACGTATTCGCTGCGGGTACGCAGTCGTTCGGCCAGGGCCGCGGCGTCCAGGATGTGGCGCACCGGGGTCTGCCTGCGCAGGATGTGTTGACGCAGGTCCTGGTAGGCCCTCTCGACGGCGTCATGTTCGAACCGGCCGAAAATTCCCCGGTAGTAGGTAAGCGGTTCGCCGGGATTGGTGACCGTGTCTATGACTTCGCCCATGAACACGGTGTGGGTTCCGCCGACGGCAGTTTCGGTGACCCGGCAGGCAATAGTGGCCAGCGAGCCGTCGATAACCGGTGCACCGTTCGGGGCCGAAGACCAGGAGATCCCGGCGAACTTGTCGGTGCCCTTGCGGGCGAAGGCCAGGGCCGTCGAGTCCTGTTCCTGGCTCATGATGTTCACTGCGAAAATCCCCGAATCCATGACCTTGTCGTGCGTTGCACTGCTCCGGTTGAGGCAGACCAGCATCATCGGGGGATCCATTGACAACGATGCCACGGCCGATGCCGTAGTACCGGCGGGGGTGTCATCGCAAGTGGTGGTGATGACGGTGACCCCGGTGGCGAAGTAGCCCGCCACATTGCGGAATACCGCCTCGTCGACAAGGTCGCTGGAGGGAATCTGGGATTGTGAGGATTTCACGGCCGTTCTCCTGATCTGGGTAGCGCGATCCGGGGATCACGTGACACCGGAACATGGTGTCAGAAACAATTGTTACCGAAAAAGTGTTGCGTACGCCACAGTACACCCGTATTGTAACTTTTGTTACTGAGGCTGTTCGGGCTTCTGAAATCCCCAATTTCATTTCAATTAAGGCTAGGTACGTCAATGACTGTCAGCTATCTCTCTCCGGTGGGAATGCTTGGAGGCGGGTTCACGCAGGAGTATTTTGAATCAACCATCCGGCACCGTCCGTTGGACTTCGTGGCTGTGGACTCCGGTTCCACCGATGGAGGCGCGAACAACCTGGGGGAGGACAGGTTCTTCTTCTCGCGTGATGCCGTCAAACGCGATATGCGGCTATTGCTCAAGGAAACCCGGCGCAAGAACATCCCGCTGCTGGTGGGATCCTGCGGCGGTTCGGGCGGCAACTGGAACCTGAACTGGATGTGGGAAATCGTCCAGGAAATCGCCTCCGAGGAGACTCTGAGCTTCACTACCGCGTTGATCCCGGCCGAACCCGATCGGGAAGTGCTGGTTCGCAAATACCGTGAAGGCCGTATCAAGCCGCTGGACCCGGCTCCGCCGATTACCGAGGAAACGCTGCGTGATACGCACCGGATCGTCGCGATGATGGGTGCCGAACCATTCCAACGTGCCGTGGAAGCAGGCGCTGACCTGGTATTGGCTGGACGTGCCAGTGACGCGGCCCTGATGGCCGCAATCCCGTTGATGAAGGGTGTAGACCCGGGTCTGGCCTGGCATGCGGCCAAGATCGCCGAATGCGGTGGTGCCGCTGTCACCCAGATGACCAAACCCGAGGGGATGATCTGCACCTTCGAGGAGGACTACTTCACACTTGAGCCGGTGAGCCCGGAGCAACAGTGCACCCCGATGAGCATTGCCTCCCATGCCCTGTACGAGACTTCTAATCCAGTTAGCATGCCCGAGCCGGGGGGCACCATGCTCCTTCACGACGTGAAGTATGAGGCTCTGAACGACCGCATCGTGAAGGTGTCCGGTAGCCGCTTCGAGAAAGCGGATGTGTACACCGTCAAGTTGGAAGGCGCCGGGTTCCAGGGTTACCGTGCGGCCGTCCTCGGTGGGATCACCGATCCGGTGGTGCTGCGCAACTTCGATGACTGGTTCGAAGAAGCCAAGGCCGGGGCCGATTACGCAATGCGCCGAACCTTGGGAGATGAGAAAGCCGATCAGTGCGCCACCAGCTTCCGGGTCTACGGACGCAATGCAGTGCTTGGCGAGCGCGAAACGCGCACCTTCGCCAATGACCATGAGGTCGGGGTCTTCATGGTGACCGTGGCACCTACCCAGGAACTGGCCAACAGCGTGATGGCGACCATCAGCCACACCATCTTGCACTACGCGGTTCCACAGTGGCATGGGCTGGTATCGAACCTGGCGTTCCCCGAGGCGCCACATGAAATCGAGCTGGGCCCGTCCTATTCGTTCGTCCTAAACCACGTGGCCGAGCTGGATGACCCGATGGAGTTTTACCCTATTGAATTCAAGGAGATCTGATCATGCCGACACTTGGCTCTTTGGCCCAATTGATCCGAAGCAAGAACGCAGGACCATGGAAGCTGACCGTGGATGTGATGCTCCCGGATGTCCAAACCTATGAATGCGTCGTTGAATCCGGGGTATTAAATGCCGCCAAGATCAGCGAACTATTCGGTATCGAAGCGTCGAAAGTGGAAATCTACCATTATCCGCCGGCCAACGCGATCAAAGTCAGTTTCCCGCGATTCCGCCCGAACGGGCACCCGGACGACACCGATCTGTTCGGCGGGCAGCAATTCGCTCCACTGGTGGACCTCGAAGTTCCCGTGGAAAACCAGTCCAGCAGGATAAATTCCCCACTACCCGCAATGGCGCGGGAATTCTAGGAAGGTCTGTCATGAAGTCCAAAACCACTCGCCGGATTCTTGCCACTGCCACCGCAGCGGCCGCTTTGGTCCTGACCAGCTGCGGCAGCTCGGCCAACCCCTCCTCGGAAACTGCTGGGGCCGAAGGTGAACTGACCGCCGTAACCATCAGCATTCCACCCTCGGTCTTCGCCGCGCCGATGCATCTGGGACTCTCCGAGGGCATCTTCGAGAAGCACGGCTTCGATGTCACCTTGCAGCCGGGAACGTCCATGGCTGAAATGATGCCGCTGCTGATGAACGGTGAATCGCAGTACATCTTCGCGGATCTGCACAACACCGTGATCGCCAAGGAGGAAGGCATGCCGATCGCGGTGGGTGCGCCCAACGGGGTCAACGCACAAACCGAACCTCAGGAGAAGGGCTTCGCGAACCTGATGGTGGCCGAGGACTCGGGCATTGATCAGCTCAAGGACCTTGAAGGGAAGAAGATTGGCACGAATTCCATCAACGGGCAGGCGCAACTGGACAACATGTCCTACCTTGAATCCAAGGGCGTGGATGTCTCCGATATCCAGTGGATTGCCGTTCCCACCCAGCAGGCCGTCGCTGGCCTGAAACAGGGCCAGTACGATGCGATTACCATTGCAGAACCCGGCGGCAGCGGGGCACTACTGGGTGGCGGAGTCAAACTGATCGGATCGGCCGATGCGGCAATCCCCGGTGCTCCCATGTTCGTGTTAGCCGCCCAGGAATCCTACCTGCAGGAAGATCCGGAACGTGCCTCACGCTTTCAACAGGCCATGATCGAAGCGAACAAGCTGACCAATACCGACCGCGAGGCCGTTGAGAAGTCGCTGGGTTCCTTCATGGACCTGCCTGAAGAAGTCATTGCTGCCACTGTCCTTCCGGGATTTTCCGAGGCGCCATTTGAAGCGGCCAGCGCCGAACCGGTGATTGAACGCCTCAAGGCACAAGGAATCCTCCCCCAGGACAGCACCCCCGACCTCGACGCGCTGTTCCCGGTGAAATGATGTTGTACGGGTATCAGGAGAAACAATGACGACCCAACAAGTGACACCCCGCAAGGCGGTGGATCTGCAGCAAATCGCCGTTCCAGCCCGGACCCGGAGCAAACAACGACGCTGGCACCGTGACCTGGCAACACAAACCGGTGTGGTCGCAGCCGCGCTAGTGCTGTGGCACATATTTTCGCTGTCGGAGATGGCGCAGAAGGCGGGTATGCCCTCACCCATCGAGAGCCTGACGCGATTCGTTGAATTGCTGGGAGTCTCCGTCTTTTGGCAGTCGATTGGTGCCACGATTATCAGTTGGTCCATTGCGCTGCTATTGAGTTTGGGGGTGGGCATACCTCTGGGCATGGGGATCGGCCGTTCACGTCGTGCAGCAGACAGTGGCAGGTTTCTCATCGACTTCCTGCGTACCATCCCGTCGCTGGCCATCATCCCCTTGGCCCTCCTGCTATTGGGGCCGACCCGCGGCATGGTGATCATGGTGGCGACATTCAGTGCCGTATGGCCGGTCCTCATCCAGGCGATCTACGCCGCAGAACATTCGGACCCGGTCCTGTCGCGGGTAGCCCGCTCCTTCCGCCTGAAGTGGACGGACAAGGTCCGGTACGTGCTGGCCCCGGAGTTCCTGGCTTTCTTCTGGCCGGGCGTACGCATGGCGGTAACCGCGTCATTGCTGGTGACTGTCGGTGCCGAACTCATCGGCGGCGCACCGGGTATCGGCCAAGCGATACAAGCGGCCTTGCTGGTCAACCAGCAGGCAAGCATGTTCGCCTACGTTATCGCGGCGGCACTGTTGGGCTTGGGGATCAACGCGGTACTGATGTTGGTGCAGCGCAAGCTGCTGTGGTGGCACCCCTCCCTGCGAAAGGACCAGTGATATGGCACTGAATGTACCGACAAAGACCAGCTCCCGATCACGGAAACGGCCCTGGTTCAAGACCTTGCTCTGGCAGTCCTGGCTACCGCTCAGTGCACTGGCAGTGATCTGGGTGGCCAGCGAGCAGAGCACCTCGGTGTATTTCCCGCCGGCCGCCGAGGTTTTCCGCAAAATCTCGATCGTCTGGTTCCCGGATGCGCTGGTCACCGACCTGCTTCCGAGCCTTGGACGGCTGGTACTCGGTTTTGCGTTGGCTGTGCTGCTCGGCATCGCGATTGGCGTGCTGCTGGGCTTGTTCCGGTCGGCAGAGACCGCAGTTCGTCCGCTGACCGAGACTGCCCGCGCGATTCCTGGGGTGGCGCTGCTTCCCATCGCGATGATGTTCTTTGGAACCGGGGAAAGCATGAAACTGGTAATGATCGTCTTCATAGCGATGTGGCCGATCGTGTTGAACACCATTGAGGGGGTTCGATCGGTGGACCCGGCCCTGCGCAATGTCATGGCGTCATTCCGGATCACTGCGCTGGACCGCTTCCGCAGCGTATACCTCCCGGCAGCAATGCCACAGATCTTCTCCGGCGCCAGGATCTCCCTGGCCATCGCGGTGGCCGTGATGATCGCCGTGGAAATGTTCGGAACCCCGGGCGGGATCGGGTACTTCATCCGTGACGCGCAACAGACCTTCCGGATCATCGACATGTGGACCGGCCTGGTCATCCTGGGTCTGTTCGGATATACACTCAACGTGATCTTCCGTGCTCTGGAGGACCGCGTACTGCGCTGGCAGAAGCGCATGGCCAAGCACGTTCAAGGAGAATCATGAGCAGCAACAACGGGAAGAACACGTCGTCGGACCGGCCGATATTCGAGATCAGCGGCTTTTCGTTTGCCTACGGGGAAACGAAAATCCTGGAGAACGTCAACTTCGCGGCAAATGCGGGGGAGTTCGTATGCATCGTTGGTCCTTCCGGAGCCGGCAAAACCACCTTGCTCCAGTGCCTGGCTGGATTGCGACAGCCAACTGGGGGAGAAATCCGGTTCAAGGGTGAACAGGTCACGGCACCGCCGGCAGAACTAGCGGTGGTCTTCCAGGACTATTCGCGTTCGCTGATGCCATGGTTAAGCGCGCTGCAGAATATTGCCCTTCCGCTCAAGAGCGCAGGACAGGGCAAGAAACAACGCGAAGCCAAGGCGCTGGCGGCGCTTGAGGAAGTCGGGTTGGCAGCCGCTGCTGATCTCTACCCGTGGGAACTGTCGGGTGGCATGCAGCAGCGCGTGGCCATCGCCCGGGCGCTGGCCTACGAACCGGCCCTGGTGATCATGGATGAGCCCTTTGCCTCCGTTGATGCGCAGACCCGTGCCGATCTGGAGGATCTGACCCTGCGCATCAAGGACCATCTGGGGATCACGGTGGTGTTGGTGACTCACGATATCGATGAAGCGGTGTACCTCTCGGACCGGGTGGTGGCACTGTCCGGACGGCCAGCCACCGTAGTGGATGTCGTAGACGTCAACCTGGGCAACCAGCGAGACCAGATCACCACCAAGGAACGTCCAGAATTCGCGGGATTGCGTTCGCGACTTTACCGGCTCATCCGGCGGCCCGAACAACAAGCGCCGGCCGCGCCGGCCGCCGCCGAAATCCACTAGGAACCAGAAGGAAGATCATGCAAACTATACCCACATTGATTGGTGGAGAATTCGTCCAGGCCAAGAGTGGTCTCTACATCGAGTCCGTAAGCCCCTCCACTGGTGAGGTGCTGGGCCGAATTCCACGACTGGATAAGGAAGACGTCGACCTGGCCGTAGAAGCGGCGGCTGAAGCCTTCAAGAGCTGGCGTCGCACCAAGGTACAGGAACGTATCGCCCTAGTGCATGCGCTCGCCGACCGGCTTGTCGAGCGGGGTGAAGAGCTGGCACGGCTTGATGCCATGGACAATGGGACACCCATTTGGGTCATGCGACGCATCGTGCAGATGGCCAGCAACTTCATGCGCTACCAGGCGAATCTTGCCACAGAAGTGCACGGTTCCACGGTGCCTGATGAACATGACCACCTGAATATCTCGGTGCACGAACCCTACGGGGTCACGGCCCGGATCGTGCCGTTCAACCACCCGTTGATGAATGCCACGGTGAAGATCGTGCCCGCTCTGGTCACCGGCAATACGGTGTTGCTCAAACCATCGGAACATACCTCACTGTCGACCTTGGAACTGGCCAAGGATTACGCAGAAATCTTCCCGCCGGGAGTCATCAACGTCATTACCGGATACGCACACGAGGCCGGTAACGCCATCGTGGACCATCCCGAAGTCCGCAGAATCGCATTCATTGGCGGAGCGGCCGGCGGTCGGGCAATCCAGGAACGGGCGGCCCGTGCAGGGGTGAAGAATGTGACCCTCGAACTTGGTGGCAAGAACCCGCTGGTGGTGTTCCCGGACGCCGATCTCGACGCGGCAGCCGACGCGGCGGTGCTGGGGATGAATTTTGGCTGGCAGGGAGAGTCCTGCGCATCAACATCCCGTCTGCTGGTCCATGAATCCATCCACGACGACTTCGTGGCCCGGGTGGCCCAGAAGATCAACGAGCTGGTACCGGGCGATCCGCTGGACGAGAATGCGGGAACCGGTGCGATCACCAGCCAGCCGCAATACGAAAAGGTACTCAGCTACATCGAGCTGGGCAAGACGGAAGGGCGCCTGGTCGCAGGTGGGGCACCGGCTAATATCGCGACCTTGGAGAAGGGGTTGTTTGTCGAGCCGACGATGTTCGACCGCATCGAACCCGGTGCCCGCATCGCACAGGAGGAGATTTTCGGACCGGTGCTGGTCGCCATCAAATTCACGGACTACGACGATGCCATTCGCATTGCCAATGACATTGAATACGGGTTGACTGCCAGCGTATTCACCCAGGACTACGCTACCGCCCAGCGTTTTGCACGGGATGTGGAAGCCGGATACGTCTGGGTCAACACCGTCTCCCGGCTCATGCCTGGCACCCCGTACGGCGGGATCAAGAACAGCGGGATCGGCCGGGAAGGGCACTTGGAAGAGCTCTATTCCTTCACGAACACGAAGAACATCACCTTCAAGTTCTAGAAGGGGCCACTACCCAGACCCCAAGAAAAGACACGCAACGCACGATACTGAAAGGCAGCACAGTTATGGAATACCGCGAATTTGGTCGAACCGGGTGGAAGGTCTCATCACTGATGATGGGAACCATGCAATTTGGCGGAGACTGGGGAGACCAAGATGATGCGGACTCGGTCCGCACCCTGCATGCGGCATTGGACGCAGGAATCAACTTCTTCGACACCGCGGATATGTATGGTTTCGGCCATGCCGAACAAATGGTGGGCGAAGCCGTCAAGGGGCGGCGCGACAAGGTGTACATCGCCACCAAGTTCGGGTACCAGTGGCAAGAGTACGCCGAGGAATGCGGACGCCAGTCGCGCATCTATTCCGGAGGGTTCGTTCGAAAGGCGATTGAAGGCAGCCTGCGCCGGCTCGGAACTGATTACATCGACCTGTACCAGGCCCACAACTGTCCTCCGGAGATGCTCGCATCGGACGAATGGTGGGCGGAGATGGGGCAACTGGTCGAGGAAGGCAAGATCCGTTCGGTCGGGGTCACCGTGGGCCCGGGCGACTTCGGGACACCGGATGCCATCGAAGCGGCCAAGCACCCTGAATGTGGCTCGGTCATGATCGCCTACCACCTGCTGTCGCAAAACCCGTCCCGTGTGGCCTTCCCGTTCATGAAGCAGCAAGGTGTGGGAATCATTTCACGCGGCCCGCTGGCCATGGGACTGTTGACTGGGGCCTACGACGAGAACACGGTGTTTGCCGACAACGACACCCGGCGGCTGTGGCACCGGGACGATTACCTGCGTCGGTTACGTCAGGCCAGGGAGTTCGATTTCCTGGTTGAAGGCCCGGTACAGTCCAAGGCCGATGCGGCATTGCGGTTCGCGTTGTCGAACCGGGACCTGTCGACAGTTCTGGTCGGGATGCAGACTCCGGAACAAGTCGAGCAGAACGTCCGCGTGGCCGAACTCGGCGGTTATGGGGTCGACGAACTGCAGCGTGTCGCCGAGCTCTACGACTCCTGGGATGAACATGAGTCACGGCTGCCGACAATGATCAAGAAATAGGGTAAAAGGAACACCGCCGCGGGAGAATTCTTCCGGGGCGGTGTTATTTCTGACAGAATCACAAGAACTGGGAACGCCACGGATGACCACCTTGCCGTGGCCCAGCAGTCTCACGAAAGGACAGAATGATATGGCCAAGAACCTCGTACCCCCGGTACGTGAAGAGGTCCTCCGGGGTATCTCACCGGTCTTCCAGGACGTCATCAACCTGACGAGGATTGGTGGCATTCTCAGTCGTCCGTTCTTCCAAACCTACGCCCAGAATTATTCGTTGACTTTGAACGAGTGGAGGGTGGTGGTGGTTGTGCATGCCATGCCCGGAGTGGCCGGCCTCGACGTCAGCCAACGAACCGGGATCCATCCCATGAATGTGAGCCGGGCGGTATCCAGTTTGCGTGAAGCAGGCCGTATCACTTCGGAGCAGGATCCGGATAATCACCGCCGACAACTATTACATCTAACGGCTGCGGGGGAGGAACTGTACCAGGCGTTGTTTCCCAGCGCGCAGATGCAGGCCGAACGCCTGTTCTCCATCCTTGACGCCCAGGAACAGGAAACCTTCAGTAAGATTCTCCACCGGTTGTACGAGCAT
The DNA here is from genome assembly GCF_026107515.2 of Glutamicibacter sp. MNS18. Taxonomy (GTDB): domain Bacteria; phylum Actinomycetota; class Actinomycetes; order Actinomycetales; family Micrococcaceae; genus Glutamicibacter. The sequence continues at coordinate 107,288 of NZ_JAPCHW010000015.1, read as the reverse complement.
GCGGAAACCCTGATGGGAGAAACCCCCGAAGGTGAATCCGGCTACCGGGAGTAGGTGCAGGAAATTTCCCGTCATGGGTAGTCCCTGGCAGTACGGCGGGCCGGGATGCGCAACGCATCCCGGCCCGCCGTACTGATACGACATACGCAGGTCACACGCTATCTCCCACCGGGAACCTGCGCACCCCGCGAGCCAGCCCATGAACGGCAGCGGAGCGATAGCCGGGACTGTCTGAACGCAAGGGTGTCGTTGCTTCGCAAATAGCTGCGAATCCCAAAGACCCACAGGACCACGGTGGGGTGGGATGCGGCGCACATCCCACCCCAACCTACCGTACCGTTGGACGCGAGTCGCTATGTCCTGCGTACCACGCTCCGGGTTCGAACGCTCACGGAACTCGCTGCCCCATCTGGGCGCGGAGCCGGATAGTGGATTCCTGGTCGAGCACCAGGCCTTCGGGATCATTGTCCGGATCCCCGGTGATGGCGACCCCATACCGAGAAGCGGCGAAGCCGATGCTGATGTACCCGTCACGGACATCTGACAGGACACGTTCCGGTTCCCTGGCCAAGGGCTCTCCCCATCCGCCTCCGCCGTTAGTCAGGTAGCGGAAGACCGCCCCGGCCTCGGTGCTCCAGCTCTTCTGGGCCCCGAAGTAGGCGTACTCCCCGTTGGCATCCACCTTTCCGGTGTCCGGGTCGAACACTCCGGCCACCCGCGTGGCCGTGGCCAGATCGCCATGTTCCCCAGCCTGGTCCCAGAGCCAGACCCCTCCGTTGGTGCCGGAATCGCCACCATTGACACCGAACCCGGTGACTTCACGTACCCGGTCAGGGGTGATGTTGTGGTGTGCGGGAGTCAGCCACATGGTGTCCTTGCATACCGCTGCCCCACCGCGATGGTATCCGGCGCCTAACGTATCTGGTGCGTATTCGCGGTGAAGTACGGCTAACGGAGCGTCGATTTCGCTAACTTCAACAGCCAGATCAAGGCCGTTGGCCTGGAAGAACACCTGGTAGCTATCGGCGTCGCCAGCCTGGGTTGCCCCCCACGGCCCGCGTTCACCGCCGCCGACACCGCTGGAGACCCACGTCTGCCCGGTGGCAGGATCCACCCCGACACCGGTATGGATATTCGGTGAGCCGTAGTCACCGGCAATGGCCTGTTCCCCCAGGACCTTACCCATTGCCTTCATCGTGGCGGTGATGACCGCGTTGCTTGCGTCCCCATACAAGAAGACCACACCGTCCGGTGGCAGGGCGTTGACGATACTGCCATCGGGCATGACGATATCCACCGAGCGGTAGAGTCCTGAAGTGAACGGGTTGGAGGGGTCAAGCAGGTATTTCAACGCGACCCCGACTGCGGTCTTGGTATCCAGGTACGTGCTGTTCACCGATGTCCGGGTTTGCCGAGCCGAACCCGAGAGGTCCACCTCAAGCCGCTCGCCGCGTTTACGCAAGGTGACAACCACAGGATACGACTCGGAATCGTCCAGGCCATCGGCATCAATCAGGCCCTCGCCGCTCCAGTCTCCATCGGGCAAGGCCAGTAACGCCGCAGCGACCCGTTCGGCATCGGCATCGATCATGAACTTGGTGGTACCGTTCAGCGCATCGACACCATAGTGGCCGACGGTGCGTAGCATCAGCTCATTGCCCAACTCCAAGCAGGAGATGATGGTTTTGATGTCATCGCCGATGGTTTCCCCAAACCGGGCGTTGTCCATGATCAGCGACCAGGTCTGCACATCAAGCACCCCTTCGCGAACCAGGGTACGCGGGGAGATGACCAGCCCGTTCTCGTAGATGCTGGTCTTCGTGGCGGAGAATCCCCCGGGCACGGAACCGCCGATATCCAGCTGATGGGCCTTGATGGTGATGAAATTGATGATTTGCGATTCATGGAAGACGGGGCGGATAAACAGCACGTCGTTGACATGTGTTCCGGTGCGGTACGGGTCATTGGCGATGATCACGTCGCCGGGACGCAGGGCATCGTGGCCGTATTCCTCGACCGTGTTCTTCACCGACTCGGTCATGGTGCCGGTGAAGCAAGGCAGTCCCTTGCCCACCACTGGCGTCGGGTAGTTCAGATGCCGCGGCCCGGTTACCGTGGCCCCGAAGTCATACAGGTCGCGCAGCATCGGCGAGAAGGCGCATTGCAACAACTTGGCGCAGACATGGTCCAGCAGGTATTCGAGTCGGTTGGTCAGTACCGTCGCGGTGTATCGGTCGCAACGGTAGCGTTCGTGGAAAGCCTGTTGATCCAGATCCCGAATCCGGGCTCCGGTGCGAACGTGCTGGGTATTGGTTGTCATGGTCAGGTCCTTTCTAGACGCGGGTGATCCGCAGTTCGCCGAAAGCTCCGGCTGTGGCCTTTTGCCCCTTCAGGACCACGCTGGTGCACAGATCCTCTTCGATGATGGCCGGACCGAGGATACTGTGACCCACCCCGAGATGGGAACGCTCATAGACAGGGCTGTCCACGGTCGCCTCCCGGAAGTGCGAGACTGCCCGAAAACCCTTGGGCGTGGGATGGCCCGGACTTGCGGTGGGCGCCGGAGTATACTCGTAGCGCTCCCCGTCCACTATCACCTGAATCCGGTATGTTGCCGCCTGCACGGGAATGGCGGGGAACTTCAGGGAGTTCCTGCGTTCGTACTCGCCATGGAAGGCCTCAACGAGATCATCGATCGTCCCCGCGGAGATCTCCCCGCCCGGTACCTCGACAAACGGTGTCTCCCAGGACTGTCCCACGAGTCGTCCATCGAAACTGCGGCGGATGCTGACCTTGGCCGGGTCGACACCAGTACGCTGGATCAGTTCGTCTTCCATCTCATGGAAGATGGTGTTGATTTTCTCGGCATTCTCTGCGGTCAGCGGCAGGTAGGAGGTGCGGCTGTCGGTAAAGACGGTGTCGGTACTGAGCAGTCCCACGGCGGAGAACAGGCCGGGCGTCGGCGGGATGATGATGTCCTTGACCGGGAGGATTTCCAGCAGGGGTGCCAACAGCATGGGACCGGCGGAACCGTAGGCGACCAGTGAGAAGTCCCGGAGATCGGCACCCTTGCGGATAGCCGCGTTCGTCACCTCCTCAGCGATGTTGTGTACCGCGATACGGTAGGCGTAGTTCACTCGTTGATCGAAACTCAGCGGCGAATCCAGGCTTTCGAACGCTCTCCGGGCGGCATCCAGATCCATTTGGATCTGACCGCCGGCGAAGTCGGTTGGGTTCAGCAACCCCATGAGTGCGCACGCATCGGTGATCGTCGGGACGGTGCCGCCCCGTCCATAGCAGGCAGGTCCGGGGAACGCCCCGGCGCTTTGCGGTCCGACCTGGATATCACCGGTGGAGGTGATGGAAATGACCGACCCTCCACCGGCTCCGACACTTGAGATGTCGGTGGACAAGGCATTGATGACCATGTCGAATTCGATCTCGAAGGAGTCATTGGTAAAGGTTGAGCCGTTCTGGATAAGGGCGACGTCCGTGGAAGTGCCCCCGACATCGCAGCAGATCAGGTTCTCATCGCCGGTGGCCCGCCCCAGCTGGACGCATGAGGCCGCCCCGGCGGCCGGGCCGGCGAACAGGATACGGTTCGGGTTTCGCAGCGCCTCCTGCCAGGGAAGAAGCGAAGCCGTGCAGTCAGCGAAGTTCAGATGCCCGCGGAATCCCTGTTCGCTTAATCCGGTATTCAAGTCGTGCGTGTAGTCCTCGTACATCACCTTCATCATCACGTCGATGACCGTGGTCGAGGCGCGGCTGTATTCCTTGGATAACGGTGAAGTCTCGGAAGAGACCGAGATCGTGATGGGTCCGAGCACTTCTCGAGCGAGTTCCTTGAGCCGTTGCTCGTGTTCGGGGTTGGTATACGAATTGATCAGGCAGATGGCCAGGGCCTCGACCTTACAGCGTTTGAGGACTTCAAGTTCGTTGCGTGCTTGGCTTTCATCCAGCTCGATGAGCACCGAACCGTCGGCCAGTATCCGTTCGGTGATGCCGCGACGAAGGTATCGTGGAACCAGCGGCCTACCTGCCGCATCCCCGAAAGGCCGCCGCCAATGCGGGTTGAGCTGGCCTTCGAAGGGGCGCCAGCCGCGACCGGCATCCAGCATGTCCCGATGCCCCTTGGTGGTCAGGAATCCGACCTTTGGCAGGGACCTGGTGAGAATCGCGTTGAGCCCCTTGGTGCTTGCATGATTGAAGATCTGGGAGTCCTCGACTCCCAGCCGCCTGGCTCCTTCCAACACGGCAAGTTGCGGGTTCTTTGGATCGCTGGGCACCTTGGTGACGTGGATTGTCCCGTCTTTGACTGCCACCACATCGGTGAATGTTCCTCCGACATCAACTCCGAACATCAGACTGTCGCCTTTCCAAATCGTATGGGGGCGCAAAGCCCCAGTGGGCTGTATGAGCCAAAAAGTGCCGCGGGTTCGCGGGAAATCGATTCCAAGCAGGACTGGCATTTGACCACGTTCCACCAGCCACCCTCGCTGAGAACCCGGTAACTTTCCAGTTGGGAAACCCCGCATTCAGGGCAGGAACCGGCAACGTTGGCTCGGGCGGTATTCAGGACGCTGTCCTGGGGGCGGGGATGGACATGCTGTCCCTCGGCGAGGGGCTCGGGGAACCTGGGCTGCGCCCACGGATCACGATCTGTCGTCATCTGTGACTCCTTTAGGGTGTACCTGCTCACGAAGCTTTTGAATACGCTCCTTGCTAACAACTGTTAGTCAGACTAGGTTAGTGACGCAGGTTACGCAATGAGAATTTTCCGCACCCGTGATCGAGTCGCCTGTTTTCGGGAATATTCGCAAAACACGTGACTTTTGTGACCCGGGTCTCTATGCTGGCAGTTAATATCACTAACATTTGTTATTGATGAGGATTTGATTTCCGGTGGATGACTCCAGGGATCTACCATCGCCAGCTGGAAGCACTGCTTGAGGGCAGTGCGCGTGTGGTGGAACGGTAGGTTCCTTGCATAACCGGGGAACCAAGGGAGAGGGCAGGATGGTATGACGACAAATAAGAAGCACATGGCGCTCACCGTTTTCATGATTACCGGTGGCTACCACTATGACAGTTGGCGTAGGCCCGGCAGCCGTGCTGAGGAGCTGGGCTACCTCGATTTGGTGGTCGACATGGCGCGCAAGGCCGAAGCGGCGAAGCTGGACGGGATCTTCTTCGGGGACACCGTTACCGCGGGGAAAGTGCCCGGAGTCGATCCCACGGTGGCCGGACACTATGAACCGTTGACCACGTTGTCCGCGTTGGCCTCCGTGACCAAGCGGATCGGGCTGATCGGCACTGCTTCAACCACGTTCAGCGAGCCTTTCAACGTGGCTCGCCAGTTCAGTGGCCTGGACTCGCTCAGTGCTGGCCGGGCAGGATGGAATGTGGTGACCTCATCCCTGGGGAACGAGAACTATGGGATGGAGCAAATGCCAAGCCCCGCCGAGCGTTACGCGAGGGCCACCGAGTTCGTGGAGGTGGTGACCAAGTTGTGGGATTCATGGGCCGACGACGCGGTGGTAGTCGATCGGGACGGAGGCAGTTGGGGTGATCCCGAACGGATTCGCCGGATCGAGCACCAGGGGAGCTTCTTCGAGGTTGCCGGTCCAATTAACATGCGGCGTTCGCCGCAAGGGCGTCCGGTACTTGTGCAGGCTGGGTCATCGGGTGATGGAATGAGGCTCGGGGCTGCCATTGCCGACATGATCTACACTGCGCAACCGGATATGGTGCTGGCGCAGAAATTCTATGACGAGTTCAAAGACGCGGTGCGGCGCGCGGGACGTAGCCCCGAAGCCGTTAAGATCCTGCCCGGTATTGTCCCGATCATTGGACGCACCGAGAAGGAAGGCCAGGAGATCGCCGCGGAGCTGGCCAACTTGGTGAACATGGACGCTGGTCGCACGATCATGGAGCAGCGGCTGGATATGAGTCTGGCAGATATCGACCTGGATGAGCAGATCCCTGCTGAACGTTTTAATCTTGAGTCTGCCCGTAGCAGCCGTCAACGCACGGAAATCTTCAAGAGACTGAGTGTGGACCAGGGCTACACCCTGCGTGACTTGATCGTGGAGAACGCCCGGGGGCATGGACATGGGTGGATCGTGGGTTCGGCGTCCCAAGCTGCCGACAGAATGGTCCGGTGGTTCGAATCCGGGGCTTGCGACGGGTTCTCGCTCAACTCCCCGTACATTCCCGGAGGCCTGGATGAAATCTGCGAATTGCTGATTCCGGAACTGCAGGAGCGCGGATACTTCCGTACTGAATACGAAGGCAACACGCTGCGCGAGCATTTGGGTCTGGAACGTCCCGGGGCCTGGGATTCCAGCAGCCACCGTGAGGACGCTGTCCTGGGATAGCCGGACGCCGGATCCTGGATATCCTGACCCGCCTTCAGCTGCGTTGAGGGCGGGTCAAATCATTGTGCAGGCCGGCCGCGGTGCGTAGCAACATCGCTTCCAGACCCGGATTGGCGAGCCGTTGATCCGCTCCTTGCGGGTCCGAGGGGACGACCACTGCCAGTGCGCCGACCACCGTCCCCAGTGCCCCGCGCACCGGGACAGCCAGTGCCGTTGACTTCGGATGCACCCAGCCCTGGGATTGGTGAACGCCCGTTTTTCGGATCTCGGCCAGTAGCTGACGCAGGGCTTGATCGGTGAAGTCGGGTTCGATTGCATATCTCGGGCGAGGGAGGGCGACCAATTCACGGCGGCGTTCGGGGGTCGCATGGGCGGCCAGGACCAACCCGCTGGACGAAGCGTAAAAAGGCATCCTCTTGCCGACCAGGGTGTGGTTTACCGTGCCATTGCCGCTGGAGAGGCGTTCGAGGAACAGGACTTCGGCTCCATCGAGGATGCCCAGCTGGCTGTGGTGGCCGAGCGATGCCTGCAATCGCTGCAAATGCGGCAGCGCAGTCTCCCGCAGGCCCACAACGCCCGGAGTGCCGCTGGCAAGTTCCCATAGGTGCACGCCAATCCGGTAGCTGCGATCTTCGGTTCTCTCCAGCAACCCCAACCGCACCAGCTCACGCAACAGCGACGTGGAACTGGACAGCGGAATTCCGGCACGGGAGGCCAGCTGGCTTTGGGTGAGATCCTGTTCTCCCGGGGCAAAGGCTTCCAGGAGCCTGACGGCACGCTCAAGCGTTGAAATACCAGCTGATGATCTTGCCATAACTACGAATGATACGTATTCACATAGGTTCTGTGAAGCAGTGACGGCACACTTGCGGGACAGGCAGTCCGAAATGAAAATGAAGGAGTCGACCATGACAGGCACAACGAATGTCCGTCCCGAAATTCTGCGCATCGAAACCGCCGACAATCAGCAACCCATGCCGGTACCGGTGGCGGATTGGGTGACGATCGAGCAACTGCAGCGCGATAGCAACGCGGTTTATACCCGGTTGCTTCGAGAATCTCCGGTGGCGTGGGTGCCGGTCATGGGCAGGATAATGATCAGCCCGGCTGCGGCCTGTATTGCGGCGGAACAGAATCCCGAGGTGTTTTCCTCCGAGGTGGGTGGGGCACACATGGTGCGGGCGCTCGGTCAACGGCCGATGATCAGGAAAGACGGACAAGCCCACGCGCAGGAGCGCAAGGTGATCAACCCTGCGCTGCGTCCCAAGAGCATGTTGGAGCACTGGGGCGAGGTTTTCCGGAAAAACGCCAAGACCACCCTGACGGAGCTACGCGCCGTCGGGCCCGTTGCAGCAGATCTGAATACACACTTCGCGGCGCCGGTTGCTGCGCGAAACCTGGCGGCACTGGTCGGGCTACCACATGTGCCGTGGCAGGATATTGCCCGTTGGTCCGCCGATTTCATCGCAGGGTCAGGCAATGTCACCGAGGATCCCGATATCTGGGCGCGATGTGAAAAATCGAAGACGGAAGCCAATGATGCCCTGGACGAGGCTTTCGTAAGTCTGCGGAAGACACCAGATCTCTCGATCACCTCGCTCATGCTGCAATCCGGCATGAGCGAGCAAAGCGTCAAGGCCAATGCGCTGCTGGCGATTTCCGGCGGTATCAACGAACCGCAACATGTGGCAACCGGCAGCGTCTACTATCTGGATCGGTACCCGGAGATCCGTGCTGGGATCAACCGGGACCCTGGCTTGTGGGATGCGTTGTTCGAGGAGACCGTCCGCCTCCTGACCCCGATCGCCATGCTCACCAGGCAGACCACCGCCGACTCGGTGGTCTGCGGGTATCATATCCCCGCCGGGAGCCAGATCGGATTGGTGCTGGCTGCAGCCAACCGTGACCCCGATTTCGTGCAGGACCCCGAGCAATTCCGGTTGGACCGCCCGGTGCGCCGTCATATCGGTTTCGGCAATGGTCCACATATGTGTGCCGGAAAATGGGCAGCCCAGACGGGCATCGGACGGATTGCAGTACCCATGCTCTTTGAAGAGCTGACAGGGTTCCGAGTGGACCATAGCAGGTCGACCTCATGGGGCGGTTTCATCTTCCGCGGTCTCACCAACTTGCCGGTGACCTGGGATGGTCAGTAGGCGGAGAACTCTCCGCCAGTGGGAAAGCAACGCCCTTGGCGCGGGCCGGTGGCTCTTGGGATCTAGGCTATGCGCTTATCCACCCGTGGTGGATTGGCTGCTGGCTGATAGCCGGTCCACCAGCTCCAGCCCGCGCCTGGCCCATGCGATTTCCGTCTCTGCCTTGGCGATCAGGCCCTCGTAGGTGAATTCCTTGAACGCAATGGTCGCCTCATGTTTTTCCGGTTCCGTGTTCTGCAACCGCCGGTGCAGCATGGTGCTGGTACCGGTTCGGATCGCGTCGGCTGTCGCGACCCATTGGAGCCGAAGTGTTTCGTGGTAGGTGATGTGCGCGCGAAAGTGCTCCCTGGCCGCTTCCGGTGTGGCCCATTCGAGGTAGGCGGCTTTCAGGTGTGCCGGATCGCGGGTGCGTGCGTAGTCCATGGGTGCGGTCATCCAGGCCTGGAAGTCCGCCAGGCCGGTATCGGTGATGTGATACTGGCGCTTTTTTCCGCGTGGTCCCCAGGGGACTTCCTCGCCTTCGACCAGTCCGGCGGCCTCCATGCGTTTGAGTTCCGGATAGATCTGCGAATCCGGGGCATGCCAGACATGGCCGACCGATGACTCGAACTGTTTATGCAAGTCATAGCCGGTCATCGGCTCCACCGTCAGCAAGGCAAGCAGGGCGTATCGCAGGCTCACGAAAAGTCCTTTCCGGAATTGTGTTGCAAACCACTATCTACATAGCTATTCTAGTTCCAGGCAAACTAACTATGAGCATAGTTAGTTTGGGTTTGCGATTTCCCTTTACTTTCCCCATCTTCATTTCGGGGTGACCCGATACTCCCGTGGAGACATCGAGAGGACCACCATGACCACCACCGCTAGTTCGAGTACCACTACCGCCAAGATCCTGGGCCACCCGTTGAACGCCTGGTATGTCGCCGCCTGGGACCACGAGGTCACCCGCACCCCGATGTCCCGTCGTATCGCGAATCGTCCGGTGGCGTTGTACCGCACCGAGGAGGGCAAGGCGGTGGCCCTGGCCGATTCCTGTTGGCACCGTCTGGCTCCGCTGTCGCTGGGCAAGACGGTGGGCAAGGACGGTATCCAGTGCCCGTACCACGGCATCGTCTACAACTCCGCCGGGCGTTGTGTGAGCATGCCGGCCCAGGAAACCATCAACCCCAGTGCCACGGTGCCTTCCTTTCCGGTGATCGAGCGTTACCGTTTCATCTGGATCTGGATGGGGGATCCCACCCAGGCCGACCCGGCGCTGGTACCGGATATGGGGCAGATGGATTCGGATGAGTGGGCCGGTGACGGGCAGACGATCCACGCCGAGTGCAACTACCAGCTGATCCTGGATAACCTGATGGACCTGACCCATGAGGAGTTCGTGCACTCTTCCTCGATCGGACAGGAGGAGTTGAGCGAGTCGGAGTTCATCACCACCCGTGAGGGCAACCGGGTGACCGTCACCCGGTGGATGCTGGATATCGATGCCCCGCCGTTCTGGCGCAAGAACATGCGTGACAAGTTCCCCGGGTTCGAGGGCAAGGTCGACCGCTGGCAGATCATCCACTTCGAGGCGCCATCCACGATCCGCATCGACGTGGGCGTGGCCAAGGCCGGCACCGGGGCCCCGGAAGGGGACCGCAGCCAGGGGGTGAACGGGTACGTCATGAACACCATCACCCCGGAAACCGACCGGTCCTCCCACTACTTCTGGGCCTTCATGCGCAACTACCGGTTGGAAAGCCAGTTGATCACCACGCAGCTGCGCGACGGTGTCCATGGGGTTTTCGGTGAGGACGAACGCATGCTCAAGGCCCAGCAGGAGGCCATTGACGCCAACCCCGATTACGAGTTCTACAACCTGAATATCGATTCCGGGGGGATGTGGGTGCGCCGCATCCTCGAGTCCATGCTGGAAGCCGAAGACCGCCTGCACACCTCCGCCTAGCCGAGGGTGCCGGACACGAAAGACTGAGCGATTCTCATGGCAGCAACAAATATTGAAGTATGGCAAGACGCCACGGTGGTGCGCACCGTGGTGGTGGCCAAGGACATTGTGCGGATCGAGTTGGAACCCGAGCTTCCCGCGCGGGCCGAGCCCGGCTCGCATATCGATCTGCTGGTCACCATGGCCGGGCAGCAGGCCAAACGCAGCTACTCGGTAGTGGAAAGCAGCCAGGACGGCTCCCGGCTGGTGATCAGTGTGCTCAGGGCACCGTTGTCTCGTGGCGGGTCGATCTTCATGCACGGGCTTGAGGCCGGCCGGCGGTTGCGGATCACCCAGCCGTTGCAGAATTTCCCCCTGCGCGTCGGGGCCGGGAAGTATATCCTGCTCGCCGGCGGGGTCGGGATCACCGCGATCCTGAATATGGCGGCGGTCCTCAAGCGGCTCAAGGCGGATTACGTTGTGGTGTACGCCGGGCGTAGCCGCTCGGCCATGGCCTATCTGGAGCTGCTCCAGCGGGAGCATGGCCAGCGGCTGGAAGTCCATGTGGATGACGAGGGTACCTCGTTGAAGGTTCCCGAGTTGCTGGCGCGGGCCGACGAGCACACGGAACTGTATATGTGCGGTCCCATCAGGCTGATGGACGCGGTGCGTAGGGAATGGATTGAGCGTGAGCTGGAGTTCTCCTCCCTGCGGTATGAGACCTTCGGTAACAGTGGTTGGTATGACCCGGAGGAATTCATCGTGAGGGTGCCGAAGCTGGATCTGGAAGTGACCGTGCCGCCGGGGCGATCGATGCTCGAGGCCCTGGAAGACGCCGGGGCCGAGATGATGTTCGACTGCCGTAAGGGGGAGTGCGGGCTGTGCGAGGTGCGTATCACCGAACTCAGTGGCCGTATCGACCACCGTGACGTGTTCTATTCCGAACGCCAGAAACGCCAGTCCACCAAGATGAACTGCTGCGTCTCCCGGGCGGTGACGTCCCCGACCGGTGCCCGTGCAGATGCCCGGGCCGGCGCCGGACCGGCGGTTGTGGTCATCGAACCGAACTGACGCGACGAGTCGTACTGACCCCTGAATGGTCAGGCTGGTCCTCTGGAGAACTCGTTGGGTTCTGCGGAGGGCCGGTTTCGCCGTGGGCCCGCAAGGCTCAGCTCTCCGCGGTGTAGCCCAGGGCGCGGGAGATGCCGCGGGCCGCGGTACGCAGCGCCATTGCGGCCGCCGGCAACGTGGATGAGCCCCGGGGCACCACAACCGAAAGAACTGCCGCCGCATACCCCTGCCCGTCCAGGATCGGGGCGGCAGCTCCGGTGGTTTCCGGATCGATGAAGCCATCGAAGGTGGCATAGCCGCGACGGCGGATCTCGGCCAGTTCATGACGCAGCTGTGGATGGTACTGCTTCATGATCTGCGCGTGGCGCGAAAGGTAGTCCTCCAGTGTGGGCGTCGGGGAAAAGGCCAGCAGGGCCATGCCCATCGAGGTGCGGTGTACCGGCATGCGTCCAGCCACGGAGGCCTGGTTGACTACGGAGCCGGGACGGGAGAGGCGCTCGATGACCAGCACCTCGTCCTGGTGCAGTAGCGACAGCTGGGTATTCTGTCCCAGCAACTGGTTGATATCCTCCATGAACGGCAGTGCTGCGCTGCGCAGATCCTGGGTCGCAGCGCTGCGATTGGCCAGTTCCCACAAGCGCAGGCCCAGGGAGACCTTGCCTTCCCCGTCACGGGCCAGCAATCCGTGCTCCACCATTTCCTCCATCAGCCGGTACATGGTGGCCCGTGGTATCTGTGCGCGCCGGGCCAGCGCGGCCACGGACATGCTGGGAGTCTTGGAATCAAAGGAATCAAGTATCCGCACCAGGCGGTCGAGCATTGAATCCCCACTGGGCGAGTTGGCCATGGAACCACTGTAATCCACCGAATCCGAGGGGTGGCCCATGGGCAGCTGTCCGCCGATTTCACTACCCCACCCCTTGAATCGAATACCGGTTCACTGATAAAGTTCAGTTAACGAACTTAAGTTCACGATGCGAACATTTCGCGGTGAGGGAGTACAACATGAATCAGGCCTATCTCTACGATGCAATCCGTACCCCGTTCGGCAAACTGGGCGGCGCCCTGTCCGGACATCGCCCGGACGACCTGGCGGCACATGTCGTTCGTGAGATCGTGGCCCGTGCCCCGCAGCTGGATCCGGAAACCATCGACGAATCCGTCTTCGGCAACGCCAATGGCGCCGGTGAGGAAAACCGCAACGTGGCACGCATGGCGACCCTGCTGGCCGGCCTGCCGACCTCCCTGCCCGGTACCACCATGAACCGCCTGTGCGGTTCCTCGCTCGACGCCTCGATCGCCGCCGCGCGCCAGGTTGCCACCGGGGATGCCGACCTGGTTCTGGTCGGCGGTGTCGAGTCGATGAGCCGCGCCCCATGGGTGCTGCCAAAGACCGAACGTCCCTTTCCGATGAACAACCTGGAACTGGCCAACACCACCCTGGGCTGGCGACTGGTCAACCCCGCCATGCCCAAGGAATGGACCGTGTCGCTGGGTGAAGCCACCGAACAGTTGCGCGAAAAATACCAGATCAACCGGGAAGACCAGGATAGGTTCGCGGCTGCCTCGCACCAACTGGCTGCGGCCGCCTGGGATGCCGGCAAGTACGGGAATCTGGTGGTGTCGGTGCCGCCGGCCTCCAAGCGCGGTACCGAGCTGACCCGTGATGAAACCGTCCGCCCGGACTCCACCCCCGAAACCCTGGGTGGCTTGCGCACCGTCTTCCGCCCTGCCGAAACCGGCACCGTGACCGCCGGGAACGCCTCGCCCATGAACGACGGGGCGTCGGCGGCCTTCATCGGCTCGGAACGCGGTGGACAATTGCTGGGCAAGGACCCGATCGCCCGTATCGTTTCCAACGGTGCCTTTGCCCTGGACCCGCAGTACTTCGGATTCGCCCCGGTGGATGCGGCCAACAAGGCCCTGGCCAAGGCCGGATTGACCTGGAGCGACATCGCTGCAGTGGAACTGAACGAGGCGTTCGCCGCCCAGTCGCTGGCCTGTGTGCGCGCCTGGGACATCGATGAGGCCATCGTCAACGCCTGGGGCGGGGCCATCGCCATTGGCCATCCGCTGGGCGCATCGGGCCTGCGCATCCTGGGCACCCTGGCCCGCCGTCTGCAGGAGTCCGGCGAGCGCTACGGTGTGGCCGCGATCTGCATCGGTGTCGGGCAGGGGCTGGCCGTGGTGATCGAGAACGTCAACGCCACCGCCTAGGGCAAGGCACAGCCGGCCGGGGGTTCAAATCGCCCGGTTCAAGGGAACTTTTGGAAAATAGAGAGGTATAGGGATGGCACCACGTATTGCCGCCTCGGCGGCTGAGGCCGTCGCGGAGATCAGGAACGGTTCGACCATATTGATTGGCGGGTTCGGCAACGCCGGACAACCGATGGAACTGATTGACGCGCTGATGGATTGCGGCGCCACGGATCTGACCGTAGTGAACAACAACGCCGGGCAGGCCGATGCCGGGCTGGCGCTGCTGATCAAGGAACGCCGGGTCAGGAAGATCATCTGCTCCTTCCCCCGCCAGTCCGACTCCTGGCACTTCGATACGGCCTACCGGGCCGGGGAAATCGAGCTGGAGCTGGTTCCGCAAGGCAATCTGGCCGAGCGCATCCGTGCCGCCGGGGCCGGGATCGGCGGATTCTTTACCCCCACCGGTTATGGCACGCTGTTGGCCGAAGGCAAGGAAACCCGGGTCATTGACGGCAAGGGCTATGTGCTGGAGACCCCGATCCATGCCGACTTCGCGCTGATCAAGGCGCTGCACGCGGACACCCTGGGCAACCTGGTCTACCGCAAGACCGCACGGAACTTCGGCCCGATCATGGCCACCGCCGCGAAGCAGGCCATTGTCCAGGTGGATGAGGTCGTGCCGGCAGGCAGCATCGATCCGGAGGTCGTGGTGACCCCGGGCATCTACGTGGATACCGTTGTGGCCCTGGGAGGGAAGAAGTAATGAGCACCTTTAGCACTACCGAAGCAAAGCTGACCCGTGACGAGATGGCGCAGCAGGTGGCTGCCGACATTCCTGCCGGGGCGTTCGTGAACCTGGGCATCGGCCAGCCGACCAATGTCTCGAACTTCCTGACCGAGGAGCAGGGGGTTACCCTGCATACCGAGAACGGCATGTTGGGCATGGGGCCGGTGGCCACCGGCGAGGATATCGACGAGGACCTGATCAATGCCGGGAAGATCCCGGTGACCGAGCTTGCCGGGGCCTCCTTCTTCCACCATGCCGATTCGTTCGCGATGATGCGCGGCGGACACCTGGATGTGTGTGTCCTTGGCGCCTTCCAGGTCTCGAAGGACGGGGACCTGGCGAACTGGCATACCGGCGCCGAGGGCGCGATCCCGGCCGTGGGTGGTGCCATGGACCTGGCCATCGGGGCCAAGCAGACCTGGGTCATGATGAGCCTGTTCACCAAGACCGGCGAGTCCAAGCTGGTCGAGGCCCTGAGCTACCCGGTGACCGGTCTGGGTTGCGTATCGCGGATCTACACCGAGGTGGCGATCTTTGAACTGGCCGGTGGCCAGGTTACCGTGCGCTCCACCCACGGGATCAGCTTCGAGGAACTTGCCGAGCGTCTGCCGGTGGGCCTGGTCAAGGCCGCCTAGCTTCGGGACCTGAGGCGGCTGCCCGTGGAGGCCCGCCTGCGACCGAGAGCCAGTTGCCCGCGCCCGCCAGGGAGCGGGCAACTGCCATATGCGCACAGGGCAGGCTAGTCGCCGTCCTGCCTGTTGCGGGCCAGGATCGTGCGGGCGTGGCGTAGCAGCGGCTTGTCGACCATCTGCCCTTCGAAGGTAAACACACCCGACGCGTTCTCGGCGGCCGCCAGCAGCCTGGCGGCCCGCTTGACCTGTTCGGTGTCCGGGGTGAATGCCTGGCGGATGACGGGCATCTGCCCGGGGTGGATCGAGGCCTTGGCCCCGAAGCCGGAAGCCGCCGCATCCCGGGCCTCCTCCAGCAACCCCGCATGGTCCGGGATATCCAGGTAGACCGAGTCGACGGCCACCTTGCGGTGGGCCCCGGCGGCCAGCAGCAGCCGGGAGCGGGCGTGGCAGGCGATATCCCGGTAACCGCCCGCAGTGGTGCGCGAGGAGGAGCCGCCCAACGAAGCGACCAGGTCCTCGGCACCCCACATCAGCGCCACGGTGTTCTCACACGCGGCGATCTGCGGGGCATTGAGCACCCCTAGGGCCGTTTCGCACAGGGCCACCACCTCGTATCCGATCAGGGCGGCGAGGTCCTCGGGGGTCTGGGCCTTGGCGAGCATGAGGGTGCGGTATCCGGTCTGTTCCACCGCCGCCAGGTCGGCGGCGAAGTGCGTGCTGCCCACCGGGTTGACACGAACGATGGTGCGCCGCGGATCCAGCCGGGATTCGACCAGCGCCTGGCGGGCGGCTGGCTTGTTCTCCTCGGCTACCGCATCCTCCAGATCGATGATCACCGCATCGGCGCGCTCCAGGGCCTTGGCATAGCGGTCGGGCCGGTCGGCCGGGCAGAACAGGATGGCCGGGCCCATCTCGAAGCTGGCCACCGCTACTGCCTCCCGGTGGTGTCCAGCGACGCCCGGTGGGCATCCCTGGTCCACATCAGGCAGCTGCGGGTGGCGGTGGCCACGATGACGCCGTCCTGGTTGCGCCCGGTGTGTTTCATGGTGACGATGCCCTGTCCCGGACGGGATTTCGAGTTCCGGATGGCGGTGACCTCCGTTTCGGTGTAGAGCGTATCGCCGTGGAACACCGGGTGCGGGAATTTCACGTCGTCCAGTCCCAGCTGCCCGATAATGGTCCCCTCGGTCATTTGCGGCACCGACTGGCCGATCATGGTTCCCAGGGTGAACAGGGAATTGACCAGCCGCTGCCCGAAGGGCTGGGTGGCGCTCCAGGCCGCATCCAGATGCAATCCCTGGTTGTTCATGGTCAGGGTGGTGAACAGGACATTGTCCGCTTCGGTGATGGTCCGTCCGGGGCGGTGCGCGTAGACCACGCCTTCGCGCAATTCGTCCAGGTAATAGCCGCGCTGGGTGATGCGTTCGGTCTCCGGGGTACTCATCTGTTCTGCGTCCCTTCTGTTGCCGGGGTGCCCGGTTCCACGGCTCCAGGCTGGGAGATATGTACCGTGGCGATCAGCTGGTTGGCCTTGACCAGATCCCCGGCCTTCAGCTGGGCCATACCGACCACACCGTCGCCGGGGGAGAGCATCTGGTGCTCCATCTTCATGGCCTCGATGGTGGCCAGTAGTTGCCCGGCCACGACCTGCTCTCCGTCGCCGACCTGCACATTGACGACGGTTCCGGGCATCGGGGAGCGCACTTCCGGGGACAGGGCCCCGGGGCCGCGGTCCAGCGCGGCCAGTTCGCCGGCGAGCACCTCGGCCCGGTCCAAGGGGCGGATTGCGGTGCTCCACCCGTTGTGCCCCACCCAGAGGGTGCCGTCCTTCGCTCGGGCAGCGGAGACCCGGCGCGCCAGACCGTTCACGGCATAGCGGCCGGGGCCAGCAGGTTCCACCAGGAAATTGCTGCCATCGATGGTGACCGCCGAGGCGTGCCCGGTGCGGCGCCATGACAGCGAACGGTGCTGTCGGTCGACCTCGAAGTGGCAGGTGGTGTCCGCCGGGGCGCCCAAACGCCAGCCATCGCGCACATGCCATGGGCCGCCGGTGGTATCCCCGGTGTCTCGGGAAAGGTGCGCGGCCAGCGCCAGTTCGGCATCGGACGGTGTACGGAACTTCGGCATCACCCGGGAGATGAGGTTGGTATCCAGCCGGCCGGCAGTCACCTGGTCGTCGTTGACCAGCAGCCGCAGGTACTCGATATTGGTCTCCACCCCCAGGACCACCGTGTGGGACAGGGCCGCATCCAGGTTGGCCAGGCACTGCACCCTCTCTGCAGCCCAGACGATGAGCTTGGACAGCATCGGATCGTAGAAGGCCGGGACCTCCAGCCCCTGCCGTAGCGAGGAATCGACGCGCACATGCTCGCCGGAGGCCTCTCGGACCGCGAGGATGGTGCCGGTCGAGGGCATGAAGTCGTGGGCCGGGTCCTCGGCGTAGATGCGGGCCTCGATCGCATGACCGTGCAACCGGACCTGCTCCTGGGTGAAGTCCAATTCCGCTCCGGCGGCGATGCGTACCTGCCACTCGACAAGGTCGATGCGGTGGCCTTTGACACGCACCACCTCCTCGGTCACCGGATGCTCGACCTGCAGCCGGGTGTTCATCTCCATGAAGAAGAATTCGCCGGGCGCATCGTCGCTGATCAGGAACTCCACGGTTCCGGCGCCCACGTAATCCACCGATTGCGCCGCGGCGACGGCCGCGGCCCCGAGCTCGGCGCGGATGCGCTCGCCGTCGGGATGGTTTTCCAACAAGGGTGAGGGGGCTTCCTCGATGACCTTCTGGTGCCGGCGTTGCAGCGAGCACTCGCGCTCGCCCAGATGGACGGTATTGCCATGCCGGTCGGCCAGCACCTGCACCTCGATATGCCGCGGGTTGCGGACCAGGCGTTCGAGGAAGAGCGTGTCGTCGCCGAAGGCGTTGGCCGCGGTGCGGCGGGCACTGGCCAGCGCCCCGGGCAGCTCGCTGGCGGATTCGACCGTGAACATGCCTTTCCCGCCGCCCCCGGCCGAGGGCTTGATCAGCAGCGGATAGCCCACCGGGTCCGCGGCGGCCATGAGCTGCGCGTCGGCCAGCCCGGGTTCGGCGATGCCGGGGACGACCGGGACGCCGTGGGATTGCACATGGTTCTTGGAGCGGATCTTGTCGCCCATGAGATTGATCGAGTCGGCATCAGGGCCGATGAAGGTGATGCCGGCTTCCTGCAGGGCGCGGGCGAAGTCCGCGTTCTCGGATAGGAAACCGTAGCCCGGGTGTACCGCCTGGGCGCCAGTGCGGCGGCAGGCCGCAAGGATCGCGGGGATGCTCAGGTAGCTTTCGGTGGCTGTCCCCGGCCCGATACGCACCGCCAGGTCCGCCTCGGTGACATGAAGGGCCCCGGCATCGGGATCCGAGTACACGGCCACCGAGCGGATCCCCAGGGCCTTGAGGGTGCGGATGACACGCACGGCGATTTCCCCGCGGTTGGCCACGAGCACCGTGTCGAAAAGTCTGGCGGTCATGAGGATCCTTGTCTGGAATGGGGGGAAGAGCTGGATTCGGGCGGGATTCGGCTACATGCGGAAGACACCGAACCCGGTCTCGGGCAACGGCTGGCGACAGGCGACCTCCAGGGCCAGGCCCAACACCCGGCGGGTATCCACCGGGTCGATGACCCCGTCGTCCCAGAGCCGGGCGGTGGAGTAATAGGGGTTGCCCTGGGCCTCGTACTGGTCCCTGATGGGGGCCTTGAAGGCCTCCTCCGCGTCGGGGCTCCAGCTGCCGCCCGCGGCTTCGATCGCATCGCGTTTCACGGTGGCCAACACCCCGGAAGCTTGGTTGCCTCCCATCACCGAGATCCGGGCCGCAGGCCACATCCAGAGGAAGCGCGGCGAGTAGGCGCGGCCGCACATGGAGTAGTTGCCGGCGCCGAATGACCCGCCGATGACCACCGTGAACTTCGGGACCCGGGCGGTGGCCACCGCGGTAACCATCTTGGCCCCGTGTTTGGCGATGCCATCGGCCTCGTAGTCGCGGCCCACCATGAACCCGGCCAGGTTCTGCAGGAAGACCAGCGGGATGCCGCGCTGGTCGCACAGCTGAATGAAGTGGGCGCCCTTGAGCGCGGATTCGGAGAACAGCACCCCGTTGTTCGCGATGATGCCGACCCTATGGCCGTGGATCCGCGCGAAACCGGTCACCAGTGTGGTGCCGTAGTTGGCTTTGAACTCATGGAATTCGCTGCCGTCCACCACGCGGGAGATGACCTCGTGCACATCGTAGGGTGCGTTCACATCGGTGGGTACCGCACCGTAGAGTTCTGCCGGGTCCGCCAACGGCTCGGTGACCTGTGCGGCGATGTCCCAGGCCGGAGCCGGGGCCTGCGGCAGGGTGGCAATGATATCCCGCACGATCTGCAGGGCATGGGCGTCGTTCTCGGCCAGGTGGTCCACCACACCGGAGGTCTTGGCGTGCAGTTCACCGCCGCCGAGCTCCTCGGCCGTGACGATCTCGCCGATGGCCGCCTTCACCAGCGGGGGACCACCCAGGAAGATGGTTCCCTGGCCACGCACGATCACCGTCTCGTCGCTCATTGCCGGGACATAGGCGCCACCGGCCGTACAGGAGCCGAGCACCGCCGCGATCTGCGGGATCTTGGCGGCCGAGAGATTCGCCTGGTTGTAGAAGATCCGCCCGAAATGCTCGCGGTCGGGGAAGACCTCATCCTGCATGGGCAGGAAGGCGCCGCCCGAGTCCACCAGGTACACGCAGGGCAACCCGTTTTCCCCGGCGATCTGCTGGGCGCGCAGGTGCTTCTTCACCGTCATCGGGAAATAGGTGCCGCCCTTGACCGTGGCGTCGTTGCAGATGATGAGCACATGCCGTCCGTGGACCAGGCCGATGCCGGCGATCAGACCGGCCCCGGGGCTGTCCCCACCGTACATATCCTCCGCGGCCAGCGGCGCGATCTCCAGGAACGGGGATCCCTCGTCGAGCAGCCTGTTGACCCGGTCGCGCGGCAGCAGCTTGCCGCGATCCAGGTGGCGCTGACGCGAGGTTTCCGGGCCGCCCAGCGCGGCACGTGCCAGGCGGCCGCGCAGCTCGTCAACCAGGCCGGTTTGCCGCTGCGCATTCTGCACGAAGGCCGGATCGGTGGGGTCGATGCTGCTGCTCAGGGTTTCCACGGGGCCTCTTTCGTCACGGGAATCGGGGATCGGGGCTGGACAAGTGCTAGGAGGCGGAAGCCCGTACCGTCGCGGGGTCGGGTTCGCTGGCGAGCCGGCGCGGGGGGATGACGAAGTCCACGCCCTCGAGCACCGAGGAATCCGCGGCGAGGATCCTGAACGCCATGTTCACGAAGTACTGTTGCACCTGATCAAGCGCCAGCCGCCCGTCTGGACGGTACCAGTGGGCGACACCGGTGCCCATTTCCATGATGGCCAGCCGGGCCATGGTCAGGTCCTCGGTGGTGAAGTCGCCGACGCGCGCCCCGCGTTCCAGGACCCGGGCGAACATCGACTCGTACTCGTCACGCAGCCCCTGCATCGCCGGGCCGTTGGTTTCCGACAGGGCGCGCATCTCGTATTCGACGACCCGTGAGGTGAGCTGGTTGGTACCGGTGAAGCCCACATGCGCGGAGATGAGGCCAGCCAGCTGGATGGCCGGTTCGGCGCTGGCGCGCAGGGCCGCGGCCCCGGAACGGATCATCTCGTTGAGGCAGTCGCGCATCACACTGACCAGCAGGTCTTCCTTGCTGCCCACGTAATGGTAGATCGTCGCGGAGTTGATGCCAGCCGCCGAGCCGAGCTCGCGGATTCCGGTCGCAGCGAATCCCTGTTTGGCAAAGAGCGATACCGCCGCTTGTTGGACCTGGCCGAGATTCATGGGGACTCCCCGTTCCTGGTGGTGCGGACCATGGATCCCAATCGATCGATAGGGATTGTATGGCCAGTAAATCCTGGTATCGCGCTAGTTGTCAATCATTTGATTGGGAATTTGTTGGGCATGCTGCAAGCCATGGAACCGCGGCCGGGGATTCAACGAGGTATCCGATGGGGTGGTGCACTGGCACCCGCACCTAGGTCCCGGCGTAGGGATACGGGAAACACAGGTCACGGTGGAACAAGTCATCGGGCAAAGCCCAGTAGATTAGTAGGGGCGCCCATGCCGGAAGGACACCGTCGCGGTCGCCCCATGATCCACCACAAGCAACATCGGCTGAACAACGAAAGCGGCAGGAACAGCGTGAGCAACGAAACCACCAGCACCCCGGGCACCTCGGTGCAGTCACTGGCCCGCGGGCTGGGAGTGATCCGCAGTTTCGATGCGGACCACCCGCAGATGACCCTTTCCGAGGTGGCCACCCGGACCGGCCTGTCCCGGGCCACGGCCCGGCGATTCCTGCTGACCCTGGTGGAGCTGGGGTACGTGCGCTTTGACGGGAAGTACTTCGAGCTGACCAGCCAGGTGCTGCAGCTGGGCTACGCCTACCTCTCCAGTGCCACGTTGCCGCAGCTGATCGAACCGGTGCTCGAGGAGCTGTCGGCCGTGGTGGGCGAGTCCGCGTCGGCCTCGGTACTGGACGGCAACGACATCATGTATGTGGCCCGTGTGCACACCCGGGCGATCATGCAGGTGGGAATCTCGGTGGGAACCCGATTCCCGGCGGTGAGCACCTCCATGGGGCGCGTGCTGCTGGCCTACCAGGACCAGCAGGTCATCGATCGGGTGATTGCCGAAGGCAACCGCGCGCTGACACCGTACACGCTGACCGACAAGGATATCCTGCGATCCGAGCTGGAACAGGTGCGCGAGCAGGGGTTTGCCATCGTTGACCAGGAACTGTCGGTGGGGTTGCGTGCGGTGGCGGTCCCGGTCTTCGGGCCCGGCGGGAAGATCGCCGCGGCGATGAACGTGTCCATGGGCGTGGGGCCGGGTAGCCCGGTGGATGCGAATGAGGCGGCGCAGGCGGTACTTCCCCGGCTGCGGCGGGCCGCTACCCAGGTGGAGGAAGCCCTGGCCGCCAGGCGGTAGCGACCGGGTGAGCCGGTGGGATGTGTTCGGCAGCACCCCCGCGGAATCATGACTTCATCCTTGTAGCCGGTGACCTGCATGATGCGTTTGAATGAGGCCATACGGCAATGCAAGGGGAGCGTATGGGGATGAATGATTGGCTGTGCAGGATCGAGTTCAAGGCCCGCGGCTGGTGGAATTCGGCTACCGGCCAGGGGGAACGGAGCCTGCTGGGGCGCGTGCTGCCGTGGCATCTGTGCGTGGTGGCGACAACCTTCTGGGTTGGTGAGATCCACGATCCGCAGGCTGCAGACGGGTCGCAGATGATCAGTGCCTACGATGGCTGGTGGTTCGAACGATACGGCGGCTGTGACGGAACCGAAATCGACGGTGTCTGCCAGACCGAGATGCGCGAGGCAGTCAACAACTATTTCCCGAACCACATGACCCCCCAACAGAACCCCTTCTACCTGGACCTGCCGTTCAATGACGTGACCAATGAGAAGGCGTTCGCGCAGCGGCACCTGATTCCGTGGGCCAACGACTTCGGGTATGCCGGAAACCTGGAGAACAAGAATTTTTCCTACATGAAGAACCGTTGGGTCGAGCTGCAATTTCGGGGAAAGACGTGCTTCGCCCAGATCTCCGATGCCGGCCCGGCCGTGTACGACGATTTCGAGTATGTCTTCGGGCAGAACAACGAGCGCCCGAAAAGCACCGAGTTCAACGGTGCCGGTATGGATGTTTCCCCGGCGGTCGTCGGATGCCTCGGCTTTGAGGCGCTGAACGGAACCCAGGCCGGGGTCTCGTGGCGGTTCGTAGACGACGTCGATGTCCCGGACGGGCCGTGGAAGATCGTGGTGACCGAAAGCGGCTACGACTGGAGCAGCGGCGGGCCGCAGGCGAACCAGTAAGCCGATCGTCCGGTGCGCACGTTGATTTCCGGGCTGCGGGCGGTACCCTGCCGCCACGTGGAACTGAGGTCGAAAAGGCAATGGTAGCTGCGGCCAGCTGGTGCACGCTAGTGCCGAGGGCCGTGCCCGCCGCCTGTAATGCGCTGTTCGAGCAGGTGTTCCAGCAACGGGTCCAGAACCGCCAGGCCGTCGCGCACCCCTCCGGTGGACCCGGGAAGGTTCACGATCAGGCAGGAGCCGGCGAAACCGGCAACCCCGCGGGTCAGGACCGACAGCGGGGTCATCGCCTCGCCGCGGCGGCGAATGGCCTCAATGATCCCCGGCAGCTGCACCTGCAGCAGCGGGGCCGTCTGCTCGGGGGTGAGGTCGGTGGGGGAGACCCCGGTGCCGCCGGTGGTCAGGATGAGCCGGGGCTCGCCCGCCAGCAGCTCCCGCAGCCCGGCGCCGACTTCCGGCCCGTCGGCGGTAAGGCGAAGATTCACGGCGAAGCCGCGCTGCTGCAGCCACTGGCTGATCACCGGCCCCGTGCGATCCGGGTTCGTCCCGGCGGCCGCGCTGGTCGAGGCGACCAGCACCCCGGCGCGGCGCAAGGCGGTGGTTGGATCAGTCACGGGTCCAGTCCCCGGATTTGCCGCCGGACTTGGCCAGTACCCGGATCCCGGTGACCTCGGCGTGCTTGTCCACGGCCTTGACCATGTCATAGAGGGTCAGCGCGGCGACGCTGGCGGCGGTCAGCGCCTCCATTTCCACCCCGGTCACCCCCTTGGTGGTCACCTGTGCGCTCACGCGCACCGCCGACTGCTCGGCCGCGAAGTCCACAGACACCTTCGAGATCGGCAACGGGTGGCACAACGGCACCAGCTCCCAGGTGCGTTTGGCCGCCATGATCCCGGCAACGCGCGCGGTGCCCAGCGCCTCGCCCTTGGGCAGGTTGCCGCTCATCAGCATCTGCACCACGTCCGGCCGGGTCACGAACAGTGCCTCCGCGGTAGCCACCCGCTTGGTGACCTGCTTGTCGCTGACATCGACCATGGCCGCGCTGCCATCGGCGCGCAGGTGGGTCAGCTGCTGCTGGCCGGACGGGGCCGGATGATCTGCGTGTGGGGTGTTTGGGTCAGTCATGGAATCTCCAAGTGTCTACCTTGGTGCCGGCCGGAAGGTGGGCGACACCGACGGGAATGTGCACGAGCACATCGGCCCGAGCCAGGTCGTGAATCAGGTGGGAGCCGGGATCCAGCACGGTGACCTGCCCGTCGTGGAGCAGTCCGCGGCGGACCTGGTGCTTGGCAGCCGGGGAATGCACCTCGTCGGCCAGCGCGTACTGTTCGGGGACGGGTTCGGCCAGTCCGGCCATGCGGCGCAGGGAGGGCACCAGGAACAGCTCCAGGGAGAGCAGCGCGCTGACCGGGTTGCCCGGGAAGCAGAGTACCGGGGTGCCCTCAAGCAGCGCGAAGCCTTGTGGGCCTCCGGGTTGCAGGGCCACATGGTGAAAGCTGCCACCGGACGGTGCCAGCGCCTCGCGCACCACCTCGTAGGCCCCGGCGCTGATGCCGCCCACCGTGAGGATGAGGTCCACCTCCCGAGCCTGACTGGCCAGTTCGCGGGCCAGCGCCGGCGCGTCATCGGGCAGCCGCAGAACCTCCACCGCGGCGCCGTAGCCGCGCAGCACCGCGGTGAGCATCGGTGAATTTGAGTCGGGGATCCGCCCGGACTCGGCCGTCCCGCCCATCAGTTCATTGCCGGTGGTGCACACCAGCGCCCGCAGCCGTGCGCGCACCGGAACCTCGCTCACGCCGCTGGCCGCCAGCGCCCCGATCAGGGTGGGCGTCAGCCGGGTGCCGGCCCCGGCGACCACGGCACCGGCCTGCAGATCCTGACCCACCGGGCGGATGAAGCGTCCGGTTTCCGAGGGGGCGGTGAAGGTCGCCGCGCCACTGGGCTCGCCCTCGCCCTCGCGCACCAGCGGCCCGAAGGCACCCTGCATGGTGGCCTCCACCGGGATGACGGTGTCCGCCCCGTGCGGGACCACGGCCCCGGTCATCACCGGGGACACCGTCCCGGGCAGCAACTGGATTTGCCGGTCTCCGGCGGCCGCGGCCAAGCCCAGCGGCAGCTGCACCGGGTGCTCGGGGCTCGCAGCGGCCAGCTCCGCGCTGCGGGCGGCGAACCCATCCATCTGCGAATTTGTGAACGCGGGGATGGGCAGGCGCGCGGCGATCTCCGCCGCGGTGACGCGCCCGGGCAGTTCGGCGCTGTCAACGGGGAGTGTCTGGGTGCCCAGCCGGGCGATCACCGGGTCCAGCAGCGCCGTGATTTCCGCGCGGTGGGTTTCCAGGGTGCAGGTCATGGGCTATCCGCCGGCGAAGGGAGGCAGCACGTCCACGGTTAGTTCGCCCTCCGGCCCCAGCTCACCGTCGTCGCGCCGGACCACGCCGTTGATCAGGAAGCTGCCCGAACGCAATACCTGGGCCATGGCCGGTCCGTGGGCGTCGGCCAGCTCGGTGCGCAACTGGGCCAGGGACTCGGCGCGGGGCCAGGATTCCTGCTCGGTGCCCGCCGCGGCCGCCGCGGCGGCGAAGTAGCGTATCGTGATCTGTGACATGTCTTCTATGCTATCGCGCCCGGGCGAGAAGGATTTTCGATGATGAGCGAACGCGGCTATCCCGCGCTGGTGGAACCGGCGCCGCGGCTCAGCGCACAGCAAACGCTCCGCGCCGAGCGCCAGCTGGCTCTGCCCGGGTTCGGTGAGCAGGCCCAGCGCCGGCTGGCCGCCGCACGGGTGCTGGTGGTCGGAGCCGGGGGACTGGGCAGTGCCAGCATTCCCTACCTGGTGGGATCCGGTGTCGGCACCATCGGGATCGTCGATGACGATGTGGTGGAGCTGTCCAACCTGCACCGCCAGGTCACCCACACCACCGCGAACCTGGGTAAGGCCAAGACCGCATCGTTGGCGCAGGCGGCCCGCGCGCTGGATCCGGGCGTCACCATCAACGAACACTCCCTGCGGCTGGATTCGACCAATGCCCTGCAGTTGTTCGCCGGCTACGACCTGGTCATTGACGGCAGCGACAACTTCCCCACGCGGTACCTGACCAACGATGCCGCGCAACTTTCCGGCATCCCGTTGATCTGGGGTTCGATCCTGCAGCACCACGGCCAGGTTTCCGTGGCCTGGCACGAACACGGCCCCGGCTATCGGGACCTGTTCCCGGTGCCGCCGGCGCCCGGTACTGTCCCGGACTGCGCGGATGGCGGCGTGCTGCCCGGTTTGTGCGGAACCATCGGTTCACTGCTGGCCACCGAGGCGCTGAAGGTCATCACCGGGATCGGCGAGCCCCTGGTGGGTCGGGTGCTGATCTATGATGCGCTGGCCGCCAGCACCCGGAGCCTGGAATACTCCCGCGATCCGTCCGCACCACCGGTGACCGGGTTGATTGACTACCAGTTGTTCTGTTCCGGCAACCTGCCGCAGCCTGAACAGCTGGCCCCCGAGGACCTGGCCGCCGCGCTGCATTCGGAGCACCCGCCGTTTTTGCTGGATGTGCGCAATCTGGAGGAACGCGAGGAGCTGAGCCTGCGCGGATCACACCATCTGCCGCTGCCGCAGCTGGAGGCGGCCATCGATGCTGGCACCGAGCTGCCGCCGCTGCCAGAACAGCTGGTGGTCTACTGCGCCCGCGGGCCGCGCGCCCTGCGCGCCGCACAGCTGCTGGCCGGGCGAGGCATCAGGGCCTCATATGTGCCCGGCGGCGCCCCCGCGGTGGCCGACTTGGCACCCGATTTGACCGAACCCGTACTGCACCAGCAGTCCTAAGAGTTTGCCACCTGAGGAGCTACGTGAGCTACGCACTGATTACTGACCAGCCGATCGACGAGGACGCCGTGAAGGCGGCCGTGCAATCGGACACAGCCGGTGCGGTGGTGCTGTTCCACGGGATCATCCGCAACCACGACGGCGGCCAGGCGGTGAACTCGTTGGACTACTCGCACCACCCCGAGGCGCAGGCGTTCCTGGAGAAGATCCTCGCCGAAGAGGAGGTAAGCACCGGGCTACGATTGGCAGCCGTGCACCGGGTTGGGGCGCTGACCATCGGGGATGCCGCCCTCGTCGCAGCTTCCGCGGCCGCGCACCGACGTGAGGCCTTCGAAGCCATCGAGAATCTTGTGGAACGTATTAAGGCGGAGGTGCCCATCTGGAAGCGCCAGCACTTCACTTCCGGTTCCTCCGAATGGGTGGGACTCTAGGCGTTCGTTTCTTGCGTGGGCATGATTCACTGCCCTGCACATTTTGACCACCGTGGTGGGTTCAACACCGGACGGAGCAGACCCCAATACGGTCTGGGGTTGGACTGTATGTGTCGCTACAGTGGGTGCCAACCTAATGCCTTGGGGAGCTGCTGCAAAAATTGGGTATAAGTTAGTCAAGCGGTTCGGATCCGTCAAAAAGGCGTGAATATCATATGGCGTGCCTACCACAGCGAAAAGGGCGCAGCCGCGAAGCGAAATGCAGCTATAGCTGCAGCTGGTGGCCTGTTCGCCGAGCTTATTGGCATTAACGACATCAAGCAAAACTGTTTCTCCTAATCCGGAAAGAAGCTCCCAATGGCTACTGAAGTTAACCCAACGCCGCAAAATAAACGTAAGCCGAAAGCAATTCCTAGTGACTACTTTTATCTCGTCCTTGCTCTCTTGGGCCTTTCGCAGCTTCCTGCTACCTTCCAGACCAACGGACTGTGGATAGGCCTTCTTCACCTCGGTGCAATCTTGTGCTTCACCTATCTCATTGCAGCTGGCAACAAAGGTCGTTTTGTTCCTTGGCTAGATCGCGATAATCGCCGTAACTAAGTGTCCGGTGACTATGAAAGAGAGCTCTTATTGCTACCTTTCATAGCCACCGTCCTTTGAATGTTCAGATCGTGATGGGACATGCGGCCTCGCAATTGTCTTAGGTGAGTTAGCAGGGCTTCGAGTTGTGGGCGGATTCGGGAAACTGACGTCACGCCATTTCGCACGGCGTGCTGCTCTCTCCGCCGCTTCCTGAGCCTCGCGTTCATTTTGCTCACGCTGCGAGGCGACCAGCTTAGCTTGTTACTTAACTTTGTGGTGGGCCAAACCGACGGGTTGGATGCCTGCTTTGTGCCGGTTTCGGCTGCCTTTGGGCCGTCCCGGGCCTGGCCTGGTAGCTAACGGCGGGTTCGCCGGATGCACCAAATTCTGGCACACACGCCGGTAGGTCTGGCGCACCCGGCCCTGGCTGAATGCCAGCGGGTCCGCAACCTTTGCCTGCCATGGTAACCGGCACCCTGACGCCACAGGGCGGGCTAAACACAGCATCGTGTACGCAGCCACCACCACCCAGGTCCAGGTATCCGCCGCTCACGGGTCATGCAGTTTCGGCTTGGTCCAACCCAGAGTCTGCTTCAGGAATCTGAACGTGTGCTCCAAATCGAAGCGGCGCAAGTACATGGACCACCAATGATCCATCTCGGCCACGTTCTGGGCTACCGGCGTGGAGGCCCACAACCACATCGGTTTCGGGGCTTGCCCACCGGCCAGGTGTTGGATCTGCACCCCGATCATGGTGCCTTCCAGGACCACCGACCGACCCTGTTCATCAGCGATCCCGCCCCGGGTATCACGTTCGGGGTGCATCCGCTAGAACGCCTGAACAAGCACACACACATACCGGTCCAAATCGTGTTCACTGGCGTAGGTCGGGGCCGGATGGGTGGCCGGGTCCTTCAGGCTCAGCTTGGCTCCGTGCCGTGGCGGCCGGCCCTTGGACGATCCGCTGCGTGCCCCACCCGGGGCGTAAAACACCCTGTTCGAACGGACCCTGGCGATCAGGATCACCGGTAATTCCGCGAGGAGCAAGGCCAAGCGTGCCACGTCATAGCAGGCATCCATGTTGAAAAGGAACTCAGGATCTCCAGGGGGGTGCTCACCGGCGGCCATCAACCGTTGGATGAACTCGCGGATCTGGGCGGCAGTGACCTGGGTAGCGTCTACACCCGGGAGCAGCCGCCGGACATCCACCGGCATGGTCCACGAACTGGCCCCGTTCTAAAGTTCACGCGCGACAGCTGTGCGGGCGACAATCGAATCCCGCTGCGTTATTGGGTTTGAGACGTTGCAGTACGGAGCTTCATCGACATGGCCGAATCGCGAGGAATCGACACGATATGGCGGGCGAAAGTCCTATAGCCTTCCACACGACCCTTCATTTCGGCGGCGGTAGCTGCGGTATCAGTTTGAGACAGAACGGCGAGGGTATTCCGTGCAAAGACTAGGCTTTCTCGAGTCGTTGACGCCGAACCGAGCTAACCAACTTCAGCAACCCGACGGCGGCGAGAATACGCAAAAATTTACACCCCAGATCCGGTCGAAAGATTCGAAGACCACGAGGCGAGTAGATCACGCAGTTCCGTGGGCTGTACTTCGCTCACCGGTGCCTCGCAGAGCGCCAATCCAAACGCCGCCCAGCGCAGGTCTGCGTTTTCACTGCGCAGCATGCAGCTGTGCTCGTCAAGCGGCTGAATCTCGAACCAGCGCCCGACGCGTGGCGCCAGCTCCGCAGTGCTGGCATGGACCCGGGCACTGACCTGGGGATGCCCGGAGCCCCTCAGTCCGGCCCGGACGAACTGCGCAGCGTCGCCGCCCGGAATTTCCCGCGGCGCGAAGCGCAGCGCCCGGGGCTGGGCGTTCTCGGCCCGGTCCACCCGGAAACTGCGCCAATCCGCGCGATCCAGATCGTAGGCCACCAGATAGTAGCGGTTGCCCACGCTGACCAGGTTGGCCGGTTCCACGCGCCGCGAACTGGCCATGCCCCGGGCGTCGCAGTAGTCGAAAGCCACGCGTTCGCGGTCGCGGCATCCCTGGGCGAAGACCACCAGCACCTGCGGATCCACCGGCTCCGGAGCGGACTGCTGGGTATGCAAGGCAACGGTACTCGCGGTCAGCGCCTGTACCCGTTGCCGCAGCCGCGCCGGCAGCACCGGAACCACCTTGGACAGGGCACGCAACCCCGCATCGGCCAGCGTGTTCTGCCCGCCATGGATGGTGGACTGCAAGCCGATGACCAGTGCCACCGCTTCCTCGTCGTCGAGCACCAGCGGCGGCAGCGCCGCTCCCGCGGCCAGCTGGTAGCCGCCGCCCACACCGCGCTCGGCCTGTACCGGGTACCCGAGTTCGCGCAACTGATCCACGTCGCGGCGCAGCGTGCGCAGCGAGACTTCCAGACGCTGTGCCAGTTCCTGCCCTGACCAGTAGCGCCGCGTCTGCAACAGCGAGAGCAGGCGCAGGGTTCGTTGGCTTGTACTCATACAAATATTCTGCCTCTATTTAGGACAGAAAGAGACACCTATTGCTCCTATCGTGGATTTATCAGACACACCGAGAACGAGGAGCACAGCCATGAGCACCACCATGAAAGCCGTCGACACCGAGCTGACCGGGGAGCGGTTCGATCTGCACCAGGCACTGGCCAACGCCCGCCACTTCCTGCGCTTCACCGCGCAGAACCTGAATGACGAACAGGCCGCAACCCGCACTACCGTCAGCGAGCTGACCGTCGGCGGATTGATCAAGCACGTGAGCGCCGTGGAGCTGCAGTGGCAGCAGTTCATGATCAAGGGCAAGGCTGCCATGGACTGGGGCGACGTGGATTTCTACAATATGCCGCCGGAAGCACTTGAAGCCTTCAGCGCAGAATTTAGCATGCAGCCCGGCGAACACCTCGCCGGGCTGCTGGAAGGCTACGAGCGCATTGCGGCAGAAACCGACGCGCTGCTGGCCCGGGTTGATCTGGATGCGGTGCATGAATTGCCCCAGGCACCCTGGTTCGTGGACACCCATTGGTCGGTGCGCCGCACGCTGCTGCACATCATCGGCGAAACCACCCAGCACGCCGGACACGCGGACATCATCCGCGAGGCGCTGGACGGCCAGAAGACCATGGGGTAGCTACCCGCCGATATAGGACATTTCGATACGCCTGCGGTTCCCGGGTGTCAGCGCGGCGCGCAGCTCCGAGTAGTTGTCATCGCGCTTGCGCCACAAGCCGGTCAACGCCACGGCGAGTTCGGCATCGCTGGCCCCGCCGCGCAGCAGTGCCCGCAGGTCGAACCCGGAACCGGCGAACAGGCAGGTGTACAGTTGCCCCTCGGCCGAGATCCGGGCGCGCGAGCAGTTTCCGCAGAAGGCGTTCGTGACACTGGAAATCGCCCCGATTTCCCCGGCACCATCCAGGTAACGCCAGCGGGTGGCGGTTTCACCGGGCTCATTGGCCTTGACCGGCTCCAACGGGTATTTCTCATGGATCCGCTGGACCACCTCGGCGGAGGGCACCACCTCATCGAGTTTCCATCCGTTGGTGGTACCCACATCCATGTACTCGATGAAGCGCAGGATGTGGCCGGTCCCGCGGAAATGCTCGGCCAGGGGCAGGATCTCGTCCTCGTTGACCCCGCGTTTGAGTACGGTGTTGATCTTCACCGGCCCCAGACCCGCGTCCGCGGCCACATCGATGGCCTTCAGTACCCGGCTGACCGGGAACTTCACGTCGTTGATGGCCTGGAACCGGGCTTCGTCCAGGGAATCCAGGGAGACCGTGACACGCGATAAACCGGCCGCTTTCAAGGCTGCGGCTTTCACCGGTAGGGCCGACCCGTTGGTGGTCAGCGCGAGGTCCACCGGCTGGCCATCCGGGGTGCGCAGGGCCGCGAGCATCTGCACCAGTTGCTCGATCCCGCGGCGCAGCAACGGTTCACCGCCGGTCAGGCGCAGCTTGCGGACCCCCAGCGACACGGCGATCCGGGCCAGCCGCTCGATCTCCTCGAAGCTGAGCAATTCGGAACGCTCACGGAACACGAAGTCCTTGCCGAAGATCTCCTTGGGCATGCAGTACACGCACCGGAAGTTGCAACGGTCGGTGACCGAAATCCGCAGATCGCGCAGTGGCCTACCCCGGGCGTCACCCAACGGGCGGGAGGGGATCGACGACATAACCTGGCCTTCTGACGGAACGTGGGTGCCACCTGATCCGGTGGCCATTTCCTATACCTCCAGCGTAGGCCACTTGGCCACGCCACGACAGCACCATGACGCACCCTCCCGCCGGAACGCCCCGTGATATCCACGTAACATCTATTTCACGGCGGTCTGGGAGGATAGCATGACGACAATTCGCGGTATCGGAAAGCTTGAAAGCAGGAAACGCATGCGTGTACGTTCAGCCCTGGCTATTTTGGGAGTCCTTGCGCTGGGACTGACAGCTTGTTCGAATGGCGGCGGCGGGCCCGAGGCGAGCGACGAACCCGACGCCCAGCCGGTGCAGATCACCATCTCCGCCGCGGCCTCGTTGAAGCGCTCCTTCGATGAGATCGCCGAGAACTTCCAGAACGAGAACGAGGGCATCGACATCGCCCAGATCTCCTATGACGGTTCCTCGACCCTGGCCACACAGATCATCGAGGGTGCCCCGGTGGATGTTTTCGCCTCGGCTGATGAGAAGAACATGGTCACGGTGACCGACGCCGGGTTGGCTGTTGGCCCGACCATCTTTGCCACCAACACCCTGGTGATCGCGGTTCCCGCCGGGAACCCCGGATCGGTCCAGGCCCTGGCCGATTTGGCGAACGTGACCACGGTGCTGTGCGCCCCCGAGGTGCCCTGCGGCAACGCCTCACAAACCCTGCTGGGCAACGCCAACATCGAGGTGGAACCGGCCAGCATGGAACAGAACGTGAGCGCGGTGCTGCAGAAGGTCTCCGCCGGTGAAGCCGACGCCGGACTGGTTTACCATACCGACGTGGCCGGGGATGACACGGTTGAAAACATCGTCCCCGAGGGGGCGGACCAGGTGGTGAACAAGTACCCGATCGCCGTGGTCGAGAATTCCCAGGCCACCGCCGAACAGGCCGAGGCGGCCCAGGCATTCGTCGACTATGTGCTTTCGGAAGCCGGGCAGGCCATACTGTCCGAGCACGGCTTCGGCAGTGCCGAGTAGCCAGGCGGGTTCGAGCCGATGAGTATCGTCAGCAAGGCAGATACGGGTGTGCGGGCTCCGTTGGCCGCGGTGTTGCCCGCGATCCTGGGCATCGCCCTGCTGGTACTGCCGCTGGCGGCCCTGGTCGCCCGGGCGTCGTGGGGCACCCTGTTTCAGGACGTGACCAGCCCGGCTGCGCTGCAGGCGCTGTGGCTTTCGCTGCGCACCGGATTCACGGCCACGCTCGTTTGTGTTGTGCTGGGGGTCCCGTTGGCGCTGGTCATGGCCCGCAGTTCGGCGCGCACGGCGCAGTTGCTGCGCGCCCTGGTGGCCGTGCCGCTGGTGCTGCCTCCCATGGTCGGAGGCGTGGCCCTGCTGTTCCTATTCGGCCGCACCAGCCCGCTGGGTCGGCTCATCGACGACCTCTGGGGGATGACCCTGCCCTTTTCCACCGCGGCGGTCATCCTGGCCCAGGCGTTTGTTGCCCTGCCCTTCCTGGTGCTCTCGGTGGAGGGGGCGCTGCGGTCATCGGGCGCCGGCTACGAGCAGGCCGCGGCCACCCTGGGCGCGACACCGTGGACGGTCCTGACCAAGGTAACCCTGCCGTTGGCGGCACCCGGCCTGGTCGCCGGGGTGATCCTGTGCTTTGCCCGGGCGATTGGCGAGTTCGGGGCCACGGCCCTGTTCGCCGGCAATGCCCCGGGCGTCACCCAGACCATGCCGTTGGCGATCTATACCGCCTTCAACGGGGCGGGTACCGGACGTGACTCGGCGGTGGCGTTATCCCTGCTGTTGCTGGCCACCGCAATCCTGGTGCTGGTTAGCGTGCGGGCCTGGCGGCCGGGGGCGTTGAAATGAGCGAGTTCCTGACCGCCCGGCTCACGGTACCGCGCACCGGATTCGATGTGCAGGTCGAACTGGACGTGCACCCGGGACAGGCCCTGGCCCTAATGGGCCCCAGCGGGGCCGGCAAGTCCACGATCGTGCATGCCATTGCCGGGATCGAGAGAATCGCCTCCGGGATGATCCAGCTCGGGGGCACGGTGCTGGCCGATGGGCAACGTCACTTGCCGCCACACCGGCGGTCGGTTGGACTGCTGGGCCAGAACCCCATGCTGTTTCCGCACCTGGGTGCCGCAGGCAACATCGCCTTTGCGGCGCGGGCCTCGGGGCAGGGCAAGGCCCAGGCCGAACAAGTGGCCAGACAATGGCTGGAACGGTTGGGGCTAGGGGAACTGGCCGGACAGCGTCCGGCGGCACTCTCCGGGGGACAACGCCAACGCATCGCCCTGGCCCGGGCACTGGCCGCGCGGCCCAGACTGCTGCTCATTGACGAGCCCTTCGCCTCACTGGATGTGGAGGCTGCCGCGGATATGCGCCAGCTGGTACGTGCTGAGCTGGAGCGCACCGGCATGACCGCGATCGTTGTCTCGCATTCGGCCGCCGATGCCGTGGCGCTGGCCGGGGAACTGGCGGTCATCGAGCGTGGGCGAATGGTGCAACAGGGGCCGGTGCGCCAGGTGCTGGCCGACCCGGCGACCCGCTTCGTCCGTGCGGTTGCCGCCACACTGCCCGCCGGGGACTTTCTGTCCTAGCCTTGCAGTGGGTTCAGGGGCGGGGAACCCGGCTACGACGTCCACGACGTGGTTCGGGCGGGGCGGTGACCGGGTCCCAGCCGCGGCGTACCGGGCGCATCCCGCTTCGACCCACCGCATCCCGGGAACGGTAGACGATATAGGGCCGGAACAGGTAGGGGATCGGGGCGGAGAACACATGCACCAGCCGGGTGAACGGCCAGAGCGCGAACAGCAGGCAGGCGGTGACCACATGCAGCTGGAAGAACAGCGGGACCTGCAGCATCAGTGCCGGATCGGGCTGGAAGATGATCATGCCGCGCACCCACGGGGAGATTGATTCGCGGTAGGAGAACCCCGGCCCGAAGACCTGGTACACCAGGGTGGCCAGGGTCCCGAAGGCCAGGGTGGCGCCGAGGAACACGTACATCACCTTGTCCATGGGAGTGGTGGCCAGGAACACCGGCCCGGTGGTGCGACGCCGGTAGACCAGGATCGCCAATCCCGCCAGGGTCAGCACTGCCGCGAAGGTGCCCATCCAGGTGGCACCCAGATGGTAGATGTGCTCAGTGATCCCGATCGCGTACAGCCACTCGCGGGGGATCAGCAGGCCAACCACATGACCGGCGATCACCATCAGGATGCCAATATGGAACATCGGCGAACCCCACCGCAACAACCGACTCTCGTAGGTCTGGCTGGATCGGGTGGTCCACCCGAACTTGTCGAACCGGTAGCGCCAGATATGCCCCACCACGAACACCACGGCCGCGGCATAGGGCAGCACCACCCATAGCAGGATTGCTCCGGTACTCATCATCCCTCCCTGGGACTGAATGGCGGAAGGTTTCCAAGGAATGACAGGCCCACGGTCTCGGTGGGTGGCCCCTCGCTGACCAGATTCAACACCCGCTCCCGGGTGGCGGCATCCACCGGCGGCAGTGACAGGGTGATGATGCGCAGCAGATCCGCCCACGGGCTGTCGGAGGTTTCCAACGCCTGGCGCAATACCTCGATCCCCTCGATATGCGCGGCCAACAGGGATTCGGCGATCGGGTCATCGCAGCGGGCGCAGAATTCCAGGACCGCCGGCAGGTAGTCCGGCAATTCATCGGCGGAGAAATCCCAGCCGGTGGCCCGGTAGGCCTCGAGGAAGGTGACCAGCGCGGTGCCGCGTTTGCGGGTGTCCCCGGTGGCGAAGTAGCTCAGGTACAGGCTGCATTTGCGTTTCAGATCGAAGGTGGCCACGTACCGACGTTGCCAGTCGGTGGGCCCGGCCGCCCGGGCGGTGCTGATGAACCTGCCGAACAGCCCGGTGAGTTCCTGCGGCAACCCGTCCAGGTGCCCCGGCAAGGTAGCCAGCCGGTCAAACCACTGCGCATCCGGGTAGTCCAGCAGCAGCGAGCAGAGCATGTGCACGCGGGCACGCTGCGGCCGGGTGAGCCGGATCGGTTCCAGGGTTCCGGGCAGCGGCCGGCGGGCGGTGGCGCGGTTGAACAACTTGGGGATCATGAGCCATCACGATCCTGCGCTTGGGGTCCGGGCGGGAACAACCCGTCCGGTCGTCCATTGCCATCCCAGTTCAGCAGGTTCACCCTGCCCGCGGTGGAAGGACGGTCAGCGGTTTGCCGGTTCTTCAGCGCCTGGAAGTTCTCCACGGCCACCGGCACCGATTCGCCGGAGGAGGAACCGAAGGGGCCGGCCCCGCCCATTCCCGGCCCGCCCTCGAAGTCCAGGGAGCAACCCATTTCCTCCAGGTCGTGGGCCTGTTCGGCGTGGGCGGGCGGGATGACGTAGCGTTCCTCGTACTTGGCGATGGCCAGCAGCCGGTACATTTCCTCCATTTGCGTACCGGTCATGCCTACCGCCTCGGTGATCGACTCGTCACGCACGTCATCGAGCGAGATGCCGCGCATGTAGGAGCGCATGGCGGCCAGCTTGCGCAGTGCAAGGTCCACCGGTGCGGTGTCCCCGGCGGTGAACAGCTCGGCCAGGTAGCCGATCGGGATGCGCAGCTTGTCGATGGCGGCGAACAGGTTGTCCGCGTCCTCGCCGTCGTTGCCGGTGTTGCTGACCACGTCCACCACCGGGGACAGCGGCGGGATGTACCAAACCATGGGCATGGTGCGGTATTCCGGGTGCAGCGGCAGGGCGACCTGGTAGTCGCGGATCAGCTTCCAGATCGGGCTGGCCTGCGCGGCGTGGATCCAGTCCTCCTCGATCCCCTCGGCCCGGGCGGCTTCGATGACCGCCGGGTCGTTCGGATCCAGCAGCACCTGGCGTTGGGCTTCGAGCAGGTCGTGCTCGTCTTCCACGCTGGCCGCCGCGGCGACCGCGTCCGCGTCGTAGAGCACCAGACCCAGGTAGCGCAGTCGTCCCACACAGGTCTCGGCGCAGACCGTGGGCATGCCGACCTCCACACGCGGGTAGCAGAAGGTGCATTTCTCGGCCTTGCCGGTGCGGTGGTTGAAGTAGACCTTCTTGTACGGACAGCCCGAGACGCACATGCGCCAACCGCGGCAGGCGTCCTGGTCCACCAACACGATCCCGTCCTCGGACCGCTTGTACATGGCGCCTGAGGGGCAGGATGCCACGCAGGAGGGGTTCAGGCAGTGCTCGCAGATCCGCGGCAGGTAGAACATGAAGGCCTTCTCGTACTCGGCCTTCACCTCTTCGCTCATCTTGGCCAGAAGCGGGTCCTGGTCCATGGTTTCCAGCGAACCGCCTAGGTTGTCATCCCAGTTCGCGGACCAGCCGATCTTCATGTCCTTGCCGGTGAGCAGCGACTTGGGCCGGGCGACCGGGGTGTGTTCCCCGGAAGGGGAGTTCAGCAGCATGTCGTAGTCGTAGGTCCACGGCTCGTAGTAGTCGTGGATCTCGGGCAGTTTCGGGTTGGAGAAGATCCGGGAGAGCTTATGCAGCCGGCCCCCGTCACGCAGCTTCAGGCGACCGCGTTTGGTGCGTACCCAACCGCCGCGCCATTTCTCCTGGTCCTCGTAGGTGCGCGGATAACCCACCCCGGGCCGGGTCTCCACATTGTTGAACCACACGTATTCCACTCCGGTACGGTTGGTCCACGCCTGCTTGCAGGTGACCGAGCAGGTGTGGCAACCGATGCACTTGTCCAGATTCATCACCATGGACATTTGGGCCATGACCTTCATCGGTATTGCACCTCCTGGTTGCGGCGGCGGATCGTGGTGACCTCGTCACGCTGGTTGCCGGTTGGTCCCAGGTAGTTGAACGCCCAGGCCAGTTGGCCGTAGCCGCCGATCAGGTGGCTGGGTTTCATCAGAATCCGGGTCAGCGAGTTGTGGATGCCGCCGCGTTTGCCGCTGGTTTCGGCGATCGGCACGTCCACGGTGCGGTCCTTGGCGTGGTACATGTACACGGTGCCCTCCGGCATCCGATGCGAGACGATCGCACGGGCCACCACCACGCCGTTGCGGTTGTAGGACTCGATCCACTCGTTGTCCCGCACCCCGATCTTCGCCGCATCCTGCGGTGACATCCAGATGGTCGGCCCGCCGCGGGAGAGCGAGAGCATGAACAGGTTGTCCTGGTATTCGGAGTGGATGGACCACTTCGAGTGCGGTGTCAGGTAGCGCACCACCACTTCGGCGTTGCCGGACTCGTGGGTGCCGGTCGCCCCCAGCCGGCCGTCGCCGAACAACCGGTGCATATCCAGTGGCGGTCGGTAGATCGGCAGGCTTTCGCCCAGCTCCTCCATCCAGTCGTGATCCAGGTAGAAGTGCATGCGGCCGGTGAGCGTGTGGAAGGGCTTGAGATGCTCCACGTTGATCGCGAATGCGGTGTAGCGCCGCCCCCCGTGTTCCGAACCGGACCATTCCGGGGAGGTCACCACGCTGCGTGGCTGGACCTGCACGTCCTGGAAGGTGATCCGAGACCCTTCGTGCTCCTCGGAGAGGTAGGCCATCGCCTGCCCGGTGTGCTCCTCCAATTGTCGGAACCCCGCCGTGGCCAGCCGCCCGTTGGAGGTGCCGGAGAAGGCCAGGATCATCTCGCAGGCCTTCTGGTCGGTGTCCAGCCTGACCGCCCCGGCATGCGGGCCACCGGCGACGGTGCCGTTCAGCCGGCCCAGCGCCTTGATCTCGGGTTCCACCCGGTACTTGACGCCCTTGGTGACCATGCCCAGTTTCCCGGTCAGCGGGCCCAGGGAACTCCACCGCTCGTAGAGGTTGGGGTAGTCGCGTTCCACCACGGTCAGCTTGGGCATGGTGAGTCCCGGGACCAGTGGTGCCCCGTCGGTGACCCGGCCCTTCGGGGTGGCCATCACCTCGGCGGTGTCGTGCTGCAGTGGGGTCGCAACCAGGTCCTTGCGAACCCCCAGATGTGTTTTCGCGTATTGGCCGAAGCGCTTGGCCATTTGCCCGAACAGGTCGAAATCGGTTTTGGTCTGCCAGGGCGGGGAAATGGCGGGGTTGAAGGAGTGGATGAACGGGTGCATGTCCGTGGAGGACAGATCGTATTTCTCGTACCAGGTGGCGGCCGGGAAAACGATGTCGGAGAACAAGGTGGTACTGGTCATCCGGAAATCCGCGGTGGCCAACAGATCCAGCTTGCCCTCGGGGGCCTTCTCGTGCCATGTCATGTCCACCGGGCGTTGGCCCTCGGCTGCTTCCGGGGCGCGTACCGAGGCATCGGTGCCCAGCAGGTGTTTGAGGAAGTACTCGTTGCCCTTGCCGGAGGAACCCAGGATGTTCGCCCGCCAGATCAGCACCACCCGCGGGAAGTTTTCCGGAGAGTCCGGATCCTCGCAGGCATAGGCCAGCGACCCGTCGGTGAGCGAGTCCACCACATGCGCCGCGGGATCCTTGCCTGCGGCTTCGGCCTCGTCCACCAGATCCAGCGGGTTGCGGTTGAAGGTCGGGTAGTCCGGCATCCATCCGCGTTTGATCGATTCAACCAGGCAATCGGCGGTGGTGCGTCCGTCGAATTTGCCGCGGGCCAGCGGGGAGGCCAGCTGGGTGGCCGGCAGCCCGTCATAGCGCCACTGGTCGGTGGCCAGGTACCAGAAGGCGGTGCCGATGGTATGCCGTGGTGGGCGGCCCCAATCCCCTGCCGAGGCGTACTGCTGGTAGCCGGTGATCGGA
The DNA here is from genome assembly GCF_026107515.2 of Glutamicibacter sp. MNS18. Lineage (GTDB taxonomy): Bacteria > Actinomycetota > Actinomycetes > Actinomycetales > Micrococcaceae > Glutamicibacter. Next base: position 67,558 of record NZ_JAPCHW010000015.1, on the reverse strand, counting down.
CGGACCTTCTCCTGCCCCACATAGTGGGCCCACCCGCCGCCGTTGACGCCCTGGCAACCGGTCATCATGGTCAGCGCCAGGAAGGTGCGGTAGATGGTGTCGGAGTGGAACCAGTGGTTGGTTCCGGCGCCCATCAGGATCATTGACCGGCCACCGGACTTCTCGGCGGTATCGGCGAATTCGCGGGCAATACGGATCGCCTGTTCGGCGCGGACCGAGGTATGTTCCTGTTGCCAGCCCGGAGTGCCGGGGCTGGTGGTGTCCTCGTACCCGGTGGGCCAGCTGCCAGGCAGGCCCTCACGGCCCACCCCGTACTGGGCGAGCATCAAATCGAAGACCGTGGTGACCAATTTGTCCCCGAGGCGCAACACCGGGACCCCGCGGGTGACCACGCCCGAGCCGCCGGCGTGTTCCTGCCCGGCCTGCGGGTCCAGATCGAAGCGCGGCAAGCCGATTGCCGCGGCCTGACCGTCCCAGGATTCCAGGTCCGCAACGGACAGGACGGGGGTGATGTCCCCCAGATCCAGATTCCAGGCACCCTTGTCCCCGGGGGAGAAACGGTGGCCCAGGGTGCCGCGCGGGATCCGGGGTTGACCGCTGGCATCCAGCAGGGCCGGCTTGAAGGCGGCGTTCTCCGCCTCTGCCTCGGTACCTCCCAGGTCCGCGGCGGTGAGGAACTTGCCGGGGACCGGCAGACCGGTCACCTCGTCGATTTCCACCAGGAACGGTGAGTCGGTGAAGCGCAGCATGTATTCCTGGAACCGGGCGGTGCGTTTCTGAACGAAGTGTTCGGTGAGGATCACGTGCCCCATGGCCAACCCCAGGGCCGCGTCGGTCCCCGGGTGGATGGCCACCCATTCGTCGGCGAACTTGGTGTTGTCGGTATAGTCCGGGGAGACGGTGACGACCTTCTGCCCGCGGTACCGGGCTTCGGCCATGAAGTGGGCGTCCGGGGTGCGGGTGACCGGGACGTTCGAACCCCACATGATCAGGTACTGGGCGTTCCACCAATCCGCAGACTCGGGAACATCGGTCTGGTCGCCGAAGACCTGCGGGCTGGCTACCGGCAAGTCGGCGTACCAGTCGTAGAAGGAGAGCATGGTTCCGCCGACCAGGTTCAGGTAGCGGGATCCGGCCCCGTGCGACACCATCGACATGGCCGGGATCGGGGAGAACCCGGCGATCCTGTCCGGCCCGTACCTCTTGACCGAGTACACCTGGGCGGCGGTGGAGATCTCCAGGGCCTCATCCCAGGTGGTACGGATCAGCCCGCCCTTGCCACGGGCCTTCTTGTAGCGTCTGGCCTTGGCCGGGTCCTCGACGATCGAGGCCCAGGCGTCGACCGGGTCCGGATGCTCGGTTTTGGCCTGCCGGTAGAGCTCGGCCAGCACATCGCGGATATACGGGTAGCGCACCCGGGTGGGCGAGTAGGTGTACCAGCTGAATGCGGCGCCTCGCGGGCAGCCGCGCGGCTCGTACTCCGGTGAATCCGGCCCCACCGACGGATAGTCGGTCTGCTGCGTTTCCCAGGTGATGATGCCGTCCTTGACGTATACCTTCCAGGAACAGGATCCGGTGCAATTCACTCCGTGGGTGGAGCGCACGACCTTGTCGTGGGCCCAGCGGTCGCGGTAGAAGACATCACCCTTCCGCCCGCCGGAGAGGAACATGGCACGCAGGTCCTCGCTGGTCTCGCCGCGCCGCAGGAAGCGTCCCATGCCCAGCAGCGAGTCGGCGAGTGGTCCATCGGTGGCCGGTTGTGTGTGGTGTGGCCTGTCGGTCATTTGCGGGTACTCCCAACTGTGACTCCTGTCACGATCTTCGTACCTTGTTCCGAAAGACGCAACCCCCTTGGGGTTTCCCCTTGTGTGCGTTGGCCCCGGTCGCCCCAATACCGGCCGAAGTCTAGCGCCAACCCGAAGGTGCGGGTTAGGGTGCAATCCAAGAGCAACGCGGTGAACGACACCCAGAGCGCCCCGGTGGAGGAATTCCATGAGCAAAAATTCCACATCAGCACCCCCGGCCACAACACCGGATTTGCGCGGCCAATTTCCACAGCTGTTGCTGGCCACGCTGGCCAGCGCCGTCGGGTTCTGGGCGTGGATGCTCATTTCCCCGATCCAGACCTTCTACGCCGAGGGTATGGATCTGGGCGAGGGGCAGGTGTCCCTGATGCTGGCCACCCCGGTGCTCGTCGGCGCGCTGGGGCGCATCGTCACCGGTGCACTGACCGACCGGTTCGGTGCCCGCAAGATGTTCACCTTCGTACTGCTGGGATCGGTGCCCGCGGTACTGCTGGTGGCGCTCGCCGGGACCCTGGGCAGCTTCCCGCTGCTGATCGTGGCCGGCACCTACCTGGGTCTGGCCGGCACCATCTTCGCCGTCGGCGTTCCCTTCGCCAGTGCCTGGTACCCGCCGGAGAAGCGCGGCTTTGCCAACGGCGTGTTCGGCATGGGCATGATCGGTACCGCTATCTCGGCTTTCCAGACCCCGCGGTTGCTGCGCCAGTTCGGCTACTTCGAGACGCACCTGTTCATCGCCGGGCTGATGGTGGTGGTCGCGGGGCTGGTCTGGTTCTTCCTGCGCGAATCCCCGGCGTGGGTCCCCAGCCGGCAACCGCTGATCCCGAAGCTGGTCGGCGCGCTGAAGCTCCCGGTGACCTGGCAGATGTCCTTCCTCTACGGCATCGTCTTCGGCGGTTTCGTGGCGTTTTCGAATTTCCTTCCCAAGTACCTGGTGACTATCTATCCCGATCAGGTGGACCCGGTCGGGGCCGGTACCCGCACCGCACTGTTCGCGGTGGCCGCGGTGATCGCCCGCCCCATCGGTGGTGTGTTGGCCGACAAGTTCGGCCCCAAGGTCGTGGCCCTGGTTTCCCTTGCCGGTATCGTCTCGCTGGCCTATATCGTGGGCCAGCAGCCGCCTGAAGGTATCCTCACCGGAGCCACGTTCCTGGGCATGGCCGCTGCCATGGGTCTGGGAATGGGCGCGGTGTTCGCGTGGGTGGGACCTTCCACCCCGCCGGAGAAGGTCGGGGCGGTCAGCGGCGTGGTGGCGGCCGCCGGCGGCCTGGGCGGGTACTTTCCGCCGTTGGCCATGGGCGCGACCTACCATGCCGAAACGAACTCCTATGCCCTGGGGTTGTGGCTTCTGGTTCTGGTGGGCACCTTCGCACTGGTTGTCGCCGGTATGCTGCGCAACGCCAAGAGCAGCAAATAGCAGTGCCCACGTGTCGTTTCATGAAAGTCCCGGCGTGTCTGGCCGATGGGGCAGTAGGGCATACTGGCCTAGGAGGACGGAAGGCAGGCCATGGCAATCACTTGCGAAGAACACCTGGACTGGATCCTGGAACAGGTCAGGGTGCTGGTACCGGAGCGTCTGGATCTGGTGAAGGACTTTTCGGCACTGCACGGCTCGGTCCTGGCCCAGGATGTCGCTGCGGCGCACCCGCTCCCGCTGTGGGACAACTCGGCCATGGACGGCTATGCGGTCCGCTCCGCCGACCTGGCCGCCGCCGGAGGAACGCACCCCGTGGAGCTTGAAGTGCTCGGGGAAGTGGCCGCCGGGAGCAGCCTTGACCCGGATATCGGTCCGGGACAGTGCGTGCGCATCATGACCGGGGCACCGTTGCCCAGTACTGCCGACGCGGTGGTGCGGGTCGAAGACACCCAACCTGCGGACGGTGGGGGACAGTGGGCCACGCAACGGGTGCGAATCCTGGCGGCGGTCGAACCGGGCAAAGACGTGCGACGGCGCGGTGAGGACAAGCAAATCGGGGCGCCGGTCGCCAAAACCGGGCAGCTGCTGAGCGCCGCGGGCCTCTCGGCCCTAGCTGCGGCCGGGATCCACGAGGTGCTGGTGCGCACCGCCCCCAAGGTGGCGGTGCTGATCACCGGATCCGAGCTGCAACCGATCGGTGCCGCACTGAGGCGCGGCCAGATCCCGGAGTCCAATTCACTGCTGATCCGCGGGTTGCTGGCCGAGGCCGGGATCCGGCAGGTCACCATGGAACGTTGTGCCGATGAACCGCAGGCCGTCCGGCAACGGCTGGCCGAACTGGGCGCCACCCACGACGCGGTGATCTCCACCGGCGGGGTGGGACCGGGAACCCATGACGTGATGCGCCTGGTGCTGGCGGACGAACCCGGGGTCCGGGCGGTCCGTGTGGCGGTGCGTCCCGGGCAACCGCAATGCACCGGCCGGTTGTCCGGCGGGGCCATGGTCTTTGCGCTCCCGGGAAACCCGGTCAGTGCCGCGGTGAGTTTTGAACTCTTCGTCCGACCCGCGCTGCGTGCCATGCAGGGCAGTGCCACCGTGCAACGACCCGTATCCACCGCGAGGGCCACGGTGGGCTGGCGCGGGAGCAAGGGACGTCTGCAAGTGTTGCCGGTGGTCTTCGATCCGAAGGATGCCACCGCGTGCACCCCGGCGGTGCACGCATCCAGCATCTCCCACTCCGTTGGTGGTTTCGGCGCGGCCGAAGGCTATGCCCTGGTCGGGGCGGAGACCGGGGATGTGGCGGCCGGGGACAGCGTGGACGTGATCCGGGTGATCCCATGAGCCCCAAAACCACGATGGACTTCGAGGCACTGATCCTGGCCGGTGGACGCGGTAGCCGGCTGGGCGGGATCGACAAGGCCGAACTGCACGTGCATGGCCGGCGACTGGTCGACCGGGTCATCTCCGCCGCGCGTGAAGCCGGGGCAACGACGGTCACCGTGGTGGGTCCCGACAGCGCAGGCACCATGGCCGATAGGGTGCTACGTGAACAGCCCGCGTTCGGGGGACCATTGGCAGGCATCGCCGCGGGAATCAGACATGTCACTGCGCCGTGGGTGATGGTCCTGGCCTGCGACCTGCAACATCCGCAGGCCGTCATCACTCACCTGGTCTTCGCTCCGGAATCCGGGGAGGCCGACGGGGTCATCCTGGTGGACCAGGACGGCCGTGAACAGTGGATGGCCGGAACCTACCGCACCGAATCCGTCGCGCGCATCTGCGACCAGCTGGGCCAGGCAGTGGCCAACGCACCGGTCCGCAAGGCACTGATGCCCCTGTCACTGGAACGCCGGCCGATCAGCAACCAGGACAGCCTGGATATCGACACCCCCGAAGCATTGGAACAGGCACGGGCACACCAGCCCACCACGAGAGAGGACTAGCCATGGCAGTACATCTTCCCCCGGAAGCACTCGACGAATGGCTCAGCGCCGCAGCCGAAGAGCTCGGTCTGGATGAAAACGAGGTGGATATCGCCACCCTGCTGGATGTGGCCAAGGATGTCGCCCACAGCGTGGCCCGGCCCGCAGCACCGCTGAGTACCTTCCTACTGGGTCTGGCCCTGGGCCGCTCGGCGCCGGGAACCGAGCTGGGAGAGTTAGCTGGACAACTCAGCGCCCGCGCCAAGCGCTGGGCCGCGGAGCAGCAGGGCGAATAGGCCCAGACACGCGGACCTCATCCGGGAGTGGGAAGGCATTCGTTCCCCGGTGCCGGACCCGCGGTGCCACCTGTGGGGTGGGGTTCTCGTGCCATGGTGCGGCGGGAGGGTGTGCTTGCTGGGTATGACCAGCCGAACCCTTGTTGGTGGTCGCGGGAACAGTGCAGGACCGCTGCCCATTGATCGGCTGCGGTCGAGCATGGATAACTAACGGGCATAATCCGGGCCGATCCTTCTGGACGGTGGTCGGGCGGGAGGTGGCATCACGGTAGACTCGTGACCCATGGCAATCGGTGCAACTATACAGATTTTCGAAGTCCAACTCGCGGATGTGGATCGTGGTGTCTATGAGGATCTGTCCCTGCGGGTGGCGCAACATGCATCGGAGACCGACAGCTATCTGTTGACCCGGGTTCTGGCATACTGCCTGGAATACGAGGAAGGCATCGGGTTCGCGGCCGGTGGGGTGTCCTCCGGTGAGGAACCTGCCGTGTTGATCAAGGACCTCACCGGGCTGGTGACCGCCTGGATCGAGGTGGGAGCCCCGGATGCCCAGCGTCTGCACTATGGCAGCAAGCTGGCCGGGCGGGCTGCGGTCTACACGCACCGTGATCCAGCGAAGCTCCTGGCGTCCTGGAAGGGTAAGACCATCCACCGCTCCGGGCACATCACAGTACGTTCGTTCGATTCGGGATTCATTGACTCGATCGTCGCCTCGTTGTCCCGGCGCAATACGTTGTCGGTGTCGGTGACCGAGGGACAGATCTACCTGGAACTGAACGGGAATGCCTTCGAGACGAAGATCCACGATCACCATATCGAGTAGGTAATAGGGAGCCGCACCATTGCTCGGCGGGACGTGTTCCGCGGCGGGTGGGATCACGGTCTCCGGCAGCACGCCTGACGTACACCCCGGCGGCCCGGGTGTCATAAGCCCGCAGACCTCTTGACGGGCTTCATTGACGGCAACAGGCTGACGGTGACCACTACTGCGGGCAACTGGTGTCGCTGGAAGTAGGAGGTCTTTCCCTTAACCTAGGAGCCACTATGAAGAAACCTGTTCGGCCGGCTGCGATACTTGTCCTCGCGATCATGTCCTTTCTTGCAGACCGTCGTATTCGAGCAGGTAATCTGGGGAGTTTTGTCGGGCGCCGGTGCCGCAATGATATGGGGATGGTTCGGGAATGAGCACCAAGAAATAACCGTCGACGCTCGTGGGCTCGATCCTAAAGATGTGAAGGAATATCGCAGTCAGCACTCAGGTGCGACGGTAGCCGATGCAATCAATGCGTTGGGGCGCCCAAATTCCTGATCAGCTTCTCCGCTGGCATCCAGGAAGCGTTTGAGGTCTTTCACTTTGTCCCCATCGTTCCGGTAAGTGCGCTGTTGAGGCGTGCCATCGGGTTCTCGCCAGTGCCCTTGGATACTGATTCCGTGCTTGATCTGTCGTTTCCGTATAGTCGCCACTTCTACCTTTAACTCGACTGTCCTTTCATTGAAGCAACAGATCCGGGATTAAGTGAACAAGTCGAATTCAGGTAAGAAAAAACCCCGGAATCACAAGGATTCCGGGGTAATTCTACGCGGTGACGGTGGGATTTGAACCCACGGTACGGGGTTACCGTACACAACATTTCGAGTGTTGCACCTTCGGCCGCTCGGACACGTCACCAGACCTGATAACTCTACAACGAACGAAAGCCGAAACCAAAACAGAAGGCCGTTCTGGGCTTGCAAGTGGCCAGAACCACATTTGCCGGTGCGCGCTAGCGGCGCCTGGCCCGGAAGAAGTCCCTGAGCAGATCGGCACACTCGTCCTCCAGGATCCTCGGGTAGACCTCCACCCAATGATTCAGTCGGGGTTCACGCACGATGTCGAAGACCGAACCGCAGGCACCGGCCTTTTCATCCCAGGCGCCGAAGACCAGCCTGGGAATGCGGGAAAGCACGATCGCCCCGGCGCACATGGCGCAGGGTTCAAGGGTTACCACCAGGGTGCAATCCTCCAGCCGCCATCCGTCATCCGTGCCACGGGCCTGCAATGCCTTCACTGCGTTGCGGATGGCCACAACCTCGGCATGGGCGGTGGGGTCTGCGGTGGCTTCCCGTTCGTTGCGCCCGGTGGACAGCAGCTGCCCCGTGGGGGAGATGACCACTGCCCCGATGGGGACATCATCGGTGAGCAATGCGGCCCTGGCCTCATCCAGTGCCCATCGCATCCACTGTGTCTGTTCTTGCTCCATAGTTCTTCCACTCTACGTGCACGTGGTGTCGCGTGGCGGCCGGAAAATACCGGCCAGCCGGACACGGAAACCGCATCTGGCTGTTCCATTGCGCACAATGTGCCCGCATAGCCCGCGAATTGGCGGTGCAGGGGCTCGCCGCGGCCGGATTCCGGCTGGTAGATTCTTGCCTATGCGCGTACAGGTAGTCGACCACCCATTGGTGGCACACAAGGTTTCCGTCCTCCGAGACAAGCACACCGCTTCCCCGACCTTCCGCCAGCTGACCGACGAGCTGGTCACCCTGCTGGCCTACGAGGCGACCCGTGAAGTGAAGACCGAAGAGGTCGAGGTGGTGACCCCGGTGGCGACCACGACCGGCATCACCTTCGCCAAGCCCACCCCGCTGGTGGTCCCGATCCTGCGCGCCGGACTGGGCATGCTCGAAGGCATGACCCGCCTGGTACCGACCGCGGAGGTCGGGTTTCTGGGGATGGCCCGCAATGAGGAAACCCTGGACATCATCACCTATGCGGACCGGGTGCCCAACGACCTGGCCGGACGTCAGGTGTTTGTCCTGGACCCGATGCTGGCGACCGGCGGTACCCTGGCCGAGGCCATCAAGTTCATCTTCGAGCGCGGCGCGGCCTCGGTAACCTGCATTTGCCTGATCGCCGCACCGGAAGGGATCGAGCGCCTGCGCGAGATCCACGGAGAAGACTCCCGGGTCCACCTGGTGCTGGCCGCCATGGACGAGAAGCTGGATGACAAGGCCTACATTATCCCCGGCCTGGGGGACGCAGGGGACCGCCTCTACGGCGTGACCCCGCCAATGCACTAGTCCTGGTCGGACTTGTCCTGCCGCTGGCCGGTACCATTGGCCAGCGGCAAACGTACCTCGAAGACGGTATGCCCCGGTTCGGAGCTAACGGTGATGGTGCCCTGGTGGGCCTCAACGATACTCTTGGCGATCGGCAGACCCAGTCCAGTGGTTCCGTCGGCTCCCGAACGGGCCGTATCCGCACGGGTGAAGCGCTCGAACACATGGGGGAGGAACTCGGGGGCAATTCCTTCACCGGTATCCGCCACCGTTAAAACCGCCTCCTTGGAGACGCTGTCCACGCCAACACTGACCGAGACGGAATTACCCACACTGGTGTGCTTGCGGGCATTGCCCAGCAGGTTGGTGATCACCCGACGGAGCGCGGACGAATCGCAGTTGATCGGAACCTGCGGTGTCTTGGCGGTAAACGACCATTGGTGATCGGTGGACGTTACCTCGAAGTCCTCGGTGATTTCCTTGGCCAGGGCCGCCAGATTCGCCGGGTGCATCTTGTAGGAATTGGATTCCTCCAACCGCGCCAGCAGCAGCAGCTGCTCCACCAGGGTGCTCATCCGGGAGCTCTGCTCCAGGACCCGGTTCACCGACCGGCGGCCGTCGTCCGAAAAATGCTCGGTTGCGGACAGCAACTCGGTATAACCGCGAATGGCTGAAAGCGGGGTGCGCAACTCGTGGGAGGCATCCGCCACGAACTGGCGCATCTGGGCCTGCGAGCGGTCACGGACCTTCAGTGCGCTGTCGACATTGTCGATCAAGGCATTCAGCGCCCTTCCCACATTGCCCACTTCCGTGCCCGGAATGGCATCGTGCGGGGCCACGCGTTGGTTCAATTCGACCCGACCCGTCTCCAGGTCGGTGCGGGCCACCGAGGAAGCCACCGCCGCAACACGTTTGAGCGGTGCGAAGGAGCGCCCAATCGCCCAGGTTCCTGCCAGTCCGGTGCTGATCACGGTCAGCACCCCGATCATTAGAGTCAGCCAGGCCATCTCACGCAGGGCGTTCTCGGTCGGCTCGGTGGGGAGACCGGTTATCAGCACCCCACCCGATCCCTGATCCGGTCTGGCCAGCAACAGGTAGTTGCCCAAGGACAGTGTGCGTGCCACCGGTTTGGAATTCACTTCCAGGGACAATAGCGGTTTCACGTCGTCTTCGGTGATCGTGATGATGTCGCCGGTTCGTTCATCCAGCCATGCTCCGGCGGTGAGATTACCGTCAACGAAGCGGGCATTGAGGGTTCCCGAGGCCTGTCCGGGGGCAAAGAGGTCATGTGAGGCGTGTTGCGGGGTGGAGTAGGTGGCCGCGCGATTCGCTGCCTGGTTCAGTTGCTCATTGAGCTGAGACATCAGGGTCTGGCGCATGCCGGCGTTGTAGAGCAGTCCCAACAGGATGCAGACCAGGGTCAGTGAACCGAGCAGGATCACCAGCAGCCGTCGCTGCAGGGTGTAGGGGGTCGGCCGGCGCGCCGGGCGGGAGGACAGGCTCATGCCGCGGGCTTCAGCACATACCCCACACCGCGCACCGTGTGGATCATCGGTTCGGCGTCAACATCGATCTTCTTGCGCAGGTATGAGATGTACAGCTCCACGATGTTGGCCTGGCCATCAAAGTCGTAGTGCCAGACGTTGTCCAGGATCTGGGATTTGGAGACCACCCGACGTGCGTTGTTCATCAGGTAGGCGAGCAGGTCGAACTCGGTGGCGGTCAGCGAGATGGCACGCCCTGCCCGTGAGACATCGTGGGAATCCAGGTTCAGGACCAGGTCGCCCACAACCAGCTCTGCCGTGTCGGCGCTGGTGGCTCCGGAGCGCTCCACCAGTCGGTGTAAGCGGATGAGCACCTCCTCCAGGCTGAAGGGCTTGGCCACGTAGTCATCTGCGCCGGCACCCAGGCCCTCGATCCGGTCCTCGACGGCATCCTTGGCGGTGAGGAACAGGACCGGCACATCGGGGAAGTAGCTGCGCACCTTGCGTAGTACCTCGGGACCGTCGAAACCCGGAAGCATCCAGTCAAGCACCAGCACGTCGGGGGAGAAATTGCGTGCGGTGGCCACGGCTTCGGGCCCGTCATGGGCGATGGCCGATTCCCAGCCCAGCATGCGTGTGCCCATGGAGACCAGTTCGGCCAATGACGGCTCGTCATCGACGACCAGGACCTTGATCGGGGTTCCGTCCGGATGGGTAAGTCGGGGCAGCTGGGAGGGCGAGAAGCGGGAATCATTCATGGTATTTACTTTCCCCTATTGCATTGGGCTGACTTTGTGTTTTAGCTGTGCGTTTACTGTGTCGGCTCACTTGATTTTATGCGGTCATGCGCAATACAGATAGAGGATTATTTGGTCAAGAGCGGTAAACGGCGAATGTTTGCACGATGAACAGCATGAGATGCTGAATGAATATACGGGGGTATGAATGGCTTGATCATATTGTCCATTCCTCTTGGGAATATCGAGCAATGCGCAGTACGTTAAGCGCTTGACGGTTCTATATGCCCAAGGTGGCAAGGGTCACAATTGGACAGTTTTGTCTCACATTCTGGACAGGGGCCCTGTTTGTTACTTGCAAGTTCCGAATGTTACGGGGAAACTGTAAGTGTGAGTCAGGCGCAGAGCAGTGCAAGCGAACCGGGAAACCATCCCCGGCTGTTTCGCATGTGCTGTTGTCGAATGCTCGGCGTCAGCGGGAAAGGCCCAGGGGGACGGTAGGGGAAATCGCACCAGGGCAGGAACCGCTGACGGGAAACCAACTGTTGTGGATGTAGAGAAGGACGTCCGCGGCGCAAGTAAACCCGAAGCATTAGCGCCAAACCACTTGGCCTTCGCAGAGTTAGAGGAAAAACATGACGGCTGGATCCGGATACGTACACGTCTCTATTCGCAACGCGCAGAACCGCGCAGCAGCAGCGCAGCGTTCGACTGCCGGCACCTACGCCCCGGCCGGTTATCGCCCGCTTCGAGCCGTGTCCACCAACCATGAGCCGCGAGAATCCGTAAAACATCAGGTCACCACCCCGGTCCAGACCGCTGGTAACCAGGGTGGCGCCGCAGATACCACTGCTCGCGGATTCGTGCTCTATGTCGGGTTGGATGAGGCCACCGCCCAGGCCAATGGAACCTCGCTGGGCAAGCTGGCCACCCAGGTTCGCGCCTTCCTGGCCACCCTGTCACCACAGGCGCAGACCCACGCGGCTGTGGCCCTGGCTCCGACAGGAGCCCAGGGGGAAGCCATCGATGTTGTCCGCCAGGCGTTGGGTGACCCCACCGTGAACCGGCGGGCCCGCGCCGAGAACCGTCCCTCGACCCCACGCCCCTCAGGCGTGCTGATCGACCTGTCGCGTCGTGAAGTCTACCTGGACGGTGAAACGCTGAACCTGACGTTCAAGGAATTCGAACTGCTCAACTTCCTGGTGGAAAACGGTACCCGCACCGTAGGCCGTGAGGAACTGCTGGAAAACCTGTGGCGCAATGCCGAGGAGATTCCCAACGAGCGCACCATCGACGTGCATATCCGCCGCCTGCGTTCGAAGCTGGGACGACTGGCCAACACGGTGCGCACCGTGCGTGGCCAGGGGTACCGCTTCTACGAGCACCCGGAAGTTGTTGTCTGGGCCGCTCCGGAATACTCCATCTAGCACACCATTTAAGCCAGACGGTGGCTGGATCCCTTTGCGGGATCCAGCCACCGTCTGGCGGTTAAGCTGGGGATATGAATACTTCGCATCTTCGTAGGCTCATCCTGCTTCGCCACGCCAAGGCGGATTATCCGCTGGGAGTTGCCGACCACGACCGGCCGCTGGCCGCCCGCGGAAACCGCGAAGCCCCGGCTGCCGGGCGCTGGCTGGTGGAGAACAACCTGATCCCGGACTACATCCTGTGCTCCGATGCCCTGCGCACCCGCGCCACCTGTTCCTGGGTGCTCTCCGAGCTGGGGGACAAGGGGCCGACCCCGTACCTGGACTCGCGGATCTACTCGGCTTCCACCTCGCAACTGTGCTCGATCATCAACGAAACACCGGATACCGTGACCACCTTGCTGGTCATTGGCCACCAGCCGGTGTTGCAGGACCTGGCACTGCGCCTGGCCTCAGCGCATTCCGATGAGGAATCGGTGTACGAGCTGGCCATGAACTATCCCACCCTGGGGCTGACCGTATTGGAGACCGAGCACTCCTACGCGCACCTGGATGCCCGGGATGCCAAGGTGACCCACTTCGCGGTACCCCGGGACTGATCCGGCCGCTACCCTGCAGTAGGCCGGATTCTTCAGGAGTCCTGGAAACGGTACGTCCCGGACGCCAGCTGTTGCAGCCCATACACGGTGGCCATGACGGCCTGCACACAGGTGCCCAGGTCCGGCATGGGATCGCTCAGCGCCCGTTCCCTGGCAGTGAGCAATGCGGCCCCGAACATGGCCTTGGCCGAGGCGATGAGCAGTGGTTCGGGTACCGCCACGGTGCGCCGTAGCACCGCGGCGATCTGCTCGGTGATCAATCGACGGAACTTATCAACGTCGGCGCTCCAAGGACTCTCACCGCGTTGTTGTTCGCTGATCCACAGCTGCGCGTAGGAGGGATAGGCCTGCACGAACCGGAAGGCCGAGAGCACCATGGCCTGCAGGGCTTTGAGTCCCTCCGGCTCGGCCGCGTCCTGTTCCAGTTCATCGAGCAGGCTCTGTGCACCGAATTCCAGCATGGCCCCGATCATGCTGTCCTTTGATCCGAAATTGTAGTAGACGGTGCCCTTGGAAACTCCGGCAGCCCGGGCGATTTCCTCCACCGAGACGGAGTTGATCCCCCGTTGGCCCAAGAGGGTCATCGAGGCGGCAAAGAGCCGTTCCTTCGACGTGGTGGCGCGTACCCGGGAGCGGGGAACGGCATCCGAACTCATATGCTCAACTCCGGTTGCAGGGACTTCAGGGTCCAGGTCTTGTGTTTGCGCACGGCCAGGGTGCTCAGGAGCAGACCCAGCAGGGTGTAGCCGAGTAGTCCCAGCACCACTTCCGTCAGCACCGACAAGTCAGCCCCGTAGATCAAGTGTCGCAGACCAACCACGACGTGGCCCATCGGCAGGATCCGGTGCAAGACATGCAAGGGCTCGGGTAGGGTCTCCCAGGGGAAGGTGCCCCCGGCAGTGACCAGCTGCAGCACCATCAGTACCAGTACCACGAACTTCCCGGCGGCCCCGGCCAGGGCGCAAATGCCCTGGATGATGGCGGTGAAGGCCATGGAGGCCAGGAACAGCAGCCCCCAGGTCAGCCACGGATGGGCGCTATCGAGCCCCAGCCAGAACAACACCACCGCGTAGAGCAGTGAGGACTGGATGACCGAGAGCAGGAAAAACGGCATCCAGCCGCCCACGGCGATCTTCCAATTGCGCCCGTTGGAAGCCAACGCGCGTTTGGTGATCGGGCGCATCACCTGGGTCAGGATGAATGCTCCGATCCAGGTGGCCAGGGTGATGAAGAAGGGGGCCAGCCCCTCGCCGTAGGCGCCGGCCTTGGCCTGATCGGTGCGATCCACCGAGACCGGATCACCCATCACCTTGGCCAGACGATCCTGGGTGGCCGCGTCGGGGTTCGGGACCTGGTCGGTGCCATCGCTCAGACCGGTGGCCAATTCCTGGGATCCTTCGCTGAGGTCCGCCGAACCGGTTCCCAGCTCGCTGACCCCGTCCTGCAATTGTTCGAGACCGGTGGACAGTTCGGTGCTGCCCTCGGCCAGTTGCCCGGCTCCTTCGGTCAGTTTTCCGGCGCCGGAATCCAGCTGTTTGGCCCCGGACAGGGCCTGGACCTGCCCGGAATAGAGCTCCCCAGCGCCTTCATCGAGCTGGCCTGCCCCTTCGGCCAACGCCCCGCTGCCGGTGGCGGCTTGATCGATTCCGGCCACCAGGGTGGGCACGGCCTGGTTCAACTGCCCGGTTCCCTTCGCCAACGTGGACAAACCGCTGGCCAGCTGCGCGTTTCCGTCGGCTACCTGTGCCGAGCCGTCGGCCAGCTGTTGGATCTGGTCCTGGGCGGTGGCCAGTTCCGCCTTCGCGTCCTTGGCCCGCTGCGCCAGCTGCGAATTGCCGGTGGCTTCCTGCAGGGCCGCGGAGACCTCCTCGACCAGCGAATCCGCCTGCTCCTGGGTGATGACACCGGTGTCCACCAGCCCCTGGATGCGCTCGAGGGCCTGTTTCTCGGCGGATTCAAGTTGCTTGCCGGTTTCGGCCTCCAGCGCGGTGATCACCTCGGCCGCCTCGGCGACCTTGGCGTTCAGTGCCGCATTGCCCTCGGCCACCTGCGCCGATCCGTCGGCCAGTTTCCGTGCCGCGGCGGCGGCATCCTGGGCGCCGTCATCCAGCTGTTGCACGGAGTCGGGCAGGGTTTTGGTTTGCTGCTGCATCGTGGACAGTCCCTCATACAGCTCGCTGGCCCCGGAATCCAGGGTGCCGGTGCCCTCGGCGAGGGACTTGGCGCCGTCGCGTAGTTGGGTTTGCCCCTCGACCAGGGAACTGCTGCCTTCCTTCAGGTCCCGGGTGCCCGCGGACAGTTCGGCGCTGCCACTGGCCAGGGAACGGGAGCCGTCAAGCAACTGTCGTGCCCCGTCGTTGAGTGTGGCCACCCCGTCGGCCAGCCGCAGCGTGCCGTCGTAGACCTGTTCGGCACCGTCGGCGGCTTCGGCCATGGAGGAGTGGATGTCCACGAAACCGGCGATCATCGAGTCCGCGGTCTGGGTACCCACCTCCTTGGCCACCGAGGTGTGCACCTCGTTGGCCAAGGTGTCGGCAAAGGTGCCCACCATGAAGTTGTTGGCATCATTGGTAGTGATCTTCAACAGCGCCTGGCGGGCGTGCTCGAAGTCGGCCGGCGAGGCCAGGTTCGCCGAGAAATCTGCGGGGATGGTCATCGCAAAGGAATACTCGCCGCTGGCCACCCCGGCGTTCGCGGCGGTCTCGGAACCCACCAGTTCCCACCCGAAGGTTCCATCCTCCAGCAGGGTCCGGGTGACATCGTCACCCACATGCAGGTCCTTGCCGGACTTCTCGGCCCCCTCATCGAGGTTGACCAGTGCGGCCCGCACCCCGGACAGGTGCGATTGCGGGTCCCAGTTCGCGTACAGGTACAGGGCGCCGTAGAGCAGGGGGACACAGCTCAAGGCGATGATCGCCAATTTGGGCAGAGTGCCACGGGTCATCCGCTTGAGCTCGGACAGCGCCAGTCTCAGGGTGGTCATGTGGGGTCCTTAACGTCTGTGGTGTCATCCGGGGCCGGCAGGCTCGTTGCAGCGGGATCGGGGTCCGCCTCGGGGGCTGCTTCCCGCAATGGCTGGATTGCCTGGTCTGGTGCCTCCGGTAGCGGCAGCGCGGTGGTCTTATCGGAGTGTTCCTGTGCCGGCCGGTTCCCGGTCGTGTCCGGTTCAGTGGCTGTCCCGGACGCTTCGGTGGTATCGGCTTGGGCCACCGGTGTGGCCTGGCTCTGCTCGGTGTCCGGGGTGTGCTCGGGCTCGGCTGGCTCCGCTCGGTGCAGGGGATCGGCCAGGTTGTCCGCGCCCAGATAGGCCACGGCTCCGTCCCAGCAGTCAGGAACCCGGCTGACCACGGCCACGACGGCCAGTTGCCGTCGGGTGCCGGCCAGCTCCTCGAGTAGTTCCAGCCAGCTGGCGTCCTCGATCCCGTGCCGGTCCGGCGAGTCGAAGACGGCCAGCTGCACCTGCCGGTATTCCTCGCTGAGCCGGGCCATGATCTCCAGCCGGATCAACGGCTCCACCGAATCAATCCAGTCATCTGCATACGGGGCGAAACCATGCATTTCAAGCCAAGCCTCGATGCCACGTTTGCGCCAGATCGGTTCGGGAACCAGGGACAGGTCTTCGGCCACGAGGTCACGGATCTTCAGGTGTTGCTCCGGGGCATTGATTTCCGGCGAGTCCACCAGGGCGCTAGCGGCGCGCAGCTTCGGCAGGCTGGTCGAGCCCTTCCAGCGTATGCTCCCCGAGTCCGGTTTCATCCTCCCGGAGAGCAGCAGGCTCAACGCGGTACGCGAAATCTGCGGTTCGGCCACGACCAGCATCACCTCGCTGCGCTGCACCTGCAGGGAGGTGGGGTCCACCAGGCTGGTGTGGCGGCCAGTAAAGGAAATCGACTCGGCTAAAAGCATGGAACAAGACTATTTGAACTGACCGGTCAGTTCAAATAGTAGGAGTATTCTTCTGGTCACACCCGACCGGGTCGGTCCATGTGCGTGAGGGGGTTGACAAACGCCGGGGACGGGGGAGAATTGACCACACAGCATTTGTGAGAGCGCTCACATTTTGATTCAAGTGGTGACCATCGAATGCTGGTCGACAAAAACGCCGGATGGGATCGGTTCTAGTTTTATTGTGAGAGCGCTCTCATGAAATTCAAGGGATTCGAACCGGCCAGCACCATTTCGCACCGCATCTGAGGAGAACGACGTGAAACGAGCAAGACGAATCAGGATTTCCGCCGCTGTTGCATCCGCAGCAGCCGTCGCGCTGGCGGTCACCAGCTGTTCCGGCGGCGGTACGGCCAGCGATGAGCCGGCGTCGACCGAGAACCCGGTCACCCTGAAGGTCACCACCTTCGGCACCATGGGACTCGACGGTCTCTACGAGCAATACGAGAACGACAACCCGGGGATTACCATCGAGGCGACTAACATCGACACCGGTGGCAACGCATTGACCGACTGGAAGACCAAACAGGCCGCCGGCTCCGGGCTGCCGGACGTGCAAGCGGTGGAAGAAGGCTGGCTGGGCCAGGTCATGACGGTTTCGGACACCTTTGTCGACCTGCGTGATCACGGCGCCAGTGAGATCCAGGACCGCTGGGTCCCGTGGAAAACCGCCCAGGCCACCGATCCCGAGGGCCGGATCATCGGTTACGGGACAGATATCGGCCCCCAGGGCATCTGCTACAACGGGGATCTCCTGGAGGACGCCGGACTGCCTTCGGACCGCGAGGAGGTCGCCGAACTGCTCGGCGGCGACTCCGCGAGCTGGAAGGACTTCTTCGACACCGGAAAGAAGTACGAGCAGGAAACCGGCAAGGCCTGGTACGACCAGTCCGGGTTCGTCTGGAACGCCATGGTGAACCAGCTGCCCGAGGGGTACTACACGGCCGATGGCTCCTTGAACATCGAGGGCAATACCGAATTGCGTGAACGGTGGGACCTGCTGGCCGATGCCGCGCAGTCCGGCCTCTCCGCGGCACAGACCCAGTGGGACTGGGGCAAGGGACAGGCCTTCGTTGACGGCTCCTTCGCCACCTTCGTCTGCCCCGGCTGGATGCTGGGCGTGCTCAAGGGCCAGGTCGAGGCCGCCGGCGGTGACGCCGACTCCGGCTGGGACTTCGCCGATGTCTTCCCCGGCGGCCCGGCCAACTGGGGCGGGACCTTCCTGACCGTGCCGGAACAGTCCACGCACCCGGCCGAGGCGGCCAAGCTCGCCGAATGGCTGACCAACGCCACCTCGCAGGCCGCGGCCTTCGAAGCGGCGGGAACCTTCCCGAGCAATATCGAGGCCCAATCCGATCCGGTGGTGACCGGCCAGAACGACCTGACCGCCTTCTTCAACGATGCGCCCATCGGCGAGATCCTGGGCAACCGGGCCGAGGGGGTGGAAGCCCAGTTCAAGGGGGCGGATGACTCGGTGATCCAGGAACAGGTCTTCGGACCGGCCACCATTGCGTTGGACAAGGGGACCGACGGGCAGAGCGCGTGGGACTCGGCACTGGAAACCCTGAAGAACCTGGACCTCAAGTAGCACCGGTAGCCAACGGGTCCGTGTGCGAACGCGGCGCGGACCCGATGGATACGTGCAGGAAGAACCGCACCATGAGCACACTTGCCAATCAGGCTCGCGGCACCGGCAACCCGCGCAACGGACCCGGGCCGACAGCGGACGTGAGGCCGCCACGACGCCGTCCCCAGGACGACCGGCGGAAACGGCGTCGACATTCGTTCAGCCGCTTCGATACCAAGGCCTCCCCGTATCTCTATGTGGCCCCGTTTTTCCTGCTCTTCGGCCTGGTGGGACTGTTCCCCCTGGTCTACACGTTCATCGTGTCGCTCAATGACTGGGATCTGCTCTCCGGTGCCGGTCAATGGGTGGGGCTGGAGAACTACCGGGTGGAACTGGCCGACCCGTACTTCTGGAACTCGCTGTTCAACACGTTCAGCATCTTCCTGCTCTCGGCCATCCCGCAGCTGGTGGTCGCCACCTTCATTGCCGCCATGTTGGACCGGAACATCCGGGCCAAGACGTTCTGGCGGATGGGGATCCTGCTGCCCTACGTGGTCACCCCGGTGGCCGTGACACTGATCTTCTCCAGCGCCTTCGATGAGAAGTACGGGATGATCAACAACCTGATCGGCATGCTCGATATCGACCCGGTGTCCTGGAAATCCGAGGTGTTCCCCTCGCACCTGGCCATCGCGACCATGGTGAATTGGCGCTGGACCGGTTACAACGCGCTGATCCTGCTGGCCGCGATGCAGGCGGTGCCCCGTGAGATCCACGAATCCGCGGCAATCGACGGGGCCGGGGCCTTGCGCCGCTTCTTCTCGATCACGTTGCCCTCGATCCGGCCCACCATGATCTTCGTGATCATCACCGCCACCATCGGCGGGCTGCAGATCTTCACCGAACCGAAACTGTTCAATCCGAGCAGCTCGGCGCTGGGCGGACCCAACCGCGAATACCAGACCACGGTGCTCTACCTGTGGGACCTGGCCTTCAATAGGGGAGACTTCGGCAAGGCCTCCGCCGTGGCCTGGATGCTGTTCCTGATCATCATCGCCATCGGGCTGCTGAACTTCCTGCTTTCCACCACGATCGCCTCCGCCGAAACCAGGCGGCGTGGTGCCCCACGCTTCGGGAGGCGCCGACGGAACCCGAGAGGCATCCCGATAGACACGATCGCGGCCGTGCAGTTCCCTGCCGCGGAACCAGCCGACCGCCAGGAGCCCAAGCCATGAGCGCCCCGACCCTAGCCACCCGGACGCCCCGGACTAAAACACCCCGTCGGGGCAAGTCCTTCGGCATCGATGCCCGACCCGGGTTCCTCACCTACGGGATCCTGCTGGCCTTTTTCCTCGGCGGGGCATTCCCGCTGTGGTATTCAATGGTGATCGGCTCCAGCACCGGCAGCGTATTCGCCTCCACCTGGCCGCCACTGCTGCCCGGAGGACAGTTCTGGACCAATGTCGCGGAGGTCTTTGCGACCGTGGACTTCTGGGGTGCGCTGTTCAACAGCATCATCGTCTCAGGGGTCATCACCTTCTCGGTTGTCAGCTTCTCCACCCTGGCCGGATACGCCTTCGCCAAGCTGCGCTTCCGCGGCAAGTCGGGGCTGCTGGTATTCGTCATCGCAACCCTGGCCGTGCCCACACAACTGGGCATCATCCCGTTGTTCATGATGATGAAGGAGTTCGGCTGGACCGGATCCCTGGGGGCGATCATCGTGCCTACCCTGGTGACCGCCTTCGGCGTGTTCTTCATGCGCCAGTACCTTGTGGATGTGATCCCCGATGAACTGATCGAGGCCGCACGGATCGACGGGGCGAGCATGATCGGCACGTTCTGGCATGTGGCAGTGCCCGCCGCCCGGCCGGCCATGGCGATCCTGGCGCTGTTCACCTTCATGACGGCCTGGACCGACTACCTGTGGCCGCTGCTGATCGCGCCGCAGAACCCCACCCTGCAGGTGGCCCTGAGCCAACTGCAATCGGCCAAGTACGTGGACTACACGATCGTGATGTCCGGTGCCGTATTGGCCACCATCCCGCTGCTGCTGTTGTTCATCGTGGCGGGCCGACAACTTGTTTCCGGAATCATGGCAGGAGCTGTGAAAGGCTAATGACTCACCAACTATCACCCGACTTCCACTGGCCACAGGGTTTCATCTGGGGTTCGGCCACCGCAGCCGCCCAGATCGAAGGCGCGGCGCATCTGGAGGGCAAGGAGGATTCCGTCTGGGATGCCTTCGCCCGCAAACCCGGGACGATCGCCGGGGCACATACCCCTGAAATCGCGGTGGACCACTACCACCGGTACCGCGAAGACGTGGCCCTGATGAGCGAACTGGGTCTGGATTCCTACCGGTTCTCCACCAGCTGGGCCCGCGTCGTTCCCGGCGGCCGGGAGGTCAACCCCAAGGGCCTGGACTTCTACTCGCGGTTGGTCGACGAACTGCTGGAGGCCGGGATCCTGCCTTGGCTGACGCTGTACCACTGGGACTTGCCGCAGGCATTGGAGGAACGCGGTGGCTGGACCAGCCGGGAGACTTCCCACCGGTTCGTGGATTACGCCGAGGCGGTGTACGCGGTCTTGGGCGACCGGGTGAAGCACTGGACCACCTTCAATGAGCCCTTGTGTTCCTCGCTGATCGGTTATGCGGCCGGGGAACATGCCCCGGGACGCCAGGACCCACGCGCCGCCTTGGCCGCGGTGCATCACCAGCATCTGGCCCACGGCCTGGCCACCGCCCGGTTACGCGAACTGGGTGCCGAACAGGTGGGTATCACGCTGAATCTGACCAATGCCGTGCCCAACGATCCGTCGGATCCGGTGGATCTGGAGGCGGCACGCCGGGTCGATGCCCTGTGGAACCGCATGTTCCTGGACCCGATACTGCGCGGTGCCTACCCCGCCGACCTGCTTGCGGACGTGGCGGGCTACGGGCTGGCCGAGGTGGTGCATGACGGGGACCTGGAAACGATCAGCCAGCCGCTGGATTTCCTGGGGGTCAACCACTATCACGATGACAATGTCTCCGGGCACCCGTTGGGACCGGGCGAGCCGGCCGCGGTGGTTCCCACCGATTCACCGAAATCCTCGCCCTTTGTGGGCAGCGAGTACGTGAGCTTCCCCTCCCGGGACCTGCCGCGCACGGCCATGGGGTGGGAAGTGAACCCGCGGGGCCTGTTGACCCTGTTGACCCGGTTGGGGCGGCAGTACCCGGACCTGCCACCGCTGTACATCACCGAGAACGGTGCCGCCTACGAGGAGCGGCTGACGGACCAGGGTACGGTCAGCGATCCGCAGCGGGAGCGGTACATCATGGACCATATCGAACAGGTGGGCCTGGCCATTGAAGCCGGGACGGATGTGCGGGGCTACTTCGTCTGGTCGCTGCTGGACAACTTCGAATGGGCTTGGGGGTACGCCAAACGCTTCGGGATCGTGCACGTTGATTACCGGACGCAACAACGAATTATTAAGGACAGCGGGAAGGCGTATGCCAAGCTGATTTCAGCCACTCGTACAATGGCCTGAACCGCCAGGGTCCGAAACAACCACCGTCCAGCCTTGGAATGAAGAAGCAGGAATGACCGAATCACGAAATCAGCAACCGACCCTGGAACTGGTCGCGGCGCGGGCAGGGGTCTCCCGGGCCACCGTCTCGCGCGTGGTCAACGGATCCAACAAGGTCAAGCCGTCGGTGGTTGCCGCCGTGGAGGCGGCAATCAAGGAGCTGAACTATGTGCCCAACCGGGCGGCGCGCTCGCTGGCCCAGGGGCGCACCAACTCGATCGCGTTGGTGGTGCCGGAGAACACCGCGAAGTTCTTCGCCGACCCCTATTTCGCGACCGTGGTCCAGGGGGGCGGCACGCTACCTTGCGGACACCGAATTCATGCTCACCCTGCTGCTGGCCACCGAATCAGATCCGGACAAAACGGCAAGGTACCTGCAGGGTGGGAATGTGGACGGTGCGCTGGTACTCTCGCACCATGCGGCGGATCGTTCCTATGCGGATCTGGGCGGAAGCCTGCCCATGGTGTTCGGCGGACGCACCATCAGCACCGACCGCAGCGAGATCTACACGGTGGACATCGACAACGTGGCCGCCGCCCGGCAGGCGACCGGGGTGATCATCGAACGCGGTCGGACCCGGGTGGCTTCGATTGCCGGCCCACAGGATATGGGAGCGGGGCTCGACCGCTTGACCGGATTCCGGCAAGCAGTCCGGGATGCCGGGCTGGAACCGGTCGCGGTGATCGAGGGCGACTTCACCCCCGATGGCGGGAAACAGGCCATGCAGCAGCTGCTCTCCAGCGGACAGCAGCTGGATGGATTGTTCGTGGCCAGCGCCCAGATGGCCTTCGGTGCCTTGCGGGCGCTGGAGGACGCGGGGATCCGTGTGCCGCAGGATGTGTCGGTGACCAGCATCGATGACGACTCGTTTGCGCGTAATGCCACGCCGCCGTTGACTACCGTGGCCCAGCATCCCGAACGCCAGGGGGAGATCATGGCCGAAGTGCTGGTCAAGCGGATCCAGGGCGAGCAAGTCCCGGTCTTCAGCATCATGGATACCGAATTGATCCTGCGCCAGTCCCACTAGGACCCGGTTGGATCCGCTTCCCTCGTGAGCGGCTTTCCCGGGGAGAGCCGCTCACGACACCGGTGTTACAGGGTGGCAAGCACCTCTGCCACCGGCCGCCAGTCGTAACCGAACTCCTCGGCCACCGATCCCAGGGTCAGGGTGCCGCCGTGCGCATTCAGGCCATTGGCCAGTCCTTCGTCCTCGCGCAGCGCCTGGGCCCAGCCCTTGTCGGCGATGCGCAGGGCATAGGGCAGGGTGGCGTTGGTCAGCGCCGCGGTGGCTGTCTGCGGCACCGCCCCGGGCATATTGCCCACACAGTAATACAGCGCGTCGTGCACCGTGAACGTCGGGTCATCATGCGTGGTCGGGTGCGAACCCTCGAAACAGCCGCCCTGGTCGATGGCGATATCCACCAATACCGAACCGGGGCGCATCCGCTCGACCATCTCTAGGGTGACCAGCTTGGGAGCCGCCGCACCGGGGATCAGCACCGAGCCGATTACCAGGTCGGCGTCGGCGACCTGGTCGGCGATGGCCAGCTTGGAAGAGGCCAGGGTCTTGATCCGTCCGTGGTGGGTGGTGTCGATCTCCTTCAGACGGGCCAGATTCAGGTCGATCACCGTCACGTCCGCGCCGAGTCCGGCACTGGCCACCGCGGCGTTTTCCCCGGCCACGCCGCCGCCGATCACCACGACCTTCGCCGGACGGGTTCCGGGAACCCCTCCCATCAGGATGCCCGACCCGCCGGAGGGGTGAAGCAGGGTGACCGATCCGATCTGCGCAGCCAGCCGCCCTGCCACCTCGCTCATCGGGGCCAGCAACGGCAGGGTGCGGCCCCGGGTGACGGTCTCGTAGGCGATCGCTGTGGTGCCGGCGGCCAGCAGGGCGTCGGTGCACTGCCGGGAGGCGGCAAGATGCAGATAGGTGAACAGCACCTGGTCCTTGCGTAGTAGCGGGTACTCGGCCGCGATGGGTTCCTTGACCTTGAGCACCAGTTCCCCGGAGGCGAAGACGGTGGCGGCGTCCGGCACGATCTCGGCCCCGGCCGCGGTGTAGGCCCCATCGGTGATTCCCGAACCCAGCCCCGCGGTGGTCTCAATGAGCACCCGGTGGCCATGCGCGACGAATTCGGATACCCCGGCCGGGGTGATGGCCACCCGGTCCTCGTTGTTCTTGGATTCCTTTGGCACGGCGATAATCATGGGGCTGGCTCCTTGGTAACGGACAATCCTTCGATCGGGATGTGTTGTAAACCAACGATACGTTCGCACCGGGAATCGGGCATCTCTATGACAGGGAAATCCCGTGTGGGGTGTGGAACCGGAACGGGCTTGCCGGAAAAGGGTCGGAAAACACGGAAAACCTGCGAGAGGTGTGGACCAATCGCAGGTTTTCCGCTTGTGCGCCCAAAGGGATTCGAACCCCTGACCTTCTGTTCCGTAGACAGACGCTCTATCCAGCTGAGCTATGGGCGCATATTCACTTGTGTGTCGTCGTGACGACTTGAATAACTATACACAAGCTTCCGGGTCACTGCGAACCGAAACCGGGGAAAGTGTGGCGTTTCACAAGCGGCCCTCCCGTCCTGGGGCCCACCGTCCGCATGGTTCCTGCCGAGCCTGGTCTGGAACGGTCCATCGTCAGGGGTCGGACCATCTCCTGCGACCCAGTCCGGACCGGAGCGCCTGCGCCTCGTGCTCGTACCCGGACGACACCATGAAGTGGGACTCATGCCTGCTCTTCTGTTGACACGACTCCGGCTGTGGCCGGCGCACCTATGGGGGAGACCCCGCGGATCAGCTTCACGGAGATCCAGAGGCACGGTACGAGCAGGAGCAAGCCCGGGACAATCGAGGCTGCCGTGTCGGGAAGGGGTATTAGGCCGCTCAGCATGGGCAAGACGAACAACAGCGGAACAACAAGCGGCACCACCTTGCTGCGCCACAGGGCGAAGCCGAGAAGGAACAGTGTCGTGTAGAAACCGGCGAGACCGACCAGTAACGGGACATAGAACCCTGGCATGTTGCCCGCTGCCGTAGCCAGGTCCACCGCAGCTGCCGTATCCCCTCCAGAAGTCACGACAGCGAATAAGGCCAGTTCGGAGCTCAGAACCAGAAACAGCCCGATTCCCGCGATGATCCCGGTGAACAAGCCGGTGATGCCGAGCACCCGTCCGCGACCTCGTGCGATCGTGAATCCCCCGATCCCCAGTGCCGCCGCCATGAGGAAGACCGTGCCACCAATCTGCACCACCAGTGGTGGGTAGCCATTGAGGCTTCCTTCCGCGAACGCCCTGAACTGTTCCTCTGCGGATTCGAAGTTCTCGGTGTGCAGCAAGCTGGGGAGAATGATGATTCCAAATGTGCCGAAGGTGATTCCGACCGCGCCTAGCCAACGCATCACTGAATCCAGACGTTGCATGACTCCTCCAACTCCGCAACCACGGCGCTCAGCGCGCTTATTGCGGAGTATAGGACGGGCCTTGGCGAGCCGCAACGGGTCGACGAGACTCATGTGAAGGGCCCGTGAATCCGGGAGGTGTTGGTGCGCAAGGGCATGCAAAAAGCTGCGACGCGGAGAACCGTGTCGCAGCTTTTTTGCATATTCTGTGCGCCCAAAGGGATTCGAACCCCTGACCTTCTGTTCCGTAGACAGACGCTCTATCCAGCTGAGCTATGGGCGCATATTCTGTTGTCGTCCGCTCGCGCGAACCTCGAATAACTATACAGAGGATTCCCGGTTCGTCAAAATCGGCGTCAACGGAGTCCTTCGGGGCGAAAAACTACTTTGTGTAGAAGTCATAAAGTATACCGGTATACGTGACCTTCGTCACAGTACTGCTATTCTGGTACTAAGTGAATCCGCGAATTCACGGGGTTTTTGCCTAATCGGGGGTGCGCTTCCCTGAATTCTGCGGTTCACGTCACAACGGTGGCAAAACCCCGACCCCCTAGCCTTGAACTATTGCAAGTTCAGCCCAATGGAGGGAATGGATAATGAGCTCAAGCTCCGATCAGAACGTACTCGATGCAGCACCCACCACGCACGCCAAGCTGGCCGCGTGGGTTGAGGAAGTTGCCGCGCTGACCAAGCCTGATCGTGTCTATTGGGTGACCGGCTCCGTGGAGGAGAACGACCGCCTGTGTGCTGAACTGGTTGAGGCAGGGACCCTGGTCAAGCTGACCGACCCGAACTTCCCGAACTCCTACGCCGGCTTCTCCGACCCGGCCGATGTGGCCCGCGTTGAAGAACGTACCTTCATCTGCTCCAAGGAGAAGAAGGATGCGGGCTTCACCAACAACTGGGAAGACCCCGCTGTCATGAAGCAGCGCCTGAACGGGCTGTTCGACGGCGCCATGCGCGGTCGAACCATGTACGTCATCCCCTTCGTGATGGGGCCGCTGAACGCGGAACATCCTGCCTACGGCGTGGAAATCACCGACTCCGCCTACGTTGTCGCCTCGATGCGCATCATGGCCAAGATCGGTACTGAGGTGCTGCGCAAGATGGAAGCCGAGGATGCCTTCTTTGTCCCCGCCCTGCACTCGGTAGGCGCTCCGCTGGAGCCGGGACAACAGGACGTGGCCTGGCCATGCAATGAAGACAAGTGGATCGTGCATTTCCCAGAGGAACGTGCCATCTGGTCCTACGGCTCCGGCTACGGCGGCAACGCGCTGCTGGGTAAGAAGTGCTACTCGCTGCGTATCGCCTCGGCCATGGCCCGTGACGAGGGCTGGCTTGCCGAGCACATGCTCATCCTTAAGCTGACCAGCCCGCAGAACAAGTCGTACCATATTGCCGCGGCCTTCCCGTCGGCCTGCGGCAAGACCAACCTGGCGCTGCTGGATCCGACCATCGAGGGCTGGAAAGCCGAGACCCTGGGCGATGACATCAACTGGATGCGCATCGGCAAGGAAGGCGAACTACGCGGCGTGAACCCGGAATACGGGTTGTTCGGCGTGGCCCCGGGCACCGGCTGGTCCACCAACCCGAACGCCATGCGCGCAATCACCAAGGGCAACACCATCTTCACCAACGTCGCGCTCACCGATGAAGGCGGTGTCTGGTGGGAAGGCATGACCGACGAGGCCCCGGCGCACCTGACCGACTGGTTGGGCAACGACTGGACCCCGCAGTCCGGCACCAAGGCAGCGCACCCGAACTCGCGCTTCTGCACCCCGATCGACCAGGTCGACATGCTCTCGGAGGACTACTACTCGCCCAACGGCGTGAAGATCGACGCGATCCTCTTTGGTGGCCGCCGCAAGACCACCATCCCGTTGGTGACCGAGGCCCGTAGCTGGACCAACGGCATCTTCATGGGCTCGACCCTGTCCTCGGAAACCACAGCGGCCGCAGCCGGTGCCACCGGCCAGGTGCGTCGTGACCCAATGGCGATGCTGCCTTTCATCGGCTACAACGCCGGTGACTACCTGAAGCACTGGGACCAGATCTCCGAGAAGCTCAACCCCGAGCAAATGCCGAAGATCTTCCTGGTCAACTGGTTCCGCCGTACCCCTGAGGGTGGCTTCGCCTGGCCAGGATTCGGGGATAACTCGCGCGTGCTGAAGTGGGCCATTGAGCGTATCGAAGGCACCGCGGATGCCACCGAAACCATCATCGGCAACGTGCCGACCGGTGAGTCCCTGGACCTGTCCGGTCTGGAAGGGTTCACCCCGGCGGATGTTGAGACCGCGGTGGCCGTCAACAAGGACGAGTGGGTTACCGAGGTCGAGAGCATCGAGGAATGGTACGCCAACTTCGGTGACGCGCTGCCGGCCTCGCTGCGCGCCGAGCTGGAAGGGCTGAAGGAACGCCTGGGCGCCTAATCGCACAAATTGCGAACACGAAGATCCCGTCGGGACTGTCTCCGGACAGTCCCGACGGGATCTTCGTTTATGGCGGGAGTGTCGAGGAGCGCGAACCCCTTTCCAGCCCCATGTTTCCAGAATAAACAATGGACAAATCCTCAGGTCGGGCCCCATGATGGGCGCAACCGTGCATTGTCGGCGGTGGTGCACTGGGCAACCGGCGGGAAGGGTGACAGAAGGTCTTTCTGCTTCCCGGTGACAGTGCCGCCATGGTGGATGGTGCCGTGATCCGTCAGTGAAAGGAAAAACCATGGATTTCTTCTCCAGCCTGTGGAGCGTGTTCTGGTCCACGCTCGTGATCTTTGCCTTCATCGCCTACCTCATGGCGCTGTTCACCGTCATCGGGGACTTGTTCCGCGACAGGTCGCTGAACGGATGGGCCAAGGCCCTGTGGCTGGTCTTCCTGTTTTTCGTCCCTTTCCTCACGGTCCTGGTGTACCTGATTGCCCGCGGGGCCGGAATGACCGAACGCCAGCTGGCTCAGGTCGAACGCGCCAAGACCGAAACCGATGCCTACATCCGGTCGGTCTCCGAGATCTCCCCGGCACAATCCATCAAGGAAGCCAAGGCGTTGCTGGATGAGGGGACAATTACGGTCGAGGAATACGAACGGCTCAAGGCCAAGGCCCTGGCCTAGCCGGTGCCGGTGGGTCCGGGGTGTTGCCGGAGCTCTCAGCGGCGGGCTTGAGGCTGCCGGGACTCGGCGGTATAGCCGAACGCGGCCACGGCAAGTAACAGACTCACCAAGGCTGTCACGGCGAAGGCCACGGGGGACTGTTCACCGCCTAAGCCCACCAGCGGGCTGACCAGCGCCCCGGCCAGGAACTGGGAGCAACCCAGGGCGGCCGAGCCGCTGCCGGAGGTCTTGCGTACCTCGTTGAGCGCCAACCCGGTGGTATTGCCCATGACCATTCCTATCGGGGCAACCATGAAGAAGATCACCACGGCCAGCAGCACCGACTGGAAGCCGGCCAGTGCCAATGCGGTCATCACCAGGCTGGCGGTGAGAACGATCAGCAAGGCGACGGCAATGGTGCGGCGCAGGGGCACCTTGGTGGCCAGTCGTGCGGAGATGATGCCTGAGGTGATCAGGCCAAGTGAATTGATGCCGAAGCACAGCGCGTATCCGGTGGGGCTGAAACCCATGATGTTCTGGTACAGGAACGGGGAAGCGGCGATATAGGACATCATTGCGGCGAATGCTGCCGAGAACAGCACCATGTAGCCTACGAAACGTCGCTGACGCAGCACCTGCCCCAACGGGGCAAACAGCGCACCGGTGCTCCGGGCGGGAACCGGGTGCGTTTCGCGTACCACGAAGAATGAGCCCAGGGCCGTCAGCGTCGCGGCGAACCCCAGCACCCACAAGACCGCACGCCACCCTCCGAATTCGGCTACCCCGGCACCCATCAAGGGGGCCACCGCTGGAGCTACTCCGCCAATTGTCATCAGGATGGAGAAGATGCGGGCCGTCTGCGCACCACTGGTTACGTCGGCCACGATGGCCTTGGAAATGACCAGACCCGCCGCGGCACCGATACCCTGTACACCACGGGCTACCGTCAGCAGTTCCAGGCTGGGAGCCAGCGCGGCGCCTACGGACGCGAGTACAAACAACAAGGTGCCGTAGCGCAGGGGAGTGGTCCGTCCCCAGCGGTCGGAGAGCGCGCCCCAGACCAACTGTCCTAAGGCCATGCCCACCAGGAAGGTGGTCAATGTCAGCTGCACGGCCGAGGCCGTGGACGCGAACTCCTGCTGCATGGCGGGGAAGGAAGGCAGGTACATGTCCGTGGCCAAGGGGCCGGTGGTGCCCAAGAGCACCAGTACGGCGAAAAGGGCAGGGCCCAGCCGGGCAGCGGAGGAGGAAGTGGGCATAGGCCCCATTCTAGGGTTCACCTGGCACCGGCGGCTGGATGCCAGCACACGTATTACGGGGTGATGCTCGGCTCACCGGAATGATCACCGGTTGCGGACTGCGGCTGCCCGGTCGGTGCCGGTGTGCTATCCAGCCAGGCCACACAGGCCCCGGCCACCGCCACCAGCACGATCCCGAGCAACGCCCAGGCGCCGAGGGACTGGCCCAGCACCGCCCAGCCCATGAGTGTGCCCATGGCCGGGTCGATGGCAAAGAGCGTGCCGATGACACGGGCGGAGGTAAGCCGCGCGGCCAGGGTGTCCACGGCGTAGGGAACCGCCACCCCAATCACCCCGCTGAGGGCGAGCATGCCCCACTGGTGTGCGGTGACATCGAGGAAGCGCGGAGCCCCGAAGGGCAACGAAACCAGGGCCGCCACGGCGACCGACAAGGCCAGTGAGCTGATCGAATCCTGCTGTTCCTTGCCGACCTTCTCGGCAAAGATCGTATAGAGGGCGAAACACAGTCCGGCGCCGATCCCGAAAGCGAAGCCCACGGCGTGGAAATGTCCGGCAGGTCCGGCAATGAGAATGACACCGGCCAGGGCCAATCCCGCCCAGAGCGCCTGGCGCAACCTCCGGGCAAGGAGCAGGGCCACCATGGCCGGGCCCAGGAAGTCCAGGGTCACGGCGATTCCCAGGGGAAGGTATTCGATCGCCTTGTAGAGCAACAGGTTCATCACCGCCATCACCACCCCGTAGCCGATGACCGCGGCCCACTGCCCGGCACTCTTCCCGGTGAACGACGGACGCAGCACGGCCAGGAGCACCGCAGCGGCGATCAGCAGCCGCAGCGAGGAGACCGCCGGGGAACCGAGGCTGTCGAACATCGTGGCCGAGAGCGCGGAGGAAAGCTGGATTCCCAACGAACCGATGAGCACATACAGTGCCGCGCGTGACCCCGGATGCGCCACGGCAGAAGTTGGGGTTGAGGTTCCTGGCACGACGGCTGGTCCTTCCGCGAAAGGGGATGGTTGAATTCAGTGGTGCCGAGCCCGAAGCTTCAGCAAGAGCTGGGTAGTGAAGTTTCGTATTCACCGGCGTGCAGGTGGGTGCAATCTCCACTAATGTGAAAGTATAGCGATATGGTTTTGGCACGATTGATCCTTGGGCTGCTGTGCTTGTCGCCGATGACCGGCTACGAGCTGAAGAAGCATTTTGATTCCTCCATCAACCACTTCTGGAATGCGGACAAGGCGCAGATTTACCGCACGCTGGCCCAGCTGGTGGACAAGGGTTATGCCACAGTGCAAACCGTGCCACAGAGCAATTACCCGGATCGGCAGGAACACCACATCACCGCCGAAGGACGTGCTGCACTGGGTCAATGGCTCGGTGACGGTGTGGCTCGCGGAACCGAGCGCGACCCCTTCATGGGCCAGGTCTTCTTCGCCGCGGAACTGCAGCGCGAACAAATCGAGGAGCTGCTCGAATCCCGGCGCGACCAGACACAGCAGACCCTGGACGACTACCTCTCCCAGCGTGAGGGGATCGACATGCGTGCTGCGGCGGACCGGCGCAGCTTCCTGATGGCTGCGACCCTGGACCATGCGATCCGGCAGCAAGTGGCTGAACTCGAATGGCTCGACGCGGTAATGGAGTACCTGCCATGAAACGGAAAACCAATCAAAATCCCACGGCCACCCCACAGCCGGGGCAGCGGCAATCCGTGGCCAAGGACAAGGGCAAATCAACCAAACCGGTGCCCAGGGAAACCGGGGACTACCCCGAGGTGCATCCGGTACGCCGGGCAGTTCCCGGCTCTGCGGTGCGCACCATCGTCTTCCTGCATGGTGGCAATGTCGGCAACTGGTCCTGGGATCCCCAGGTGCTGGCCTTCGGGGATTTCCGGCTACTGACCCTGCACCTGCCCGCGTTCGGTGCCCGCTCCGGTGAAGCCTGGGCAGGACTGGAATCGGCGGCTGATGACGTGGCCGCATTGATTGCCGACGAGGTCTCCGAAGGTGGTGTCCATTTGGTGGGCATATCCCTCGGCGGTGTGATTGCCCTGCACGTGGCGGCGCGCCACCCGGAACTGGTGGAGTCACTGCTGGTTACCGGCACACCGGTGGCCGGAGTCCCGGCGGCGGCCCGCGCCCTGAGCCGGGTACAGCTCAAACTGCTGGGCAGCGAATGGTACTGGCGTTTCCAGGCCGGGGCACATGGCATGGTGGATGACGAGCGCGAGCTCTTCGCCTCCCACGGGCTACAGCTGGATGCCCGGAACATGCGGGC
Organism: Glutamicibacter sp. MNS18; assembly: GCF_026107515.2. Classification (GTDB taxonomy): domain Bacteria; phylum Actinomycetota; class Actinomycetes; order Actinomycetales; family Micrococcaceae; genus Glutamicibacter. Next base: position 35,717 of record NZ_JAPCHW010000015.1, on the reverse strand, counting down.
GATCAGGGACGAACTGGATCCGGGCGGACTGCCCGCGAATCTGACCCACTTCAACGCCCCGGTGCTGGTCTTGGCCGGTGAGAAGGAGCCCAAAGTGGTCCAGCGTTCCTTCGATCCGTTGACAACGCTGTTGCCGCAGGCCGTCATACGGCTGGTGCCGGGGATGCATCACCAGTGGAATATCGAGGACCCGGTATTCTTCAATGCCGTGGTGCGCCGTTGGGTTGTCGATGGGGTGGTCCATGGTCGGCTGATCGACCCGGCCCAGGAGAAATCCAAGGCGAAGCCAAGCCGTGCGGCATCGGCTCCGCAGGGTAGCGCAGGGGATAGCGTCTCCTCCTAGGCGCCGGATTCGGGCCCGATGGACTCTGGATCCTGCACCGGGCCCAGCCCGATCAGCCGATCGGTGGCGTAGCTTTTGGTGGCAGCGTCCTTGGCACAATTCCAGCCCTGCCCGACCTGCTCCGGGAATCGGTCCAGAACCTCCCGGAAGCGGCGGAAGTGCCGGCTGCAGCTGCCGGTAGCCGTGGTGTGAGCCGATGCCGTCGATGCGCCGGTAGTTGCCTTCCCCGATGTCCTGCGTGCCCGGGGGAGCATCATCGCAATAGCCGCTGGTGAACACCACATCCCCGGTATCCCGGTTCAGGTAACACATGGATGTCCATGCGCGGATCGGAGGTCATGGCTGCGGCCAGGCTCATCCAGGTGCAGCATGGTGTCAGCCTCCTGCCGGGGCACGAGTGGCGGCCGACTTGATCGGTTTGGGGCGCGTGGAGAATCATATTCCCCCGCCCCGGTACCGGTCGCCCAATAGCAGGCGCGAGTGCCGGGAAAACACAGGGACGCGCCCGCTGAAGCGGACGCGTCCCGATGCCCTGTGCGCTGCTGGCGGACCCCCATGATCCCCAGTGGGCGCGGCCGGTTGGGCTAGACCGCCAGCCACACATCCGGTCCGAAGACCTCGTAGTGGATGTGTTCGGCCGGAATGCCGGCTGCGAGGGCCTGGCCGCGTACCGCGTGCATGAAGGGCAGCGGTCCGCACAGGTAGACGTGGGAGTTCGGGGCGAAGTCTGCATGGGCCAGGTTCATCAGGCCTTCGGCGCTCTTCACATCCGCTGGGAGGTCGCCGCGCTCGAACCAGGTGGTCAGGGTGGCGTTGGGCAGCCGGTCCACGGATTCGACCATCTGTGCCCGCAGGGCCCAGGAGGAGACTTCCTGATCGGCGTGCAGTACCGTGATGGTGCGTTCGGACCCCTTTTCGGCCAGTGTGGCCAGGGCTGCGGCACTTGGGGTGCAGCCGATACCCGCGGTGGCGATGACCAGCGGTGCGCCGGATTCGTCGATGACCAGGTCGCCGTAGGGGTTGGAGATTTCCAGGGTGTCGCCGACTTCCAGGCTGCCGTGCAGGATCGGGGTGAATTCGCCCTTGGCATCCAGCTTGACGGTGATGGTGCGCTGCGAGCTGTCCGAGACATTGCCCGAAAGGGTGTACTGGCGTACCTGGCGGACGCCGTCGGCCATTGGCATGCGCAGCGAGACGAACTGGCCCGGCTGGGCTTCGGTGACCGGGGTGTCATCGGCCGGTTCGAAGACGAAGGTGACCGAGTTGGTGGCGGTCTCCTGCCGGGACACCAGCTTCCATGGGCTGTAGATGTTCTTGTTCGCTTGCTGGGCGTACAGGCCCTTTTCGATCTTGATCAGGGCGTGGGCCATGAGCCAGTACACCTCGGACCAGGCGTTGGCGATCTCCTCGGTCAGTGCATCGCCGAGATTCGCGGCAATGGCGGCAAACAGGTGTTCGTAGACGATCGGGTACTGTTCCTCGACTACCCCCAGCGAGGCATGCTTGTGGGCAATGCGGGCCAACAGGGTTTCGGGCAGCGTTTCGGGGTGGTTCAGCAGATGGGAAGCGAAGACCGCGATGGAACCGGCCAGTGCCTGCTGCTGCTGGCCGTTCTTCTGGTTCGAACGCGAGAAGATGCCGTCCAGCAGTTCCGGGTGGGCGGCGAACATGCGCTGGTAGAAGTCCGGGGTAATGCTGGAGATGCGCTCGGCGATGATCGGCAGCGTGGCTTCGATGACTGGGCGGGACTGTGTGGAAAGCATCGGGTCTCCTTAGTGAGAAGCTATCTTGCATTTGATATGCAAGATTTACATCTTAAGTTCTACGCTCCGTAGAAGGTAATTGCAAATCGGCAGTGGGCCCGTTCGGAAGAATCAGCCTGCCGGGCGAATTTGCGGGAAGGGCAAGCGGGTCAGGCTGGAGGAATTCTCCACCACTTCGGCCACCGTCAGGGAATCCAGTGAGTTGTAGAAAGCATCTCTGGCTTGGCGTAACGCCGAGCGCAGCCGGCATCCGCCGGAAAGCGGACAATCACGAAGGGCATCGTGTGTGGTGCAATCGACCACATCTTCACGCCAGTCAAGGGTGCGTAACAGTTCGCCCAGGCTCATGCGCAGTCCGGCCTCCGTGATACTGGCTCCACCATACCGCCCGCGGGTCACATCCAGCGCACCCAGGTTGCCCAGTTCCAGCACGGCCTTGGTCACATGGTTGTACGGGATATCGATCAGCTCGGAGATTTCCCGGCTGGTCAAGCGCTGCCCACCACGTGCGCCCAGTACCATCAGGGTACGCAGGCACACGTCGGTGTAGGCGCTCAGTCGCATGGTTTCCCGCTCGGCCCTAGGCGTCCTGGCTGAACAGGGACAAGTCCGCCGCTTCGGCGGCCGGTTCGGCGAACTTCCACGGCCCGCCCGGCTCGGATGGCATCTGGTAGGCCTGCACAATGGCCAATGCCGCCCCGGCCTTGTGCTCGGCGACCACATGGATCGCATCCTGGTTGTCCTCGGTCAGCAGGACATCGGAGGCGATGGCCACCGCAACGAAGTTCGCACCCTCCTGGTTCAGCACCTGCACCAGATCCGCGGCCATGGCCTCGGTATCGATATCGGCTTCTGGATCCTCGGGGTCATCGGTCGGCGGGACGGCCAACAGGCGCAACTCCGGCTCGGTTTCCCCGGTGCTCGGCTCCAGCCCAATGGCGAAAGGCAGGAAGACTCCCTGTTCCTCGAGTTGCTCGCGGGCCACACCCAGCGCGGTGCCCAGGACCTTGTTCAATCCATCCTTGACCGAGTCATCGATGTCGTCGTAGTTCATGGTTCGTCCTCTACTTCGTGTGGGTGTTCTGTCGTACGAGGTCCAGCACGGTATCGCGGATCGGCGCGATCACCGTTGCCTGCCTTCCCTCACCATTGAACCGCAGGAACGGTTCGGTATTCGAAGGACGCAGGTTGAACCACCAGCTTCCATCCTGCGCGCTTACGGTGGTGCCATCAAGTTCGGTGACGCTGACCGGCTGATCGGCGAAGTGGGCCACCACGCGGGCAATGGCGGCATCCTTGTCCTGGACCTCGGAGTTGATTTCACCGGTCGCGGTATACGGTTCGTACTCCTCACCGAATTCGGAGAGCGGCAACGGTTGGGTGCCCAGCGCGGCCAGCACGTGCATGGCCGCCAGCATCCCGGTATCCGCGTTGTAGAAATCACGGAAGTAGTAGTGCGCCGAGTGCTCCCCGCCGAAGACCGCACCCTGGCTGGCCATTTCGGCCTTGATGAAGGAGTGCCCCACCCGGGTCATCACCGGGGTACCCCCGGCTTGGGTGACGAACTCCGGGACAGCCTTGGAGGTGATCAGGTTGTGGATGATCACCGGGTCGGTTTCACCGGCCTGGCGTACACGGGCGATTTCCCGTACCGCCACCAGTGCGGTGATGGCCGAAGGGGAGAGCGGCTGCCCCAGCTCGTCGATGACAAAGCAGCGGTCCGCGTCCCCGTCGAAGGCCAACCCCAGGTCCGCACCGTGTTCCAGGACCGCGGCCTGCAGGTCCTTGAGGTTCTCCGGTTCCAGCGGGTTGGCCGGATGGTTCGGAAAGGTGCCATCCAGCTCGAAGTACAGCTCGACGATCTCCAGCGGCAGCTTCGCCAATACCGAATCACCAAGCACCGCCGGAGTGGTCAGCCCGGCCATGCCGTTTCCGGCATCGACCACGATCTTCAACGGCCGGATGGAACTGAGATCCACCAGCGAGCGCAGGTAGGCCGCATACTGGGCCAGCACGTCCAAATCGCTGATCGACCCCTGCGGGGTATCCCCGGACACGGGCAAACCCTCGTCGAGATACTGCTGGGCCAGATCACGGATGGCGAAAAGACCGGTTTCCGAGGAAATCGGCACCGCGCCCGCCTTGGACATCTTCATGCCGTTGTATTCGGCGGGATTGTGGCTGGCGGTGAAGACCACCCCGGCGCTGCGGTACTTACCCGAGGCGAAATACAGTTCGTCGGTGGAGACCTGCCCCAGCATCCGCACATCGGCGCCCCGGTAGGTGGCGCCGCGGGCAAAGGCGGCGCAGAATTCGGGGCTGGACGGGCGCATATCCCCGCCCACCAGCACTTCGGTTCCGGACAGGTCCAGCACATCAACGAAGGCGGCACCGATGGCCTCCACCGCTTCGGCGTTGATGGTCCGGCCCACCACGCCACGTACGTCATAGGCCTTGAAGCACTGATTCAAGTCGATTTCTTCACTCACGCACTTCAGACTACCGGCAGCCGCACCGGAATTCCGGGCGAACCGGGACCGTCGAGGTAGGAGTTCGCTTACAATTTCCCGTGCCTCGCAGGGCCACGGCCCATGGGTGCCCCCGGGAAATGTCGCCATCAGCTGGAATACTGGGTGCATGGTCGATCTACAGGACACCGAACTGAAAGCCCTTGCGCTGCAGAAGCTGCGGGCACTGGTCCAGCATCCCGATGCGGAATTCCATCCCGGGCAGTACGAGGCGATCTCGGCCCTGGTGGCCCACCAGCGCCGCGCCCTGGTGGTACAACGTACCGGCTGGGGCAAATCCGCGGTCTACTTCATCTCCTCGCTGCTGTTACGGGCCATGGGGCGCGGACCGACGCTGATCGTGTCCCCGCTGTTGGCCCTGATGCGCGACCAGGTGGCCGCCGCTGAACGGGCCGGGGTGCGCGCCGCGGCGATCAACTCGGCCAATGTCCTGGAATGGCGTGAGGTGCTGGAGAAATTGCAGCGCGATGAACTGGACGTGTTGTTGGTGTCCCCGGAACGGCTGAACAACCCCGGATTCCGCGAGCACCAGTTACCGGTACTGATCCAGCGCATGGGGTTGCTGGTGATCGACGAGGCACACTGCATTTCCGACTGGGGCCACGACTTCAGGCCGGACTACCGCCGGATCCGGGACCTCATTTCCCGGCTGCCGCAGGGGCTGCCCGTGCTGGCCACCACCGCAACAGCCAATTCGCGGGTGGTCGAAGACGTCGCCGAGCAGTTGGCTGTTGGCGGCCAGGAGGTCTTCACCTTGCGCGGGTCGCTGGGCCGCGACTCATTGCGACTGGGTGTGCTGAAACTGGCTTCCCCGCGTATGCGCCTGGCTTGGCTGCTCAGCCACATCGAGGACTTCCACGGGTCCGGGATCATCTACACACTGACCGTGTCGGCGGCCGAGGACATTGCCAGGATGCTGCGCGAAGCCGGGCATGAGGTGGCCGCCTATACCGGACGGACCGACCTGGAACAGCGTGAGCGGCTCGAGGCGGCCCTGAAAGCCAACCAGGTCAAGGCGCTGGTGGCGACCAGTGCGCTGGGGATGGGGTTCGACAAGCCCGACCTGGGATTCGTGATCCATGTCGGTGCCCCCAGCTCTCCGGTGGCCTACTACCAGCAGGTTGGTCGTGCCGGACGTGGCAGCATCAACGCCGATGTGCTGCTGCTGCCCGGGCCGGAGGATGCGGAGATCTGGGAGTACTTCGCCACCAGTTCGATGCCCGATGAGCAGCGTGCCGCCCAGGTCCTGGAAACACTGGGCCGGGCCGACGGGGCGATGAGCGTTCCCGCCCTGGAAAGTGCCGTGAACCTGCGCCGCACCCCGCTGGAGCTGCTGCTGAAGGTGCTGGCGGTTGACGGGGCGGTGGAACGGGTGGCCGGCGGCTGGATGCGCACCGACATGCCCTGGGTCTACGATGCACAGCGTTACCGCAGGGTGGCGCACAACCGGGTCCATGAGCAGAACCTGATGAAGGACTACGAGAACACCTCCGGATGCCGGATGGAGTTCCTCACCCGCACCTTGGACGATCCGCAGGCCGCACCATGTGGCCGCTGCGACCGGTGCGCCGGGCCCTGGTACGACGACCACATCCCCGAGCAGGCCAAGGACTCGGCACAGGCGGCCCTGGGCCGGGTGGGAGTGCCGATCGAGCCGCGCAAGGCCTATCCCAGCGGCATGGATCGGTTGGGGCACTCGCTGAAGGGGAAGATCCCGGCCGATGAGCAGGTCTCCGAGGGCCGGGCCCTGGCCCGGCTGACCGATCTGGGATGGGGCAACAGGCTACGCCAGCTGTTCGCCGAACCCGGTGATGCGCCCGTGGACGAGGCGATGCTGGGAGCCTGCGTGAAGGTGTTGTCCGAATGGGACTGGCCCACCCGCCCTGTCGGGGTGGTGGCCATGCCATCGCGGGCCCGGCCCCAGCTGGTCGGCTCGCTGGCCTGGCGGCTGGCGGAAGTCGGCAAGCTGCGCTACCTGGGCCAGCTTGGCTACCGAAGCGCCCCACCCTCCGGTGGGGCAGGCGGCAACTCCGCGTTTCGCGTGGCGGCGGTCGCTGATGCCTTCGATATCCCCGCCGAGATGGAGGAACTGCTGGGCAAAGCCCCGGGGCCGGTGCTGCTGGTGGATGACGTGTGCGATTCCCGTTGGTCCCTGACCATGGCCGGGCGGGCATTGCGCTTTGCCGGTGCGCCGGGTGTCCTGCCTTTCACTTTGGGCATAGCCGGCTGAACCGGAAGGGAAAGGAAGTACGCTGGAGGTATGGAATTCCTCATCTGGCTCGTCGTCATCACCCTCGCCCTCGTCGCAGGATTCTTCTGGCTCCAGTCCGTGCGCAAGCGCAATATGACGCAGATTTCCCAGGCGATCAGCCGTGAGGCCGCCCAGGAGGCCGCGGCGAAACTGGATGAGGAGTCACGTAAGGCGATCTACCGCAATCTGGCCAAGGGGGATGTCATGGGTGCGGTGCAGAACTACCGTGCATTGACCGGTGCCAGCGTCAAGGAATGCGTGATTGCCGTGCGCAGCCTGGATGCCTACCCGCAGACCGGTGCCCCGTCCGAACCCGTGGAAGCGCCGGACTTCGACGCACTGCAGGAAAAACTTGATTCCCAGGTCGCCGAACCGGAGATCGAGAAAAGCGGGGAAGAGGCCGAACCACCGGTGGCCGAGGACACCACATCCGCCGATGACCAGGATGAGCCTGCGATGCATACCGGGCAGATCCAGTCGCTGCTGCCTTCCGAGGACTCCTGGGTGGTCCCTACCGAATGGCATGACAAGTTCGGTTCGGACAAGCAGCCCAGTGCCACGCATTTCAAGCTGGCGTACGAGTTCGAGGGTGAACAGCACGAGTTTTCCAGTGAGAAGCTGCCCCCGAACGAATACGACCAGTTGTTCTCCATGTTGCGTGACGGTGATACCGCCGGCGCGGCGAAGGTGCTGCACCAGCACACCAAGCTGCCGGTGGAGGACCTGGAACGGATGATCGCCACCTCACCGATGGCCGGTGGCGAGGGGAGCGGGAATGTCGCGGACTTCAAGTTCGAGGGCCAGGGCCCGGACGGCCCGGTGTACTTCGATGCGGCGGACTTGCCTGAGGCCGAACGTGAGGAGCTCTTCGAAGCCATCGCCAAGACCGACCTGGAAACCATGAGTTCGATCATCGTCAAGCACACCTCGTTGCCCGAGGATATCGTGCAGAACATGCTGCGCTCCTTCGTCAAGCGCGAGGAATAGGCGCTGGACGATACCTTGGAAACCCATGTGAGAACCCATCGTGTGGTTGTGATCGCCTACTGCGGTGGTTAGTGTCAAAACCAACAGCGCATCAACGATGTGCCGCGTGAAGCGATTCGCGTGACCGCTATGGAAAGGTGACCGTATGGGACTCGGCGACAAGATCAAGAATCAGGCCCAGGACCTCTCGGGCAAAGCCAAGGAGAAGGTCGGGGACCTCACCGATAACCAGAAGCTGGAGGCCGAAGGGCTCAAGGACCAGGCTGCTGCCAAGGCCAAGAAGGCCGGTGAAGAAGTCAAGGACGCAGCCCGCGACCTCAAGGATGACCTGAAGTAGAACACGACATTGCGAACCGGAGCCAGGACCATTTGGTCCTGGCTCCGGTCGTTGGGGGTGATTGCCCCGATCCCTCGGAACCTCCGGAGCCGGTGTTCCCGGACCTCTGGTTGGAAAAATGAAAACCCCCTAGTTTCCTAGGGGGTTTTGGCGGACACGGGGGGATTTGAACCCCCGGTCGAGTTTAACCCCGACCCTTCATTAGCAGTGAAGTCCATTCGGCCGCTCTGGCACGTGTCCATCCGCTGTTTCCAGCAAAATATAGCTTATCCAAATTGCCGTCCGGAAACAAAACGAGCGCGACCTACTGTATGGCACGCCACAAGAATTCGTAGCTGGTGGCCAGCATCCTCGCGGTGGACAGGTTATCGGTGGACCCGGCATGGCCGCCGTCCTGCGGCTCGTGGTACCGGGTGGAGTCGATGCCCTTGGCCAGCATCCTGGCCGCCATCTTGCGAGCCTGGACCGGCCCCACCCGGTCATCGGTGGTGGTCGTCCAGATCAGCGATGCCGGATACTCACCGGGCTCATGGCTCTCGTCATCCAGCCGGTGCAAGGGGGAGAAGGTCCGGACGAACTCCCATTCCTCGGGGACGTCCGGATCACCGTACTCGGCGATCCAGGAATGCCCGGCCGACAGGCGGGTGTAGCGTTGCATATCCAGCAACGGCACGCCGCAGGAGATCGCTCCGAAAAGGTGCGGGTAGCCGGTGATCATGTTTCCCATCAGCAGGCCTCCATTCGAGCGTCCGGTGGCCGCCAGATGCTCGCGGCTGGTCACCCGGCGTGCCACCAGGTCCTCGGCGATGGCCGCGAAGTCCTCGTAGGCACGGTGACGATGTTCCCTGAGCGCCGCACGATGCCAAGACGGTCCGTATTCGCCACCACCGCGGATATTGGCCAGCACGTACACGGCACGGCGTCCATCGTCGGTCCGGCGGCAGAGCCAGGCGGTTCCCAAGGCCGGGGAGTACCCCGGGGTCAGGCTCACCTGGAAGCCCCCGTAACCATCCATCAGCACCGGGTTCTTGCCGTCAAGGGGCAATTGCCCATCCGCGACCTGGAAATAGGGAACCCGGGTGCCGTCCTTGGAAACCGCGAAATGCTGGGTCACCTCCAAGCCCGTGGCATCGAAACGGTCCGGCGAGGACTTGATGATCTCGACGCTGCCACCCACGGTGCCGCGTAGCAGCGTGGTGGGTCGGGTGAACCCGGTGATCGTCATCCAGTAGTCCTCACCTGCTTCGGGGTCCTCGTCATCTACCGCGCCCACCGAGACGGTCAGCAACTCATCGGCCACCGGTAGCGGGACGCCCGGGAAGCCGGGAGCGAGTTCCACTACCTCAACCTGGCTGACCACATCCTTGAGCACCGTGAGCAGCAGGTGCCGGGCGGTGAAACTGAAGGACTCCAACGAGGTCCGCGAATCCGGGGTGAAGACCAACTGCTTGATCGTGCCCTCGGCAAGGAACTGGTCCAGCTGCGCGATGGCCAGCGCCCCGGCCGGAATGCTCAGCTCCTGGCGGTCCCAATCGGTCTGTGGTGCGAAGAGGACCCACTCACGGTGCAGATGGACCCGCACATCGGTGGGCACATCGATGACCCGGTGTACCCCATCGGTGATCACCCCGGTGCGGGTGTTGTAGAAGTCAATGGCATCGGTGGTGATGATCCGTTCGAATCCGGGCGTGGAGTCAAAGTGCGCCCACCCGCCCACATGGTCCGCCTCGACCTCGAAAACCACCTCGGCCTGGTCCAGCCGCTGCCCGCGTTGCAGGCGCCGGGTGAGCCGGGCGTAGGTGGAACGTGTGGTGTCCAGCTCGTTGGTGGCACTAGCAACCAGCAGGGTGTCCCGGTCTACCCAGGACACCGAGGTCTTGGCCACCGGAAGATCGAATCCGTCGGGAACGAAGCCGAGGGTTTCCAGGTCGAATTCGCGCACCCTGACCTGGTCGCCGCCGTCGGGGCTCAACCTGATCAGGGCACGCCGGTATTCGTCTCCGGGGGCCGGCCGCAGCAGCTGCGCACCGGCAAAATGCCAGTCGGCCCCTTCCTGCTCGGCGTACCGGTCGAAATCGATGAGCACCTGCCACTGCGGTTGCTCGCTGCGGTACGAATCCCAGTCGGTGCGTCGCCACACTCCCAACCGGTGCTGTGCGTCGCGCCAGAAGTTGTAGTAGTGGGCTCCGCGTTTGGTGACCATCGGGATCTTGTCCTGGGCATCGAGCACCTGCCTGATCCGCTCCACAGTACGGGCATGCTCCTGGTCATGGAGCTCACCTTCGGTAATGGCGTTCTGCTCGCGGACCCATTCCAAGGCCCGGGGATCATGGATTCCCTCAAGCCACTCATGGGATTCGGGAGATTTCGGGGACCGGGGATTGCGCGAAGTAACGTCCATGTGCCCCAGTCTAGGACGGATCGGGAATAATCTAGAAGGGTGAGCATACCTACGCACCCAACAGCACAGAGCTTCCACCTGGCCATCGTCGGGGCCGGTCCGCGCGGTACCAGTACCCTGGAACGCTTGGCCAGCCTGGTGCGTAAAACCCGGACATTGAATACCAGGCTGGTGATCAGCGTCTTCGACGGCTACCGTCCCGGGTCGGGGCATGTCTGGGAATCGACCCAGTCCAGCAATTTCTGGATGAACACTCCCGCCTCCTTTCCCACGGTGGCGCCCGAGCGGACAGGGGACGAGCCCGGGCTGAGTTTCGCCCAGTTCGCCGCATGCGGTGGCGACGGTGCCCGGTTAAGCGACGAACAGGCCCGGGAACTGGCGCAAGTGCGTGCAGGATCTTTTCCCAGCCGGGCCATCTATGGGCGCTACCTGGAACATGTGTACGACCGGTGCGCGCAGGTGCTGGTTGAGCACCCGGATGTCGACTATTCATTCCACCGCGCCCAGGTGCTGTCCCTCAGGACGCAGGCTGCCGGTTACGTGATCGGATACCGGCCAGCCGACGGAGGCGCAGAGCGCACGCTGGGTGTGGATGCCGTGGTGCTGGCCCTGGGACACCAGGAATCGGAGCTGAACCCCCAGCAGCGGATCCTTGCCGAGCAGGCAGTGCAGACCGGGGCCCGTTACATCCCGCCCAGCATCCCCTTGGACGTGGACTACAGCCAGTTCCGGGCCGGGGAACCGGCACTGCTGCGCGGGATGGGCCTGAATTTCTTTGACGCCATGGCGGAGCTGACCCTCGGACGTGGTGGCGTGTTCCAGGAAGTCTCGGATGAGCCGGGCCAACGCTACACCTACATGCCCTCGGGCAACGAACCGGAATTGGTGGCCGCCTCACGGCGCGGCACCCCCTATTGGGGCAAGCCGGTGACGGAGGCCTTCATCCCCGAAGACATCACGCTGCATTATTTGGAAACCGAGCAGTTGATGCAGCAGGTGGCCGAAGCGCGGACCACGAACCCGGAGGCCGCCCTGCACTTCAGCCGCGATATCTGGCCGCTGCTTCACCGTGACATCCTCTGGGCCTACTACCGGCAATGCGCTACCGAGTACCACGAACAGCTGCCTATGCCCCGCGAGGAATTCATCCGGAACATCGCAATGATCCTGGATGCCGAGCACCACGAGGGTGTGCAGGTCTGGCAGGCGACCTTGCGCGACTTCATCAGCGGATTCCCGATGATCCAGTGGCTGGATGTACCCGCCTTGTCCCATCCCTTCGAGGACATCGGGTTCGCATCCCATGAGCACTACCAGCGGGCAGTGCGCGAATACCTGGTACACAATGCCCAAAGCAGCGCACGCGGATCCCAGGACCCCCTCGCCCGCGCGATCCTGACCATGAACGCCGGACGGATGCTCGTCAAGGACCTGATCGCCCGCGGGCTGGTGGACCAGCAGTCGCGCATCGAGGAAATCCAGGGGCGTTTCGAACCACTGGTGGAAGGACTGTCCTCCGGCCCGCCGCTGGAACGCATTGAACAACTGCTGGCCCTCTCCCGGGCCGGAATCATCAGTTTCATCGGTCCGGAACCGCTCTTCGAGTTCGATGCGCTCGCCGGGACCTTCAACGCCTCCTCACCCTGGGTGGACACCAGGGTCTACACCGCACGGATATTGTGTGAGGCCATGATGCCGTCCAACCGGGTGCTGCAGAACAACACTGCCTTGGTGCGCCAGCTCCTGGACGAGAAGGTGGCCCGTGTGTTCCGCTGGCGTAACACCGATGGCGAAGAAATCCCCGGATCCGGTTTTGACGTGGTGGGTGAACCCTACCGGCTGGTGGACGGTCAAGGTCTGGCCCATCGCGGCATTTTTGTGCTCGGCTTGCAGCTGTCATCGGTGCAATGGGGCACGGCGATTGCCGCCCAGGCCGGGGATGTCGAGGCACCATCGGCGCGGACCCTGTTCGACGCGCACCTGGTGATCAACGAGGTGGCCCGACTGAGCGGGTTGGGCCTATCCCATTTGACGCTGTCCCAGTCGCAGCGAGGGGTGAATCCGGGAGCCGCCGCGGGCCCGGATTACAACTAGAAAAAAGTCCAAGGGCAGGAACCGTGAGGTTCCTGCCCTTGTCAGCGCGGATGGTATGGGATTTGAACCCATGAGACGGGGTTACCGCCTACTGGTTTTCAAGACCAGCTCCTTCGGCCGCTCGGACAACCATCCAACCCGAACGAGTATACGCTATCGCTAAGACCCGAAAGGAATCATTGCCTGTGACACAGAACATGACCGCCTACATCTTTTCCGGCCCCGGCGGCCCCGAGGTGCTGCAAAAAACCGATCGTGAGCGCCCCGAACCGGCGGCCAATGAGGTCCTGGTCAAGGTCGCCGCCTTCGGGTTGAACCGTGCCGATGTGCAACAGCGAAAGGGCGTGTACCCGCCGCCGCCCGGGGCCAGCGATATTCCGGGTTTGGAGGTCTCGGGGACCATCGTCTCCGTCGGCCAGGGCGTAACCGGATGGCAGGTCGGTGACCGGGTCGCGGCCTTGTTGGCTTCCGGAGGGTATGCCGAATACGTGTCGGTTCCCGCGCCGTTGCTCTTTCCCGTCCCGCAATCCCTGACGCTCACCGAAGCGGCCGGGCTGCCGGAAGTCAGTGCCACGGTGGTATCCAACGTCTTTGACCATGGTGAACTCGAAGCCGGGCAAACGATCCTGGTCCATGGCGGAGCCGGGGGTATCGGATCGATGGCAATCCAGTTGGCCAAGGCTGCCGGGGCCCGAGTCCTGGTGACCGCCTCCACCCAGGAAAAATTGGACTACTGTGCCACGCTGGGAGCGGATGAGGGAATCAACTACACGCAAGCCGACGTGCTCCAGCGGGTCAGGGAACTGACCGACAACGAGGGCGTGGACCTGATCCTGGATGTGGTGGGCGCCAAATACCTGTCCCTGAACCTCAAGGCCCTGCGCGCCGGGGGCAGGTTGGTCATCATCGGGCTGCAGGGCGGTCGCAAGGCGGAAGTGGACCTGGGGCTGATGCTCGGCAAACGGCTACGCATCATTGCCACCACCTTGCGGGCCCGACCTCTGGCGGAGAAGGCCGGTATTGTGCAGCGGACGGTTCAGCGCATCATGCCGCTGCTGGAACGTGGCGTACTGGATCTGAACGTAGGGAAAATTTTCGACTTCGATTCCCTGCCCGAAGCGCATGAATATTTCGACTCGGGCGTTCACAAGGGGAAAATCGTGATAAATCTTCATTGACGGGCACCCGGGGAATAGTAGGGTGAGCTGTATCCAGCCGACCTGGTACGCAAACCAGGTCGACTAACATGGCGGGGCACATCATCACTTGTCATTCCCTGGAGGTTAATTGCCATGAGTAGTAACCACACGCTGCCACCTAGCGCGGTTGATCCGCAGGTGGCCGAGCGTGAAGAGCGGCGCTGGACACCGGCGCGCATCATCATCTGGGCCGCCATCGCCTTGCTCGGTGGCGTTGCCTGGGCGATTCTGGCCTTTTCACGTGGTGAAACCATTAATGCCATCTGGTTCGTCTTCGCGGCGGTTTGCACCTACCTGGTGGCCTACCGGTTCTATTCGAAGTTCATTGAGCGCAAGGTCGCCAAGCCGGATGATACCCGGGCCACCCCGGGCGAATCGATCAACAACGGCCGGGACTTCGTCCCGACCGATCGCCGGGTGCTCTTCGGCCACCATTTCGCCGCGATCGCCGGTGCAGGTCCGCTGGTCGGCCCGGTGCTGGCCGCACAGATGGGCTACCTGCCCGGTACCATCTGGATCATCGTAGGTGTGGTCCTGGCCGGCGCGGTCCAGGACTACCTGGTGCTGTTCTTCTCGATGCGCCGTGGCGGACGATCGCTGGGCCAGATGGCCCGCGAGGAACTCGGCTTGATCGGTGGTACCGCGGCCTTGCTGGCCACCTTGGCGATCATGATCATCATCGTGGCGATCCTCGCGCTGGTGGTTGTCAACGCCCTGGGCGAATCGGCTTGGGGGGTCTACTCGGTGGCGTTGACCATCCCGATCGCCCTGTTCATGGGTGTCTACCTGCGCTTCATCCGGCCCGGCAAGGTGCTGGAAGTGTCGGTAATCGGCTTTGCCCTGCTGATGTTCGCCATCATTTCCGGCCGCTGGATTGCGGAGTCGGCCTGGGGTGCCGAGTTCTTCCACCTGGAGCGCACCACCATCGCCTGGGCGATCATCATCTACGGTTTCATCGCCGCGGTGCTTCCGGTCTGGCTGTTGCTGGCTCCGCGCGACTACCTGTCCACCTTCATGAAGATCGGCGTGATCGCATTGCTGGCCGTGGCGATCATCGTGGTGCGTCCGGAAATCGATGTCCCGGCCGTGTCGGAGTTCGCCTCGCGTGCCGACGGGCCGGTGGTCTCAGGCAGCCTGTTCCCATTCCTGTTCGTCACCATCGCCTGTGGTGCGCTATCGGGGTTCCACGCACTGATCTCCTCGGGAACCACTCCGAAACTGGTGCAGAAGGAACGGCAAACCCGTTTCATCGGCTACGGCGGCATGCTGATGGAGTCCTTCGTGGCGATCATGGCGCTGGTGGCCGCGATCTCCATCGATCGTGGGATCTACTTCGCCATGAACGCTTCTGCGGCAGCCACCGGCGGCACCGTGGAAACCGCGGTGCAGTTCGTGAACTCGCTGGGTCTGGCCGGGGTGCATCTGGAACCCCATATGCTTACCGAACTGGCCGCCAATGTGGGCGAGGAATCGGTGGTGTCGCGTACCGGTGGGGCACCGACCCTGGCCGTGGGTATCGCCACCATCATGCACCAGTGGTTTGGCGGTGCGGCCATGATGGGCTTCTGGTACCACTTCGCCATCATGTTCGAGGCGCTGTTCATCCTGACCGCCGTGGACGCCGGGACCCGCGTGGCACGCTTCATGCTGCAGGACACCATCGGCAACGTCATCCCGAAGTTCAAGGACACCTCGTGGCGACCCGGAGCGTGGGTGTGTACGGCGATCATGGTCGCCGGCTGGGGGTACATCCTGATCCTGGGGGTCACCGACCCGCTGGGCGGGATCAACACCTTCTTCCCGCTGTTCGGTATCTCCAACCAGCTGCTGGCCGCCATTGCGTTGGCGATCGTCATGACGATCATGGCCAAGCGGGGGAACTTCAAGTACCTGTGGGTGGTCATCCTGCCCCTGGCCTTCGCCGTGGTGGTCACCTTCGTGGCCAGTTGGCAGAAGATCTTCTCCGCGGATACCAAGGTCGGCTACTTCGCCAACCACAACGCCTACCGTGAGGCCCTGGCCAATGGAGAGACCAGCCTGGGCAGTACCGAAGGTGTCGAGGCCATGGAGGCAGTGGTGCGCAACACCGGCGTGCAGGGGTGGCTCTCGGTGATCTTCCTTCTGCTGGCCATCATCGTGGTCACCGCCGCGGTGGTCGCAACCATCCGTGCCAGGATCTCGGGCAGCGACGAATCCACCGAGGATCCGTATGTGGCCTCCAAGATCTACGCCCCGCAGGGCATTATCAGCACACCAGCGGAAAAGGAGCTGGAAGCCCAGTGGGATGCCTACTACGCGGCGACCGGTACCAGCCGGGAATCCGCCGGACACTAGAGGGGTATTCCCATGGGAATCGCGCAACGGCTGCGACAGGTCAAGAAGTTCATGGATGGTGTGCTCGGTGCGGATAAGTACGATCGCTACCTGGCGCATCACCGGGCCAACCATCCGGGAACTGCCCCGATGAACGAACGGGAGTTCTGGAAGGACTATTCGGCGTGGCAGGAGAGCAACCCGCAGGGGCGCTGCTGCTAGGAATCCTCGACGAACAGCCCACGCCCCATGGAACATCGATGTACGTTTCGCGGGGTGTGGGCTGTTTCGTGTTGCGCAGCCGGCCGCGGGTAGTCTTGGATCCGCAGGATACGTCAGGAAAGTGAAACGAAACCCATGGCATTCTTTTCTCGGCTACGCAAGGCCCGCGCAGCGAATCGGGACCTCGGTCAAGGTGTCTGGCGACGTGCCCACGACCGCTTCAACCGGTCGCTGGACCGGGTATTCCAGGTCCTGGAAGGGATCGGGGACGACGACCTGCATAACCGGCTGGTGACCCACGCCAATGAGCTGGCAGACTTGTTGCCTCGTGTCCAGCAGATCTGTGCCGAGGCCCAACGGCTGACCCCCAGTGACGAGGAATTCGTCCCGCAAGCGACTTTCGAGGTCCACCGGGCCCTGACCAAAGCCGCCAATGACCTGGCCACTACCGCGCAGGTCTTCGCGATGACGCGGTTGCAGGCCGAGGCCGGCCAGGATGTGAGCAATTTCGCCGTGCAGTCACGGGTACGCATCGTGGTGGAAGGGATCCACGCCGCCGACCAGGCCCTGCGGAGCAGCTCGCACTGACCAACCCGGCGGTTTTTATCAACGAGCCCTTCAGACTAAGTTGGGAACATGACTAAACATGTTCCACAGCTCACCTTCCATGACGGAAACACCATTGACCAGCTGGGCTTCGGCGTCTGGCAGGTGCCTGACGAGCAGGCAGAACCAGTGGTGGCCAGCGCATTGAAAACCGGTTACCGGCACATCGACACCGCAGCGATCTACGGCAATGAGGAAGGCGTGGGCCGCGCAGTGGCCGCCTCCGGACTGGACCGTTCGGACATCTTCATCACCACCAAGGTCTGGAACTCGGAGCAGGGATACGAGAAGACCCTGGCCGCTTTCGACGCTTCCCTGGCCAAGCTGGGGACCGACTACGTCGATCTGTACCTGATCCACTGGCTGCAGCCCAAACGGCAGCAGTATGTGGATACCTGGAAAGCACTGATCGAGTTGAAGGACTCGGGAAGGGTCCGTTCGATCGGCGTAGCCAACTTCACCATCGATACCCTGGAAGAGCTCTACGCGGCCACCGGGGTGCGTCCAGTCATCAACCAGGTGGAAACCCACCCGTATTTCCCGCAACAGGAATTGCGGGACTACGAGAAGAAACACGGCATCATCCACGAGTCGTGGTCCCCATTGGGCCAGGGAGGCGAGCTGCTCGAGGACCCGATCCTCGGGGATATCGCGGCCAAGCACCAGGCGACCGTGGCCCAGGTGGTCATTGCCTGGCATTTGGCCCTGGGCAATGTCGTGATCCCGAAATCAGTGACCGATTCGCGGATCGAGGAGAACTTTGCGGCGTTGCGAGTGAACCTCGATGACGAGGACCTGGCCAAGATCGCAGGATTGGACCGTGGTGAATCCGGGCGCATCGCCGCGGATCCAGCCACCGCCGATTTTGCCTAACGAGGGCCTAAACCGGTAGTGGCAGGGCCTTTCGGATCCGCTGGTTCCCGGCGCCGAAAGGTCCTGCTGCGCGCTGTGCCACGCGAGTCTCCATGATCCGTTTCCCCGGTTTTCCTGTACGCTGTGACCCGCGGACCCTAGACTGGTGGGGTCAGGGTTGGCCAGACAAACAGGGAGTGCATCATGGGGCAAGCGGGGTTCACCGAACCTACCATCGAAGATCGTGATCCGTTGCAGGTGGCCTGCATCCGGCGTGAAGTCGGCATGGAAGAGATCCCCGAATTCTACGACTCCGCATTTCCGGCAATTTTCTCGGCGCTGGGGGAATCGGGTGTGGACCCTTCGGCACCACCGATGGGAATCGTCTACGGCCAGGCCGGGGACACCCTGGACCTGGCTGTTGCCGTTCCCGTGGCAGAACGCTTCGCCGGGATGGGTGAGGTACGTGGTGAAACCCTCCCGGCGGCCAGGACCGCGATACTGACCGTTGCCGGTGACTACGCACAGCTTCCGGCAGCCCACGACTACCTGCAAAGCTGGGTGTCCGAACGTGGTCTTGTCCCCGCGGGGTGGGTCTGGGAACAGTACCTGACCGAGCCGGTGCCCGGCGGGGACCCGGCGGAGAACATCACCCGGCTGGGACTGGGGCTACAGGGCTGAAAGTTCCGCGGTTCCGCGGCGCATCCATCCGATCCCCTCGGCCCGACGAGCTGCTTCGGGATTACCAGAAGATGTCGCTGCGGCTGTCCAGTGGTTGACGGGCCACCAGGCTGTCGGCGCTGAAATCGTCGGCATCGTGGAGTACTTTGGGAAAGCGCAACTGTGTCCGATCTTCCAGCTCGGGGAGGGTGATCTGGTAGACCCGGAATTCATCAAGCGCCAGGACCGCCCGTAGCTGATCCAGATCCTGGGTCAGCAAGAACGCCCGGGCCTTGAGGATCCCGTTTTCGCGGTAGGCCAGCAACTTCCAGTATTCGGCCGGCAGCGGGACATTCCGGTAGGGCCAATCCTGCACATGGAAAACCGGTCCGGCAAAGACCGAGGCCCTCAGGTCCTGGACATCAACCAAGTCGTACAGGGCGTTCTCCAACATTCCCCAGATCCCGTTCTGTCGGCTCTGGTTGAAGTCATCCATTTGCGGCGCGATATTGGTGTAGAAAAACGAATCCCGATTGGCCTGCCACGCCTCGTCCATCTCGCCCCATAGCAGATCCGATCGGCGGGCCAGGTGGCCTCGATCCAGCCTGTTGCCCTGGTAGAGCTCGTTGCCGATCTGGAGGTCACCGGGCAACCGGGAGTCCTTGGTGAAGTTGATGCCTGAGCGGCTCAGCAACAGCATTCTGGACCCGTCGATATTCCAGCCGACCCAGCGGGCGAACTGGCGGCTGCGACTCATCACCAGGGAGAAATGGGTGTAGGGGATGATTACGGCGCCGTCGACGGGGACCGCATCATCTTCCAGGGCTGCGTCCAATTGTGGTGGTGCAACGGATACCTTGAGAAAATCCGGGTCGTAGCCGGCCCGGGAGAGCGCAGCGGTGGGCTCGTTTCCCTGCATCGTCATCACCCCGCAATCGAATCGGTAGATCCGTAGACCCCCACGTTACGACCACGGCGTGGGTAAAGCCATGGGTTTCGGCAGATTGTCGGGCCAGCAGAAGACCGGAACATCCGACGGCCAAGAAAGACCTGCCGGAGATACCGCGGGGCCGGGACCGGAGCCGTACCCCGGGATGAAGGCGAACAATGCGCCTGGTGCATGGTCCAGACAGCGAACAACCCCGGAACCAGGCGAATAATCGCGGTTCCGGGGTTGTACTTCCCAGAGCCCCCTGGCGGATTTGAACCGCCGACCTGCTCTTTACGAGGGAGCTGCTCTACCCCTGAGCTAAGGAGGCCTGATACCACTAGGGCACCACGTTACTTTATCCGAGTCCTTCGATCCGCGTCAAAACGGGGACGTCGAACCGGCCAAGCTAGCAGCGCGTACCTTCCTGCGGCAGCTCCCCGTCGATCAGGTATCCATCAACCGCTTGGGTGATGCAGTCGTTTGACCGCCCGTAGGCGGTGTGGCCGTGCCCTTCATAGGTCAGTAGCATGCCGCCGTCGAGCTGCCGGGCCAGGGACTCCGCCCATTGGTACGGCGTCGCGGGGTCACCGGTGGTCCCGATGACCAGGATGTCGCCAGCGCCGGTCGCGTTCAATTCACCGGGACGGCCGGTGGCATCATAGGGCCAGTATTCGCAGCCCAGCGCGCCGTAGGAAAGGTACTTGCCCAATGTCGGGGCAACCCGCTGCAGTTCCTGGGCCTCGGCTTCCATGCGTGCTTCTGCCGCATCCATGGGACGATCCAGGCAGTTGATGGCGCCGAAAACCTCAGAGGAATTCGAGCTGTAGCTGCCGTCGGACTGGCGGTTCGCTGTCAGGTCCGCGAACATCAGGATCATGTCCACGTCCCCTTCCATGGCATCTGCCATGGCGGTGCTGAGCATTGGCCACGTGGAGTTGTCATAGAGCGGGACGATGAAGCCGTTGATGAAGTCGATGATCGGCACCGTACGTCCGTCGCTGGACTCCAATGGTTGTTCCTCAACGGATTCGAGGAAGTCGTGAAGCTGGCCACGGGCCTCATCCACCGAACCGGTGAACGGGCATGACTCGGTGCCCAGGCAGTCCTCCAGCCATGCGGTGATCTCGCCTTCGAACCCCACGGCTTGGGCCTGGTCAACTTGGGTTGCTCCGGACTTGGGATCCAATGCGCCGTCCAGGACGAACCGCCCGGTGCTGGCCGGGAAAAGGTTCGCGTAGGTGGCGCCAAGGAAAGTGCCGTAGGAGTAGCCCAGATAGTTCAGTTCCCCGTCACCGAGTGCGGCACGGATGATATCCATGTCCTTGGCAGCCGAAACCGTGTCAACGTGTCCGAGGAGATCGCCGGAGTTCTCCTGGCAGGCCTGGGCATACTTCTTGCTTTCCTCGCGGATCTCATCGCGGTCTTCCTTGACCCATGATCGCAGGTTCTTTTCCCGCGCGGCGTCACGTTGCCCGTCACTCAGGCAACTGATCGGAGTGCTGCGTCCGACACCTCGCGGATCGAATCCGATAATGCTGTACTCGCGTTGAAGCTCGTTGCTGAACATCAGCGGCACCGAGGATGTCACCAGATCCAGTCCGGAGCCACCGGGGCCACCCGGGTTGACCAACAGGTTCTTCTCGCTGTCCTGAGCCGATCGGCGGTTCAGCGCCAGTTCGATGGATTCACCTTCCGGCTCGCTGTAGTCCAGCGGAACCTGGACCGTGGCGCACTCGATGATGCTACCGCAGGAGTCCCACGTCAGTTCCTGCTCATAGTAGGTTTCCAGCCCGCTGCCCAGCTGCGAGGGCTCGGTAGGTGCCTGTGGTGTCGGTGTGGAGCAGCCGCTGAGCACCAGCCCCAACACTGCGGTGATGGCTGCGGTGGGTAGCCACCGGTGATGGCTTGGGCGAACTGACACGTGTCACTCCTTGGGTTGGGTCGGCGCCGTGGCGCAGTGGCTTATCGTCTGCCGGGCTGTTGCAGCAGTGTGGACATCAGGGCTTCCAGGGCCAGCAACGGGGTGACGTTGGCAGCCAGCCGGCGTCGCGTCGCGTTGATGGCGTCGATCTGGTGCAGGCTCTTCTCGCTGCTTTGCGAGGCCGCATAGCGTTCGATCTCATCGCGGCGGTGCTCATTGATCAGCTCCGAATGGGCGCCCAACTGGACAGTGAGCACGTCACGGAAGAACGTGGTCAGGTCGATCAGCGTGCGGTCCAGCGAGTCGAAGGTGGCACGACGGGCGAACCGTTTGGCATCTTCCTCGATGGCCTTGAAGGCACCACGCAATCCGGGCGGGATCGTTTCGTCCTCACCCAAACCGTTGGCATGACGCAGGGCCGCGGTCCTTTCGGCCAGCGAAGCACCAGTGGTGGCTTCGGCATGGTCGCTGGCCAGCGTAACGATCTCGGAGGCAGCAGCCATGGCCTGCGGCAAGGTGTTCAGGCGCAATGGCAGCGTCACCAGGCGTTCACGACGGCTTCGCGCCTGTTCATCACGGGCCAGCATCCGTGCCACGCCGATATGGGACTGGGAAACCCTGGCGGCGAACTGCGCCTGTTCCTCGGTCAGCCCGTCACGTCGCACCAGCAAGGCGGCGACCTCATGTACGGCAGGGATGGCCAGGTTCACTGCGCGGCACCGTGAACGGATAGTCACCAGGACGTCTGCCGGGGACGGGGCGCACAGGAACCACAAGGTGCGCTCCGGTGGCTCCTCGATCGCCTTGAGCAGCACATTGGTAGTTCGTTCGGTCATCCGGTCGGCGTCCTCGATGATGATGATGCGCCATTTCCCGGCACCGGCGCGTTCCTGCGCCCGGGTGATCAACTGCCGGACGTCCTCGATCTGGTAGGCGACCTTGTTGGTGGACACGAAGGCGACGTCCGGATGGGCCCCGGAGAGTACCTGCAGGCAAGACTTGCATTGCCCGCAACCCGCCGGATCCTGCCCGCATTGCAGGGCTGCTGCAAAGGCCCGGGCCGCAGTTGTCCGGCCGGAACCCGGAGGGCCGGTGAAAAGCCAGGCATGGGTGGGATTGCCCTTATCCACTTCACGGTCCAAGGTGTCGATGACCCGTTGCTGTCCGGCCAGTTCGGAAAAGACCGGGCGCATCACAATACCGCCTGCAGTCGGTCCATGATTCGGGCATGCAAATCCTCGGCTGGTTGATTGGCATCCAGCACCAGGTAGCGTTCCGGCGCTGCGTGGGCCAGTGAGAGGAAGGCCTGCCGGATATTCTCGTGGAATTCATCGGGTTCGGCTTCCAGCCGGTCGGACACTTCCACCCCTCCGGTACTGGCGATACGTCGGGCCCGGCCGTCGGCGGCGGAAATATCCAGCAGGATGGTCAGATCCGGGGACAGCGAACCGGTGGCGAAATCGTTGATGGCGGCTACTGCCGCGATCCCCAGCCCGCGGCCGACGCCCTGGTATGCCAGGGAAGAATCGACAAAACGGTCGCTGACCACGTGGGTTCCCTGCGATAGATGCGGGGTGATGAACTGGGCCACGTGAGCGGCCCGCGCTGCAGCGTATATCAGCGCCTCTGTCCGTTTATCGATCTGACCATGGCCGTGTTCCAGGACCAGGGAACGCAACTTCTCGCCGATCTCGGTGCCACCCGGTTCACGGGTGGTGACCACGCCCATACCGTGCTCCTGCAGGGCTTCACGTAGTAGGCGCAATTGGGTCGACTTTCCAGCCCCGTCACCACCTTCAAAGGTGATGAACAGGCCGCGGGGGAGGGAAGAAGGCTGCATACTCACTCAACTAGCCTAACGAAGTTCCGAGCCTGCAGAGCCCAAACCGACGGATAGGTGGACAATGAGTTGCCTCTTCACATGCATATACGTGCCGTGAAATATGTGGAAACGCGGATACCGGATGGCTTTACACCAGGCGTAGCCTTGGAACCATGAGTCACGAAGCGCAACCGAAGAGTACCCGACCCCCATTCAGCGCCCATACCCTGACGGTGTCCGGCGCCCGGCCGAATGGGCAGGATAATTCCCCGGTGAACCACCCGGTGACCTTCACCTCTACCTTCCATTCGCACGGGGAAGCAGGGGCCGGTGACCGGGTGTATGGCAGGTTCTCGAATCCCAGTTGGGACGGATTCGAAGAACTTCTGGGGCAACTGGAGCAGTCCGAGCTTCCGGCTCTGGTTTTTTCCTCTGGGATGGCCGCGATCGCCGCCGGCCTGTCGCTGGTGCCGCGTGGCGGGACCCTGGTGTTGCCTCGGCATTCCTACAACGGTTCGCTTTCCCTGGTGGCTGAGCTGGAGGCCGCCGGTGTGCTCAAGGTCCGCACCATAGACATCACGGATACCGCGGCAAGTTGTGCCGCCCTCGTTGGGGCCGATGCGCTGTGGCTGGAATCCCCGACCAACCCCATGCTCGAGGTCGCCGATCTACCGGTCCTGCTGGAGGCCGCCCGGACCGCTGGGGTATTGAGCTTGGTGGACAACACCTTTGCCACCCCGTTGCTGCAACGCCCGCTGGCCCAGGGTGCGGATGTGGTGATCCATTCGGTGACCAAGACCCTGTCGGGGCATTCGGATGTCATCCTGGGGGCGGCGCTGACCTCCAACGCCCGGTTGCGTGAACGCCTCCACGGCTACCGCACGCTGCACGGGGCCATCGCCTCGCCAATGGATGTGTTCCTGGCCTTGCGCGGCATGCGCACCTTATCGGTCAGGTTGGAGCGTTCGCAGGCCAACGCGCAGTTCCTGGCCGAGCAGCTTTCTACCCACCCGGCGGTGAGGACGGTACGGTATCCCGGGTTGGCCCAGGACCCGGGCCATGACCTGGCTTCGGCCCAGATGGACGGGTTCGGTTCGGTGATCGCCTTTGAAGCCGGAGACAGCGCCGAGGATGCCGATCGGGTGGTTGCCGCCTTCCGGCTGATCACCCCCGCCACGTCACTGGGCGGGGTGGAGACGCTCGCTGAACGCCGGGCACGGCATGCATCCGAGCCACAGAGCGTTCCGCGGAATCTGATCCGGTTGTCGGTGGGTATCGAGCAAGCGTCCGACTTATGGTGGGACCTGTCCCAGGCGTTGGCGGTGCTTGAGGGTTAGTTTCCAAGGCAACAGGAAATTTTGCTGGTGGACCAATTCGCCGTTGCGCGGGCCGACGCAGGTAGGCTTGAAACATGCAACTTGCGACCACCATCGAGTTTTATCTGATGTATGCCCTGTCTCTGGTTATCGCCGTGCTGGCAGTCTGGGCGTTGATTGACGCCGTACGCCATCCCTCGGACCGGTTCGTCGCCGAGGGAAAGCGCACCAAGGGATTCTGGATGGCGTTGACCGGCGGTAGCGCGTTCATCGCGGTACTCTCGGCCATTCCCAGCGCGGCGGCCTTCAGCGGTGGTTTCCTGCAGCTGATCGCCGCCTGTATCTGCTGTGTGTACCTGGCCGACGTCCGTCCGGCACTGTCCAGCCGCGGCGGCAACTGGTCCAGCTACTAGGGTTTCGAAATCAAGTCATATTGTCCCGCCCGTTGAAGCGCCGATGCAATATGCGCCTGTTGTTCTGCAATGAAAGTCCGGTGTCCAAACCGGCGACGATAGGATGGGATCCATGAGCCATACTTTGATTTTGCTGCGCCACGGCCAGAGTGAATGGAATGAGAAGAACCTCTTCACCGGGTGGTATGACGTATCGCTGACCGAGAAGGGTCGCGCCGAAGCGGTGCGCGGCGGCCAGCTGCTGACCGATGCCGGGTACAAGCCGGACATCCTGCACACCTCGTTGCTGACCCGTGCGATCGTGACCGCGAACCTTGCACTGGAATCTGCAGGGCGTCCATGGATCCCGGTCAGCCGAAGCTGGCGCCTGAACGAACGACACTACGGTGCCCTGCAGGGCAAGGACAAGGCCCAGACCCTGGCCGAGTTCGGCGAAGAGCAGTTCATGGAATGGCGTCGCAGCTACGACACCCCACCGCCGGTGCTGGCTGACGACTCGGAGTTCAGCCAGATCGGCGACGAACGTTATGCCGACCTGGGGGACACGGCCCCGCGCACCGAATGCCTCAAGGATGTGCTTGAACGTATGCTGCCGTACTGGGAGAACAGCATCAAACCGGACTTGGTCGCCGGTAAGACCGTACTGGTCACCGCCCATGGCAATTCCCTGCGCGCACTGGTCAAGCACCTGGACGGAATCAGCGACGAGGACATCGCCGCGCTGAACATCCCGACCGGAATTCCATTGGTGTACGAACTGGATGAGAATTTCCAGCCATTGACCGCCGGCGGTACCTACCTGGATCCTGAGGCGGCCGCGGATGCGATCAAGGCTGTGGCCAACCAGGGACGCAAGTAGCGGTTACTGCTCCGCCACGTGCCATGTCAGAAATCGAAATTTCGATTCCTGACATGGCACGATGCTTTTCCGTTCCGGAGTGCGGTGATATCCGGACGACGGCTTAGAGCGAAACCGCCCAGTTCGATTGTGTTTTTGCGCCGAGTATGCTGTAATCTCCTATCTCGAACAGGCACAATGGCTCACGTTAGGAATGCAATTCGTGGCAACTGATTACGATGAGGTCCGCCCGGATGTAGCCGAGGCACGCAAGGCTTCACTGGATGCGGTCAAGTCCGCAAACGCGCCGGACGCAAAGTCCGTCGTGAGAGAACTCGATGAAACTGATCACACCGATGGCCTTGAGTTGCCGGGTGCCGATCTGTCCAATGAGGAATTGACAGTTACGGTTATTCCGGCCAAGGACGATGAATTCATCTGCGGTTCCTGCTTCCTGGTTCGCCACCGCTCCCAGCTGGTGCGCGAAGAGGGAAACACTGGATTCTGCGTCGAGTGTGAAGGCTAGAGCCGCACACGCAACAGGGATTCTCTACGGCACGTTTCGGGACATACGCTCCTGAAACGTGCCAATGTTTTTAATGCCGGGTTGAAGTCTATTGATCGATGATATTGATCGATTGCATGGATCTGGCCGATACGCTCAGATGCCAGCCAACGGGCGCTACACGGGTGGGAGGGGCTTGCCCCTGGGCCGGGTGCTCCCGGGGGCATGAGGGCGCCGTGAGCGGGCTGTACAGGCGCATGTGGGCGGTGTTCGACTACCGGGCCAACTCGCTATGCAGTTCCAGTAACTCATTGGTCAATTCCGCAAAGACCTGCGCCGGGGCACCAGGCTGGCGCGAGGCGTCGTTGATCTGGTCCAGTGCCTGCTCGGTCAGCTGGCGGGCGCTCTCGCGATGGCCACGCTCAGCCAGCTGGCGGATCAACACCAGACCCTGTCTGGCTTCGGCAGCGATATTTTCCGGATCCAATAGTGTGGGGCTGATTCCGTCGAATGTGAAGTGCAACAGTACCCTGGAGAACCATTCCATCTCTGAATCCTGAGGCATGAGCTACCCTTCCCTTTGCCGAAGTGCGTTTGCCCCAAGTATTGCACCGGGTCGAAGCTGGTACCAGACGACTGGGGAAAGAAAAACTGCTGGCCACCGCACGAGGCGGTGGCCAGCAGGTATCGGCAGGCTCGGGACGAGCGATGCCGGGGTCTAGGCCTCCGGCTCCCACTCACCGGTCACCAGGTAGGTGACCTTCCGCGCCACCGAAACGCCATGGTCTCCGAAACGTTCCAGATACCGGCTGGTCAGTGAAACATCCACGGTGGTTGGGGCATCTTCCTTCCAGTCCTCATGGGCAATGGTCTTGAAGACCGAGGAATGCAGCTGGTCGAGCTGGCGGTTCAGGGTGATGATCTCGCTGGCTATTCCCAGATCACGGGTGTCGAGCAAACGGCCGACCTCCCTGGCGATCTTGATGTCCAGCTCGGCCATCTGCGAGAAGGTCTCGGCGATCGCGGCCGGCACGGCGTGCTTGGGGAAGCGCAGGCGGGACAACTGGGCCAGGTGGCGGGCCAGATCGCCCATGCGCTCCAGTGAAGCACTCATGCGCAGGGAGCCGACAATCATGCGCAGATCGCTGGCGACAGGGCCCTGCAGGGCGAGAGTGTCGATGGCGCGCTCGTCCAGCTGTGTCTGCAGGAAGTCGATTTTCGCATCCTCGGCAATCACTTCCTGGGCCAGGTCTACATCCGCGTTCGACAGCGAGTCCCAGGCGCGCTCCATCGCGTTGGCCACACGTTGTGACATTTCGATGAGGTCTTCGCCGATCTGCTGCAGATCGGCCTGAAATACTTTGCGCACTCGCGTACGTCCTTTCGGGTCCAAATATGTGTCATGTCGTTTAGGGCACAACGGAGGGATCGTGATCAAGCCTGACACCACCAGCTTAACCGCGGAGGTGCCAAAGGTGAACGTTTGGTTAATACGGGGTCTGTTTGGGCCATTTGGGTGACATCCGGGGATTAAGCGGACATTAAGCCAGCTACGCTAAAAGGGTGAACGAAGTCATTCCATCCCTGATCGCCGGCCTGATCGGCTTGGCACTCGGTGTTGTCGGTGTGCTGGCCTACTTTTTTGCCCAGCGCCGTTCGGCCCCGCTGCCGGCGGTGGATGAGCCGACCTTGCCCGAGGGCGCGGCCGCTGTCCTGTCGGTCATTGGTCGTGCCTTCGTGATCCTCGATGACGTGGATGGGGTGGTGCGGGCCAATCCTGCCGCCTACGCCTATGGGCTGGTGCGCGGGCATACGCTCGTTCATGATCAACTGTTGGAGAAGGTCCGACGGGTCCGTGATGACGGCGTCATTACCGAGAGCCAGTTCGAGCTGCAACGTGGTTCCATGGGTGCTGGTCAGCTGGTGGTTCACGTGCGAGCGGCACCCCTGGGCGAGGAGTACATCCTGCTGCTTGCCGATGACCGTACGGAGATCACCCGCACCGAAGCGATGCGCAACGACTTCGTGGCCAACGTGTCGCATGAGTTGAAAACCCCGGTGGGGGCCATGTCCCTGCTTTCCGAGGCCATTGAGGATGCCGCCGATGATCCGGTGGCGGTCCGCCGTTTCAGCACCCGGATGCACAAGGAATCCGCACGCCTTGCTGCGCTGGTCCAGGACATCATCGAGCTGTCGCGGCTGCAAAGCAGCGACGCGATAGTCCACGGTGAGCCCGTGCTCGTTGCCCAGGTTGTGGCCGAAGCGGTGGACCGCAACAAGTTGCTGGCCGAGGAACGCAACATCAAGATCTCCGTCGGAGGCGAAATTGATACACCGGTGCATGGTGATGCAGACCTGCTGATGACCGCGCTGCGCAACCTGATCGACAACGCGATCCGGTATTCACCGGAAAACAGCGCAGTGGGTGTGGGACTACGCCAGCGTGACGGGTTTGCACAGATTTCCGTGACCGACCAGGGCCCGGGAATCTCCGCCGACGAGCAGGAACGGATTTTCGAGCGATTTTACCGGGTTGACTCGGCACGCTCGCGCCAGACCGGTGGCACCGGGCTGGGACTGAGCATCGTGAAGCACGTAGTGGCCAACCACGGTGGAGAAGTGTCGCTGTGGTCCCAGGAAGGCCAAGGATCTACATTTACCCTGCGCATCCCGATGATGGATGAGCTGGAAGACGATACGGGCGACCCACAGGACGGGTCGACCGCAGGAACTAGTGCCACGGCCCAGCGGGCCAGTGGTGAAGGAGGACATCGATGACCCGGATTTTGATCGTCGAGGATGAAGAGTCGCTGTCGGATCCGCTCTCGTACCTGCTGGAGCGCGAAGGGTTCGAGGTGCGCATCGCCGATGACGGGATCACAGCGGTGAGCGAGTTCGAACGCCATGGCGCCGATCTGGTGCTGTTGGACTTGATGCTGCCCGGTCAACCGGGGACCGAAGTCAT
Organism: Glutamicibacter sp. MNS18; assembly: GCF_026107515.2. Lineage (GTDB taxonomy): Bacteria > Actinomycetota > Actinomycetes > Actinomycetales > Micrococcaceae > Glutamicibacter. The sequence goes on along the minus strand of NZ_JAPCHW010000015.1, from coordinate 6,450 downwards.
TCGCCAGATCCGCGCCACCAGCCAGGTCCCAGTGATCATGCTGACTGCCAAGGATGGGGAGATCGACAAGGTGGTTGGGCTGGAATTAGGTGCCGACGACTACGTCACCAAGCCCTACTCGTCGCGCGAATTGCTGGCACGTATTCGGGCGGTCTTGCGCCGCCAGGGCGAAGGCGAGGAGTTGATGACCAATGTGGTCACCGCTGGCCCGGTGCGGATGGACGTGGAGCGTCATGTGGTTTCGGTGAACAACGAGGAAATCGCGATGCCGCTGAAGGAATTCGAGTTGTTGGAGATGCTGTTGCGCAACGCCGGGCGGGTGCTGACCCGCGGACAGCTGATCGACCGGGTCTGGGGTAGCGACTACGTCGGTGATACCAAGACCCTGGACGTTCATGTCAAGCGCCTGCGGTCGAAGATCGAACGGGAACCTGCCGTGCCTGTTCACCTAGTGACCGTACGCGGACTGGGGTACAAGTTCGCCGTCTGACCCGGCAACATGCGATGCCCCCTGCACACCGTCAACTGGGCAGGGGGCATAGCTGTGTCCGCCCGTCGCGGCGCGAAACGATTGGGCACGGTGAAAAGAGCAAAGTGTGGCGGGGCAGTCTCGTTTGGAGACTGCCCCGCCACACCGTGTGAAAGATCAGCGGGCCAATAATGGCCCTTCGCCACTAGTGACCGCCGTGACCTGCGGTCTCGGTGGGGGTCAGGTGGTCGGTGGTCGACTCGTCGTAGCCACCGGGAACGAACTCGCGGTACTCCTTGAGGGTTCCATCAACGACAGGAATAGTGGTCTCCACCGATTCGCCGCCCGAGCTCAGGGTGGCCGGGGCGTGCTGCCCCGGGCCGATGCCAAGGCCGCTCACGCTGAACTCCTCGTCTTCGAGCTTCAAGGCGCTATTGGCATCCACCGAGATTTCGACTGCAGAGGTCGACGCGGCGTTGATGGTCAGCGACAGCGAGCTGTCCGAGCTATTCACGATGCTGCCGATAAAGCGGGCTTCGTCGTGCTCGGCGTCAGTCACCAGCATCAGGTTTCGTACTTTGGCATCGGCGACGTTTTCAACGATGCCGTCGCTTGGTGCGTAGTGGTCAGTGGTTGACTGCTGGTTGATGGCGCCACAGCTAGTGACACCCAGGGCCAGGCCTGCCAGGGCGAGGGACGCTGCAATTCGGCGTCCGGCGGTCATGCGTGCGGTGATCACGACACAAACTCCTCGATGAGAATAGTGAGTTGCATGGTTTCGTGGTGCACATTCGGGGTTTTGCAATCTTTGAAAGCGGCCACACGAAGTCCACGACTACAACTAAGCCTAACCGTTTAAGCGGCAAAAGCGTGATTTGGCGACCTGTAACACAATGCAACCGGAACCGCGGGAAAGGGGGAATGCGGTTCACGGGGCAACTATGAACTACCTTCTTCATACCACGTTTCTCTCCCGATTGGAAGAGCGAAAACCGCATGAATTCGGGGTTGTTGGGGTGTAGGTAACAGTCCAGTGAAGGCCAGTCGTGGTAGACTAGTCGTTGGGAAAGGGGTTTATCCACATGGTTTTTGAGGTTGGCGAGACTGTAGTCTACCCGCACCACGGCGCAGCAATGATCGAGGAGATCAAGATGCGCAAGATCAAGGGCGAAGAGAAGATGTATCTCAAGCTCAAGGTGGCGCAGGGGGACCTGACCATCGAAGTACCGGCCGAGAATGTTGACTTGGTTGGCGTGCGTGACGTGGTAGGTCAGGAAGGCTTGGACCATGTGTTCGAGGTCCTTCGTGCTGAATTCACCGAGGAGCCGACCAACTGGTCGCGCCGTTACAAGGCGAACTTGGAAAAGCTCGCTTCCGGTGACGTTATCAAGGTTGCCGAGGTCGTGCGCGATCTGTGGCGCCGAGAGAATGATCGGGGCCTTTCCGCTGGAGAAAAGCGTATGTTGTCCAAGGCCCGTCAGGTACTGATCAGTGAATTGGCGCTGGCCAAGGATCTGGATGAAACCAAGGCCGAGGGACTGCTGGATGAGGTCTTGGCCTCCCACTAAGACAGCATTTGTCACGGAGAATTTCATCCGAAAGTAGATTTTGACCGTGGGGCATCAATTACTTGATGCTCCACGGTCGTCGTTTAACTGCCCTTGCCATGGGAACAGCCGGGACAACGATCCACACAACCCGAAGGGGAATGCGGAGGCCCATCATACTAAGCTGGGCGGTGTGAGTGAATTTAGCGATACCACCGCCCCTGCGGCGCTTGTTCTTGTGGCCGCCGGCAGTGGCACCCGATTGGGCGCCGGGATTCCCAAGGCCCTGGTCGAGATCGAGGGACGTAGCCTGCTGCAGCACACCCTGGATCGGGCTGTCATCGTGGATGCCCTGAAGCAGATCGTGGTGGTCGTGCCGCCGTCCGATGATCGTTTGGCGGCCCAAGCCGCCGCCTACGGGCCGAGAATCGGTATCGTCTCCGGAGGTACGAGCCGGGCTGAATCGGTCTATGCCGGTCTGCAGAAGGTGTCTGCGGGTATCGGACACATCCTGGTTCACGATGCCGCGCGGGCATTCACCCCGACTTGCAGCTACGAAAAAGTACTGCGGGCCCTGGAAGACGAAACCGTGCAGGCGGTGATCCCCGTGTTGCCGGTGACCGATACCATCAGCGTGGTTGACCCGCCGCACGAAGGACGGTTGCAAGAGGTGAAGTGCACTCCGGATCGATCCACCCTGCGTGCCGTGCAAACCCCCCAGGGGTTCGATGCCGACGTGCTGCGTCGAGCCCATAGGTACCTGCAGGATGCCGACGCAGCCCAATTCGAAGCCGTCACGGATGACGCCTCGCTGGTCCAGCGGCTGGGTTACCCGGTCCATGTGGTTCCCGGTCATCCGGACGCATTGAAGGTTACTCACCCGAAGGACTTGCAGCAGGCCCACCGGCTGGCAAGCCAATCCGCACCCACAGGAGTTTCACCGATGCCCGAACCAATCATCCCGCGAGTTGGCAATGCGATCGACGTGCATGCGGTGAGTGATGACCCACACCGCCCCATGTGGTTGGCCGGGTTGCATTTCCCCGAGGATATCGGTTTGGCCGGCCATTCGGATGGGGATGCAGTGGCCCACGCGGCCTGCGATGCACTCTTTTCCGCGGCCGGGATCGGCGATCTGGGAACCCACTTCGGGGTGGACCGCCCCGAATTCGCCGGGGCCAGCGGCATCGTGTTGCTGGCTGAGGCCGCGCGCATCGTGCGTGCGGCAGGATTCGAGATCGGCAATGTCACCGTGCAGTTCGTCGGGCGGCGGCCACGCTTCGCGACGCGGCGTGAGGAAGCCAACGCCGTGCTGAGCCGGGCGGCCGATGCCTCGGTGACGGTCAGTGCCACCACGAGCGACGGATTGGGCTATGAAGGTGAGGGTGCGGGGATCACGGCCTATGCCACGGCATTGGTCTACCCGCGGGACTAACCGCCCGATGTGTGCACCACGGGGTTGATGCCCTCGCGTGCACCCGCAGCTTTTGGGATAACCTTGATGCTGTGAGCCTGCGATTCTATGACACCAAAACCGCATCAGTGCGCGACTTCCAGCCCATCACCGACGGCGAGGTCAAATTGTACTATTGTGGCGCCACCGTGCAGGGGATGCCGCATGTGGGTCATGTGCGAAGTGCCATTGTCTTCGACATCCTGGTCCGCTGGTTGGAGTACCGCGGCTTCGCGGTGACCACAGTCCGCAACGTCACCGACATCGACGACAAGATCCTGGAGAAGTCCGCGGCATCCTTTGCCGAGGACTTCGAAGAGGACGGGAACTACAAGCCGCGTGAGCTCTGGTTCGCGTTGGCCTACCGGTTCGAGCAGGAATTCGCCCGTGCCTATGGGACCCTGGGCGTACGCAGGCCCACATATGAGCCCCGGGCCACCGGGCATATACCGGAGATGCACGAGCTGATCGAGACGCTTATCGATCGCGGGCATGCCTACCCGTCCAGCGACGGCTCGGGAGACGTGTACTTCGATGTGCGTTCCTTCTCCGAGTACGGGGCCTTGACGCGCCAGAAGGTGGAAGACATGCAGGCCGCCACGGACGCCGACCCCCGGGGAAAACGCGATCCGCGGGACTTCGCTCTGTGGAAGGGCCACAAGGACACGGATCCGCAAACAGCCTCCTGGCCCAGCCGCTGGGGCCGTGGACGGCCCGGGTGGCATCTGGAATGCTCGGCCATGGCCAGCAAGTACCTTGGCGAGCATTTCGATATCCACGGTGGTGGCCTGGACCTGCGCTTCCCGCACCATGAGAACGAACTGGCCCAGTCGGCCGCGGCGGGACATGGATTCGCGAACTTCTGGATGCACAACGGTATGGTCACCTATGCCGGAGAGAAGATGAGCAAGTCTATTGGCAACACCATTTCGCCGCAGGAGATGCTGGACCAGGCCCCGGCCAGGGTAGTGCGGTACTTCCTGGGCCAGGCCCAGTACCGTTCCCAGCTGGACTACCGTCCGGACTCGTTGAGTGAAGCCGCTTCCGCAGTGGAACGAATCGACACCTTCATTTCCAATGCCCGGTATCGGCTGGAAATCCGCGCCGAGGGCGTGGATGGCACCGCGGACAGCGGAGTCAGCGAAGTTCCCGAGGCCTTCGGAATCGCAATGGATGACGATTTGAACGTGCCCCAGGCTCTGGCCGCCCTGCATGAAACAGTGCGCCTGGGTAACGCGGCGATGGACCAGCACGACAACCAAACCGTGGCCCTTGCGCTGTCCCAGGTGCTGGCAATGACAGCGGTACTGGGATTCGATGACGCGCAGCAGGATTCCCCGTCCGAGGACGGCTCCGCGTACAGGGCCCTGGACCAGTTGGTCCAGGTGCAGTTGGCGCAGCGGGCCGAGGCTCGCGCCGCCAAGGACTGGGCCCGGTCGGATGAAATCCGGGACACCCTGGCTTCCGTGGGGATCACAGTGGTCGACTCCGCCGACGGGATGCGATGGAGCTTGGATAAATAGGCTTCAGGCAACGATTACAGACTTTTTAACCAAAGGAAACAACGAGTATGAGCAACGCAAAGGGACGGCCCGGAGCCGTTCGAAAGAACAAGAAAGGCCCCACCAAGGGCAGCGGCGGCAAGGGACGCAGCTCCCTGGAAGGTCGCGGCCCGACTCCCAAGGCAGAAGACCGCCCATACCACAAGGCCTACCGGGCCAAGCAGCTGTCCGAACGCTCTTCGGCCAAGCGTGCCCCGGCCCGCCGACCGCGCGTTAACGCCGAGATGGTCACCGGACGGAACTCGGTGGTCGAGGCGTTGCGTGCAGGTATCCCTGCCAAGGCCTTGCATATTGCCGTGCGTATTGACGTGGATGACCGTGTTCGTGAATCCCTGAAGCTGGCGGCCGAACAGGGTATTCCGGTAATGGAAGCCAGCCGGCCGGAACTGGATCGGATGACCGATGACGCGATCCACCAAGGGCTAGCACTTCAGGTCCCACCCTACGAATACAAGGACGCCGTCCAACTGGTCACCAAGGTCGTCAAGGACTACGACAAGGGCTACGAGCGCAATATGCCGCTGTTCCTGGCCTTGGACGGAATCACCGATCCACGCAACCTGGGCGCCATAATCCGTTCGGCATCCGCTTTCAGCGCCCACGCGGTGATCGTTCCCGAACGACGCAGTGTCGGTGTGACCGCTTCGGCGTGGAAAACAAGTGCCGGGGCAGCAGTACGCGTCCCTGTAGCCAAGGCCAGCAATCTGACCAGTGCATTGAAAGAGCTCAAGGCCGCCGGGGTTTTTGTCATCGGCTTGGATGCCGGGGGAAGCGTGGAGCTACCGAACCTGGATCTGGCAACCGAACCGCTTTGCATTGTCATCGGTTCTGAAGGCAAGGGGCTGTCCCGTCTGGTGCGCGAAACCTGCGACGCGATCGTCTCGATTCCGATTTCCTCGGCGATGGAGTCGTTGAACGCTTCGATGGCAGCAGGCATTGCGCTCTACGAGGTCGCACGACGCCGACAGGCTGCACAGCAGTAACCGCTCATACAAGGGGCGGGTCAGAAGCACGTTTCTGGCCCGCCCTTTGGCGTATCCACTCGCCGCGGCACCAAGGAGAGCGGGGTCACAACAAGACGTTTTGGGTATGAAACCGCCAAATAGGGTCCACGGCGACTCGAAATCCGCGTGATTCCGGGGAAGAACGGCTACCGGGGGCGGTGACCGGGTGGTTTTGCGTTCCCCCGGAATTCGTGTAGAGTTATTTCTCGCGCCGCTCGAACGGAACGGATACAAAACGTGAAGTTCAGGCGCTGCAATCGAGAACATGGAGTTGACAAAGTTCAGCGAAGTGGTAAGGTTGGAAAGTTGCTCCGAAGCGAAGCGGCCGCCCTGGTGGTGGTGCGTGGTGTCGGAAGTGTTTGTTGTTTGAGAACTCAATAGTGTGCCAAGTTTGTTGATACCGAATGTTTTATAT
>NZ_JAPCHW010000014.1 GCF_026107515.2 Glutamicibacter sp. MNS18 | reverse complement strand
AGATACCGGGCCTGCACCAGACCCAACACCGGCATCAATTCCCAGATCCCCAGGAACACCAGGATACCGATCAACCCCAACACCGGACGCGGAAGCCCGGTGCCCTTCTTCGCCGAAGCAGCCTTACTCTCGGATGCGGTTTGAGCAGGGGATTCAGACAACGACATCCCCTCTCTTGTCGTTGCGGAAAAGTCAACGCTCATCGCTGGATACCTCCGGTTTGGAGCGAAAGATCATATGAAACACGCATTTGGCGATTCAGGAATTGGTTTCGTGTGTGGCGTGGAGGAAAAGAACCCGGCACGACATGTTTTTGTTTCACTGACTCATAGCCATCTGCGATTTGAGTAAATCTCTTAGGGCGACATCCGAATCCATGGCCTGCCACGGGTCAAGACTTATTCCCTTGGCCAACGCCATCTTCACGGCCATGAAATCCTTGGGCTGGTTAACGCAATCCGCAGCGAGCAATACCCCTTCCCTGAAATACAGAATGGAGAATGTCTCGTCTTGGATGTTGCCGCGGAGTACCGTCTGGTCGTATCCGTGTGACAATCCGGCGATCTGTAGTTTCAGACTGCCCTGGTCAGACCAGAACCAGGGAATGGTACTGTAGCTTTCGCGAGCTCCAGTGAGGGTCGCTGCTGCAACGCGCGCCTGCTCGATCGCATTGGGAACACTCTCGAGACGTATGCGCTCGAACCCGGTCCTGCCGAGTCCGGGAAATGGCATGTTGGCCCCATCGCCAATAGCCACAGTGCGACCGTCCGAAGCCAGCATCTGAGTATCAACAAGGATGCCGTTCTCAATGTCCAATCCGAGTTTCTCAGCGAGCGAAGTCTCGGGAACGACCCCGATACCTACGACAACTGCCGCGGCCTCCAGCGTCTTCTCAACACCGGCTGAATCGATCACTTGCACACCGCTGACCGTTTCCGTTCCACTAATGGCGGAGATCTGTACCTTGGTGTGTACCTCGATCCCTCGTGAACGAAGTGCCTGGGCATAGAATTTGCTGGTTTCCTCACAGACAGCGCGACCGATGAGACGGTCCGAAACCTCCAGTACGGTGACATGACAGCCCAAGCGCATCGCAGTCGAAGCGATTTCGAGACCGATAAATCCACCTCCGACAATCACGATCCTGGCGCCGGGGGTCAATGATGTCGCCAAGCCATCCGCATCGGCCTTGGTGCGAAGATAGTGCATGCCTCGCAGTTGGGACCCCGGAACCTGAAGCTTGCGTACGTTTGCTCCGGTAGCCAACGCCAAGCTAGTGAACTTATGGGTAGTTCCGGTAGCATCAAGGGCTTCACCATACTCCGCCGATTTCCAAGCCAGGGATTCGACACGACGACCGGTGAGTATCGAGATCTCCTGTTCGGCAAACCAATCATCGGAACGCAGCTGCGAATCCAGGCTGTTACTTGCGCCTGACAAGTAACCTTTGGACAACGGCGGGCGCTGGTAGGGCAGGTGTTCCTCGGATCCAAGGAGCGTAATGGGCTCCTGGCTACCGGCCGCACGCAGCGCGGCGGCCAGTTCCAAACCCGCCTGGCCGGCGCCGATGATGAGCGTGGATGATAGGTTCATTACTGCTCCTCAGGTACGGATATTCGCAATCCGGGTAGGGCCGGGATCTGGCATGAGAGACGACTTCCCGTTCTTCGGTCTGTGGCTGTGCAATCCAACAGGCCGTCTTCTTCATCGCCGATGGTCGGTAGCCCTTGGCTGGAATCAACGAAGACGTGGCAGGTGGCGCACATGGCATTGCCTCCGCATTCCGCGACGATTCCCGGGATGTTGTTGGCCAAGGCTGTACGCATGACGCTAAGGCCTGACTCCACGTTCACGATACGTTCGGTGCCATCGGGCTGTACAAAGGTGATGGGTGACAAGGTAGCTACTCCAGATCATTTCTAGGACGTGGACGGGGTAAGCCGCAGTGGCAGGTAATCAAGACCACGCAACGTGTTATTCAGTTGAATCTTGGCCTCGCCTGCCGGTTCGATCTTCTTAACGAGTCGAGCCAATGCGTTCAGCACGCATTCGCCTTCGAGACGAGCCAACATCTGGCCGAGACAGGCATGCACCCCGAATCCGAATCCGACGTGACCTCCGGCGCGACGAGTGATATCGAAGGAATTCGGTTCCTCCCACTGGCGTGGATCGCGGTTGGCTGAAGCCAGAAACATCAAGATCTTCGATCCTTCGGGAATGGCAACACCAGCAATCTCGGTGTCTCCGTTCGCTGTTCGGAAGAACGTCTGCACCGGAGAGGCATAGCGGATTGTCTCCTCAAACGCAGCTCGTGCCTTCTTGGGGTCTGCTTTCAGAGCTTCGAATTGCGCAGGATGCTCGGCCAACGCTTGCATCGCTGAACCGATTCCATGGACCGTTGTATCGACACCGGCCGAGAGAAAGGAACGCAATAGTCGTGCCTGGTCGTCTTCGCTGTAACCTGCAGCCGCGGCTTCGCGGTGAATCTGGGCCCCGAATCCGTCGGGATCCGGACGCCCAGGCTGGCACTGTTCGGTAATCCATGGAACCGCCGCACTTCCGCGTTCCAACGCCATGGAATACAGCTCGTTGACCGGACCGAAGGTGTTAAAAACCATCGAACCATATGGCAGCAGGTTTTCTCGACCATCCCGATCCAAGCCGACCCAGTCAGGGAAAACTTGCAGCGGGTATCTTTCAGCAAGATCCTTGACTCCGTCGATTTCCCCTTTGGCAGCGACTTCTGCTACTACCGCATCGGCTTGGGCTTGGAATTCTTCCTTCATGGACCGCAATAGCTTGGGGTTCAATATCTTGCTGACTACTGCACGTGCTTCGGTATGTTCCGGCGGATCGGCCTCCAGGAGGAGCGAAGGCGGGCGCCAGGGTTTGTCCTTGGCGAAATCGCTGAGTCCCACGCCGCGGGAGGAGACGAAGGTTGAATGGTCGCTAAGCACCGCAGAGACTTCGGCATAACGGGCGACGGCAAAGACCCCATAACGTTCGAGCCACACCACGGGCCCCGCGACACGCATCGTCGCATGGCCTTCATATGGGTTGATTAGAAACTCGTCACTAAATGGATCCAAATCCAAGCAGGGAATCGATCCTGAAATTTCTGGTGGTGCGGTAGTCGAAACCTTGTTGTTCATGATGCTGTTCCTCGAATTCCCTATTTTCCAGCCAACAACGGGACGATGTCCAAGGGGGAATCAATGATGCCGTGTTCATGCATGAGTTGGGCGGCCTTTTCCAGCTGCGCGGCGTCCAACGCCGAGCTAAAGTTAGGCAACTCGATGGCTTCGACTACGTCTGCACTGACTTTGGTATAAGAGGGCACCAAATCGGCCAAAGCTTCGCGGTTGTCTTGGAGATCCTTGGCCGAGCGGGCGATGGATTCCTGAAAGGCTTCGATGGCCTCGGGGTTCTGCTCGGCGAAGGCCCGTGTGGTCACCCAACCAGCGACCGGCATGTCTTCAACGGGGCCGGCAAACAAGTCACCGATTTTCACCAATCCGTTGGCGGTTGCCCCGGCCTGGAACGGTTCTACCTGCCACGCCGCATCGATAATACCGTTCTCCAAGGCGGAAGCCATGTCCGGGTATGGCATTTCGACGATATCCAGATCGCTGGCTTCAAGGCCAGCGGATTCCAACTGGGCACGGATGGCGATGGTGCCGATGTTTTGCAGATTATTCACCGCGAAAGTCTTTCCCTTGAGATCGGATAGCGAACTGATCCCTGAATCCGGGCTGACGAAGATGCCATGATCGGCGCTTCCGATATCGTTGCCGGAGATGATGCTCAACTCGATGCCTTGGTGGGCAGCGAGCAATACTGAGGTGTAGTTGGTGTAGATGACATCGATGTTGCCTGATACCAAAGACGGGACAGCGGTCGCCCCACCTTGGGTCGCGGTCAACTTGATGTCCAGTCCTTCCTCCTCAAAGATTCCTGAATTGTCCGCATGAACCGCGGTCGCGGTGTGCACCAAGGGGAAGTAGCCAACTGTGAGGCTCTGTTCCTCCGGCGCGATGGTTGCGGAGCTGGAACCTGAGCAAGCAGTGGCACTGAGCAGGAGGACGGACGAGGAAGCTATCGCGAACAATAGTCCGGGGATTCGGAGGGTGCGCATGGTGTGGTCCTTTGCTCGTGGATGTCTAGCGAAACTTACTATGACCCACATCACAAGTGCATGTAAGATTGTTTTCCATTGAAAGGAAACGGTGGAAATGGCGAGAGGATCAGCAGGTCGCTCATCACTGAGCAGAGCGATGCAGCTGCTTTCCGTATTCGAAATTGATGCCGTATTCTTGACAGTTTCGGAGCTCTCAGAACGATCAGGGCTGCCTTTGGCTACGACCCACCGCTTAATCGGTGAACTGGTGGAACATGGGCTCCTGGAACGAGACCACAATAAGTCCTACCGTCTAGGGGTTCGACTTTGGGAGCTGGCTTCCAAGACCCCGGGAGCCGTGGGACTTCGGGAGATCGCTAAACCTTATCTGTCAGCAGTGCACGCCCGAGTGAAACAGCACGCCCAAATGGGAGTGCTCAGCGGCCAGGAAGTCGTTTTCGTCGAACGGCTGTCCTCGCCACAAGCGGTAGTGAACTACACAATGATCGGTGGGCGTCTTCCACTGCATGCATCGAGCAGTGGGCTGGTGCTCCTGGCTAATGCCGAGCCGGATTTTCAGGAGCGAATGATTTGTTCGGATCATCAGGTATACACGTCTGAAACCGTTAATGATCCTGGTCAACTTCGCCGATTACTACATAGTGTCCGTCGCGAGGGGTACTGCGTAGGCAGCGGTTACATCCACCCGGATGCCCGGGGCATTGCGGTTCCGGTTCGCGGACCAAAAGAGGAAGTTGTTGCGACGATGGGTGTTGTCGTGCCCAACGATAATTCACCAACGGCGCCATACATTAATCTACTCACGGCAGCATCGCACGCCGTCTCCAAGGACCTTATCGCAGCCTATAGTGCCGATAGGGCCGAACATACCGATGTACTGAGCTCATTTAGGATGTTGGTGCGATCCAGTGAATCTTCTATCGCGGCGATGCCTTCGGTGCCACGGCTAACTGCTGAGCCACTCATCCCGCGATCGAGGAAGAAAGACAGTGGGTCTCCTTAGCTGGGTGCTCCAGGGTTTCCGAACGCTTGCTGGATCCTCCCGGAACCAAACACATGTCGACCGTCTGGAGTACCGCGTGCAACCGCAAACGCGCGGGAAGCCGGTGAGCAAAACACACTACTGCCACTGCGGGCCCCATTGGGGTGTGCGAAGTCAGTGGCAAGACCCCGCGCAGGGCGTAGTAGATGGCCGGCAGTAACCACCGCCAACCCGGCTCCGATAGCGACCTTGCGCATCGAGAAGCGCTCGAGCATGGTGGCGGCGAAGGGGGCTGCCAAGCCGTAGATCACCAGGTTGATCATGACCGCGGTGGACAGTCCCGAGCGGTGCCACCCGAATTCGTGCTCAAGCGGTTGGAAGAACGCCCCGGTGGTCGAGCGGAACGCGGCGGTGGCGATCAGTGCCAGAGCGGTCACCCCGGCGACCAACCAGGCCCGGTGCAGTCGTGGACTACCTACCGGTACGCGGCCAGCTGCTGGTTGGTCTGGGTATTCTGGCAAGGCTGGATCCATCCGGGGAGAGCAAGGGGGAATAGGTACAGGATCATCTTCCTTGATCCCGCGATGAGGTGGGAACTTCTTGACATGATGAGGCAGGCCATCGCAGCTGCCTGTGGATAAACATGTAAAGAACCTTTGCATGTCTACGGTAGCGGGGTGTGGTTGCCGTTGGCTGTGTGGCGCTGCACTGGCTGTTACGGTGTCTGTGCTCCGGGCGCAGACATACGCAATGGCAATGGGATATGCCCAGCCCTACATGAACCCGCGAAATCCGAGATTTTCACTGGCGCACATTGCCGCAGCGGGATAACGTCGGCGCACAATTCCCACGGTTCGACGTAGGGGGTTGCCGGAACCCGAGGAGCCATGATGAAGGCCCAACGCACACTTACCGCCGTTTCAAGCGCGTTCCTGCTGCTGGCGTTCGCGGGCTGTAGCGCACCTTCGGAAACCGAGCCGGAGTCCGAGCAGACCCAATCACCCACGGCCGCACAGCCCACCCAGTCCGAGGAAACTGCACACACCCAAACACCCGTTCCCACCGAAACGCGGATTGCCGGGCCGTTGGATGCTTCCGCGGCAGTGGGCCGTGTCATGGAACTTGCCCCTGGCGCGGTCGTGGAGCTCGGTATGGGACGGGAGCGGGGAGTCGAGGTCTGGGAAGTCGGGGTGTTGCGCGAGGATTCCACCGGGGTCGAACTATATGTGGACCGGCAGACAGCCGATCTCGTACGGGAGTCCCCATTGCAACTATCCAGCGAGCAACGTACACCACCGGCGGTGGTTGCGCTCGAAGCCATCGGTGCAGCGCTGGTCACGGTGCCGGGCTCCGTCACCGAACTGGATCTGGATACCGAGCGCGGCGTTGTGGTCTGGGAAGTGATGGTGGATGCCGACGCGGGCGGCCGCTTCGAACTGTACATCGACGCCACGACAACGCAGATCCTCAAACAGGAACGCGCCGACTAACGGGACAACGCCCCGGCTTTCAAGAGCCGGCCTTGCCTTGATACCGCTGGGCAACCAGCGGCCCCACCGGCATCGGGCGGAGCGCTGAGCCGGGGCCCGTTGCCGGTGGTGGATTAGTAGTAGACCGCCAGCGGGCCGTTCGGGCCGTCCACCACATTTACCGGGGTGTCGAAGACCGAGGAGAGCACCTCATCGCGCATGATCTGCTCCGGGGTGCCGAACTCGATGACCTTGCCCTGTTTCATGGCGCAGATGTAGTCGGCGTAGTGGCCGGCGAAGTTGATGTCGTGCAGCACGATCACGATAGTGCGCCCCAGCTGCTTCGCGGCCTTGGCCAGGTGCTTCATCATCTGGACCGAGTGCTTCATGTCCAGGTTGTTCAGCGGCTCGTCCAGCAGCACGTAGTCGGTGTCCTGGGCCAGCACCATGGCCACGTAGGCGCGCTGCCGTTGGCCGCCGGAAAGTTGGTCCAGGTAGCGGTTCTCCAGTTCGTTCAGGTTCAGGAAGTCGATGGCCTGGGAAATGATCTGCTCGTCATTCTCGTTCAACCGGCCCTTGGTATACGGGAAGCGGCCGAACCCCACCAGCTGGCGTACGGTCAGCCGGGTGACGAAGTGGTTTTCCTGGCGCAGGATCGAGATGATCTTGGCCAGATCCTTCGAGGCGGTGGAGGCCACGTCGTAGCCGGCCACCTCGATGGCCCCCTCGTCGATACCCAGCAGACGCCCGACCATGGTGAGCATGGTCGATTTGCCCGCACCGTTCGGGCCCACCAGCGCGGTGATGCCGCCCGCCGGGATCTGCAAGGTGACCGGACCGATGGCGACCGTGGAACTGTATTGCTTGCGTACGTCCTTGAGTGTAATCACAGTCGACCCTTTCGGAGGATGAAGATCAGGAAGGCGGTGCCGCCAACCAGCTCGATGATGATGCCCACCACGCCCTGGGCGTAGAACACGTTCTTCATGATGAAGTAGGCGCCGGAGAGGATGACGAACCCGGTGAGCACGGCCATCGGGAACACGTAGCGGTGGTCGTAGGTGTCGGCCAGCTGGTAGGCGAGCATCGCGGCGAGGAAGCCGAAGAAGGTCAGCGGGCCGATCAGCGCGGTGGAGACCGCGATCAGGATCGAGACGAAGAACAGCGTCTTCATGACCTCACGGCGGTGGTTGATGCCCAGGTTCATGGTGGTGTCGCGTCCCAGCGAGACCACATTCAGCCGTTTGGAGGAACCGATGAGGAAGGCCGCGGAGATCGCCACCAGCGGGATCGCGATGGGGAAATAGCTGACATCCGCATTGGAGATCGAGCCGAAGAGCCGTGCGGTGAGGATATCGAATTCGCTGGGGGTGAGCATGCGCTGCATGAAGGTGGAGACCGATCCCAGCCCGGCACCGATGATGATGCCGATCAGCAGCATGATCTGGATATTGCCCAGTTTCCCGGAGAGCAGCCAACCGTACAGGCCCACCGCCAGGGCAACCATGATCACGACCTGGAAGATGAACTGCGGGACCCCCTGCAGGGCCACCACGCCGGCGGCACCGAGCAGGTAGACAGAAGTGGTCTGCACTGCCACAAACAGCGAATCGAAGCCCATGATCGAGGGCGTGATGATCCGGTTGTTCGTCACCGTCTGGAAGCTGACCGTGGCCACGGCCTGGGCTACGGCGACAATGGCCATGGTGGTGATCGAGGTGGCGCGCAGTTCGGCGATCCGCCAGAATCCGTCCGAGCCCGGTGGCATCGGGTTGCCCCAGGCCATGAAGCCGTAGGCGAAGCCCAACGAGGCCAGGATCAGCAGGCCCATGATCACCCAGTAGCGGGTGGCGACCTTGCGGCTGGGCAGCGCCTTGGAGTGGCGCAACGGGTTGCCCAATCCGGCGGGGACCATGGTGCTTGTTTTCTCGCTCATCAGATTAGCCATTTCGACGCTGCCTCAGAAGCAGGATGATGAAGACCACCGCGCCGACGATACCCAGGACCAGCGAGACCGGGATTTCAAAGGGCATGATGATGGTGCGGCCGATCAGGTCGCAGATGGTCACGATGGCCACACCCAGCAGGCAGACCCACGGAAGGTTGCTGCGCAGGTCGTCGCCGCGGAACATGGAGACGATATTGGGCACGATCAATCCCAGGAAGGGCAGGTTGCCCACCACCACGGTGACCACGCCGGTGGCGATCGCGATCAGGCCGGTGCCGATGAGCATCACCTGCCGGTAGTTCAGGCCCACATTCGTGGCGATCTCCTCGCCGAGCCCGGCCACGGTGAACCGGTCGGCCACCACGAAGATCGCCAGCGCCACCAGGGCCACGATCCACAACACCTCGTACTGCCCGCGGATGATCGAGGTGAAGGACCCGGCAAACCAGATCCCCAGGGATTGGAGCATATCGGTGGTCAAGGCCAGGAAGGTGGACACCGCCCCGACCACGGCCCCGAGCATGATGCCCACGATCGGCACGGTTAGCGAGGCCTTGAGCGAGACCCGTTGCAGGAACAGGAAGAAGATCATGGTGCCGATGAACGCAAAGAACACCGCCACGCTCATCTTGGTCAGCAGGCTGGCGGTGGGGGCGATGATCATGACTGTCAACAGTCCCAGGCCGGCCCACTCGGTGGTGCCGGTGGTTGTCGGCTCCACGAAACGGTTCTGCGTCAGCAGCTGCATCACCAGGCCGCACATGCTCATCGCGGCCCCGGCCAACACCAGGGCGATGGTGCGTGGGATGCGGGTGATGGCAAACATCTCGGCGCCGTCATCGGCGCCGAAAATGTCATAGACGCCGGTAAAAAGCGAAAGGCCCAAGAGGGCCAGGACTCCCAGGATCCCGAGCATCAGCTTGGGTTCGAAGAGCCTGCCTTTGGGCTTGGGCTGTGTGATTGTGCTGGTCATGATCCTGCCGTTGCTGCCTTGGGTGGTGACACGCCGCGGTGGTGGAGTCGGCATCATGCCGACTCCACCACCGGGTTAGTGCGTTCGGGGGCTACTTGGCTTCGAGCGCATCAGCGAAGTCGTTCAGGAACTCGGTGTAGGTCTGGATACCTTCGTTGGTGTAGGTATCTGCAGGCATGGTCACGATGTTCCCTTCCTTGGCGGCAGTCACGTTCTGCAGTGCCTCGGAGTTGGACAGCAGTTCCGAAGCGGGCTTGTAGCTCGCGTCATCGGCGCCCACGGCGGCATCGCGGTCCATGACCAGCAGCCAATCAGGGTTGGAATCGGCGATGGCTTCAACCGAGATGTCATCACCCTGGTGGTCGGTGGAGGCGTTCTCAACGACCAGCGACGGGGTCAGGCCCAGGAAGTCGAAGACCGGGCCCAGGGTACGGCCGGTGGTGGGGGCCGAGTAGTTGATGTTGCCGCCGGAGGTGATGACACCCATGACGGTCTGCTCGGTGTCGTAGGCGGACTTCACGCGCTCGATGGCGGCATCGAAGTCGGCGATCAGCTGCTCGGCTTCGGTTTCCTTCTGGAAGATCTGGCCCAGGACGGTGGTCTGGCGCTTGAGTTCCTCATCAAAAGGCTCGCCATCCACCAGGTCCAGGTTCACGATGGTGGCCTCGGGGGCCAGCTTCTGGAAGTCTTCCTCGTACTGGGCGAAGCGCTGTCCGTTGATGATCAGGTCCGGGGCAACGGCGACCACGGCTTCCAGGTTCGGCTCGCGGTGGTTGCCCAGATCGACGATGTCGGTGTTGCTGGTGTAGCCGATGGTGTCGGGCATCAGGGCCACGGCGGCTGCGGAGAGCTCGACGCCCCAGGCATCCAGGGTCTCGAAGGTGCGGTTGTCGGTGGCGACCACGGACTTGGCCGGAACATCGATGGTGTGCTCGCCGTTGTTGTCGGTGAAGGTGACGGTGGTGGCTTCAGCTGACGGGGCGGTGGAATCGGCCGCATCGCCGGAAGCGGAACCGCAAGCGGTCAGGGACAGGGCGGCGACGCTCAGCAGCGCAGCGGCGCGCAGTTTCATGGAGGCCATGATTTCCTTATCGTTCAGGGCAGCCGAAATCGGCGGCCGGCGAGATGGATCTAGCATTAGCCTAACCTAAGTGCAGATTGAAGGGCATGGTCCACGTGGGGTAATCCGTCTCACAAAAGCTTAGTCGCGCCTCAGGAAAGTCGTGATTTCTTGGTCTTTTCGGGTGTTTCCAAGCTGTGGCTAACTTAATTCGGCAGTGGAATGTTAACGAAATGCGTGCCGGAGGTTTCGTTGCGTGCGACTCAACTGGCCGGTAGGAATGCAACATTGGTAGACTCCGGGACTCCTGATCCGGGAGGCAGCCAGGCGAAGTGGTGGGGCGGCTGTCGGCGCGATGGCCCGCAGCAAACCCCGATCTGCGCTATGACGGTGGAAATCCAGCGATACCTGGAAAAGCGGAACACACCGCTTTGGCAGTGCGGGTGCTGTCGAACGCATTAGAGGAACTGCGCGTAGGCGGGAAGCCCTTGGGGGCGGGTGGGGAAGTTCTTGAAGCAAATCGCGCGCAAGTCATAGCCACTAGCCCAATGACTTTCCGGATGGTTCAAGGAGGGCCTGGAATGCGGGACATGCGTGCCACCGCTGGCACTGGTTCGCGAGCCGCTGCGCAACCTACGGCGGGAACGAGGTGTGAAGGATTTCTTGGGGGGCAACCAAGGGGATTGGGCGACCTGGTTCCAGACCCGTGGAGGCTGGGCCGGCACTTGGGCAGGACCGTGGACTGGCAACTGCGGGAAGGCTTGGCCGTATACGAAGAATCCGGCAGACGAAGTCATGGATCACATGGCTTGCGCCGTGCGGGGTCATTCAACTGTCGACAAGCCATTACTTCATCGGTAACAGGACAGCGCACCACCAGTGACCATCAGGTCTTGGTGGTGCGCTGCCTATTTAATTGATTTCGGGGCCGATGCCCGCCTATGCCGTGGTGGAATCCGCAGGGCTGGCCATGTTGGCTGACAAGGGCCAGCCGGTGACCTGCTTCGGGCGCGGAGTCGCGTAGGTGCGCACCTTGGAGGTGCTCAGCCCCATCCGCACCAGCGATTCGGCGATGGTGACCGCTGCGCGCACCCCGTCGATGATCGGGACCCCGGTGGCTGCACGTACCTGGGCCTCCAGCTCGGCCATGCCGCCACAGCCCAGGCAGATGACTTCGGCCTTGTCCTGCTCAACCGCCTGTCGGCACTGTTCCACGATGGCGGCCACGGCGCGCTCGGGGCTGGATTCCAGTTCCAGGACCCCCAGCCCGCTGGCACGCACCGAGGCCAGTCGATCGGTGAGCCCGGCCAGTTTCAGCCGGTCCTCGATCAAGGGGACCGTCCGGTCCAGCGTGGTGACCACCGAGTACTTGTGCCCGAGGAACTGGGCGGTGGAGGCCGCAGCTTCGGTGATATCCACGACCGGCACATCGAGCAGTTCCTGCAGGCCCTCGCGACCATGTTCGCCGTAGCCGGCCTGGATCACCGCGTCGAAGGGTTCGGTGTAGCGCACCACCTTGTCCATGACGGCAATGGCGGCCAGGTAGCTTTCGAAGTTCCCCTCGCAGGAATCCGCCCCGAAATCCGGGGTAAGCTCAACGATTTCGGTGCCAGGGGAGGCCACGCCGCGTGCCGAGTCGCCGATGGCCCGGGTCATGGAGGCGGTGGTGTTGACGTTCGCAATGAGAATTCTCATGTGTTCTGCCCTTCCTAGTGCTTTGCGGCCACGGCGATGGCCTCGCCGTCCAGATCCAGCAGGTCATGGTGTCGTTTGGCGACCAAAAGGTAAACAATTGCGCCCGCCCCGGAACCGAGGAACCAGGCGAAGGGGCCGACCACGTGCAGGGCCGGCAGGAATGCCAGTAGCAAGGAGATGATCGAGCTCAGGCCCAGGGCCAGGACGGCCCGGTAGTTGACGCCGCGGGTGAAGTAGTAGGTGCCCTTGGGCGAGGTGCGGTAGAGGTCCATGACGTTGATTCGTGTCCGACGGATCAGCCAGTAGTCGGCCATGATGATCCCGAAGAGTGGCCCCAGCAGTGCCCCGAGCCCACCGAGGAAGTAGTTGATGATTTCGGGGGAGTTGTACAGGTTCCAAGGCAGGATGAGCAATCCGATGGTTCCGGAAATCAGGGCGGCCTTGCGGAAGTTCAGGTGCTTGGGGAACAGGTTCGTCAGCGCGTAGGTCGGTGCCACGAAGTTGGCCATCAGGTTCACCGCGATGGTCAGGATCAGCAGCGCAGCCGAGGCCAGCAGGAGCAGCAAGGTGTTCGGAATGGCTTCGACCACATCGGATGGTGAGGTGATGACGGTGCCGTTGATGGAGAACTGCGTCCCGGTCAGGACTACCACGATCGCTCCGAAGAAGAGCATGTTCAGCGGGATGCCGAAGAAGTTGCCGCGGACGATCGCCTTCTTGGAGGCCGCCCCACGGGTGAAGTCGCAGAAGTTCAGTACGAAGGTCCCGTAAATGGATACCCACAGGGCCGCGGCCCCGAAGATCCCGACCCACATTTCCCAGCCACTGCTACGGCTTCCGGTATCCATGGCGACATTAAATCCGGATTCGAAGAGCATCCAGATGGCCAGCGCCAGGAAGGTGACGAGGATGACCGGGCCGGCGAAGGCCTCGTACTTGCGGATCATCTCCATCCCGTAGCTGACGATCACCAGCTGCAGTACCCACAGCGAAACGAAGCAGATCCAGCCCAGCAGGCTCAGGCCGAGGAAGCTGGTTTCGCGAAGGGTCGCGGCGCCCGGGGCCACGGCGATGACCATGACACTGAGCACCTGGGCGGCCAGGAAGGTCTGGATGCCGAACCAGGCGATGGCCACGCCCCCACGCAGGAGGGCCGGGATCTGGGCGCCGGTGATGCCGAAGGCGATCCGGCTCATGACGGGGAAGGGTACCCCGGTTTTCTCGCCCATGAACCCGGAGAGGTTCAGCAGTGCGAAGAGCAGGACAGCGCCGATCATCAGGGCTGCCAGGATTTGCCAGCCGCTCATGCCCAGGGCAAAAAGGCCGATGGCGAAGGCGTAGTTACCCAGGGAGTGCACGTCGTTGGCCCACAGGGTGAAGATGCTGTAGGAGTTCCAGGTGCGTCCCTTGCGGGCGGTGGGTGCCAGGTCCTCGTTATACAGCGAGGCGGCAAGCTGGTGCGGATTGCTCGGATCGATTCCCTGGGGAATCTCACTGGGCTGCGACCCGTTGGGTGTAGCGGTCGGTTGGTGGATCGACATTGCGTTGTTCCTTTTGCTTTGCCGGCCTGCAGCCAGTGGCGGTGTTGGCGGCGCACGGGCAGACCGGAAGAATATGCCCGAGGTGAGCCTTGGGCTCCGGGGCGGAAGAGGTGACGGCACGTAAACCCCTGCAGGGGTAGTGCAACAAACAGCAGCGGGGACGTAAGAATGCGTCGGCCCGGGCAAAAGGAAATGTGGATCAGACCCGCAAGAAGGTGTCCTTGTATCCGGCGTAGTGGCCGGCCAGGGCCGCGTTGCGGTTGGCCGCATAGTGCGAGCGATGGATCCACTGGGCTCCGTTGGCCAGATGGTCCTGGATAAAGATGGTATTCATTATGGCTGCTCCTGAGCGAAACTCCGAGATGTGTGCCACATCACTAATGGTGCTCTAACTGTAGGGGTATACAGCGATTTCCGCAAGGGAAAATCCAAATTCCATACAGCGAAATGAAACTATTCCGTATCGCGAAAGGTGAATGGGTCGGCCGGAGCGGGTTTTTGGATACGCTGGGACTGCGGGCGCAATGCCTGGATGCCGTGTGAACCCCTGTGGGTATATAGTGACCTGCTGTTATCCAATATGTGGGCACTCCCGGGCAATCACCCCTTGACAGTGATCCACCTCTCCTCCTAAAGTTTTCATAAGGCAAAACATAAATTCCATGAAGTGGAATCTACTCCCGGCTCGTGAAGGTGGCTAACCATGACTTACACCCTGAACTGCTCGATACTGTTGACCGAACTGCCCCTGCTGCAGCGTGCCGCCGCCGCCAAGGCCGCGGGCTTTGACAGCGTGGAATTCTGGTGGCCCTTCGCCGACGCCGTCCCGGGGGACAAGCAGGTGGACGAATTCATCAACTCGCTCAAGGACGCCGGCGTGCAGCTGGACGGCCTGAACTTCTTTGCCGGCGACATGCCAGCGGGAGACCGCGGTCTGGTGTCCTGGAAGGGCCGTTGCTCGGAGTTCAAGGACAACGTAGCCGTAGTGGCCGCCATTGGCGAGGCCACCGGATGCGCATCCTTCAACGCCCTGTACGGCAACCGGCAGCAGGACTACACCGCCGCCGAACAGGACGAGCTGGCCCTGAAGAACCTGCTGGCCGCCGCCGAGGGAATCGCCGGCATCGGGGGCACCGTGCTGATCGAACCGGTCTCCGGCACCGAGGCCTACCCGTTGAAGACCGCAGCAGACGCGCTGGACGTGGTGAACAAGGTCAAGGCCGCCGGCAGCGAAAACATCGCACTGCTCGCCGACTTCTACCACCTGGCGGTCAACGGTGATGACGTGGCTGCCGTAATCGAAAACCACGCCAAGGACTTCGGTCATATCCAGATCGCCGACGCCCCGGGGCGCGGGGCACCGGGAACCGGTAACCTCCCGCTGTTCCAGTGGATCGAACGCTCCCGCGAACTGGGCTACACCGGCAAGGTGGCCCTGGAATACAAGCAGGAGGCAGCCACCGCATTCCAGTGGCTGGCCACCGCGGACACCCACGCCTAATAACGAACCGCCCGGTCCACGGGCCAGAGACTACTTTTGGAGTAACCACCATGTCGCAGAATGTCGCTTTCATCGGCCTGGGCATCATGGGCCTTCCCATGGCCAAGAACCTACTCACCGCCGGCTTCAATGTCACCGGCTACAACCGCAGCACAGACAAGAGCGAGCTACTCGCCCAAGCCGGCGGTACCGCCGCCGCCTCGGTGGCCGAGGCGGTCAGGGACGCGGATGTCATCATCACCATGGTCCCGGACTCCCCGGATGTCGAAGCCGTGGTCAGCGGCGAGGACGGGGTCTTCGCCAACGCCAAGGCCGGGGCCATCTGGATTGACAACTCATCCATCCGCCCCGATGTCTCGGTGCGCCTGGCCGAAGATGCCCGCACCGCCGGCTTGCGCCCCCTGGATGCCCCGGTGTCCGGCGGCGAACAAGGGGCCATTGACGGGGTGCTGTCGATCATGGTCGGCGGCGAACCAGCAGACTTCGCCGACGCCAAGCCGGTACTTGAAGCCGTAGGCAAGACCATTGTGCTGGTCGGCCCGGCAGGCTCCGGTCAGACGGTCAAGGCAGCCAACCAGCTGATCGTGGCCTCCAACATCCAGGCCCTGTCCGAAGCGGTGGTCTTCCTCGAAGCCTACGGGGTGGACACCGACTCGGCCCTGCAGGTGCTGGGCGGTGGATTGGCCGGCTCCAAGGTGCTGGACCAGAAGGGCCAGAAGATCCTGGATCGCGAATTCGGTCCCGGCTTCCGGCTGGCCCTGCACAACAAGGACATGGGTATCGTCACCTCCGCCGCCCGTGAAGCCGGCGTCATCCTCCCGCTCGGTTCCCTGGTCGCCCAACTCGTCGGCTCCACCGTAGCCAGCGGGGACGGGGCCTTGGACCACTCAGGACTCTTCCGCGGCGTACAGCGCCTGAGCGGCAAGAGCGACTAGGAACCCCACCAACTCCTGCGGTGGGCCGGGCAACGGTACGTAGTGGCCCAGGTGAGAACGTCGTACCGTGCCAGGGGACCGGCGGCAACGAGACCAGTGATTCCCTGACTCCCTTGTTGGGCTGGGGCATTGCGCCAGCCACCGCCGGCTCCCACGTGCTCATGGCAACGGTCGGTTGAGGTGTGATGAGCCGCAGAACCTACGGGCCTACGTGATTGCTCCGTACCCACGTTGCCCGGACCCACCGCAGGTCAAATTCCAAATACCAATTTTTCAGGCCGGCTACCGGCCGAACACCCCACAAGAGGATGTGTGATCCCCATGCCCAAGATGCGCGCCGTCGACGCCATCGTTCAGATCCTGGAGAAGGAGGGCGCCGTAGAGGCGTTCGGCCTTCCCGGAGCCGCCATCAACCCGCTGTACTCGGCCATGAAGGCGCACGGCGGAATCCGCCATACGCTGCACCGCCACGTGGAAGGTGCCTCCCACGCCGCGGACGGCTACTCGCGGGCCACCGGCAAGATCGGCCTGTGCCTGGGAACCTCCGGGCCGGCCGGCACCGACATGATCACCGGCCTGTACGCCGCGATCGCCGATTCCATCCCGATGCTGTGCATCACCGGCCAGGCCCCCACCAGCGTGCTGCACAAGGAGGACTTCCAGGCCGTGGATATCGAGTCCATCGCCAAGCCGGTCACCAAGTACGCGGTCACCGTATTGGAGCCGGGTCTGGTCCCCGGGACCTTTGCCAAGGCCTTCCAGATCATGCGCTCGAACCGTCCCGGTCCGGCGCTGATCGACCTGCCGATCAACGTGCAGCTGGCCGAGATCGAATTCGATATCGACGCCTACGAACCGCTGCCGGTGCACAACCCGCAGGCCACCAGGATCCAGGCCGAGAAGGCCGTGGACCTGATCACCGCCGGCTCCAAGCCGATCATCATCGCCGGTGGCGGGATCATCAACGCCAACGCGAGTGACAAGCTGGTGGAACTGGCCGAGGAACTGAACATTCCGGTCTCCCCGACACTCATGGGCTGGGGTGCCATCCCGGATGACCACCGCCTGCAGTCGGGCATGGTGGGCATCCAGACCCACACCAAGTACGGCAACGCGACCTTCCTGGAATCCGATGTGGTGCTGGGACTGGGTAACCGCTGGGCCAACCGCCACACCGGTGGCCTGGATACCTACCGCGGGGATCGCAAGTTCATCCACGTGGATGTCGAACCGACCCAGATCGGCCGGGTCTTCACCCCGGACCTGGGCATCGTCTCCGATGCCGGGGCGGCCATTGACGCAATCCTGGAAGTGGTGCGTGAGCGCAAGTCCGCAGGTACCCTGCCGGACTACTCGGCCTGGGCCGATGCGGCCACGGCCCGCAAGTCCACCGGGCACCGCAAGACCAACTTCGACAACGTGCCGATCAAGCCGCAGCGTGTGTACCAGGAGATGAATGCGGCCTTCGGCCAGGACACCACCTATGTCTCCACGATCGGGCTGAGCCAGATCGCCGGTGCGCAGATGCTGCACGTCTACGGTCCACGGAACTGGATCAATGCCGGACAGGCCGGCCCATTGGGCTGGACCGGACCGGCCGCACTGGGTGTGGTGCGCGGCAAGCCGGGACAGAAGGTAGTGGCTCTCTCCGGAGACTACGACTTCCAGTTCATGATCGAGGAACTGGCCGTGGGTGCGCAGTTCAATCTGCCGTACATCCACGTGGTGGTCAACAACTCCTACCTGGGATTGATCCGCCAGTCGCAGCGCCCCTTCGAGATGGACTACCACGTGTCCCTGGGCTTCGATAACATCAACTCCCCGGAAACCAACGGCTACGGGGTGGACCATGTGAAGGTGGCCGAGGGTCTGGGCTGCAAGGCCGTCCGCATCGAGGATCCGGCCGACCTGGCCCAGGGCTTCGCCGAAGCGGACCGACTGGCCGCCGAACACCAGGTTCCGGTAGTGGTGGAAGTGATCCTGGAAAAGGTCACCAATATCGCCATGGGCGCGCAACTGGATGCGGTGAATGAGTTCGAGGATCTTGCACTGGAGGCGTCGGATGCTCCGACCGCTCTGGTGCCGCTGGGCACGAAAACGCTCAGCATCCGCTAGGCAGTCGTCAAACTCACCTAGCACCTCACCGCGGGGCCGAATGCGTGCACAATGGTTACAGTGACACTGTGACCGGAGGCACCATTCGGCCTTTGCGGCAGGGCCCACCCTGACAGGGCCGGCCCAGACAAGGCATAGAAGACCCGCAAGCAACGACCAGTGGAAAGGCGGCAAGGACATGAAGATCGTGATTGCATCCGACAAATTCAAGGGCACCCTGACCGGTGCCGAGGTCGCCGCCGCACTGCACAGCGGCCTGGCCCGTTCGATCCCGCAGCTCGATACGGTCACCGTCCCGGTAGCCGACGGTGGCGAGGGAACAGTGGACGCCGCCCTGGCCGCCGGCTTCACACAGGTGACGGTAACGGTGACGGGTCCCACCGGCCAGCCGGTGGATGCCGCTTACGCCACCAACGGGGACACGGCGGTCATCGAGATGGCCGCGGCCTCGGGACTGGATGTCCTGCCCGGAGGCAGGAAAGAACCGCTGACCGCCACCAGCTACGGGACCGGTGAACTGGTCAAACACGCCCTGCAGGCCGGGGCCACCCAGATCGTCCTGGGAGTTGGGGGCTCGGCCACCACCGATGCCGGGGCCGGCATGCTGCAGGCGCTGGGGGTCTTGCTGAAAGACCGCGCAGGCCGCGAACTTCCCGGCGGGGGAGCGGCCCTGGCCGATGTGGCGAGGATCGACTTCACGGCATTGGAAAACCTGCTGGCCGGAACCAGTATGGTCCTGGCCGCGGATGTGGACAATCCACTGACCGGGCCGAACGGGGCCGCCGCCATCTTCGGCCCGCAAAAGGGGGCCAGCGATTCGCAAGTCAGGGAACTGGATGCGGCGCTGGGGCACTTCGCCGGGGTGCTCGAAGAACAGCTGGGCACCGGGTACCGACAGAACCCGGGTGCCGGGGCTGCCGGTGGCATGGGTTATGCCGCCATGGCCCTGCTAGGTGCGAAACGGCGCCGTGGGATCGACGTGGTGCTGGAGCTGACCGGGCTGGCCGAGGCGTTGGAAGGTGCGGATGCCGTGATTACCGGTGAGGGAAGCCTGGATCACCAGTCACTGGAAGGCAAGACCCCGATCGGAGTCGCCGAACTGGCTGGCTCCCGGGGAGTGCCGGTCTACGCCGTGTGCGGGCGCACCACCCTTGGTGACGAGGAACTGGCCAGCGCGGGAATCAGGCACACCGTGGCATTGGTGGACCTGGTCGAGGACCCGTCCGAGGCGATGAGTCGCGCGGCGGCATTGGTTTCCAAGGCCGGAGAACAACTTGGGCAGGTTATCGCAGCCGAGCACGTTGCGGATCCTGTCCGGCAAGGCTGAATATCGCCAGCCGAAGACAACAAGAGGAACTACCCCAAGGAATCAGGAAAACCATGAGCACCGAAACCGAGACTTCAAGCAATACCGAATCCACCACCCACTTCGACCTGGTCCTGCGTGGGGAACGGATCCTGACCACTGCGGGCATCACCGCCCGCGAGGTTGGCATCAAGGACGGCAAGATCGTGGCGATCGAGCCCTTGGGCAATAACCTCACTGCTGACCGCGTCATTGAGCTCGGCGCCGACGAGGTACTGCTTCCGGGACTGGTCGATACCCATGTCCACGTCAACGAACCAGGACGCACCGAATGGGAAGGCTTCGAATCTGCCACCAAGGCCGCCGCAGCCGGCGGCGTGACCACCATTGTGGACATGCCCTTGAACTCCATCCCGCCCACCGTGAACCTCGAGGCGCTACAGATCAAGCGCGAAGCGGCCAGTACCAAGGCGTATGTGAACATCGGCTTCTGGGGCGGGGCCATCCCGGGCAACAAGCAGGACCTGCGGGATCTGCATGATGCCGGGGTCTTCGGCTTCAAGTGCTTCCTGCTGCACTCCGGCGTGGATGAGTTCCCCTCATTGAGCGTGGATGAGATGGAGGAGGACATGATCGAGCTGAAGTCCTTCGACTCGCTGATGATCGTACATGCCGAGGACTCCCACGCCATTGACCGGGCCCCGGATGCGGAAGGCGACCAGTACGAACGGTTCCTGAAATCACGCCCCCGTGGCGCGGAGAACGTGGCCATCGCCCAGGTGATCGAACGTGCCCGGTGGACCGGAGCCCGCGCCCACGTGCTGCACCTGTCCAGCTCGGATGCGCTGGCCATGATCAAAACCGCGAAGTCCGACGGTGTGAAGATCACCGTGGAAACCTGCCCGCACTATCTGACCCTGCTGGCCGAGGAAATCCCGAACGGGGCCACCGCCTACAAGTGCTGCCCACCGATCCGTGAGGCCTCCAACCGGGAGCTGCTGTGGAAGGGCTTGGAGGAAGGGGTCATCGACTGCATCGTCTCCGACCACTCCCCGTCCACCATTGACCTGAAAGACGTGGAAAACGGCGACTTCGGCGTGGCCTGGGGCGGGGTCGCCTCGCTGCAGCTCGGCTTGCCGCTGATCTGGTCCGAAGCCAAGCAGCGCGGCATCGAGCTGGAACAGGTGGTCAACTGGATGTCGACCAAACCCGCCGAACTGGCCGGGCTGAAGAACAAGGGCTCCATTGCCCTGGGCAACGACGCCGACTTCGCGGTGTTCGCCCCCGAAGAAGCGTTCGTGGTGGACGTGAACAAGCTGCACCACAAGAACCCGATCTCGCCGTACCACGGCAAGACCCTGGCCGGTGTCGTGCGTTCCTCCATCGTGGGTGGCCAGGACGTTGACTTCGCTTCCCCGAAGGGCAAGCTGATTCGTCGCGGCGAGTAGGAGCGAATCACCCAATATTGACGGCGGAGCATTTTCGCCATACACGGCCGGCTCTGGGTCTCAATGGAATGCCATTTCAATGAGGCCCAAGGGCCGGCTTCTTGCTGCGTCAAGGCACCCCAGGATTGATGTTGTCAATGCTACAGATGGTGTATCCACGGTTCCGGGGCGACTCGTTGTGGGAACCGACGGGGTGTGTCCTCCGGGCGCCCGGGACCCTGATGTAGGTAGCACAGGCCAACCTCGGGGAGTCAGACGATCAACCATGACCGGGCAGCTTGCGAAAGACTTCGTGAGAGTTCGGGATAGTTGGAAACCAGGTTTCCAGAAGTCACGAGCTCTCCAGCCTCCGCAAATTCACTGGAAAGGCTGCACCGAGCGCACAGCTTTGGACCTTCCCGAAAATCGGATGAAAAGCAGCACGAGAGCCATTGCAAGGGTGATTCTGAGGGTGAACTTTCGCAGCCGAGTGCTCTGATTCGGGTTACCGTAAATCTCTATCTCGCCCGAAACCCGGGAAAGCCTTGCTCGTCAATAAGCGCTTAATCGGTATGACTTTAGTCACCTCATGACCTCTTGAGGCTTTTTTTGGCTTCCTCGTGGTGCGCGCATGGCAGTCATCCTACGGACCGGGTTGCGCGGGATCATGATGTGTGAGGTGCGTCGCGAAGCTGAGAACAATTAACAAACTTCCAAGTCGGAAACACCTTTTCGTTGCTTTAGCACTTTTAATCTCTTGATTCGCCGGGGTTGCTTCTGACCGCCGGCGCCCGATCGCACTGCCTGTCCACGCGGTGGATTCGCGAAGGCCCATTATGGGTGGATGTGCACTCTGTTAATCACATCTTGAGGTTACGGAAATCAGTGACTATAATGCCCATTTTTTCATCATCTTGGCGATGGCGCTTCTGGGTTAGTGCCGTCAGATTCTAAATCAGCCCAAGTGAAATGATTGTTAGACTCAGGCTGTCCAACGTGGGGGAAGCTTGGTCTTAGGGAATCAGGCGGGCTGGTTGTGCCACCCCACTTTCTTATCGGTAATTTGGGGAAATAAATAATGCATTCAAAGCATGACTCCAGCGCGCCAAAGCGCTGGAGATCCTTGCTTGCCGCATTCCTCGCGATCACCGTCGGAGTCGGAATGGCTGGGGTGACGCCAGCAATGGCAGCACCTGCCTCCGGTTCGGCTGTAACAGGCTTGAAGACCACACAAGTGGGCTTGCAAGACACAGCTTCGACGGATCAAGAGGGCAGCGAGCAAGATAACGATCAATCATCAACCAACGTGGTGACCCCGGCGGCTGTCGGGGACGGCATGTACTTGACCAAGACGCTGTCCAGCGCCAACGAAATCAGGCCGGGTGATCGGGTTAGCTACCAGATCACGTTGGGTTGCTCATCAATCACCAACCCGTGCACGAACGCCACGCTGCTCGATCTGCTGCCTGAGCCATTGGTCCTGCAGGGCATCGACTACGTGGGCTTCGACGAGGTTGTCACCGAGGAATGGGCCGAAGACGGCTCGCAGGTGCTTCTGACCTTCAACGAGACCGCGGAAGACCGACCGGGCCAGGTAGGCATCAACGACGGCGCCGAGTACACGATCAACATCACGGCCAAGATGCCGGATGACGCCGACCCCAAGTACAACGGGCAGCAGCTGATCAACAAGGCCGTGCTGACCTCGGACACCGGTCAGATCGAGGACGAAGCCCCGGCTGTCGTTCCAACGATCGATCTGGCTCCGAATGCGCAGATTTCCAAGGAATGGTCCGTAGACAAGGTGGAGCAGCACTCGGGTGCTGAAGCCACTGCGACCCTGGGAGGCATTAAGAACACCTCCAAGGTGGGCGCCAAGTCGCTGACCATCCAGGAGCCTTCCGGTGCATCGGATCCGTTCAGCTACGTTGCATTCACCGGTTTCGGCGAGATTGTGTATCCAGAGGGTGCCGACCAGCTGACCGTGACCTACTATGTTGCACCGGATAATGAACCGACAACGTTGGATACGGCCGCTCCGAACGCGCCACCCGCGTTCCCGTCGGACCTAGATCTATCCACCATTACCGGTTTTGAATTTGTCTTCACGTCATCGGATTCCACCGAGACCGAAGGCGGCATCGTCGTCAACGGTTCGGCTGGCTCGATTTCGCTGAACACCGTCGTTCGCGACGGTGCCGAAGCGGTTGTCGTGACAAATGAGACAAGCATTGTCGCCGAACTCCCTAACGGCGAAAAGAACGACCCGTTCACGGCTGAGGACAGCTTCGTGATCGAGTCGGCAAGCTACGCGGTAGACGCCACCAAGTCCTTCTCGCCTGAGCGGGTCGTTGCAGGTGATGCCGCCGAGATCGGTGACGGCAAGAACGCTTCAACCGTGAAGCTTGGCCTGACCAACACATCCAACCGGAATCTGACCAACCTGACCCTGACGGAGCCCGCAGAGGGTACTTCTCCGTTTGGTGAAGGCATCGATTTCGAGAAGTTCGTTGGCGGCACCTGGCCTGAGGATGCGTCGTCAGGTGTGCTGACCGTCAACGGCAGCGACTACACCCTGTCCAACGTCAACGGTTCGATTTCGCTACCTGAAGGACTGCCATCGGGCATCGATGTCAGCGGTTTTGTGATCTCCTTCGACGGTACCTTCGCACCAGGCGCAGGATTCAACTTCGAATTCGATGTCCTGGCCACCGAGGTATCCGGTGACGAAGGCTTCAAGAACGTTGTCCTGGGCCAAGGGACCCCTTCAGGGAACCCGAACGTGGTCGAGGATGAGGCCGAAGCCACTCTGATCGCCGAGGAGCCGACCTACGCTTTGATCGGTGGTAAGGGCTTCACCCCTCACCGCATCGAAGGCATCGTTGGTGATAAGACCACCGTGTGGCTGAACACCAAGGTTGACGGCGACAAGACCAACATGGACGTTCGGGAAATCATCCAGACCGACATCTTCGAGAACATGGTTGACGGTGGCTTCAAGGCCACCAGCGTCTCCGTCCAAGAGACTCGGGGAGCCAGCAAGGTTCTCGTCGAGGTGACCAAGGACGGCGGGGAAACCTGGGCGCTTATTGCCGTGTCCGAAGGCGAAGCCATCGGGGACACCGCACTTGAGGCAGACGTCAACGGTGTGCGCATCACCTACACCCGCGAAGAAGGAACCTTCCCTGAGTGGCAGGACGTCCGGGCCGAGCTTGAGTTCGAAGTGACCGAGGTACTCAACCATGGGCTTGAGACCGACAACGTCTTGGGCGTGAACAACGGCGATGATGTCACCGGTTCGGTATGGGTTGACAAAGACCTGCAGCTGGAAAGCTCCAAATGGTGGAACTCTAACGTCATTGTCCAGAAGCCGTCGGACATGAATCCATCGAGCACCCTGGGTCTTTGGGCCAAGAACACCTCGACCTACTCCGTCGATAAACTGTCGATCGTCGACCCGCAGGAGGGTACCACCAACCCGTTCAGCTATGTTGATATCACTGGTGTGACCGCCCAGATCTCTAATGAAGCCCTTGCAGATCTGGCTGTTCTGGTGCTGAAGACCGCAGAAGGTGACATCACCCTCGAGGGCACGGATGCGCTTAACGCTTCCCTTCCTGACGGACGGTCATGGAATGAAGTGATCGGTTTCGAATTCACGTTGGCGAAGATCGATGAACAGTCGATTCCGCGGGACACCGAAATCTGGCTTACCGTTGGAACCGAACTGCGCGATACCCTGCGCGGCACGGAACAGCCTGTTGACAAGGCGCTTGCGGAACTGGATCCCGAGCGCAGTATTCGTGGGTACACCCTGCCTAACACTGCGGTGTCGACCATTGAGCGCGAGGGTGATCCAACTGCAACAAAGGAACCCGAAGCCAACTTGGAGATCATCACCGAGAATTCGGTGGATCTGAACCCGGTACTGACCAAGACCTTCAACCCTGAGGGTCCTCTGGACTTCTTCGCGAGCGGAGGCAATCCAGCGCCCGTCAAGGTGACGCTGAACGTCAACAGTGGCACGCACAAGGCCGACTTCGTTCAGATCGCGGATGTCGATCCGACGTTCTGGAACTCGGTGAACTTCCTGGGCTGGAACCCCCAACCGGGAGGCAACGGCGGTAATGTCACCATAGAGTACTTCACTGGTGCAACCTTCAGCTCAGTCGATGGCCAGCTGACCGTCGACGGTGGCGACTGGACCACGTCAGTTCCGGCGAACGAGGACGTCCAGGGTATTCGATACACCACGACGACCGACAACTACGACGAGCTGTCGAATCTCGACACCAGGATTGAATTCAACGTCCTGCCGCGTTACACGCTACGCAGTGGTGAACTGATCAGCATCGATGGTGCGACGATCAACCCTGGTGAACAAGAAGCCTCGATGGTAGAGAACACCGCCACCGCAGAGGTCTCCCGTCTTGGGAAGGACCACGAAACCAACAACGCCGACGCCGACCTCGTGTTCAACGAAGGTACCACCGGCGCCAATGTTGACAAGTGGTCGGATGCCGCTAACGGGAAGATTGCTCCGGGACGTGCGTTCAACTACACGTTCACCGTGACCAATAACGGTACCGACGCCATCCTGAATCCGGTCATCACCGACAAATTGCCAAGTGATGATCAGGGGCCCCTGCTGGTGCTGGAACCTGACTGGGCGACTTCGGTGAGCTACGCCTTTGACAAGAAGTTCAACCAGGCGCCGGATGGCACCTCGATTGACACTTCGACAGTCCAGGCCGCGCAGAACGAATCGCTGCTCGAGTTCACCTTCCCGGAGGGCACCAAGCTCTACCCAGGTGAGTCGTTCACCGTGACTTTGCCGACCGCCGTACGCGGTGGCGTGACCGCCAATGAAGACCTGACCAACGAGGTCACCTTCACCGGCGATAACCTGGAAGAGGTCAAGGACAGCGAGACTGTTGGAATTATCGAAGGCCAGGCCTATTCCTCACGGAAACTCGTTCGCGAGGTTTTCACCGGCGAGCAGACCGAACCGACCGGTATCTACAACGTCAACTCCAAGATCGAGAACGATGAAGCCTGCTACGAGTTTGACGGCGGCTTCTACCGTTACCCATGCATCGTGCAGACCAAGCCAGGCGGCACCGCCGAATGGCAAGTAAGCGTCACCAACACCGGTAATGTCAATGCGCAGCATGTGGAAATCCTGGATGTCTTCCCATACGTGGGTGACACCGGCGTAACCGGTTCCCAGGCCGGTACCCCTCGCGGCACCGAATGGGTTCCGACCCTGCAGGACGTCAAGCTCCCAGTGGTTCCCGAAGGAACTGAAATGGTGCTGTCCTACCTTACCGGTGATCCTGCCTCGTGCAAGCCAACCGGTGGAAATGCGCAGGATCCGTGGGCCGGTTGTGAAGACAACTGGACTACCGAGCGTCCGGTCAACCCCAAGGAAATCAAGGGCCTGAAGCTGGTCCTGGACTTCCCAGAGGGCTTGGCACCGGGGCAAAGCATCGGCTTGACCTTCACCACCATCTCGGCCACGGAAATGCCCGATGGCGCAAGTGAATTCGCCCCGGCGTGGAACTCGTTCGGCTACTCGGCCGAGGCCGAGGTCAACGGATCGACCGATTACCGTAGCCAGGAACCAATCAAGACCGGTATCACCTTCACTCCTGAGGAGAAGGAAAAGGTCTCGGTGGGTGACTACGTATGGGTTGATGAGAACCGGGATGGCCTGCAGGATGATGGCGAGCCAGGCATCAAGGATGTCCTGCTGGTCCTGACCGGGCCTGATGGAGAAGAAGTCCTCGACGTTTACGGCAACCCCGTTGAGCCAACATGGACCGATGAGAACGGCTACTACACCTTTGAGAACCTGCCGGTTCTTGATGAGGGCCAGTCGTACACGGTGTCCATTGATCGCGAAAAGTCCAAGGACGCCCTTGCCCCGTATGTTCCGACCAAGGAGACCGAGGGCAATCGCGAGGAAGACTCCTCGACTTGGGAAGCCACGTCTGAGGGTCTGACCAAAGATGGTGAACACGATCCGACTCTGGACTTCGGGTTTGTCCTGAAGACCTATGCCGTGGGTGACTACGTGTGGGTTGATGAGAACAAGGATGGCATCCAGGGTGATGATGAGGTTCTTGAAGGTGTGAAGGTGTTCTTGCTTGATGGCGAGGGTACCCAGATTGCCGAGACCACAACCGACGAGAATGGCCGTTACATCTTTGATGAACTGCCGGCTGGTGAGTACCAGATCAAGTTCGAGCTGACCGAGGCTCAGGCTGTGAAGTACAAGTTCACTTCGCAGGATTCGGGTGAGGGCGATGAGCAGGATGCCCGTGATTCGGATGCTGATCCTGAGACTGGTCTGACGATCAAGTTCACTTTGGATGATTCGAATACCGCGTTGACCAAGGATTACACCGATCAGGAAGTTCGTGCTTCCGAAGGTATTGATCCGACCTGGGATGCCGGCGTTGTCTTGAAGACCTATGCCGTGGGTGACTACGTGTGGGTTGATGAGAACAAGGATGGCATCCAGGGTGATGATGAGGTTCTTGAAGGTGTGAAGGTGTTCTTGCTTGATGGCGAGGGTACCCAGATTGCCGAGACCACAACCGACGAGAATGGCCGTTACATCTTTGATGAACTGCCGGCTGGTGAGTACCAGATCAAGTTCGAGCTGACCGAGGCTCAGGCTGTGAAGTACAAGTTCACTTCGCAGGATTCGGGTGAGGGCGATGAGCAGGATGCCCGTGATTCGGATGCTGATCCTGAGACTGGTCTGACGATCAAGTTCACTTTGGATGATTCGAATACCGCGTTGACCAAGGATTACACCGATCAGGAAGTTCGTGCTTCCGAAGGTATTGATCCGACCTGGGATGCCGGCGTTGTCCTGAAGCCACAGGTTTCCCTGGGTGACTATGTCTGGTTCGATGAGAACAAGGATGGTCTGCAGGGTGAGGATGAGAACGGTATCAAGGGTGTTGTTCTGAAGCTCACCGGTCCTGATGGTGAGGACGTTGTTGATATCAACGGCGAGCCTGTTGGTCCGGTAACTACCGATGAGAATGGCTACTACATTTTCAAGGACCTGCCGGTTCTTGAAGAGGGTCAGTCCTACAAGGTGACCATCGATCAGGATGCTTCGCGGGAGGCTTTGGAGGGCTACGTGCCGACCAAGGAGACCGAGGGTAATCGTGAGGAGGATTCCTCGACTTGGGAAGCCACGTCTGAGGGTCTGACTACTGATGGTGAGCATGATCCGACTTTGGACTTCGGGTTCATCATTCCGGATGTTCCGAAGGTTTCCCTGGGTGACTATGTCTGGTTCGATGAGGACAAGGATGGTCTGCAGGGTGAGGATGAGAACGGTATCAAGGGTGTTGTTCTGAAGCTCACCGGTCCTGATGGTGAGGACGTTGTTGATATCAACGGCGAGCCTGTTGGTCCGGTAACTACCGATGAGAATGGCTACTACATTTTCAAGGACCTGCCGGTTCTTGAAGAGGGGCAGTCCTACAAGGTGACCATCGATCAGGAGGCTTCGCGGGAGGCTTTGGAGGGCTACGTGCCGACCAAGGAGACCGAGGGTAATCGTGAGGAGGATTCCTCGACTTGGGAAGCCACGTCTGAGGGTCTGACTACTGATGGTGAGCATGATCCGACTTTGGACTTCGGGTTCATCATTCCGGATCCTGATCCGGAGCCGACTGAGCCGTCCGTT
>NZ_JAPCHW010000013.1 GCF_026107515.2 Glutamicibacter sp. MNS18 | reverse complement strand
TTGATCCGACGGAGCCGACTGAGCCGTCCGTTGATCCGACGGAGCCGACTGAGCCGTCCGTTGATCCGACGGAGCCGACTGAGCCGTCCGTTGATCCGACGGAGCCGACTGAGCCGTCCGTTGATCCGACGGAGCCGACTGAGCCGTCCGTCGATCCAACAGATCCAACTGACCCATCGAAGCCGAAGGTTTCCCTGGGCGATTACGTCTGGTTCGACAAGAACAAGGACGGTTTGCAGGATGATGACGAAGAGGGCATCGAAGGTGTCGTTCTGAAGCTCATCGGTCCTGATGGCAAGGAAGTCCTGGACATTTACGGCAATCCAGTTGGTCCGACTACGACCGACAAGGACGGCTACTATGTCTTCGAGAATCTTCCTCCGCTAGGCGAGGGTGAGTTCTACACAGTCGTGATCGATAAGGAGGGCTCTCAGGAAGCTTTGGAAGGTTATGTGCCGACCAAGGAAACCGAGGGTAACCGGGAGAAGGATTCATCGACTTGGGAAGCCAAGTCTGAGAATCTGACCGACGATGGTGACCATGATGGCACGCTGGACTTCGGTTTCGTGCTGCCAGATGAGGAGCCAGAACCTGAGCCAACTGATCCGGTTGAGCCTGAGCCATCCGAATCGACCGATCCGGCTCCTTCGGAATCGACTGATCCGGTTGAGCCTGAGCCGTCCGAATCGACTCCTGAGCCGACTAGCTCGGAAGATCCAACCAAGGCACCAGAGCAGAAGGAAGAAGGAGAGTTGGTTAATACCGGTTTCGCAGCACTCTCGATTCTGCTCCTGGGTTCGCTCCTGGCAGCAGCAGGTGTGTCGATCACTCGCCGCAACCGCCGTCGCCATGGCTAACAGCCATCGATAGCAACTGAAAACTGAGCGCCCGGCTCCCCCTTGTGGGGAGAACCGGGCGCTCAGTTTTTTCGTGTGTATCGGGAGCTTCCGAAACCAGTGGGGCTCTGGCCTCGTTTTTCGCACTCATAAATCTGTGTGCAGAGTCACTGGAGGCAGGGGCTTGAAAAACTTTCCAACATTTCTTCAGAAACCGCGTCACGATCCACTAGCTCACGACTCTTAACTGATGACAGCGAAATACGGAACATCGTGAAAACCTGTTGTTCACTCGATATCACGTTTAGACGGTAGTCGCTGTTGCCGCTGCGAGCGGGACGCGATTACTTGGCGATCGTATGGGTTGGATTCATGGGGGGTTCAACGCATTCGATCGCCAAGTTAGCGAACCAAATCGATGGCTGACGGGTGATAAGGTGCGTGAACGTTCGCATCAGGAAGCCGAAGATGAAACAGATCTTTCGTATTCTCATCCGCCTCGGTATAGTTTCTGACGTAGCTCATCTGCTGGTTTCCGTTAAA
This sequence comes from Glutamicibacter sp. MNS18, assembly GCF_026107515.2. Taxonomy (GTDB): domain Bacteria; phylum Actinomycetota; class Actinomycetes; order Actinomycetales; family Micrococcaceae; genus Glutamicibacter. The sequence continues at coordinate 93,430 of NZ_JAPCHW010000013.1, read as the reverse complement.
GCGCGGAACGGGCAAGTGCGTCAGGTGACTGCATCGGACCTCGACATCATTTGGGAACGTATGTGGCAATAGAATCTGATATCGGATCAGCTGGACCCAGTGATGCCGAGTTGATCCAGGGCGTCCGAAAAGGGAGCCTCGAATCGCAAGCCAACCTCTTCAAACGTCACCAGCAGGTTGCCCTGTCTGTCGCCCATCGGCATACCGACAATGTCGCGGAAGCCGAGGATATCGTGTCCGAGGCATTCCTTCGGGTATTCAACCTTGTCTCGCAGGGCAGGGGACCGGCGGAGTTCTTCCGTGCCTACCTATTGACCGCGGTCTCCCGGGAAGCTTTCTCCCGGAACAAGGCCGCATCGAAAAGCATCGTTACCGATGACATTGCGCAGTTCTACCCCGAAGACTCCAACTCGGATGATGTGCTCAAACGCGCCGAATCGGCAATAGTCGTCAAGGCGTTCGAATCCCTCCCGGAGCGATGGAAGGCTGTGTTGTGGCATACCGAGGTCGATGAGCTCCCGCCCCGACAGGTTGCCCCGATTCTTGGTATGACGGCCAATGCAGTCTCTGCCCTGGCGGTACGTGCCCGTGAAGGGTTGCGCGAGGCCTACCTGGCCGCACATCTCAACGACTCCGCGGACATTCCGACGGATTGCGCAGGAATTCGCGAACAATTGCCGCGATACGTCAGGGGCAAGGCCAACACCCGCGAAAGGCGTTCGGTCAAGACCCATCTGAAATCCTGCCCTTCGTGCAGCCTGGTGTACCTGGAGCTGGATCAGGTAGGCAACATGGTTCGCGGTATCATCGTTCCCCTCGTCCTTGGGGGAACAACGGCCACGGGACTGCCCGCGGCCGGTGTGCTGGCCGGGGCAGGAGCAGCCTCAGGTGCATCCAGTATGGGATCTTCCTCCTCTGCGGCCTCGACCTCAGGTGGTGTCCTGGGAGGAGCAGGAAGTAGTGCCGTGGCGGTGACCGCCACAGTGGCCTTGACCGTGGTAGCGGTGGTGGCTTCCGCTATTGGCATCACGTCTCACCTGCGGGGCAAGTCCGATGCTGACAATCCAGTCGCAGCAGCAATCGAGCCAGCAGGCCCGACGGGGACTTCGCCCGTTCAGCCAATGGACAGCTCTGACGCCCGGGCCAGCGGACAGCCTGATACTTCCAATCATTCGGACACCGGGCACCACCTGATGTGGGAACTGGAACGCAGTGCACAATCGAATTCGGCTGCACCTACTGACTCTCAGGACCATGCGTCTGCGCCCACAACGGGTACGGAGGATCTGGCGCCTCTGGTCGCCGAGCCAGATTATTCGCAAACCCCTTTGGCCAATCCTGCGCAGCCAGGTGACGCTGGAGAAGGATCTGCGCACGAGGCTGCAGATGAAGCCACTCCAGAACCCACCCGGATTCCTTCCATCAGTCCCTCCCGGAGGCCGTCCCCGTCCCCGTCGGAGCAACCTCAAGTGGAACCGTCTGCAGGGCCCGGGTTGGAGCCTTCGCATGAGCCAACGGGTGAACCAACGGTGGAGCCGTCAGAAGAGCCTCCTGTGGATCCAACGGTTGCACCTACCGCGGAGCCAACTCTGGAGCCATCGAGCGGACCGACTGTTGGCCCTACTGCGGAGCCGACAATCAGCCCAACAGTTGACCCGACCCAAGAACCGACGGTTGAGCCGACGATTGAGCCTTCGGCTGAGCCGACTCAAAAGCCGACAAGCGAACCACCAGTTGACCCGACCGAAGAGCCTTCGTTGGAGCCGACGGTTGAGCCTTCGCCTGAACCCACGTTTGAACCGACTGCGGAGCCGACTCAAGAGCCGACAAGCGAACCATCAGTTGACCCGACCGAAGAACCGACGGTTGAGCCGACCGAAGAGCCTTCGTTGGAGCCGACCGAAGAGCCGACAAGCGAACCATCAGTTGACCCGACCGAAGAACCGACGGTTGAGCCGACCGAAGAGCCTTCGTTGGAGCCGACGGTTGAGCCTTCGCCTGAACCCACGTTCGCACCGACTGCGGAGCCGACTCAAGAGCCGACAAGCGAACCATCAGTTGATCCGACGGAAGAGCCGACGGTTGAGCCAACAGTTGAACCGACGGAAGAGCCGACGGTTGTGCCAACCGCTGAACCTACGGACAAACCTACCGAAGAGCCGTCCGAGGACGGTGGGGAGCAGCAGATAACCGTACCCGAAATCAGCCTTTCCCGTGTCACCGGAGGTCTGACACCGAAGTACGAGTTCGCCATCGACACCAGCGGCATGACCGCTGGTGATACGTACGAACTGCAAGTCAAGACTGACGGCGCCCTGTGGGGCTGGCTGCAGGTCAGCCAGCAGTGCTCGACAATGTCGTCGAACTGGCGTGATGCTCGGATTCAATGCACGGCTGATCCTGATGCCGAAGCCCTGGTCACGTTGACGGTGCTGAACTTCCTGGATGAATTGACGGTTTCCTTCTTGCAACCGGGAAGCGAAGATCCGATCTTCGAAATCGTCATTCCCCGGTAGTTGAGTGGAACCCCGGAACCCGTCTGCCATCCTGCTTTGGAACTTGCGGAGGAGTCGAGCAACGGGAGTCGAGAAGATCAATCGCGGACATGCAGAATGGTGTGTCGTGCGTTACCAAGGAACCCTTTCGCCTCTGAAGTAAGGCTATGCTTAGCTGGAGTCACTGACCAGTCACGAAGCCATCCAAGGAGCCCAAAATGACCGCCGTTGAATCTGTCGTTGATGTCAAAGGCAGAGAGTCGATGGCGAACAGGGGCTCATTGAGATGGCAAAGTGGTGCCCGCTCGATCTTCCGGGTCGTATCGTTTGTCGAGTGCTTCACGTGGGTGGGCATGCTCACCGGGATGGCCTTCAAGTACCTGATCAACGGCAACGGCATTGGCGTGACGATCTTCGGCTGGGCACACGGTATTACCTGGCTGTGCTACCTCGCAGCCGCATTGTTTGCCGCCGTGACCTTCCGGTGGAAGGTCTGGGTCTTGCTCATCGGTTGGGTTTCCTCGACCCTGCCGTTCCTGACTTGGCCTTTCGAACGCTGGATGTTGAAGACCGGCCGAATCGATGTGGATGGTAGCCATGAACCGGGTTGATAGCCCCAATCCCCATGCCAGTGACACTTGTGCCGACGGCAGTCAGTCGCCGGCCAACAGTGCCGTTTGGTTGGCCATAGACAGGTTGAAGCCACGCTTTCGGATGACATGATGGCGGCGACGGGCCATGGCCTCGAAAACGCCGACGTTCGAGTCTACGAAGTCATGGATCTGGATGACTCGTTCCGCATCATCGGTGCGCTGAATCCGTCCGATCAATTGCTCGATCTTTCCCTTGAAGCTGACCGGTGAAACCAGGAACAGGGTATCGAGCCCTGGCAGGTTGAACCCCTCGTCGGCGATTTTGTCCGAGGCGATGACCACGTAGGCGAAGCCGGCAGCATCAACCAGCTGCAGTGTGCCGGTGACCTCCTGCCGTTCCTTCTTGCCCAGCTTTCCGTGTAATCCAATCACCGGTGCCTCGATCCCCGCTTCCTGGACCAGCTCGGTGAGGCTGTGAATGTGTTGCGTCCGGTTCGAGAGCACCAGGCAGTGGCGCCCGTCGCTCAGTTCGGCCATGATCAACTCCACGATCTGTCGGTTCCGCTGCTCATCGTGCGCGATCTCGTTGCACAGCTCCTGCATCCCCGCGCCGTCCGTCTCATGGGATTCGGGCTCGAAGTCGGTGTGGTGGATACGCAGTTCACGGGTGGCGGCCAAGGGCGAGTCCAGGTCGTAGCGGATCGGACCGCACTGCATGGTGATCAGCCCGTTGAGCTCATCGGCGCGGTACGGGGTGGAGGTCAGCCCCACCCACCGGGCGGCATTCACCTGTCCCACTGCCGCCAAGGTGGACGGTGCTGTGGACTTTCCGGCGCACGGGTCTGCCGTGACCCTGGGCGTGGAACCTGGGCCATCGGGAGCCCGGGGCGGCAGCCTGCTTCGTCCTTGCCTTCGGTGAAGCCGGCAGTCCCAAGGAACAATGAGCGACGTGGTTGGCAATCAGGGCAGGTCGCACAGGCTTTCGATGTTCTCGTTGAACCTGTGGCCGTTGTTGGCGCAGCCAGGTGAAAACCTGTAGACCTCGAAAGACGCTATTGGTGCCGATACACGACAGGCGGCATGGTTTGACGTATGCCGAACACCAGGGCAACCGAGGGTTTGTTCCCGTCACTTCACAGTCACTTTGCCACTGTGTTCATCAGTGTTAAGAGTGATGCTATCAGTGAACAAAGTGATGGCGAGGTGATGCGGCTAGAAATGACGGATTGGTGGGCAGGAACCGCGTTGAAACTGACGCATAAATGATTTCTGACATGGTTATTTATTGACAAGTAAAGCTCATGCCGCGCGGGTTGGCAGTGAGGGCCTGGTCCCGTTGGCGGCTTTCATCAGTGATGGCGTCACTATGGAAAGTGATGGCATCACTGATGATTATTCGATGATCAGTGGGTACAATTGAATCGTCGGTGATCTATGGAAGGTATGCGATGGATGGCGAGTCGTTGCAGTCGATCGTGGGTGAACTCCGGCAGCTAGGCAGTGATACTGCGCGTGTGGAGGCGAAACGTACGATCCGGAAAATCGGCGACAGTATCTGGGCGACAGTCAGTGCTTTCAGTAATACTGCCGGGGGGATCATCATCCTGGGGCTGGATGAGGCCAATGGGTTCTCGACCTCGCCAGATTTCGATGCTTCGCAGATTATCGATCAGTTGAAAGCGGGGTTAAGGGGCCCTTCGGCCAAAGTTCTTCCGCAACCAAGCGCAACCCTGGACCAGTTCGTCTTCGAGGGCAATCAGGTGGTGGTATTGGAAATCGCGGAGTTACCTGCTGCGCAGAAACCGTGTTTTGTCGTTTCGCGAGGCAAGGAAAACGGCAGCTTCGGGAGGATGGGAGACGGGGACCACAAGCTCGGAACGCATGAGGTTTACCTGCTTTCCAATATCGAGAATGTCAGTCGAGAAGATTACGCTCCGGTTGAGAACGCGAAAATGGACGATCTTGATCCAGTACTTGTTCGAAAACTCATTGACAGGGTGTCCTCTCGAAGGCCGCGTGCGGTAGTGGGAACCTCGGGGCAAACAGAAATCCTGCGCAGGCTTCAAGTCCTCGCTACCGATACTGAGCATCCTACGCTTGCCGGGTTGCTCTCCGTGGGTAAATACCCGCAGCAGTTCTTCGGGCAGCTGATGATTAGTTTCGCAGCCTATCCAGGTAAATCCAAGGAGGATATGACACAGGGGACGGGGCTCGTTGACAGTGCAGTCTTGGAGGGCGCTATACCCGACATGGTTGATGACACGGTCAAAGTCGTCTTGCGCAATCTGCGGCATCGACGTGTGATGCGAGGTGCAGGAGCCGAGGAGGTTCCGGAAATCCCCGTCGAAGCGTTGCGAGAAGCAGTGGTGAATGCGGTAACCCACCGCGACTACAGCTCGTACGCTCAAGGAGATCAGGTGCGGGTGGAACTGTATTCGGATCGTTTGGAGGTATATAGCCCAGGCGGCATCTGGGGACGCCGGATCGAAAGCATAGACAATGGCATGTCTCGCTCCCGGAACCAAGTACTGTCCAAGCTGTTGACCGATGTGGAATTTCGAGACCGTTCGGAATCAGTCTGTGAGAACCAAGGTTCCGGAATCCCGCGTATGCGCGGGGTAATGCAGCAAAGTGGGCTCCCTGCGCCAGGGTTCCGAAGTTCCATTGCCCAGTTCGTGGTAACCCTTAGTCGCTATGGCCTGCTGAATCCGGATATGCTCCGATGGCTGGCCGACCTTCCGGGAGGGGAACGAAGCAATCTGGAGGATCAGACATTGGCCTTGTTGCACCATTTGGATTCGGCCAGCCTGGATGAACTCCGGCTGCAGTTGGGTGTTGACACGTCGGAGCAGCAGGTAGCGCTGCAGCGGATGGAACGACTCGGGTTGGTCGGCTACTCTCCCAGCGAGGGGCGATACTTCCTGCAAGTTCACGCTCAAACCAACCTCAGTGAGCTGGAACGGGCTGTCGTGGATTTGCTCGAGAAGCGCTCGGAGCTGAATGTTCGCCAGATCAGCGTTGAAACGAGGCGTTCGGTGAGCCATCTGCGACCGGTATTGCGTCGAATGGTGGACAATGGCCTCATTGCGCCCACAGCTCCAGCCACCAGTAAACACCGTGCGTACCGGCTGGCGCAGTAATCCATACGAATAGATACATCAACGTCCAATGGGTCTGGCGGCTACCTGTTCCGGGCCTACGGCAGACGATGACGCGATGCACGGCTTCTTCACGCCATGGGGCGTAGGCTGGTGCCGAAGCGTCAAATATCCCGGAACCAGCCGGGCGCGGAAAGGAAGAAACCAGCATGTCGATTGTCGTCATCAATGCACTGAAGGTTCCCGGTGAGGCTGGCCCGGAGCTGGAGAAGCGTTTTGCCGCACGCAAGCACTCGGTGGATGGTTCCCCGGGCTTCGAGGGCTTCAAGCTCTTGCGCCCGGTGGCGGGCGAGGACCGTTACTTCGTTTTCACCCAGTGGGCCAGCCGTGAGGATTTCGAGAACTGGCGGGCGCAGCGTTCGGATGCGGCTCATGCCGGAGGAGATGCGAGGAAGCCTGTGGCGAGCAGCGCGGATCTGATGGAATTCGAGATCGTAGAACTCTAACCAGGACGGTGCCCGGAGATCGCTGCTGCGGGCACCATCTTGTTGTTCGCTATCCCGTCAATGATGCGGCAATAGCCTAGTCCAGCGTCAAATCCACCGTGGTGTCTCCTCAGTCTCAATCGTCGACCAGGGCGAGGAAATCGTCTGAATCGGGCGCGACCACAGTCACCTCGACCCCGGTATCCGTCAGGCGCTTCAGCGGACTTTTCTAGCCGTCCTGCCCGATGGTGCGGCTATGTGGCACTTCTTCTCGTTGGGTCGCATCGCAAGTGTCGCATTCCGTTCTTAACAACAAGTAGCGTTCAGGAACTGTTCCCTCATGGTGCAGCAGAACCATGTGCTTGGCGATGACGGACCACCGTGGACGACACCCCGGGGCGACCTCCGTACGCCAAGGATGCCGGTGGCACGGGAGGTTACCCCGTGCTGTGGCCGTCCGGGCGCCAAGTTGAATCCCGGCGCCCGGTGGGGCAGTATCCGTAGAAACCAGCGATCGACGAACCGGACACGAGGAGCGGCAGTGACCAACGTAACCCAGCAGGTAAACGAGACGAGCTTCTCCTCCCTTGACTTGCGCGATTTCACGGTGCGCAGCATGCGCGCCGTGGGTGCCAGCCAGACGGATGCGGAGTACATGGCCCACCACCTGCTGGCCTCGGAACTGGCCGGCCACCCCTCGCACGGGTTGCGCAGGCTGCCGGAATATGTGGATCGTGCCGCCGACGGGACCACCAACGCCGCGGCCCGGGCCACCATCGAGAAGGACACCGGGGCACTGGTGACCCTGAACGGGAACCGCACCCACGGGCACTTCGCGCTGCGTGATGCCACGGTGCTGGCCGTGCAACGGGCCAAGGACCACGGGATCAGCGCCGTCACGGTACGCAACAGCGACTTTGCCGGACGTTTCGCACCCTTCTGCGAGGAGGCCGCAGAGGCCGGGGTCATCACCCTGGTGTTCGGCAACAACAACGGGTCGCTGCAGTCGGTGCTACCGCCGGGCGGTACCCAGCCACGGCTGTCCACCAACCCAATTGCCGCCGGGATCCCGCGGGCCCAGGCACCGCATATGGTCATCGATTTTGCCACCAGCGCCGTGGCCTCGGGGCGCCTGCACTTCGAGAAGGATGCCGGCTCCGAGGTGCCCGGGGAATGGACGGGAGCCGGCGGGCATCTCAAGCCATTCGGAGGATTCAAGGGATTCGGGCTCGCCTTGCTGGTAGAGGCTCTGGGCGGTGCGCTCTCCGGCTCTCAGACGGTCTCGGCCCGGGAGAGCGAACAGGCGCAGGGCACCTTGATCATTGCCTTGGACGTGGCGCAGCTGCGCGATCTGGACGATTACACCGCGCAGGTGGAGGAGTTCATTGCCCACGTGAAGGACACAGAGCTGGAACCCGGAGCCCGGCCTGTGCGGGCACCGGGGGAGAATGCGCCGACTGCCGAGCAGCTGGCCGAGGACACCACGCTGAGCCTGAATTCCACCACCGTAAGTGACCTTCGCCGGATTGCACAGGAATTGGGTGTGGAATTACCGCAATCGCTGTAACGGAATCCCGGTCTTACCGGCCGAGCGTCTCCGCGAAGTCCACGCTGGCCCGGGAGATCTCCTGACGGGCCTGATCTCGGCTGATTTCCGGGCTGCCGTCCCCGTTCTGCATTCCGTAGTCACCAAAGAAGGAATGGATGCCACCGGTGATTTCGAGGTACCCGGTATCCACCGGAAGCGACGACGTGGAGGCCTCGATCTTCTGCGGGGTAGCCAGCCCGTCCCCGGAACCGGAGATGGAGAGCACCGGGAGACTGAGCCCGCTCAAATCCGTGACCGGATAGGACGCGAACAACAGCAACCCGCGCACCGGATGGCCAGGTGAGACGTGGAAGGCCTCCGCGTCATTGGAAGCCACGACCCCACCCAGGGAATGCCCGCCAACCACCCAGCTTTCCACCTGGTCGAATGATGAGCGCACCGCAGCGAAAGCGTTGGTGGCCAGAAAGCCGATGCCCAGCGGCTGTTTCGGGATGACCACGGTATGCCCGTTCTCGGCCAGCGGCCGCAGAACCGCAGTATAGGCGCGGGCATCAACCCTGGCGCCGGGCTGGAAAAATACCCCCAAGTGGCTGCCGGGTTCCACCGGCTCCAAGACGATCCGGGTCGCCGTTTCGGTCACCGTCACCTGATGATCGGAGACCATGGCCGAATGCGCGGGCTCGAGAGCGGAGTAGGGTGCCAACCACCACACCGACGCGAACACGAGTACGGAGCCCAGGGCCCCGGCGGTGCGCAACACGAGGTGTCTTCGGGGCGAGGAGACTTCGGTACGCCAAGCCCGGATGGCGACCAATGAACTGGCGAGAAACACCACGGCCAGCAGCACCAGGTACATCGGATGGCCGTGCAGCAGTGCGCCACCGGAAGCAAAGCCTGCTGCTAGGCAGACGAGCACTCCCAGGACGGAAACGATTCGCACGACCCAAGCCAACAGGGTGCTGGCCGGGTTGGAGGAGAGGGATTGATCGCTTGGTTCTTGCGTAGTCATCACAAGGTTTCAGTCTAGTTGAGTTCGCCGAGGTGGAGCACGGCTTCGGCTACGATGATGGGTGCCGGCCTGCCGGCGGAGCAGCGCGCGGCGTGCTCCCCGATTCACGTAGCGATTCCCGAAGGGACATCTATGACTGCTAGCGACAGTACCGGGCACACCCCGGGCTCCGAACCGGTCCGCCTGCTGATCGACAACGATACCGGGATCGATGACGCGCTGGCCCTGGCCTACCTCTGTGCCTGCGAACACGTGCAGATCGTGGCGGTGACCAGCACGCCGGGCAACGTGGATGCCGAGGCGGTGGCCGCCAACAACCGCGCCCTGCTTGCACTGTGCGGGCGGCCCGGGGTGCCGGTGCTGATCGGTGCCAGGGCGCCCTTGCAGGTACCGCTGGTGACCACCGAGGAAACCCATGGCCCGCAGGGGGTGGGTTACGCGACGCTTCCGGATCCGGGCCCGGGACCGGACGCGGATTTGGATGCCATTGACTACTGGATCGAAGCTGCCCGGGCCGAACCCGGCCAACTGACGGCCCTGCTTAGTGCCCCGCTGACCAACTTCGCCCTCGCCCTGCGCCGTGAACCGCGACTCCCGTGGTTGCTGCGCCGGGTGGTGATCATGGGCGGGGCCTTCTACTACCAGGGCAACACCACGCCAACCGCCGAATGGAACACCCACGTGGATCCGCATGCGGCCGCCGAGGTCTATGCCGCCTATACGGCGGCCGCAGCCGCCGGGTTGGAGGAGGCGAAGCTGCCGATCGTGTGCTCCCTGGATACCACCGAGCGCTTCGAAATGCAGCCCGACTTCGTCCACCAGCTGTCTCTCGCCGCCGGAGGTGAACCCGAGCAGGTGCGTGCCGAGGATGAACCGGGAACCCGCAGCACCGCGGAAAACCGGTTGCTGCGCTATCTCAGTGACGCCTTGCGTTTCTATTTCGAGTTCCACCGCGACTACGACCAAGGCTACATTGCCCACGTGCACGACTACTTCGCCGCCGGCATTGCCGCCGGAACCCTGGACTACCAGGCCCGGGCCGCGAACGTGGATGTGGAAACCGGCTCCCGGCTGCTCTTCGGCACCACCGTGGCCGACTTCCGCGGCCTGTGGGGCAAACCCGCCAACGCCCTAGTGGTCACCGGCAACGACCCAATCGCAGGGTTCGCCGAGCTGGGAACCCGGCTGGCCGCCCTGGCCAGGGCGGTGGACACAAACTCCTGACCGCCACCACCAGTGGGCTATAATCGTCTACCGGGTCGAGGTGACATAGACCCGGATCCCCGTGCGCCCGCGAACCATGTGGGCGGACCTGCGTAACACCCACACTCGAGGACTTCCTGAGCATGTCACCACACCTGATCCTGGTCGAAACAAGCGACCGTCACCGGCAGCGCGGACGCCTGCTGACCACCATCGGAACCGTACTGCTGATCGGCACCTACCTGATGCTGGTCACCACCCAGCCCGACGGGCTGGTCGACGGGCTGGGCCAGGGGGTGGCCCTGGCCACCTTCGCCGCCTACCTGGCCGCCGCCATCCTGCTGCTGGCTGCGGTGCTGCCGGATCTGCCGGTCTCGACCCTGACCCTGATCCCCGTGGCGCTGGCACTGAATATCCTGCTGGGCCAGCTCGTCGGCTCGGTGATGATCCCGCTCTACCTGGACTCGATCGGCACGGTCATGGTCGGTTTCCTGGCCGGACGCCGGGCCGGGGCGGCTACCGGCGTGCTTGGCACCCTGATCTGGTCGCTGTTTTCCCCCACCGTGCTGCCCTTTGCTGCCGGGGCCGCGCTGGTCGGGTTCCTGGCCGGGACGGCTGCCCGCTTCGGTGCGCTGCGCCGGGTCTACCTGGCTCCGGTGGCCGGCCTGTTCTCCGGGGTAGTGGTCGGGGTGATCTCCGCCCCGGTGGCGGCCTTCGTCTTCGGCGGCACCTCCGGGGTGGGGACCGGTGCCGTGGTGGCGGCCTTCCGCTCCATGGGGGATTCGCTGCTTTCGGCCGTCACCAAACAGGCGCTGCTGTCGGATCCGGGGGACAAGGCCCTGGTCTTTCTGCTGGCCGCCCTGCTGGTCTACGCGCTGCCGGGGCGGTTGAGCGGTGGTTTCGACTTCGTGCGCCGCTACCGTGTCCTGGGCCAGCGCGGAACCAGGTAGGACCCACCGAATGGCCGGCAGCAGCCTGCACCCGTTCACCATCCTGGCCGTGGCCGCCGCCGTCGTGGCCACCACCACGGCGGCGGGTATCTGGTGGATCAGCGCTGCGGTGATCACCGGGTGCCTGGTCCTGGCGATCCGGGCACACTGTGCCCGGAAACTGGTGCTGCTCTCCTGCGCCATCATCCTGCCGGCCTTCACCTCCCAGCTGCTGATCCATGCGGTGGCCGCAACCCATGGAACCCGGATCCTGCTGGCCGCCGGCCCGGTCACGATCACCGCTGAAGGACTGGGACTGGCCGCTGCGTTGGGGCTGCGCACCGCGGTGCTGGTGGTGGCCGGGATCCTCTGTACCCTGCTGATCGACCGGCACCAGCTGGTGGCGGCCATCGACCTGTCCAAGGCGCCACCGCAGCTGGGCTACCTGGTGGCGGCCACCCTGTTCCTGCTGCCCCAATTGGCCGGGAAACAGCACGCCATCGGCCAGGCGCAGCAACTGCGCGGTGTGGATGCCGGGTGGTTCCAACGTCTGCGGCTGCGGAGCGTGCCCCTGGTCCTCGGTTCCTTGCAGGATGCCGCCATCCGTGCCCCGCACCTGGCCGCCCGCGGCTTCCCCGCCACAGGGAGTCGCACCCGGTGGCGAACGGTCCCGGATTCACCATGCCAACGCCGGATCCGCTACGCCGCAGTGGCCTGCACACTGCTCGGTCCGCTGGCCATACTCGCCCCGGTCTGGATGGGAGCCTGATGGGCAGGAGACAAACCACGGCAGCCGTATCCCTGGAACTGGAGGGCTTCCGTTACGGTTCGGCACCCGCCGATGCCCTGCACGGGATCAGCCTGCAGTTGCCTCCCGGCTCGCTGACCGTGGTCCGTGGGGCCTCCGGGGCAGGGAAAACCACCCTGGGGATGATCCTGGCCGGAATGCTCCCGCGCCCTGGAATGGACACGATGACCGGGCACCTGGAGCTGGCCGGAACACGGATTGGCTACACGCCGGAACACACCCCGCGCATCGACCCGGCCGGCTGGGCTACACAGGTCGGCCTGCTGCCCCAGGAGGCGGGGCACTACCTGTCGGGGATCCGTGAAACCGTGGCCGAGGAACTGGCCTTCACCCTGGAGAACGCCGGGGTCCCGGCACCGGATATGGCCCACCGGGTCGAGCGGATCGCCCGGGACTTCGATTTGGAACACCTGCTGCAGCGTGATCCGGCCCGGCTTTCCGGTGGCCAACAGCGGCTGGTGGCCCTGGCCGCGCTCGCCGTGAACGAGTCGAAGGTCCTGGTGCTGGACGAGCCGCTGGCCGGATTGGATGCCCGGGCCACGGCGTTGGTTCTCGACTTCATGGATCGGTTGCGTCGGAGGGGGTGCACGCTGCTGGTGCTGGCGTGTACCACGGGAGTGCTGGATCCCGATCTGGTGCTGGATCTGGAAGACGGGACACTTCATGCATCCCCAGGCGGGGACGCTCCGTACCCGGTCACAAAGCGTGGATCCGTTACCCCGGACGCGCCGGTGCTGCTGGAGTTCCGGGATGCGGATCTGGGGTACAGCAGCGGTACCTCAGTCCTGAAGGATTTCGAGCTGTCGGTGAGGGCCGGCGAATGCGTGGGGCTGTCCGGGCCCAATGGTGCGGGAAAAAGCACCGTGCTCAAGGCCGCGGCCGGGCTGCTGGACTGCCGGTCCGGAAGCCTGCGGGCCACGGATACCGGACTACTCCTGCAGAACCCCACCGACCAGCTCTTCGAACGTACAGTGTTGCGGGAGGTGTCCTTCGGTCTGACCAAACGCGGGCAGCTGCGGCAGCAGGTACCGCAGGTGCTCGAGCAGCTGGGACTGGCCGATGTGGCGGAAAGCCACCCGTACGAGCTGCCGGCCTCCGCCCGCCGGTTAGTGGCACTGGCCACGGTGCTGGTGCGTGAGCCGAAGGTGCTGTTGCTGGACGAGCCGACCGAGGCCCTGGACCAGGAAGGCATCATACGTCTGCTGCAGGTCATTGACGGGATCCTGGAGGTCGGCGGTGCCGTCCTGTTCACCTGCCACGACTGGAGGTTCATGGAAGCGACCGCCCACCGGGTGCAGCATCTGGGCGGAAACGGGCCAAGGGGACGGGACCGATCGCCGACCACGGGTTGAGTGATCTTCCCCGGGATCGCTCGTGCGGTTGAGGTTCTGGGCCTATGGGCGTGGATACAGTGGAAGCTGCGGACCCACACCACCCAAAGGAAACACATGCGCATCACTTCAGCCACCAAGGTAGTCATGGCCGCATCGGCAGCAACGGTTCTGGCGCTGGGAACCACCGGGTGCTCGATGGTTGAATCCGTCCAGAAATCCACGGCGGATGCCTGGTCGGTCACCTACGAGCTGACCGGCACCGGGGACACAATCAACGGGATCGATAATGTCGGCTACCTGGAGGCTGCCGGGCGCGGGGAAGACTCGGAATTGATCACCGAGGGTGCCGTCGCCACGACCAATGATGCCGATGCCCAGGACACCGCACACTGGAGCATTAAGAGTATCGTGACCGCGGAAAGGGACGCCGCCATCAGCGCAACCCCGCGCGAGGGCGCTCGGCTGACCTGCCGGATCCTGTTGGACGGGGAACGCGAGATTGCCACCGCAACCGCAGGACCGGGCGAAACGGTGGAATGCCAGGCGAACACCCCGGCATTCGATGACTAATGCTGGTTCCGGGCTTGCTGGTGGAATGCGAGCCCTCCAAGCGGGGAACTGACAGAACCTAATCAGGATGATGGCATATCCAGCCATCCCGATTCATCATGGGTGAAAGTATCTTGGAGGAGTAGTGCCTACTCGATATGTCGTTCCAACTGACCATCAACATGATCTGATCACTTTGCTGGTGGACTCCGGAAGGTACCAGAACGCCAGCGAGGTACTGCGCGAGGGTCTTCGCCTCGTCGAACAACGCGATCAGGAACAAGCGCTTAAAATCGAGGCGTTACGCAGGGCCATCGACGCGGGGTTGAAGGATTTCGACAAGGGTCGTTTGACGGAAGTTCCGGATGGACAGATTTCGGATTTCGTTAAGGCGCTCGGGAACGAAGCACACGGTACCGCAACGAATCTGTGAAAGTGCGGCCACGATCGGACTACCGACGTGTCTGGCCTGGTGCGTGATCATACCCGGCCAAGGATGAAGTCAATACCAGGGAAGCCAGCCGTTTGGTTGCTCGGATTACGGGGTCTCCGGGTAGGTGCCATCACCCAGATCGGGATCCGCCAGGGCCTGCAATGGGTCGTCGAGGAAAACCCGGCGGCCGTCCAGCCGCAGCCGGCGAAGGCCTTCGAGCGTCATCCGGCGGGCGACATCGGTGAACGAGTAGACCCGGGAAATATCGACATGGACTTGTCCGGTCGCCGTGGATTCGGCCATCAGATCCAGCAGTTCGGCCGCTGCCGTGAACTGCACGTTGCCCTGCAGGGAGAAAACCTCCCGGGTTCCCTCGCGCTGCACCCCGACCACATCCAGCCGCCCGTGGCTCGGGGCGAACAGGTGCATCCCCATATCGGAGGACAGGCGTTCAAAGGCACGCTTGGCGCGCTGGCTGTTGCCGTGTTCATCAAGCCGCGGGGAGAACGCCCCGATGCCCACCTGGTCGGGCAGCACCCCGACCAATCCGCCGGCCACCCCGCTCTTGGCGGGGATACCGACCCGGGTCAGCCAGTCGCCGGCGCCGTCATACATTCCGGCCACGGCCATCACCGACATGACCTGGCGGGCGGTGGCCGGATCCATGATCCTTTCGCGGGTGCGCGGCTGCACGCCGCCGTTGGCAAGGGTCGCGGCCATCATCGACAAGTCGGTGACGGTCACCAGGATCGAGCACTGGCGGGTGTAGCCGGTGACCACCTCGTGCGGATCATCGGCGAGGATCCCGTAGCTGCGCAACATGTGCGCCATGGCCAGGTTGTGATCCGCCGTCTCCAGCTCGGAGACACAGACGTTCTCATCGACCCGCAGCTGGCGGCCGGCCAGTTGCGAAAACAACCGGAGCGCCCGGTCCACCCGGGCCTCGGGGTCCGCATCCGGGCCCACGAGCAAGCCGTGGGCAGTGATGGCCCCGGCGTTGATCATCGGGTTCCGTGGCCGGTTGGTACCCGGTTCGAGGGACAGCTCGTTGAAGGCCTCCCCGGAGGGCTCCACCCCGATGGAGGCCAGCACGGTGGGCAGTCCGCGGTCCATGATGGCCGCGGCATAGGCGAAGGGCTTTGAGATGGACTGGATGGAGAACTCGGCTTGCGCATCCCCGGCCGCGTAGGTGCTTCCGGTGGCCGTGGTGACGGCCATGGCGAACAGATCCGGGTTGGCGTTGGCCAGTTCCGGGATGTAACCGGCTCTGGCCCCGCTCGTATCCCCGCGAAGCGAATCGAGCAGTTCATCGAGGTAATCGGGAATCGGGGTTTGCATGGAGCGCATCCTCGTCGTCGGCGGTGAACCGGATGAAAGTCCCGGTATTTCCAACGTAGCGCCTCATGAATCCCCGGACTAGCAATGGCACGGGGTGATCCGGCGGAAACCGGAGCCCATGACGGCACCCGCATCGAACGGCCCGTCTACCACTGGAGTACGACGTCGTGCGAGTTCGAGTGTGGCCGCTGTTGTATCCGGTGGATAAACAGCGGCCAGCCGAGAAGCCAAGTTCCGGGATCCGGCCCCCGTCGGGGATAAATGCGCTCGCCGTCCCGCCGGCATGGATCACAGGGCGTTGGGTTCACCGACGTCCGCCGTGGAGGCATCCAGGTTCCACTTGGTCACGATCTGCTCGATCGTCCCGTCTTCCTGCATGTCGATGATCAACTTGTCCAGCGTTTGCCCCAGGGCTTCGTTGTCCTTGCTGACCGGGAAATTTACCTGGCCCGACTTGGCGAACTCCGGCACCTGCTCGATCGGGGTCACGTCGATGACCTGCGCACCTTCGACGGGATTGTCCTCCAACCGGGCGGTTGCGGAGATACTCGCGGCGACCAGCGCATCAATACGGCCATTGGCCAGGTCCCCGTAGATCGACTCGTCGTCCTGGTAGATGACGAAGTCGTTGCCCAGCCATTCGGCAAGGCTGGCGTTGAACAGGTTTCCGGCCACCGAGCCCACCTTGTGGCCCGGCAGCTCCTCGGCCGTCAGGCCCTTGGTTGACACCACGCCATTCGGGCTCAGGTAGGCGGGCGCTCCCAGGCGCATGATCTTTTCGCGTTCCTGGGTGCGAAGCCAGCTGCCCGCCGGAATGTCCGCGCGTCCGGTCTGTACCGAGGGAATCGCGGCATTGGCGCCACCGGCCGAATCCACGGTGAGGGTGACACACTGCCGCTTGGAGATCTCGTTGAGGATGTCCCCCTCGACCCCGGACAGTTCATTGCCGTCGATAATGGTCAAGGGCGAGAAATCGTAGGTGGCGACCGTCAGGGTGCCTTCGGCCACAGTGGGAAATTCCTCGTACACGGGAGTGCAGTCTTCGGGTACCGTGCTGCTGCCGCTGGCACCACAAGCGCTCAGCGAGGTCGCGGCAATCACGGTAAGCAGCAGTCCGCGACCGAGGTTTTTGGCATTGCGAGTCATGTTGTTTGCCTTTCGGGCTAGATGGAAAATGTGGGATGGAGCCGGATCCGCCGGGGATGGCTGGTGGCTATGGCTAAACCAGATGCCGGCTCAGCCGGACTTCGAGAAGCTTCACCAGGGCAAGGAAGAGCCAGGTGATCAGCCCGTAGACGATGGCGGTAAGAGAGAAAACACTGAGGTAGCGGAAAGTCATGGAGCTGATCTCATAGGCCTTGGACATGAGCTCCGGAACCGCGATGACGAAGGCCAACGCGCTTCCCTGGAAAACCAGCACGGCCAGACCAGCCAGCGGCGGCGTGGAGATGCGTAGGGCCTGCGGCAGGATAACCAGGCGGAACCCGGTCCATCGCGAGAAGCCGGAGGTGAGCGCTGCTTCCTTTTGTCCACGGGGGACGGCTGACAGCCCGGCGCGGAAGTACTCCGAGGCGTAGGCGCCCGCATTCCACGACAGTGCGATCACGGCTGTGGTCATCGACGTCAGGATGACGCCCATGTCCGGAAGGCTGAAGTACAGCAAGTAGAGCAGGACCAGCGCCGGAAGGCCCCGGCCCACCTCCACGATGAGGAACGAGATCCAGCGAAGTGTGGCCAGCCGACTTTCGGCCATGGCCGCCAGCAGCAGGCCGAAGGGGAATCCGAAGAACAGGGCCATTCCCGTCAGCTGCAGGCTGATGGCCACGCCCGGGCCGAGTTGCGGTAGCCAGGCTATCCAATCGTTGAGGAAAGACATTATGCCACCCCCGTTTTCTGCCGAAGCCTCACGTGGATCCGCCGGGAGATCACGGCGATCACCAGGCTGAGGATGATGTACAGGGCCCCGGCCAGCGCAAAGGACAGCAGACCCTGATGGAGTTGCTTGGCGCTTTGCTGGGCGAAGTAGGTGATCTCGTGGACACCGATGGTCGAGGCCAACGCGGAGTCCTTGAGCAGACCGATCGCATAGGTGGCAATCGCCGGCAGCGCGACCCTGAAGGCCTGGGGCGTGATCACCCAGCGTGCAGTGGTTAGCTGGCCCATCCCCAGTGCGTGGGCGGCTTCGCGCTGTCCGACGGGAATGCTCAGCAATCCTGATCGGTAGATCTCCGCCATGAAGGCCGAGGCGATGACCGAGAACCCGACGATCGCCGCCTCCAGTGTCGAGAGCTTCAGCGCGAACTGGGGCAGTCCGAAATAGATCAGGAACAGCCACGTGATCGGGGGGATAACCCTGACCACATTGACGTAGGCGGCAACCGCCAAACGTAGCAATGCGAACCGTGATTGTGCGCCGGCGGCAAGGAAGAGACCGACGATTCCTCCGAAGAACAGCGATGCCGCAGTGATGTAGAGCGTGAGACCGATGCCCTTGGAAACGGTCAGGAAGATGTCCAGTATCATCGTCCCACTACCGATCCAGGACGGCTTTGAGAAACTGCCGGGTGCGCTCATGCGAAGGATCCGACATGACCTGTTCGCTGGGGCCGGTTTCCAGCACCCCGCCGTTGCCCATGACCATGATGCGGTCCGAGACATCCCGCGCGAAATGCATCTCGTGGGTGACGACGAGCATGGTCATCCCCTCGTCGGCGAGATCCCTCATGACGGCGAGGACTTCGAGGCCGATTTCCGGGTCCAACGCTGAGGTCGGCTCGTCGAACAGCATGACACTGGGGGACAAGGCAAGCGCCCGGGCAATCGCGATGCGTTGCTGCTGCCCACCGGAGAGCCGGGCAGGGTATTCCTTTGCCTTTTCCGGAAGCCCGACGCGTTTGAGCAGCGACTGGGCGACTTCCTCCGCCCGGTCCTTGCTCGCCCGCAGGACCTTGCGTTGCGGCAAGGTGATGTTTTCCATGACGGTGAGGTGCGGGAAGAGGTTGAAGCTTTGGAAGACCATACCCGTGACCTTGCGCAAGTGGTCGAGACTTGCCTTATCGGGTCTCGAGTCGTCAGCGCAGACTCTGGCCCCGCCGATGGTTATGGTTCCTTCCGTAGGGACCTCCAGGTAATTCAGGCAACGGAGGAACGTGCTCTTGCCTGCGCCCGAGGGACCGATAATCGAGACGACCTCTCCTTCCTGCATTTTCAGGTTCACGTCGGACAGGACCTTGTTCGAACCGTAGCTCTTGCCCAGATGCGAGACATGGACTCCGCCAGAAATCGGAATCGGGGATGTTCTTGTTCCCAGGTTTAGTGCCATTTTGCTACCCTTCGTGCGAATTACGGGTTTCGCGTTCAACACGCGATACACCCAGCATTGCTATTTTTCGAGCGTCGAGCTGTGCCAACTACCACGGTCCCTGAATCGAAAACCTGTCTGGTTTTCAAGGGGAAGTTGTTGTCTTGACTTGCCGTGTTGCTCATGGCCGGTGAAGCCCGGACCGGCAGCCAGGTAATTCACGGATAAATGATGGAAGACGGTGCAAGTGCGTTGTATTCATCTGATTCATTGGTAATCCCATTCTTACCGTCCGAGTGTTGGCCACACCGGGCTGCGAGTTCCCGGGCGCAATAACGTCCCGCATTTCGCGGGTTTGCTGTGACGAAACTCTAACCCAACTTAACCAAAGTTGTCTAGATCACATTTTAAAGTTGTCTGATGTTTTGGGGAATTCGAACTGCAGCTCAGCCGAGGCCGGTCAAGCGGAAAGTCCAAGGTGAAGTAGATCGAGAATATCCTTGCTGAACTGCCGTTGCTAAAAGAGAGTTGCGTGTGACAACTGGATATTTTGAGCATGACAACTCGGGGTCTCGACATCTGCTCGATGAAGGGTCCGGGGAACCGGCGGCGCCTCGTGGGTCGGTGCTGCCGTGCCGTCCCAGCGACAGCCGTCCCGGGCGCAAGGCGGCTGTGGGCTTCCAGCACGTGGGGTTGCCGAAGCCGCTGTGACGGAAAGGGACCCTGCTCCGTGTACGTTCGGTAGACCGTGGGGTCCGGGGGTATACGCCAATGGTTGGGGGATGTACTTGGCTCAGCACCGTGCCGTGACCGAAGCGGAAGGTCACGGCCCATCAGTTCAGTGGCGAGCAGCCATTTTCCCCGGAGATGACGGACAAAGGAAAGGGCTCGGCGCCGGGCCGGCCGAGTTTCTACCGGGCCAGTTCCCCAGCCCGTGCGAGCAGCTGGTTGTAGTCCTGCTCGTCGACCATGCACGTCCCATGGGTCCGTTGGCTGCGGGCATCTCCCGGGAACCGCATCCCGTGCTGGCTGCGCAAACGGTCCACGTGCTGGATAACCCGCTGTGGGTACTGCGGGTCGAAGACCGTCGGATCGATGGCAACCAGGAACATCCCTATCGCCGGGCTGCGCTCACCCGAGTTGAATGAGCCCGCATCCAGCGACCAGCTGCCACCCGACAGGGTCGCGAGCATCTCGACCATCAGGGCGATGTTAGTACCCTTGTAACCGCCGAACGGAAGTAGGGCTCCCAGGAGGGCTTTGTCCGCGTCAGTGGTCTGGATGCCGTACTCGTCCACGGCCCAATCGTCGGGGATAGGGCGGCCGCTACGCGCAGCCTCGCGGACATTGACCATCGCCGTTTGGCTTGAGGCCTGGTCGAAGACCAGGGGCGGCCGGTCCGGGCCTTGGGGGACGGCGAATGACAGGGGGTTCGTTCCCAGTACGGCGTTTTTGGTTCCCCCGGCGGCCATGTGCGCCGAGGAGTTCCCGACAACGAGACCCACGAGTCCTTCCTCCGCGATGCGTTCGGAGAAGTATCCCAGCGCACCACCGGTGTAGCTGTTATTGATGCTCAGCACCACGAGACCAAGCTCGTGGGCGGATCTCACCAGATCGCCGAGCACCCGGTCGAAGGCCACGTGCGGGATTCCCTGTCTGGCATCGGCGAGATAGACCGCGGGCGTTGGGGTGCTGATGACCGGATCGGCCATTCCATCGATCCGGTGGGCCTGGACCGCATCCAGGTAGTCGAAGAAGTGCTGGATTCCCAGCGCGTCCTTGCCTGCTTCCTGCGCAGCCACTGTCGCCCGGCCGAGGGCCAGACCCAGTTCCCTGCTTGCACCGGCGGCGACTGCCGCCTTTGCGCACAGCTCCAGAATGTCTTGTGACCGGTGGTCCATTTATTGCTCCTCGGATCTCGCACTAATTACGGTTGGGCTGGCAGCCATCGGTGATGGCCGATACGCCAGGGGGGCCGGTGGGTACCGGGCTTTCGAAACCGTTGTCCCTGTCCTAGTCCGCTGTCGGTGTTGTTTCATGCGCGGCCCGTCCGGCCCCCGACTCGTCCGCCGTGGGCCCCACGGCGCTTGGTGGCACCCCATGGGTCGACATGTTGGCCGAGGCGGTCTTCACCAGTTCGAGGGTTTGCGCGACCAGCGGATGGGACGCACCGCCCTTGCGGGTTGCCGCCATGATGCGGCGGGTGGGAGCCGGTTCACCGGTCAGCCGGATCCGCTTGACCGGCCACACCGGGTTGACGCCGCCGAGCCGGGGGACAAGCATCACGCACAGCCCCTGGGCCACCAGTGCCGCCCCGGTCTCCCACTCATCGGCCTGATGCGCGATATCCGGTGTGAATCCGGCGGCAACACACGCCGAGACGGTGAGCTTGTGGTATGCGCTTCCCGGGGTGGCGATGACCCAGGGTTCCAGGGCGGCGGAAGACAACGGAACCTCGTCATAGGCGGCCAACGGATGGGTGGTTGGCACCACGAGATCCAGGGGGTCATCCAGCAATAGCTGCTGATCGAACCGTTCGTCGCTCAGCGGTGGGGTCTCTGCGGTCACCAGGACGAGTGCAAGGTCGATGGTCTCCGCCAGGAGCAGATCGAAACAGCGCACCGGTTCGGCCTCGACCAGCCGGACCTTGAGATCGGGGTGCCGTTTGCTCAAGGTGGCCAGGGCATATGGCAGCAGATGGGATGCAGCAGTGGAGAAACCGCAGAGTGTGAACGTGCCGGACAGGTGCTGGTAGGTCGCGGCGATTTCGCTGCGCGCCGTTTCCCACTGCTGCTGCATGATCACGGCATGCCGCAGCAGGGTGCGCGCCGCCGGTGTCAGCGAGATACCCCGGCCAGAAGGTTCGAGCAGTTTCGCCCCCACCTGCTCCGCGAGTTGCCGCAGCTGGTAGGAGACCGCCGACGGGGTATAGCTCAAGGCGGTAGCCGCAGCGGTGACACTCCCGTAGTGCTCCACCATCTGCAGAACTTTTATCTTGTTGTCAATCATGAGCCATCTCGCTGAATAATGCCGATTGTGGATGTGCAGGGTACTGGCCCTTCAAGGACTCCCCATGCACCACGATGCTGTTTCCGTGGTTGTTTTTCAATGGTCCAGGTGTTTGCGACGGAAACTACAGTTTCCATAGAGCCTAGGGTACGGCTCATTGGCAAAGCTGTCACACACCACGGTGAAGTTGTCTGTTTCCGTGGGGCCGCAGGTCGGCTGCTCGCGCCCCTCGCGCCCCTCGCGCCCCTCGCGCCCCTCGGATCCCGTCCACCGCTTGCTTCCCGCAGGACCGATGGGCTTGCGGGAATCCCGGTATTGCTCTGTAATTCCGGGTCAGTGAACGGTTCGAGGGACGTGGGATTACAGCCCACGAACCATGCAAAATTTTTGCACGATTTAGCAAAAAATCATTTGCTTGTCCTTCACGGGTGACCTGGGCAACACTTTTCTTACCGGCAAAAGCGAGAACAGCTCGAAGTTGCTATTTACCGAATTCATTCGTTCAAGGGAGACGATCACCATGACCGCAGTAGACAGCCGCCTTGCGACCAAGCAGACCGCATTCGAGGAAATTCCGCTGATCGACATTTCAGCTTTGGTTGACGGTAGCGATGCCGAAGGCGTTGCACGGACCATCGGCAAGGCCTGTGAAGAAGTCGGTTTCTTCTACGTGAAGAACCACGGGATTGACCAGGAACTGATCGACCAGATGTACCGGGTGACCAAGGACTTCTTCAACCTTCCGTTGGAAGTCAAGCAGCGTCTGAACGTAGCCAACTCGGGATTGACGCTGCGTGGCTACATCCCGCCATTCGCCGAAAATGCCGACCCGAAGAACACCCGCGACTTCAAGGAAGCCTTCGATTACGGCGTGGACGAGAAGGAAGTCTCACCGTTCTTCGGCCCGAACCTCATGCCGGAAGAACTACCTGAATTTCGCGAGACCTGCGACGCTTACCACGATGCGATGATGGGCCTGGCTCGCAAACTGGTCAGCGCTTTCGCTATCAGCCTGGACTTGCCAGCGAACTACTTCGAGGACATCCAACGTCACCCGATCACCATCCAACGGCTGCTGCACTACCCACCACAGGAACTGTCCGCGTCGAAGGACGAAGTCGGTATCGGTGCGCATACCGACTACGGTTTCCTGACCATCCTGAACCAGGATGCGGTCGGTGGCCTGCAGGTGCGCAACAGTGAAGGCGAGTGGATTAGCGCACCGCCGATCGAGGGGGCGTTCGTCATCAACATCGGTGACCTGGTCCAGGCGATGACCCATGGCCGTTACTCCTCGACGGTGCACCGTGTAGTGAATACCAGTGGAAAGGAGCGTTACTCCATCCCTTTCTTTATCGACCTGGACTTCCACGCTCCTGTGGAAACTGTGCCAACGTGTGTCACCGACGAGAACCCGGCGCAAACCGCCCCGTACACCTGCGGACAATACAAGTACAGCCGCTTCGTTGACGTGTACCCGCACCTGAAGGGCGCCGAAAAGGGCCTGGAAAACAACGGCTAACCGAGCCACCTGCTGAGGGACCGTGGTGCCGACCATTGCGCCGACACCACGGCTCCGCTCCAAACCGGGCGCCCCTTTTCGGCCATACTTCATTTACCTCGGCCGGCATGGGGCGTCCGACCCATGCCCGCAGTCTCCGATCGGGGCAACGGCATCGGGCCCGTTTCCGCGCAGCAGGTGCCGGTCCGTCAGGCAAGTGCTTTGGGGCGCGTGCCTGGCGGGCTTTTTCGGCATTGGCCCCCGGGCAGGCTTCGCCCCGGCGGGTGGATCGCTACAGCGGGGATCAGTGCCGGGAAACCGTGGATCATGTCCGCAGGATGTCCCGGGTGACGCGCTGGGCTTCCGTGTAGGCACCGTGTGTTCCAGCGGTTCCGGAGGAGTAGTCCCCCGCGAAATGCAGGCCGTCGCCGATCGGCGGCTGGAGCGATGCCAGCGCCGCGTAGCTGGTGGGGGTCAACAGAGAGAAACAATGTCCCCAGGACTGGATCCCGGAGCCGAGGATGCGCCCGCGCAAGCGCGGAGCGACCTCGAGGAGTTCCCCGACCCATTGCTCCAGCAGCCCTGAACCAGGATCCGTGGCCCTTTCCAAGTAGCCTGAAATGTTCCCGTGGCACACGAACTGGACCATTCCATCCCTGTGCCCGAGGCGCAGCCGTCCATGCAGGGTATTGGCGCGGTACCCCTCGGCCAGGCGTGTGAAGAACGTCCTCTGTGCCGCCCGGGATTCTTCCAGCAGCCGGAGCCCGCTGACCAGATCCGCGATGTTGTCGGCAATCACCGTGCGGACATTGGCATGGATCCCGAACATAGCCGGTTCGAACGGCTGCAGGGTCGCCCCGGCTCGACCTCCAGGTCATGGGATGCGGTACCCGCATAGACGAACATGGCCCCGAGGTTGACTGCCTCGCCGGCGATGCGAACGGTCATGGACCGCCCGCCGAGCCGTTCTGTTTCCTCCAGGAGCAGCACCTGCCGCCCTTCACGTTCCAGGCGGTAGCCCGCGGCCAGCCCGCCCAACGGCGATATCGAACATCTTCGCTCCGTCTGGGCGCCTGTCTGCCCCGGTCCTTGCCCGGAACCGGCACGGCACCGGGACGTGGAATGTCGTGGCGGGAAGTCGGACCGAGAATGAGTCACCCGGGGACCCGTCCTGGACTTTCCCATGCATTCCCAAGTGACGCCGGATGTCGCCGGGCAACGGTCCGAGCCGCAGGGGACGATCCTGACCGCCCCGTTGTGGATGCAAGCATTCAAGGGGCTCCAACAGGTTCGTTGCCGATGCCGTGAGGGTCAGCCAGTCACTGGTTTCGCTTACGTGGCGGGAATTCTCGCACGGCAATGACTCCACCGAAAGGATCCGCTACACGCTGGCCGAACGACACATGGTGATCTCCGGCTTCGCGGTCGATTCGCGGGGTTCCTGCCTGGTGTTGAGCATCGGATTGTCCTTGGACAACAGAGGCAGGAGACGAACCGTACCGGCCGCCGACCTGCTGCGGCCTCCGTGCCCGGGGCGCGTGCTGTCCTGGAAACTACGGGACGGCTGGCCGCCGTTGGCACCGCTCCGGCTCTGCCCCCTTCATCTGGATGGCCGAACGCCGGGAGAGCCCGACGGCGCCGGTGCGCGGTTGGACCACGGTCCTGGCCGGTCACCCGGAGCGGGCGGGCAAGATCGAAGAGGAGATCCTAGCTGCGCTGCGGCGCGGGATGTTGGACGGACAATGTGCAGGGCAGAGGGAGATTTCCGTGGGCTCCTCGGGGGCGCTCCCTGGGGAGGCCGGTGATAATGGTCCGCAGGGCGGTGCGGTCGAACTCGATCGTCGTCAGGAGCCCGGGTATCGGGGATGTCTCCGAGGCCTAAGCGGCGCGCCGCGTGCTCGGGGCGATCGCGGTACGTGCCGCCTCGGGGTTGCACCGGATCCCCTGACCAATCAGTCGTTCACGCATTTCGCGCACCAATGGCCACGATGCACCGACCCCGCCGCGGGGTGGCAGCGACTAGTGGACGTAGCCCGCGGAGGTCTCCGTCAGGCTCTTGCCCTTGGTCTCGGGAGCCAGCCATTGGGATATCAAGGCGCCGATCAGCACCACGCCGGCCGCCATGAGCATGGTCCGTTCCACACCGAAGTTGTTGATCAAAGAGGGCAGGACGAACGTGCCGAATCCGGCACCTACACGGCTGACTGCTGTTGCGAAGCCGGTGCCCAGCCCGCGGATCTCGGTGGGGAAGACCTCACCAGGATAAACACCGGTTAGCGTCGTGTAGCCCGCATTGAGGAAGGAAAAGGCCAGCAGGCAACCGAGCACGAACCACATCGGCGCCCCGACCCAGAGACCCAATCCGAGCAGCAGCACGAAGCAGACCCACTGGGGAGGCACGGTCAGCGACCGGCGGCCGCGGCGGTCGATCAGCAGGACGGTGAACCCAACGCCCAGAACCGCCAGTCCGGACATCGCGATACCGCCCAGGAGCCCTTCATTGAGACCGAACATGGCCAGGACGCTATCCGCGAAAGTGGCGATGGCGAAATACGGGGTGACGGCGCACAGCCAGAATACCGAGCAGAACAGGGTCGCACGCCAGTACTTGCGCGAGAACAGCATGGAGAACCTGCCGGTGGGGTGGGCCGAGGGATCGGCCGGGGCATCCCAGACGAACTCTTCCTCCAGGTACTTGTCCGCGGTTTCGCGCGCCTCCGCATAGCGTTTCTTCGACCAGAGCCAGTGGGGTGATTCGGGTAGTCCGAAGCGGGCCACAAAAAGGCTCAACGCGATGATCGTGCTGGATCCCAGGATGACGCGCCAATCCACGGTGGTGAAGGTGGTGAGCAGGTAGCCGATGACGAAGGCCGCCATGAATCCGGCGTAGAAGGCAATCAGGGTCAGTCCCAGCAGGCGTCCGCGCATGCGTGCCGGAGCGAACTCGGACATCAAGGGCCATCCGACGGAGTATTCGATGCCGATAGCCACTCCCATCAGCAGGCGCACCACGAACAATTGCCACGGCTCGTGGATGAAGAACTGCATCGCGGAGGCGACGACGAAGATCAGCATGTCGATCATGAACAGCGGCTTGCGTCCGAAACGGTCGCTGAGCCACCCGCCGATAGGGGAGCCGATCAGGATGCCGGCGAGCACCGAGGCGACAATCAGGCCTTCCCAGAGCGCACTGAATTGCAGCTCAATGGAGATGACCCCGATGACCGTGCCGATGATGCCAAGGATGTATCCGTCAAGGAACATGCCACCAATGAGCACTGCGGTGAGCCGGATGAGGAATCGCCTTTTATAGGTCATCGCGGGTTCGCCGCCGACGTTGGTTCGTTGGTTTGATAGTCGTGACACGTGGGGATCCTTGCTCCGGGGATTTCAGCCAGCGATGCCCAGCAAGGTCGATGTCCAGGGTCTTGGCCGTATCCTCTGAACGGCACCGGAGAAAATCGTCGACTAGCCGGGGTAACCGCGCTTCTTAGGTCGATTGGCTGACCGGTACCTTCGCATAGTACCCGGTACCTGTCATACAGCTAATCTCGTAGTGAAAACCTACGTGACACAGGTCATGCTGTCAAGGACGTTTTCACGATAGCTTCAAAATGTCCTACAGCATTGGATGCGGCGGAGTGCCTGCTGGAGCTCGCGACCGAGCGGTCTCCGGGTGTCCGAACCCTTCGCGGATGGGCTGTGGGGTGCCTTCGTTCTCCCAGATAAAAATCCCAGGTCAATACCACTTTAGATGAAAGGGCCGGTACTCGGCGGAGCGGCAAGCGGGGCGGGGCGGCAAGTCGACCGGGCCGGACGCGAACGCCAACGGATCGGATTCCGCCCCTGGGCCTTGACATGGTGACCGGCGCCAATCTAGGCTTTGGATCAAGATGTAGGACAACTTTACATGTTGTCGGTGGACGCTGGTAGGTCTGCTGCGATGGACGGTACCGGGGATACCTGTCACGCAGCCTCAGCGTCAGGGCGTCCCGCCCATCCGGACGAGCTGCACCTCGGATCCCCGTTCTGTCAAAAGGAGAAAGCCATGACCTCGACCCAGACCCTTCCTTATGTGGTTCGCGAAGAAGACGCAACCCTTTTTTACGAAGGCCCCGAAATCTGCCGTGAGTTCCTGCGCAATGAGGCCATGTGGTTCGGGACCTCCCTGGTGAACCCCGGTGATACCGGGGCCGTGGATCCAGGGCACGAAGGCGCCTGGGAGGTGTTCTACTGCGTTAGCGGCGAGGGATTCATCGATGATGGCGAGAATGAATACCTCCTGAAGAAGGGGGATGCGCTGGCGGTTCCACCCAGCGTCCCCCACCGCATCCACAACCGTGGCACCGAACCTGTCTTCATGGTGTGGGCCGGAGGTCCGGGCGATGCCCCTGCTTCGCCGGCCAAATAGACGCACGGCCGCTCATCTGGGATCGTCCCGCGCCTGTTTCACCCGGGAATGAGCGCGGAAGGGGCCCAGGACGTGCCGGCGGGAATCACGGACCACCAGCTGCACTCCTGGTCAGACTCTGTCGCGGCGGCATTTGCCGACCTGTTGGGTCGGTGAAAGCCTGGACGATTCGGAAAGCGTGCATCCGATGGATGCCCGGACGGACGTCCACACACCACCGCCACCCCAGGCTGGCCGGATTCACCAGAACCGTACCGAAGGATCGAACCATTCCGCAGCGGAACCGCTGGTCCCCGCACAGCTCGAACGCCGGGAGATCGGGCCGAAGCATGCCCGGATCGAGATCGCTACTCCGGTATCGGCCACGAGAGCATCCAAGCCGCACGCGGCGACTGGGGCGAGTTCCCGTACCTGCTGACTCCGCGCCACGCGGTGGTGGGACAAGCTGTCGGTGTCGGTTGGCATGCGGACTCCTGGCGCACGGGTGCAGTGCCTTGACGGTGGGGAGCAGACGTGCCTGGCAGGTAATGCCAAGGCCTACGACAGCTTCTACCGCGACGGCACGATTTCTCGGGGCGGCGGCTCTATCCATGTGGTCCTCGATGAGAACTACGTTCTGCATCTTTCCGCAGTCCCGGATCAGGCGACGGCGGCATCCGTGAAACCCGGGAAGTGCTGGAAGCCTGTGCCACGAACGGCATCCTGCCGCAGCGGGAGCTCCTTGACGCCGAGCAGGTCAACGAGGCCCATGAGCGGGTGTTGGCCTCACAGGTCCGCTCCCGGTTCATCATCGATCCCGCCACCGCCAACCAGTGCCCACCCGGTACCCGGGCATCGCGTGGCCACATCGTTTAATGCGCATGGGACGGCTCTGCACCGGCATCAACCGGACGGGGCTGCCCATGCCCGGAATCGTACGGCCCGTCGCGGCCAGGGGAAGGACGAATGACATGACAGCCTGGAGAATCAGGGAATTCCACTCCGCGGACCTGGACGGGATACTGCACCTGTGGGATGCCATCAAGAACACCGGCGTGGAACCGGTCTACGCGCTATCCGAGGTCCTGGCCTCCTGCGAAAAAGACCATGCGATGGTGGCGGTGCACGGCGAGCAGATCGTGGGAGCAGCGATAGGCAGGGCATCCCATGACCAGGGGTGGATCGTCTTCCTGGCCACCCTTCCGGAGCATCGCGGGCGGGGCATCGGCACCTCGCTGCTGTCCGCCCTGGAGAACCGGATGGTGCCACACGGATTGAACCAGCTTTCGGCGCTCATGCCCGCCGCCGACTCCTGCATTGACGCGTACACGAGCAGGGGTTTCACGCTGAAGCGGAATATGCGCTACTTCCACCGGCAGATTCCGGTGCAACGCCAGGAAATCGAGCCACTGGGCATGCTGGGTGGACGGATCCTCGCCCGTGACCTGTGGGAAAACGTGGCGGGCATGCGCCGGGAGAAGGACCTGCTCGAACGGCGACTGGTCCTGCCCCTGGCTAAAGCGGAGATGGCGGACAAATTTGGTGTCGTCCCACCACGTTCAGTAGTGCTCTTCGGCCCTCCCGGAACAGGCAAGACCACCTTCGCCAAGGCAATCGCCTCGCGGCTGGAATGGCCCTTCGTTGAGGTGTTCCCCTCGCGTCTGGCCTCGGATCCGCAAGGGCTCGCGGGGGCACTTCGCCAGACCTTCCTGGAGATCTCTGAACTCGAACACGCGGTGGTCTTCATCGACGAGGTCGAGGAGATCGCCTCCCAGCGCTCGGGTGAACCGCCCTCCCCGTTGCAGGGAGTCACCAACGAACTGTTAAAGATCATCCCGGCGTTCCGCGAACAGCCCGGACGGCTCCTGGTCTGTGCTACCAACTTCATCAGGTCGCTGGACAGCGCCTTCTTGCGCCACGGGCGTTTCGACTACGTCATCCCCATCGGCCTGCCGGATGACGAGGCCCGGGAAGCCATGTGGCAGCGATTCATCCCGTCGGCCGTGGTCGCGGACGTGGAGGTCGGGCTGCTGGTGGAGCGCACCAAGGGGTTTTCGCCCGCGGACATCGAATTCGCGGCCCGCAGCGCATCGCAGCGGGCCCTGGAACAAGCCGTGTACGCCGGAGCCGGAGCGCCAGCGGACAGCGGCGTGCGGAAGGGGCCGGTCACCGCGGACTACCTGGAGGCCATCGCCGAAACCCGGATGACGGTCAGCGAGGAAGCCCACCGGCAGTTCCTCGAGGACATCAGTTCGTTGGGCCGCGTCTAGAACCCGCGGACCCGGGTACGGCCAAGGGCCCCAGGATGCAGGCACCGGCCTGCACCCTGGGGCCCTTGGCGGCTACTTGGCGGTATTGCCTGTCGACACGTTCCCCGGTCCCTGGCGCACCAGCCGGAAGTTGAATGCATCGGCCAGGTGGTATTCGATCGAGTAGCTGATCGGACGCTCGGAGACATCGAAGTCGACCTGGCTGACAATCAGGCACAGGCTATCGGCCGAGGTTTCCAGGACCTTGGCATACTCCTCGCCGACCAGGCCGGGTTCCAGCTCGGCCACGCCGAAAGCGATGTCGATCCCGCACTCCTCGGAGAGGAACGCGAACAGCGAAGCACCGACCCGGAAGTCCTTCTGCGGCAGGATCTCGGTGGAGAAGTAGTCGTGCTCAATAGTCACCGGCCGGCCATCGGAGGTCCGTACGCGGTAAATGTCGATGATCGGGTCGCCGACCTCGAGCTTGAGCTTCTCGGCGATCTCCTCATCGGCGGTGGAATGCTTCCACGACAGCTCGTAGATCCCTGGTGTGTAGCCGATCTGGCTGATCAGCTGGTCGGCGCTGACATTGTGATGGAAACTGTGGACCAGTGGCCTGAGCGAGTTGACGTATGTGCCGGCGCCCTTGCGCCGGTTGATCAACCCCTCGGATTCCAGCTGCGCCAGGGCCGTGCGGATGCTGACTCGGCTGACACCCAGCTCAAGCGCCAATTGCGGTTCCGACTGCAACTTGTCCCCGGCGCGCAGCACGCCACCGGCCAAGCGGTTCCTGATCTCGGAAATCGCATGCTCGGAGGCACTGACACCGTCGGGTTTCTCGGCAAATTTCGTGGCGCTTCGAGGTTTCGGTGAGTCCGTGTTGTCCGTCATACAGACATACTACATTGCGGCAAAAACCGCGTTGTGGGACATCGTGCGTAAATGTCAAACATCTATCGATGAAAACCCAGACAAGAAGTGTGGCTGCTCGCCGTGTTTGTCCTGCACCCCTCCGACGGGAGCCATATTTCGAGGGCAGGATGGGGCGCGACGGACGCAAGGGGCACTGTTTCGGTCGTTGGCCCCGGAATAACAAGTTATTCCGGGGCTGAAGAAGATGAGTTCCGTCGGAGTCCGTCACCGCTAACCGTCGTGCCGTACACCCCTTGACAGTCGCCTGTGGTCCCCATTACGGTATTCCTTAGATGTAGGACAACTGGAGAATCCTTAAAACAACTTT
This sequence comes from Glutamicibacter sp. MNS18, assembly GCF_026107515.2. Classification (GTDB taxonomy): domain Bacteria; phylum Actinomycetota; class Actinomycetes; order Actinomycetales; family Micrococcaceae; genus Glutamicibacter. Next base: position 61,914 of record NZ_JAPCHW010000013.1, on the reverse strand, counting down.
GCTCGTTTATCTGTTTTGCAAGGTGCTCCGACCGGCGGAAATGGTTTGTTCCACACCTACGATCTATCCGCTAACCGCACCAAGGCACTGGCACTCTGCTCCAGTCCCACAACCTTAGGAGTACACAATGAACCCTGAAATCATCGTCATGCTGACCCACCACGACGTGACGGTTGCCAACGCCCGTGAACTGTTCCGGGAATCGGCCGACCTGCCGATCAAGTACTGGGGCTTCAAGGACAACGGCTTGAGCTTCCCGGAACTGGGCAACCTGGTGACCGACATGCGCGAAGCGGGCAAGTCGCCGGTACTCGAAGTAGTCAATTTCGACGAGGCCGGCCTGCTGAAGTCCATCGAGCTGGCCGTGGACTGCGGTGTCGAGTACTTCACCGGTGGCATCTTCTCAGACAAGGCCCTGGAGCAGGCAAAGGGTGCGGGCATGAAGTACTACCCGTTCTGCGGCAACGTGGGCGGCAGCGTCATCGAGCTGCGTGGCAGCCACCAGTCCGTCATCGACAATGCCCGCCGCCTGATCGAGTTGGGCGTGGACGGCGTGGACCTGGTGGCCTACCGCTACAAGGACGGGGATCCGGTGGAGCTGGCCAAGGCCGCCATCGAGGGGGTGGGCGCCGAGAACCTCATCATTGCCGGCAGCATCAACTCCTGTGAGCGCATGCAGATCATGGCCGAGGTCGGCCCGTTCGGTTACACCATGGGCGGGGCGTTGTTCGACGGCAAGTTCGTGGAGGGCGGGTCCTTCCACGAAAACCTCGAGCGCGTCGTGGAACTGAAGGACAGCTTCGAGGTCGTGGCCCGATGACAGCCCAGGTACTTGGTGTCGACATCGGCACCACCGCGATCAAGGCGGCGGTCTTCGACGCCCGCAGCGACCAGGTCTGCGAGCATACCGTGGAATACACGTTGCAGACCCCCCGGCCCGGATATGTCGAGCTGGAAGCGCAAACCTACATCTCGACGTTTCGCGATGCGGTGGCAGGGGTCCTGCAGCATCCCGGTGTTTCCCTCCAGGGCCTGGCGGTGCTGGGGCTCTCGACCCAGGGCGAAACCATGTTGTGCCTGGATGCCGAAGGCAAGCCGCTGCGCCCGGCCATTGTCTGGTTGGACAACCGTGCCGTGGCGGAGTCCGAGGAAATCGAAGCCCACTTCGGGCGCCAGCTGATCCACAGGACCACCGGCCAGGTGGCCATGGATCCGATCTGGCCGGCGGCCAAGATCCTGTGGCTGCGGCGCAACGAGCCGGAGATCTTCGCGCGGACCGCCAAGTTCGTCCTGCTCAAGGACTACATCATCGAGCAGCTGACCGGCGAGTTGGTCAGCGAGGACTCGCTGCTGTGCTCCACCATCCTGTGGAATCTGAACACCCGCGAGTATTGGGGTGAGATGCTCGATTACCTGGGGATCGACCAGCAGCGCCTGCCCCGGATCGCCAAGCAGGGCGAGCTGGTGGGCTCCATCGATCAGATGGCTGCCGCGCGTTTCGGCCTACCCCAGGGACTACCGGTATCCGCCGGTGCCCTGGACCAGGCCTGCGGGGCATTGGGCATGGGCAACGCGGTACCCGGCATCTTCTCGGAGAGCACCGGTTCGGCACTGACCACGGTCACCGTCGTCGACGAGCTGAAACTGGACGAGGCCGGACGGGTGCCGTGCTTCGCCTCGGCCATTCCGGGGCAGTACATGCTGCACACCTTCTCCACCGGTGGCATGGTCATGCGCTGGTTCCGTGACGAGTTCTGCGCCATCGAACGCGAGATCGAGCAACTGTGCGGGATCAACGCCTACTACCTGATCGACGAGGAGGTGCGCCAGGTTCCGCCCGGCAGCGACGGGCTGATCGTGATCCCGCACCTGCAGGGTTCCGGACCACCGGACCTGGACACCTATGCCCGCGGCGTGTTCTTCGGGCTGACCCTCTCGCACAAGAAGCAGCATCTGTCGCGGGGGATCATGGAGGGAGTTTCCATCGTATTGCGCCGCATGATCGAATCCACGCTCGAGCTCGGGGTGGAGATCAAGCAGATCATCTCGCTGAGCGGGGGGTCGAAGAGCGCGGCCTGGTGCCAGATCAAGTCCGATACCACGCAGCTACCGGTGCACACCCTCTCGGGTGGCGGTGCCGCGGCCTGCCGCGGTGCGGCGATCATCGCCGGTGTCGAACTGGGATTGTGGGACTCCGCCGCGGCGATCTCCAACCACGGTGTCGAGTTCGAGCACAGCTACGAGCCCAACGCGGACCTGGCGGAAACCTACAACCGCCTGTACCACCGCTTCAACCGCCTGCAGGAGTCGCTGGACCCCCTGCTGCGCGAAACCCATGCCGAAGCCGAACAGGCTCTGGTCTAACCCCAATCGGCCCGGCCCGGCCGGTGCAAGCCGGCCGGCACCAACCACACTCCAAAGGAGCAGTACCATGAAAGACGCAGTTATTATCGGTGGTGGCCTTGCCGGGTTGTCAGCAGCTTGGAAATTGCGCCAGTGGGACATCGAGGTCCTGGAATCGGACCCGGACCGCATCGGCGGACGCATCATGTCCGAGAAGCGCGGCCCCTATGTCATGAACTGGGGCGGACACATGTTCGCGGGAGGCAACAGCTCGAGCATGGAGCTGCTGGCCGAAACCGGCATCCATTCCGCCCGGATCCCCGGCTCCCTGCAGGGCATGGCCATGAACGGCAAGTTCCTGACCACCGGCCCGGTCATGACCTACCCCTTCCGTTTCCCGATGAGCACCGCCGGGCGCATGTCGATCATGATGCCGGGCAGCAAGCTGGCCCTGGACGTGCTGCGGTACACCCGCGCCGTGGCCGCGCGCCCGGGCGAGACCCCCGAGGCCCGCCAGCAGCGCATCTACGAGTTCGAAAACGACCGTACCTTCGCCGACTACATCGGTGACCTGTCCGAGGACGCGAAGAAGTTCTTCATCCCCGTGGTGATGCGCTCCGCGGCCGACCCGCACGAGATCGCCGCCGGCGCCGGTATCGGTTATTTCAGCCTGATCTGGAACATCGGCCAGGGCCTGGGACGCAGCATCGTCGGCGGTGCCGCCACCCTCACCGAACACATCGCCCAGACCATCCGCGACCGGATTCAGCTCGGCGCGGTCGTGGAGGAGGTTATCCAGCACCCGGACCATGTCGTGGTGCGCTACACCCGTGACGGGCAGACGCGGGAGACCAAGGCCCGCACCGCCGTCATGGCCACGCCGGCCTCGATTACCCACAAGGTCGCGGTGAACCTTTCCAGCGAGCTGCACGAGGCGCTGGGCAAGATCAAGTACGGTCCGCATGTGGCTGGCGCCTTTCTGACCAACGAGACCAAGCCCATGCCCTACGACGGGACCTACGGGATCGCTACGGCGAACAAGTCCTTCACCGTGGCGCTGAACCAGGGGAACCTGACCCGTGGACGGGAATCCACCCGCCAGTCCGGCGGCAGCATGATGACCTTCTCCCCGGCCAGCATGGGACGCAAGTTGTGGGACGTGGACAAGGAAACCATCGCCCAGACCTATATCCGGGACCTGAACGACATCTTCCCGGGCTTCGAGGACATCGTGGAGGATGCCCGGATCGAGAAGTTCGAGTTCGGCTCGCCCTACGCCTTCCCCGGACGCGCCAGGCTCCAGCCGATCCTCACACGCCCCGAAGGACGCGTCTTCCTGGCCGGTGACTACCTGGGCACCCTGTATACCGAGACCGCGATCAGCTCCGGGATCACCGCGGCCTCCGAAGCGGCCAGCGTGCTGGCCACCGACCGCCAGACCTCGCCGGCCCCGTCCTCCGGGCGGGATGTGGGGCACTCCGTACTGATCTAGCATCCCGCACCACCCTTCGACACACTTCATCCCAGAAAGGGGAGTTGCTCCCATGTCCAAAGAACTCAGCGGCATCCTGACCGCCCTGGCCACCCCGTTCGATCAGAACGGGGAAATCGATGACAACCTGTTGACCAAGGTCGTTGACCGCTCGGTGGATGCCGGACTGGACGCCGTCGTGGTCGGCGGCGGCACCGGCGAGGTGTCCGCCCTCAGCTTCGGTGAGCGCGTCCACCTGTTCCAGGTGGTGGCCGACCACACCTCCGGCAAGGTGCCGGTAGTGGCCAATGTCGGTGCGTTGACCTCCAAGGAGTCGATCAAGCTCTCGCACGAGGCGCAGCGCGCCGGGGCGGATGTGCTCATGCTCATCACTCCGTACTACGAGCAGCTGACGCACGCGGAAACGGCGAAGTACATCAAGGACGTGGCCTCCTCGGTCGAGCTGCCGATCATGCTCTACAACAACCCCTCGGTCACCGGGGTCAACCTGGATGCCGATACCCTGGCGTGGTTCGGACGCAAGTTCCCGAACATCAAGTACGTGAAGGACTCCAGCAAGGACTGGGAACAGGGTCTGCGTCTGATCCAGCACTACAAGCAGGACATCGGCCTGATCGTCGGCTGGGACAGCTTCGTGATCAGCGCCCTGGTGGAAGGCGCGGCCGGGGTCATGGCCGGTGCCGCGAATGTGGTTCCCACCCAATTCGCCGCCGTGGCCGAGGCCATCCGGGACGGCCGGATCGACCGGGCTCGCCAGCTGTGGAGCCAGGTCTTCCCGGTGGTGGACGCGCTGCTGGCCCTGCCGTTCGCGCAGGCGGTCAAGGCCGGCATGCGGCTGCAGGGATTCGACGTGGGACAACCGCGCGAACCGCTGCTGGAGCTGCCCAGCGAGACCCTGACCCCGCTGAAGAAGGCCCTGGAGGACATGCTGCGCGCGGAAGTGGCGTTACGGCACTAGGACCACCGATGGGATAGTGCCCCGGCAGCGTGCCGGGGCACTATCCCATGCCTGCCGCCCTGCCGGGCGGAACGTCGAGGAACCAGGGGAAACAGAAATAATGGAAGCAATACTCAGCAACGTCAGCAGCGCCGTCTGGGCGCCGTTGGCCTATGTCATCCTGGGGCTGGGCGCGGTGTTCACCGTTGCGCTGCTCGGGGTGCAGTTCCGCAGATTCCCGGACATGCTGCGTCAGATCGCCAAGGGCGGCTCGGGCGAAGGAGGGCTCTCCTCGTTCCAGGCCCTAGCCCTGACACTTTCCGCACGGGTCGGCGTCGGTGCCATCGCGGGAGTGGCCACAGCCATAGCCGCGGGCGGTCCGGGAGCCATGATGTGGATGGTGATCACCGCCCTCCTGGCCTCCACAGTGGCCTACGCCGAAGCGGTACTGGCCCAGGTTTTCAAACAGCGGGTACGCGGCGAACAGCGCGGCGGCATGCCGTTCTACATCAAGTATGGGCTGAAGGCGCCGCGGTTCGCCATGGTTGTCGCACTGATCAGCATGGTCGGCTACGGTTTCATCTTCCCGGGAATCCAGGTCAACAACATCGCGTCCAGCGCGGAGCTCGCGTTTGGTATGGAAACCTGGGTGACAGGGCTCCTGGTCACCACGTTGCTGGGTATCGTGATCATCGGAGGCACCAAGCGCATCGTCCGGGTCTCGCAGGCAGTGGTTCCCGTGATGTCATTTGGTTTCCTGCTCTGCGCGGTGATCATCATTGCCGCCAACATCGTCAAGGTTCCGGAAGTAGCGGTCTTGATCTTCAGCTCCGCGTTCGGCACCCATGCCGTGTTCGGCGGGCTCATCGGGTACGCGGTGCAATGGGGTGTGCGCCGTGCCGTCTTTGCCTCGGCCGCGGGGGACGGTGAGGGGACCTACGCTGCGGGCGCTGCCCAGAACACCCATCCGGGCAAGCAAGGCCTGGTCCAGGCGTTCAGCATCTACGTGACTGTGTTGTTGATCTGCACCGCTACCGGCATGATGATCCTGCTGGCCGGGACCTACAATGTCGATGACGGTCAGGGCGGCTTTGTTGTGGAGCATGTCCCGGGCCTGGTGGCCGGACCGAATTTCGTCCAGCAGGCCATCGATTCCGTTCTCCCGGGGGCCGGTCCCGCGTTTGTGGCCATTGCGGTATTCCTGTTCGCGTTCACCTCGCAGATCTTCTATTTCTATGTCGCCAGCACGAACCTGCTGTTTCTCACCGAGAACGAATCCATGCGCCGTCTGCTTGAAGTGGTCCTCAAGGTGGGCGCATTGGGTATCTCCTTCTTCGGATCGGTAGCCAATGCCAAGGCGGTGTGGGCTGCAGGGGATCTGGGCTTCGGTTTGCTGGCTTGGGCGAACATGGTCACCCTGGTGCTCCTGGCTCCGGTGATCATCAAGGTCTGCCGTGACTATGATCGGCAACGCACGTTGGGGCTGGATCCGGTCTTCGATCCCACGGCCCTGGGTATCCGCGGCGCGACCTTCTGGGAGGACCGCGAGGACCTCAAGAGCCGGTTGCGCGGCTAGCGTTCAAGGGCAGGGGAACACGCGCTGTGGGGGAGGGAGCGATCCTCCACCACGGCGCTTGTCGGTCCCCGGGGCAACATGCGGCCCGGTCTAGGTCGCCAAGGACCTTGCGACGGTTTGGGAGACCTCGCGGGCCAGTGACTCCTCGCCGCAGGCGATCAACGCCAACTCGGTTCCGGTCGCGCTGTGACGTTCCTGCCAGCGAACCGTGCATCCGGCTTCTTCGGCGATGAGCAGACCCGCGGCCACGTCCCACGGAGAAAGTCGTTCTTCCCAGTATCCGTCCACCGTGCCGGCAGCGACATTGCACAGCTCGACAGCCGTCGCTCCATGATTGCGCAGATCACGGGCCCTTTCAGCCAGATATCCAACAGTTAGCCCCTGCTCCCGTCGAACGGTCGGATCATAGCTGAATCCCACAGCCAGCAGCGCCGCCTCCAGCTCGGATGCCCGTCCTGGAGTGCCCGGGGCGGGGGTTTGCAGTTCGAGTCCGTTACGCTGGGTGCCCAGTCCGAGCCCGGCATCATATTGCGTATCGAGATCAGGCATGTAGACCGAGCCGGCAATCGGACGCCATCGTATCGGGTCGGCAGGTGGCCCTGCGACCACGGCCACGCTTACCGCCCAATCCGCCAATCCGTAGAGGAAATTGGTTGTGCCGTCGATGGGATCGATAACCCAGGTCAGCCCACTGCTACCAGCGATACTGTCACCTTCTTCGCCCAGGATCCCGTCGTCGGGGCGGGCACGGAGAATCTCGTGACGGAGCAACGTCTCGCAGGCCAGATCCGCATCGGTGGCGACATCGAACTGCGTACTCTTCGTTTCGGCGACCTGCAGCGTGCCGTTACGCATCTGCGCGGCCAGTTGGCCGGCTTGTCGTGCGACTGTGCTGGCCAGGCCACGCAAGAGGGCCACCTGCGCAAGATCAGGCACGTTCTTTGTCTCGTGTGATGACTTCATCGTAGGCATTTCGTTGTCCTTGCAGGGTATTGGAATAGTTGGCACGTACGTTCTGGATGGGGATCCGGCTTTGCCCACCACGCGATTCGGTGAACCGGCGAACGGAAGTTCGCCAGAGCACACCTGAGCATCGAAGGGCTGGGCCTGCATCCGTAACGGAACCATTACCGTGATGGGGCCCGTAGGGCGCCTGCGGAGGCACTCTACGTTGCAGTCCTCACGGTGCTGCCCGGATCCCCAGTCGGTAGGCGTGGTATTTCGTTGCCCCGCCGTCGAGGAGTTTGTCCCAGGGTGACGTGGCGCGTGTTCCCGTCCCAGCGGTTGCGGTTGAAGGAACGGCTCATCGGTCCCGATAACCGGCATGCTGGTTCTTTCGATCCGTGAGCCGGGATAAGGTGCCTTTCACCTCAGCGTACTGGTGCCGCGTCATGTAATGCACCATTTGGTCCGACGGTTACCGAAACACCGGAAATTATTGTGCCGTGTTCTGTGGCCGGTGGCGCAGGAGCGACCGAGCCGCCCGGAGCACTTCAGATAGCGGATCGAACAGACATGACCTGCTATGGATTGGGCTGTAGTGCGTCACCGGGATGAACAGGACGGCCATTATTGTGGCGCTACAGGAAAGCGCGGATCCATCCCGAACGAGTTTGCGCGGTCAGCGTCCGGAGGCGCTAGCTCCCACGCCATTATGCCTGCCGGCACCTGCCGTTGGAAAACTTCCGTGCATGCCCACCCATTCTCCTGAAGAGGGCTGGGATTGGCAGGCCTGACCCCCAGTAAGCCACGTGTTGGAACAGACTCGCGTACGGAGCCGACCGGAATCGCACCGCGGAAGCGGTGAAGTGGGTCTGAGATCCCCTAGCCAGTGTCGACATTGGACACCGAGGTCCTTGGCAGGAAACCGGTGGTGGTCAGCCCACCTGGAGTGGTTCCGGCAGGGGGTCGGCTGGAGTCGAAGTCGCTTGGCGACGTGGCGACCGCGACCCGTCTGCACACTGCCCGGCCAGGCGGGATAGCAGCGAGCGAAGCTGCGAGCCGGCGGTGTCCGGATGTTCGGGGTGCCACTGCACGGCGGTCAGCGGTGCCTCCTCGTGCACCACGGCCTCGATCACCTCGTCGGTGGAGACCGCCGCGATCCGCAATCCCTCCCCGAGCGTATCGATCGCCTGGTGATGGGTGCACCGGTTGACCTGGTTCCGGTCCACCGCGTCCATAAGGTCCACGGAGACGAACGCCAAACGGGTTCGGACGAACGGATCGGCGGCCACCGCGCGGTGTGCGTCGCTGTTTTCCATATGCTGGATCAGCGTTCCGCCCAACGCGACATTCACCAGCTGCAGGCCGCGGCAGATTCCCAGTACCGGTGTCCGTGTGGCCAGGGCATGGTGGATCGCGGTGATCTGTATCCGGTCCGCCGCCGGTTCGTGGTTCCCGGAACCGGGATAGATGGTGTGACCGGCATAGAGCACCGGGTCCACATCCTCGCCGCCCATGATGAGAATTGCGTCGGACCGGTCGACAACGGAGCGGATTACGTCCGGGGCGAGGGCACCGGCCGGCACCAGGACCGGCCGGTGCCCCAGGGTCCTGATCTCTTGCAGGGTCGTGGCATTGAGTTCATCAAGTTCCCGCTGGAAGGTCGGGTTGTTCGCGCGCTCCGTACGGATATGCAGCACCGCGATTTCTAGTGGTTCCACATCGTTCTCCAGGGCTTCATGCTTCACGTATTCCCATGCCGGGGGTGAAGTCGACGTTCATGTTGTACCCAGAGTATGCGGTGGCGATTTCGGGAATGCATCGAATCTGTTTCGCCGGGATTTCCCCAGTCACCCTAGCGTTCGCTGGCTGGCACCCGGTAGCTGGCCTGCGCTTGGGTTGTTCGAAAATACGTCCTTCGGCCCCAATGGGCCAAGCATGTGACCGGCACCGACATGGAATTTACATGGTTTTCACGATCGGGACATCTGGCCGCTGACCGGAAACAAAGCGTTTCGAAGCGGAAACAGAACCGAAAGCAACCCGGAACGTCGTCTCGATAGCTTGAAGGGACTCGCACAAAAATACTCTGAAAGGGGAGCGCACATGGAACCAGCAGATATCGCATGGATCCTGGCGGCCTTCGCCATGGTCCTGCTGATGTTCCCGGGACTGGCAATGCTCTACGGTGGCATGCTCAATGGACGCAATGTCCTGAATATGATGCTCATGGTCCTCAGCTCATTGGCCGTCACCGGGGTCGTGTACGTGGTGGTCGGTCACGGACTGGTCCTGGGTGACTCCGTGGGCGGCGCCGGCCTCATCGGAAACCCCTTCGAGTTCTCCTTCTTCTCGGATTTCCTGGAAGATGACGCCGCTGGCGGCACCCTGTGGGCCGCCTTCTATGTCCTGTTCGCGGCGATCTCCGTGGCCCTGGTCGCCTCGGGTGCCGCAGGGCGCATGAGGTTCGGATCATGGATGGTCTTTGTGGCCCTGTGGGTCCTGCTGGTCTACTGCCCGCTGGGTCACTGGGTTTTCGCCTTCGACAACCCGGAGGCCGGGACCATAGGCGGCTGGATGCGCAACCAGCTGGTGCTGCACGACTTCGCCGGTGGCACCGCGGTGCACATGAATGCCGGTGCCGCAGGCCTGGCCCTGGCCGTTGTCCTGGGCAAGCGCAAGAGCATGAAGAACCGTCCGCATAACCTGCCGCTGATGTTGGTCGGTGTGGGCCTGCTGGCCACCGGCTGGATGGGCTTCAACGGCGGCACCGCTGGCGGGGCGAACTTCACCGCCCAGTACGTCATCCTCACCACCTTGCTGGCCCTGTGCGGCGGCATGCTGGGATTCATTGCGATTGAACGGATCCGTGACGGGCACGCCACCCTGCTGGGCATGGGGACCGGAGCCATCTCCGGCATGGTCGGCATCACCCCGGTGGCCGATGCGGTGGGGCCGGTCGGGGCGATCCTGGTCGGGTTCCTGGCCGCGGCCGCCGCAGCGTGGGCCATCACCTGGAAGCGCCGCCACCAGATCGATGACTCGCTGGATGTCTTCGCGGTGCACGGTATCGCCGGGATCACCGGCTCGCTGTTCGCGGTTTTCTTCGCCAATCCGCAGGCTCCCGGCGAACTGGCGGGAATCGTCTTCGGTGGCGGGTTCGACCTGCTCGGACGGGAAGTCCTGGCGATCACGGTCACCCTGGTCTACAGCTTTGCGATGACCTTCGCGATTGCCTGGGTGATGAACAAGATCCGCCCGATCCGGGTCAGCGAAGAGGACGAGGAAGCCGGACTGGACCGGGCCATCCACGCCGAAACCGCTTACGACAACCGCACCTTCTAGGCAGCCGGGCATCGAAAGGAAGAGACCATGAAACTCATTACCGCAGTGATCAAGCCGATCCGGCTGGAAACCGTGTGCTCCGAGCTGGAAAAGGCGGGCTTCTCCGGCCTGACCGCCACCGAGGTGCAGGGACGCGGCGCCCAGGGTGGGCGCACCGAATACTACAGGGGACAGGAACACAAGGTCCTGTTCCGCACCAAGATCCGCATCGAGCTGCTGGTGGCGCAATCCGAGGTCGACAAGGCGCTGGAGATCATTCTCAGCGCGGCCCGCACCGGTCAGGACGGCGAGATCGGAGACGGAAAGGTGTGGGTCTCCTCCCTGGACAGCATCATCAGGGTCCGCACCGGCGAACAGGGCGAAGCGGCCATCTAGGCACCGGCCGATCCCGGCCTCCCACCGACAGAGAAAAACAACGAAAGGCCACATGAGATGACCACCATCAACTTCCGTTACCTGGGCGAACAGGACATGATCGCCGCGGGTGTCACCGATATCGCGCGCTGCACCGATGTCATGGAGGAAACGCTGATCCTGTTGCGCAACGGCGACTACATGATGGCCGGGGAGAACGGCAATTCCCACGGGGCCATGATCACCTTCCCGCAGGTCCCGGTCCATGCCGGGATGCCGGCCGACGGCCCGGACCGCCGCTTCATGGCGATGCCCGCCTACCTCGGTGGCCGCTTCGGCACCACCGGAGTGAAATGGTACGGATCCAATGCCGCCAACCGCACCAAGGGCCTGCCCCGCTCCATCCACCTGTTCACCCTGAACGACACCGACACCGGGGCCCCGATGGCGGTGATGAGCGCGAACCTGCTCAGCGCCTACCGCACCGGAGCCGTGCCGGGCGTTGGGGTGAAGCACCTGGCCCGCCAGGACGCCAAGGTCGCCGCGGTGGTCGGTCCGGGGGTGATCGCCAAGTCGGTGATTGATGCGACGCTGACCCTGCGCCCGGGGATCGACACCGTCACCATCAAGGGGCGCTCGGCCGCCGGGGTGGAATCCTTCGCAAGCTATATCCGGGAGAACTTCCCGCAGGTGACGAACATCGTGGCCGCCGAGAGCATCGCCGAGGCGATCAAGGACGCGGACGTGGTCATGGCGACCACCACCACCGACATCGCCGGCTCCGAGGCCTTCCCGTACTTCCGCAAACAAGACATCAAACCCGGTGCCCTGCTGCTGTTGCCGGCCGCGGCCCGTTTCGATGACGACTTCATCATCAACGATGCCCGGCTGGTGCTCGACGCCCGGGGACTCTATGACGCATGGGCCGAGGAGTACGATACCCAGGCCTACCAGCTGCTGGGTATCCCGGGGACCCACTTCCATGACCTGATGCGTGCCGGGCAGCTGCCCGAAGCCAAACTGGAGGAAATCGCCGATATCGCCACCGGCGCGATACCGGCCCGACGCAACGACGAGGAGATCATCCTGTACTCGGTCGGCGGCATGCCGGTGGAGGATGTCGCCTGGGCGACCGACCTCTACCATTCGGCGGAAGAAAAGAATATCGGACAGGTGCTGAACCTGTGGCAGTCGCCGGTGCTTGCCTGAGAGCCACCAGCTCGTTGTGGATCCCCCGGGGAACGGAAATGTGGCCGTTGTCCGGGGGATCATCCGTGTCCGGTGTCGACGCAGTTGGATTTCCCTCATCGAAGTAGTCGGCTACCCCCGATTGATCCTGAAGAAACCACCGTGGACCTGGGGACGTAGCCGCCGACACCGCCGAAGGGTACGCCGCGAGGTTCGTCAGCCATGTCGTCTTCAGGATAGCTGGTTCCGCCGATCTCGATGACCGGCTGGGCGATCAGCAGAGGAAGCAGTGTGAACGAGGTGGAATCGGAACGGACACCCGCCAGCTGCGATCGCGATTGGTCGAGGGCAGCAGCCAACGACTTCACCAGCTGTTCTCCTGTAGCGACGGCATAGGTGGAGGCATCAATGAAGGTCCTGATGATCGGGGCGGCATGACCGTGACGAAAGGCGGTGAGCGCCCGGAAATATCCTCCGGTATTACGTAGGATTCCGGCGGAGATCGGGGCCGTGGTGCGTGTGGTCAGATTCCGCTGGCGCAGCATGGCATGGGCAAAAGCCCCCCCGGTTCTTCCGTTGCCATCAACGAAGGGATGGATTGTTTCGAACTGGGCGTGTGCCACGGCGACATGGAGAGGCGCCGGGATCTCACGGCGTTGCATGAAGTCAATGAGGCCCTGGATATCCGGTAGGACAAGCTGGGGTTGGCGTGCAATGACAGGACGCGCCCCGGGGACCTGCCGAATCCGTCCCACCAATCCAGACCAGCTCATCCCGGAATTTTCCTGCCTCATCCTCCATATCCACTTAATGGTTGAGCAGTTCGTGGTGCATCGCCAGGACGCTTGTGACATCCAGCTGGTCCGATAGGCGCCAGGCTGCTTCCATGGCGCGGACAGTGCCTATGCCGGTTCGCGCATCGGACGTGTGGCTCTCCGGTATTTCCCATAGCGCCAGTTGCCGGGCGGAAGTGGACAGCTGTTCGATCTGGCTGCTTGAGGCACTTTCCGCCCGCAACAAGATGCTGGACATCGGACCGAGCTCAGGGTTTTGGATGCCGAGATGCAAGATTGCGCAGGCATCAAATGCCCGCGAGGCATCGGTGGCTTCGTCACGTTCAGCGGCAGGTCGGGAGACAGGAGCGGAGTCCATTGGGCAGTCGGCGGGACGACCGCCGGATCATAGTCTCCGCTTTGCCGTTTCACCTGGGCGTGGGGAAAGATCTGGGGATTCCGTGGTCGCCAGGAGTGTGTTTCGAGCGTCACATGGGGAACTACGACGGAATCGCTACTTGGCCCAGGACCCATGTCGGGTTCCTTCAAGCGGCAGCTTCCCGCCACTTTACTATCACTTACATGCTAAATGATAGTAAGAAGAAGTCCTGCTATCACTTGGCACCTCGGGATGTGAACGCCTTCCGTGGGAACAGGTGCATGCGCTTGGCCATCAGACCAGCAGGAACCCCAGCGCGTCAGCCAGGGCCGCGGCACCGAGTTCGGCATCCGCATCCTCGACGTGTTCCTCGGGGGAGTGCGAGATCCCGCTGGGATTGCGGACGAACACCATGGCGCTCGGTACGTGGCCGGCCAGCACCCCGGCGTCATGACCCGCCCCGGTATCCAGCACCGGGGCCCCGGGCAGGGCCCGCCCGAGCCGGGCGGTCAGCGGGGCGTCAAAAGCCACCGTGGGGCTCAGCGACTCCTGGCCCAGTTCCAGGGTGCATCCCTCCTCGGCGGCAAGCAGCTGCGCGGAATCGTGGATCCGCTGCACCACCGCTGCGGTGACCGCGTCATCAGGGTGGCGCACGTCCAACCAGAAGTCCACCCGGGAAGCGATGACATTGGTGCCGCCGGGTACCGGCTGCACCCGGCCGACGGTGGCCCGGGCCTCGGGCTGGGCCAGGGCAATCTGCCGGATGGCCGTGATGGTGCGGGCCGCGGCCACCATGGGGTCCCTGCGGTCCCGCATCAGGGTGGTTCCGGCGTGGTTTCCCTGCCCGGAGATGCTCAGTTTCCAGCGTCCGTGCCCGAGGATGGAGCCGCCAATCGCCACCGGATGATCCAGCTGACCCAGCCCCAGGCCCTGCTCCACATGCAACTCGACGAAGGCGCCGATCCGGCTGAGCAAAGCCGGGTCCGGACCGATCCGCCGCACATCCAGGCCGTTTTTCGAGGCGATGTCGGCGAAGGTGTTCCCGTCCTGGTCGCGCAGGTTCAACGCCTTGGTGCGGTCGATGGCGCCGGTCATCAGCCTGGAGCCCAGGCAGGCGACCCCGAAACGGGAGCCCTCCTCCTCGGGGAACACCACCATGGCCAGGGCGCGGGTGCGGTTCAGCGGACGAAGCCGCAGCTCGTCGAACGCGACCAGCGCACTGGCTACCCCCAGCGGGCCGTCGAAGGGTCCGCCGCCGGGCACCGAGTCCAGGTGACTTCCGGTCACCACCGCATTGGAGCGCTCGCCGGAGGTCAGATCCCACCAGGCCCACAGCGCGCCATTGCCGTCCTCTTCCACTCCCAGTCCGCGGCGTGTGGCCTGCTCGATGAACCAGGCGCGCAGGTCGAGTTCGGCGGTGGAATAGACGGGCCGGGTGTAGCCGCCCCTGGTCCGGTCCTGGCCGGTGCCGGAGATCTGCGCCATCAGTTCGGTCACGGTGGTGTTCTGGGTATCAAGCGGGGTGTGGGGCATGGGCTCTTCCTGTGGCATGAGGATTGTCGGGTGTGATGGCTACACGCTGAGCGCGCGGTTGTGGGAGGTGAGCCGGAAGGCCTGCGGGACGGTGCCGGTTCCGGTGGACAGATCCGCGGCCAGGGTTCCGAGCAGGGGACCGAATTTCGCGCCGTGGCCCGAGCAGGGGGAGATGATCGTGATTCCCTCGACCTGGTCCATGATGAAGTCCTCGGTCGGGGTGCTGGAAAAGATGCAGGTGGTTTCCGCATACGGGGCCGGTTCCAGCCCGGGCAGGTACTTCTTGACGTAGTCGATGACCCGTTCGCGGTTGGTCGGGTCGATCTGTCCGTCCTGTTCCGAGGCGGAGCCCATGCGGCGTCCGGCCATGTACTCGGCTACCTTCTGGCCGCGGAAGCCGGCATCCCGTCCTCCGGGCAGGCCGTATGACTTGAAGGCCGGATCCTTGTGGATGTAGGTGGGCCAGGCCATCATGGCCTCGGGGTCCTGGCCCCGGTAGGGGAAGTGGTACGCGTTCTCCTGGTAGATATCCAATGACGGCACACTGCGCAGGAACCCCTCGGGCAAGGGGAGGTTGCCCAGCAGTTCGGGTAACCAGCCACCGGCCGCCACGATGATCTTTGCGCCGAAGTACACGCGGCCATCGGTGGAGGTGAGTTTGTAGCCGTTGCCCTGCTCCGTGACGGAGGCGACCTGCCACTCGGTTTCCACCTGCGCGCCGTTGGCCTTGGCCTGGTTGACCATGGCGAGTACCGAGCGTTGGGCATCCAGCACGCCGGCACCTGGCTGCCAGAGCACCTCGGTATCGAATTCGATCCCGGGGAAGCGGTTCCGGGCCTCGGTGGCGCTGAGCAGTTCATGCTCGACCCCGACCTGTTCAAGTACCGAAGCCAGCTGCCGTGGGTTGCGCAGTGCACCGTAGTCCACGGCGCCGTGCGGCGTGATCAGTTGCTGACCGGAGAGCAACTCCAGCTCGTCCCAGGCTGAGCGGGCCTGCACCACCAGGTCCGCGTAAAACGGATCCGGGTAGGCGTAGCGGAAGATCCGTGCCGAGCCATGGGAGCTGGCATCGGCTGCGGCCGGGACCTTGCGTTCGAGCAGGGCGACCTCGTATCCGCGTTGCGCCAGTTTCCAGGCGGCCGCCGATCCAGTCAGACCGGCGCCGATGACTATGTATTGAGCGGAGGGCGAATGAACTGGCGAACTCATGGAATGCTCCTGGAGGTACTGGCGGATTGGGAAGCTGCGTGACTTCCTGCTTTAAGTAACCCACGTGGATCATTAGCGCGTCCAATATCATTTATAATCCTATTATTAGCTCTAGAGAAAGAATGCCTTCATGGAACTGCGCCAGCTCCAGTACTTCCTGGTAGTAGCCGAGCACCTGCATTTTGGCCGTGCGGCGCAGGAACTGCTGATGTCCCAGCCGCCGCTGACAGTGGCGATCAAGAAACTGGAGCATGATCTTGGGGTACAGCTTCTTGACCGGACCACCCGCAGTGTCCGGCTAACGGTAGCCGGTGAACTCTTCCGGGACCGGATCACGCCGTTGCTGGCCGATCTGGAGCAGGCGGGCCAGGAGCTGGCTGAAGTGGGCTCCGGGCTACGCGGAAAGCTCAGCGTGGGATTCGTCAGCTCGGCCAGCTACGCGGTCATTCCCTCAGCCGTCAGGCTCTTCCGCGAGCGGCGTCCGAATGTGGAGCTGTCGCTACAGCCGTTGACCACCGATGAGCAGATCGAATCGCTGCTTGAAGGGCGGCTTGATGTCGGGGTGCTGCGTGATCCGGTACGGTTGCCCGGGGTGGAACTCGAGCAGGTCCATGCCGAACCGCTGGTGCTGGCCCTGCCGGCCGGGCACAAGCTCGCCGTACGGGAGGAAGCGGATATCCCGGAGCTAGCCGACGAGGATTTCATCCTCTTCCCCTACAAGTACATGAGCGGTTTCTACTCGCTGGTGCATTCGCTCTTTGATGGCCACCCTGCACCGCGCATCGTGGAACGCGCCATCCATCAGGAGACCATTCTGGGACTGGTCGCAGCTGGACTGGGGGTCTCGATCCTACCGGCGTCGGTCTCCCGCTTCGCAATGCCCGAAGTGGTATTCAAGCCGCTGGCAAACGGTCCGCAGACCGCGCTCTACGCCGGGGCCGGTACGGACAATGCGGCGGCCAGGATCTTTCTTGCGTGCCTGCGCGAGACCAGGGCAGCATCGGCTTCCACACGAGCGGCGGCGGAATCGGCCGCGGATTGATGGATAACTTACGGGAGTCCCCGCTGGAAGCCGGGTTGTGTCACCTGGTGAGCGCTAACCTTGCCGCCAGTGGGTGATTTCCCGGTCTGTTGAGCTTCTTGGGAATCTACGTTGGGACCTTCACGCCAGGGCTGGCTACGGACGGGATGAATGAAGACGGTGGTGCGAGGATCCGCACGTTGCGTGGCCGAATGGATCAAACGGTGCCGTTCAACAACAAGATTGGCGCAACTACCATAATCATGGTTGTTTTATCCTGCCCAAGACCGTGGGCAAACTTCGTCTCGCAGCGCTCATCACCAAACACAGCAATCCGAACCGGTAGATTCACCCAGCGCCAAGCGCTTGCGAGGACTTCAAGCGCACTGACTTGGGAGTTTTCTGTGGTGCAACCGGACGGCAACGCCGACCCCTGCGCGCAGTAGCCATCTTGCCAACTTCGTGGTGGGAGAAGAAGGGGGTCCTGGAGCGACGGTGCCGCATCGGACTCGTGCCGATGCGCTGCGCCTAGGCGGATTCCTGCCTGAATCCGTGGCTAACCCGGGTTGCTCTGGCTTCTCAACCGGAAGACACCTGCCTTGCTGCAGGACTCAATGGGCAGTGGGCGTGCCCGCCTTACGGTGCAAGACGTAGCGGTCCAACCGGTACGCGGTCAGCACCCCGGTCCCGGTGGCGACGAGCGCCGCGACCACACAGGTGAGCCGTGAAGGTGCCGGTCCTCCCACCGTCAGCACCATGGTAATCGCGGTCAACGGCTGACGGTAGCCTCCGGCAATGGCGCCAGCGGCCCCGGCTGCCGCCCCGAGATCGCCGGAGACGCCCAGCATGGGGGCGAGTGACCGGCCGCAAAGGTCGCCAATGGCCAACAGCGGGACAAACAGGCCACCGACGCCCCCAGCGGCGACCGCCGCGGTGGTGGCCACACAGCGCAGCAAGGCGACAACCAGAATGACCCACACCGACGCGGTGGTGGCCTCGGCCCAGCTGATCGTGCCTCCCCCGGGTCCGATGGCCGCGGCCGGAGTTGCGAGCATGCTGATGGCCAGGAAGCTGCCCAGCAGCACGGCGGATCCGGCAATGAGTTTTGTTCGAGGTCCGGCGGACCAGCTGCGTGCCTGGTAGATCGCGGTACCCGTTACCGAGCCCACCGCCCCGGATAGCGCCCCGACCAATGCCGCGGTGGCCAAGGCCTTGACCAGATCGCCGGGGGCGATGGCCGGAACGACCAGGCGGATGAAGTCCAGGTCGAATGCCACACTGAACCCCCACCCCACCAGGGCGCCACTGCCGGCAGCGAGGATCCGGGGCAGCGACAGCGCGGCCTGCTTGCGGCGGCCCAGCTCCAACATGAACACCAGGCCCACCAGTGGCAGGCCCATGAGCGCCGCGACACCGGCTGCACCGCCACCCAAACCTGCCGGGCGGGCCAGGGAGCGCAGCCACCCCGGGCGCCCGCCGATGGCCGATCCGGCGGCCACGCCCAGATGGGCTGCCGGGGACTCGGTGCCCATGGGCGCGCCAAGACCCACGGTGCACACGATCGCGGCGGCGCGGATGGGGGCGAGCCTCCACGGAAAGGATTCCTCACGCCCGGCATGGCGAACCACATCCGCGGTGAGGTCGGCACGCACGGCGCTGGCGGGGAAGCGTAGCCAGGCGGTGAACCGACGCGGTGGGGCCTTGCTGCCGGAAACCCGTTGTACCGCCTTGCCCTGGGCCACCAGGTGCAGCAGGACCACCGCACAGAGGATGCCGGCGAACGGGGCAGCGAACATCAGCCAGGGTTCCTGGTTCATGAGCCAGCCAAGGACTTCCTTGATCATCGCCGTCACTGCGATGACAAAGGCTGCGGCCAGCACACCACCGAGGGTGCCCCCGGACAGGCCTCATGCGGAAAGCCGGAGATGGCCTGTTGCCCAACGGCGCGGACTGTTTTCGGCGGTGGAACCACCTGACGTTGCGTCACCATCAGCCATGGATCATTTTTCTCAAGGAACGTGTTGCGGTGCTGTCAGTGTACTGGCTCAGCCCCGGAGAGACGGCAGACGGTGAACCGGCCATGGAGCACGTCGCGGAGTGCGAAGGTCGCGGCCGCGCGGCGGTGGTTGACTGGGTGGTTGATCAAAGCTGAAGCAGGGCACTAGCTAGTTCCGCGGCTCCGGGTCTACACTTGCCCAACCGGATGCGGTGGAGACCACACCGCATCCAGTGCGCAGAGCCTCTACCAGCAGAATTCGCCACCACCCGAATGCGAGTCATTGATATGAATAGTGCCGGAACCCTCAGCCCCTTCAAGTCACCCACCGTTAAACTGGACCGGCTCTTCGACGCGCCAGGCATCGAGGTTTTTGCCAAGCTTGACCTGCTGCAGCTCTCCGGGAGCACCAAGGAACGCACCGCCGGAAGCCTGGTGGAGGCCTTCATGGAATCCGGTGCGCTCCAACCCGGTGGCATGATTGTCGAATCGACGTCCGGAAACCTGGGAATCGCCCTCTCCCGGCAGTGCGTGGTGCGCGGTATCAGGTTTGTTGCGGTCGTGGATGAGAACGCCAACCAGTCGGCGCTGCAGATCATGCGGGCCTACGGGGCCGAGGTCGATCTGGTGCGCAATCCACCGGACGGAAACAAGCTCGCCGCGCGCCGCCAACGGGTGCAGCAGCTGCTTGCCGGGAACCCGGGGGCGGTGACCACCAATCAATACGGTTCGCCGCATAACCCCCAGGCACATTACTCGTCCACCATGCCGGAGATCATGGAAGCACTGGACGGGAGGCTGGATATGCTCTTCGTCGCGACCAGCACCACCGGGACCCTGCTGGGATGCCAGCACTACATCCGCGAGCAGGGGCTGGCGACCGGACTGGTCGCGGTGGACGCACAGGGGTCGGTACTGTTCGACGGCAAGTCCGGAAACCGGCGGCTGCCCGGGCTGGGCGCTGGCGCCATGCCCGAGCTGGCCCTGCAGGCCGAGCCGGACCGCGTGTACCGGATTCCCGAGATCCAGATGGTCCGCGGCTGCCGGCTGCTGGCCCGGCGTGAAGGCATCCTCGCGGGAGCCTCGACCGGGGCGATTGTTGCCGCCATGGGCCGGGCGCTGCCGGACATTCCGGAAGGTGCCCGGATTGCCTTTCTGGTCCATGATTCCGGGGTGCCGTACTTGAACACCGTGTACAACGATGACTGGGTGCGCGAGAACCTGGGGGAGGAGCCCGGAACCGATTCGGGCCAGGTCATGGAAGGCCTGTCCATCCGATGACCCGCATTGCCATGATCGGAGGTGGACCCAAGTGCCTGTTCGCGCTGCTTGAACTCAATGACGCCTTGCAGGCCGCGGATGCCGGGAGGGTCCATGTCGAGGTCTACGACCCCTATCCACCGGGAGCCGGCAGGGTATGGAATGTCGACCAGCCGCCGGAATTGCGGCTGAACGTCAACTCCCGCATTATTGATGCCTCCTCGTCACTGTGCGCCCAGACCTTCGACCAATGGCGGGCCGCACGGGCAAACGGTTGGGATAAGGATCCCTATCCATCCAGGGCGTTGGTCGGAGAATATCTCAGCCGGCAATTCGAGAACCTGACAGGCCTCGGGAGGTTGGATGTGCAGCATCGAGCCGAGGTCGTGACCGGGGTGGTCCGCCGCGGGAGGCAGTGGGAAGTGCTCACCGCACAGGGCACCCGGGTCCATGATGAAGTGGTGATCGCCACCGGCCATGGCCTGGCCGGGTACCGTTCCCCGTCGGCACCCCAGAGGTCGCTCACCGCGGCGCAGCTGACGGTTGAATACAACGGGTGCGGCATGGACGAAGTACCGCCGGGAAGCAGCGTCCTGATCCGGGGTGCGGCCCTGACCGCCTACGACGTAATCCTGCGGCTGACCGAGGGGCGTGGGGGAACCTGGGAACAGCTGTCGGAGGAAGGAACCGCGGCCCTGCGCTACCTACCCGGCGGGCGTGAACCGGCGCGGATCACCATGGTGTCGCGCACCGGCATCCCGATGAACCCCAAACCCCACGCCGTGCCCTCCGGTCTCGATGAGGTGTTGGATGAATACCGGCTGCGAGTATGCAGCTGGGGCGCCGCGAACCAGGTGCCCAACCCGGCACACACTGCCACGCCCACAGCCGATCTTCAGGGGCTGTGGAAGATCCTGCTGGACTGTGCCGTGAGCTGTACAGGAACCTGCGGAATCAAGGCTTCGCCAAGCGAGTTGTGGAGCACTGTGCAGAACGGTGAGTCCGTGGCCATGGCTGCCATGACATCCCCTGCCGAAAGACTGCGTGCGGCCCTGCAAGCCAACTGGTCGCGGGAGGCCGCCACCCCGGAATGGGTTTGGGGAATTGTCTGGTCGGGACTCTATGCACAGTTGGTCCCGGCGTTATCGAGAATCACGTGGAGCGATGCGGACCGAGAGCGGTTCCGCCACCGGGCGGCGCACCTTGAGCGCATGGCCTTTGGGCCACCCGAACCCACCGCACACAAGCTCCTGGCGCTCTTCGAGGCGGGGATACTGCAGCAGGCGGTGACCACAGAGGCCAACGAGGCACAGGCGATAACCATTGATGCGGTGACCGCACCGGCCGGAGTGCTCCGCGCCCCGGCACCTGACGGGGAGGCGGCAAGCCCCTTGATCCACGGATTGCTGGAGGATGGGGAAATCCTTGTCCGCCGCGCCGAACGCGGACTGCTGACCGATACCGACGGCACCTGCCTCAACGCCCGGGGTGAACGCAACGAGGGATTGGTGGCCCTGGGCAGGCCGACCGAAGATCCCACCCTCGGCCATGACACCCTGAATCGTTCCCTGCACCCCGAATACCGCCGGTGGGCAAAACGTGTAGCCCTTGAAATTTCCTCCGCCAGCCAGAAAGTAGCCCGATGATGCAACCCTTGATGTACGGAACTGCCCCGCTGACCGCCCGTCTGGAACCCTGGATGGAGCAGTTGCTGGGCGATGCGCAGGCCTGCCGGGAAGTGATCCGGGAGCACGGTTCGCCGGTGAACCTGCACGAGTTCTCATCCATGAGCCGCAATATTGGCGAACTGCGCCGGGCCGCTGCGGATCACCAGGTTGATTTCCAGATTTATCTGGCACGCAAGGCCAATAAGACCATTGGGGCCATCGACCAGGCCGTAGCGGAAGGGTGCGGGGTGGACGTGGCGAGCTTCCATGAACTGGACCAGTGCCTGAAACGCGGTGTTCCGGCCGAACGACTGATTGTCACCGCTGCGGTGAAGTCCCAGGCTTTGCTTCGGCTGGCGGTGGAGAACGAGGTCGTGCTGAGCCTGGACAATATCGACGAAGCCCTGGAGCTGCTGCACATGGCCGACGAACGGGGACGTACCGCACGGGTGGCCTTGCGCCTGGCCTCGGACAACCCCCTGATTGCCCCCACCCGTTTCGGATTGCGTGCCGCCCAGTGGCTCGAATTCCTGGAGGCTACAGGACGTCTGGAATCGCTGGAAATCCGCGGCGTCCACTTCCACCTCAACGGCTACAGCGGCACGCAGCGGGCAGCGGTTCTGGAGGAGTCACTGCGGCTGATCGATGCGCTGCGGGACCTGGGACATGCCCCGGATTTCGTGGATATGGGTGGGGGGATCCCGATGTCCTATCTGGATGATGCGCAGCAGTGGAACGGGTTCTGGGAGGCGCTCGCCGTGCTACCGGAGGGGGATGAATCGCTGACTTGGAAATCGGATCGTTTGGGCGCTACGGCAGCGGAGGCGAGCACCGCGGTCTATCCGTACCACCAGGAGCTGATCCGCGGGCAGTGGCTGGATAGGATTCTTGCAAGTCATCCCGGTCAGGGCTCTGATTCCGTGGCGCGGATGCTCGGGCAGCGTGGTATCCAGTTGCGGTGCGAACCCGGGCGGACACTGCTGGACGGGTGCGGGATGACCCTGGCGCAGGTGGCTTTCGTCAAGACCCGCAGTGATGGGCTGCCGCTGGTGGGCCTGCATATGAATAGGACCCAGTGCCGTTCGACCTCGGCGGATTTCCTGGTAGATCCGCTGCTCATCCACACGGCCACACCTCGACGCGAGCGGAGCGGGCTCAGCGCGTTCCTGGTGGGGGCCTATTGTATCGAGGAGGAACTGATCCTGCGCCGGCGTTTCGAATTCCCCCACGGTGTGGCCGCCGGGGACCTGGTGGCCTTTCCCAATACCGGAGGGTATCTGATGCACATTATCGAAAGCGGCTCGCACCAGCTTCCGTTGGCCCGCAACCTGTGTCGGGATCCGGAGGGCTGGATGCTCGACGCGGGGGATGAGCGCAGTATGGAGTGGCAAGTGCTGGCCTGAACTCGCCTGGTGGGAATGCCCTGAGCGGACCATCGTCTGGTTTGCTGTAACGACAACAGGCCGACGGGAAGTGTGCTGCTGCCGGCGTTCATCCGCGCCACGGTGGCGCGCACGGTACGTGACTTTGCTGCCCACGACGTAGTTGCCTCGGCCCAGCTGCGCGTCCATGCCCCGGATCCGGTGGCCACCTCTGGAGCCGTCAGCACGCTGACGGCTATGGTGCGTTGGTGGACGGTAGGATCGCTCCACGGCTATGAATGAGCTCTGGGAATGGATGACACCCGGTGTTGAAGCGTTGGCGTCCGCAGCGCCGATTGCCACACCGCTCATTGCCGGTTTGGCTGCGTGGGCGGCGTTGCGGACCTTCAAGCTCAGATCACGGATCGACTATGCCGAGGAATGGTGGAAACGGGTTCAATACGCACTTGACCTGTCGCTTGGCGATAGCCAAGATGGGCAACTTGTGGGCACTACGATGTTGGAGAACTTGGTAGGCGAAGAAGACGGCAAGAAGCTGCTTCGTCGTAAACCCTATGAGCAGGACCTGACAATGATCCGCCAAGCCGTGACTGATTTGCTCTTCATGAGTTCAGATGTGCCTGATACGGTTGAAGAAGAGAGCGGAGGTGAAGACGATGGTAACCCGGAAGAAGGCGAAGCCACAGGATACCTGGCGCGCTGAGACTGATTCCGACTATTCGGAGGATGCCTCGGAACAGCAGAAATACCGCCGTATGTCGACCAGTAAATCCACTCGCAAGTCACAGCTGATCCAGCAACGTCGTGCCGCATTGATTGTGAAGATCGATGAGGAGCTGGGCCAACCTACCCCGCAGATCATCAAAGACATGGCGAAGAAGAAAACGGCCTAGCCAACGCCTAGTCTTGATTGGTTGTGACAGCAACGCTGGTGAACTCCGATACCGCTGTCGTTCACGAGGGCATTGGCATGCCCGCGTGCGACTCCCCGAATTCCTTGCTGACCGTGCCCCTTTTTATCCGTTGCCCGAGGGCTTGTAGAACACGACCCAACGCGTAGTCGGCTTGGGCGCCTCGGGCGACCAACGAATGACCGACCACCAGAAATCCCCGCAATCGGCTACCCGCCTACCGCACCTGCCGGTGGACCGATTTGCAGCTCAGGTAGGCGGCCAGCCCTTCCGGACTGTACCCGGTGCCCAGACCGGAATCGTAGCGTCCGCCGAAGGGTGCGGCATGGTTGGAGGCGAAGAAGTTCACCACGACGCTGCCGGTATCCATGCGTTCGGCCACCTGCAGGGCATGCTCCTCGTCCCAATGCTGTTCCGCTGGGTGACTGACGGTTTTGTCAACATGGTGGCCGGTGTCAGTTGAATGGTTAGCCGGGCTGGCAGGGTTGGCCCGTGGGGCTTGCCGGAACGGGCTTGGTACCGGCAGGTCGCTCGTTTCGTTTTTCGCGGCCCGTAGCGCAGCCTGCGTGCTGGCAGTAGCCCGGCGATGAGGTGGTGACAGATCCTGCCAGCGAGCGGTGCCCATCCGTTCCCTGCCCGGTGGCCCGGGGCCGGGTTAAGGATGAGTGTGTCCCTGGCCGTGGTCAGCGCGATGGTGAAACTGGCCCGATCCGGGTCCAGGAACGGGTCGGTATTCGTCGCTTCGCTCATCACGATGCGCAGTAGCTGTTCGGTGAGCAGCAGGGCATAGAATTCCTGCTCGACCAGATCCAGGGTGCGTGAGCGCAGCACCCGGCCGGTGAACAGGGTGGACTTCAGTTCCTTGAACAGGGTCCCCATTTCCCAGTGGCCGTGATCCCCGCCGATCAGCCGTTGTGCGCTGCCCTCATTCGTGGCCAGCAGGCGGGTGAGTAGCATGTACCGATCCGTGTGGTGCCGTAGTCCTTTTCCACAGTAGCTTGCCCACCTTCGGAGTCAGACGCAAATGCTTTAACAGATGTAAAGAGGTCGTAAACGGTATCCTGGTTACTCGGTTAGGTCGAGGGGGTGCCGCCGGTGTCGATTCCGGGGGCCCACGCCTGGTCACCGGTCCGGAACCCCTGGATATGCCTTGGGCGAGCCGGAAGCATCCTGGCGCGGGACGGGTGTCTGGAAGCCGAGTTCCACCAAGGCACCACCCTGGTTCGAGAGTTCCAGCGTGGCCCCCATGGCCTGCGCCTGGCCGCTTGCGATGGTCAGTCCCAGACCAATGCCGCCGCCCTTGGACACGAATCGCTCCGGACCGGTATCGAGGATGCTCTGCGGGAAACCGGGGCCGTGATCCAGCACGCTGACGTACCCGCTGCGGGTGTCTACGCGGATTGGCCCAGCTCCATGAGCCGCGGCATTGCTGATCAGGTTTTCCAGGATGCGTTCAAGCCGTCGCGGCTCGACAAGCACCGTGCTGTCACCGGCATTAGGCCGCAACTCCAGGCTCGCGCATCGCTCCGGGTATCGTCCGCGGATGCGTCCAAGGATGTCGGCGACGCAGGGATCCAGTGTCAGCTCAACGAGTGCCGCCGACTCGGATCTGGACTCCAGGCGCGAGACTTCCAGCAGGTCTTCAACGAGGCTGCGCAGCTTGGCGACCCGGTCTTGCACAAGCTCCGTGGGGCGGGAATCGGGAAGCAGGCTCGCGGCGGTGACCAACCCGGTCAACGGCGTGCGCAGTTCGTGGGCCAGATCCGCGGAAAAGCGCTGCTCTGCAATGATCTTGGCGTTCAACTCCCGTGCCATGGCATCTACGGCTTCCGCGAACCGGTCAACTTCATCCGCCCCGACGAAGGGTTTGCCGATCGAATCTTCCACCACCACCTGGCGTTCACCCGAAGCGATGTCCCGTGCGGCCTGGGAACCCCTTGACAAGCGTTTGACAAGCCGGGATGCGATGAGAGCGGCGACTGCGGAAACGAGAACCAGGGTGGTGATACCGGCCCACAGCAGGGCGGTGTCAACGCTTTGCCGCATCCGGAGGCTGCTGGCCCAGGACACCGACAGGGACAGGACCGCCGGTTGCGTGCCCAGATTGACCGGGGTTGCGGCATAGATGACTTCCTGCTCATCGATCGTGGAACGAAAGGTGACGACGTGACCGGTCTGGGCGGCCTCCAGCGCCTCGGCCGGCAGCCGGGGGTCGTTGACCTTGGCCCCCAGGATACTGAGACCGGTTTCGTCCAGGATTCGGGCCGCCTGCTCCAGCGAGGCGGTCGCTTCCTCACGTAACCGCTGTTCCTCGGTGATCGTGATCATCTGACGCACCAGCAGGGCCGAGAGGACCAAGGTCAGAAGCACCGACAGGATCGTCATTCCGGTGATTTTCCAGCGCAGGCTCATATGACCCGAACCTGCAGCCGGTAACCGAAACCGCGGACCGTCTCGATACGGGATGCACCGATCTTTCGCCGCAGGCGCTGGACATGGACGTCGATGACGCGATGGTCGGCATCCCAGCTGTAGCCCCAGACCTCGGCGAGGATATCGCTGCGCGAAACGACGACGCCGGGATCTTCGCCGAGGATCAGCAGGATCTTCATTTCCGTGGGAGTCAGGTGGACCTCGTGTCCATCGAGCCTGACCACGAGCCGGTATGGATCGATGTCCAGGGGTTTCGGCTGCGGTTGCCGGTGATCAGCGGCCCCGGGGTTGGACGGCTGCCTGTCCGTCCGCCGCAGTACCGCCCGCAGCCTGGCATCAAGTACCTGCAGGTCGAACGGCTTGGCAAGGTAGTCATCCGCACCTGCATCCAGCCCGGTGACCATGTCCAGGCCCTCGCTGCGGGCGGAGAGCATGATGACCGGGACATTGCTGAAGCTGCGCAACTCCCGGCAGATCTGTGTCCCGTTCATGGTTGGCAGCATGACATCGAGAAGCACCGCGTCCACCGGTGCTTCCCGCTGCAACTGCCGGAACAGGTCCAGTCCTTCCAAGCCGTCATCGGCTCCAAGGACGTGGTACCCCAGTCGTTCCAGGCCGATACTGGTTGCCTCACGGATGACCGCATCGTCTTCAATCATCAGCACGCGGATGCCGGTGGGCCTCATGGCGATGCTCCTTCTTCCTGGAGAGGGTCGATCGGGCTGGAGAATGAATCTCCCTGTACGAACTGTCCGTCCTGGTAGCGGAACATGCGCACGGACCAGCCGGAAGGGCAGCACATGGGGTCATCCCGTTTGTAGAGCGCTTCCTGGGCAACCACGCTTCCTTCCTTCCCTGCGCTCAAGTACACGTCGGAACCACCGACCGCCAGGGCAACTTCCGGTTTTCCCCGGGCGTTCCTGATGACGAACGAAGCGAAACTGTAGGAATCCGCAGCCGTGCTGATCGAGTAGATCTGGAATTTCTCGTCCGCCGTTTCGTAGCCGGGCAGGGCGATCAGGCACTTGTCGCAGTCGATCAGGTACTCGCGGATATCCTCGGCGGAGTTGTCCGGGGTACTTACGGCACCCAGGTCCGTTTCTAGCAGGATCTCACGCACCTGTGACGGCGCAAACGGTTCTTCCCAGGAATGGCCATCACTGCTTGTCTGGCCGGCAGGTGGAGTGCCGGGGGCAATCCGGGTGGCAGGTGACTCGATCCGCAGCGCCTCTCCGGTGCCGCAGGCGCTCGTTCCCAGACACAGGAGCAGGATGCAAAGCATGCCAAGTGCACGCCGTAAAGCCACAGGATTTCCTTCCGATCGCATGCCGACATCCCGCAGCCTACGGGCCGGTACTGCCAATTATGCCCGTGATCGCGGAGCTAAACGCCCGAAGACGCCGCCTGGGCGTCTGTCGATTGTGTAACAAAATCGATGGAATTGCGTTATCCGGTTGGTCGTTGCCCGTCGGCGCGGCTTGGAACCATGGCTGGTGTGAATCGTCCAGTTTCCGTCGCGCCCCCAGCGCCGAACGCAATCCAGCACAATCCCGCACTGGCCTCCCGTAACCCTGCACTTGATGGGCTACGTGGCATCGCGGTGCTCGCCGTACTGGTCTATCACTTCTGGCCCGGCTTCCTGCCCGGCGGGTTCCTCGGGGTGGACCTGTTCTTCGTGCTCAGCGGGTTCCTCATCACCGGCGGATTACTACGGCAGACAGCCGCCGGCCGGATCCCCGACCTGCGCGGGTTCTGGGTGCGCAGATGCCGACGCCTGCTACCGGGGATGCTGCTGGTCCTGGTGGTCTCAACCGCTTTGGCCCTCCTGGCCGCCGGACATCTTCCGGCAGGCCTGCGCTGGCAGTGGGCCGGCGCGTTGACCTATACCAGCAACTGGATGCAAATCGCCCACGGCAACAGCTACTTCAGTTCGATGGAACCTCCGTATTTCCAGCATCTCTGGTCCCTTGCGGTCGAGGAACAGTTCTACCTGCTGTGGCCGGTGGTGTTGGCGGGGCTGTCCTGGCTGCTGCGCACCCGCCGGAAGCTGCTGTGGGGAATCCTGGTTCTGGCAGCGGCGTCGGCAGCGAGCATGGCCTGGGGTTTTGATCCTTCAACCGATCCCAGTGCCCTGTATTACGGAACGTGGACGCACGGCTTCGGGCTGTTCCTCGGCGCCGCCGGCGCCGTCCATGGCGCGCGTTCGGGACATACTGCCGATAGTGCGCCGCCTCGGGCCGGACTGCCCGCTCGGTTGTCCCAGGTCCCGATGTTGCTCGCCCTGCTGGCGGCATTCTGCGTCCTCTCCGACACCTCTGCCGCGGCCTACCAGGGAGGGATGGCGATCTTCTGCGTCCTGGGCACCGTCTTGATCTTGACGTTGAAGGCTCCGGGGACGCTCGTCTACTCGCTGCTGAGCCTGAAATACCTGCGATGGCTGGGCTGCCGCAGCTATGGGTTGTACCTATGGCACTGGCCGTTACTGATGCTGGCCACCGCGGTCTTTCCGCCGCAGGCTGCAACCGCTGCTGTCCTGTGCACCATCCCGCTGGTGGTTTCGGCGGCTGCCGTGTCATGGCGCTTTGTCGAAGAGCCGATTCTGCGCCACGGGTTCAAGAACACCTGCGCGGGTTGGGCCAGGTGGATGACCAGCCGGATCGGACTGGTGCGGCAAGGCGCGGCCGGAAGCGTCGCCTCGGCGCTTGTGCTCTTGCTCGTGTTGCTGGTGCCGGCCTGCGCAATGTCGGTGCTGCTGGCGTCGCCGGGGCAAAGCCAGTTGGAGCAGCAGCTGGCCCGGGCCCAGGACGCCTTGGCGAAGCAGGAACCGTCCTTACCGGAGGCCGGGCAGGAAAGCGCTGCGCCGTCCATAACAGAACCTGGCAAACAGACAAAGGCGGCGCCGCAGGCCGAACGCGGAACCCGGAACTTCACCGGCAGTGATGTCACGGCGCTGGGGGATTCGGTCATGCTTGCCTCGTCGCAACAATTACTCAAGCAGCTACCGGGAATTACCATCGAGGCCTCGGTAGGTGCCCAGATCTGGGATGCGCCGGCGAGGCTGAGGCAACTGGAGAACGCAGGCAAGCTGCGCAAGGTAATCGTGCTGGGGCTCGGAACCAATGGGGATGTGCCTGCAGGAACCTTGGAGGATATCCGGGAGATCATCGGGCCCCGGAGGGAGCTGCTGCTGGTTACTGCCTACGCCCCACGGAAATGGATCGACAGCGTCAATGCGAAACTGCGCGCCGCAGCCAGCAGTGACCGCAGAACGCATTTGGTGGATTGGGCCGGGAGCGCGTCGGAGGTCGCGGACTTTGCGCCCGACCGGATCCACCCCGGCCCGCATGGCAGCGAAACCTATGGAGAACTTCTCGCCGACACCGTGGCGGAGTTGTAGTTGCCGGGGTGGGGCTTGCCCAGGGACACACCGCCTACCGGACCTGCCGGTCGATGGTGGACAGTGGCAGGTCGGCGGATGTGGAGATCTCGGCCAGGTTCAGTGTGCGCCGGGTGGTGTCGACGGCGGAAGGGCTGACCGGGGCATTGGACGTGACGCTGCGTCCGGGCCGCGAACTGCCTCCGGCCATGTGTTCATCCCTTCGTGCCTGGTGAGCATGTTCTCACGGAGATAAAGGCACCCCGGGATCAAAAGGAAAGGGAATAGGTGAGGCGCTGAGTATCGTTCGTGGCCGATAGGTTCTGGGCGGCAATCAAGCATCAGAATGTTTCCCCCTCAGCTGTGCCCGTCGCTGGTCGAGGACTCTGGCGCTTTCCACTGCGATGAAACCTCAGGACATGGTGCGGGTGATATCGGTGAAAAGATGTTTGGCCACGGGGGGAGATGACCAACCGGTAGCGCCTCGGCACGGTAAGGCCGAAGCAGCCCACAACCGTATCCGGACTATGGGCAACCAGCCGCTGCAACTCGGCGATGCCTTTGCCCAGCGAATCCTCGTTTCCAGTGGTCTCAAGCCGGGGATCATGCCCCTCATTGACCTGCATGTTGCGTTGGAAGATGGCTGGCGGTACGCCGCGCCTTTTCGGAAACCTGCACTCATGCCGGGAAGCCCGGTGGACGAGTGGTAGCTTGAAGGATAATCGAGGAAATCCCGACGTTTCGGGCTTCCTCATCTCCCGGACTACTGGAAACCAGATAGGGGACACCCGATGACCGAGTCGACGGAAAACGATATGAGTGATCTTGCGATTGCCTCGCGTGCGGTGCTCAAGCCGATCGCGCAGATCGCCGAATCAGCGGGAATCCCGGATGACGCGGTCGAACCCTATGGCAAGTACAAGGCCAAAATCGACCCGGCATTGGTGCCGTCGCGTGATGCCGGTCTGGGAAAAGTGGTCCTGGTCAGCGCAGTGTCTCCGACACCGGCAGGGGAAGGGAAATCGACCATGGTGGTGGGCCTGGGTGATGCCCTGGCCGCCGCCGGAGCCAAAACCATGATCGCCCTGCGTGAACCGTCTGTGGGACCGAGTTTCGGGATGAAGGGCGGAGCCACTGGCGGCGGCCAGTCGCAGGTGCTGCCGATGGATGAGATCAACTTGCATTTCACCGGTGATTTCCATGCCATCACCAGTGCCAACAACCTGTTGATGGCGTTGATTGACAACCACCTGCACCAGGGGAATTCCCTGGGCCTTGATCCGCACCGCATCACGTTCAAGCGCGTTCTGGACATGAACGACCGAGCGTTGCGGCACGTGGTCATCGGTCTTGGCTCACCGGCTGACGGGATCCCGCGGGAAACCGGTTTCGAGATCACCGCAGCATCCGAAGTGATGGCGGTCTTCTGCCTGGCCACCGGGCTGGAGGATTTGCGCGCCCGGCTGGGCCGCATGACTATTGGATACACCTACGACAAGACTCCGGTCACCGTGGATGACCTGGGAGCTGCCGGTGCGCTAGCCATGCTGCTCAAGGACGCCATCAAACCCAACCTGGTACAGACCATCGGCGGCACGCCCGCATTCATCCACGGCGGGCCTTTCGCCAACATTGCGCACGGCTGCAACTCGGCCATAGCCACCAACACCGCCCGGGCACTCGCAGATATCGTGGTGACCGAGGCCGGTTTCGGTACCGACCTGGGTGCCGAGAAGTTCATGGACATCAAGGCCCGCTATGCCGGATGTATCCCCTCCGCGGTGGTGATCGTGGCAACCGTACGTGCTTTGAAAATGCACGGGGGAGTGTCCAAGGAGAAGCTGCAGATCGAGAACGTCGCGGCGGTCCACACCGGCTTGTCGAATCTCGCACGCCATGCCGCGAACATCTCAAAGTTCGGCATCCAACCGGTGATCGGCATTAACCGTTTCGTCACGGATACCGAGGCGGAACTGTCGGTGGTCACCGAGTGGGCCGAAACGCAGGGCATTGCGTGCGCGGTGGCTGATGTCTGGGGGCACGGAGGAGCCGGGGCCGGTGAACTGGCTGCCGCGGTCTTGCGGGCGATTGAAGAATCAGTCGATTACTCCCCGCTGTATGACCTGGAACGGCCCATCGAGGAAAAGATCTTGACCGTGGCGCGTGAGATGTATGGCGCAGCGGGTGTCGAGTACTCCACCGGCGCCAAACGGACGCTGGAGCAGATCCACGCCAACGGGTGGGATAATCTGCCGGTGTGCATCGCCAAGACCCAGTATTCATTCTCTGATGATCCCAAGCTGTTGGGCGACCCCGGGGGATTCATGTTGCAGGTTCGCGAGCTGATCCCCAAGACAGGTGCCGGGTTCATTGTGGCCATCACCGGGGCGATCACGACCATGCCGGGTTTGCCCAAGGTGCCGGCCGCCATGCACATGGATGTAGATGACAAGGGCAATGCGGTAGGGCTGTCGTAGGAGGAGCTGCAGTCAAACCGGAGGCAAGGCCCAACCGCACAAACAACAACGTTCCACGCGGTGGCTGGTGCCATCGAGTCATAGCCGTAGCGGTGGCGTGCCCGGGTGAAGATCAGCTGTGGATCTTCTTCAACGGCGAATCGCCTCGCGCCAAAACCAACGTGAGGGTAATGCCCACTAGCCCGAAGAAGCTGGTCATCCACCAAGTGGTGTTCCAGCCTCCGGTCTGCACTACCAGCCAGGCAACGATCATCGGTCCGGTGAAGTTGCCGACGTTGAAGATCTGCTGCATCAGGCCCACGGCCGCCGGCGCGGATCCACCCTCCGGGGCAAGATCCACCGCAACCCTGGTCATCGTCGCCGGGATCATGGCACCGCACAGGGAGAACAGGCCGAGGAACACAACCTGCAACAGGATCAGATCGGCGGGGAAATCAACGGCGAAGGTGGCAATCGAGGTGCCGATCATAATGGCAAAAGCCGCGATCAGCATGGCCTTGCCCGAGGCACCCCGTTGCAGTAGCAATCCGGTGATGATGGCCCCGACCGCGTTGAGCCCGCCGACCACGGCCGAAAGGAAGCCGCCGGTGAGCTGGCTCATTCCGGTCTCCTGGTAGATGCTCGGCAGGAAGCCGACCACCGCCATCCACTGGACGGTGTAGCAGCCGAAGATCAAGCCGCTGAGCCACACCCGCCCCGAGGATGCCGTAGCGAGGATGCGCCGTGTCGCGGCTTTAACCCCCGCGGTTCCCGCAGTGGCCTGCGGGGGAATGATCTTCAGGAGCAGGGGGATGGGTAGGACGGTCAGTAGTGCAAGGAAGCGCCACCAGGATTGCCAGGAAAAATACTGCAGAGTCCACGCGGTGGCGAGCAGGCCAATGAAGGTGGCCAGACCCATGTAGCCGGCCCACCAACCTACCGCTTGGTTCAGGCGGGGCAAGGGGGCGTGGCTGCGGATGAGCCCGGGCCCCATGACCGCGGCCATCACTACTCCCATGCCTTCCACGATGCGGGTAGCCACCAACAGTGACGCATCCTGGGAAAGGGATCCAATCGTTGAACCGGCGATAATCAGCAACAGGCCCGTGATGAAGGTCCAGCGGGGGGAGATGATCTCCGCCAGCAGGGAGAAAGCCAACCCGCCCAGCATCCCGGCCACCTGCACCACGCCGAGCAGGACACCGGAAACCAGCAGCGAGAAGCCGAGCTGTTCCTGGATCACCGGCAAGGCGGAAGGCAGCTTCCAGATGTGCAGGGCGGCCACCACACCCGAGGCAACAACAAGGATCCATGCGGCGTTCGAACGTTGTTCCACCTGCTGTTCCATGCTTTGAACTCCCACGTCTTCCTCCTGCATGCGGGTTCCACAATGCGGCGCATGTGTCTCCGGATGGATTGTTGCACAGCCAGAGGAAAAGTCGACAACTAGTCCGATGAATAAGACAATGTGTGAGTCACAGTGGGTGGGTCGTGGACTGTGCGTGCCGGGCTGTCGAAAAACCGCTCTAGTCGGCGGTTGGTCGCTGCCGGTGCTGTTTTGTTGCCGAGCGCCGGGATTTGGCTTCGAGCCGCCGGCGTTGCGAGCCCTTGGTCGGTTTCGTGGCACGCCGTTTAGGGCCATCGGGCTGCAGCGCTGCGGCCACGGAATCACCGAGCTTCCCGAGTGCTACCTGGCGGTTGCGTACCTGGGAGCGTTGTTCGGAGGAACTCACGGTAAGAACGCCGCGAACCAAACGCGGGCCCAGGCGTTGCAAGAGCCGTTCGCGTTGTTGTTCGGTCAGTACACCCGAGTCGGCGATCGACCACGACAGCTCAACACGACTGTCCGAGGTGTTCACGTGCTGGCCCCCGGGACCAGAGGAACGTGAGAAACGCCAACGCAGTTCGGATTCCGGGATCGTGAGCGAAGACGAAATGATCAAATCCATTGTCATGGTGCTCGCCAGCAAGCTCTTCGGGATCTTAAGGTGCGGTCCTGACGCCAAGATCCACAGGGCATGCTGGCAGGTTCAGTCATG
Source organism: Glutamicibacter sp. MNS18 (assembly GCF_026107515.2). Lineage (GTDB taxonomy): Bacteria > Actinomycetota > Actinomycetes > Actinomycetales > Micrococcaceae > Glutamicibacter. The sequence continues at coordinate 27,302 of NZ_JAPCHW010000013.1, read as the reverse complement.
GCCAAATCTTCCCACATGCCTCCGGTCGCAGCCACTTAACCACCGCAAACCCCGGAACCGGTGTGCAGGCCAGGCGCCGTACCCGTACTGGGTCCGCCCGCCGGAATGGAATCTACCAGCTACACGGCATCGCCCCATACCTCAGTGGAGTAGGTCAGCGCGCCCACTAGCCATTGCCAGGTCAGGCACCGGACTAGCGGTGAACTTGCCGGTTATCGCCGCACCGATAAGTCAGGTAGGTGAACGGGGTCAGATGGAGTTCGGACAGGGCCGCCATAATGTCGTCACTCACGATGGGAAATGCAGCGGCAAGGAAGCCCGGGTCGGTGTCCGTGATGACGTGCACGTCGTCGATTGTGCGCCGATACGCCGAGATTGTTTCCCTTGATTATTCCTCTAGTACGCCAGGGGAAGCACCTGGGAGATTCTCCCGTTGGATTCCAGACGAGCCCCGTTGTACTTGAAGGTGCGTAGCACTATGCGCCGATCCACGATGTCCAGCCCCGGGTAGCCCTCCAATAGCTGGCGTTCAACAGTCGGCAGGTCGGTCGGATTATTCAGCCAAACGACCATGTGGATGTTGGCACTGCCGGTCACGAGCGACATCATGCGAAGCGCCGGGATGTCCGCACTGGGCTTCGAAGCCAATCGGGCGACATCCCGGGAGGACATCACGCCCCACAGTATCGCGCTGTAGCTGTGTCCTGAATCGCTGCGCATGACATCGCAGCGGACATCGGCAATGCGTGAGCCCAGTAGCCGGGAGATGCGCCGCTTGACCGATGCCGGGCTTAGCTGCGTACGCTCGGCGATTTCACGGAATCCGGCGCGGCCGTCAACGCTCAGGTGCTGCAGGATGCTGCGATTCGCGGCGTCGAGCTGCGGCAGGGGTCCGTGGGTGTGGAGGGTCTGCCGGTGCAGTGCTTCGAGGGCCGCTACCACCCCGGGTTCCAACGCACGGAAACGCCAATTTGCCGCTGAGTAGAGCTGATCCGTCACCGTGCGAGCTGCGTAATGCATGATCCCCGGCGTTTGTCCCAAGGTGTGCAGCAGAAAATCCGCCAGGCCGTGGTTGGCGGCGGATGCGGTCAGTAGCAGGTGCGCGGACCCGGCAATGAACTGGATGGTCATGAGTCGCGGATCCGTGATCAGACGTTGCGCAACTCCGAGAACTTCCTTGTTTTCACAAGTCAGTTCAACGAATGCCAGGTCTGACTCACGGAACAGCTCAGTGCCCGGAGTGATGGCCACCCGGGCCAGACCGCGCTCGGTAATCCTGTCCCAGCGGCGCGCCAGGGTGGTGGCATGCACGCCGAGCACGGGGGAGAGCGCCGCCCAGCTGGCCCGTGGTGCAATCTGCAGCGCATTGAGCAATTCAAGATCCGCCAACGATAGTGTGGCATTTTCCTGCACTAATTCGTCAATCAAAGAATTTTCCTGCGTTCTGGAAGGAGTATCTATTGATAATACTACGATCTGTGGGATGACTCACTTGACCTTGAATGTAGGGAAGTAATGACGGAACAAACCCAGAACCGCACCGCCTATCGCGCGGTCACCCTGATCGATGGAACAGGCCGGGACCCCCAACACAACATGGCTGTCGTCGTGGAAGGCCGCAAAATCCTCTGGACCGGGCCCGATGACCAGTTGCCATGGGGCGCCGGAGAGCTCGAAGAGCAGGACTGCACGGGAATGTACCTCATGCCCGGATTCATCGATACGCACGTGCATTTGACCATGCCCGATGGCGGCATGGGCATGCATTTGCTGGACAACCCGCCAGGCTACCCCTACTACCAGGCGATCCCCCTGCTGCGCCGGACCCTGGACGCCGGGATTACCACCGCACGGGACTTGGGCGGATTGGATATGGCCACGGACAAGGCCATCACCGAAGGACTGATCGAGGGTCCCGAGCTCTTCTACGCCTATCGGGCGCTGGGACCGACCGGCGGCCATGCCGACTTCCGTACTTGCTGCGGATTCAATTTCGGTTCGGCGCTCTCGCCCAATGGGGACATCGGCATGCTGACCGACGGCGTGGACCAGGCGCTGCGGAACACCAGGGAAGCCATGCGCCAGGGAGCCAAGGTCATCAAGGTCATGGCTTCCGGGGGTGTCTGGTCCCCGCGCGATACTCCATGGCACGACGGGCTGAACATCGCAGAGATGCGCGCCGTGGTCCAGGAAGCGGCGACCCACGATGTCCACGTGGCCGCGCATGCCCAGTCGGCGCGCAGCATCCACAACGCCCTCACCGCAGGGGTGCGCAGCATCGAGCACGCCTATGAAATCGATGATCCGGCGATCGAACTGATGCTTGAGAACCAAGCGTTCATGGTTCCCACCCTGACCACCGGGTTGACCCCGCCGAATCCGCACACGGCGGCCTCCTACGCGGTGGCCAAGAAGTTGCGCCTGCAGGAAAAGATCCATGAGTGTGTCGGCAAGGCCATTGCCGCGGGGGTCAAGGTCGCCATGGGCACCGATGCCGGCATCACCCCGCATGGTACCAACCTGCGCGAGCTCGGCCATTTGGTGGATTTCGGAATGAGCCCGATGCAGGCGCTGAAGGCCGGGACCAGCAACGCCGCCGAACTGCTCGGATGCTCGGACAGGCTGGGCACCGTGGAGGTCGGCAAGGATGCCGACCTGGTGCTCACCGCGATCAATCCGCTGATCGACATCAAGCTCTTGGAATTCCCGCAGACCATCGAGGTTGTCGTGGCCAAGGGCCGGTGTGTGAAGGACCTGCGTACGAAGGTCCTTGCGGGGGTGGCCTCGTGAACTCCAAGCTGAAACTCAAGGATGCAGGCACCGGGATGGGAGTCCCAGCCAAGCGCGGCGCGGGTGGGCGCCTGATTGATGGCATCGAACGGGTGGGCAATAAGCTGCCCGAACCCTTCGCGCTGTTCCTGTATCTGTTCCTGATCGTCGGGGTGCTATCGACTGTCGTCGCCTGGTTCAACGTGCAGACGGGGATCCCGGGTACCGAGGAAGTCCAGCAGGTCAAGGGACTGTTCACCGGCGAGGGAGTGGCGTGGCTGTTCACCACCGCGGTCAGTAACTTCATTTCCTTCCCTCCGCTGGGGGTGGTGATCACCCTGCTGCTGGCGGTGGGTGTTGCCGAACGGACCGGGCTGCTGATGGCTCTGGTCAAGGTTTCGCTGGGTCGTGCCCCGGCGTGGGCGCTGCCTTATGTCATGGCGTTCGTGGCCCTCTGCGCGCACATCATGTCCGATGCATCGATTCTGGTGATACCCCCGATTGCCGCCATGGTTTTCAAGGCGGCCGGGCGCAATCCGGTGGCCGGACTTCTGGGTTCCTACGCGGTGGGGATCGCGGCTTTCAGCTGCACTCCGTTCGTCACCTCCACCGACGCGTTGCTGGCCGGCATTTCCAATGCCGCCGCGGCACCGGTCGCGGACCAGGTGCTGACGGTGACCCCGGTGTCCAATCTGCTGCTGAACCTGGTCCTTTCGGTGGTGTTGACTGTCGCCGGCGGCCTGCTCATCGGCAAGGTCCTGGAGCCCCGGCTGAACCGGCAGGGCGTTGGCACTGGGGCGGTCTCCGTCCATGAAGCCGGCACGGATACTGCCACCCAAACCCGGGTGAGCCCCGCTGAAGCTTCGGCGCTGCGCTTCGCCGGTCTGTCGCTGCTCGTCGTGGCAGCGCTGCTGCTGGCCTTGATCCTGCCGGAGGGCGCGCCGTTCCGCAACGAAGAGGGCGGGTTCCTTCCCAAGTCGCCGTTGCTCAGCTCGGTGATCTTCCTGGTCTTCGTCATCCTGCTGGTGCCCTCCATCGTCTACGGCGCCCGGCTGCGCCAGATCACCTCCGTGCAATCCGTGGTGGACATGATGGGACAGGCGCTGAAGGATACCGTGTCCTTCATCGTGGTCGCGTTCATCCTGGCCCAGTTCCTTGCCCTGTTCACTTGGAGCGGCCTTGCCTCGTTGATCGCCGTCGGCGGTGCTGAATGGTTGCAGAACGTGAACTTCACCGGCTACGGCGCGATCCTGGCCTTCATTGTGGTGGTGTCGATCCTAAACCTGCTGATTTCCTCGGGGTCCTCCCTGTGGACCCTGATCGCAGCGGTGTTCATTCCGATGTTCGCACTCATTGGCTACGAGCCGGGCTTCGTGCAGGCTGCCTTCCGGGTCGGGGATTCGGCGACCCAGGTCCTGACGCCGCTGAACCCGTATTTGGTGGTTATCCTCGGATTCCTGCGCAAGTACGAACCGGATGCAGGACTGGGCACCATCCTGGCCAGGATGATCCCCTTCAGCCTGGTCTTCTGGGTCTTGTGGGTCGCGACGCTGAGTATCTTCTTCTTTACCGGGACCGGAACCGGTCCCGGCATGGACATCATGATCGGCGGTTAGCCTCGGTAGGTTGAAGAAATCTCCTGAACCACCTTATTCACGAACCAGAAGACGCTTCCGAACCGCGGTTATGAATTCGTTAAACACTGTCCAATGGTCGGGAGCGTCTTCTAGTTAAACCGCGCTACCAACAATTACAACCGATTCCGTTCGGTGCAGACTTCACGACCCCAGCCATCCATGCCCGGGCTGCGCAGTAACTGAGACCATGGATCTGATCAGACTCAGCGCTGGACGGCACACCCGCTGAAAAAGCCACCCTGATCTCCGTCGGTGGGGATTCCCGGCAGGGTACCGACTTGCAACGCGCCAAGACGGGTATCCATCCGGTCTTCGGACAAGTGGCTTTTCCGTCCATCGCACCCAGATTCATCCAGCAGCTCATCGCCACCGGACCAGTTAGCGCAGTCTCTCAGTCCAACACCGCAGTGAAAAGTGCGCGGGTCACTGTTTGGTAGTAGCGGGTAATCGCTCGGAAATTTTCAAGTCAAGTGAGACCAAAGGGTGCTAAGCAGCGAGCATCTCTTCACCTTCCTCCTGCTTCACCGGTTCGTTGATCCACGCGGCCTCAGGCATCTGTAATTTCTTCGGCATGCGACGCTGACCGAACCGTTCGGGATGCGCGTCCCATGCCTTCTGCAACGCCACCAGCCGCTGGTCCTCAACATGCCCGGTCATCCCGAAATGCACGTCCGCAGGCGTATGGAACCCGATCCCCGAATGCCGGTGATGACCGTTGTACGCCTGAACGAACCGGTCCATGAAATCCCTGGCATCAGCCAGCGAACCGAAACGCTCGGGGAACACCGGAAGATACTTCAAGGTCTTAAACCAGGCCTCTGAGTAGGGATTGTCGTTGCTGACCTTCGGCCGCGAATGCGATTTGAGCACATCCAAATCTGCCAGCAACGCCGCCACCGGCTTCGAGGTCATCGACGTGCCACGGTCAGCATGCACCACCTTGGGGATCTGGTCGGTGGCGAATACCTGCGCGATGAACTCACGCGCCAATTCCCCGGATTCACGGGCATGGACCTGGCAACCGACGATGTAGCGCGAATAGATATCGATCATCACGTACGCATCAAAGTAGGTCCCCTTGGCCGGCCCAGCGAGTTTCGTGATGTCCCACGACCTATGCCGATATCGGCATAGGTCGTGTTATGCCGAGGTTGTGGTTATGCCGATATCGTCGTCAGTGGCCCGGGTTACGGCGGTGACCGGGGCCTGCCTATCGGCATAATCATCGGCGTGTGTTCGACTTGTTTCCCATCAATCCAGGAGACAAGGAAACGACGACATGGAGCTTGTTGGAACGTCTGGCCGGGAGCATGCTGCTACCCCGCTGGAAGCGTACATCGAGGGATTCGAGGCTGAGCTGGTCCGGCTGGGATTCACCCCCTTCTCGGCGCGGGGCCAGCTTAGCCTCATGAGACACCTGAGCCGCTGGCTCCAGTCAAAGGGCCTGCTGGTGGAAGACCTGACGGTGGAAGTCATCGAGCTCTTTCTGCGTGATCGGAGGGCATCACATGCCGTGCTCTTCAGCCACAGGGCCCTGAGACCGCTGCTGAAGTGGCTGGCTGCCTCGGGGGCGATCGCCGTGGAGGTAGCTTTGCCGCGGCAGGTCCAGGATCCGCCCGAGCTGGTTCGCTTCGAGGAATACTTGCGTGTTGAGCGGCGACTGAAGGAGATTTCCGTCCAGGCGCAGGTGTCCCGGGCACGCCGATTCCTCAACGACTACACTCCGTCGGGAGGCCTGCGCGAACTGGGCGCGGCCGATGTCGTACGAGCGTTGCTGGACGAGGGCGAGGGCAGGAAGCCCGTTTCGGTGAAGAAGTTCGGCTATGTGTTGCGTTCGTTTCTGCGGTTCTGTTTCCTGGTCGGAGAACTGGATCGCGACCTGACCGGCGCGACTCTGGTGGTTCGGTTGCCACAGCCCTCGCTGCTGCCGGTGGGCGTGGGCCCGGGCCAGATCCAGGCCCTGCTGGATGCCTGCGATCGGAACACTTTGGTGGGGAAACGTGATTACGCGATGATCATCCTGCTTGCACGGCTGGGATTACGCGCCGGTGAAGTCGCGGGGCTGCGCTTGGAGGATATCGACTGGCATCATGGTGAATTTATGGTCCGCGGCAAGGGGTCCAAAGACGAACGGCTACCGCTGTCTGAGGAGGTCGGGGCGGCAATGGCGGATTATCTGCTCAATGCCCGCCCGGCAGTACCGGGCCTGCAAGCGTGCTGGTCTGCAGCCTTTCGGAGCGCACCGGCTGCGCCATTCCCTGGGTGAGGCCATGGTCGGTGCCGAGGTGCCTTTGGCCGCGATCGGGCAGGTGCTGCGTCATGATGACCCGGTCACCACCGCGAATTATGCTCGCGTTGATGTTACCAGGCTGCGCACCTTGGCTCAGCCGTGGCCCGCCGAGAGGAGCCTGTCGTGAACCAGTGGGAAGAGCACGTGGCCGACTATTTGCGGCTACGTCGCCAACTCGGTGCCTTCCTTGCATGGGATGAACACCTGTTGGGTCAGTACACGACCTACCTGGCTGCTGCCGGCAGCCTGAGGATCACGACCGCCAATGCGGTCTCTTGGGCGCAAGCACCTTTCGACGGACCGGGTAACCCCGTGGCCCGCGCGGCCAGGCGGCTGATGGCCGTGCGGGGATTTGCCACTTATATGCACGCGGTGGATCCCTCCCACGAGATCCTGCCCCAGGGGATTTTCGCCCACCCGGTGCACCGTTCGGCTCCGCACATCTATACCAGCGCCGAAACCGCCGCACTGATTGAGGCTGCAGGGCATCTGGGCCACGGGACCCGGGCACGCACCTATCCCACGTTGTTTGGGCTGCTCGCTGCCACCGGGCTCAGGGTCGGTGAGGCGTTGGGCCTGAACCGCGACGATGTTGACCTTGATACCGGAATACTGGTGGTCAGCAGCGGCAAGTCCCGCCACCAGCGACTGGCGCCACTGCATGAGAGCACCACCGCGGTTTTAGGGCGGTACTCGTCGTGGCGCGATGGGCATGAGCAGCAGAAGTACGCCGGCAGTGCACCGTTTTTCATCAACAGTGACGGCGACCGGCTTCCCTATCACAACGTCCTGAAGGCGTTTCGCCAGGCAGCTGGCGCTGCCGGGATACAGACCCACCGATTGCATCCCCGGATGCATGACCTGAGACATACGTTCGCGGTGAACACCTTGCTGGGTTGGTACCGCGAGGGAGCCGACGTCGCGGCTATGATGCCCGCCCTCTCAACGTATTTGGGGCACAGCGACCCGGCCAACACCTATTGGTATCTCAGCGCGGTCCCCGAACTATTGGCCCACGCCTCGGCCCGGCTGGCTGCCGGGGCCACCACCGCGGAAGGGCAGGACAAGCCATGACCAGTTTCGCCCCGTTGCTGCAGTCTTTCTTTACCGATCGGCTGATGACCCAGCGCCAAGCCAGCCCGAACACGATCGCTTCCTACCGGGACACCTTTAAGCTGCTGCTTGGCCACGTGCAGGAGCAGGCGGGTAAAGCGCCCTCGGCACTGACAATCAGCGACCTGGACGCGGGCGCCATCACCGGGTTCCTCACCTATTTGGAGACGGTGCGGGGAAACAGCATCCGGACCCGCAACACCCGCCTGGCGGCCATCCATTCGTTGTTCACCTACGCCGCACTGCGCCACCCCGAACACGCGGCGGTGATCCAACGGGTCCTGGCAATCCCCACGGCAAGAATCCAACGTAACATCGTCTCCTGGCTCGACCAGGATGAAGCCGATGCATTGCTGGCTGCCTGCAACCAAGACACCAGGACCGGCCGACGCGACTATGCGCTCTTCAGCCTCGCGATCCAGACGGGGCTGCGCGTCAGCGAGCTGATCGGGTTGAACATCGCAGACATCCATACCGGAGCCGGACCACACGTCCATTGCCTAGGCAAGGGACGCAAAGAACGCCGGACACCACTGCTCCCGGCCGTGGTGGCAATCATGGGTCACTGGATCCAGGAACGCAACGCCACCGCAGACGCCGCACTGTTCGCGACCACGACCGGTCGCCGGCTCAGCCGGGACGCGATCGAACAGCGTCTGCGCGTCACGGTAGCCACCGCTGCGGCCTCATGCCCGTCGTTGAACGGCAAGCGGGTCACCGCCCACACAATGCGGCACACGGCAGCGATGAGGCTGCTCCAATCCGGCGTCGACACCACGGTCATTGCACTCTGGCTAGGCCACGAGCAAATTTCCACGACGAATATCTACATCCATGCGGACATGACCCTCAAAGAGAACGCCATCGCGAAGGTCGCACCGCCCAAGGCTGCCGCCCAGGACCGCTACCAACCCACGGACACCGTCATCGCGTTCCTCGAGGCGCTTTGATTATGCAGATAGGCAGGCCCCGGTCACCGCCGTAACCCGGGCCACTGACGACGATATCGGCATAACCACAACCTCGGCATAACACGACCTATGCCGATATCGGCATAGCACGTGGGATATTACCGACTTGTATTCGCCGTATAGGAACCGGGTGTTCAAGGCCTATTCGATCATGGATATTTTCTCCCGGCAGATCGTCGGGTATCGGGTGGAGGAACGGGAAGCAGACCATCTGGCCGTGGACATGTTTCAGCAATCTTTCCAGGCCTACGGCGTGCCGAAGGTGGTGCATGCTGATTCGGGGCCGGCGATGAAGTCCAACGCGGTGAAAAACGCGTTGGAAGCAGAAGGTGTTGAGTTGAGCCGTAACAGGCCCTATGTGTCGAATGACAACCCATTCAGCGAGTCGGGGTTCCGCACCATGAAGTATCGTCCGGGGTACCCGAAGGTCTTCGCCACGCTCGCGGATGCGCAGGCCTACCTGGAGGAGTATGTGCCGTGGTACAACCGGCAGCATAAGCATTCGGGGATTGCGTTGTTCTCCCCGGCCCAGGTCCATGACGGGTCGTGGGAACAGGCTTGGGTCGGGCGGGAACAAGCGTTGCAGGAGTACTACCGGAAGCACCCGGCACGGTTTCGTGCCCGTCCGGTAACGCCGTCACCTGCAGGAATTGTCGGGATCAACCTACCTTCTGCAAAGGCAGGGGATCTATTGCAGACTGCTTAGTGACTCCACGCAGCTTGACATTTTTCGCACCAGTGACTAGACGGAGACCGGGCCGTTGGCGTTCGAGCGCGAGGGCGTCGCGGCTGTAAGCTCCGAGTGTCATGAACACGACGAGTTCGCCAGCGCCTTGGACACCGATGAGTTGTTGCACTTCAGGGGCGCCGATGGTGGCGGTTTTGTGCTTGCACTGGACCTTGATCAGCGGTGGTTCGACGCCCAAGGGATCTTTGTGGGCGATGACATCGACGCCGCCGTCTTGGGAGTACGCGGTGACGCGCGCTTGGTATCCCAGGGCCCGCAGGAGGTCGGCGGAGAATTCTTCGAACTGGCGGTGTCCAATACGTTCTTGAAGCACTTCGAGCACGAAGTCTCGCGTGTGGCGTTCGATGCGTGAAGCACGGGGCTCATCGGGAGCATCGTCTTCGGGTACGTTGGTGGCTGCAGCTCGTTCAACAACCGCAGTTACTTTCTCAACATCTTCGGTGCGGGTGTTGAGCGCTGCGAGGAACTCGTGAGAGTGCTTACTGACCTTGAACAGGGTAATCGCTGACCCGATCTCATAGAGGGCGGGCTGGGTGAAGACCGTGCGGGACAAACCGATCTTCTTCCACTCGACGCGGCGTCGGTGCCGGTGCGTCTGCGCTCCGGGGACGTATTCATAGTTTCCGCGGATGATGCCAATATTGATCGTGCTGTCTGGCTTGTAGGGAGCGACAATGACATCGCCGATGCGAATCTCATCACGGAACCTCAAAAGGATCCCGGCCCAAATAGGGATGGCTTTGTGGGAATCCTCGGGAGTTTGCCGGGCGAGTTCCGTTTTGAGCTCTTCGCGACCACCGGGAATTTGCGAGAGGTCGCCCATGCTGTCCCACGCCAGGCTGACAAATTTTTCATCGATGAGTTCAGTGGTAAGCGTGTCGTTATGTATACCCCATACCTGCATGGACTGTTCTTCTTTCGCGAGGTTCTCCCAGTGTTGACCTCATCATAAGTTGAATACCCGACATCATGGCTGGTGCCAGGGCCGTATGAAGCAACCAGCCCTGCTTAGGACTCGAGGAACCGACCGTTGGTGCATTCGCAGGTTGCCCGATTAAGTGCTAAGTTCCTTTATCCGTCGGTAGAGAGTCGCCCTCGACATTCCAAGATCTTGGGCAACCTGGGTGGCGGGTTCACCGGCCTGGATGAGTTTTGCTGCGGTGCGGATCTGGGATTCGGTGAAGGTCGGCCGCCGGCCACCGAGGTCGCCGCCGGTGGTGCGGCGTTTGGTGACGGAGTCGTTGATGCGTTCGCGTTTGATCTCGAGCTCCATCTGCGCAAGGGCAGCCATGACGGTGAAAACCATGGCGCCCATGGGTGTTTTGGTGTCCACGTCGCCGCCTCCGAGGTTCAGCACCCGTAACCCGACATGGCGCTCACGAAGTTCTTGCGCGAGGTCGAGCATTTTCTGGGTGGAGCGCCCGAGCCGGTCCAGGGTGGTGATCACGAGGGTGTCATCTGGATGCAACGCGTTGAGAGCTTTATCGAGCGCTGGGCGTTTGGCCAGTGCGCCGGATTGGCCGTGGTCGATGTAAAGGTCGTCGCGTCGGATGCCGGCGGCGAGGAGGTCTTGGATTTGCCGGTCGGCGTCCTGGGCTTTGGTTGATACGCGGGCGTAGCCGATCAGTTTGGGCATTGGTCCTTCGAAAGTGTCTCGCAACTAATGGTGTCGACATGATTCTACGGCATTGGTTGCGACACATAGTTGCGAGAATTTTGGGCCATTGAGTTTCCGCGGATTTATTGCCGGGGGATCGGGGCTCGTTGAGACGTCTTGCAACCTATGGGTTGCGAGAACGCTCGCAATCAATGTTTATCAAATTCTCAACAATCCTGCTCGAAGACCTTTCCTTTGGGTTGGTTGGTTGAGATGCGTTTCTTCGGAAACATTAGGCCCGAGATTCCGCGATTATGAAAGAACTCCACGGCGACCCGTGGGGCTTCTTACCTAACGATCGTTTAATGAAACGATGACAGATTCTGGGAGTACAAGTCTTGAATTTTCTTGATGGATATTAGACACAACAGCTGAGACCCATAAGCGACGAAGATTCAGCAGAAACCTTCCTCAGCTCCAATCGTCTTCCAGTGCTGAAAGGGAGACGAAGACCTCCGGTTAAGTCATGGTTATCTTGATAATTTCCACTTCACTCGGAGGTCTTCTTTTTGTCACCTAGCCACGCCGCGTGTCACTAACGTCCGTGGTTAATGTAGCTAGCCCCTGTGATCTTCGTATACCACTGCAGCAGAAACCAAGTCCTCCCATGCCATGCCCACACCGGTATAGAGGGTTGGTTTGCCGTGACTGCGCTTGAATTGACCGTTGATGAGGTCCTTGAGGTTGGCCGGATGGATTTCTTTCCATTCTTCAACGCTGCGTGCTGGAATTAGGTTCCCGCTCTCTCGCCATGAAGACCCCCGTCCTTCAACGACAATGTCTGCTCGCCTGACGAGCGTTTCATCAATTTCCCTCGCGTCAAGCCCGTGCTGACCTACTGAAGCAATAATTGCGTGATTTGCTGGTAACGACCCGTCAAAGAGTGGGGTCGTGGAGGATGTCACGCATAAGATGACATCTGCGTTCGGCACATCTCCGACTTGTCCGACTCTCGCGATAATACCTTCGGTTCTCAATTGGTTAGTCAGCGTATGAACCCGTTCCACACGTCGCCCTACAATTGAAAATTTTGCGCGTGGAAATACAGCGTGCGCAGCGCGAATATGGTTGAGTCCTTGGACCCCCGCTCCAAACACTAAGACGTTCGGAGTATCGGTGAAGGGTGTGACAGACGGAGATTCTGCAATGTTCTTCACTGCAGCCAAGGTAGTGGCTGGGGTGCGGATAGATGTGAGTTCAGCACCGTCCATTGCGGCGATTGGAGTGAGGTTGGATGAGTCGAAAAGCAGGTACACACCTTGGATTTTCTTCTCGCCGTTCGCTGGGTTCAGCGGAGCAATGGTCACAACTTTGAACCCCGAATATTTTGGTCCAGCAGTTGGCATCATCAGAAATTCGCCCTTTGGCGCGGGGGCAAAAAGCCGAGGTCCGTCTTCCTCAGGATCAATGTCGGATCGCAGTGCTTCTTCGATGGCGCTGATGGCGCGATCAAAGGGGAGCGAAGAACGGACTTCAGAGGCATCAAAGTAAGACAAACTCACAGTAGGAATCCTTCCGTAACTGGGCAGTTGGTTCTATGAAGTGTTGTGCAGTAGCGGTGAGCTCGGTTCACTCGGTTGCTGGAGGAATGACGGAGCGCACGCCTGCGGCAATTGTTACTTTGATCCGTCCTCCAATGATTTGCGAATCAAGGTAGCACGCGTCGATGCAGTTGACATGAACCGCTGGTTCACTGTGGGCATGCAGAGGTTCCACGGGGCGTCTCGCTTCAACTTTTGATAGTAGTGAATGGCCGGGTAGCCCGCTCACGGGGCGATTCTACGTAGGCATGGAAGCTTTCGCTGAGCCGCCAGTACATGGTGCAGTCGGATGGGCATGAGGATAGATGTCAGAGCGGAGCTTCCCATAAGTGTAGTGATGGCACTATCAGGGCTGATATGTCCGCAGTATCGTGAGCAGAAGTGTCAGCCGGTCCGGAGCTGAATGCACTGGCACTCAAAATCGGGCAATCTGGGGGCCGCCGCATTCTGCTTCAACGCATGAGGTTCGTGATGGGTTCGAACGCTCACGCGAATCGAGATCTCCTGCCAGTCAAGATATCTCCTTGCGTGGCGTAGCCCGCGCAAGGAGATATCACTCATGGAGAGGGATCTTAGCTGTTCAGCACACCGTCAATACGACGGGGCAAGCTCCACGGATTTTCGTCCTGTAGCGCTTCCGGCAACAGGTTCGATGGGATGTTTTGGTAGCTCACAGGTCGCTGGAAGCGATAGATCGCCAGTGATCCCACCGAAGTAGTTCGGGAATCAGATGTTGCCGGGAAAGGCCCGCCATGCACCATTGAGTCATTGACTTCGACACCGGTGGGCCAGCCGTTAAAGAGGATTCGTCCGACCTTGCGTTCTAGGACCGGCAGGACTTTTTTGACCGATTCAGAATCCGCATCGGTTGCGTGCACGGTGGCAGTGAGCTGGCCGTGGAGGCTTTCCAGCGTGGAGACCAGATCAGACTCATCTTTGTACCGGACCAACAGTGCAGCTGATCCGAATATTTCTTCCTGCAGTTCCGGTGTATTTCGGAGAATCTCGCTATTGGTTTGAAAGAGGACCGGTGCTGGTGCGTTCTGTCCTGAGACCTCCTGTCCTTGTGATACCGCGGAGACGCCCTCGATGTTCGCCAGTCGGCTTACCCCTTCACGGTAGGAGTCGCAGATTCCAGAAGTTAGCATGGTCTGGCCGCTGAGCTCGCGCAGCGCCTCGCCTGCTGCAGCAGCAAAGCCTTGGTCGTCGGCAGGAACGAAGATCATCCCAGGATTGGTGCAGAACTGTCCGGAACCCATGGTCAGTGATCCCACGAACGCAGACGCCAGATCCTTCGCTTTACCGTTCAATGAACTAGGAAAAATGACCACCGGGTTAATGCTGGACATTTCAGCGTAGACCGGAATCGGCTCCGGCCGCGACGCAGCAGTACGCATGAGTGCTAGACCGCCCCCCTGCGACCCGGTGAAACCCACGGCTTTGATGCGCGGATGGGACACCAATTGCTGTCCCACGGCGGAACCAGCACCAAATATCTGCGAGAACACTCCAGCCGGCAGCCCGGCTTCCTTGACAGCTGCGTTCACAGCCTGGCCGACAAGTGCCGCGGTTCCAGGGTGAGCGTTGTGTGCTTTGACAACAACAGGGCAGCCTGCAGCCAGTGCCGAAGCGGTGTCTCCGCCGGCCGTAGAGAATGCGAGCGGGAAGTTGCTGGCGCCGAACACCACCACAGGACCTAGAGGGATCTGCCGCTGACGCAGATCCGGGGCAGGCGCAGGAGCCCGGTCCGGCTGGGCTGAGTTGATCCGCACTTCTTGGTGAGCACCAATCCGCAGCTCACCGGCAAAGAGTCGCAACTGGCTGGCGGTACGGCCCAATTCGCCAGTCAAGCGACCGAGAGGAAGGCCTGATTCTTGCACTGCCCTGTCGACAATCCGTTCACCATCCAGTTCGAGGTTCCGCGCAATGGTCTCCAGGAACACCGCTCGCACTTCAGGCGTCGTTGCGCGGTAGACGTCAAAGGCAGACCACGCTGCCTCGGCAGCTTGGTCCACGGTATCTTTGTCAACGAAAGTAAAGACAGGTTCTAGGGCTTTTCCGGTAACGGGATTAATGCCTTGCACCTGCCCGGCGGTACCCGTGCGGTGTTCACCGGCGATGATTGAACTGGCGATGATAGTCATGGTTCTCCTCTGGAGTCATTGTTATGTAGGTGATGTGGGTGGTTTGTCGAGGGTGGGATCTGCTAGCAATCGTCAACATCAAATATCTGGTTGGTGATCTAACTCAAGACCCCGAAGTGTGCCGATGTAACGGTGCGTATCTACTACGAGCTCTTGGAGGTACTGAGCTCGAGGCTAGCGACAAATGGGTGGTCTCGTCCGGTATTGCCAAAGGGTTCAGCACCACCGGGCGATCCGATTTCTTCGAAGAATTCTTCGTTAGCTCGTATATAGTTACTCCATTCATCGGGCACATCATCTAAGAAGTAAATAGCTTCCACCGGACAAACCGGATCGCAGGCGCCACAGTCAACGCACTCCTCAGGGTGGATATAAAGGGTTCTTTCGCCTTCATATATGCAGTCAACAGGGCATGCCTCGATGCACGCTTTATCCTTGACATCTACGCAGGGCTGGGCAATAACGTATGTCATCCTTGAACTCCTCTGTAGGTTGTAGTACTCAAGCTGAAGAACTGCCCCCATTGTTCTCTCATACATGAAGCAATCGAGTAGAGATTATTTGTAATGGGACTATGCGAAAGACGTGATTCCCTACGATCAGTGATGGCTTGCAAGATGTCTAAGCGGTTGTGCATAGGATGAGCCATACCCTCTACGATAATGAAGATTTTTACTTAAACAAGGATTTTCATAGTGTAATTTCCGTGAGTTACTGCCTCGCCATGGTTCGGTACGTTCCTAGCTGCTCTTTACAAGGCCGAACCCAGGCCAGGGTGAGCCCAGCTGCTTTCATTTACAGACCTAGGAATATTTTCCATGTATCACTACACCTTCGAGGCTGATCTGTTCAGATGCCCGAGTTCGATCCGCTGGTGCCGTTTGTCAAATATAGGGCTCACTCTCCGAGCCGTTCCTGAGTACTGAATGACCCCTTGGAGCGTTATCGGAACAGCAATGGGCAAGCGTGCGCGCTTGATGTCGGCTACCGGGTGAAGTTGCGGGAGATGCTCACCATTTCTTGACGAGATATCACTTTTACTCGGAGTCGTTGGATGGAGGAGAGACGACCGACACCGTTACCGTAGTTGATTCCGAGCTTTCGCTCATGCTCGTCCAGTCCTTGCCATCCTTTCCAGGTGGTGTATTCCACGCCCCGATCTTCCAAAAAGGTCTATGACCGCAGAGGTCTCAGCACTTCTGGCCTGCACGAGTTCCAGGCAATCCTCGAGAAGAAGTTCTACGGTTTCTTTTCATCACCTTTGGTATGTCCGATCAATCCGACCGGACCACGCTTTATCCAGCCGGTGGTGTCGAGATCTTAGATGGGGTTTCCCTCAGTATTGAGAACCCGGCCGCGCTCGTTGGGAATCACGCCGCGCTTTAGGTCGAATCCAACATCTGGGAGTTCTGTACCTGTGTATCCGACGGCCTGGACAGGATATTCGATGATATCGCCGGTACCGCGGACGTTTCCGGTTCCATCGAGTTCATTACGTTCGAATTTGATACCAACTACCTTGTTGTTGTCTTCTTCATTGGTTCCACCCACGATCTCTACGGGATCATGCAAGAAATGCATATGCAGACGGCGAGGTGCGTCAGTATTCTGTTCCTCAACGAGCCAGTTGGTCAGAGTGCCGGTCAATGTCTTGATCTGCGGGCTGGTATTTATGGCGTGATCGGAGCCTTCGTCATACTCGAAGTCTTCTAGATACAAGATGACGTCACCTGAGAATGTGACAGTTCTCGAAGCTCAAGAGGGTCGAACTTCACCTGAGCAGGGCCTCGACTGCCGAAGACGTGCGCATTTGTGCCTGACGGGGCTGACTGTTCCTGGTAGACATTCTCTGGGATTTCGGTGGTAAGTAAGTCTTCGGCAATTTTGGAGAGAAGTACGTGCCACATTGAGAGTGACGTTGCCATTACCAAGGACTGCTACTTTCTTCGCATCCAAGGGCCACTCACGCGGCACATCGGGATGACCGTCATGCCAGGAGAAGAAATCTACGGCTCCGTAGGGGCCTTTGAGATTGACGCCAGGAATATGTAAGTTGGCTTCTTTGATGGCACCCGTGGCGGAAATTACGGCGTCATAGCGTTGGCGCAAGCCGGCCAATGACAAGTCCAGGCCATATTTCACGTTGCCGAAGAACCGGATCCCGCGGCGGTACAGCACTTTAGCGAGCGCAACAACAACTCCCCTAATACGTGGGTGATCTGGAGCCACTCCGTATCGCACCAAGCCGTATGGTGCGGGATACTGGTCGAAGATATCAACGCACACCGCAAAGTCACACTCTGCATGTACCAACAGATCTTCGGCATAGATGTCCCCGGGCTCCGCGCCAATTATTGCCACGTTTAAGGAGATTTTTTTCTCTGCTTAGATCTGAGTTCAACACTGAAGCTCCTTACAATTCGAATGGTTATCTACGTACGCGTAACTCAATTACCGAATAAGGTAAGGGTCGGAGTCCGGATGTTCGCCGGATTGGATCTAACAGGTATTTTCCTGCAGCTTGTGGCTCGGAAATGCTTTTCTTGTTCCGCTATACGCTCTTGGCCTTAGTGGTGACGGACCAAGACACTCCCTGATTCCCGCGCAGTAGAGGAGATTGCCCCGTCTGAAGTGGTACGTGCGTAACCGTTGTGCCATGAGGACCGGTTCCGACCAGCAGGAGAAGGGAACAACCACGTGACCTAGCGGAAGATATGAGAATGAGAGGCATCTGGATGAAGCTGATTTTCGCGCTCTTTCCTGGCTCTTGCTCAGCCGATGTTCACGCGAATTTAACTTCAATAGTGCTCGAGTGATTCCTCGTTGACTTGATCGATGTGCGATGCATGATTCATTGGGATGTTCACTACTGCACGGCTCCGCTGGAAATCAGTTCGTCAATTCGAACCTGGTCGTACCCGAGTTCGGCCAACAGCACCCGGCTATGTTCACCAAGTTTCGGAGGGGCATGGCGGATTTGGGGCGCAACTTTTGACATGGCGATCGCAGGCGCAATCGTCTTAATTATTTGTCCGTTGCTTCCATCAAACTCAAGAATCATGTTGTTATGAGTAGTTTGGGGATCGGCCAGTGCTTCGGCGAGGCTTCGTACCGGACCACACAGCACATCGTTTCTCTCAAGTTCATTGAGCCATTTTTGGGTGCTGCCTTCGCGGAGACGATCAGCGATAATCTGTCTGATTTCACGACGATTCTGTTTAAGATTTTCGGGGGTGGCAAATCGTTCTTCGAGGGATAGGTCGCAGAGCTGGAGTGCTGCACAAATGTCGCGAAGCGGGTTCGGCTTGAAAGCCCCGACAATAACAATTTCGGAGTCCGCCGTTGGGAAGCATCCGCTTAGCGGCATCAGGGCCCAGTTCAGCTCCTGGTCATACATGAGCCTCGTCGTCGCTTCTTGCATTTGCATCGCGAGCATCGAGTTGTAGAGGCTCACCTCGATTTTCTGCCCCTTACCTGTCTTATGGCGGTGAAGCAAAGCCAGCAGGATACCCTGAACCAAGTGCTGCCCGGCGGTGTAGTCAGCCAGCGGCGTCGCATAGATCGAAATCGAATCCTCGGGGTCTGCCAACCGTTTCATCACACCCGAGTAAGCTTGACCGAGAATATCCTGGCCTCCTTTGTGCGAGTAAGGACCCGTAGGACCAAAGCCAGAACCTGCCGCCCAAATGATTCTCGGATTGAGAGCAGACACCGTGTCATAGTCGAATCCGAGTCGCTCCATAACGCCGGGACGAAAATTGCTGACCACCACATCGGCGTCATGCAACATGTCGAATATCAGCGCGCGACCAGCCTCCGTTGAAAGATCAATCGCAATACTGCGCTTATTGCGATTGAGGCTAAGAAATACGGGGTTGTCTTGTCCTGTATGCGCCAACACTCCCTTTCGGGAAAGATCTCCACCGCCCGGGCGCTCAATTTTAGTAACGTCCGCACCGAAATCCCCGAGTGTCTGGGTACAAGACGGACCGAGCATTACCTGCGTGAAGTCAATGACGGTGACGCCATCCAACGGTCGAGACATTTTTTGCTCCTCGTAAATCGAATTAAGTTGGTGGAGCGCCAATGTGCATGATCCAGGCGCTTCAAGATTCTTCAGAAGGTCGAGTACGTGGCTGATCCTTAGAGGTCCAGTCACCGGAAACACACGGATACACAGTCCAGCTATCTAGTGAAGACCTTTATGACGCTGGGGCATCCCCAAGGTCTGGGCGGGCACAATCACGCTCGAGCTGCTGCATCTCCTTTGCATATTCGATGCTGGATTCGTAGCTGTGAGCACAAAGTCTATATAACTTCCACCCAGTTAATAGGACTTTTCCACAAGCGGGAATCGCAGGAGAATCTCTTTTTACATCACCGGGATCTACAGTGCGCGGGTCGTAACCCCTGATGTAAACCCTTGAGCTATCTAGTTAGTATATTGATGATCTTCACCGATTCAACCACAAGCCGGCACCAGATTTACCGCTGATCGAACACTGAGCACCTAATGTTCCGTGGCACCGCCGCACTCCGAGATAACCAAGCAGTTACCCACCGAGGGGTGTGAGCTAGTTCATGAAAAACTGTTGACATAGTAAAAAATCGTCAATATAGTAAATTCAAACGATCCAAGGAGTTCTATTCATGGCTATACCAACCACCGATACATCGCCAAAAATAGCGGTGGATGGAATTCTTGCTGACGTCGGCAGCATGGTGCGAGCTATGCGAAAGGAAAAGAAGCTCACCCTTGCAGAGCTATCAGAGGCGACAGGCCTCAGCCCTGCGATTGTGAGTCAGATTGAACGGGGCTTGGCCAACCCGTCGTTTACCACGTTGGCTCAACTCGCACACGGACTGGAGATCCCAGTTGGAAAACTCTTCCCGACCCATGCAGAATCTCGAGAACCAGTCGTCCGCAAGGCCGATCGTCGTGACCTTAGGGGAGCCGTGCGCGAGGCAAGCGGTGATGCCATCTACGAGCTACTGACTCCGGACTTGAACGGTAGCATCGAAGCCCTCTGGATCGTCACACCACCTGGGAGTGCTTCTATTGACGGACCATTCACCCATGGTGGAGAAGAATTTGGGATCATTCTCTCCGGCAAGAAGGATGTCTATCTCGGAGATAAAAAGTACGTCCTTGAAGCAGGCGATTCCATCACTTACGACTCGTCAATACCGCACTGGTATAAAAATGGTTACGACGAACCCTGCGTAGCACTCTGGGTTGTCTCCCCTCCAACCTGGTAAATCCACACCCTGCGGCATCAACCGCACTCTACCCATCGACTCCAGCACCATCCTTCAATGGGACGGGTGTTTATGAAGTCTGCCCTCTGTACGAGCAACAATGATGCGTGATTGAAGGAACATCATGATAGACACTGGCGTCATCAAAAAGAACCGCAAGCACGAAAAGCTCTCGCCGGTTGTACGGCGCGGCATTCTCGGCCTCGGTCTAGGTAACACCCTTGAATGGTACGACTGGATGATTTTTGGACTCCTTTCCTCGTACATAGGACCTCATTTCTTTCCAAGTCAAGATCCCGTAACCGCTACCCTGGACACCCTGGCCATCTTTGCTGTCGGCTTCCTCTTCCGCCCTTTGGGCGGAGTAGTCCTTGGAACCTTTGCAGACAGGATCGGCCGCCGGAAGATCATGATGCTGTCGATCACGATGATGGCACTCAGCACACTCGTCATCGCTATAACGCCCACTTACGCCGCGATCGGTGTATGGGCACCTATCATTCTCTTACTCTGCCGGGTGGTGCAGGGTATTTCGACCGGCGTCGAGGCTCCACTTTCGGTGGCACACGCCGTTGAACTTGTACCGGAGGGCCGCGAAGGTTTCGTCGCCGGCATCATGTCGTTCTTCGTCAACGTAGGCATCTTGCTGGCACCACTTGTCAGCTTCATCGTCTCTGCCAGCCTCGGCGACGGAGCAATGAGCGACTGGGGGTGGCGTATCCCGTTCATCGTCGGCGCTTCCTTCGGACTTGTCATTCTTTACCTGCGTCGGACACTGCCTGAGAGCATGAAAGAAGAAGAACTCGCCGAAGCAACGACCGGCAGTGTTTGGAAGGGCGTACGTAAGAGCTGGGTCAGCGTACTTGCCATCGTATTTGTGGTCGGCGCAGTCCAGGCCTACAACTACGCATGGAACGTCGGTCTTCCCAATACCGCTCGATCCACCATGAAAGAGGATCCGACAGCAGTGTTCGCGTTGACAACCATTCTTGGCCTCATCCTTGTGGTGGGAAGCCTTGTTGTCGGACGCCTCGTTGATGGACGTGCGATCTCGAAGTGGTTCATCGTCGCTCGCCTCCTCGCGATTCCTTCCGTCTTCTTAATGCTGCTCTACGTTCAGCCAGGCATTGGAGGCTTCGCTCTGGTACTACTTGGCGGCTCTGTCATCCTCGTGCTCAACATGACTCTCTACAACGTTGTATCGGCGTCACTGATGCCCAAGAGCTACCGCGGTACGGGAACTTCGCTCGGCTACGGTCTCGGCGTCGCCATCTTTGGCGGGACCGCCTCGTTCCTGCTCGTTTGGTTCCATTCCATCGGCCTCGACTGGGCCTTCCCTATATACGTCGCGGTGCTTTCCGCACTCAGCGTCATCTTTTACCTAATAGCAAGCCGCCTCAACGGCATCCACCTCGGAAAGTGAGAACACCATGACAACCCTTGATCTTCGCATCACCAGTGATGACCAGCGAGCACCAATCGCCTCTCGATCAGACGTATTAGTTGTTGGAGGGGGCCCCGCTGGGGTCGCGGCAGCAGTTACCGCCGCTCGTTCCGGGGCCTCCGTCACCTTGCTTGAACGCTATTCCTCACTCGGTGGTCTCGCCTCCGGTGGAATGGTGCTTGTACTCGACGACATGATCAATGGCCAAGAAATCACGGTCACCGGCATCGTCTCCGAGTACATTGAACGACTGCAAAAGCTCGGACTCGCGATTGTGCCACCAGCGGAGGACCGTAAAACTTCGCAGGAACTGTTCGACAAGTGGGGCAGATACGGGACTTTCGACTTCCATTCCCAAGGAAACCCCAAGCCTGTTTGCTACGCTGCGGCTTTCGATCCAGACGGCTGGAAGACAGTTTCGAACGATCTAGTTCGTGAGTCCGGGGTAAACCTGCTGCTGCATTCCTGGTTCTCACGTCCTATCGTCGATGGTGGTGTTATGAAGGGAGTGATAGCCGAAACGAAGCAAGGCCCGCAGGCACATCTTGCCGACATCGTTATTGATACAACCGGCGACATCGATGTCGCATCGAGGGCTGGAGCCGAATTCATTCAAGACAGCTACATCTCAACGCTTGTCTTCCGCCTCGGCGGCGTGGACACCGATCGCGCTGAGGAGTTCGAGCAGAGCGACCCGAAGGCTGCACGTGCGATCAACCGCAAGGTTAAGCGCATCCTTGGTGGTGCTTGGGAATTGTGGTGGCTCAAGACGCCGCTCCCAGGCATTGTGTGGTGCAATGCCCCCCACATGACAGGTTATGACGGTACCGATCCAGCCTCTCTCACACGCGCAGATTTTGCTGCTCGCGATCGCATCACCGAGGCCGTTCAGTATGTCAAGGAAAACCTGCCCGGGTTCGAGCACTGCTTTGTCGTAGATACCGCACCGCAAATGGGCGTACGACAGACCCGTCTTCTGCAGGGCGAGTACGTCATGACCAAGGACGATGTGATGGACCGCCGCCATTTCCACGACACGGTTGCTCGTGGTCGTGACTACTACTACCCCTACCGCTCTCTCCTGCCGAAGCGCGTTGATCAGTTGCTCGTCGCCGGACGTCACTACTCGGCAACCTCCGAAGCGCAGAAAGCGTCGCGTGAGATTCCGCCGTGCATGGCCATGGGCCAGGCCGTGGCATCAGCTGCCACCCTCGCTCTGGAACAGAAGCTGCTCGTACGTGATGTTTCCGCGGTCGACATTCAGCAGCGCATGCGACAGCACAACGCCGATCCGGGAGACATCCCGTCAGGAAATGCAAGCACCCGTGATGAAGAAGCGGTGAAATCATGACCTCGGAGACAGTACTGGATACAGCAGACAACGCGGCAGCAGTGCCCCAAACGCTGCCACTCGACGGTGTCACTGTTGTCGACTTCACGCAGGTGTTCATGGGTCCAAGCTGTACGCAGCTACTAGGTGACTTTGGGGCTGACGTTATCAAAGTGGAGCGTCCCGTCAGTGGAGACACCTCACGCAATTCGCTTCCCGATAGAGACGGTCAAGATAACCCGATTTTCCTTTCCATCAATCGCAACAAGCGAGGCATGTCGATTGATACGAAATCCGAGGAAGGCCGCGAGGTCCTACGTAGTATCATCTCGGGTGCCGATGTGGTCGTCAGCAATTTTCGTGCCGGGGTCATGGAGCGCATGGGGTTCGGATATGAAGAAATGAAAGCTCTGAACCCGCGTCTCATTTGGGCTTCTGGTACAGGTTTTGGCACAAGCGGTCCATACTCCACA
This sequence comes from Glutamicibacter sp. MNS18, assembly GCF_026107515.2. Lineage (GTDB taxonomy): Bacteria > Actinomycetota > Actinomycetes > Actinomycetales > Micrococcaceae > Glutamicibacter. The sequence goes on along the minus strand of NZ_JAPCHW010000013.1, from coordinate 3,926 downwards.
CTCGGTGGACAAGACGTGATCAACCAAGCCTATTCCGGTGTGATGTGGCGCCGCAGCTCCGACGATGACCCACTGACCGTTTACCCGACCACTCTTTGTGACTACACGACTGGCATGCACCTTTTTCAAGGCATCCTGCTCGCACTTCGCTCGCGGGATGAAACCGGGGAGGGGCAGAAGGTTGAAGTCACGATGTACGACTCTATGCTGCATATGCAAATGCAGGAAGCCTCCATGCAGCTCAACCGTGGGTTCGAGGTGAACTGGGGACGAATGCCGTTGACCGGCGTTTTTTCCACAACTGACTCAGCAGTGTGTTTTGTCGGCGGGTTGGCTACAGATCCCCTCAAACGCATTTCGAGTGCACTCGGACTCGATGAAGATCTCACACTACGTCCAGAGTTCGCAACGCAAGAAAAGCAGGTAGAAAATCGGGCAGCACTACAGAGCATCTTCGCTGAGCGATTAGCGACGAACACCACCGAGCATTGGACCACGCGCCTGGAACAACAAGGTGTCCTCAGTGCTCCTGTTCGCACACTCGCGGAAACGCTCGAAGACGAGCAAACCGCTGTCAACCAGATGATCATTGAGGCCAAGCATCCGACTGCTGGTGCGTTCCGCATGCTCAATGCGCCTATACGACTCTCGAACACACCCGCCACGGTGCGCCGCGTTGCCCCCCGCCTCGGGGAACACAATGATGAGATCCTCAAAGAAAATGGTTTCGATGAAGAGGCGATTAGCCGACTACATGACCTGGGGGTGCTGAAATGAGCGAAGATTCAATGATCGATGAAGTCAATTTCGATGTCGATGCTCGTGGTGTCGCAACTGTCATGATCAACAGACCCAACCTCCTTAACGCTGTGGACCGAGTGACCCACGATCGCCTTAACGAGATCTGGACCTCGATCGAGAACAACGATCAAGTACGACTTGTTGTAATCACCGGCGGCGGCAGGAAAGCGTTCTGTGTAGGTGCAGATATGTCGGCAGATGCCGTCGACAAAACAGGACTGGAATATTGGGCGGAGCTCGATCCCAACGGGTTCGGGGGGCTCAGTTTGCGCCAAACACTCGATGTTCCAGTGATTGCCAAAGTCAACGGCTACGCACTCGGTGGTGGCATGGAGATCGTGCTCGGTGCAGATATCGTTGTGGCCTCCGACCGCGCCCAGTTCGGATTATCCGAACCGCGTGTCGGCCGGCTGGCCTTGGACGGCGGTATCACTCAGATTGTGCGTCGTATCCCGTACACGCAGGCTATGAGTCTTCTCGTCACTGGCCGCAAGGCCAAAGCAGAAGAGCTTCACCGAATGGGTCTTGTCAACGAGGTGGTAGCGGAGGAAGAGCTTGATGCCGCGGTCGAGCGCTGGGTTGAGCAGATTCTTGCGTGCGCTCCCACCTCGGTGAGAGCTGTTAAACAGATGGTCACGCGCACTTCACACCTCAGTGCTCATGAGGCAAGAGCGATGCGTTTGCCCGCACTCATGACCGCTCTCGATAGTGAGGATGCCATCGAAGGTGTCGCTGCGTTCCAGCAGAAGCGGAAGCCAGTCTGGTCGGGGAAGTGATCTGATGCCAGACACGCGAATCAAAGCACTGTCCCGGGGCGTGTGGGGGGTTGTCGCGACACCATTTACTGATTGTGGTGATATCGATGAGGCAAGCCTTGCGCGCCTCGTGGAGTTCTATGAATCGGTAGGAGCCGCGGGGTTAACAGTTCTCGGCGTTTTTGGTGAGGCCGATGCGCTCACGACAACCGAGAAGAGACACGTGCTCAAGGTTGTAGCCGAACACAGCCGTTTGTCGATCGTGGCCGGCATTACGTCTCTCGCGACAGCGCCGGCAATCATGGAGGTTGAGAACGCGCAAGCGTCGCTTGGAGATCGATTACAAGCTGTCATGGTGCAGGTGAACTCGGGCAGCCCCGTTGCCGTGATTGAGCACCTGCAGCGCATTCACCAGGTGACCGGAGCGGCCATTGTCCTACAGGACTACCCCAAATCAAGTGGTGTCTCCATCACCACCGAGGACCTGATTGCAGTTCTCCGGTCATGCCCGTTCATTTCGGCGGTTAAGGCGGAAGCTCCGCCTACGTCCGTGGCGATTGCACGTATTACAGCTCAGGTTGAATTATCGGTGTTTGGTGGGCTTGGTGGCCAAGGTTTACTCGACGAACTCGCTGCAGGGTCTGCGGGGGCGATGACCGGGTTCTCGTATCCGGAGGCTCTCGTTCGCTGTGTAAATGCGTGGCTCTCTGCAGACCCGGAAACAGCCCGTGTTGAGCTCTTACCGTATCTGCCACTTATCAACTTCGAGCAACAGCCTGGAATTGCTCTCGCGATTCGCAAAGAATTGTTTTTCCGTCGTGGCCTGTTCACCTCGGCCAGGGTCCGTACGCCCGCAAAACATTTTCCGAAGGAGCTCGACGTGATCGCGGCTGATCATCTGACCGAAGTTGACGCTACGGAGGTCCACTGATGGATCTAAACATTCAAGGAAAAACCGCGTTCATTGCAGCTTCAACGGCCGGCCTTGGCAAAGCAATCGCCACGGCTTTGGCAGCTGAGGGCGTGAACGTCATTGTCACAGGCCGCGAAGGGGACATAGCTAAACAAGTTGCCGCGACTTTCCCGTCAGCAATAGGCATTGAACTTGACGTGACCGACGCCGATTCACGAGCCGCAGCATTGAAGGCGGCAACAGCGCACTTCGGTACCATCGATATTCTGGTATTAAACGGGCCCGGGCCACGGGCAACCGCCGCCACGGCTCTCACCGCAGAAGATGTCACCGATTCCTATAGCCGCCTCGTAGCCCCTGGGCATGATCTGGTCTCGCGTGTGCTTCCCACGATGCGCGCCCACGGGTGGGGTCGCATCATAGCCATCGGATCGAGCGGAATAGTCTCGCCATTACCAAATCTGGCATCCTCAAACCTCGGGCGGGCAGCCCTCGCAGGCTACCTCAAAACGCTCTCCAACGAGGTTGCCAGCGACGGTGTCACCGTAAATCTGGTGTTACCAGGACGCATCGCCACTGATCGAGTGGCGCAGCTTGATGCAAGCCAAGCTGAACGCCAAGGTACTACCGTGGCCGAGACGAAGCGACTTTCCGAGCAGGCTATTCCCACAGGTAGATATGGCAAACTGGAAGAGTTTGGTGCCACGGCGACTTTTCTCTGCAGTGATTCCGCCTCATATATTACCGGTGTGGCGTTACGTGTCGACGGTGGATTAGTTCGAACTCTCTAAAGGCCACCATGCGACCGCGGCGAGTGATCCCTCGAGGACGCAACACTCAGCACAGTGGTTAGTCGAGCATGGCGGGTGGAATGCGGCGTTTCATGCAGTTTCGGCGCGGCCAGCTGGCACCAGAGATTGACCAGGAAAAAATCAATGGGGTACTGGTCTCTCGAAATATTGCTACATCGAGAAAGACCCTTCCCGCAACTTATTGAAAACCTTCATCTGGGTTAGAGCCTAAAACTTCGGGCAATGATAGAGACCATGAAAATGGCGAGTAGATCCTTTTTTGTTGCGAAGTGAGTAGTCCGTAATTTGAGGCCGTGCATGGCCCAAGATCGCATGACGGTTGGTAACTCAGGTACCGCAGGTTTTGGGTTGTGTGCGGGTGGTCGGTTGGTTCCTGTTGTCCACGTGTGTGCAGGAAAAGCAGCGGAGCGGGAGGGCTTTTGCTGTGCACAGGTGGGCAGGAGGCTATGGGGCGTATCCACGGAAAAAGAAATGGGTCGGTACTCACCTTTCGGTGAGTACCGGCCCATTGTTCTATGTCGCGTTTGGGTCTGCTGAAGGTTTGGTTGACACTTCGACCGCATCACCTCGATAAGGTGGTGCTCAAACGAAGGAAGACCCAATGCCTAAGAATGTCTACACCGATGAGTTCAAGCGCGACGCCGT
>NZ_JAPCHW010000012.1 GCF_026107515.2 Glutamicibacter sp. MNS18 | reverse complement strand
AACTTTCCAACCCTACCACACCGTGAACCCGAATCAAATTCGATCCGAACCCTTGGTGACCTGCAAGGAAAGAGGTCTTGGCTACCAGGTGAACATCCCGCTTCCGCGGCGTGTTCCTCCCTGGCAACAAAGAAAAACTATACGCAGGTTCCGGCCCGCACGCAAATCGAATAGCCGTGTTCTGCGTTACATCATTGGCTGGCTGGAATATGGTGTTTTCATGAGTGATTTACGGACCCTTCTTGGTTGCCAATTACCGATATTCAATGCCTCAATGGCCGGTGCGGCCGGAGGGCTTCTGGCTGCCGCCGTGTCGCGGGCTGGCGGGGTGGGCATGATCGGTGTTCCCTCCAGTCCTGCCGAGCAGTGGATCGACCAGCAGCTGGAAGAGGTGAAGAGCCTATCCACGCCGTGGGGCGTCGGTTTCATGGGTTGGGCCGTCGAGGATAATCCTGAACCGGTCGAGGCGTTCCTGTCGCACGGGCCTGCGGTGGTGGCCATCAGCTTCGGTGATCCCACCCGTGCCGCTGCCCTGGCCCGCGAAGCCGGCGCCTTGACCGCTATGCAGGTGGGCAACACGGCTGATCTTCGCCGGGCGTTGCAGGACGACATTGATCTGGTGGTCTGCCGGGGAGCCGAAGGCGGTGGGCATGGACGCAACGAGGCGGGCACACTGCCGCTATTGCAATTGGCTGTTTCCAGCACCCGCAAACCGGTCATTGCCGCTGGTGGTATCGGAACCGCCCATGGTGTAGCGGCCGCACTGGCCGGCGGGGCCCAAGCCGTCTGGGTCGGCACCCGGTTTGTCACCGCCAGCGAAGCCACCGGGCATCGGAATATCAAGGTCGCGATCAACGCCGCAGGACTGGATGACACCGTTTACACCCGGGCCTTCGATATCGCGCAGCAAATTCCCTGGGCACCGGAATTCGGGGGCCGGGCGCTGGCCAACGATTTCTCGGACCAGTGGGCACACCGGATCGAAGAACTGGAGTCGGTCGCGGACGAGGCCCTGAGGCAGCGAATGGTGCGGGCACGCACCGAAGCCGATGTGCAGATGGCCCCGTTCTATGCCGGCCAGGCGGTGGCCTTCAGCCATGAGGAACAAAGTGCCGCGCAGATCATGGAAGATCTGGCCGGCTACCGGGCCATCCTCGCGGACGCCGCCCGCCGATTCGCCTAGATCGGCTGGTTGTCGATCAAGCGCACGCCGCCAACGACTGCCGCCACAAGGATCAAGCCCTCTCCCGTGAACGGGGTGTCCTGGCAGTTGAATGCCAATTCCTGCAGGGTGTCGGGGTCGACGACCACGAAGTAGTCCAGCTCGACATCGGGCTCCATCTGGAATAAACCGACGGCATCGTCCAGGTGTAGCGGCTCATTTCGCGCTGCCCGCCCGGCAATCAATTCGATGGCCCGGTGAATCACCAGCGCCGAGGCCTGCTGCTCATCGCTGAGCAATGCATTGCGACTGGATAGCGCCAGCCCGTTCTCGGTGCGGACGATGGGCACCGCCCGGATCTGGACCGGATAGTCCAGATCCGCGACCATTCGGCGGATCAGCATCAGCTGCTGGGCGTCCTTTTGCCCGAAATAGGCGCGGTAGTCCCCGCGGCCCGGGTCGGCCAGGTGCAGGAGCTTGGAGACCACGGCCAGCATTCCATCGAAGTGCCCAGGACGCGACGCCCCTTCGTAGAGGGACCCCAGCTCACCGGTATCGAGTCTGATCAGCGGCTTGCCCGCATGGTAGATCTCCTCGGGTTCCGGGGCAAAGACCAGATCGACTCCGGCTGCCCGGGCTACCTCGAGATCCGCTTGCAAAGTTCGCGGATAACGCCGGTAGTCTTCGACATCGTTAAATTGCAGCTCATTGACGAAGACCGAGATGACTACCAGCTCGTTCTCGGCCCTCGCCTGGGCGAAGAGCTGGCCATGACCGGAGTGCAGCGCCCCCATTGTGGGTACGAACCCCAGGGAGGCGGGATTCGCCTCACGGATGGCGGATTTCAGATCGGCACGGGTGGTGATGACTTTCGGGGTTTTCACACCCCTATTCTAGGATGTCCAGCAGTTCATCCAGTGTGCCCTGCGAGATCAATCCCTGGGCCCTGGCGCGCAAGGCCGTGGCCCGTGAGAGCGTGCGGTAGCTGTCTGCGGTTTCCTGCGGGTCGTCTTCCAGGGATTCCAGATGGGCGCGCAGGGTTCCGGCATCGCCCCGGGCCACCGGGCCGGTCAACAGGCTGGCTCCGGAGCGCAGGGCGTTATCCAGACTGGCGCTCATCAGTGCGCGCAAGGTCGCCCCGGGATCCTTGACCCCGATGCGGTGAAGCAAGTCCATGGATTGCGCCGTGATCGTGTTCAGATGGTTGGCCCCGTGGGCCAAGGCCGCATGGTAGCTGGTGCGGTCGGCTTCGGCGATGGTCACCGGTTCACCGCGCATCTCCACCACCAATGCCTGGGCCACCGGAAGCATTGCTTCATCGGCGGTGACCGCGAAGACGCAATCGGTCAGCCGATCCAGGTCCAGACTCATCCCGGTGAAGGTCATCGCGGGGTGGATCGCCAACGGGAAGGCCCCGGCACGGCGGATCGGTTCCAGGATTCCGGTGCCATAGCGTCCTGCGGTATGCGCCACCAGCTGCCCGGTCACAAAATGTCCCGACGCGGCCAATCCGGCCACCAGTTCACCGAGCACGTCATCGGGTACCGCAAAGAGCACCAGTTCACTGCGGCGCAGGATTTCGTCGGGGGCCAGGATCTCCACCCCGGGAAGCATTGTTTCGGCACGTTCGCGGGAGGCCGCGGACACCGCATGCACCCCGGTAATCCGGTGCCCTGCGGTAGCCAGCGCGGCACCGAGCACGGCACCGACCTTTCCGGCGGAAATAATGCCGATACCTAATCGTGGAGCGTCCACGTCCTACCTTTCGGCCGCTCGACGGGCCTGGGTTCGGAAGAGCTCCCCGGCCCGGTCATGGTCAAGTTGATGGGCATAGCCCAGAATGCTGCCGCCGGCCGAGTGCACGCGCACCCCGGCCAACGCCCGGCGGCGTTCCAACGGCCCCTGATGCCAGCTGACCCCCTGGATACGCCGGTACGGGATGAATGAGGCCACACGCGCCAGCCACCCGTAGCGGGTGATGAGCACGGAGTCCGTCTCCAGGAATCCCTGGTGTTTCCAGGCGCCGGGGGAAAACGCCTTGGCCCGCTGTGACGACGACGTGAATCCGTGCTGGGTACCGGTGGTGACCGCCGTGTACAGCACCTCGCGTTGGGCCGGCACACCCAGGTCGGGCAACAGGATACCCATCACCTGGCACACCGATTCGAAGTTGCCCACCGGCATGACCAGGGTTTCGGAATCCGATTCGTCACCCAGCCCCAGGGCATTGACCTCGATCCGGTACCAGCCCAGGGCCCTCCACAGCATCGGCGCACTGATCTTGATCGCCTGCACCCGGCCGGAGGGTATGGACTGTTGGCGGGTGTCGGTCAACCCCCGGCTGATGCGCAACCCGGTGTCGGTATTGGAGGCAGTGAAATTCCAGGAGTTGTTCAGTTCCTTGTAGAACCAGCCGCCGAAGCCCAACAACGCGGGGATCACGCCGGCCAGCGCTCCGGCGTTGCCCAGCACCACCATGATCCCGAAGAACAGGGCGAACAGCACCCCGAGGATCGTCGGCACCCGCAGCATCAGCGAACCGAGCAACCGGCCGGCCGGCACCTTGGAGACAATCAGCTGCCCGCTGGCACCCGCGACCGCTTCCGGGTGCCGTGCAGGCTCCTCCTCGGGCAGCGTGTCCTGCTCCGGCTCCTGCGCCAGCACTTCCGCTGGCGGCTGCGCGGTGCCGGTGCGTGCGATCTGGGCCAGTGTCAGGATCTCACCACGCAGTTGATGGGCCCGCTCCTTTTTCAGGAACGCCAGGCGCATCACCGAAGAGGAGCCATCGGCCACATCAAAACGCAGTTCGGCCAGGCCCAGCAGCCGGGCCAGTAGCGGTTGGGCGATATCGATGGCCTGCACCCGTTCGATCCTGGCCTGCTTCTGGCTGCGGAAAAGCATGCCGGCGTTGACGTAGACGTGCGTGTCGGTCAGGCGATAACGGGTGAAGTACCAGGACAACGCGTAGAACACGAGGATCACCAGCAGCGCGCCGACACCGATGGCCGCGGTCCACCCCAGCCGGGGACCGGCAAAGCGTTCGGACCAGGACAACTCATCGGTGCTGGTCCAGTACACCCAGATCAGGCCCACAATGGCCAGCCATCCGTGGACGAACGGACTGGCCGGGTGGACCCGCTGCCAGTTTTCGGTCATAGCCCGATCATCTTCTCTTCACCGGCGGCGGCCAGCCGTTCACGCAGGTCCGTACCGGTCTGCGCAGGCAACCCGGGGATCACCGCGGTCGCTGCGCCGGCAGCGGTATTCACCGTCAACTTGCACAGTTGATAGCGTCGTTCCAGCGGGCCGGAGGTCATTTCCACATACTGCAACCTGCCGTACGGGATCACCACCTGCTTGCGGAACATCACCCCGGAGCGGACCACCAGGTCCTCCTCGCGTTCGGCATAACCCAACGCACGCACCCGGCGGCGGATCAGGAACAGCACCCACAGCGCGATGAGGATCACCGTCAGGGGCGGGAGGATGACCAGCCACAGCGGCACGTCGAGGGTGAAGAGCTTCAGCGCCAGCGGAACCAGCGCGATCAGCAGGTAGATGGCGGTATTAATGAGCCAGGAAATCAGCCTGACCTTGTAGTAGGACGGGTCAACGCCGGTGAATTCAGTCTGTTGCATAGCCTTGGGCTCCGTCGGTGTTCTCATCGGTGTCTTCGGGTGGCAGCTTGCACAGGTACTGGACGATGAATCCGATGATCACCATGAGCCCCCCGGCGCACGCCAGTACGATAGCCCGGGTGGCGGTCGGGCTCGGACCGGTGGCGGCCAGCAAGGCGGACATCAGGCTCAGGTGCCAGCCGCAGATCACGGCGCCGGCGTAGGCGCCGGCCTGGGCCAGCACCAGGATACGGGCCGCGGCGATCGGTTCCACCCGGTGCTTTGTACGTCCGGAGGTGAATCTCTTGACCCTGATCCCCAACGCGAGGGTGATCACCGAGACCGCGCCCATGGAGAACAGCGCGCTGTAGTCCAGGACCGGTGCCATGAGTCCGCGACCGCTCATCACGAGCATCAGCACATAGCCGATGACCGCACCGGCCACGGTGCACAGGGCCAGGGGTAGGAATCGCAGGGCGGTCATAGTCGCGTGATGTCCGGGGTGTCTGCGGCTTCTTCGGCCAGCCGGGAGACCAGCTGGCCGTCGAGTACCGCATCCGGGTCCATCCAGCTCCATGGGGCCAGCACGAAGCCGCGGGTGCGGGCCCGCGGATGCGGCAAGGAAAGCCGTTCATCCTCGATCACCCGGTTGCCGAAGGTGATCAGGTCCAGGTCCAGGGTGCGGGCACCCCAGCGCACCTCTCGGGTGCGGTGGTGGTTGTTCTCGATGCGCTGGCACAGGTCAAGCAGCGCATGCGGGTCCAGGGTGGTGTGCACCTCCAGCACCTGGTTCAGGAAGTCCGGTTGGTCCGCCGGTCCGCCCACGGGCTTGGTTCGCGCCACCGGCGAGGTGCGCAGCAATTCCACTTCGGGGGCCTCGGCGATCTCGGACACCGCAGTGGCCAGGATCTGCCCGGAGTCGCCCAGGTTCGACCCCAGGGCGATGACCGCGCGGTGCTGCCGTTGGCTGCGGGTGATGCCGATCGTGACATCGTCGAAGGGCACCGGAATCGGGGCCTGCGGCTTGTGCACGGTGACATCGACCGTGGCCACGCTGGGGTAGCTGGCCAGGATCGCCTCGGCAATCCTGCTGGCGAGCTTCTCGATCAGATCCCAGGGCCCGTCCTGGATCTGGGCGACCACCAGCTCGCTGACCGCCCCGTAGTCCACGGTGTCGGCCACATTGTCGCTGTAGGCCGCCCGGGTGATGTCCGTGTGCAGCACCACGTCGACGGTGAACGGCTGCCCGTCGCGCTTCTCGTGGTCGAAGACCCCGTGGAAACCTGTGGCGGTGATGCCGTGGATGCTAATGCGATCCATGCGCCTTCACTACCTCGATGGCATCCCGGCTGCCCTGCACGTCGTGTACACGCACAGCCCACACCCCGTTCGAGGCGGCCAGTGTGGTGGTTGCTGCGGTGGCCGCATCACGGGTTGCAGCCGGGCGGGGTTTGCCCGAATCGGTGAGCAGTTCGCCCAGGAAGCGCTTGCGGCTGGTGCCGATCAGCACCTTGTGGCCCAGTGCTTCCAGCGCGTGGGTGTTGGCCAGCAGCGCCCAGTTGTGTTCGGCGTCCTTGGCGAAGCCCAGCCCCGGATCGATGATCAGCTGTTCGGGTTTGACACCCTTGGCCACGAACTCGTCACGCAGCTGGCGCAGTTCCTGGAGCACCTCGGCCAGCACATCGGTGTAGTTGGCCTCGGTGACCATGGTCTGCGCGGTGCCGCGGCGGTGCATCAGCACGTAGGGCACCCCGGTTTCGGCAATCAGCTCGGGCATGCCCGCTTCGTAGGTCAGTCCGGAGACGTCGTTGATGATGTGGGCACCGGCCTCGATGGCCGCACGTGCGGTGTCCACATGCATGGTGTCCACCGAGACAACCGCGCCGCCCTTGACCAGGGCGCGAACGACCGGAAGGATCCGTTCCTGCTCCAGTGCCGGGTCCACATCGAGTGCGCCGGGGCGGGTGGATTCGCCGCCCACATCGATGATGTCGGCACCGGAGTACAACAGCTTCAGCCCGTGGTCGATCGCGGCCCCGGAATCCAGGTACTTGCCGCCGTCGGAGAAGGAATCCTCGGTGATGTTCAGGATTCCCATGACCAGGGTGCGATCGGTGGGAAGGTCCGCGAAGGTCTTTGGCTTAATCTTGCGGATGACGCTTAGCGGGCTGGTGGCCGGGCCGGTGCCCGGGATGGCTCCTAGAGACATTTCACTACTTTCCTAAGATCAGGCTCATCGCTTCGGCGCGAGTAGCGGTTTCACGTAACTGGCCGCGCACCGCACTGGTGACGGTTTTCGCTCCGGGTTTCTGCACTCCGCGCATGGACATGCACATGTGCTCGCATTGCACGACCACGATCGCCCCGGCAGGATTCAGGTGCTCAACCAGCGCATCGACGATCTGGGTGGTCAGCCGTTCCTGGACCTGTGGGCGCCGGGCGAAGACCTCGACCAGCCGGGCCAGTTTGCTCAGCCCGGTGACCTTGCCGGATTTGCCGGGGATGTAGCCGATGTGGGCCGAACCGTGGAATGGGACCAGGTGGTGTTCGCAGGTGGAGTAGAAGGGGATGTCCTTGACCAGCACCATCTCGTCATGTTCGATGTCGAAGGTGGTACTCAAATGGTCTGCGGGGTCCTGCTTCAGCCCGCCAAAGAACTCGGAATAGGCCTTGGCGACCCGTTTGGGGGTGTCGGCCAGGCCGTCACGATCGGGGTCCTCCCCGATGGCCAGCAGGATTTCACGGACCGCCGCCGCAATTCGGGGCTGGTCGATTTCATTGGTCTCGGAACTACTCACGCTCTAGATCCTATCCGCTCGGCCTGTCCGGCCACGTATTGAAAGGTCACAACAGCATTGCGATCCGCCCGTTGCGCGTGGGCGGAAACGCGCAAACGGCCAGAAGCGCAGCTCCTGGCCGTAGGTGCGCGCTCCGTCAGTCGCTGGCCCGCGCGGCACGTTCCTTGGGGCTGAGGATCGGCCCCTGTTCATGGACCGGGCGGGCGTCGTTGGACAACCACACCTCACGCTTGTCGATCTTGACCAGGTCCGCGAAGATCTCCGCGATTTCCTTCTGGTTCAGCGTCTCGTGTTCCAGCAGGGCCAGGGCCAGGCGGTCCAGTACCGGACGGTTGTGGGTCAGCGCCCAGTAGGCGTCATCGTGCGCCTGCTCGATCAGCTTGCGCACCTCCTCGTCGACCAGGTGGGCCATTTCCTCGGAGTACTCGCGGCTGGAGGCCCCGCCGTAGGGACCCTCGCCGCCGCTGCCGGTCAAGCGCACCGCGCCGACCTTTTCGCTCATGCCGTATTCGGTGACCATCTTGCGGGCGGTCGCGGTGGCCTTCTCGATGTCGTTGCTGGCACCGGTGGAGGGGTCGTGGAAGACGATCTCCTCGGCGACGCGTCCGCCCATGGCGTAGGCCATCTGGTCCAGCAGCTCGTTGCGGGTTACCGAGTACTTGTCGGACTCGGGCACCACCATGGTGTAGCCCAGCGCGCGGCCGCGCGGCAGGATGGTGATCTTGGTGACCGGTGCGGTCTGGTTCATCGCCGCGGCCACCAGCGCATGGCCGCCCTCGTGGTAGGCGGTGACCTTGCGTTCGTGCTCGTCCATCAGCCGGGTGCGCTTCTGCGGGCCGGCCATGACACGGTCGATCGCCTCATCCAGCGCCCGGTCGTCGATCAGGTTCGCGTTGGAGCGCGCGGTGAGCAGGGCCGCTTCGTTCAGCACGTTGGCCAGGTCCGCGCCGGTGTAGCCCGGGGTCTTCTTGGCCACCGCGTTCAGGTCCACCGATTCGTCCACCGGCTTGCCCTTGACGTGGACCTTCAGGATCTGTTCGCGTCCCTTCAGATCCGGTGCCTCCACCGGGATCTGGCGGTCGAAACGTCCGGGGCGCAGCAGGGCCGGGTCCAGCACGTCGGGACGGTTGGTCGCGGCAATCAGGATCACGTTGGTGGTGGCGTCGAAGCCGTCCATTTCCACCAGCAGCTGGTTCAGCGTCTGCTCGCGCTCGTCGTTGCCCCCGCCAATGCCGGCACCACGGTGGCGGCCGACCGCGTCGATCTCGTCGACGAAGATGATGGCCGGGGAGTTGTTCTTGGCCTGTTCGAAGAGGTCTCGCACACGCGAGGCGCCCACGCCGACGAACATCTCGACGAAATCCGAACCGGAAATCGAGTAGAAGGGCACCTGGGCCTCGCCGGCCACGGCCTTGGCCAGCAGGGTCTTGCCGGTCCCGGGAGGGCCGTAGAGCAGCACACCCTTGGGGATCTTTGCGCCCACGGCCTGGAACTTGGCCGGTTCCTGCAGGAATTCCTTGATTTCGTGCAGTTCCTCCACCGCCTCCTCGGCGCCGGCAACGTCCTTGAAGGTCACCTGGGGCATGTCCTTGGTGATCAGCTTGGCCTTGGACTTGCCGAACTGCATGACCTTGGAGCCGCCGCCCTGGGAACGGGCGAGGATGAACCAGAACAGGCCGGCAATCAGCAGGAACGGGATGATGATGCCCAGCATCGACAGGAACCAGTTGTTTTGCACCGGCTGGTCGGTGAATTTGTTCAGCTGCGCGGCGTTCATCGCATCGATGACCTGCTCGCTGCGGGCCACCGAGTAGTAGAACGAGATGTTCTTGCCCTTGTCGACACCCTCGACATTCAGCGAGTCCTGCAGCAACAGGTCCACGCGCTGGTCGCCGTCGAAGATCTTGGCCTCGGTGACGTTGCCCGAGCGCAACTGGTTCAGCCCCACCGAGGTGTCCACCTGTGAACTGTTCTGCCCGAAGAGCATGGGCAGGAACAGCAGCATCGCGGTGACACCGACCAGGACCCAAATGATCCAGCTGTTAAATATTTTCTTGGTTTTCATCGATCCGGAGGTTCCCGTTCCTCCGCATCCCCCTCACGCAATCAATCGACGTCCGGGTTACGCCTGTCTATCGATGGTTATCAACGCACAAGGCGTCGAAAAGGTTCCCTAGGAGTAGATGTGCGGGGCCAGGGTGCCGATGCAGTCCAGGTTCCGGTACTTTTCCGCGTAGTCCAGACCGTAGCCGACCACGAACTCGTTGGGGATTTCCATACCCACGTACTTCACGTCGATCTTGACCTTGGCGGCCTCCGGCTTGCGCAGCAGGGTGCAGATCTCCACGCTGGCCGGGCCACGGGATTCCAGGTTGCCCTTCAACCAGGACAGGGTCAGTCCCGAGTCGATGATGTCCTCGACGATCAGCACGTGCTTGCCCATCAGGTCGGTATCCAGGTCCTTGAGGATCCGCACGACGCCGGAGGACTGGGTGCCCGAACCGTAGGAGGACACCGCCATCCAGTCCATGGTCACATGGGATTCCAGTGCGCGGGAGAGATCCGCCATGACCATGACCGCGCCCTTGAGTACGCCCACCACGAGGATGTCGCGACCTGCGTAGTCCTTGTCAATCTGCGCAGCCAGCTCTTCGATCCGTGCCTGGATTTCTTCCCTGGTGTACAGCACATTGGCCAGATCGGCCTTGATCGCATTTGAATCCACGTCGGATCTCCTGATTTTCGAGGGGTGGTACGTACCTAGATTGCCACAATCCGCGGCATTGTGTTTAGCCGGGTCGGGTGAAAACTATCACCGGACCCCGCCGGAAGGCGGCCACATGGCCTTCAAGCTGGATTGGTCCCGCGGATTTGCTCTTGGGATAACCCAGGCCGGCCAGCCGCATCAGCGCCTCGGTGCGCTCGCGCGTGGGGGTGGTGCCCCCGGCCGCGGCCGCGGCCAGCCGCAGCACCCGGGAGGACACGGCCAGGGGCAGTTCTCCCAGCTCAGCCAGCTCGAGGCTGCTGGAACCGCCCAGCTGGGCGTAGCATCGCTCAGCCCACTGGTCCAGGGCATCGGCATCCTGGGCGGCCAGCGTGGCGGTGGCGGCCAGGGCCTGGGGCAGGTGGGCCCCGAGCTCGGACTCCAGTAGCGGCAGGATGCGGTGTCGGATGCGATTGCGCCGGTAGCGCACATCGGTATTGCTGGGGTCCTGCCACCAGTCCAGACCGGCCTGGGTGCAGATCTGTTCCATGTCGCTGCGTTCCATGCCCAGCAACGGGCGCAGGTAAGGCCCGCGGCGGACCGGGATGCCGGCCACCGATCGGGTCCCGGAGCCACGCAATAACCCCAGCAGCACCTGCTCGGCCTGGTCGTTGAGGGTGTGGGCCAGCAGCACCGTCTGGGCGCCGCTGTCTTCCAAAGCGTGTTCGAAGGCCGCATAGCGGGCCCGGCGGGCGGCGGCCTCGTCGGGCCCGGTCTCCACGTGCCGCAGCAGTACCGGGTCCAGGCCCAGTGCCCGGCATTGCCCGGCAGCGGTGCGGGCGATGCCGTCGCTGCCCGGCTGCAACCCGTGGTCGACGATAATCGCCCCGGCACGCAGTTTCCCGGCACGCGCCAGTTCACCGGCGGCCACCGCCAGCGCGAGCGAGTCGGCGCCCCCGGATACCGCTACCAGCACGAACTGCCCGTGTGCCATCCGGTCAATGGCGGTGCGGGCCCGGGCCAGGGCGGTACTCATGCCATCCGGGCGACCCATTGCGCCGGGTTGTCCAGTTCCCCGGCGGTGGGGAAGTTCTCGCGTGCCTCGAAGATCCGGTTGAAGCCCTCGTACCCGATCTGCCCCACGATGTGACGGACGAACTTCTCCCCGCGCTCGTATTGCCGGGCCTTGGCGTCCATGCCCAGCAGCTTGCCGATCCAGGTGGCCAGCGCCCCCCGGTTCTGGCCGCGGGCGGCGAAGCGTTGCCTGATGGTCTTGATGGTGGCGATGTCGTGGACATCGTTCATCACCGCCATGGCGTGCCCCTCCAGCACGGACATGATGGCGGTGAGTTCACCCACCTCGCTGCGCAGGGCCTTCATCCGTTCCCCGATCTCGGCCATGGTGCGGGTCTTGCCGTTGGCTTCGGAGAAGATCGAGGCCAGGGATTCACGCATCACCCCGGGGATCCAGTGCGCCACCTCGAACTGCAACCGGTGGGTTTGCTCATGGGTGGCGATCCACAGGTAGAAGTCCTTGGCGTTCAGGTTCATCTCGCCGCGGATCTGGGTGATGGTCGGCGCATTGAGCAGCAACCGGGAACCCGAGTACGGGTCGAACTGGCCTAGCACCCGGGTGGCCAGGAAGGAGAGCACCGCACCGAGTTCGGCGCCTGCGATCACCGGCACGGTCGGTGGGGAGTGGGGCAGGTCCGGCATCATCGCGGCAAAGTTCTGGCTGACCGCCTTGGCCCACCCGGCACGGTCCACGACCAGCACCTCGGCCGGCCCGGAGGCCCGCAGGCCCGAGATCCGTTCGGCCTTGGCCAGTCCCAGGTCGGCCGCCTCGCGCAGGTCGGCGACGATCCGCGCCGCCTCGCCGGGGGACAGCCCCGGCCCGGCGGGGGTCAGTGCCTTGGCGGTGGTCAATGCCACGTCCCAGTCGATCCACTGGCTCATAAGTCTCTCCTGAAGTTCTTAGCGGCAGCCGCAGGCATGCAGGGTGCCGACCGCCTGGTCAATGGTTGGCCGGTGTGGGGCCAATTCCCCATCGGGGTTGAAGGAGAAGATGCTGAAGGCCACGGCCCGTCCCCCCGCGGTGACGGTCACCCCGCTGAGCGTGGCCACCCCCATCAGCGAACCGGTTTTGGCGCGGACCAGTCCCCGGTCGGCATCCTGGTCCAGCCGGCTGGCCATGGTACCGCTGTATCCGGAGATCGGCAGCG
Organism: Glutamicibacter sp. MNS18; assembly: GCF_026107515.2. Classification (GTDB taxonomy): domain Bacteria; phylum Actinomycetota; class Actinomycetes; order Actinomycetales; family Micrococcaceae; genus Glutamicibacter. The sequence goes on along the minus strand of NZ_JAPCHW010000012.1, from coordinate 112,144 downwards.
AATAGGCCAGCTCACGCAGCTCCGGTTTGCCGCTGGTGGCCGCAGCCGCCAGCAGGGTGGCCAGGTCCGCTGGCGGAACCCGGTTTCCCGAGGCCAGGCCGCTGGTGTCCAGCAGCTCAAGGTTCCCCGCACCGAATTTTTCGGCAACCGACTGGACCGCCACGGCGGCCTGCTCCGGTGGCAGCTGCCGGTTGATCGCCACCAGTCGCCCGATGGCCTCGGTCAGGTAGTTGTCCGAGACCAGCAGCATGTGCCTGATCTGATCGCGCAGCGGCGCCGAGCGTACCTGGGCCAGTTCCTCCCCGCCCTGGTAGGCACCGCGACCGCCTTCAACCACGGTAATACGCTGCTCTGGTGACTGGCTGGACGTCCCGCCAGCGGATCCTGATGGGACGGTCTGCTCGGCCAGGGCACGGCTGAACACCGTACGCACCTGGGCCGCTGCGTCATGTTCGTAGGTGGCACGCGGCGCTGCGGACACCCTGCCGGCATAGTGCGCGACCGGGTAGACCGGGGCGATGTTGTTGGTGGTGAACAGGGACTGTTCCCAGGCCGGATTAACCTGGGACTGCCCGAACAGGGAGTCGTCAAGCCAGACGCTGACCGTGTTGATACCGCGTTCCCGCAATTTCTCCGCGGTGAGTTCGGCCAGCGTTGCCAGCCCGGCGTATCCCACAGTGCCCTGCTCATCGGATGGCCCGTCACCCAGCAGCACGTCACCGCCACCACGCAGGACCAGGGTCTCCCCGTCCAGCAGCACGCTGGTGGCAAACCGGGCATCCCCGCCCAGGGTGTCCAACGCGGCCATCGCCGTGGCGATCTTCAGGCTGGATGCCGGGGTGCCCTGCTGCTGGCCGTTCTTTTCATAGAGCACCTTTCCGGTGTCGATGTCCAGCACCTGGGCGCTGAAGGAGGTACCGTCGCCTTGGGTGGCCAGGATGGCGTCGAGTTTCGCGGTCAGGATCGCGGTATCCGGCATGGGTGCATCCGCGTCCAGCCCGGTGACATCTGCCGGCTGCGGTTCGGGTAGCGAGGCACTGGCCGGGGTGAAAAAAGCCTCGGGTGAACCGGTGAAGAACCGGGGAGCACTGAGCATGGCGATGACCATGGCCACGGCGGCAACCAGCGCGGCCGTCAATGTCACCAGTCGTCGTGTGGACGCCTTCATGCGCGAGCGATTCCCTTCGGCGGTTTATCAACTGAGCGTCATTGGCATATACGCTTAGATCCGGATAACCCTAAGACTAGTTTAGGAGTGAGCTTTTAATGGGCCACGACGTAACCATCGAGATCCCCACCGGATCGCGTGTGAAGTACGAAATCGACCACGAAACCCACCGCCTGCGCCTGGATCGCGTGCTGTTCACCTCGATGCAGTACCCGACCCATTACGGTTACTTTGACGACACCCTGGGTGAGGACGGCGATCCGCTGGACGCCATGGTCTACATCCCGGGAGTCGATCTGATCCCCGGCGTGGTTGTCGAGGCCCGCCCCATCGGCGTGTTCAACATGACCGATGACGGTGGTGGAGATGCCAAGCTGCTGTGCGTGCCGACCGACAAGCGCTTCGACCACATCAAGGAGCTCGAGGATGTCGACCAGTGGCTGATCAAGGAGATCGAGCACTTCTTCACCCGCTACAAGGACCTGGAACCGGGCAAGTGGGTTAAGGCCGAGGGCTGGGAAGGCCGCGAGGCGGCCGAAGCCGAACTGACCCGTTCCATCGCACGCTTCAAGGGATAGGCTCCATCCTCCCGCTTGAAAGGCGGCAACTCCTCCAGGGAGTTGCCGCCTTTTGCTTTGGATCTGCCCGGCGTCCCGGGAGCAGGGTTGCTACTGCCGGATACCCAACAGCCGATAAACTTAATTTCCGCATAATTCTTACCCTGTCATTATTTGGGCAATAATGAGCATTAAATGGGATCTTGATTAACCTCCCTGAACAGCTCGGATTCAACCCCCATAATGATGCGGTCCCCCACCCTTGATGAACCCAGGAATTCATTGACGGTAGCCAGATCCGTGGAGATGCAACCCCAGGTTTCACTCATTCCCGCATGCAGGAATATCGCGAAAGTCCGACCATGTACCGCCTCCATGTCCGGCGGGCGGTTGTAGTTGATCACCGCGGCCTGCTCATAGTCGCCCTCCTGCATGTACCGCCACAGCGGCTCGTCGGGAAACCGGCCCTCGCCTTCGAAGTAGTGGTTGAAGTCCGGGCCGGGCCGCCCGCCCCAGTATGAGCTTTCCTTGAGCTGCCGGTAAGGGAGCGTGGTACCCGGGTTACTCCGCCCAAAGGCCTCGCTGACACTATAGGAGCCGGTGGGTGTCTGCAGGGAGTTGGTATAGACGGGGCCCGGGGCGGCGAAGCCCGCACTTCCGGCGAATCCCGGGGCCTGCCACTGCTGCGCATACCCCAGCGGCCCACGCAGGCAACTGGTGATCGTCACCCTGCTCTGCCCGTACCCGGAGGCCAGCACGAAGGTCAGGCGCGGCCCCGAACCCAGGGCGTATTCCGGCTTGAGCCGGTGCACCCTTTCGCACACTCCCGCCTCGCTGACGGCCAGATTCGGTGGCGGAACGGCCACCCCTGCGGTACCGGCAACCAGGCACGACAGCAGGACGCCAATCATCCGGTTGCGTACTCCCATATGCCCATCTTCGCAGATTTACCGTCGATATCGGACGGCGCGCTATGACCGGCACCGGGCATCCACGGCCGTTGACCAACGAGGAAATATTCGACATAAGTTCGTAACAATTCCAACCCGCCCCTCACTTGGAAGCAAAAAGATATTCGCGAAAATAAATGTCGAAAATGACGAATAGAAACCGAACCGAAAGTGAATAAAAGATGGCTCAATTGACCTTAGGGCAGGCATTGGTCATGATTTCCATAGACGACTCACAGATCCGGAAAGTCGGCGCGCGTTGGAGCGGGCCCCGGCTCGAGGAACACGACGCTCCCCTTTCACGGGGGCCGGTGGCAAGATCGGTGGGTCTCAAGGACTGGTGGCGGAGCCGCGGGTGAACACGATCGCTGGGGGCGATCCATCCGGAACCCGGCACAGGTCGAACAAGCAATTATTCTTGGGGGAAAATTGACTCATAGAGCTTATTCCGTGCTGCCCGAAGACCATTCGGGCAGCGCCGAAGCGGACGACATAGCCGGCGCCATCGCCGGCCTGCCGGAGGCGGATCCGATCCCGCCTCCGCAATTCGACAGTGGGCTGGCGCTGTTTCCCAGCACCACACCGGCACCGGCACGGACCCTGGTTGATGTCATCAGCACGACCATGGACATCTACCCGTCGGCGGCAGCCATCGATGACGGATCCAGCCTGCTGACCTACGAGCAGCTGCGCCAGCACGTCCAGGACCTGGCCAAACGGCTGTGGGCCATGGACGTCGGGGCCGGGGACCGGGTCGGGGTTCGTGTCCCGTCCGGCTCCAAGGACCTGTACATCGCCATCCTCGGCACCCTGTTCGCCGGGGCCGCCTACGTACCGGTTGATGCCGATGAGCCCGAGGAACGCGCCAGCACGGTGTGGGAGGAAGCCGGGGTCTGCGTGGTCATCGGCGAGAATCTCACGTTGACCCATCGTCACGGGGTGCGCACCCGCGGCAACAGCCCGGTCCCCTCACCCGATGACGATGCGTGGATCATCTTCACCTCCGGTTCCACCGGCAAACCCAAGGGTGTGGCGATCACGCACCGTTCCGCGGCGGCCTGGGCCGACGCCGAGGCCGAGATGTTCCTGCAACATGACCCGCTCACCCGCGGCGACCGGGTCATGGCCGGGCTGTCGGTGGCCTTTGACGCATCCTGCGAGGAAATGTGGTTGGCCTGGCGCCATGGGGCCTGCCTGGTTCCCGCGCCGCGCTCCATTGTGCGTTCCGGGGCGGATCTGGGCGACTGGCTGACCGAACGCAAGATCAGTGTGGTCTCCACGGTGCCCACCCTGGCCGCCATGTGGCCCGCCGAAACCCTGGAGAACATCCGGCTGCTGATCTTCGGCGGCGAGGCACTGCCACCGGAACTCGTCGAACGCCTGGCCGGCCCCACCCGCGAGGTGTGGAATACCTACGGGCCCACCGAGGCCACGGTGATCGCCTGCGGCGCGGCCGTGGACGGAAACGGGCCGGTGTCCATTGGTGTTCCGCTGCGCGGCTGGGACCTGGCCGTGGTCGATCCGGACGGGACTCCGGTCCCGTGGGGCGACGAAGGCGAACTGATCATCGGCGGTGTGGGCCTGGGCCGCTACCTGGATGCGGATAAGGATGCCGAGAAATACGCCCCGATGCCCACCCTGGGATGGGAACGCGCCTACCGCAGTGGGGATATCGTCCGTGCCGACCCCAACGGCCTGTTGTTCGTCGGCCGCGCCGACGAACAGGTCAAGTTGGGTGGGCGCCGCGTGGAACTCGGCGAAATCGACGAGACCCTGGCCGCCCTGCCCGGGGTGGCGCAGGCCGCCGCCGCGGTGCAGTCCACCCCGAGCGGCAACAAGGTGCTGGCCGGTTACCTGGTACCGGAATCCGGGTTGTCCCCCGATTTGGCGGACTACCGTACCCGGCTGGCCGAGGTGCTTCCGGCGCAGTTGGTCCCCGCCCTGGGGATCGTGGACGAGCTTCCGATAAAGACCTCGGGCAAGGTGGACCGCAAGGCGCTGCCTTGGCCGCTGCACTCCGGTGACGACACCGGAACCGGGCATACGCTGACCGGTACCGAGGGGTGGATCGCCGATATCTGGACCGATTTGCTCGGGCCGGTTCCGCTGGACGGGGACAGCGACTTCTTCGCCCTGGGCGGGGCCAGCGTGGCCGCCGCCCAGCTGGTGGGTATCCTGCGCACCCGGCACCCGGAGGTGTCGATCGCCGATGTCTACGCCCATCCGGCGCTCGGTTCACTGGCCGCGCACCTGGATGCCCAGGGCCTGAGTGAGGTCGAGGTCCGTGAGAACCGTCCCACCCCCTGGTGGACCGCGTTGTTCCAGGCGCCGGTCATCGGTGCCCTGTACTCCATCATCGGGTTGCGGTATGTCACCGGCATGGCGCTGGTGTGCTGGGTGCTGTTCAACTTCCTGGATGCCTTGTGGGTTCCGAACCCGCCACTGGTCCCGGTGCTTGTCGCCTGGGTGGTGCTTTATACGCTGCCCTTCCGACTGCTGTTTGCCGTCGTGGCAGCGCGCACCCTGCTGTACGGGGTGCAACCGGGTCGCTACCAGCGTGGTGGCAGTGTGCACTTGCGTTTGTGGGCCGTGGATCGGATCGTCACCTTCTGCAAGCTCGAACCGATCATGGGCACCCCGCTGGGCATCTGGTATGCCCGGGCACTGGGGAACAGGATTGGCCAGGATGTGCATCTGGATGCCATGCCACCGGTCACCGGGCTGGCCAGCATCGGCACGGATTCCTCGATCGAGTACGAGGTGGACCTGGCCGGGCATTGGCTGGACGGCGACGTCCTGGTCATCGACCGGATCCGTGTTGGCGAAGGGGTGCGCATCGGTACCCGCTCGACCGTGAGCGGCGGAGCCGTGGTGGAAAACGGTGTCGAGATCGAACCAGGCAGCTTCATCGATAGGACGGTGCCACGCGGTGAACGCTGGGCCGGTTCCCCGGTGGAGTACGTGGGACAGGCCGGGGACAACTGGCCCCAGCAGCATTTCCTGCCCGAACACCCCGAATCCCGCGGCCCGGTGCGTGGCCTGTACATGGTGTCGTTGGCCCTGTTGGGGCTCCTGCCCATGCTCTCGGTGCTGCCCGGCGGTTGGCTGATGTTCACTTTGGTGGACCGTACCGCGGAATTGGGCGAGGTGCTGTGGCAGCTTGCACTGCTGGCACCGGTGTTCATCGTCAGCACCGTGGTCTTCTTCCTGGGTTTGACCGCCCTCGCGGTGCGCTACCTGGCCCGGTTCCTGCGGCCCGGTTACCACAGCGCCCATGGGCGGGCCAGCTGGGCGGCCTGGCTGAGCAACCTGTTGCTGGCCAAGACGCTGATGTCGGTGTACCCGATCTACGCGAGCATCATCACCCCGTTGTGGATGCGGATGCTGGGTGCGAAGGTCGGAAAGCAGGCGGAGGTCTCCACACTGGAAACCATCCCCCACCTGACCGCACTGGGAGACCAGACCTTCATGGCCGACCACTCGCTGGCTTCCCATCCACGTGTCCGCGGCGGGTGGATCCACCTGGGTCCCACCCGGGTCGAGGAGAAGTCCTTCGTGGGCAACTCCGGCATCGTCGGACCGGATACGGATGTGCCCCGTGAGTCACTGATCGCGGTGCTCTCCTCGGCGCCGCGGGATATGCCCGAGCGCTCCAACTGGTTCGGTCGCCCGGCCATGGAGCTGCCCCGCCCGGTCGATGAGGCCGATTCCGGGCTGACCTACGATCCGCCACGCGCGCTGCTGGTGGCCCGTACGCTGGTGGAGATCTGCCGGATGCTGCCCATGCTGATCACCAGTTGGCTGGCACTGGCCACCGTCTGGGTGCTGGCCCAGGTGTTCCAGCAATCCGGGCTGGGCCTGACCCTGCTGCTCTCCGGTCCGATCCTATTGGCTTCGGCCACCACGGCCGCGCTGATCGCCCTGGTCGCCAAATGGGCTCTGGTTGGACGGTTCCGGGCTGAGGAGCATCCGCTGTGGACCTCCTTCATCTGGCGGAACGAACTGGCCGATGTCTTCAGCGAGTCGCTGGCGGTGGCCGGGGTTGTGCGGATGAGCCTGGGCACCCCGATGCTGAACTTCTGGTTCCGCTTGCTCGGTGCCCGGATCGGCCGACGGGTCTGGTGCGAGACCTGGTGGCTGCCCGAGCAGGACCTGGTCAGCATCGGCGACGGAGCCAGCGTCAACCGCGGCACCGTCTTGCAGACCCACCTGTTCCACGACCGCATCATGCGCATGGAACCGGTCACCGTGGGCGCGCACGCCACCCTGGCCCCCAACGGGGTCATCCTGCCCGGCAGCCGGATCAGCGACTCGGCCACCGTCGGCCCCTGCTCACTGGTCATGCGTTCCGAGGAAGTTCCGGAAAACGGACGGTGGCAAGGCAACCCCATCCGCAGCTGGTCCTGATTTCCCAGCCCTGATCCACTCATCCCTTCTGATATCGGGAGAAGCATCATGAATGCCAAGAACCAACAAATTGAACAAACCGCCAACCATTTCGGGCGTGTGCTCACCGCCATGGTCACGCCCTTCGACATTTCCGAATCGGTCGATCTGCCCGAGGTGGCTCGCCTGGCCACCCGCTTGACCGCCCCCGGATGGAATGACGGTGTCGTGGTCAACGGCACCACCGGGGAGTCGATTTCCACCGACGAAACCGAAAAAGCCGGGATCGTGGCCGCCGCCCGCCGCGCCCTGGACGGAACCGGCCGGACCGTGATCGCCGGGGTCGGTGCCGCGGACACCGCCAGCAGCATCCGCATGGCGCAGGCCGCGGCAACCGCCGGGGCCGACGGCCTGCTGGTGGTCGCCCCCTACTATTCGCGTCCCACGCAGCAAGGCCTGGTCAAGCATTTCCTGTCCATTGCCGAGAGCACCGAGTTGCCGGTGATGCTCTACGACATCCCGGGACGCACCGGGGTGGCGATCGAGCCGGACACCCTGATCCAGCTGGCCGCCCATCCACGGATCGTGGCGTTGAAGGACGCCAAGGGGGATCTGGAAGCCAGCTCCCTGGTGCTGCGGGAGACTGACCTCGCCCTGTACTCGGGCGATGACGCGTTGAACCTGCCGTGGCTGTCCCTGGGCGCCGTGGGCTTCGTTTCGGTGGTCGGGCATGTGGTGGGTGACCGGCTGCGGGAACTGCTGGACCTCTATTCTGCTGGACGAAATGCCGAGGCACGGGCGATGCACGAACAGTTGCTGCCGATCTACTCCGGCATGTTCCGCGCGCCGGCGGCCGCTTCGGTCAAGTCCGCCCTGGCCAGCCTGGGCCACCTGGACTCCTCGTTGCGTTCGCCGATGGTCCAACTGGGGGCCGAACAGGCCCGGGAACTACGGGCCGATTTGGCAGGCCTCGGGTTGCTGCCGGAATCCCACGTCGAATTGCTGGCACGGTGAAGGCCGCGACCGGTTCGGCAGTGAACCTGCCGCTGCGCGCACATCGGCGCTCCCGGATTGCGGGCATCGATGCCGCGCGCGGGCTGGCCCTGTTGGGCATGATCGCCATCCACGTCATGCCCCAGGCCACCGAGGACCTTGAGCCCACGCTCATCTGGCGGATCGCCGCCGGCACCTCCGCGGCCTTGTTCGCCTTCCTGGCCGGGGTCGGCCTGGCCCTGGGATCCAGGACGGCACGGCACAGTACCGTCGAATTGGCCGGAGCACGGGCGGCGCTGGCCGCCCGCGCCGGGCTGATCCTGACCCTTGGCATGGTGCTGGCCTTGATTGATATCCCGGCCAACATCATCCTGGCCTACTACGGGGTCATGTTCCTGTTGGCTGTCCCGCTGCTGGGATTCGGGGCCCGGGCCCTGTCCTTTCTCGCGCTGGGATTCGCCACCGTGGGCGCTGTCTTCAGCTGGTTGATCTCCGACTCGCTGCCCGGCCTGGGATCCTATGATCCGTCGCTGTCCACGCTGTTCTCCGATCCGGGCGCAACCCTGAGTGCGCTGCTGGTCACCGGCGTGTATCCGGCAATCCCCTGGATGGCCTACCTGTGCGCCGGCATGGCCGTCGGCAAACTGGACCTGCGTACCCTGGATTGCCAGTTGCGGCTGGGGATCACCGGCGCCGTGCTATGGCTAGGATCCTGGGCCACTTCGGCCCTGTTGCTCGGGCCGTTGGGAGGCAAGGATGCCCTGGTGCATTCGACCCGGCATTGGCTGTACCCCGGGGAGGTCGACGAGATCCTGGTCTTCGGCCCGATGGAGGATGTACCCATGGATTCGGGATGGTGGCAGGTCACGCTTGCACCGCATTCGACTACGGTCTTCGACCTGATCCACACCCTGGGTATCGCCCTGCTGGTGTTGGCGGCCATGCTCATCCTGGGCCAACGCTGGGGCTGGTTCTTCCGGCCGCTGTGCATCATCGGCTCGATGACGCTGACCCTGTACTCGGCCCACCTGTTGTTCCTGGCCACCGGCTTGGGCACCAATCACCCGGTGGCCTCGTTCTGGATCCAGATCGGCGCGGCACTGCTGTTGGCCCTCCTTTGGAGGAATATCTCCGGGTTCCGGCAGGGACCCATTGAGCTGCTGACCTCACGGATCAGTAGCGCGGCACGCATCAAGACACTCTCCCGCCGCACCGATTCGGTGGGCGGATAGCAACAAGGTTTCCCCCCTGGAAAGGTGAAGGCCGTACTGGTCCGCGATGGACCGGTACGGCCTTTGTTCCGTCCGGGGGCCGGCTTCCGTTCGCCATGAGATGCAGCACAGGTTGCCCTCGACGGGTCTGGTCAATTGCTTCTGGTGTCCCCGGTACGCGATACTCAATGCCGTGAACACTGCACGAGACCTCGCCGGCCGGGCGCTCTACGAGAGCCGCCTGAAGCACCTGACCGGGCTGATGATGCCCGGCGCCCCGGACTGGACGGAGCTGAGCGAGGATGACCGGGAGCGTTGGCGTGTGAACGCCGAGCATGAGGCCGCCAAGGCCGCCCGGAACCCGAAGGACTAGCCAACGGCTTCGGGGCGCACCGATTCAAGCAGATCGCCCGGTGTCACCTCGATGTTCTGCACATCACGCAGTTTGCGTTCCACCGCCCGGGTTCGGGTGCCTGCCTCGTTGACGGTATTCTGCGCGGCGGAAAGCTGTTTGCCCAGCTTGTCCCAGACATCGCCGTACTTGCGGAATTCCTGCTTCGCCGCGGCCAGCACCTGCCAGACCTCGGAGCTGCGCTGCTCGATGGCCAGGGTGCGGAAACCCATCTGCAGCGAATTCAGAAGGCTCATCAAGGTCGTCGGCCCGGTAACCAAAACCCGGTGTTCGGCCTGCAACCGACTGGCCAGTCCGGGACGGCGTACGACTTCGGCGAAGAGCCCTTCGGTGGGCAGGTACATGATCGCAAAATCGGTGGTGTGCGGCGGGGCGATGTACTTGCCGGCGATCAGCTTCGCCTGCTCGGTAATTGCCCGCTCCAGACCGCGCTGGGCCTTGTCGGTCTCCTGCTTGTCCCCGGATTCCTGGGCGTCAAGCAGGCGTTCGTAGTCCTCTTGCGGGAACTTGGAGTCGATCGGCAGGTAGATCGTTCCGGCTTCGCGCCCCGGTAGCACCACGGCGAACTCCACGCGTTCGCGGCTCGAGGGTACGACCGCCACGTTTTCCTGGTACTGCTCCGCGGTCAGGATGTCCTCCAACTGGCGTGCCAGCTGGACTTCTCCCCAGCTTCCGCGGCTTTTCACGTTGGTCAATACGCGTTTGAGACCACCGACGTCCTGGGCCAGTGTCTGCATTTCACCCAGCCCCTGCTGCACCATTTCCAACCGTTTGCTGACCAGTTCGAAGGACTCGCCCAGGCGTTTTTCCAGGGTGCCCTGCAGTTTCTCGTCCACGGTCTCGCGCATCTTTTCAAGCTTCGCTTCGTTGCCGGCACGCAGCTTGTCCATTTCCTCGCGTAGCAGCGTCTGCAACTGCAGGTGGCGAGCCGAATTCGAATCGGTGAGTCTGCCCAGTTTCTCGTCCAAGGTGGTACGGACCCCGTCGAGTTTGCGTTCGTTGTCCTGGCGCACTTCGTTCAGCACCTGGCGCAGTTCCGAGCGCTGGGCCACTAGATCCTGGCGCAATTCACCGTGTGTGGAACGCACCGCGTCAACGATCCCCTGTTGGTCCGTTTCCTGCCCGTCGGTGCGGCGAACGACCAGCAGGGCAAGAAATGCCGTTCCAAGAATATTCAGGATCACCAGTATGAACACGGTGATGAGCACAAGAATCGACCTCCAGGGCGTGGGCAGCTAGCAACACCTATAGTCATAGCAGCCGCCCCCGACAGTTTGCCGTCATAATGGATGCCATGCATATTCTGGTCACCGGTTTCGAACCCTTCGGGCAAGACAGCATCAACGCCAGCGCCCAGGTTTTGGAACGGTTGCCCTCCCGGCTGGCCGGGCACCGGATCAGCACCGCAATCCTGCCGGTATCCTTTAGCAGGACCGGCCCCGCACTTGAGGCGGCACTGGTCCAGCACCGTCCGGATGCGTTGATTTGCCTGGGGGAAGCCGGCGGACGCACCCGGATCACCCCGGAACTGTGGGCCTACAACCTGGATAAGGCGCGGATCGCCGACAATGACGGGCAGCGACCCGATTCAACCCCGATCGCAACCGATGGTCCCGAGAGGGTTCGTGCAACGCTGGACCCGGAGCCGATGCTCCAGGCGCTGCACGAGATCGGGCTGCCAGCGGCACTATCCCGGGATCCGGGACGTTTCCTGTGCAACCATACGGCCTACCGTGCCTACCGGTCGGCCGTGCCTGCGCTGTTCATCCACCTGCCGGCGGTGCGCGACGCAGGGCAGATGGCCCTGGTGGGTGCGGAAACCGACCAGGCCGCCCCGGTAGCCACCTCACTGGATTTCACGCGGCTGTCACAGGGTATCGAGGTGTGTCTGGGCACATTGTGACCCGGTGCAACTCCGGCTTTTGGGCGGCGCGCGCTGGCGGGCCTAACCTGAAGGGACCATGAGCCTGACAAATCTTTCCCCACTCCAGCAATTGCGTGCCGGTCGGCTGACCTTGCGCCTGGTGTCGTTGATCGTGGGTCTGCTGTTTTTCGCCCTGGCCATGGCCCTGATGATCCGCGCCCAATTGGGAGTGGATCCCTGGAACGTGTTGCATCTGGGCATCGCCAACCATGTGCCCCTGTCCCTGGGGACCATTGCCATTCTCACCGGGGCGTTGGTGCTGGTGTCATGGATTCCGCTGAAGCAGTGGCCGGGGCTGGGTACCGTGGCCAATGTGCTGGTCATCGGCCTGGGGCTGGACCTGTTCCTGGCAATCATCCCGCCCATCAGCGGACTGGGCTGGCAGATCACCGCGTTCCTGTTGGGTGTGGTCATCAACGGGATCGGTGGCGCCATGTACATCGGCAGCCACTTCGGCGCCGGCCCGCGCGACGGGCTGATGACCGGACTGCATCTGAATACCGGCCTGTCGATCCGGCTGATCCGCACCGGCATCGAGCTCACGGTATTGGCCATCGGCTGGCTGCTGGGTGGACCGGTGGGTCTGGGAACGGTGGCCTACGCGCTGCTGATCGGCCCATCGATCCAGTTCTTCATGCGTTTTATGATCATCAGGCTCCCCGAACCGGCCCCCGCTGCCGAACCGGAGACCTGCCGCTAGCCCCGATCGTGGCCGGCGGTCTCATCCAGCAGCCGCGCCAGCGGCACCGCACCCAGCTCCCGCGCCCGATCGGCCATCTGGCGTAGCACCGACAGGTCGGCGAGGCCGCGCAGGTAATCCACCGATACCTGCCGGGCATTGCCCTCGCGCGGCTCCACCGCGGACTGGGTGGCCGTCGCCGGGTCGGCCGACTCCACTTCACGCAGCACCGCTTCCCGATCCGCCTCCGTGGCCCGGGCTTCCAGCATGACCAGGCGCCCATAGACCGCGGGGTTGCCGATCTTGATCCGCCGGCCACCGATCAACTGTGAGAGCATCGGGGCGCTGATCCCCAGCACCTTGGCCAGGGAACGCTGGGATAGCGCGTAACTTTGCATCACGGAGCCGAAACGCTCGGCCAAAGTCGTGCCGTAGATCGCCCGTTGCTGTTCGATGGTGTTATCCATGTACCAAGCTTCGCATGGGTATTTGCAAATGCAAACATTTCCGATATATTTGCATCTGCAAACATCCATTACGGAAGGAACGACCGATGCCTCGCTACCTGACCCGGATAGTGGCACTGTTGGCCACCGGGCTGCTGGCCGTCAGCGGCCTGGGTGCCGCACATGCCGATGAAGCGCCCGCTGCCGAGCTCCAACCCGTCATGGTTGTCATGGACTATTCCAGTTCGATGCTTGAAACGGATGCCGATGATGCCGGCACCAGCCGCATCGATGCCGCCAAGACGGCAACCAAGCACCTGATCAACAACGCCCCCCAGGACGCCTCCATGGGATTGGTGGTCTATGGTTCGCGAACCCCGCAGAAATGCGATGACATCCTCACGGTGCAGAAGCCCGGACCGGTGGACAAGCAGGGTTTGTCGGCCAAACTCGATGACCTCAAGGCCGTAGGGGAAACCCCGATCGGTGCCTCGCTGCTGCATGCGGCCAAGGAGCTGGAGGGCATCGAGGGGGCCAAGTCCATCATCCTGGTCTCCGATGGCGAGGAGAACTGCTCCCAGCCGCCGGCCTGCGAGGCGGCCGAGGAACTGGCCGGACAGGGCATCGACCTGACCGTGCATACCATCGGCTTCAAGGTCAATTCCAAGGCCCGGGCGCAGCTGGAATGCATTGCCAAGGCCACCGGCGGAAGCTATGTCACCGCCGATGATGCCGAGGCGCTGCAGGAGGAACTGACCATCCGCACGCTACGCGCCTTCCAGGGGTACGCCGCCAGCGGCACCCCGATCGAGGGAAGCACCCAGATGCACCAGGCCCCGGCCATGGTCCCCGGACAATACCTGGACACCCTGGAAAAGGGCGAGACACGCAGCTGGAGCAGCAAGGACGGCACCACCAAGTACTACAAGATCGGTCCGCTTTCCCCCGGCGAGCGCGCCCACCTGTCGGCCACGATGATCCCCGACCAGTCGCAGATGCGTACCGGACCGGCCATCGACCATGGCCGGGTGAGCGTGGCACTGGTCAATGGCCAGGGTCGAGAGTGCAGTGTGGGACGCAGCGAGATGACCAACACCACCCAGCTCGGACGGCCGATGAGCGGCTACGTGCACAACCCCGAGTACCGCCAGGATTCCTCCAGCGGGTGTTTCGCCGATGGCACCGGTGAGCTGTTTGCCAAGGTGACCCGCGACGGCGACCTGCAAAAGGACACCCCGATGGATGTCGAGTTGCGCTACGTGCTGGAACCGGCGGTGGACCCCATCCTGCTCGGTGCCGCGGCCTCCGGTCGTGACAATCCGCAATCGGTGGCCGTGACCGGCAGTGCCGAACCGGTGTCTGGGGGTTCGAGTTTCAACGACGCGCTGGCGGTCGAATCCGGGAAGATCTACGCCGACTCGGCCCTGACCAACGAGGCCCGCTACTACAAGGTGCATGTGGGCAACGGCCAGAAGCTCAATGTGCGGGCCACCGGGGGCAACAACACCGAGGCGGGAACCAACGAGGTCCGCTTGCGGGTCTACTCCGCGGTCCGCGACCAGGTGGACATGCTCGGGCAAACGCAGCTCTCCCGCCACCGCCCGGAGGACACCGTGACACTGAATATGGCCACCGCGGTGGACCAGTCCAACCGCGACGGCGGGGTCGGTTCGGATGCCTACCTGGCCGGTGACTACTATGTGGTGGTGCATTCGACGACCTGGTCGCTGGAGACCAACGGGGTTCCCTTCGACTACGAGCTGGCCTTCGAGGTGACCGGCACCGAACAACCCTTCGCCGGGGCAGCCCCGGTTTTCGAAGCCGAGCCGGCCGGCGGGCAGCAGCAGGAACCCGCAGTCGACCCGACCGAGCCGGGCGCCGGGGACGATCCCGATTCCGGAGCCGTGCAGGATGCCACGGATGAGCAGGAGCTCGCGGTCGGCCCCGCCAGCGACAGCAGCCGGGCACTATGGCCCTGGTTCACCGCCGGGCTGGTGGGCACCGCCGCCCTGTTGGGCATCGGCGGTTTCCTGATGCGCCACCGTGCCACCGCCAGGACGGAAACCCCCGCCCAGGACCACACCCAGCCAGGAGGACGGCCATGAAGAAGACAACCTGGGGTATCTGCCTTGGCGCATGCCTGGCACTGACCTCACTGGTGGTCCCGGCACACGCCGCCGGTGACTCCTCCGAATCCAGCGACTCGGTGATCCTGCGGCACCAGAGCGTGGGTGAGCAGGCCGCAGGCAGCCAGGACCTGGGCGGTGCACCGCAGCTGGAGGCCGGCGCCTGGCAGGATCTGCTGCCGGTGACCGGGGAGGACTCGGCCCGCTACTACAGGTTGCCGGCCGTCCAGGAGGGTGAGAACATCAATGTCAGCGCCCAGTTGATCATCGACCCGATGAACCAGCCCAGCAGCCGCGAAAACATCAAGTTCGCCGGCGAGCTGGTGACCGGTGA
This sequence comes from Glutamicibacter sp. MNS18, assembly GCF_026107515.2. Lineage (GTDB taxonomy): Bacteria > Actinomycetota > Actinomycetes > Actinomycetales > Micrococcaceae > Glutamicibacter. The sequence continues at coordinate 96,958 of NZ_JAPCHW010000012.1, read as the reverse complement.
CGGCCGGCGCTGTGCCTCCACCGGCACTGCCACGGTCTCCCGCGACTGGTTCGACCGGCTGGCCCTGGCCAGACTGGACACCGGGGCCAAACGCAGCGACGGCTACACCGGTTGCCTGGCCCAGGGCAATGACGAGGTCTACCTGAAACTCGAGCGCACCGGCACCTGGCAGGCCGACACCGGGATCCCGGTGGAGCTACGGGTCATCGTGGAACCGGCCGTGGATCCCACCACGCTCTCCGGCCAGATCCCTACCACGCTACCTCCGGCCAATGTCACCCTCTCCGGAGCAGCCGAACCGATCAGCGGCGGCAGCGGGTTCAGCAATGCCACCGAACTGGCCGGGGAGTCGATCCATGCCGATTCCGTGCTTCCCTTCGAGATCAAGTACTACAAGGTGCACCTGGCCGAGGGCCAGCGGCTGAACTACCGGCTGACCATGGGCGACTCCCGGGACGCCAGCGCCAACCGGCTGGTCACCCGCACCTACAGCCCGCTGTTGGCCGGCAATGTGGTGGAACGCGATAGCGCGGAGTTATCCCGCGAGGATGTCGGCGCCTCGGTCACCCGCAGCACCCTGAGCGAGGTTTCCCGTGATCTGGTGGATTCCGCGGGCCAGCTGTCCGGGTTACGCACCCCGGGTTACTACTACATCACCGTGGTCGGTGCCGCCCGGGACCCGCGTGGGCTGAATCCGCTGGAGTACGAGCTCGCGGTCCAGGTCACCGGCGAGGCTGGCGGCGGCGGGGCCTGGGAACCGGCCCTGGATACGGGAACCGGTGGCGGCGGGGTCTTGGGCACGGCTACCGGCGGCTGGTGGCCAACGGCCGCACAGTTCGGTGCCCTGCTGGGAGGGGCCGCGGTGGCCCTGGCGGGGTTTGCCGGGCTGTGGCTGCTGCGCCGGCGCAGGCGGACCTAGTCCGCTTCCTGCCAGCGGTGGGCGGCACCCTCGGGCATGCATACCAGGGTGAGGCCGTCGGCGCCGTCCACGGTTAACCCCTCCTCCAGTGCGGTACACTCCTGGCCACGGCGGGCTGTGGAGCTGATCCCCACCTCCAGTGCGGTGCTGGTGGCGCTGTGGGCGGCTGTGGTGGCCGGGGCCGCGGGTTGCTGCGATTCGGTTCCGTCCGGCCGGTCCGTTGCCCGGGTTGTTTCGGCATCCGGTGCCTGCGGGGTCCCGGTGGCCTGCGGGGCAGGGTTCGCGGCATCGGATGCCCCCTGGTCGGTGTCCTGGCCGTAAACCAGCCACAGCGACACCGCCCCCAACAGCAGCGCCACCAGCAGGAAGACCCACGGCTGCCATGGCGGCCGTCCCTTCGGCCCCGGGGACGTGTCCTGCGGCGCGGAACGCTGCGCCGGGGCCGGCGGCCTGGTCTCTGCCCGGGTCGACGCCTCGGGTTCGGCTTCGGGATCGGATGGATGCAGGCCGTCATCGGCGAAGTGGTCGAACACCTCGAAGACCTCCCCGGAGGCGACCCGGTAGCCCTGCCTGTTGCGCAAGGGGTGCAGTTGTTCCAGGGCCCGGCCGGCGGTGTCCTCGCGGACCCCCGGGTCGGTGTCGAGCAGCCCGGCCAATACCGGGCCCAGCGGCGCGGAAGGCAGGTCATGGTGCGATGTTGCCAGTTCGGTGCAACGCCGGCGCAACGACTCCCCGCGCAGCGTGGGATCGAGCAACTGCACCGCAAGGGCACCCAGCGCGTAGAGGTCCTGGGCGGCGTCGGGCTCCTTGCCGGCACGTTGCTCAGGGGCCAGGAACCCCTCGGTACCCACCGTGAGGCCCACTTCGGTCAGCCGCGGGGCATCCTGGTGGGTGGCGATACCGAAATCGGTCAGGCGGACCTTCGGCACCCGGGCAGCGGTCGTTTCCAGCAGCACATTGGCGGGTTTCACATCCCGGTGCACCCAGCCCGAGGCGTGCACATGGCCCAACCCGTCCAACAACTGGGCCAGGATCTCGGCCACCAGTTCGGGCGAAAACGCCCCGTAGTCCTGCATGGCGGTATGCAGGTTCCCCCCTCGCATCAGCTGCGAAGCGATGAGCACCCGGTCATCCACCGCGGCCCACCCGTAGGGGGTCAGCAGGTACGGGTGGTCGAATTTGACGCCTTGTTCGCGCACGAAACGCAGGATCTCGCCGCTGTAGCTCTGCTTCATGACCTTGGCCGCGCAGCGACTGGAGCGCTGAAGGTCGCGGGCCAGCCATACCGACCCGGATCCGCCCTCGGCGATGTGTTCGATCAGCTCGAACCGCCCGGCTATGACCTCTGCTGCCATGCGCTCTCCTTAGCTTCCTCCAGATACCAGCCTAGGACACGCGCCCCCGGTACCACGGTCATATCCGGCCAAACACAGGACAAAGCAGGTGCAACAGGCAATACTTAAGCCATGTTTGTCGTTGCGCTCAGCCCCAGGCCCCGCTCGGTGACCGACGTGGCTGCCGCCAGTGAGGCGTTGTGGCGGCAACTTGAACAGGTGGGCACCCATGCGCCCTTTACCGCGCTGTCCGGCCGCCTGCTGCTCGGGGTACCCAGCGACGCCCCGGCGGCCGTGGACGCGATCCTGCGCACCGCCCGGTTGAACTTCTGCAATATCGGACTGGGCATCGGCCCGCTCTACGAACCCGTCCCCGAGGACGCCGACCTGGTCGATGGACGCGCGGTTCGCCGGGCATTGGGCGCGTTGGACGCGGCCGGGCACCGCGGGGAGCGTGTTCCGATCTGTGTCTCGGGCCCCGATGAGCAGCTGGACACCGGTATCGAGGGACTGCTGCGGCTACTGGGGCAGTCCATCCGCACCCGCAGCGAGGCGGAATGGGCGGTGGTGGATCTGATGATCCCGGGGGTGCGTGGCCAGCAGCGGGCCATCGCCGAGGCCCTGGACATCACCCCGCAGGCGGTATCCGCGGCGATCGTGCGCTCCGGCTTCAACGACGAATACGACGCCCGCGCCGGGATCGCCCGGCTGCTTGAGTTGGCCGACCAGTCCTAGCTATCCAGCACGCCCTGCAGCACGGCCACCAGACCGTCCTCGTCCACCGAGGTGGTCACCGTATCGGCCGCGGCCTTGACCTCGTCCGGGGCCTGGCCCATGGCCACACCGGTTCCGGCCCACTGCAGCATCTCGATGTCGTTTCGCCCATCCCCCACGGCCAACGTGGCCGCTGAGTCGAACCCCAGGGTGCCGCGCAGGCGTTCGAGCCCGCTGGCCTTGGTGGTGCCTTCCGCGGCGATATCCAGCCATGCGGTCCATCCCACCGAATAGGTCACCCCGGATAGACCCAGGCCGTGGACGGCTTGTCCGAACTCCTCGGCGGTCGCGTCCGTGGAGAACACCACCACGCGCACCGCCTTGCTGTTGACCAGTTCGTCGAATCCGACGACGCGGGCCGGGGCACCGAAACTGGCATCGCTGAAATCGTCGCTGGAGAGGAACTCGCCCTGTTCGTTCTCCAACGCATATTTGGCATGGGGCATGGTGCGCCACAGCGTGGCCAGGACCAGCGAGGGGTCGAATACCTCACGGTGGATCACTTCCACCTCTGTGCCGGCGATCTTGGCGATCACCCCACCGTTGCAGGCCACCACGTAGCCGCGGTCGATACCCAGCTCGCGGGCCACCGGCAGGGTCGCGCCCAGCGACCGGCCGGTGGAGACCACGACCTCGTGCCCTGCGGCCACCACGTCACGGGCGGTGTGCCGGACCGGCTGGCTCATTTCGCCCCGGTGATTCACGATCGTGCCGTCAACGTCTAGGCACACCATTAATTTTCCATTGGTCAACCGGTCCTCGTTGCCGGTCTTCGTCATAACAGTCATGGAACCAGTGAACCATCTTGTACCCAAATTGGCGATGACCCGGGGCACACCGGTGATGAACAGCCGGTTAAATGACCGGGAACCGGTGGTTGTCCACCGGTTCCCGGGTACGGGCGGGCCAGCCTGCCTAGGACAGGACTTCCAGTCCACCGAGGTAGGGCTGCAGCGCCTTGGGCACGTTCACGGTACCATCGGGGTTCTGGTGGTTCTCCAGGATGGCGACCAGCCAGCGGGTGGTGGCCAGGGTGCCGTTCAGGGTGGCCACCGCACGGGTCTTGCCGGCCTTGCCGTCCACGATTTCGCGTTCGCGGATGTTCAGGCGGCGGGCCTGGAAGGTGGTGCAGTTCGAGGTCGAGGTCAGCTCGCGGTAGGTCTGCTGCGTCGGCACCCAGGCCTCGCAGTCGAACTTGCGCGCGGCGCTCATGCCCAGGTCGCCGGCTGCGGTGTCGATGACCCGGTAGGACAGCTCCATCTTGGCCAGCATTTCCTCTTCCCACGCCAGCAGGCGGGCGTGTTCGGCCTCCGCCTGCTCGATGGTGGTGTAGACGAACATTTCCAGCTTGTTGAACTGGTGCACACGGATGATGCCGCGGGTATCCTTGCCCGCGGCCCCGGCTTCGCGGCGGTAGCAGGAGGACCAGCCGGCGTACCGCACCGGGCCGTCGGACAGGTTCATGATCTCATTGGCGTGGTAGCCGGCCAGGGCCACCTCGGAGGTACCCACCAGGTACAGGTCATCGCGTTCGAGCTTGTAGATCTCGTCATCGTGTTCCACATCGAAACCGGTACCCTGCATGATCTCCGGGCGCACCAGGGTCGGGGTCATCATCGGGATGAAGCCGTAGGAGACGGCCTGGTCCAGTGCCATGTTCATCATGGCCAGTTCCAGGCGGGCACCGATGCCCTTCAGGAAGTAGAAGCGCGAACCGGAGACCTTGGCGCCACGCTCCATGTCAATGGCACCCAGCTTCTCGGCAATCTGCAGGTGGTCCAGCGGCTCGAAGCCCTCGGCGGCGAAATCGCGCGGGGTTCCCACGGTCTTGATCACCGAGAAGTCCTCTTCACCGCCGGCCGGGATCCCCTCGATGATCAGGTTCGGGAATGACCGCTGCAGCCTCTGGCAGGCCTCGGCGGCCTCGTCCGCGGCCGCCTGCGCCACCTTGACGCGGGCGGCAAGGTCCTTGACCTCCGCCAGCAGCGCGGCGCGCTCCTCGCCCTTGGCTTGGCCGACCTTCTTGGAGAATACGTTCTGTTCGGAACGCAGCGATTCGAAGGCGGCGATGGTTTCACGGCGCGCCACATCGGCTTCCAGCAGTGCATCAACGAGGGATTCGTCGGCGCCGCGGGCACGTTGGGATGCGCGGTATGGATCCGGATTATCGGTGAGCATTTTCAGGTCGATCACACCATAAGCCTAGCAACCCTGAGTACGATGTAGTCACTATGCATAAAAACCGCGTGATCCTCGCCTCGCTGGCAGGCGGTGCCGGAGTCGCAGCAATTCTAAGCTGGATCTCGGTCCGCCGGCTGTCCGAACCGAGCAGCCCCTTGATCCGCAAGCCCGAAGCGGTCGAGCAGACCGCGGCGAAAAAAGTCGCCTTGATCATCAACCCCTCCAAGTCACAGGGTGATCAGGCGCATGCCGCGGTGCAACGGGTCTGCGAGGAAGCCGGACTGGAGGCGCCCCTGTTGCTGGAAACCAGCCTCACCGATGCCGGCCAGGCGATGGCCCAACGGGCGCTGGATGAGGGCTATGACACGGTTCTCGCTGCGGGAGGGGACGGGACGGTGCGCGCGGTCGCCGAAAGACTCGAGGGAACCGACGCAACATTGGGGATCCTGCCGCTGGGTACCGGGAACCTGTTGGCCCGCAATCTGGAGATCCCGATCGATGACCTGCAGACCGCCGCCCTCCTGGCGGTGCGCGGCGAGGTGCGTCGGATCGATGTGGGGCACCTGAAGCTGCAGCACCTGAACGGGACCGTGGCGGACCACGCCTTCCTGGTGATCGCCGGGGTCGGCACCGATGCGGACCTGTTCGACGACACCGACGAGAAGCTGAAGAAGAAGGTGGGGTGGCTGGCCTATTCGGAAGCGGGTCTGCGCCAGTTGCCCGGCCGCCGCAAAAAGGTCTCCTTCCAGCTTTCCGAGGGAAACTGGCAAACCCGTCGGGTGCGTTCGGTGCTCTTTGCCAATTGCGGCAAGTTGCAGGGCCTGGATTTCGTGCCGGATGCCAAGCTCGATGACGGGCTGCTGGATGCCGTGGTGCTCTCCCCGCGGTCCGCGGCCGGTTGGGTATGGATCTTCCTGAAGACCGCCTTCCGGGCCAGGAACAAGATCCCGGTGATCTCCTACTACAAGACCAAGAAACTCTCATTGCGCTGCACCGAACCCATGAACACGCAGATCGACGGGGATCCGACGGGCATGGTCAACAACCTCGAGGTATCGGTCAGCCCGTCGGCCCTGCGCATCCGGACTGCCTAGAGCCGGTTGAGCAGCTCGGCAACCCATTCGCGGGCCTGCACAAAGGCCTCGTTGGAATTATGCGAGTCGATGGTGGGAGTGATCCCCTCGGCGGCATTGTAGGAACCGAGGAACTTCAGGTCCGGGCACAAGCGGTGCAGGCCGGTCAACGCCGCAGCCACCCGCTCCTCGGCCAGGTGGCCATCGATGTCCACGGAGAAGAAATAGCTACCCAGCCCCTGGCCGGTGGGCCGGGACTCGATGCGCGAGAGGTTCACCCCGCGGGCGGCGAACTGTTCCAGTAGCGCCATCAGCGCACCGGGACGGTCCTCGGGCAACGGGACGATCAGCGTGGACTTGTCCACACCGGTGGGTGCCGGAAGCGGGCCCGGCCGGGTGACCAGGAAGAATCTGGTGACCGCACCGACATTGTCCTCGATCCCCTCAACCAGCACCTTCAGGTTGCGTTCGTGCGCCACCAGGGGCGAACAGATCGCGGCCTCATGGTGTTGTTCCGGGTCCTGCAGGCCCAACGCCCCGGCCGCCGTGGATGAGGCCTGGATGAATTCCGCCCCGGGAATATTCGCATGGGCCCAGCCCCGGCATTGCGCCCAGGCATGGCCATGGGTGGAGACCTTGGTGATCTGGTCCAAGGTCTCGATCCCGTCCCTGACAGCCAGGACGAAACTGATCGGGATCAGCACCTCGCGCACAATCTGCAGGTGGTCGACCCGGGCGATCGCGTCCAGTGTGGCCGAAACACCACCCTCGACGGAATTCTCGATCGGCACCATGGCCCCGTCAACCGAACCGTCCAGCACCATCGCCAGGGCCTCGTCCACATTGGCTGCCGGAACCCGTTCGGCGTCATCCGCCCCCGGCACCTGCAGCAGCGCCGCTTCGGTGAAGGTCCCCGCCGGGCCGAGATACGCGTATCTCATCGGACGGTTGGCTCCTGGCCGTTCTCCGCTTCCATGGGCAGCTTGCCTTCCAGCCAGGCATCAGTACCCCCGGCCACATTGAAGGCCGAAAAACCCATTCCGGTCAGCCAGGCCGCGGCCTGTGCCGAACGTCCACCGGTACGGCAAATGACATAGGTGTCGGTATCCATGTCCAGTTCCTCGAAACGCTCGGGAAGCAGGCCCAGCGGAATATGCACCGCACCGGCGGCGTGCCCCTCCACCCACTCAAAATCCTCGCGCACATCCAGGATCAGCGCGCCCTCGGGCACCTCGGTGACGGCAACGGTTTCGAAGTCACTCATGATTGGCGTTCCTTTCGCATAGGGTGTTGATCCCCAGCCTAATTAATATCGCGGCCGAAAGCAGACACCGCGCGCCTTCGAAACGATACCGGTCGCGCGGGCCGCCAACCCAGTAGGTCCGGCCCACGATTGCTACGATGTTGTTTTGATCTCCCGGCTGCGCCGGAGACCATACGGTCAAGATGTCTGGAGGTGTCGCTATCGCTGGTGACCCGGGGCCCCGTGCTCCCATTGACTCGATCAACGCGGCGAAAATGCCCTCGGCCCTGACTTTGCGTAACCAGTTGGCCGCCGGTGAGATCTCCAGCCGCGAGGTCACCGAGCATTTCCTGCGCCAAAGCGAGCAGTTCACCTCGCTCGGGGCCTTCACATATCTCTCCGAGCGGGCATTGGAGGCCGCCGCCCTGGCCGACCGACGGTTCTCCCGCGGGGATATCGGGCGTTTGCACGGTATGCCCACCGCCTTCAAGGACCTGAACGAGGTGGCGGGGATGCCCACCACCTATGGTTCGGCCGCGGTCAAGCACGTCACCGCGGTCCGTGACCACCCGATGGTGGCCCGGTTGCGGGCCGACGGGGTCATTTTCACCGGCAAGACCCAGGTCCCCGAGTTCGGGTTGAGCAGCTATTCGGAGAACCTGATCGCGCCACCGTCCCGGAACCCGCTGAATCCCGCCTTGTCCTCCGGTGGCTCCTCGGGCGGCCAGGCCGCGGCGGTTGCCGCGGGCATGATTCCCTTCGGTCCGGGAAGCGACGGCGGCGGGTCGGTGCGGATCCCTGCCGCCGCCTGCGGCCTGGTGGGCCTGAAACCGTCATTGGGCCGGGTTCCGGCCGATGTGCAGGATGGCTACTTCGACTCCAACGGGGCACCGAAGTTCACCGTATCCGGGCCGATTGCCCGGGATGCCACGGATGCGGCACTGTTGCTGGATGCGATGACCGGCGCCGATCGCTATCTGCCGATGCTCCAGGACGGGCCGGTGGATGCCTTGCGCGGGCTGCGCATCGGCTACAGCACCAGTTCCCCGTTCGAGTCCGTGTACGACATCAGCTTGGGCAGCGCGGCCCGCGAGGCGTTCGACACCGGATTGCGTCTGCTGGAGCCCCGTCACCGTCTTGCCGAAGCGAGATTGAACTATGCCCAGGACTACCCGGAAACCTTCCTGACCATCTGGACCCAGGGGCTTGCACACCTGAATCTGGTCGACGAGAAGCAGCTGGGCACCCTGGCTACGGGCTTCCGCCGCCGTGCCAAACTGCGCAGCGAGGCCACCGTCTTGACCGCGGTGGCGCGGATCAAGCAGATCGCGGCTGATTTCATTTCGCAGTGGTCCGCCTTCGACGTGGTGGTGACCCCGGCCATGGCCCATACCCCGCCGGAGATCGGCTACTACACCAGTCATGGTGCCGAGACCGATTACCGTCTGCAATGCCAATACACCCCCTACACCTCAATGGTGAATGTTGCAGGCTGCGCGGCGATCACCGTCCCGGTGTCGACATCGACGGACGGGATGCCGATGAGCATCCAGCTCATTTCACCCCACGGGGACGAGGGCAAGTTGCTCATTTTGGCACATCAGCTGCTGACCGGAGCCTAGAATCCTGTGACCCACCAAACCATGTGAAATCCCTCTCAGAAGTAGGCATCAAAGTCAACAGAGGCGGAGAATATTACGCATGTCTACTGTTACCCCGAGTACCCAGAAAGCTGGAAGGACCTTTTTTGGTCATCCCGGTGCTCTAGCCAATCTCTTCAGTGTCGAGATGTGGGAGCGTTTCTCCTTCTACGGCATGCAGGCACTGCTGGCCTACTACATGTACCACTCGGTCACCGAAGGTGGCCTGGGCATGGACCAGGGCTTGGCCCTCTCACTGGTTGGCGCCTATGGTGGCGCGGTCTACCTGAGCACCATCCTCGGCGCTTGGATCGCCGACCGCTTGTGGGGCTCGGAACGGGTCCTGTTCGTTTCCGCGGTAGTCATCATGGCCGGTCACCTGGCCCTGGCCTTCCTGCCAGGCTTCCTCGGGTTGGCTATCGGCCTGGTATTGGTGGCCGTGGGTTCCGGTGGCCTGAAGGCGAACGCCACCGCCCTGGTCGGCTCGCTGTACTCCAGGGAGGATCCGAAGGCCGATGCCGGGTTCTCGATCTTCTACATGGGCGTGAACATCGGCGGTCTGCTCGGCCCGCTGCTCACCGGCCTGTTGCATAAGCAGTACGGCTTCCATGTCGGTTTCGGTGCGGCGGCCATCGGCATGGCCCTGGGTCTGGGCATCTACATGTTCGGTCGCAAGAACCTGCCCGCGTCGGTACGCACCGTCGCCAACCCGCTGCCCGCCACCGAACGCAAACGGTACGTACTTGTCTTCGCCGGTGTCATCCTGGCCGTCGTCCTGGCCTTCTCGCTGAAAATCGTCACTCCGGCCAACCTCGCCTCGACCATCGCCTATGTGGTGATCGCCGCCTCGGTGCTCTACTTCGTGCTGATCCTGCGCAGCCCCCGGGTCACTGCCCCCGAACGCAAGCACGTATATGCGTTCATTCCGTTCTACATCGCCTCGGCCGCGTTTTGGGCCCTGTTCCAGCAGCAGTTCACCTTCATTGCCGCGTACTCGGACGCCCGGCTGGACCGCCACCTGTTCGGGTGGGATATGCCGGCGAGCTGGGTCCAGTCCATCAACCCGGTGTTCATCGTCCTGCTGGCCGGTGTCTTCGCCGCCCTGTGGACCAAGCTGGGCACCCGCCAGCCACGCACCAGCGTCAAGTTCGGATTGTCCCTGATCGTGGTGGGCATCGCCTTCCTGTGCTTCATCCCGCTGGACTCGCTGGCCAAGACCCCGCTACTGGCCATGGTCGGCATCCTGCTGCTATGCACCATCGCCGAGTTGCTGCTGTCCCCGATCGGCCAGGCCGTGACCACCAAACTGGCACCGGCCGCTTTCGGTACCCAGATGATCGCCTTGTTCTTCCTGTCGGTCTCACTGGGCACCACGCTGTCCGGTGTGTTGGCCGGCTATTACACCGAGGGCAATGAGATCCCGTATTTCATCGCCATGGGCGGCACCGCCGTCGTGCTGGGCGTGGCCATGGTGGCTGCGACTCCGGCCCTGAAGAAGCTGATGGGTTCGGTGCACTAGCCGTCCCGGGCCCTCGCAAGGAGGCCGGACCGCACGGGAACACCGTGGCGGTCCGGCCTTTTTCGTCATGGCCGCAGGACCAGCAGGTCGCCGATCTCGCATTCCAGTGCGGCGCAGATCGCGGTGAGGGTGGAAAAGCGGATGGCCTTGGCCCGGTTGTTCTTCAATACCGACAGGTTCACCACGCTCACATCCACCAATTCGCTCAGTTGGACCAGGGTCAGTCCGCGCTGCTCCAGCAGTTCCCCCAACCGGCAGCGCACGTTCCCGACTTCCACCCCTAGACCAGCCCGTCGGTGTCGTCCTGCAATTGGCGGTGCGCATCGTCCAGCGCCACCCCCGCACCCACCAGCTCAACCACCACCATGATCCCCAGGGCCATGAAGAACGGCCCGAAGTCGACACTGACGAACAACGTGGGAATCGGCCATGGTGCCGCCAGCTCGCCGGCCAGCCCTTCGGCGGCCCAACCGGTGACGGCCAAGGATTCTTGGCCGGCGCGGCTCACGGCAAGGCCATGGATGACCTGCCCGGCCAGGCTACCCAGGATAACGATCGCCGCGGTAATCCGGCCGGTGCGTCGCAGGCTCTGGCTGAAGGGTCGTGCGGCCCGCAGGCCGTTGCACAGGACGATGACGGCGATCACGACCGAGAGCACCGCCGCTCCCTGCAGTAGCGAACCGGTGGCCAGCAGAATCCGCGTGGTCAGCGACAGGACACTGCTGGTGATATGAACTTCGGTGATTTCATTGTGTACGGCATCCCCGCGGTCCGGCTGCACATCGGTGATATTCGGATGCTCGGGCCAGTACGGCTGGACAGGCACGGTGACTTCCACACCTTCGCCAGCCAAACTGCCAACCACCGCCCAGATATTGGCGATACCCAGCAATACCACCGCGACGATGGCCACGAATCTGGTGAAGCCAACCACTGATCCCGCTGGCCCCGCTGGTTTCCTGATATTTAACACCAACGCACCCACTGCGGCCACCGCCAGACCCGTGGCCAGAAAAATGACCAGAACCCCGTACACCATGGCAAACCAATCGATAGTCGTTATTAACGATAATCGATACGGTATGCCGCCAGTGGCATGAGGTCAACAGCCCGCCGCGGTCGGCGGTACCGGGTGCGGGTTAGGCGAACCCGCAGTCGGTGACCTCGTAGAACTCCCCGAAGATCGAGAACGAGGCGTAGATGGCCCAGATAATCAGGGCAAGGGCCACCACCGAGAGGAGCAGGCTGATCCAGGAGAGGATCAGGCCGGCCAATGCCATGCCCTGCCCGGTCCGTTCCCGCGCGTAGCCGTAGTGGCCGACGATCACCCCGGCCAGCGGAACGATCATGGTGACCCACAGCCCGAGGATCGACAGGATGCCCAGCACCAGCGCGGCGATCGACATGCCGCGTGGTTCGGGACGCTGCGGGTAGGGGTTCTGCGCTTGGTACGGGAAGTATGTCATCGTCTCCATTCTACGAACCTTTCCTTGTTTCCCGGGCACGGGCGACGGGCGGAACCAGGTGATCGGGCTTAGCCCCGGCCCGTATCCTCGATATGATGCCTGTGGGAGCGAACGGTCTGTTCACCCCAGCACAGGTGATTCCCGACTTCGAAGGACGGTTATGGCACACGAACGCGCCGGACAACCAGCACAGGCAGAAGACCTCATTGACCTGCGGGCCGTGCTGGATGCGTACACGTCGATCGTGCCCGACCTCTCCGTGCCGGAACAACGCGTCGCCTTCGGCACCTCCGGGCACCGCGGCAGCTCGCTGAACGGCTCCTTCAATGAGGCCCATATTGCCGCCATCACCCAGGCGGTCGTCGATTACCGGCAATCCGCAGGGATCACCGGCCCCATGTTCGTGGGCAAGGACAGCCACGCGCTGAGTGAACCGGCCTACCGCACCGTCCTGGAGGTGCTGGCCGGCAACGGGATCCGTGTCCTCGCGGAGGACGGATTGACCCCGACCCCTGCCCTGAGCCACGCCATCCTGGTTCACAACGCCGGCGGCGGCGAGCAGGCAGATGGGTTGATCATCACCCCATCGCATAATCCTCCCGCGGATGGCGGGATCAAGTACAACCCTCCCCATGGTGGCCCGGCCGAATCCGAGATCACCGGCCCCATTGCCGCAAGGGCCAACGAGCTGATGGCCTCGGGGCGCATCAACCGGGGTACGGCGAATGCTACGCCCTTTGACTTCCGCGAACTGTACATCGCCGATCTGGCCCGGGTCATCGACTTCCCGGCGATTGCCGCTTCCGGGATTTCCATCGGAGCCGACCCCTTGGGTGGCGCGTCGGCCCGCTACTGGGGCGAGATCGGCCGGCGTTACGGGCTGAACCTGGTGGTGGTCAACGAAGAGGTGGATCCGCGCTTCGGGTTCATGACCCTGGACAAGGACGGCAAGATCCGCATGGACTGCTCCTCGGCCTATGCCATGGCCTCGTTGGTGGCCAACCGGGACAAGTACGACATCGCCACCGGCAATGACGCCGACGCGGACCGCCACGGCATCGTCACCCCGGATGCCGGACTGATGAACCCCAACCACTTCCTGGCGGTGGCCATCGACTACCTGCTCACGCACCGCCCGCAATGGCCTGCAGATGTGCAGATCGGCAAAACCCTGGTCTCCTCTTCGCTCATCGACCAGGTCGTGGCCTCCCATGACCGGGTACTGCGTGAGGTGCCGGTGGGCTTCAAGTACTTCGTCGAGCCCCTGGCTTCCGGCCGTGTCGCATTCTGCGGCGAGGAGTCGGCCGGGGCCTCGTTCCTGGATGTTTCCGGCCGAGTGTTCAGTACCGACAAGGACGGGATCATGCTGGCGTTGCTGGCCAGCGAGATCCGTGCGGTGACCGGAAAGTCACCGAGCCAGCTGCATGCGCAGCTGGTGGAACGCCACGGCGAGAGCTTCTACTCCCGGTTCGACGCTCCGGCCAACCTGGCACAGAAGAGCGTGCTGGCGAAACTGGATCCGTCCATGGTCCAAGCCGTGGAACTGGCAGGGGACCCCATCACCGCCAAGGCCACCGAAGCGAGCGGTTTCGCCATCGGCGGGTTGAAGGTTTCCAGTGACCGGGCATGGTTTGCCGCCCGCCCGTCGGGCACCGAGGACATCTACAAGATCTACGCCGAATCAAACGTCAGCGAAGCGCATCTGGAACAGGTCCTGGCCGAGGCACGGGTCATCGTCGACGCGGCGCTGGCCGGCTGACCGGTCCTGCGGCCGATTTCTTTAATTCTCCCGAGAGAATATATCCAGGTCAGAAGCGCTACATGAGTTTGTTGATGATCTTGCGTTTCGCCCAGGAATACGGCGGGTAGATCGCGTTCATCGTGTCGATCACGGTGGTCTTGCTCAGTTCGGGTCGCATCTGGGACAGCCGCTCGAATCCGAACCTCCCGTGGTAGGCCCCCATTCCACTGTCTCCGACCCCTCCGAATGGCAGCGAGGGAACGATCAGGTGGGTCATCGGGGCGTTGTGGACGATCGCTCCGGCCTGCACACGATCCGAGAAGATCGCCTGCAGGCGGGGGTTCTCGCTCATCAGGTAGGCGGCCAGGGGGGCCGGGCGCTGGGCGATGAAGTCCAGGGCCTCGTCGAAGCCCTTGACCTCGACAACCGGGAGGATCGGCCCGAAGATCTCCTCGGTCATCAACGGGCTGTCAAGATCCACATTGCGCATCACCGTGGGGGCAATCCGCAATGTCGCCGTATCCGTTTCGCCACCGACGACCACGTCCCCGTGCCCCATCAGCGCCGAGAGCCGGTCGAAATGTTGCTGCGAGACGATCCGGCCGTAGTCCGGATGCGCCATGGGTTCCCTGCCGTAGAAGCCGGTGATGGCCTTTTCCAGCCGATCAACCAGCGCATCGGTATCCCCCAGTGACAGGATGTAGTCCGGCGCCACGCAGGTCTGCCCGCTGTTCATGAACTTGGCATAGGCGATGCGCTTGGCCGTGGCCGGTAGGTGGTTGTCCACCACGGTGGGGCATTTGCCGCCTAGTTCCAGGGTGGTCGGGGTCAGATGCTCGGCCGCCGCGCGGGCAATGACCTTCGCGACCTTGGCCCCGCCGGTGAAGAAGATGTGGTCCCAGCGGTTGGCCAACAGTTCGGTGGAGGTGTCCACCCCGCCTTCGCATACCGCATACACCCGCGCATCCAGATACTGCGGAAGCAACCGCGCCAGCACACCCGAGGTGGCCGGAGCCAGTTCCGAGGGCTTGAGTACCGCGGCATTGCCGGCGGCAATGGCTGCCACCAGGGGCGCCAGGACCAGCTGCATCGGGTAGTTCCATGGTCCGATGATCAGCACGACTCCCACCGGCCGGGGCTCGATCCTGGCCAGGGCCGGCTGGAGGGCCACCGGGACCTTGACCGAGACGGGGTCCATCCATTCGGCAAGGTGGCGCTGGGCGTAGTCGATTTCGGCTCGCACGAAGTCGATTTCGCTGAATCTGGCTTCCGTGGCACTCTTGCCCAGGTCATCGGCGAGCGCCTGGACGAAGTCCGCCTCGCGCTCGATGAGCATCTTTTCCAGGGCCTTGAGCTGCTGCATCCTGAAGCGCCGCGGATGGGTGATCCGCGCGTTCACGGACTGGCGCAAATGGGCCAGGATATCGGCGATCCGCGCCGGATGCTCATCCATTGGCGGCGCGGTATCCCCTACGGGTTCGGGGAGTTGATGAGAGGTGAAGATGCCCATATTTCGAGGGTACGGCATCCCTCATTCAAAAGTACGATAACTTTTGTATCAATTGATTGGTACATTGATACAAACGTTAGGAGCACGCATGAACATGAACGGCCTCTCCGACCAGTTCGGCACCTTCGCCGTCACTGCGTTGCTGGTCTACCTGGTGTTGCGCGCCGTCGGTTCACGGCGTGAGGGACACCAGCTGGCGTTGGCGCGCCGGCATGCCTGGTGGTGTGCCGTGATCGCGTTTTTCGCCAGCAGTTCATCCAGCTGGTTCTCCACGTTCTATGAGATCCCCAATGAACCGTTTAATGAATACAGTCTCACTGCGGCATTGGGAACCGCGGCAACCCCGGCCGCATGGATCCTGTTCGTCTACGTCGCCGGCCAGTTCACCTGGCCGCGCAAACTCAAGCCCCAGCGCAGTGCCTCATTGCAGCCACGCACCGTCACGGGTCTGATCCCCAGGACCCTGCTGGCACTGCTGGTTGCGGCTTTTTCCGCGGCCGGCATCGCACTGTGGGCGGTGCGCGACGTCACCGGCCTGCCACCCCAGCGGGAACGCATCATCGAAGGCGAAGACTACTGGGCCCAGGTTCCGGACCAGCCTGGCATCCGGGCGGCCGCGGACAGCACGCCCATGGTCCTGGCCTGCCTGGGACTGCTGCTGATGGTCACGGTGATCGTCACGATCCTGGTGATCTACCGCAAGCCGCTGCCCGGGATTTCCGACCACGATAACCGCCTGCTGCGCAGGACCTGGCTCAACAGGCTGTATCGCACGGTCATTGTCGTGGTTGTCTCTACCGCCGGTGAGCTGCTGCACTACAAGGCGCGCTGGTTCAGTCGCATATCCGATGGCTTCATGACCGACACCGGCTACGACCGGGACAGCTCCGAATACTTCACATCCCTGGTCGGCACCTGGGACAGCGTGGCGAACTATGCGGTGACCGGTGTCGCCGTCCTGATGTTGTTCTGGCGGCCACCGGGCAATTTCAACGGCCTGCCGGCCGTACGTACCAACCCGGTCGCACGGTTGCGCGACCAGTTGTACTCGGTGAATTTCGTGACGACCGCCATCACTTTCATCCTGTTATCCGCGTTCTATGCCCGGGCGGCCTGGGTCGAGCAGACCCAGTCCTTCCCCACCCCGGAGCGCGGGGAGAAGATCATGCTGCTGCTGGCCCTGGCCGCCCTGTTCTATCTGGCCTCCAATGCGGCGGTCATGGCCTATGTCAGCTACAGGTCACGGGGTGTGGCCGCACTGCCACGCCACAGCGGACCGTTGCCGAAATGGTGCTACGCGGTGGCGATCGTGCTGGTGCTGGGCTCAGTGTACGTGACGCTGAATCCGCCCCTGGACTACCTGTGGGGCCTGGTGCCGGCCAGGCCACTGGTTCCCCTCGGACTGGTGCTGCTCCTGGTGCTTGGTTTCACCGGTTTGGCCTGCTTTGCCCGGAGGATGGTACTGCCGTGGGACGTATCGGCGGATATGGAAACCTGGTACCGCAAGGTCCTGGAGTTGCGTGCCCTGCGGGCAGTGACCGCCGCCGTCCTCGCCATGCCGCTGATCGGGTATCCGTTCCCGGACGGTGTCGGCGCCTTCGCACTTGTGGTGTTCTTCCTGCCCTCCGCGCTGTTCCTTGAACGTCCCGCGTTGCATGCCGCGTCCGCGGTTCCGGCAGGGCCGCGGCAATGAACAGCAATGTCACCGTGGATCTGCTCAGTGCGGTCCCGCCCTATGAGCAAATCCGTACCCAGATCGCCACGCTGATCCGGGTCGGGGAACTGGCCGACGGTTCACGGTTGCCCACCGTGAGGGCCCTGGCCATCGACCTGGGAGTGGCAGCCGGAACCGTGGCCCGCGCCTACAAGGAGTTGGAGTCCTCCGGGCTGGTGGTGTCCAGGCGTCGCGCCGGAACCATGGTGACCGCACCGCAATCCGCCACGGAACAGCACGGGGAGCTGGTACAGGCGGTGGACCAGTTACTGGTGCTCGCCCGGGCCGAGGCGGTCGACCTGCCAACCCTGATCACACTGCTCCAACGGCGCGCCGGCCGATAGGGTCACCTTCCCGGCCGGAGTTTGTCAACGCCCGGGCAATTGCGTACGCTCAATCAGAAGTGACACGGGGTGTCGGCGCCGCCGACTGAGATAAGACCCGTTGAACCTGAACTAGTTCAAACTAGCGGAGGGATGTCGCCATGACGCTGTCTGTCGTGATCGAATCCATGCGGGCCACCAGCCCCCTGGTGTTCTGCCTGACCAACCATGTGGTCACCAATTTCACCGCCAATGCCCTGTTGGCCGCCGGGGCCGCCCCCGCCATGACGAACCTGCCCGGTGAGGCCGGGCCCTTCGCCCGGGTGGCCTCGGCGGTGCTGGTGAATCTGGGAACCCCGAGCACCGAGCAATTCGCCGCCATGGACGAGGCCGTTGAGGCCGCATCCGGGGCCGGGACGCCGTGGGTGCTCGACCCCGTGGCAGTGGGCGCGCTGCCGGTGCGGACCGATTTCGCGCACCGTATCGTCACCCTTAAACCCACGCTGATCCGCGGCAACCCCTCGGAAATCCTGGCCCTGGCCGGGCGTGAATCCTCCGGGCGCGGTGTCGACTCCGCCGATACCGTGGAAGCGGCCATCGCCGCCGGGCGTGAGCTGGCTTCACATTTCGGATCCGTGGTGGCCATCTCGGGACGGGCCGACGCGATCATCAGCGCGGATCGCACCGTACTGGTGCAGACCAACGGCATCGAACTGACCAGGGTCACCGGTGGCGGGTGCGCCCTGGGCGCCTTCACGGCGGCGGCCATTGCCGTGTCCGGGGATGTCTTCACCGGGGCCGTGGCCGCCCACGCCTACTACGGCCGTGCCGCCGAACGCGCCGCCGCCACCAGCCTGGGTCCGGGCAGCTTCGCCGTGGAGTTCCTGGACGCCCTGGCACTGACCGATCCGGCCGAGGTGGACTCGGTCCACCTCGAAGAACTCTGATTCCAAGGACTAATATGCGAGAACATGGTGTTTATCTTGTCGCCAATACCGCCAGTTGCACCCCTCACTCCACCCTCGAGGTGATCCGCGCCGCCGTCGCCGGCGGCGTGCAGTGGGTCCAGCTGCGCGCCAAGGAGGAAACCGCCCGCGAGTTCCACGAACTGGTGCTGGCTGCCGCCCGGATCACCCAGGGCAAGGCCGAGCTGCTGGTCAATGACCGGGTGGACGTGTTCCTGGCCGCCCGGGCTGCCGGGGCCGCGGTCACCGGCGTGCACATCGGCCAGAAGGACCTGCCGGTGGACGTGGTCCGCGGGCTGATCGGGGGTGCCATCCTGGGGCTGAGCGCCTCCACCGATGAGCAGCTGCACGCCGCCAATACCCAGTCGGAACTCATCGACTACCTGGGTGTCGGTGCGATCCGGGCAACCCCCACCAAGAAGGACCATCCGACCCCGATCGGGCTCGACGGGTTCGCCCGCGCCAACAAGATCTCCCAGCTGCCCTGCGTGGCCATCGGCGCCCTGGAAGTCCAGGATGCCCCCTTCCTGCGCAGCACCGGTGCCGCGGGCATGGCCGTGGTGCGGGCGATCTGCGCGGCGACGGATCCGCAGGCCGCCAGCCGTGAGCTGGTCTCGGCCTGGGAGGCCGCCAAATGACGAAGAACATCCTCTCGATTGCCGGTTCGGATCCTTCCGGTGGGGCCGGCATCCAGGCCGACTTGAAGGCCATCGCCGCCACCGGCGGCTACGGCATGGCGGTCATCACCGCGCTAACCGCGCAAAACACGCGCGGTGTGGACGGGGTGCAATCCGTTGACCCGCAGTTCATCACCGCGCAGTTGCAGAGCATTGCCAATGACGTGCGTATTGATGCGGTCAAGATCGGAATGCTGGCCAATGCCGGGATCATCCGGGCTGTGGCCCTGTGGCTGGCGGAGCAGCCGGCCGGGTTGCCCGTGGTGTTGGACCCGGTCATGATCGCCACCAGCGGCGACCGGTTGCTCGATGATGCCGCCCAGCAGGCCATCGAGGCCCTGTTGGGCCAGGCGAGCGTCATCACCCCGAATATGGACGAGTTGGCCGTGCTGCTGGGCGAGAAACGTGCTGGCAGTTGGGACTCGGTCCTGGACCAGGCCTCCCGGCTGGCCGCACGCCATGATGTGCTGGTGGTGGCCAAGGGCGGGCACCTGGGCGGGGACACCTGCCCGGATGCGTTGGTCGGCCCCGACGGGGTGCTGGCCGATTACCCCGGCCTGCGCATCGAGACACCCAACACCCACGGCACCGGGTGCACCCTGTCCAGCGCGTTGGCCAGCTTCCATGCCCGCACCGGCGAATGGCCGCAGGCACTCAAGGCGGCCAAGGACTACCTGGCCCACGCGATCTGCGCCTCAGGCACGCTCGAGGTGGGCGGCGGCCATGGCCCGGTCAGCCACTTCGACGCCCTGTGGAACGCGCAGGGCATCCCGCCGGCCCACGACGCGATGGCCGGGTGGTGGGATGCCATCAAAACGATCCGCACCGGGATCGACGAACTGTCCTTCATCAGGCAGCTGGCCGACGGAACCCTGGACCGGGATGATTTCGGCTACTACATCAACCAGGATGCCCTGTATCTGCGCGGCTATGCTCAGGTCCTGGCCCGGGCCAGCATCATCGCCCCGGATGCCGCATCCCAGCGTTTCTGGGCCGCCGCGGCCTCGGCAACCTTCGAGGAGGAAATGGTGTTGCACCGCGAATACGCGGTGGACAGCACCGCACTGTCCAGCGACACCACCGCGAACTACGTGAACCATTTGGCTTCCTGCTCGGATGACTATGCCGAACTGATCGCCGCGATCCTGCCCTGCTACTGGATCTACCAGGATGTCGGTACCCGGCTGGCGGCAGCCAACCATCCCGGGCACCCCTACCGGGACTGGTTGGCCACCTACTCCTCCCCCGAATTCGACGCGGCCACCACCGCGGCGATCGGGATGGTGCGTGAGGCATACCGGACCGCCAGCGATGCAACCAGGTTGCGCATGTGGCGGGCCTTCGAATCCTCCTCCCGCCACGAACTGCTGTTTTTCGCGCAAAGTGCTGCCAGGGCATAAACTACTGGACGGCCCACAGTCACGGAGGACACGCAATGAAATGGTCGATCCACGGTAACGGCAAGACGATCACCCCCGGTGAGGTGGTGGCCCCCGAGGAGCGGCTGCACTGGCCGCAGACCATTTCCATTGGCGCCCAGCACATCCTGGCGATGTTCGGTGCCTCGATCCTGGTGCCGACCATCACCGGGTTCCCGGTGACTACCACGTTGCTCTTCACCGGAGTGGCCACCATCATCTTCCTGTTGATGACCCGCAACCAGGTGCCCAGCTATCTGGGCTCCTCCTTCGCGCTGATCGCCCCGGTGCTGGCAGCCACCGCCGCCCATGACATGTCCGCGGCCCTGGGCGGCATCGTGATGACCGGGGCGGCGTTGTTCCTGGTCGGGGCGATCGTGCAGAAGACCGGGACCGGGTGGATCCATGCGTTGATGCCACCGGTGGTCATGGGCACCATCGTGGCGCTGATCGGACTGAACCTGGCCAGTGCCACGCTGGAGCCGATGCAGCTGTTCCCGGCAACGACCTTCCTCACCGTGCTGGCCGTGGTCGTGGCCACCGTGGCGTTCAAGGGGCTGCTCGGCAGGCTGTCCATCCTGGTGGGCCTGGCGGCCGGCTACCTGATCGCGCTGGCCCAGGGGCAGGTGGATTTTGCCCCCGTCGCCGACGCCTCATGGCTGGGTTTGCCGGACTTCCACACCCCGACCTTCCAGTTCGATACCGCCCTGCTGTTCCTGCCGGCGGTCTTCGTGCTGATCGCCGAGAACATCGGGCATGTGCGTACCGTCGGGGTGATGACCGGACGCGACCTGTCGAAGTTCAACGGACGGGCCCTCATGGCAGATGGTGCCGCCAGCGTGCTGGCCGGCTTCGGCGGCGGGTCGGCCACCACCACCTACGCCGAGAACATCGGTGTGATGGCGGCCTCCCGGGTGTACTCCACCGCCGCCTACTGGGTGGCCGCGATCGTGGCGATGGCATTGGCGTTCATGCCGAAGTTCGGCGCACTGATCGGCACCATCCCGGCCGGGGTGATCGGCGGGCTGGGCATTGTGCTCTACGGCATGATCGGCATTGTCGGGGCCCGGCTGTGGATCGAACACAAGGTGGACTTCGGCAACCCGATCAACCTGATGACCGCGGGTACCGGGCTGATCATCGCGATCGCGGTTACCCAGGAGCTGAGCTTCGGCCAGTTCCAGCTCGGCGGCATCGCGCTGGGCACGTTGGCCACCCTGGTGGTCTTCCACGTGATGCGCACCGTGGCGAAACTGCGCGGTAACAACCTGGAGTCCGTCACCCACGGCAGCGAAGCCACCGGGGGCTGATCCGCCCCGGCCGCATGGCGAATTCCCTGGCACGCGGATTCCCGCGGGGCCGGGTGGCACGCTACTTAGGGTAGACCCACCCCTCCGCATTCACCCGCGCCTTCAGTGCCGTGCACGGGCAGAGCCCCTCGAGCCTGGGGCCGGCCCGGGGGCTGCCGTTGGACAGAACCGGTTAGAGCACCTGCGGGGGCTGCATCACGTCGGCGGAGTCCTCGCGGTGCAGGGCCACCACATGTTCCATAGTGGGCCGTCCCCCGCGATCCGCCCCGTGACCATCAAGCACGATCTCCACCGGCTCGCTGGCCGAAAGCGAGTAGTTTTGCCCGCGGACCTCGAAGTACAGGCTGCCACCGCCTTCCATGGTCAGGCGCATCGACTCCTGGTTCAGGCGCACGGTCACCATCGAGCCCTGCCAGGCCAGCCGGTAGGACAGCGACTGCCAGTTCGCCGGAAGCCGGGGATCGAAGCTGAGCACATCCCCGTCGTCGCGCAGCCCGCCGAAGCCGTAGACGATACTGGCCCATACACCTCCGGTGGAAGCCACATGCACCCCGTCGGCGGTGTTCTTGTGCGAATTGCGCAGATCCACGTGCAACGCCTCGTCGAAGTACTCGTAGGCCAGCTCACGGTAGCCCACCTCGGCGGCCACAATCGACTGCACCGCCGCCGACAACGAGGAATCCCCGGTGGTCAGCGGATCGTAGTAGTTGAAATCCGCGAGCTTCTCCTGGGCCGTGAAATCCCCCGAGCGCAGCCAGAGCGCGAGCACGGTGTCGGCCTGCTTGATCACCTGGAAACGGTAGATCACCAGCGGGTGGTAATGCAGCAGCAACGGCAGCTTCGCGGGATCGGTCGTGGACACATCCCAGATTTCCCGGTTCAGGAAGTGCTCATCCTGGGGGTGGATCCCCACCCTTTCGGAGAAGGGGATATGGAAGCAGTCAGCCGCCTTGCGCCAGTTCTCCGCCTCGTCCGGGGCCAGGCCCAGTTTCCGCGACAGATCCTCCAGGTACCGCGGGAACCTGTTGGCCAACAGGTCCACCATGTCGGCGGCGCAACGCAGGTTAAAGCGCGCCATGACATTCGTGTATACGTTGTCATTGACAATCGCGGTGTACTCATCAGGGCCGGTGACCCCATGGATATGGAAGGTCTGCTTCTCTCCACTGGTCCGCCAGAACCCCAGGGACAACCACATCCGCGCGGTGCCGATCAGGATTTCGGCTCCCCCCGAGCGCAGGAATTCCTCATCCCCGGTGGCCCTGATGTACCGGTTCAGCCCGTAGGCTATATCCGCGTTGATATGGTACTGCGCGGTACCCGCCGGGTAGTAGGCGCTGGCTTCCTCACCATTGATGGTCCGCCAAGGGAAGAGGATCCCGGCCTCGTTCATGGTCTGCGCCCGGCGCTCGGCCGCAGGCAGCATCGAGGCCCGGGCGCGCAGGGCGTTGCGCGCCCATTGCGGATTGGTATAGGTCAAGAACGGCAGCACGTAGATCTCGGTGTCCCAGAAATAATGCCCGGAGTACCCGTTGCCGCTGGTTCCCTTCGCGGAAATCCCGAGCCCGTCCGCCCGGGCCGAGGCCTGCGCCAGTTGGAAGATGTTCCAGCGGATCTTGCGTTGCAGGGACTTGTCATCGCTTTCCACCCGCACATCGCTCCGCCCCCAGAACTCGCCCATGAACCTGCGCTGGGCCCGGAAGTGGTCATCGGCCCCGCGCGGAACCAGGTGGCCCAGTGCGCGGTGTGAGCGTGCGAGCATTTCGCGGGCGCTGTGCCGGCGGGAGGAGTGGTAGACCACGAATTTACTCAGTCGCAGCCCCTCCCCCGGTTCCAGGCTGGCGCTGGCCACATGGTCGGCCCGTTCGGCGGTGACCTCGACACCGCTGGTGACCTCGGCCTGGGAGCCTCCGGTCACCGAAATCCGGTGCTCGACCACGGTGGCGACGCTCATTCCCGAGCCGCGTACGGTGTAGGCCAGACCCGTCCGGCCTTCCCGCTCGTGGTGTCCGGCCGGTTGCAGCGGGTTGCGGCCCGAGGATTCGGATTTGCGCGGATCCTCGATCGGAACGGCCCCGGAATCCAGGTCCGCCGGGGTGGGGACCGGGGACGAGGTGGCAATGCCGATAACCGAGGACTGCACCACCACATGACCCGGCGCATCGAGCAGGCGGACGTTCAAATCCTGGACCGCCAGGTGCCGGTCCGTGAAGGAGACCATCGAGCGGCTGGTCACCGCGACCCGGTGGCCTTCGGCGGTCCGCCACAGCGTGTTGGCCACCAGTGTCCCGTCACGGAAGTCCAGACGCAGGTCATCGCGCACCATTTCGGTTCGCCCGACTTCCAGCGCCTCGTCGTTGATGTACACGCGCAGGGTGCGGAAGTCAGGGGCGGCGATCATGGTCTGTCCGGTGGAGGCCAGACCATAGGCGTTTTCGGCGTAGCGGATCTCCCAGGTTTCGTGTAACCCGTTGATGAAGCTTCCGCCCACCTGGTCGCCGACACCGATCATCGGGGCCTTGGCACCGAGGAAGCCGTTGCCCAGGGAGAACACGGTGTCCTGGGCGCCATTGCCGTCACGGGCCTCGTCGCGGGTAATCGACCACGGGTCGAAGTTCAGCGCATCCTCGGAGTCATCGGTCATCACCTCGGACAGGTCGGTGACCACAAAATGGGCCCCGGCCTCCGACAGCGCGGCCGCGTTGTCCTCCCGGGCCACGCCGATCACCCGGAATCCACCGGCCACCGCGGCCTGCACCCCGGAGACCGCGTCCTCGATGACCACGCATTCCTCGGGCCGCCATCCCAGGTCCGTGGCCGCGGCCAGGAAGGTATCGGGCGCCGGTTTGCCAGGCAATCCACGCAAGGTGGCCTCGGTACCGGAGACCACGGTGGAGAAGAATTCGGCGATTTCCGCGGCATTCAGGACGGTGCGGGCGTTGCGGGAGGAGGACACCACCGCCACATCCAGCCCGGCATCCAGTACCTGGTGCAGGAAATCCAGGGACCCCTGGTACGGGGCGATGCCCTCGCGTTCGAGGATATCGATGAACACATCGTTTTTCAGGTTGCCCAGGGCGCAGACGGTTTCGAATCCCGGCAGGTCGCGCCCGGTGCCGTGCGGCAGACTGATGCCCCGGGAATCCAGGACCGCCTGGACCCCGTCATACCGGGGACGCCCGTCGACCAGTTCGAAGTAGTCCTCGGTGGTATACGGCTCGCTCTCCGGGTGCACGGCCGAGAGGAAACTGTCGAACAGTTCCTGCCAGGCGTGTCGGTGTACCAGTGCGGTCGGGGTCAACACCCCGTCCAGGTCAAAGAGCACTGCCTTGAAGTCGCGGTGTCGGTATGCAGGTCGGGGTGTGTTCACAATCGAAATCCTTCGATGGAGGACAAAACAGGCCGTAGCCCCACGGTAGCAACAACCACGGTTTGCGACGACATACTACGATGGGAAACGTGGCTCATTGGATAGACGTGTGGAACAGCAAGGAATGGCGTGAGGACACCGCCGCCTGGATTGATGCCGCCTGCGAGGCCTACGGCATCCACCGCGAAGGGGAGATCGAATTCTGGCCTGCCGCCTTGCAGCAGATCAGTGCCCTGGTGCATACCGACGCAGCCGATCTGGTCTTCACCGCGAATGCACCGGGGCTAAGTGCCGAACCGTCCATCACGGTGGTGGCCGGTGAACTGGTACCCGAACGGGTGGTGATGCCGCTGGCTATCGACCGCAACGCCGGCTACATGCTCAGCCCGGACTTCGGGCACACCATGGATGCCCTGGAAACCACCGTGGAGAACTGGGAATTCGCCTTGCGGTCGCTGGCTTCCCTGCAGGTTGCCCTGATGGGACAAGAGGAGGCGTTCTTCGATGCCGGAATGCCGGTGATCGATCCGCA
This sequence comes from Glutamicibacter sp. MNS18, assembly GCF_026107515.2. Lineage (GTDB taxonomy): Bacteria > Actinomycetota > Actinomycetes > Actinomycetales > Micrococcaceae > Glutamicibacter. The sequence goes on along the minus strand of NZ_JAPCHW010000012.1, from coordinate 71,249 downwards.
GTTCCTACCTGACCAGTTCGACCAGGCACTGATGTTGCACGTCTCGTTGGATGACGGGCATCCATTGGGAATTACCGGCACCCAGGCCGATGAGTTGTTTTCCGGGACCCACGCCCTGCGCGAGGCCTGCGAGCTGCTCCACGCCTCACCGGTCCCGTTGAGCATCGAGCATGGAGCCTTCGGTCTGGACCAGGTGGTCATCCCGGCGGAACCGGGAACCCCGGGACGCATCCTCGGGCTGGGAGCCGCCCATTGGGCCCACCCGCTTTCCTCCCTGGCCCAGCCATTGGGGGAAATGTGCGAACTGTGGAACTGCGACATCGATGACGAACGGATCATGCGGGCCCTGTTCGCGTACCTGGAGGAGTTCTCCGACTACGGAACCCCCGATGAGCTCTACCCGCTGATTGCTCCGGCATGCCTGGTAGCCCCGCTGGCCCAACACGAGTCCTGGCTACGGCTGCTGGTTGACGCCGACACCTCGGAAATCGAGCACTTTGCCCCGCAAATCCTGCAAACACTGAAAATCGGCTAACCGCAAACCACAATGGATGCCGGGACTTCCCCGCTGAGCGAAGAGGTCCCGGCATCCATTGTGACCCTCGGCGGACCGGTGCGGTTCTAGGCGATGGTGCCCCTCGTGTCATAGGACATCCGCGCCTCGTAATAGCCCACGTATCCCGGCTTCTTGACCCACTTGCAGTTCTGCGTCACCCAGACCTTGTAGTATTTGCGCTTCAGCCTCTTCAAGTCGTGATTGAGAATGATCGAGCAGCCCGAGGCCTTTTTCTGGCGCACCAGGTGGCTGCGCACGGTCGATGTTGCCGCCTCGGAGACCGGCGGGGCGCCCGCGGTGGCCAGTACCATTGCCTGGCTGGCTGAGGCCGGTGCGGCCACACCGAATAGCGAACCGGTCAGCAACAGGGCACCGGCAGCGCTTCCCGCCAGAACGGAGTGCAGGTTCCGTGACATGTCTTTTCCTCCTAATGGTGGATTAAATACTTTCGAGCACCACCCTAGCAACAGTGCTTACTCACGCGTCAAGGAAAAGATGGATATTAACTAAATTTGATCTGTAGGTTTTTTCGCTTATTTCTGGAATATCTCGCGGAAAGCACTGATCAGGACTCCCGGCAGCCGCACCCTTCGCAGATGGCTCACCGCGCAGATTTCGCCGCGTAAACTTCGCCGTGACCCGGACCGATACGGCGATACGAATGGTTTCGCTTCGGTTGGAGATGGCGGAATGGACGAACCGGCCTCGGCTTCACAAGACTGAAGCCGAGGCCGGTTCTAACCCGTATCACACTCGTTATAGAGAATTTTCGTGCCTGCTCTAGCTGATGGCCGCCTCCATTTCCGCAATGGCCTTCTGGGCCGCCTCATCCGGGGTCTGGCGCTTGAAGAACACTTCAAGTTCGTAGCGGTAGGCGATATCCTGGATGGCGCTGAATCCCATTGGCGGGATCGGCTCGGCACCACTGAGATCCTCTTCCAGTTCGGTCACGAACCGGGCCGACAGCGCTTCAAGGTCATCGAGTTCGGCGACCACCAGTTCACGCACCTCGGTATTGGCAGGCAAACCGCGATCCATCTGGTTGAGCTGTCCGGCAGTCTCCGAATTGACCATGTAGTCGATGAACTTCTGGGTCTCTTCGGGGTGCTTGGTCCGCGCGGACGCCGACATCAGCATCGAGGACTTGTACCAGAGTCCGGAGTCCTTGGGGTTTCCGGTATGGGTGGGCAAACGCAGGGGAACCAGATCCACACCCGAGGCAGCCGACAGGGCACCGAGCTGGTTGCTCCACCACATGCCGAACGCTGCTGTTCCCGTACCGGTCATGGAACGGTCGGGGCCCGAGTTCTGGTCCTCGGCCAGCCCCGAAGCCCCGGGGTAGGAACCGTTCTCCATCAGGTCCAGGTGGTGTTGGAAGTACCCGCTCAAATCGCTGGCCTCGAAGCCCAGGACCCCTTCATCGGTGGTCAGGTGCTTGCCGCCCTGGCGCAGCCAGCTCTGCAGGCCGGCAGGCTCATTCGGTGCGGCCGCCCCGTACTTGCCATCGACCTCTGCGGAGATCTTCTCGGTGATCTCACGGTAGTCATCCCAGGTCCAGGTGCGGTCATCCGGCATCTCTATACCCGCTTCGGCCAGGATCTCCGGGTTGGTCGTCAGGGTGAAGGAGTTGATTCCGGTGGTAATACCGAATACGCCATCCTCGGTCCGGCCGTTTTCCACTGCCACGTCTTCGAACTTGGAGGTGTCGACATCCGACAGATCCAGCAGCGCGCCGCGGTCCGCGTATTCACGCAGGTATTTATCGTCCATCTGGATGACATCGGGGGCGTCATTGGAGGCCACCTGGGTGGCCAGCTTGTCCCAGTAGCCGCTCCAGTCACCGTATTCACCCTGGATCTTGATTCCCGGGTTTTCCTCTTCAAAGGCCTTGATGATCTCGTTGGTGGTGGTGGCGCGGGCATCGGAACCCCACCAGGAGAAGCGCAGGACAACGTCCCCATCTTCACCCGAGGCATTCGAGCCGCCTCCGCAAGCGGTGAGGGCCATGGCGGCCACGGCTGTCACCGCGATGAGCCTACTGAGTTTTGTTCCGTGACGGCCACGGCGCGAGTTTGAGCTGGACAATGGATTCTCCTTGATAGTCATGGCCATCGGCTTGGTCTGACAGTCGGCCAGGCTGGAAAGCGCTTCCCCAATAATCTAAATGTGATGGTACTCACGCGTCAAGGGGTTTGCTGCGAAAGGTCAATCCCACAATTGGATCGACCGTTGCCCAAAAGGTATCACTGCCGGTGAAGCACTTCGGTGCTCTGCCGGATCACCGGCACACCTTCGATCACCATGCGCTTGGGCTCGCCGCCGGCAAGCACCATTTCACCGGCAAGTCTCCCGATCTCCTCCAGTGGCAGGCGGACCGTGGTCAACGAGGGCACCACGTCGGCCAGCGTGGGGATGTCATCGAAGCCCGCGATGGCCACATCCCGCGGGACATGCACGCCGCGTTCACGCAGTGCCACCAGTGCACCGAGCGCCATCACGTCGCTGACGCACACCACACAGACCTGGCCATCTTCCAGCCCCAGCTCCCCGCTGGCGAGCAAATCGGACATCGCCAGATAGCCCCCCTCCCGGGTGAACGCGCCCTCCTTGACCAGCAGCGGGGTGATTCCGGACTTTTCGAGTTTCGAGATGAACCCCTCGGCGCGGTGTTTGGCCGTCACCAGCTGCTGGTTTCCGGCCAGCACCACGAACCGCCGGTGTCCCAGCCTGAGCAGTTCGGCGGCCAGCAGGCCGGCCGATCCATAGTTGTCGATCTGGATTCCCCCGGCCACCGAGAGGGGCTGGCCCACCATGGCGACCGCACCGCCATTGGACTGGTAGTTCTCCAGCGCCGCGGCCATTTCCTCATCCCCGCTCACCGGGCGCGAACCGGCCAGGATGACCGCCCCGGTGCGGTGCGACATGAAGGAGCGCAGGGCGGACAATTCCAGCTTGGTGTCGGAGCCGGTACTGGAGAGCAGCAGCTGCACCCCGGTATCACCCAATCCGCGCTGCACGCCCTTGGCAATGGACGAGAAGTAGGGGTCGGCGATGTCATGGACCAGCAGACCGATCAGCTGCGTGGAACTGCGGGCAAGCGCTTGCGCCTGGGCATTGGGAAAGTACCCCAGTTTCGTGGCCGCGGCGCGCACCCGTTCGGCAATTCCCTCGGCCGGCTTGCGCGCCGAGCCATTGAGGACACGGGAGGCCGTTGCCAGGGAAACCCCGGCTTCACTGGCCACATCCGTCAATCTGACTGCCATTTCGACTCCTATGCAACGCCTTACCATGGTCTGCCAATGGGGACAAGCATATCTTGGCATATGCCGCCTGTTGACACCTCCGAATGCTATCACTATCGTGGAAAGCGCATTCCAACCATGTTTCCCTTACACGAGGAGTTCCCATGACCGAGACTCGCGTCTTGCGTATCGCCATGAACGGCATCACCGGCCGGATGGGTTACCGCCAGCACCTGATGCGTTCGATTCTTCCCATTCGCGACCAAGGCGGGATCACCCTGGAGGACGGCACCAAGGTGAACGTCGAACCGGTGCTCGTGGGGCGCAATGAGTCCAAGCTCAAGGAACTGGCGGCCCTGCATAATGTGGAGCACTACACCACCGATCTGGAAGGGATCATCCACGATCCCTCGATCGACATCGTCTTCGACGCCTCGATGACCAGCATGCGCTACGCCACCTTGTCCAAGGCCATTGCCGCCGGCAAGCACGTCTTCACCGAGAAGCCCACCGCCGAGACCCTGGAGGAAGCGGTTGACCTGGCCCGCCAGGCCCGGGATCGGAAGATCACCGCAGGTGTCGTGCACGACAAGCTCTACCTGCCCGGGCTGGTCAAGTTGCGCCGGCTGGTGGACGAGGGATTCTTCGGCCGGATCCTGTCGATCCGCGGCGAATTCGGCTACTGGGTCTTCGAAGGAGAAATCCAGGAAGCCCAGCGTCCGTCCTGGAACTACCGGCTGGCCGATGGCGGGTCGATGACCACCGACATGTACTGCCACTGGAACTACGTCCTGGAAGGCATCATCGGCAAGGTGAAGTCGGTGAATTCCAAGACCATGACCCATATCCCGACCCGCTGGGACGAGCAGGGCCAGGCGTACGAGGCCACCGCGGACGATGCCGCCTACGGCATCTTCGAACTGGAAACCCCCGAAGGCCACGATGTGGTTGGCCAGATCAACTCCTCCTGGGCGGTCCGCGTCTACCGTGACGAACTGGTCGAATTCCAGGTCGACGGCACCCTGGGCTCGGCGGTGGCCGGGCTGAACAAGTGCGTTGCCCAGCAGCGCGCCCATACCCCCAAGCCGGTCTGGAACCCGGACCTGCCGGTCACCGAGTCCTTCCGTGACCAGTGGCTGGAAGTCCCGGCCAACGCGCAGCTGGATAACGGCTTCAAGCTGCAGTGGGAGGAATTCCTCGCCGACGTGGTAGCCGGACGCGAACACCGCTTCGGTTTGCTCTCCGCCGCCCGCGGGGTGCAGCTGGCCGAGCTGGGCCTGAAATCCGCCGCCGAACGACGCACCATCGATATCCCGGAGATCACGCTATGACCACCCCGAATGACGGTACCCTGCCGGTCATCGTCCTGCCGCACCCCGACGGCGGGAGCTACGACTACCAGTTGCGCGGGCCCGGGAACTTCAGCCGCCCCAGCGAACCGATCACCTCGCGCAAGGTCTACGCCGCGGCCCATGTGGTTCCGGTAATGACGGCCGATAACACCCCGGGCGCCCCGGCAGCCCTGGACTGGGACGCCACCTTGGCCTACCGCCACGAGCTGTGGTCCTACGGGTTGGGAGTGGCCGATGCCATGGATACCGCCCAACGCGGCATGGGGTTGGACTACGAGGCCACCAAGGAACTGATCCGCCGCTCGGCCGCCGAAGCGGCCACGGTCATTGCCCAGGATCGCTACCCGGCGCTGCGCGGCCGCTCCGTCCGGGACCTGATCTCCTGCGGGGTCGGAACCGACCAGCTGGATCCGGCAGTGATCGAGCGTGGACCCGAAGGCCTGGAGAAGGTCACCGCCGCCTACCTGGAAATGCTCCAGGTTGTTGAACAGTCCGGGGCCAAGGTCATCATCATGTGTTCGCGGGCCATGGTGCGTGCGGCATCCGGCCCGCAGGACTACCTGGACGTGTACGGCAGGCTGCTTGCCGAGGCCAGTGAACCGGTGATCCTGCATTGGCTGGGCGACATGTTCGACCCTGCCTTGGCCGGATACTGGGGAAACCGGGATGTCGAGGCGGCCACCGCCACCTTCCTGGAACTGATCAATTCCAACCCCGGCAAGGTCGACGGGGTGAAGGTCTCGCTACTGGATGCGGCCCACGAGACCGCGCTGCGGACCGCACTGCCGGCCGGGGTGCGCCTGTATACCGGGGACGACTTCAATTACCCGGAACTGATCCATGGCGACGGGACCCTGCACTCGGACGCCCTGTTGGGTATTTTCGCGGCCATCTACCCGGCGGCCTCCACGGCCCTGCAGGCCTTTGATGCCGGCCAGGCCGAGCACGGACGCCGGATCCTGGAAGACACCCAGGAACTGGGACGCCACATCTTCTCGGCACCGACCTTCTACTACAAGACCGGAATCGCGTTCCTGTCCTGGCTCAATGGGCACCAAACCGGGTTCCAGCTGGTAGGCGGGCTGCACGCCGGACGTTCCATCGGCCATCTGGTACGCACCTTTGTCCTGGCCGACCAGGCCGGTCTGCTGCTGCAGCCCGAATTGGCCGCCGAGCGCATGCGGAACCTGCTGCGCGTCAACGGCTTGGACGCCGATATCCCATCCCTGACAGGAGTCTCATGAGCTTCGAACTTTCGCTGAATACCGGCACCACCACCACGCTGGACCTGCGCCAGGCCGCCCAGGCCGCGGCCGAAGGCGGGCTGGCGCATATCGGTCCCTGGCGCCACCTGATCGAGCAAGCCGGCGGGGCGGAGGCCTCGGCACGGATCATCGCCGAAGCCGGGCTGAGCGCCACCACGCTCTGCCGCGGCGGTTTCCTGACCGCGGCGGAAGCCGAAGCCCGGACCGCGGCCCTGGAGTCCAACAGGGCTGCTATCCGCGAGGCGGCGATCATCGGTGCCAACGAGCTGATCATGGTGGTCGGCGGGTTGCCGGCGGCCGCCCATGTGCTTGGCGGCACCGGCGAGCGCCATGACAAGGACATCGCCGCGGCCCGCTCCCGGGTGGCCCGCGGCCTGGATGAGCTGGTCCCCTACGCCAGGGAACACGGGGTGCGGCTGGTGCTGGAGCCCCTGCACCCGATGTACGCGGCGGACCGGGCGGTGCTCTCCACCCTGGGTCAGGCACTGGATTTGGCCGCACCCTACCCGGCGGCCACCGTCGGGGTCGTGGTGGATACCTTCCACGTGTGGTGGGACCCGCAGCTGCAGCAGCAGATCCGGCGTGCCGGGGTCGAAGGCCGTCTGGCCAGCTACCAGGTCTGCGATTTCAACCTTCCCATCGCCTCCGATGCCCTGAAGTCCCGCGGCATGATGGGCGACGGTTATGTGGATTTCGCCAGCATTTCCCAGTGGGTGGCCCAGGCCGGTTACCGGGGTGCGGTGGAGGTCGAGATCTTCAACGAGGAAATCAATGCGCAGGATGCCGGACTGACCATCTCCACCATGTCCCGGCGCTATGCTGAACTGGTCCTGCCCCACCTGCACAGCGCTGCCGGTTTGATCACCGAGCACAGCGCCTCCTAGCCAACTTCCGCACCAGCTTCCGAAGGACTCCCATGGCTCCGATGACAGAGAACCCCAACCTCGCAGCAGCGAACCGCGCGACACGGACAGTTGACGCGCCGACCATCGCCCTGATCGGCCTGAACGGTTTCGGGCGCCAGCACCTGCTCAACATCCACCGGCTGGTCAAGCTGGGCAAGGCCCGGCTGGTGGCCGGGGTCAGCTCCAACGACCCCGGGGCCGATATCCGCGGTGAGGGCGTGCCGGTCTATGCCACGCTTGGCGAGATGGCCGCTGCCGGGATCCGTCCCAGCATCATCATCGCCTCCACGCCCATCAACACCCACCATGATCTGGCATTGCAGGCCCTGGATCTGGGGGCTGACCTGTACCTGGAGAAACCGCCCACCGCAACCCTGGAACAGTACGAGGACCTGTTGCAGGCCGCGCGGCAGGCCGGGCGGCTGGTCCAGGTGGGTTTCCAGGCCGTGGGGTCCAAGGCACTGGGCGAAGTGGCCTCCTGGTTCGCCGAGGCGGAGTCGAGCCCGATCGGCGCGTTGCGGGCCGTCGGTGCCAGCGGCACCTGGGTCCGCACACGCGGCTACTACGATCGTGCGCCCTGGGCCGGGCACCGGGTACTGGACGGGGTGCAGATCGCCGACGGGGTGACCACCAACCCGCTGGCGCACGCGGTGATGAGCGCACTGCACATTGCCGGAGCCAAGGCCTCCGGGGATGTGCAACGCATCGAGGCGGAGCTGCACCACGCCCACGATATCGAGGCCGATGACACCTCGGTCATCCGCTTGCGTACCACCGCCGGGATCCCGGTAACCTGCGCATTGACCTTGTGCTCCACCGAGCAGCGCGACCCGTGGATCACCATCCACGGGACCGAGGGCAAGGCCGTGCTCTACTACACGCGGGACAGGTTGGAGATCACCCCGAACCCCGATCTGGGCGGCCAACCGTCGACAATCGAGTTCGGCCGGGTGGACCTGCTGGAGAATCTGGTCGACGTGCAGCGCGGGGATGCCGAGGCGTTGCTCTGCCCGCTTGAGGCCACCGGCGCGTTCATGCGGGTGCTGGAAACCGTGCGCACCAGCCCCGAACCGCAGGCCATCAAGCCACGGTTCGTCGACGTGGTCGGCGAGGGGCCGGAGGCCCATCCGGTGATCCCGCAGATCGAGAACCTGGTGGACCGTGCGGTGGCGGCCCAGAGCGGATTCTCCTCCCTCGGCGCGCCCTGGGCATCGGAACCGGACCACAGCGGCTTCCTGCAGGTCCCGGATCCCGCCACGGGCACCGGGCAACCGGTGGCCAGGCTGCGGACCGGACATGACATCAGCCCGACCAACTCCCCGCGTCCGTTCCTGGACCAGCTGCGCACCCTGGGTGGTGTCCGGGTCAGCGACCAGCAGCCGCTGGACCACACCTGGCACCTGGGTGTCGGGGTCGCCCTGCAGGATGTCAACGGCAACAACTTCTGGGGCGGTCGCACCTATACCCGTGACCACGGCCGTTACATCTGGCGTGATGACCACGGGGTCATCCACACCCGCCAGGAAGTACTCTCCGCCGACGGTTCGCGGTTGGAGGCGGACCTGGAGTGGATTGGCCGCGACGGGCAGGTGCTGCTGCACGAGCAGCGCACGGTGAAGGCCACCGGCTTCACCCGTGGATCCGGCCACGAACAGGGGTGGATCCTGGATTTCACGTTCACCCTCAGCGCCCCCGGCAACACCGTGGAGTTGGGATCACCCGGCACCAATGGGCGGGACAAGGGCGGCTACGGCGGATTCTTCTGGCGCCTGCCGCAGCTGGACGGTGCCCGGATCCTGTCCGCCGAGGCCGAAGGAGAGGAAGCCACCCACGGTCTGGTCAGTGACTGGCTGGCCATCAGTGCGCGGTTCCAGTCCGATTCGGCGGCGTTGGACCAACTCGGCCAGGCACACGGCCCGGCCACCCTGGTCTTCCTGTCCCGGGACAACGACCCCTGGTTCGTCAGGTGCGCCGGTTACCCGGGTATCGGTTCCTCGCTGGCCTGGGAACGCCCGGTCACGGTTCGTCCCGGGGAACCGGTATCCCGCAACGTCAAGGTCCTGCTCAGTGACGGGGTCCTGGACAAGTCCCGGATCGAGCAGCTGGCTGCACACTACGGCAAGTAATCCGCCGGGCCACGGTGGTTGTGCGCACCCTCCGGGGTACGCGCAACCACCGTGGCCCTTTAACGACCAGAAAGTCCCCCCATATGACACAGAACGACCCCGAACTGTCCTCGAAGCACCAGGCCCTGATCGCGCTCATGGAGTTGCACCAGGTGGATGCGATCCTGCTCGAAACCCAGCCGAGCATCGCCTGGTACCTGTCCGGGGCCCGGGTGCATGTCTCGTTGGCGGCACCACCGGTGGTGCGGGTTCTAGTCCACCGGGGCGGAACCGAGGTGGCCACCCCGTTGGCCGAGGCGGACCGGCTGCAGGCCGAGGAACTGCCTGCCGCACCGGGCCTCGGCCTGCATCCCCTGGACTGGTTCGCCGATCCGGGGCAGGTCGGCACCTGGTTCCCGGACGCCGCCGGCTGGCTCATCGCCTCGGAACAGCAGCTGGAAGCCCCGCTGCGGGCCCTGCGCCAGATCCTCTCGGTGACGGAGATCGCCCGCTACCGGCAGCTGTGCCGGGATGCGGCCGAACTGATGACCGACACCCTGTCCGGGGCCACCGCGCAGCTGACCGAACTCGAACTGGCGGCACGGCTTGCCGCAGGGGCCGTACGGCTGGGCGCCGAACCCACCGTGGTGCTGGTGGCCGGGGCCGGGCGCTACGCCTATCGTCATCCGCTACCCACCGGTGCCGTACTGGGGCGCCGGGCCATGGCGGTGCTGTGCCTACGCCGCCACGGATTAATCGCCAACATCACCCGGTGGGTGCACTTCGGCCCCCGCACCGCCGCGGAGGCCGGGCATGATCGGGCGATCCTGGAAGTGGAAGCCGAGATCTTCGCGGCCCTGCAACCGGGACGGGGGCTTGGGGAACTGCTGCCGGTCATCCAGCAGTCCTACCCCCGGCATGGTTTCGACGCCCGGGAGTGGAGCCGGCACCACCAGGGCGGGATCGCCGGGTACAACGGGCGGGACCCCCGGTTGGCTCCGGGGGCGCAGGATCCCATCCGCGCCCGGCAGGCCTTTGCCTGGAATCCCAGTGCGGCTGCGGCCCCCGGCCAGACGGTCAAGGTGGAGGACACCGTTCTGCTCACCGAGGAGGGCCGGATCGAGGTGCTGACCAACGACCCGCGTTGGCCAAGTGTTGCCGTCGGAACGTTGCAGCGCCCGGTTCCGTTGGAGCTCTAGCCGCCGAAGCCAATGACCCGCCCACCGGCCTGGAGGGCCGGTGGGCGGGTCATTGGCGTTGTCCTGGGGGCCCGGTTTAACGGTGTACGGCGGCTTCCTGTTTCAGTTCGGTACGCCAGCTGCGCTTCGGTTCCCAGCCAAGCACCCGACGGGCCTTGTCGATGCTGAAGGCCGGGGTCGAGCCGGTGAGCCCGGCGGCCAGATCCGCCAGTTCCGGATAGATGCGCGGGATCACTTCGCTCAGCGGTTCGCTGGCCATCGCGTCGGCCGCTCCGACGAAGAAGACCGATCCATTGTCCACGACATCGAATTTCTCCAGCAGCAACAGCAGGAAATCCGCCACATCACGGGCATCGACGTAGTTGAACAGCGCCGGCGCCGACAGGGCCGGATCGGCCAGCCGCTGCCGCACGGTATGCCCCTGTTGGGTTGCGGCACCGGCCCATTCCTCCTCGGCGATCACGTAGCAGGGGCGGAAGGAGGCGAATCTGACCGGGCCATCCGGCCCCTGCGCCGCGGCGAACATCGCCGCGATCTGCTCGGCCACGTATTTCGACAACCCGTAGGCATGCCAGGGGCGTGGGACCAGCTCCTCATCCAACGGCAGGCGTTCGGGGATCCATCCGCCGGGGGAACCGTAGCCCATGATGGAGGGGCTGGAGGCCAGCACCACCTTGCGTGCCCCGCCGGCCACCGCCGCGGCGGTGACATTGTGGGCGATCGCGGCATTGGTGGTCAGCAGGACCTCTTCCGGGGCGCTGAACGGCACCGCGATGGCGGCCAGGGAAACCACCGCATCCGGGCCGAGGTCGGCAAACAGTTCGCTGGTGGCCGCGGCATCCAGCAGATCCACACTGCGGTAGTCCACGCCGTCCACCGGATGCTGCGGCCGCTGCCGGTCCAGGCTCGTCACCTGGTAGCCGGCCTGCGCGAAGCCCTGGACGACGCTGCGTCCCAGCCGCCCGGACCCGCCGGTAATGATTACCTTTGCCATCGTCGGTTACACCGCCACCTTGCCCTGCGCGGCCAGGTCGATACCGAAGTCGACCTCGGCCACGGCCACCGGCGCATTGCCGGCCAGGGACTGGTTTGCGCACACGCCGACGGCAATGGCGTTGATGCCGTCGTGCAGCCCGGCCTGCCGCTGGTAACGGTCGTGGCTCACGCCGCGGAACAGCTCGGCCAGCAGCAGCTTGTCCCCGCCACCGTGGGTTCCCTCGCCGTTGACGATCTCGATCTCCCGGGCTTGTTCCCAGTGGCGTTGCAACACCAGCCGTTCGGACTTGTGGCGGACCAGACCGTCCTGTGCGTCTTCGGACACCGAGGGATCCACGGGGCTGCCACCGGAGGTGGGCAGGACGGCCGCGCGTTCAACGACCTCCAGCTCGATCCGCCCTTCGGTTCCGTTCACTGCCACCCGGTAACCCTCCCAGGGGCTGTGCGCGTTCAGCGAGTAGTTCAGCACCGGGCCCTTGGCGTATTGGACAAGGACCGCGAGATTGTCCTCGATGTCGATATCGCCCTGGAATACCCCCTGGTCGCGCTGGTATCCGTCATGGTGCTCGTTCTTCAGGTACAGGGCGGCCAGCCGCTGATCGCTGCGCAGATCCAGTGCGAACGGGTCGTCCTGGGCCGTGTCGGCGGTCCCGCGTTCGGTGCCGTTGATGCCCCGTTTCGCTGAGCTCTCGGCACCGTAGAACTTCAGCCCCCCAACGGCGTATACGCTTTGGGGAATATCTTCTATCCACCAGTTGACCAGATCGAAATGGTGGGATGACTTGTGGACGAGCAGTCCGCCGGAGTTCTGTTTGAGCCGGTGCCAGCGCCTGAAGTAGTCCGCCCCATGCACGGTGTCCAGAACCCAGCTGAAGTCGACCGAGGTCACCTTGCCGATGGCCCCATCCTGGATCGCCTGCTTCAACGCGGTATTGCGCGGCGAGTAACGGTAGTTGAAGGTCACGATCACCTCGCGCCCGGTATCCTCCACGGCCGCGGCAATGCGTTTGGCCGCCGCGGCATCAACGGTCAACGGCTTTTCCACGATCACGTCGGCCCCGGCCCGCAAGGCGGTGCACACCAGATCCGCATGGGTGTAATCCGGGGAGGTGATGACCACCCGGTCGATCCGCTGGTCCTGGATATACGATGCCAGCTGTTCGGCGGGGAATCCCTGGACCCGCTGGCCGTAGGTCTGCTCGATCACATCCTGGTAGTACTCGATCCGCCCGGGGTTGGTATCGGCCAGTGCCACCAGTTCGGCGACCTCGGCGTGCTCACCGAGCATGGCGTGGATGTACATTTCACAACGGTTGCCGGTTCCGACGATGACATGTCGTGTACGTGGCTGTTCGCTCATTGGGTCAATGGCTCCTTGCAGGATGGATGGGGGTTATTTCAGGCCGGTGGTCGCGATGCCCTTGATCAGGAACTTCTGCCCGAACAGGAAGGCCAGGAAGACCGGTATCAGCGTGACGATCGACATGGCGAACAGCGATCCCCAGTTGGATTCGCCGGTGGAATCGATGAAGGCGCTCAAGGCGACCGGCACCGTGTAGTTGCTCGGGTTGGTCAGGTAGATCAGCGAGGTGAAGAAGTCGCTCCAGGTCCAGATGAAGGTGAAGATGGCGGTGGTCGCCAGCGCCGGCACCATCAGCGGCAGGATCACCTGCAGGAAGGTGCGCAGGTGACCGGCCCCGTCGATGCGCGCCGCCTCGTCCATGTCCTTGGGGATGCCCCGGATGAACTGGATCATCAGGAAGATGAAGAACGCATCGGTGGCCAGCAGCTTGGGTACGATAATCGGCCAGAAGGTATTGACCCAGCCGATCTGGGAGAACATCACATACTGCGGCACGATGATCACGTGGATCGGCAGCATGATGGTCATCAGCATCAGTGCGAACATGGTCTTCTTGAACCGGAAGTTCAACCGGGCAAAGGCATAGGCCGCCATCGAGCAGGAAACCAGGTTACCCAGGATGCACCCGAGGACCACGATGGCCGAGTTCAACAGGAACTGGCTGAAGGGGTGCGACAGCGCGTTCCAGCCGTTGACGTAGTTTTCCCACTCGAAATCCTGCAGCAACAGGCCCGGCTCACGGAAGATCACATCGTTGGGGCGTAGCGAGCTGACCAGCATCCACAGCAGCGGATAGATCATGACCAGGGCCGCGGCGATCAGCAGCACGTGCTTGATGATCGACCGGGTCCGGGCCGCCGGGGTGGGACGGTGGCCGCGGGCCTTCAGGCCCTTCTCATCCGTGCCACCCACGGGCGGATTACCACCCAACAGCGCCTTTTCGTCCAGCGGGCCGCCAGGGGCCGCGGTCGTTTGCGAAATCGAGGTCTGGTTAGTCATCGTAGAACACCCAATACTTTGAGACGAAGAAGTTCACTGCGGTGAAGGCACCGACGATCAGGACCAGCAGCCAGGCCATGGCCGAGGCGTAGCCCATATCGAATTGCTTAAAGCCCTGCTGGTAGAGGTAGAGCGTGAAGAACATGGTTGAATCCGCAGGGCCGCCCGTGCCGTTGGAGACGATGAAGGCCTGGGTGAAGTTCTGGAAGGAACCGATCACCTGCAGCACCAGGTTGAAGAAGATGATCGGGCTGAGCAGCGGCAGGGTGATGGCGAAGAACTGCCGGCGCTTGGTGGCCCCGTCAATGGACGCCGCTTCATAGTACATCCGCGGGATCTGGCGCAGGCCGGCCAGGAAAATCACCATGGGCGAGCCGAAGGTCCAGATGTGCAACAGGATCAGGCTGCCCAATGCGGTGTCCGGGTTGGAGATCCAGCCCATGCCCTCGATGCCGAAGAAGGCCAGGAACTGGTTGACCAGGCCGGTGGTTCCGAAGATCTGCTTCCACAGGACCGCGATGGCCACCGAGGAACCGAGCATCGAGGGAAGGTAGAACACCGAGCGGTAGAACGGCAGTCCGCGCATGCCACGGTCCAGCAGCATCGCGACTGCAAGGGCGGTCATCAGCTGGAGTGGGACACCAACCAGCACATAGGTGAAGGTCACCTGCAGCGAGTTGTGCAGCCGCTCGTCGTTGAACATCCTCTCGATATTCTCCAGGCCGCTCCATTGCGGTGCCTGCAACAGGTTGTAGTCGGTGAACGAGAGGTACAGGGACATCAACATCGGCCCCAGGGTGATCAGGAACAACCCCGCGGTCCAAGGCAGCAGGAACAGATGCCCGGCCTTGTTGTCGCGGTGGTTGACCTTCACACCCTTGGACTTCTTCAGGTTCTGCAGTTCGGCGATGGCACTCATTGACCGCTATCTCCTGCCACGCCGGCACCCCTGTGCCGATCACGGGTTCGCAACAACATGGTTGACTCCTTGGATTGGTGTTCTACTGATGTAGCTCGCAAAGCTGGAATGCGCTTTCCAAACGGTGTTCCCTAACGCTAAACTAAACACCATCGTGAGGTCAACCACATTCCGGATCCGGCATCGCCTTCATGTCATCCACAGCCGGCCCCACGGGTCCCGCAGGGAAACAACAATCCCGCCTTCCTCCGCCACGCAACGATTGGAATCGCATTGCACCAAGTCAATGAGCTGGAACACGGCACCATCAAGACTATCGAGATCATGGTGACTTCGATCGGTTTCTCCGCGCGACGCAACGAAACGACATATGCAAACTCGGAATCCATCGATGCCTTCAACGCATCATCCCGGGAATTCACCTCCATGCAGTGCCTGCTGGTCAAGGTCATCACCCGCGATGGGCTGGTTGGCTGGGGTGAAGCCTTCGGCCACAAATCCAACCCCGCCACCCTGGCCGCCCTGGGGGAGATCGTCTGCCCGTTTTTCATCGGCCGTTCGAGCGACCCGGTCACCCAGACACCGGCCGCGGAGCGGGCCTTCCACGCCTTTGGCCGTACCGGCCCGGTGCACTATGCCCTCTCCGCGGTGGACACCGCACTATGGGATATCACCGCGCAACGCGCCGGCCTCCCCCTGCGTAGGCTGCTCAACCCGGAAGCCCGCAACACCATCACCGGCTATGCCTCGCTGGTGCACTACGGGGAAGACCCGATCCAGGTGGCCGACCAGCTTCGCCTTGCCCAACGGCACGGTTTCCGCGCCTTCAAGCTCCATGAATCCACTCCCACGGCGATTGCCGCGGCCCGTGAAACGGTCGGCCGGGCACCGCTGATGGCGGATGTGAATTGCAAATGGACGGTACAGGAGGCCGAAGCCGTGCTGACGGCCCTGGAGCCACTGGAGTTGTTGTGGATGGAGGAACCCGTTTTCCCTCCCGATGACTCGGCGGGCCTGTTCCGGCTGAACAGCAGGCATCGAAATATCGCGGCCGGGGAAAACCATTCGGGAGTCCGCGCACTGATCGCGGATATGGAATGTGGTGCCCTGGCCTTCGCCCAACCCAGCGTCGGCAAGATCGGCGGGGTCAGTGCCATGTTCGAGGTCATCGCCGCGGGCCGGCGTGTGGATGCCGCAGTGGTCCCCCACAATTTCTACTACGGACCGGCCCTGCTGGCCACGGCGCAGCTGATCGCCACCAGCGCGGCGAATGACCTGCCCGAGTTGGAGATCCCGTTCCTGCACTGGGATTCGCTGCTGCACCCGTTCCATGCCCCGCACCAGAACGGTGTACTGGCGGGGGGCAGCATCCCCCTGCCCGACGCACCGGGCCTGGGCTTCAGCCCCGATCCCCAGGTGCTCGAACGCAGCCGGATCACCCACCGTGTCATCGACTAGGCACCCCGGAGGTTGGCCCGCTAGCCGCGAAGGACCCTGGCCAGTGTCGGGGCCTCGTCGCTGATCAGCGCGTCGACATCCCGGGCCAGCAACCTGCGCATACCCGGTTCGTCATTGACCACCCAGACGTGAACCTGCATCCCGGCGCGGTGCACCGCACGGATGAAACACCGGGTGGTGACCGGGACGATACCGCGGCGCTGCGGCACCTGCACCGCCCAGAATTCGGCGGCGTACTTCGCCGGAACCCGTCCGGCCAGGTGCGCCCAGAGCCAGATGCGGATCATGTCCGCGGTTCCCGGGCTCCGCCGTACCGGCTTCGAGAGCAGGTGGGCGGTCGCACGGGTACGGGCCGTATCAAAGGAGGCCAGGGCAACCCGCTCATGGCTCGCGGTCTTCTCGATGACCCTGGCCAGCGGCGCGATGACCGCCTCGTCCTTCACATCGATATTGAAGGTGACATCCTCGAAGGCCTCGATCAGTTCCTGCAGCCTGGCCAGCGGCTCTCCACCGGCACGCAGCCGGACCACCTGCTCATCGAGCAGCTCGTTGAACCGGCCGCGGCCGTCGGTGATACGTTCCACGCTCTCGTCGTGGAAGGCGTAGACCACCGCATCCGCGGTACATCGTACGTCGGTTTCGAAATGCCGGATACCGGCGTTGTAGGCCCGTTCGAAGGCCAGCCGGGTGTTCTCCTCCGCCCCGTGGCGGTAGCCGCGGTGGGTGAATCCGTAGCTCACTTCAACAGTCCCTCGATCACCTGGGCCACCCCGTCCTCGGCGAAGGGCGGGGCGATCAGTTTCGTGGCCGCCAGGGTTTCGCGGTGCCCGGAGGCCATGGCGTAGCCGTGGCCGGCGTATTGCAGCATCTCGATGTCGTTGGGCATGTCCCCGAAGGCCATGATCTCCGCCGGTTTGATCTGCAGGCGGCGGGCGTATTCATCAAGGGTATTGGCCTTGTGGATCTGCAGGTGCGCCATTTCCAGCAGCGAGACCCCGGTGGCCGAGTGGGTGAGCCATAGTAGCCGGGACAGCTCGGGGAACACCGCCGAATAGAAGGCCTCCACGGCCAGGCCCGGCGAGCGCGCCAGGAACTTGACGATGCCTTCGGCATCCAGTTCCGGGCTGTGCAGGTCCAGTTCGGCCAGCGAGCCCAGGGTGCGTCCGGTTTCGGCGAATCCGGCCCCCAGGTGCAGTCCCTTGGTGGTTTCGGCTGCGAAGCTGGCCTGCGGTTCGTGGTGCAGGATGATCTGCTGGGCCTCGACGGCGGTGGCCGCGTCGATGGTCCGGGACCAGAGCACCTGGTCGTTTTCCAGGTCGTAGAGCACCGCCCCGTTGGAGCAGATCACGGTGCCCAGTCCGCCGAAGGCGTCCACGATCGGGGTCAGCCAACGGTAGGGGCGCCCGGTGACGAAGACAATGTGGATCCCGGCTTCGCGGGCGGCCAGGAAGGCATCCCTGGTGCGGGTCGAGATCTTGCCGGTGGACGAGACGATGGTGCCATCCAGGTCGGAGGCGATCATCTTGATCACGCCAGTTCCTCCCGCCAGGGCGGGTTGGCCCCGGCCCGGGTGACGGTGATAGCCGCGGCCCGCGAGGCGAACTGCAGGGCCTGGCGCAGTTGATCCGTACCCAGAGCGGCCAGTTCGCCGCGTCGGCTTGCACCCATCAGCGAATGGTCGGCCAACCAGCACAGCAGGGCGGCGGTGAAGGAGTCCCCGGCCCCCACGGTGTCGGTGACCTCCACCAGGGTGGAGGCGTGTTCCACCGTGCCGGCGCGGGTGACCCCGAAGGACCCCTTGGAACCGGCGGTGGCGACCACCACGGCCGGTCCGAGGTCCAGCCAGGCGCGGGCGCTGTCATGGACCGAGCGCAGCGGGTAGAGCCAGCGCAGGTCGATGCCGGAGACCCGGACCACGTCGGCGGCGGCAACGAAGCCTTCCACCTGTTCCACGGTCTGGGCGTGGTTGGATACCAGCGAGGGACGCAGGTTGGGGTCGTAGCTGATGGTTGCGTGGCTGCGTGCCCGGGTCACCATCGACAGCAGTTCCCCGGGGCTGAACAGGGTGGCGATGGATCCGGTGTGCACCAGCTGGCTGCTGGAATCCAGTTCCGTACCCAGGGTGGGCAATTGCCAGTAGGCGTTGAAGGCGAAGGTGGCCCCGCCGGCGGGATCCAGCATGCCGTGCGCGATCACGGTGGCCTGGTCGTCGGGTCCGCCCACGAAGCTGACCCGGTTCTCGGCCAGGTAGTCCTCGATGGTGCGCCCCTTGTCATCGTGCCCCCAGCGGGAGACCAGGGTTCCGGGGTAGCCCAGCCGGGCCAGGGAGACGGCGACATTCAGCGGGCTACCGCCCACGAATTCCTGGGGCGCGGAGATTCCCGGGGCCAGGACATCGACCAGCGCCTCGCCGATCACCGTCGGGTTCATCGTGTTCCTCCAAAATGCCAGGGGGCCAGTTGTTCCACGCAGGCCTGCCACTGCTCGGTAGCCGGGTCGATCCAGGTGAAATGGTCTCCGTCGAAGTACCGGGTGTGGTGTTCCTGTCCGCACCCGATCGCCGCACGGCTGGCGTGTTCGGCTATCACGGGCGGGACATCCTCATCCTGGGTCCCATGAAAGATTATGACACGTGCCGCCATTGGCCACTGCGCCACCGGGTTGACCTCGTCCAACGGGGTGTCTGCCAGCATCTCGCGCACCGCCCCCTGGCTCAGCTCCAGGTCCGCGGCCAACTGCAGATCCAACAACCCGGCCTGGCTGATGACCAGGGTGACGCGTTCCTCTGCGGCGGCCAGCAGGCAGGCCAGCTGGCCGCCGGCGGAATGCCCGATCACGGTAACCGGCCCGGGGTCGGGAATGGCGGCCAGCGCGCTGCGCGCGTCCTGGAGCATCCGCAAGGCACTGCCCGGGCCGCGGCGGTATTCGAGGTTATAGGCCTGCAGCCCGCGGGCCGCCAGGTCCTCGGCCAGGCTTTCGCCCAGGCCGGCATCGTAGGTGGTGCGCCAGTACCCTCCGTGGATGACCAGCACCGCCCCGGTACCCCGCGGGGTGCCGGGGGTATGGCTGTACAGGTATTGGTCGGGGTGCGTCCCATAGCGGATTACTTGCCGGGGAATTGTGCTTTCCTCTTTTCCACGAAGGCGGCCCGGCCTTCCACCGAGTCCTCGGTGTCGAAGGCCTGGCGGAAACTGGCCACTTCCACGTCCAGTCCGGCGTGCACGTCCACGTCCATGATCCGGTTCAGCGCGGTTTTCACATTGGCCACTGCTGTGGGCGAGACCGCGGCGATCTCCTCGATGGTGGCCACCGCGGTATCCAGCAGCTCCTCGGCCGGGACCACCTTGTTGGCCAGCCCGATGCGCAGGGCCTCGGCCGAGGTGATCCGCCGTCCGGTGTAGATCAGCTCCCGGGCCATGGCCACCCCGACGCGGCGTGGCAGCCTCACCGATCCGCCGAAACCGGGAACCAGGCCGAGGTTGACCTCCGGCTGCCCGAAGCTGGCGTTCTCCGAGGCGTAGATGAAGTCGCAGGCCAGCGCCAGTTCGCACCCGCCGCCCAGGGCGAAGCCGTTGACCGCGGCGATCACCGGCAGTTGCAAGGCCTCCAGTTCCTCGGTGACCCGGTGCATGCGCCGCCCGTAGGCCTCGGCGGCATCGGCGTCCATCGCGGACATCTGCACGATATTGGCCCCCGCGACGAAGGATTTGTCCCCGGCCCCGGTGATGACCACCCCGCGGTGTTCGAAGGCGCTGCCCTTGAGGTGTTCCACCAGTCGCTCCAGGTCGGCCACGACTTCCAGGGCCAGCGCATTAAGCGAGGCCGGCTGGTTGATGGTGACGACCAGGGCGTTGCCCTGCGTACGTAGGCTCAGTGTGTCGAATTGCTCCATGATCCCACCTTCTCACGGGCAACCGTTGTCCCACTAGACTTCTTTGCCACCGGCGAAGCGATTCAGCGGCGCTTGCGTGGTTTGGGCCGGGCGGGGCGTTTCGGCCCCGGGCCCTTGCCCGGCTTTCCGGAGGACGGCTTGCCGGTGCGCCTGGCCTTGGCCGAACCCTGCTGCTGTTTATCGCGGACCGAACCCTGCCGGGAGCTGCTGGCGCTGCGCCCGCGCACCACCCCGATGAATTCGTCGATCAGCTCCGACTTGTCCGAGTCCACCAGCCAGGCGATGCCGATGTGCGTGGGTTCCGCATCCTGGATGACGCGGTAGATGACATCCTTGCGTGCATGCAGCCGGGCCAGGCTCATGGGCATCCGGGCCACGGATGCGCCGCTGGCCACCACCTCCAGCGCCATCGCCACTCCCCCGGCCACCTCGGGGTAGTCGGCCAGGTCCAGCTGCGGGAAACCGGACGCGTCGGCCGCCGGGATCGTCTCGTCGTAGTACTCGACGTCGTGGTCCTTGGCCGCGCAGAGCACTGGCAGTTCCTCGTAGAGCGGGATGACATGCCGGGTCTCGTCGCGTGGATTGTGCCCGGGAGCGAACCGCACGAAAACCACATCGGCCTCGCCACCGGCCAGCAGGGGCAGCGGATCGCCCTCATCCAGCCGTTGCGCCCGCAGCTCGACCCGCGGATACCGTTCGGTGAAGCGGTCGATCCATTTGCCCGGTACCACCCCGGCGACATAGGTAACGCGTAGCTGTTGCACGTTAAAAGACTACTGCGTGGCGGCCGGGATTCCGGCGGCCACGCAGTAGTGCGGGTGCTTACTTGTCGGTCTTGACAACCAGGACGTCGCACGGGGCGGAGTGGGCGACCGAGGAGGCCACCGAGCCGAGCACGCGGCCCAGGCCCTTCATCCCCACGTTGCCGACCACGATCATCGCCGCGTTGCGTGCAGCGGCTTCAGCGATCAGCACCTCGGCCGGCTTGCCGTGGCCTGCCGCGGCGCTGATGTTGGCCTCGGGCTGGGCGTCACGCACATCGCGGGCCACGCGCTCGGCGAGCTTGCGGGCCTGCTCGGCATCGTCCAGGATCCAGGTGTCGGAGCCGATGGAAACGACTTCGGTGTTGTCCGAGGCATGGGCGGTGACCACAACCAGCTCGCCGCCGAGCTTGGTGGCCAGTTCGGCACCGCGGCGGGCGGCCTTCAGTGCGGTTTCGGAACCGTCGACACCAACGATGATGGTTTCAGACATTATGGGTTTCTCCTTGTGGGTTCGAGCTGTTTCTCGTCTTTGTGTAGCACACTCTATGTGACGTGTGCCACTACATGGTCCTTATGCGGCGTTCTCGCGCAGGAATTTTACGGCGCGTTCCCACGCCAGTGCGGCCTCGGCGGCCTGGTAGTTGCCGGCCGGGTTCTCGTCGTTGTGGAAGGCGTGGTCCGCATCGTAGTAGTGGAAGGTGACCTCGGCGCCGGATTCGTCGCGGATCTGCTGCTCCTGGGCGCGGGCGCTTTCCACCGGGTAGAAGCCGTCGCGGATCGCGTAGTGCCCCTGGATGGCGGCCTTGACCCCGGAGTAGTCCTCGGGAACCCCCTGGCCGACCCCGTAGAACGGGACGGCGGCCGAGATCCTCTGGCCTTGCTGTGCGGCGAGGTTCAGCACGAACCCGCCACCCATGCAGAAACCGATGGTGCCGACCTTGTCGGAGGTCACCTCGTCACGGCCGAGGAGGTAGTCCACGGCCCCGGCCAGCAGGCGGGCCCCTTCGGCCTCGGGCAATTCGCTCATCATCTTGCCGGCTTCGGCCCCGTCATGGGTGATCCACCCGCCGTACAGGTCCGGGGCCAGCGCCACGAAGCCCTCGGCAGCCAGGCGGTCGGCGATGTCGCGGATATGGTCGGTCAGCCCCCACCATTCCTGGATCACGATCACCCCGGGGCCGGTCCCGGATTCGGGTAGCGCGAGATACCCGTGGGCCTGCCCGTTGGCGGAGTCGAAGGTGACGTTCTGATGCGGGGTCTTGACAGCCATGACACAACCTTTACTTCGATGAGCTCAAGTTCATGTTCAGTCTATGTAATCCGGTGGCCATTTGGCATTGATCGCTGTCACAAATCATCGGCCGGGAATAGTGGCGCTGACTACTTTTTGCGTGGTCATTTCGGGCACCCCGGGTGATATGCGGCATCCGGGTCAGCGTGCGCAGGCCCGGGAGGGTGTTTCCGCCGGCTCCACCTCGCCGATATTCTCCAGCGCCTGGATGACCAGATCCCAGAAACGCCGGTGGTCCAGCTCCACCGCCACCGAGGTGTGGCAATCCGCGGCGGCCGGGGTGCGGAAATCCGTCACGGTCATGCCCAGGGTCAGCCCGCCCTGCAATTCGATGTCCACCGGTGCCTTGACGGTGCGCACCACGCTGGGGTCGATGACATAGGCCACCGCGCAGGGATCGTGCACCGGAGGGGCGTCGAAGCCCTGCGCCTGCCTGTAGGCCGTGCGGAGGAATTCCATCAATTCGCCCACGAACCGTGCCGGCAGGGTGCCGATCGCCCCGATACGCGCCACCACCTCGTCGGTGGCCAGCGCCTGGTGGGTCAGGTCCAGCCCGACCATGACCACCGGCCAGGACTCGTTGAAGACGATATGCGCGGCCTCGGGGTCGATCCTGATATTGAACTCGGCCACGGCACTCCAGTTCCCGGTATGGTAGCCCCCGCCCATCAGTACCACCTCGCGCACCCGCGGCACGATGCGCGGCTCCTTGCGCACGGCGAGCGCGATATTGGTCATCGCCCCGGTGGGCACCAGGGTGATCTCCCCCGGCTCGTGGTCCATGATGGTTTCGATCAGCAGGTCCACCGCGTGACGCCCGTCCAGGGTGATGGTCGGTTCGGGCTGCGCGGGCCCGTCCATGCCGGACTGCCCGTGGATGTCGTCGGCGGTTTCCATCGTGCGCACCAGGGGACGCGCACATCCGGCGGCGAAGGGCACGCCGGTGATCCCGGCAACCGTGCCCACCGCCAGGGCGTTGGCGCTCACCCTTTCCAGGGACTGGTTGCCGGCCACCGTCGTGACGGCCAGCAACTCGATCCGCTCACTGCCATGGGCCAACAGCAGGGCCACCGCGTCACCATGCCCGGGATCGCAGTCCAGGATGATTTTTCGTGGCGTGCTACTCGGGTTGGCTTCGGCCATGTCGGCTCATCCCCCTCGGGGTTCGGGAACAGGTGTTCCACGGGCACTTTTCCCAGAATTCCCGGAATCCCGGCTTGTTTAGGCACTATACGTCAAACGCTTGACTTCATGGTGTCCATGGCCGCCCGGCCGCGCGGGACCCCTGGGCCATGAACGTGACCGGCCGCACTAGGATAGATCCCATGAGCGCCCCGGACCCGACAGCACCCAGCACCACACCGCCTCGACGTGTCACCGCGGCCATGGTGGCGCAACACGCCGGGGTGTCCACCGCGACGGTCTCACTGGTGGCCAACGGCAAATCCGCCGGCCGGGTCTCGGAACGCAACGTGATCCGGGTCCGCGAGGCGATTGCGGACCTGGGGTACGTGGTGGACGGTATCGGCAGCTCACTGGCCCGCGGGGTCAGCTCGACGATCATCATGGTGGCCCCCGATATTTCCAATCCCTTCTTCGCCCGTCTGATCGCCGGGGTCCGCCAGGTCCTGGGTTCGGAATACCAGCTACTGCTGGCGGTCACCGACCCCGGCCAGGCACCGGGTATCGCCGAGACCCGACGGCTGCTGGGATTGCGGCCGGCGGGCCTGCTGATCGACGCCCCCAACCCCCGGTTCATCGGGGAGCTGGGTGCCCCGGTGCCGGTGGTGGCAGTGGATGCGCCCGATGCCCCGGGGAATGTTCCCGCGGTCAACCTGGACGTGGCCCAGGGGGCGCGGGATATGGCCGCGCACTTCGCCCGGCTGGGACACCGCAAGGTCGCCTACCTGGATGCCATCAACGACACCGCCACCATGCGCCAGCGCCGGACCGCCTTCGCCGCGGCGGCCGCCGAACTCGGCATGCAGCTCCCGGAAGGTGCGGTGACCTCCTGCACCATCGAACTGGGCCAGGCCGCCAGGCACTTCGCCCTGCACTGGCCACGGTGGCGCGAGCTGGGAATTACCGCGGTCGGTTGCGCCACCGACACCCACGCCTATGGCGTACTGCAGGAAGCGCGGGCCGCCGCCGTGCGTGTGCCCGAGGACCTGGCCGTTGCCGGCTTCGATGACCTTCCCTACTCCGCAACCACTAACCCGCCGCTGACCAGTATCAATCTGGATGCCACCGAGCTCGGTCGCACTGCGGCCACGCAGTTGCGCCAGCTGATCGAGGGTCACCCGCTGGAGCAATCGCATGTGACCCTGGCCGGGCGCCTGATCGAGCGCGGCTCCACCCTCCGGCTGTAGGCGCCACGAGGGAAAGCCCTTTCCGGGGTGTTGCCAAGTGTGGAAGGTGTGCAATAATCGCAGTTACCCATATCACTTTCACTACGGATCGTCGGGCACGTACCTGCCCGTGAAAGGAATGTCATCATGGCATCTGTGACTTTTGAGAAAGCCACGCGTATTTATCCCGGGGCCCTGGTCCCATCGGTCGACGCAATCGACCTGGAGATCGCCGACGGGGAGTTCCTCGTTCTGGTCGGCCCCTCGGGCTGCGGCAAGTCCACCACCCTGCGTATGCTCGCCGGGTTGGAAGACGTTGATGGCGGCACCATCCGCATCGGCGACAAGGACGTCACCAATGTTCCACCCAAGGATCGCGATATCGCGATGGTTTTCCAGAACTATGCCCTCTACCCGCACATGACCGTCGCCGAGAATATGGGCTTCGCGTTGAAGATCGCCGGGGTCGACAAGGACGAACGGGCCCGCCGCGTACTGGAAGCGGCCAAGCTGCTGGATCTGGAGAAGTACCTGGATCGCAAGCCGAAGGCGTTGTCCGGCGGCCAGCGCCAGCGTGTGGCCATGGGCCGCGCGATTGTGCGCTCCCCGCAGGTGTTCCTGATGGATGAACCGCTGTCGAACCTGGATGCCAAACTGCGTGTGCAAACCCGCACCCAGATCTCATCACTGACCCGCCGCCTCGGTGTCACCACCGTGTATGTGACCCACGACCAGGTCGAGGCGCTGACCATGGGCGACCGCGTGGCGGTCCTCAAGGACGGTACCCTGCAGCAGGTCGGCACCCCGCGTGACCTCTACGACCACCCGGAGAACGTCTTCGTGGCAGGGTTCATCGGCTCACCGTCCATGAACCTGATTGAGCTGACCGCCGCCGACGGCCACGTCGCCTTCGGCAACGCCAGCTACGCCGCTCCCGGTGCCACCGGCGGCACCACCTTCGGCATCCGTCCCGAGGACCTGCGCCTGGCCGCCGACGGGGAAGGTGCACCACTGCATGTGGACGTGGTGGAGGAACTGGGCGCGGACGCCTACATCTACGGCACCATGCACCTGGAGGGCAAGGACCACTCGATCGTCATGCGCGTGGACGGGCGCAAGCCCCCGATGCGCGGCGAGACGTTGAACGTCGTACCCGAGCCGGGACATGTCCACCTCTTCGATACGGCCAGCGGCCAGCGCCTGCCGTAGGGCAGGGTTTTCCCCGCGAATGCCAGGGGGCGGCAGGACCAAGCCGGTCCTGCCGCCCCCTGGCGTTTCCCGGCGGATTAGGCCTGCTGGTTGTGCATAACGTGCTTGGTACGCGAGTAGTCATCCAGTGCGTACGCCGACAGGTCGCGGCCGTACCCGGAGCCCTTGAACCCGCCCCACGGCATTTCCGTGGCCAGTACCAGGTGGGAATTGACCCACACGGTTCCGGCATCCAACGCCGAGGCCAGACGGTGGCTGCGGGCCGTATCCCGGGTCCAGACCGAGGCGGCCAACCCGAACGGCACCTCGTTGGCCCGTTCCATGGCCTCGCTCTCCTCCTCGAAGGTTTCCACCGTGACCACCGGGCCGAAGATCTCTTCCTGGGTGCAGGCAGCCCCCTGCGGGACGTCGGCGAGCACGGTCGGGGCGATGAAGTAGCCCGGACCATCCAGTGCACCGCCGCCGACTGCCACCCGGGCCCCGTCCGCGGCGGCCCGTTGCAGGTGCTCGAGCACGCGGTCGTAGTGCTGTCTGGAAATCATCGGCCCGATTTCCACCTCGGATCCGGCGCCCGGTTCCCCGACAACCATTGACGAGACCTCATTGACCAGCAAGGACGTGAATTCCTCGGCCACGGAGGCATGGACCAGCACCCGGCAGGCCGCCCCGCATTCCTGGCCTGCGTTCCAGTATCCCGCGGTGCGCAGCGCGGCCGCGGCGGCGGCTAGGTCGGCATCCGGAAGGATCACCACCGGCGCCTTGCCGCCCAGTTCCAGGTGCACTCGCTTGACGCTTCCGGCGGCAGCCCGGGCCACCGCACTGCCCGACCCCACCGATCCGGTCAATGCCACCATGGCCACATCCGGGTGTTCGGCCAAGCGCTGCCCGATGACCGATCCGCGCCCGGTCACCACGTTGAACACCCCGGCGGGCAACAGGTCCGCGGTCAATTCCGCGAATTTGAGGGTGCTCAACGGGGTACTCTCGGAAGGTTTGATCACCATGGTGTTCCCTGCAGCCAGGATCGGGGCGATCTTCCATACCCCCATCAGCAACGGGTAGTTCCACGGGGTCACGGCGCCGACCACGCCCAGCGGCTCCCGGAGGATCAGCGACAGGTGGCCTTCGGCATACTGCCCCGAGGCCACAGTGGTGGTGGAGCGGGCCGCCCCGGCCATGAAACGGAAGGAGTCCACGGCGCTGGCCACATCATCGGCCGCCACGGCCGGCGGCTTGCCGGTATTCCAGGATTCCAGGGCTGCCAGTTCGGCGGCGTGATCCTCCAGGCGCTGGGCGAGGCGCAATAGGATCTGCGCACGTTCCCTGGGCACCAGTGCACCCCAGGATCGTGCAGCCTCCTTCGCCGCGGCAACTGCCCGGTCGACATCCGCGGCATCGCCCCGTGGAACAGTGCAGATCTCCTGTTCGGTGCCCGGGTCGATGACCACCGCCTGCTCGGAGCCATGCGATGACTGCCATTGGCCGTTGATGAACAGATCCGTTGGCGGCAACAGGCGGGTATCGTCCTGCACGGGACCACGAAGTACCTCGCGGTCTTGGGCATTCACAAGTGCCATTGCGTTCCTTTCACGAAAAATGGGTCCGGCTAGGAGATGAGGGAGTTCTCTGGCAATTCCTGCAGGGCCCGGACCACCAGTTCGGCCTGCTCCGGCGTCAACGGCGAAACCGGGTGGCGGGGGTCACCCACCGGGTGTCCCTGGATCTTCAACGCCTCCTTGATCGCCGAGATGAACGGCAAGGAGAGCAGCGAATCGATTACCGGGTACACCCCGCGCCACTGCTGCAGGGCACCGGTGATATCTCCGGCCCCGATCCGGCGTGCCACGTCCACCAGCTGTTCCGGCACGACATTGGCCGCCCCGGCCATCACGCCGGCCGCTCCCTCGGCCAAGGCCGAGAAGGTGTAGGCGTCCCAGCCGATGAAGGTGGCGATATCCTGCGAGTGGTGATGGATCAGCTGCAGGGCCTGTTCGAAATTCGCGCTGGAATCCTTGACGTAGCGGATGTTCTCCACCTCACGTGCCAATGAGGAAATCGTCTGCGGATCCAGGTTCACCCCGGTGGCATCGGGGATGTTGTAGAGCATCACCGGCAGCGACACCGCTCTGGCCACCGTCTTGATGTAGTCGACGGTTTCCTCCAGCGTCAGCGCCTCATAGTACGGGGTGACCAGCATCAGCACATCCGCACCGGCCGCTTCGGCGGCCTTCGACAGCCGAATCGCCTCGACGGTGCTGGTGGCGCCGGTCTGGGCGATCACCGGAACCCGGCCCGCCGTATGCCTGATCACGGTTTGCACGACAAGTTCGCGTTCGGCCGTGCTCAAGGCGGCGAATTCGCCGGTGGATCCTCCGGCTACCACGCCGCCCACACCTGCATTGACGGATCGGTCCACGAGGAAGCGCAGCTTGGGCAGATCCAGCTCACCGCTCTCGGTGAAGGGGGTGGCCAGTGCGGTCAGTACCCCGCGCAATTCGGTAGTCATTGGATATCTCCTTGGTTGTCGTTTGGTTCAGGCCTGGATGGTGGCGTGTTCTAGTTCCGGGGCCAGCAGGCTGGCCGCGTGGGTGGCTGCAGCGAAACCCGAGGAAATCGCGGTTTCGGTATACAACGTGCCCAGGTAGTCCCCGGCCAGGAAGATGCGCCGTGCGGGATTGGTCAAAACCGGTTGGAGTGCGGCACGGCCGGGGAAACAGTAGGGGGCACCGGTGCGCCAGCGCTGCACCACTGCCTCGGTCACGTCGGCACGGAATCCGGGCAGGGCGTCGTCGAGGTCCCTGAGGTAGGTTTCGGTGATTTCCTCGTCGCTCAGGTCGATGAGCTCGCGGGCCAGGCTGGCCGGGGAGAAGACCATGAGGCTGCCGCCGGGTTGCCGGGTTGAATCCCCGCCGCGAACCACATTGCCCATGTTCAGGGCGATATTGAACGACCGCTTGGGAGTGGCGATCCCGTAGGCACCGTCCCAGGGTCGCGGTGAGGTCTCGTTGGTCAGGAATGCCGCCGACACGTATTCGCCGTACCTGATCTGGCCCAGGGCCTGGTGAAGCTCCTCGGGCAGACCCCGGGTGACCCGGTGGGTCACCGTGGCCGGGGTGGCCATCACCACGGTGCGGGCCTCCACCTCGTGGGCCTTCCCGTCGCGCTCGTAGCGCACCAGTACCGAATCCTCGCGGTGGATGACCTCGGTGACCTGTGCACCGCGTTCGATGCGCTCACCCAGGCAACCGGCGATATTGCCGATCAGCGTGGACGGCCCGCCGGCAATGTGCTGGTTCAGCCCCTGGCCGACGTTGAATACCAGGGAAAAATACCCGATGCCCGCCCCGGCGGCCAGCTGGTCCATATCGGCCGCCGAACGGGTGACCGTCGGCTTGAACAGGGCCTCGACATCCGGGGACAGGTCACCGACGTAGTCCTGGAAGGACCGGGTGTTCTCGAAGTCGTAGATGCGCTGCTGGCGCATTTCCGGGGTTTCCCCCGCGCGTTTGCGGACAACCCTGGCGTAGCGCAGCACATCCAGGCCCACCCGGGCGCCGGTCTTCAGCAGTGCCACACGGGAGGACAACGACATCGGCACCCGGAAAGGGTAGCTGGCGATCTGCCCCTTGAGCAGCAGCTTCCCATTCATCTGCAACCCAGCCAGGACCCCGGGAACGGTCACGGCCCGGGTGCCGGTTTCACCCAACAATGCGTGGGTGCTGCTGCCCTCACCGGCAAAGACGTGTCCGCCCCAGTTCAGGAAGTAGCGGCCGCGCTTTTCCGAGCGGATTCGCCCACCGACCCGGCTTTCCGATTCCAAAACCAGGGTATCGAAGTGGCGGAGGCGCCACGCTGCGGACAGCCCGGCCAGTCCACCGCCAACGATGATGACATCTTTCATCGTAGTTTTCCTTTCAAGAAGTGATTCAGGGTCAACCCGAAGCCAAGGGGCAGGTTCCCTGAAATGACGCCATCTCGAACCCGCGGCCCACCACATCCACCAGATGTGCGCTGCGTCTCACAAGCATAAGATGTGATCACAAATCACACAATAGCTTTCGGCGATCTATTTTCATCGAACCGCTTCCACTTCCGCATTCCATGGAAATCAGGCACGAAAAAGGCCGCCCGGTCGGTGCTAAACCGATAGGGCGGCCGAGGTAGGGGCCGGGGTCGGCAGGCGTCTAGTCGCCGCTCATGGCGTTCATGGCATCCTCGATGCGGCTGGCCGCTTCATCCAGCGAGGCCGCCGTGGCCGTGACGGCGCGCTGGGCATCGTGGGCCCGGACCGCCTCGATCAGTTCCGCCTGGTAATGCCACAGGGCAGGGCTGACGCCGGCGTCCACCGCCTCTTGGGCCCCCACGAGCTTGTATGAACGGCAGCGTTTCCACAGGTTCCCAATCAGTTCGCTGAGCACCGGATTTCCGGCAGCCGCGTAGAACTCCTCGAGCAACGCCTCATCACGATCCAGGTATCCAGCCACATCCCCCTTGGACAAGGCATTCTTCATGAGTCCGAACTCCTCGGTCATCCGCTGGATGGTCTGGCTCGAGGCATTCAATGCGCCCAGCCTGGACGCCTCGATCTCCAAGAGCCTCCGGGTGGAGTAGACGTGTTCCAATTCCTGCGCAGTGAAGCCCTTCACCACCGCGCCGCGGTACGGCACGGTCTCAACCAGCCCGATCTCCTCCAACCGGCGGATCGCTTCGCGCACCGGCATGACACTGGTACCAAGCCCCTCGGCCAGGTCGCGGATCCTCAGGCGGTAACCCGCCTTGAAGTCACCGTTCATGATCGCGTCATGGATGGCGGTGAAGGCCTGGTCTCCGACCAATGCGTTGGGTTCAAGTTTCCGGATGGGCATATCGCCTATTCTATGGTCCGTTGTCTCCACGCGAAGTCCGCCCCCTAAGCTCTGGTCATCGCGTGTTGTTCCCACCCGGGATCACAACGGCCTTCCCGGCAGCCACCCGGTTCTTCTCGACCCAGTAATCCGCCCCCTGGATATCCAAGGCCAGCGGGTCGAAGGTGGGATCGAGCCCCAGCTTGCGTTGGCGGTCGTAGTCGCGCACGATCTTGCGGATAATCGGCGTCAGCAGAAGAACACTGGCCATATTCAACCAGCCGATGATCCCGTAGCCGATATCGCCCACAGCCCACATCGCCTCGGCTTGCACCACACAACCGATGAATGAAATGGACAACGCGCCAACTTTCAACAGGCTTTCCAGCAGCCGGTTGCGTCTCTCCCCGAGCAGGAACACCAGGTTGGTCGTGGCCACGTAGAAGAAGAACACCTGGGAGGTGAAAGCGAACAGGAAGACCGCGATTGCCACGAAAATGGATCCCCACCCCGGAAGCGTCTGGTCGATCCCCAGTTGCACGAAGTTCGGTCCGGCCACGGCCCCCGGGACGTGGTTGACCAGGAAACCCCCGGCCTTGTCGAGCACATGGTAGGAGTTGGTGACAGTGATGATCAGCCCGGTAGACATGCACACCAGCAGGATATCGATGTAGATGCTGAAGGCCTGGACAATGCCCTGTTTGCCCGGATGTGTGGTGTCCGCGGCTGCCGCCGCGAAGGTTCCCTCACCCAGTCCGGTAGCCGAGGCGAACACCGCCCGACGCACACCCCAGGCCACCGCATAGCCCAGCAGGCCACCGAACATCGGCTCGATCCCCACGCCGCTTTGCACGATCATGACAATGGTCTCCGGCACCCGAGGTAGGTTGAAGCAGATGACAATCAAGGCAGTGAGCATGTAGCCCACCGCCATGATCGGCACGATCGTGCTGGCGACGCTAACGATGCGCTTGGTACCACCGACAATGACGATGGCCAGCAGGGAGGTGATCACCACAGCAGTGATCCACGGGGTGAGGTTGAAGGCCTGTTCGACACTCGAGGCGATGTTGTTGGCCTGGATTCCCGGGAACACGAACCCGTAGCCGATCACGGTGACGGTGGCAACAACCGCTGCCAACCAGGGGGCTTTGAGCCCGTACTTGATGTAGTAGGGCATGCCTCCGCGGTCCTCGCCCTGGACCCGGCGCTTGAACACCTGGGCCAGGACCGCTTCGCCATAGGCGCATGTCGCCCCCAGCAAACCGGTGATGGCCATCCACATGATCGCTCCCGGGCCTCCCGCGGCGATCGCTGTCGCCACGCCGGCAATGGAGCCCACGCCCATCCTCGAGGACAAGGTCAACGCCAACGTCTGGAACGAGGACAATCCGCCATCGCCGGATTTGCTCGACTTGAGTTGACGGATCATGTCGGGCAGGCGTCTGAATTGAACACCCTTAGTCAGCAAGGTAAAGAAGACGCCGATCCCCAGCGCAAAGTACGCCATGGGATTCCAGATCCAGGAGCTGATGCTGTTAATGAGTTCCATTTGTCTCTCCAGATGGTCGGTTGACACCCGCACCTGTGGACAAGAAGCGATACTACACGTGATCTGTGATCAGAAACACCCCCTGGAAGGGATTAGTATTTTTCTCAGTGGACCATTGTGTGATTTGTGATCACATATTAGAGTGGTGGTTCAGGGTTCACTATCCGGGCATACTTCCTTCCCTCTGACACCCGCCGAAGGTATGCCCTCCCGTTACGGAAACATCCGTGAGATCCAGCACGCCACGGCCAGTGAACCCTCCACGCCGCAGCGTGGAAAACGGAAGCTACCCGCGCAATGCCCCGGGGCCGGACCCGCAGGCGGCAATCGCACGGCGGTGACACCACCGTTGGATGAACCCGTCCTCAGGCACCGCGGAAGGGCCCAATCCACCCCGGCTTGGCACGCACCGTCGGATCCCGGCATCCCCTGCAGGCCAACAGGGGGCCGACTGGATCCGCGCGGGAAGTTCCGGGGAAACGAAAATGACCCTGGACCGTGAGAATTTCTTCTCTGGTCAAGGGTCATTTCCTTATTGTGCGCGAGGGGGGACTTGAACCCCCACGCCCTTGCGGGCACTGGCACCTGAAGCCAGCGCGTCTACCAATTCCGCCACTCGCGCTTGTTCGCTACTCTCGCAGCAACGAGAATAATCTTATACATACTCGTTTCGATTCTCCTAATCGATCCACCCCGATGTGTCCACCAACACAATCGAAACTCTTTCGACACGCTATTCGTTGGCCTATCGTCGGACTGCGCGCAGGATACTTTCTGCAATTCCACAGCTGAAAACAGTAAGATCGACAATGAAGTTCCGTGCCATGATGGCGGGAGATCCAGACAACCTGTCTGCGACATGCATGTATCCGAGGAAAGGAGCGCTCGAAATGAGCTTTCTCGACAACGTCGAACGTGGTCTAGAGAAGGTCGTCACCAGCTTCTTTCGTGGCAACAGCAGCGCAGCGATCAAACCGGTGGAACTCACCACTGCGCTGCGCAACGAGATGGACCGGGGAATCATGGCCATCAGCGAAGGTCGCAGCCTGGCACCTAACGACTTCGTGGTCCGCCTGAGCGCGGACGACTACGAGACCGCCAAGGGTTGGGGGTCGGAAGTCGTCAACGAAATGGCCAAGGTCACCGCAGACCATGCCGTGAGGCAGGGTTATTCGGTCCAGGATGACATCCGCATCCACTTCGTGAGTGAAGAGGAACACCGTCGCGGTGAGTTCGAGATTGCCGCCGCGATCAAGAAGGGGTCAACGGATGCAGCCGCCTCGGCAGCCGTCAAGGCACCACCTGCCGCGCCGGTGGCACCCACACCGGCCCCGACATCGACCCCGAACCCGGCCAGGACCATGGCACAGCCACGGACCCAGGCTTCCCCGGCGCCGGCGGCCCCCTTGGCCAAGCAGGCCGTCTTGGAAGTCGGCGGCCAACGCTATGCCCTGCACCATCCCTCGATCGTGCTGGGACGCTCGAACTCAACTGACATCCCCATCGAGGATCCAGGGGTCTCGCGCCAGCACTTCCGGGTGGAAAAGCGCCAGAACGGCTACGTCGTGGTGGATTTGGGCTCCACCAACGGAACCTACGTCGACGGTCGGCGGATCACCGGCGAAACGCGCGTCTCGGATGGTTCGGTGATTTCCCTGGGCAAGACCAAGGTCGTCTTCCGCCTCATCACCCACAAATCAGGAGGACACGCATGAACGACCTGGTGTTGGCCCTGTTCCGTCTCGGTTTCCTGGTCCTGCTGTGGCTACTGGTACTCAGCGTGGTTGGTGCCATGCGCCGCGATCTGGTCATCGGAACCCGGGCACGCACCGGTGAACCCAGCGCCCGTGCCAAGAAGAAGAACCCGCAGCTGGCGGAACCGGAACCCACGGCCCGGAAGGCTGCCACCGCGCTGCTGGTTCTCGAAGGCCCCCTGTCGGGCCGTGAAATCAAGCTTGCAGGCACCCCCATCCTCTTCGGCCGCGCCCAGGACGCCACGGTGGTGCTGGATGACGACTATGCCTCCGGGCGCCACGCCCGGCTATTCCCGCAGGGCTCACGATGGTTCATTGAGGATCTGGGCTCCACCAACGGCACCTTTGTCGGGGAAAACCAGCTGGCCCGTCCACAGCAGGTGGAAATCGGCCAGCGCATCCGGATCGGCAAGACCGTGCTGGAGTTGAAAGCCTAGCCTATGGCGTTGAAGCTCAAATTTGCCGCCCTATCCGACGTGGGCCGCGTGCGTTCGAAGAACGACGACTCGGCCTACGCCGGGGAGTACCTCGCGGTTCTGGCCGATGGCATGGGCGGTCATGTTGGCGGGGATGTCGCCTCGGCGTCCACTGTGCTGGATCTGATCCATCTGGATCGACCTCACACCCCGGATCCGCAGAACGCGCTGCCCGACGAGATCCAGGCCGCCAACCTGGTGCTGAACGAATTGGTGGCAGCGAACCCCAAGCTCTCGGGAATGGGCACCACGGTTACCTCGGTCCTGCTTGCAGACCAGGTGCTGCACCTGGCCCATATCGGCGATTCACGGGCCTACCGGCTCAAGGACGGGGTCTTCGAGCAGATCAGCCGCGACCACACCTTTGTCCAACGTCTCGTTGAGGAAGGTCGGATCAGCCCGGCCGAGGCGCTGGTCCATCCGCATAAGAACGTGCTGTTGCGGGTGCTGGGCGATTCGGATGCCTCTCCGGAACTGGATATCCAGCAGTTGCCCGCCGCCGCAGGTGAACGCTGGCTGCTGTGCTCCGACGGGCTGACCGATGTGGTCCCGGATGCCATTATCGAGCAGACCCTGCGGACCACCCACGACATGAACGAGGCGGTGGCCGACTTGGTGGCCACCACCTTGCACAACGGCGCGCCGGACAATGTCACCATCGTCATTTTTGATGTCATTGATGCCGCGGAAGAACCCCGCATCGCCTCCGCCTCGGATGATCCCGAACCGGATACCGGGCAATTGACCATTGCCGCCGAGGGAGATGTCGAGGCCAGCGCCTCCTTGTTGCGCCATGAGATCTCGCAGCGGCCCCACCTGCTGGTGGGCGCAGCGGACCTGGCCACGCAAACCGGCCAGATACCCGTGGTGACGCAGAGCACCGGCGAACGCCGGGCAGCCGCGCTACTGACCCACCGTTCTCCCGAAGCCAGCG
The DNA here is from genome assembly GCF_026107515.2 of Glutamicibacter sp. MNS18. Classification (GTDB taxonomy): domain Bacteria; phylum Actinomycetota; class Actinomycetes; order Actinomycetales; family Micrococcaceae; genus Glutamicibacter. Next base: position 35,826 of record NZ_JAPCHW010000012.1, on the reverse strand, counting down.
ACATGCTCGATCCGCTGGAGAGCACCGCACCGCGTCGGCGCTGGTTCCTCCCGGTGTTGCTGACCCTTATGAGCGTGTTGGTGGTCATTGTCGGCGCCTGGGGATACCTCTGGACCCAGACGCAGTACTTCGTTGCCCCCAAGGACGGCAATGTGGCCATCTACCGGGGGGTACCCCAGGAACTGGGGCCGATTTCGCTCTCCGAGGTCGAATCCGTCAGCAACATCCCGCTCGAGGCCCTGCCGGCCTATTCACGCCAGCGTGTTGAGGGTGCGTTGCATGCGCAGGACCTGAACCATGCCCAGTCGATGGTGCATGAGCTGCTGGTGACCGCCAAGCAGAACTGTCCGGTCCAGGCCCCCGGGGGCGATGAATCGGACCCCGAGCAGGAAACCGTACCCGCCTACTGTGAGGAGATCATGCAATGAGCGAATTGCAGACCGCACCGGTCCCCCGGCGCAATTTCGAGCTCCTGTTGCTGGTCCTGGCACTCGGGGTGGGTTTTGCCGCGTTCTACCTGGTGGGTAGCGCCACGGACGAGGTGGATCATACCGACTTCATCGTGGAGATGAGCATCCTCAGCGGATTGGCCCTGCTCTTGCATGTGCTGTTGCGGATTTTCGCCAAATATTCCGATCCGGTAATACTTCCGATCACGGTGGCCTTGAACTCCCTGGGGCTGGCCATGATCCACCGGATCGACCTGTCCCGTTCCACCGAGCAGTCCTTCCGGCAGCTGATCTGGACCGGTATTGCGATGCTGATCGCGGCGGTGGTGCTCTGGGCCCTGCGGGATCACCGTAACCTGCGCCGTTTTACCTATATCGCCCTGCTGGTATCCATCCTGCTGTTGCTGCTGCCGATGATCCCGAAGCTCGGAGTGACCATCAACGGTGCCAGGATCTGGGTACGCGTTGCCGGATTCTCGCTGCAGCCCGGCGAACTGGCCAAGATCACGCTGTCCATCTTCTTTGCCGGATACCTGTCCTCGAACCGCGACCTGATCCTGATGGCAGGGCGCAAGTTCGGTCCGATGCAATTTCCGCGGATGCGCGATATGGCGCCCATGGTGATTGCCTGGCTGGTGTCCATCGGAGTCCTGGTGGTGCAACGTGACCTGGGCTCATCAATCCTGTTCTTCGGCCTGTTTATCGTGATGATCTACGTGGCCACGGCCCGGATCTCCTGGGTGGTGATCGGCCTGCTGATGGTGGTTGTCGGTGGCCTGTTCGCCGCCACCACGATGTCCCATGTGACCCGCCGCCTGAATACCTGGATCAACGCCTTCGACCCGGAGGTGTACCACGCCCAGGGCGGCAGCATGCAGATTGTCGAGGGCCTGTTCGGCATGGCCGACGGCGGGCTGGTCGGGACCGGGCTGGGCAACGGCTCCCCGTATCGGGTGCCGCTGGCCAACTCCGACATGATCATCGCCTCCTTCGGCGAGGAGCTGGGACTGATCGGCTTGGCCGCCATCCTGATGCTCTTCCTGCTGCTGGTCACCCGGGGCATGCGCGCGGCACTCGGTTCGCGCGACACCTTCGGCAAGTTGCTGGCCACCGGCCTGTCCTTCACATTGGCCCTGCAGTGCCTGGTGATCGTCGGTGGTGTTACCCGGTTGATCCCATTGACCGGCTTGGCCACACCGTTCATGGCCGCCGGCGGCTCCTCGCTGTTGGCCAACTGGATCATTGTGGCCTTGTTGCTGCTGATTTCACATAATTCCCGCAGGCCGATGTCCGGCAGTGTGGGGCCCACCGATGAGGTCGCCACACCCGGCGCGGCAAGTACGAAGGCGGTGAAAACCAAGTGAACCAGGCTATTCGACGCGTCTGGATCGCGCTGGTGCTGTTATTTGTCATCTGTTTCGGTGGATTGAGCTACATCCAGTTCTTCGCCGCCGAACAATTGGCCGGCAACTCGCTGAACAAGCGCCAGCTCTATCGTGAATTCGACCTGCCCCGGGGGGCGATCCTGGTCGATGGCAAGCCCATCGCCGAATCGGTTCCCACCGAGGACGGCCAGTTCACCTACCAGCGCACCTACAACGAACCCGAAGCCTATGCGCATCTGACCGGTTTCTACTCGCTGGCCAATATGTCCACGCACCTGGAAAGCGAATTGAACGGCTGGCTGACCGGAAACGATTCCGATCTGCTCTTCGACCGGCTCTCGGCCATGTTCACCGGCAACTCCTCCGAGGGAGCCTCGGTGGAGTTGACCATTGATGACCGGCTGCAGCAGGCCGCCTTCGCCATGCTGCCCGATGACGTCATGGGCAGCATCATCGTCACCGAGGTGAAGACAGGCAACATCCTGGCCATGGCCTCCAAGCCCAGCTTCGACCCGAACGATCTGTCGGTGCACTCCACCAAGCTGGCCAACGAGAACCTGAAGGCGCTGACCGAGGTCAGGGGCTTGAGCCCCTATATCAACCCTGCCATCGGCAATCGTTTCAACCCCGGCTCGAGCTTCAAGATCCTGGATCTGGTTGTCGGTCTGGAATCCGGCGAATACGATCTGGACACCGCGATCGCGAATCCCAACGAGGTGAATATCGCCGGGGCGAGGATCAGCAACTTCGCCGAAGGCCGCTGTTCGACCCGGACCGAGGCATCCCTGCGCTGGATCACCGCCAACAGCTGCAACACCCCGTTCGCACTGATGACCGAGAAGCTGGGCAATACCCCGTTTGAGGATGTGGCGGAGCGTTTCGGGTTCAACCAGCAGCTGAGCATCCCGCTGTCGGTGATCAACAGCCAGTTCCCGCCGAATATGGATGCAGGTCAACTGGCGCAGGGTTCCATTGGCGGGTTCGACAACCAGGCCACCCCGTTGCAGATGAACATGGTGGCCATGGGCATCGCCAACGGCGGGGTGATCATGCAGCCGAACCTGATCAAGAAGGTCATCGCTCCGGATCTGCGGGTCATCGAGGAACCGCAGCCCAAGGAGTTCTCCACCGCCACCACCGAGGAGATCGCCGACCAGGTGGCCGAGCTGATGAAGGAACCGGTGCAGAACGGCACGGCCGTGCGAGCCCAGGTTCCCGGGGTGGATCTGCGGGCCAAGACCGGCACGGCGAATTACGACGTAAACGAAGAAGGGCACGGTCGCACGGTGAACTCCTGGATTACCGGGTTCGCACCGGGCAATGACCCGGAAGTGGCCATTACGGTGGCCTTGCAAAGAGTTGACTACAACACCCACTCCCGGGTGGCAGTAGACCTGATGAAGCAAATGACAGAGGCGGTGTTCAACCAGTGAGACCAGTAACCGGGACAACCCTGGGAGGTCGCTACAAGCTGACCGACCGCATCGCGATCGGTGGCATGGGCGAGGTCTGGAAAGCTCGCGACCAGGTGCTGGGGCGCCTGGTCGCCATCAAGATCCTCAAGGAGGAGTACACCGGCAACGAGGGGTTCCTGACCCGCTTCCGCGTCGAGGCCCGGCATACCGCCTTGCTGAACCACCCGGGGATCGCCGGTGTCTTCGACTACGGCGAAGAAGACGGTTCGGCCTACCTGGTCATGGAACTGGTGCCCGGCCCGCCGCTGTCCACCATCATCGAGCGCGACCGCAAGCTCGATGTGGACCGCACGCTCTCGCTGATTGCGCAAACCGCCCGGGCCCTGGCCGCCGCCCATGAACACGGTCTGGTCCACCGGGATGTGAAACCGGGAAATATCCTGGTCACCCCGTCGGGCAAGGTGAAGATCACCGACTTCGGCATCGCGCGCCTGGCCGACCAGGTCCCGCTGACCGCCACCGGCCAGGTGATGGGTACCGCCCAGTACCTGGCGCCCGAGCAGGCCACCGGTCAGACCGCCACCGGCAGTTCCGACATCTACGCCCTGGGTGTCATCGGTTACGAGCTGCTGGCCGGACGCCGGCCGTTTACCGGAGAATCGCAGATCGCGATCGCGCTGGCCCAGGTCAACGACGCTCCCCCGCCATTGCCCGAGTCCATCCCGGGCCCGGTACGCCAGCTGATCATGTCGATGCTGGCCAAGGATCCTGCCGAACGCCCGAAGAACGCCAATGCCCTGGCCGAGGCCGCCGAGGCCCTGCGGGTCGAGGATACCCGCACTGCGGTCATCGCCGTTCCGGGCATGCTGCTTACCGGCATCGATGACGCCGCAACCCAGGCCCTGGGCCTGGGTGATGACGCCACCCAGGTGCATTCGCAGCAGACTTCCGTCCATGAGGCCTCACCGGCCACCAGCGCCCTGCCGGTGGCCGGACCGGCCGACGAGTCCTTCCAGGCTTCCGCGGGTTACAGCGACTTCGACTCCGATGACCTGGCAGACCACGAGGACGAGCACGACGCCGATGAAAAGAAGTCCAGCCCGTGGCTGATCCCGTTGGTGGTGCTGGTGGTGCTCGGTGTGCTGATCGGCTTGGGCGCCTGGCTGATGCCGCTGCTCACCGGGAATGATGAACCTGGGGAAACCAGCTCCCCCTCACCAACGGTGTCCGTGACCGAAAGCAGCGAGCCGACCACCGAAACCACCGAACCGACCCAGGAGACCACCGAACCGACCCAGGAATCCAGTCCGGAATTGGTGACGGTCCCGGACCTGACCGGACAGCACATCGATTCGGTCACCTCGCAGTTGGAAGGCCTGGGTTTGACGGTCAACGCCACACCTGTGGAATCGGATACCACTGAACCGGGAACCGTAACCTCCATGCGTCCCATGGGCACGGTGGCCCCGGGCTCGACGATCAGCGTCAGCTACGCGATGGCGCCGGAAATCACCGACGTGGAAGTACCCAATGTAGTGGGCCAGCAGTCCAGCCAGGCCCAAACGGCGTTACAGAATGCCGGCTTGGCAGTGGGATCGGTGACCGAACAACCGGACTCACGGGTCGCTGGTACCGTGCTGCAGCAGGATCCCTCAGGCGGTGAGGTACCCCAGGGGACGCGGGTCGACCTGGTGATTTCCTCCGGACCCACAACCAGCCCCACCCCGACGACTACACCCACCGAATCCGCCACGGATGGTAGCGATACGGAGCCGGACGAAGACTGATGAGCGAGCACTCAGCGCTTCCACCGGGGATCCCCGCCCTGATCAATGACCGCTATGAGGTCCAGTCCTTGATCGGGCGTGGTGGCATGGCCGACGTCTACCTGGGAACGGACCGTGTCCTTTCCCGCAAGGTGGCGATCAAGCTGCTGCGCCCCGATACCGCCCGGGATTCGATGGTAGTCACCCGGTTCGAACGGGAGGCCCGGGCCGTGGCCGGGTTGAGCCACCCGAATATCGTGGCCGTCTACGACACCGGGGTCATCGAGGCCGAGGGGCAACGGGCCGAGGACCTGCCGTACATCGTCATGGAGTACGTCACCGGTCAGACGTTGCGCCAGCTGTTGAAGGACGAGGACCTCCAGCCGCAATTCGCGGTGGATGTCATGCACGGGGTCTGCCAGGCCCTGGAGCACTCACATGCCAAGAACGTGGTGCACCGCGATATCAAGCCCGCCAATGTCATGGTGACCGAGGACGGTCACGTCAAGCTCATGGACTTCGGGATTGCCCGGGCCGTGAACGATGCGTCGGCCACCATGACCCAGACCGCCGCCGTCGTGGGCACGGCCCAATACCTGTCCCCGGAACAGGCCCGTGGAGAGATCGTTGATCACCGGACCGACATCTATTCGGCCGGATGCCTGCTCTATGAGCTGCTGGTGCACAAGCCGCCGTTTACCGGCGATTCACCGGTATCCGTGGCCTACCAGCATGTGGGTGAGGATCCGGTTCCCCCCAGCCAGGCCAATCCGGACGTACCGCAGATCTACGATGCGGTGGTGCTCAAGGCGCTGTCAAAGGAACGTGACTCACGTTTCGCCTCGGCTGGGGCCCTGGCCAGTGCCCTGGATGATGCCTACCAGGGAATCCCCTACCGGGATGCCACGCAGGACACCTCGAGCCAGCAAACCGTGGCCCTCTACCAGGATGCGCCGACCAGCAGCTACGCTCCGCTCCAGACCAGCCACGCTGCACATCCCGCCACGGATGAGCACCCGGTTTTCGCCACCCGTCAGCAACATCGGGACAATACCAGCAAGACCAGGTCGAACCGCGGCATGCTGTGGCTGATCTCGATCATCGCGGTGCTCGCAGTGGTCTTCGCCGGCTTCATGGTATTCCGGATGATCCAGATGGAGCAGGAACGCAATGCTCCGGTACAGATCCCCGCCGTCGCCAACATGTCCGAGGACGACGCGTATGCCCAGCTGACCGCCTTGAATTTCACCGTACAGGTCGAGCACGAGTTCAGTGACGAGGTGGATCAGAACCTGGCGACCCGGACCGATCCTGCGGAGGGTGTCTCGATCCCACCGGAGTCCTTGATCCGCCTGTATATCTCCGATGGATCCGAGCAGCGCACCATCCCCGAATCCCTGGCGAACCAAACCGAGGTGGCCGCCCGTGAGGCCCTGCGGGCCGCAGGGCTGGAAGTCGGTGAGGTGACCCGGGAGAACCATCCAAGCATTCCTACCGACTGGGTGGTCAAGACCACTCCCGAGATGGGTTCCAAGGTCAAGGCCGGCACCAAGGTGGATCTGGTGCTGTCCACCGGAAAGGTCACCGTTCCCGGAGTCCTGGAGCTGACCCTGGAAGAGGCCACAGAGAAACTGGAGGCCGAGGACCTGGGGCTGAAGGTGCAGTACAGCTACGAGGAAAGTGATGATGCCGAGCCGGGAACGGTGATCAGGCAGTCCTCGGGTCCCAATGAGGACGTGGCCCAAGGCAGCATCATCCAGTTACTGGTGGCCAGCGAGCCGGTGCAGCCCTCCCCTTCCCCGACCGAGGAAGAAAGTGAAAGTCCCGAGGAACCGACAACGCCCCCATCAGCGGAGGATGAGGGCGATGCGGACGAAGATTAGTCGGTGACCTGACTATTCGGCACTGAACAGCGGGCTGAGTGTGGTCGCCTTCGAGGCGGCTCCACTCAGCCCCACGTGCTCGAGCCAGTTCCCCAGCATGAGATATCCGTCCTGGGTCAAGACCGACTCGGGGTGGTACTGCAGACCCCATAGTGGCTTGCTCCGGTGGGCCAGGCCCATCACCACTCCCCCGTTGGTTTCCGAGATGATCTCCAGTTCCTCGGGAATGGTCTCCCGCACCGCAGCCAGCGAATGGTAGCGCGTGGCGGTGAACGGGTTGGCGACATTCGAGAAAATCGGGTGTCCGGTGTGTTTCAGCTGCGAGGTCTTGCCGTGCATCAGTTCCTCGGCATGGGTGACGGTGGCGCCAAAGGCCTCGGCCAACGCCTGGTGGCCCAGGCAGACCCCCAGCATGGGCTTTGAGTGCTCGCCGCACCACTTGATGAGACCAATACTGACACCGGCCCCCGCAGGGTCCCCGGGACCGGGAGAGACCAGGATGCCGTCATGTGCTGTTGCCATCCCGATCACCTCATCCAGGCTGTACTCGTCATTTCGGATGACGGTGGTTTGCGCACCGAGTTCCTGCAGGTAGCCGACCAATGTGTAAACGAAGCTATCGTAGTTGTCGACTACCAGGATCTTCATCGTGCTCACAGTATCCTCAAACCAATCGTCGATTCGGTAAATGGGCTGAACTGGGTCAGCCACGGAAAAACGTACACCATCAGTAATAGCACGGTGGCCGCGATCAGAATCATCGCAAAGATGATGCGAAGCCACAATGGGCCGGGAAGATTACGAAATATCCATGAATACATGTGCTGTCCCTACGAAGTTGCGTCCTTGACCATATCCCGGATCTCGGCCGGTGGTCCGGCCTCCAACGGCCGCCAACTGGTCAACTCGGAATAGGCGATGATCCGTTCCCGGGTGGAGAACGGTGGGTGGCAGCTGGTCATGGTCAGGATCGAGCTTGTCGGCTCGAGACCATACTCATGTGGAACGGGAAGCAATACCTCACCGGCACTCGGCTGCACAATCTCGGTCGAACGCCAGGTGTAGGTGTAATAGCCTTCCTTGGTTTGCAGGTAGACGCGATCTCCCTGGCCCAACTTGTCGATATCCCAGAACACCTGGCCATGGGTCTGACGGTGTGCCGCTACCGCAAAGTTCCCCAGTTCCCCTGGTTGCTGGGTCTGCGGATAGTGCCCGATCCCGACCCGGTTGATGACCTCAGGGCCGACCCCGTTGGTCACCGGGTGGTGGGTTCCGTTACGGCCGAATGTGGGAAAGTACATGATTCCAAAGGTTTCCCCGTCATTGATCTGGGTCACCGGAGCCGGTCCGTAATCCTTGTCATCGTCCCCATCTTCGGGAATGTGGACGTCCCCCAGGTTCTGCACCAGCTCGTTGGTCACTTGCTTCTGGGCTTGGGCCGAGTCGATATTCGTCCACCACAGTTCCCACGCCACATAGAGCATCAGGACGATTCCAAGGGTGATCAGGATTTCTCCGAAGACACCGAGAATCCGGTTGCCAACGCTAACCTGTGGCCGGGCAGTTCGCCGTCCAGGTTGTGTGACCGTTCGGTTCACTATGCATTCCTCGCAGGAGTAGGCAGATAGGTGCAATGTACTTGGCATAGAAGCGGATTCAACGAGATTCATCGCGTCGGAAACCGCTAGTATGGAAGCTAAGCGAAGTACAGGCGTTCGATTGCCGGCACTTCGCCCTTAAGACTACCGGGAACACCTTGGTGCTTCCCGATTACTACATTGGGCTGAAGAAGCTAGGGAGCTGCACATTGCCTGAATCGAAGCGTCGCACGGATAAGCCGGGGAACAACAAGCAGGCGGCACACAGCGCTGAGACGACCAATCCTGCCTGGTACAAGCCGGTCATGTTCGGCCTCATGTTGCTGGGCCTGGTGTGGGTAATGGTCTACTACATTTCGCAGACCCTCTACCCGATCCCGAATATCGGTGGCTGGAACATCGTCATCGGCTTCGGCATCGCCATGGTCGGCTTTTTCATGACCACAAACTGGAAATAGCTGGCTGGTACCCCCGATTTTCCGGAAACCCCGGTCAGTAACATGCTGACCGGGGTTTCCGCTATACCGGCCACGCTCGATTGCTGCCGCCGTTCACAACGTGCGCAGACCGGCATCACACGACGCCGCCAACAGCATCCGTCCCAGGTCATCCAGGGCGGAGGACGCCACCGACCATCGTTGCCAGTACAGCGGCACCTCGATCATCCACGCAGGATGCAGGACCCGCAACCCCGGCAGCCTTCGCAGTTGCACCTCGGGAAGCATCCCCCAGCCCATTCCGGCCTCGATGGCAGCGGCAAACTGCCACGAGTCCGGGACATAGTGGACCGGGACGTCATCCCAGCGGCGCGTGCCCGTGACCTGTTCGAGCAGATCCTGCTGCAGGGGATCCTCGCGGTCGAAATTCACTACCGGCAGAGCGGAGAGCATCCTGGCATCCAACGCGCCCTGTCCATTGCCGGAGACCAGCGGGTCAGCGGCCACCGCACGGTAGCGCATGGTCCCCAAGTGTTGGGAGGTGCAGCCCTGCAGGGCCTCTGCCCGGGTGGTCACCACTCCACTGGCTTTGCCTTCCTTGAGCAACCGGGAGCTTTGATGCTCATCGGCTCTGATGAACTCGCAGCTCAGATCTCGGCGTTGCGCCAGTTCAGTGAAAACCGGCGCGAACCAGGTGGCCAGTGAGTCGGCGTTCACTCCCACGGTGATGGCCACACGGCCCGACGAGTGGCCGTCACCTTGCAGCTCGGCGCCCAGTTCCCGACCCAACATGGTGATCTGCCGGGCATATCCCAGAATCCGGTGTCCTTGATCCGTAGCGGTTACCGGCCTGGAACGGACGAGCAGCACCGCCCCGGCCCGTGATTCCAGGGCTTTGATCCGCTGGCTGACGGCCGAGGGGGTGATCCCCAAATCGATTGACGCGTCCTCGAAGCTTCCAGCATCGACGACCGCCAGCAGGGTCTGTAACTGCTCAAGATCGAAATTCACATTAGCCATTCTAATGTGGGTTTAGTTAATTAAGTTCGACAGGAAATCCGGACCATCCTACTGTTATCCCATGCTCATTTCCCCAGCCCTGACGGGATTCGGTACCGGTTTGTCCCTGATCGTAGCCATCGGTGCGCAGAACGCCTACATACTGCGCCAGGGCATTACCCGGCAGCATGTCTGGGTTGCCGTGGCCCTGTGCGCAATATCGGATGCGCTCTTGATTGCCGCGGGAATCGCCGGAATTGGTGCGCTGATTGAACGAGCGGCATGGATCCTTCCCATCGCCCGTATTGGCGGGGCGGCATTCCTGGCCAGCTACGCTATTTTCGCATTACGGCGGGCGTTGAAACCCTCGTTCATATCTGCGGGGCAAAATCCTGCCAGCTCCTCCCTGGCTCGGGTCATCCTCACTACCCTGGCCCTCACCTGGCTCAATCCCCACGTGTACCTGGACACGGTGTTACTACTGGGATCTATCGGCAATTCATTCGGCACCGATCGATGGATTTTTGCCATGGGCGCCATCGGCGCCAGCCTCGTGTGGTTCAGCGCCCTGGGCGCAGCTTCGGGAATGCTCTCCAAGGTGTTCTCAAATCCCCGGGCCTGGCAAGTCCTGGACCTGGTGATCTGCATCTTCATGTGCTATCTGGCCATAGAACTGGCTCGACCGCTCTTCTAACAAGACTTATCAACACTTTTCCACAGCTATCCACAGCCATTGTGGACAGTCCAGCCCATATGTTGTTCACAACCTTATCCACAAGTGGGGATAAAGGGGTCGCCCTCAGTGGACCGCGCTCGAAAATCCGCCGAATGACAGTGTTTTCCGGATCTGAATTACAGACCTGTAAGTTATTAACACTGTGGATTACCACTGTGGATACCGTGCGCGAGAGGCCCCAGCCTCCCCGGTTCGGCCATGTCAACCTCGGTTCGCATAAAAATTCGAAGAAATTGCCGGAGCACTGCGCTCGCTCGCAACGACTCTTATCTACACCCCCTGTTTAAAAGTTATCCACAGATGTGAATTAAACTGTGCACAATAGCGTTTGGTGTCGTGGATTTGGCGAAAAACAGGGCATGCACGGCCTCCGGCGGCCGTGCATGCCCGTGAATTACATGTGTGTAAGTTATTAACAGTGTGGACAAGGCTTGTGGATAACGGTTGTCGTCGATGTTCGAATTACAGGTAAGGCCAGCGAATCGCAAAGGCCGAGATGGACAATATGCCGATCACCAGCGCGCTGAGAATCCCCAATAGCACGAACTGAACGGTGGATCGTTTGGGTCCCTTGGGGATAAGTGTGATGGCAGCAGCAGCCACCGCACCGACAACCGCTCCGCCCAGGTGCCCTTGCCATGAAATCCCGGGAACCACGAAACCCATGATCGCGTTCAGGGCCAGGACGATGCCCATTTGACGCAGAGCCGATCGGTTGGTCCTGAAGACGACGAACAGCGCGAGGAACAGCCCGGAGAGTGCACCGGAGGCTCCGAGTGTGGCGCTGAGCGGATCGCTGAGCAGCATAACGCCAAGCGACCCACCCAAAGCGGAGACAAGGTAGAGCCAGATAAACCGCAGTCGGCCCAGACGTGGTTCCAGCAAGGTTCCACAGATATAAACACCGTACATGTTCATCGCGATATGCAGCAGCGACCCCTGGGAGTGGGCGAAGGCGCTGGTGAGGATCCGCCACGGCTCCCAATACGCCAACGTGCCGACCAGCACTATCTGCTGGGTAAAGTTCGGCACGATCCACTGCAAGAGGTACATCAGGGCATTGAGGCCAATGATCCCATAGGTAATGACCGGCGCTCCGGCCCGCGCGGTGCCACCATACTGGGTTTTCGCCTGGGGGATGGCCTTGTTGGCGGCCCGCACGCACTCGATGCATTGGACACCAACAGGAGCCGGGACCTGGCACTCGGGACAGACCGGGCGGCCGCAACGATGGCAGGAGACATAGGAAATCGTCTCGGGATGCCTAAAACAAGTAGGTGCGTGCGTCGGGCCTGGGGACACTTGCCCATATGACATATGGTTTCCCACCTCGGGTGTCGGAGAATCGGTCGGTTTTAAAGGACAAGGCCCCGGTGCTCCCAGAATCGGGGAACTACCGGAGCCTCGGGCGTCAGCGACGCAACAACGATCTAGAGGGCTTCGATGTCGATCGAGTCGATGACAACGTCCTCGAGAGGCTTGTCGCGGCCGTCGGTGGCCACGGAGTTCAGGGAATCGACGATCTTGCGGGAGGCTTCGTCGGTCACTTCACCGAAGATGGTGTGCTTACCCTGCAACCAGTTGGTGGCGATGGTGGTGATGAAGAACTGTGAGCCGTTAGTGCCGCGTCCCATACGGATTCCAGCGTTCGCCATGGCCAGCTTGTAGGGGGAGTTGAAGTCCAGTTCCGGATGGATTTCGTCATCGAACTGGTAGCCCGGCCCGCCGAAGCCCTGGCCCAATGGGTCACCACCCTGGATCATGAAGTCGGCGATGATGCGGTGGAAGATGGTTCCGTTGTACAGCGGGGTATCGGTCTTCTTGTCACCGGTCTCAGGATGAACCCACTCCTGCTTACCAGTGGCCAGGCCGACGAAGTTCTCAACGGTCTTCGGGGCATGGTTGCCGAAGAGGTTGACGACGATGTCGCCCTGATTGGTGTGAATCGTAGCTTTATGCGTAGCAATTGCAGTCATGCGTTCATTCTCCCATGAGGTGATGCGGCACCGCTAAAGCCACACTACGCGTTGAGTGAAAACCGATCCTTTTCACCGCGGTACCTTCGAATCGCATAGCCCGTTGGCCCAAAAGTACCTAGGCTGGATGAGGAACAGGTTAACCGGAGTCAAGGAGAACTGATGGCAAAGAAGAAGTGTGGTTTCACGAAGTTCCTCATCGTCGGACTGATAGCAGCTGCGGTGGCCGCATTGGTCGCCGCGTGGAAGGCATCGAATCCGATCGATGATCCGTGGACGCTGCCGACTCCCAAGGCCACGACACATGACCCGGTTGGAGAAGCCAAGACAGCCAGCGTCGATGAGATCCGCGACCTGGCGTCGGAAAAATAGATTTACGCCAACCGACAAGCCTGTATGCGAATTGACGCATATAGGCTTGTTGGTTTAATTTTCTAGTTTGGGGACTACTTGCTGCGCCTGGCCGCGGATGACCAGCACCAAACCACCAAGGATGATCACCAGACCCAGCACCGTGCCGGCGGGCACCAGCTGACCGATCATAAGTGCCGCGATAAAGGCCGCACCCGGAATCTCGAGCAGGATCAGCGTGGAAACCGTGAGTGGTCCCAGAACGGTCAGCAAGTGGTTGAACGCCGTATGACCTAGTATCTGGGCGCACACGGTCAGTGCGACGATCCCGAACCAGCCCCAGGCATCGAAACCCCAGATTTGCTCACCCGTGACGAGGCAGATCACCAGCAACACGACCGAGGTGATGGCGTAACATACCGAGGTATAGGCCCCGGTGCCCATGGTTCGCCGGGCAACCGAACCGGCGAGGGTATATGCCCCTGCAAGCATTCCTCCGGCTATGGCCAGCAAATCCCCAATGATCGCTTCGCGGCCCTGACCCAGGTCGAACCCGGTGATAACCACGACGCCGACGATTGCCAGGGCGATCCCCACGAATACCTTGGCGGTGTACCGCATGCCGCGGAATCGTTGGAAGAGGACGATCCAGACACCCTGGATGCATACCAGGGCGGTGGCGGCGGCAACCGAGGTCATCCTGACCGAGTACATGAAACAGACGAAGTGCAGGGCCAGCGAGACACCGGCGATGGTACAGAAGATCCATTCTCGCCGCCCCATCCGACGGAAGGATGCAGGATCCTTTACGACCGTGGGGGCCGCCAGCACCGCGGTGGCACCCAGATTGCGCCAGAGAGCCATGGCCAGTACCGGTACGGCGGGGAAGGCTGCAATCAGGGGACCGGACGCCGAGACTCCGAGCACACCGACGATTACAAGAAGTATGGTCACCAGCTAAGGTTACAGTTCGCCGACGGGAATCGATATTCGCTCTCCGGTACGGGCACCGGGCCGCGTCGCGGGGCCGGTATCTGGCGCCACCGGCCGGGTCACGGCGGTCGCGGAACCCCACGCCCTGATCGGTCCGGCATGGCCTGATTCCGGATGTTCACCGACGTGGTACCCCGGGTTCATATGGCAGCCATGGGTACCATTCATCCTTGAAACGTGAAGGTCACCATAGTTGCCGAGTCTTTCCTGCCACATATGAACGGTGTCACCAACTCCGTGCTGAAGACCCTGGAGCACCTTCGTGCCCGCGGGCATCAGGCCGAGGTCATCACTCCGGCAACGTCTCTGGCCGATATCCGTCGCCAGCGACCGGTTCCCGACCAGTATTGCGGATTTCCGGTCCGTACGGTGCCATCCATGGCTTTGGCGAGCTATCCGAGCGTCAGGCTTGCTCCGGGCCCGGTGGCATCGCTACGCCGGATGCTCAGCGCGTCGGCCCCCGATGTGGTGCACCTGGCCAGTCCCTTCCTGTTGGGGTGGCGTGCCGTGCGGGCAGCGGAGGATCTGGGCATACCCAGTGTGGCGGTTTACCAGACGGAGGTTCCCAGCTATGCGGCCCGCTACCAGGTGCCCTGGCTGGAGAACCGGCTTTGGGAACACGTCCGTGTTCTGCACAGCACCGCCGACCTGACCTTGGTTCCCAGCAGCTTTTCCCTGGACCAGCTCGAGCGGCTCCGGGTGCCGAGACTGGCCCTCTGGCGCAGGGGAGTGGACACCTCGCTTTTCACCCCATCACGGCGTGATAAAGAGCTGCGGGCCACCTTGGCCCCCAACGGGGAGCGGATCATCGGCTACGTCGGACGGTTGGCCGCTGAAAAACAGGTCGCGGACCTGAAGGTGCTGGCGGACCTGCCGCAAACCAAACTGGTGGTGGTCGGTTCCGGGCCGTTGCGTGAATCCCTGCGCCAGGAATTGCCCGGAGCGTATTTCCCGGGTTTCCTGTCCGGTGGGGAACTGGCCGGGATGCTGGCCAGTTTCGACCTGTTTGTCCATCCCGGAGAGTCGGAGACCTTCTGCCAGACCATCCAGGAGGCCATGGCCAGCGGAGTCCCCGTGGTCGCGGTGGGGCGCGGTGGACCGGTGGACCTGGTGGATTCCTCACGCACCGGGTGGTTGTACGCCCCGGGGGACCTGGCAGGGCTGCGTGCGAAGGTTGCCGACCTGGTGTACGACGATGCCAAGCGCCTGGCCTTTGCCAGCGCCGCCCACGCCAGCGTGCAGGATCGCTCCTGGAAGTCGATCGGGGACCAGTTGCTGGGCCATTACACCCGGGTACGCGAAAGGGCCTACCTCGGTTAGGTAGGCCCCCTGATCCCGGCTACGGGCCGGGTTCCACCGGTGGCGGCCCCTCCCCGCGGCGTTGGCTGCGTGGCATGTCCCGCCAGCTGATCCGGCCGCGGCTACGACTCATCCGGTAATCGATGCGGTCATCCACGTAGGTGCGCAACTCCGGATAGTCCTCGATATTGTCCATGAACTCGCCCGAGATGTGTTCGGTGACCCGCGCCAAGCGCAGCTGCATCTCCTGGTGCTCGAGCACCCGGCTCTCGTAGCGCAGTCCACGCACCGTGGAGATGCACATCAGGATCAGGATGACACTGAAGGGCAACGCCGTGGCCAGTGCGGCGGCCTGGAGCGAGGACAGCCCTCCGGCCAACAACAGGGCCAGCGCCACGAATCCCTCGATCAGCGACCACAGCACACGTGACCAGATTGGCGGGTTGGGGTGTCCGCCGGAGGCGAGCATGTCCACGACCAGCGACCCGGAGTCCGAGGAGGTGATGAAGAAGATCGCCACGAGCACGATGGCCAGGACCGAGAGGATCTGTCCCAGCGGCAGGTCGCCGAGGACCTGGAAAAGCACTCCCTCGGCCGACACTCCGCCGTCCTGGACCAGGTCACCCTCGCCGAAAATCTGTCGGTAGATTCCCGCCCCGCCGAGGACCGAGAACCAGATGAACCCCACGACCGTGGGAACCAGCAGCACCCCGGCAATGAATTCGCGGATCGTTCGGCCCCGGGAAATGCGGGCAATGAACACCCCGACAAACGGCGCCCAGGAGATCCACCAGCCCCAGTAGAAGACCGTCCACCCGGAGAACCAGGTCTGTGAGGCATCATCGCGTTGGAAGGCCCCGACGTCGAAGGTCATGTTCAGGGCATTGGCCAGATAGGCACCCAGGGACTGCACCAGGTTCTGGAACAGGAACAGGGTCGGCCCGAGCAGCAAGACGCTGATCAAAAGGATCCCGGCCATGGACAGGTTGATATTCGACAGCCACTTGATGCCCGCGGTCAGGCCCGAGACCACGCTCATGGTGGCCAGGAAGGTGATGGCTGTGATCAGGATGACCAGCAGCATATTGTCCACGGTGTCCACGATGCCAATGGCATGCAGCCCCGCGGCGATCTGTTGCACACCCAGCCCCAGGGAGGTGGCCACACCGAAGACGGTACCGAAAATGGCCAGGATGTCGATCAGGTCCCCGACCCAGCCCTTGACCTTGTCGCCGAACAAGGGCTCCAGGGCCCAGCGGATGGACACCGGCCGGCCGCGCCGGTGGATCGCGTAGGCCAGCGAAAGTCCGATCACCGCGTAGATGGCCCAGGGGTGCAGACCCCAGTGGATGAAGGTCTGGGCCATGGCCAAGGCCGCCAGCTGCCCTTCGGTGCCTTCCCAGCCCGGTTTGGGGTCCACCGTGGCATAGGTCAACGGTTCGCCCACACCATAGAACACCAGTCCAATGCCCATGCCCGCGGCGAAGAGCATGCAGAACCAGGTCACCATCCCGAATTCCGGTTTTTCGTTATCCGGACCCAGCCGTATCCGGCCGAGCTTGGAGAATCCGATGATAATGGTTAGCGCCACGAACGCGCCCACGACCAGCATGTAGTACCAGCCCAGGTTCTCCACGATCCAGTCCTGGATCCCGGAGAAGGCGGTCTCGGCGGAGTTCGGAGCCAGTACCGCGAAGAACGCTACGGCGAGCACCACGAGCAGGCTTGGCCAGAAAACCGCCGGGGCCACCCCGAAGCGGCCCAACCGCACACCTTGGCGTCGCAGTTTCTCGGTGATCTGCTCGTCGGTATCATCCTCGGCGATATGCATATGCACCGGGATGGGGGCCGCGGAGAGGTCCTCGGGAGGCGGTACCAGAGCAGCCTGGCCCTTCGTGGTCTCGGCCTCGTCATCTTGCGTTGTACTCATGAAGGTATCCGTCCTATGCAGTCTTAGTGCGGCTTATTTCCCCAGCCTTGTATGCTTTGGCCGAAGTTACAAGAACCAACCCCCAAACCGGGGCCGAATTTTCCGTGTTCCATGCGATGGGGTTGAACCGTGCCCCATAACGGGCCGTACCCGGGCCTTAACGCAAAAAAGAACCCCATCCAGCCGGATGGAGTTCTTTTCTTCTGGTGGAGGTAAGGGGACTCGAACCCCTAACCCCCTGCTTGCAAAGCAGGTGCGCTACCAATTGCGCCATACCCCCGAAAGGTTCAGGAAACCTCGTCGGTGACCTGTTGCCAGGTTTCCTTGGTCTCCGCAGAGCCCTTGGCCTTCTTGATCAGAACCACTGCTGCGGCCGCAATCGATCCGAGAATCAGGAGCTTTTTCATGACTGCCTCTTTCTCGACGGTAAGGATTCCGTGGGCGTACCAAGACTTGAACTTGGGACCTCTTCGTTATCAGCGAAGCGCTCTAACCGCCTGAGCTATACGCCCTTACCATTCCCTTCGGAACGAAATAAAACATTACCGGGGTTTGGTCCCGGACACAAATCGAGCCCCGGTGGCATCCATCACAGTTGCTCCCGGGGCCCGATTCGGTGGCTGATCAGTCGTCAGTCAGGGTCACGCCAACGCCGCCGACCAGCGAGGAGGCGATGTTGTACAGCACCGCTCCAAGCATCGAGATCACGCTGATGACCACCACATTGACCACCGACAGGATGGTCGCATAGGAGGCCACCTGGCCCAGCGAGAAGGCGTCGCGCAGATCGAAGCTGCTCTCTGCGCCGATCGCATCGCGCATCAGCTGGTTGAAGCTGTCGAAGGTGCCGGTCAGGTCCAGCACGGCCCAGAAAGCCACGGCGGCAACCACGGTCAGTACACCGAAGGCCACCGACAGCAGGAACGCCAGCTTCAGCACCGAGAACGGCTCCACCTTGGAAACCAGCAACCGTGCCTTGCGCACCTTGGCCTTGGGGGCCGGACGCACCAGCTTCTCCTGGCCGGCGGCAGGGCGGTTGCCCGGGGCTGCCGGGCGGGACCCGGTGGGACGCGCCGCGGCGCCTGCCGGGCGGGCACCGGCGGCCGGACGACCGGCAGCGGTCTGCGGGCGCGCGGGGGCGGGGCGGGGTGCCCCGGGGCGCGGGGCTGCGTTGCCCTGTGCCGGGCGTTTCACCTGGGTGGTTCGTGGTGTCGCATTTGTTGATTCACCATTACCGCTCGGGCGAGGCGTCGATGGTGTGCTCATGCGTTACCTCCGTCAGTGCTTTCATCCACGGCACCCGGCTCTGCGGGGATTGCTGCCACGGATGATTCATCGGTCGTATTTTCTGGATTCAACGGTACTGCACTTTCCTCCGAGTTCTCTTCGAGCTCGGCCTCGGAGTTCTTGGCCACCGCAATGATGTGGTCCTTCTTGTCCGGCTTGGCGAAGATGACACCCATGGTGTCGCGGCCCTTGGACGGCACCTGGGAAACGGCCGAACGCACGACCTTGCCCGAGCCCATCACCACCAGCACCTCGTCGCTGTCCTCAACCACCAGCGCGCCGACCAGCTCGCCGCGTTCCTCATTCAGCTTGGCAACCTTAATTCCCAAGCCACCACGGGATTGCACACGGTATTCGGCGACTTCGGTACGCTTGGCATACCCCTCGTCGGTGACCGTGAAGACGTAGGAGTCATCGCGCACCACATCGGCGGCCAGCAACTGGTCGCCATCGCGGAACTTCATTCCGGTCACCCCGGAGGTGGCACGTCCCATCGGACGCAATGCGGCATCGGTGGCGGTGAAGCGCACCGACTGCCCCTTGCGTGAGACCAGCATCACGTCGTCGGATTCGCTGATCAGCTGTGCGGAGACCAATTCGTCGTCCTCGCGCAGCTTGATGGCGATGACCCCGGCAGTGCGGTTGGTGTCGTAGTCGGACAGCCTGGTCTTCTTCACCAGCCCGTTGCGGGTGGCCAGCATCAGGTACTCGGCGTCCTCGTAGGTCCGCAGGTCCAGCACCTGGGCAATGTGCTCATCGGGTTGGAAGGCCATGACATTGGCCACGTGCTGGCCCTTGGCGTCGCGTCCCGCCTCGGCCAGTTCATAGCACTTGGTGCGGTAGACCCGGCCGTGGTTGGTGAAGAACAACAACCAGTTGTGCGTGGAGGTGACGAAGAAGTGCTCCACCACATCGTCGCCGCGCAGGTTGGCACCCTTCACGCCCTTGCCGCCACGGGCCTGCGAGCGGTAGTTGTCGATACGGGTGCGCTTGACGTAGCCGCCACGGGTGATGGTGACGACCATTTCCTCTTCGGGGATCAGGTCCTCGACGCTCATGTCCCCGTCGTAACCCATCAGGATCCTGGTGCGGCGATCGTCCCCGTGCTTATCGACGATCTCGGCCAGTTCCTCCGAGACGATGGTGCGCTGGCGCTGCGGGTCGGCGATGATGGCCTTGAATTCGGCGATCATCACCTCCAGTTCCGCATGCCGGTCCTGGATCTTCTGGCGTTCCAGGGCAGCCAGGCGGCGCAACTGCATGTCGAGGATGGCCCGGGCCTGGTCCTCGTCGATGTCCAGCAGCTCCATCAGCCCGTCGCGGGCCGCCTCGGTGGTGGGGGAGCGGCGGATCAGCGCGATGACCTCGTCCAGGGCATCCAGGGCCTTGAGCAGCCCGCGCAGGATGTGGGCTTCCTCCTCGGCCTTCTTCAGCCGGTACTTGGTGCGCCGCACGATCACTTCGATCTGGTGGGTGACCCAGTGGCGGATGAACCCGTCCAGCGGCAGGGTGCGTGGCACCCCGTCGACGATCGCGAGCATGTTCGCGGAGAAGTTCGACTGCAGTTCGGTGTGCTTGTAGAGGTTGTTCAGCACCACCTTGGCCACTGCGTCGCGGCGCAGGATGATGACCAGCCGCTGGCCGGTGCGGCCACTGGTTTCATCGCGCATATCGGCGATGCCGCCGATTTTCCCGTCACGGACCAGATCGGCGATCTTCATCGCCAGGTTGTCCGGGTTGGCCATATACGGCAGTTCGGTGATGACCAGGCAGGTGCGGCCCTGGAGTTCCTCGACGTTGACCACCGCGCGCATGGTGATCGAGCCGCGCCCGGTGCGGTACGCGTCGGCGATGCCCTTGGTGCCCAGGATCATGGCCCCGGAAGGGAAGTCCGGGCCCTTCACCCGCTGCATCAAGGCGGCCAGCAGCTCCTCGCGGGAGGCCTCGGGGTTCTGCAGGTACCATTGCACACCCTCGGCGACTTCGCGCAGGTTGTGCGGTGGGATATTGGTGGCCATACCCACGGCGATGCCCGAGGAACCGTTGACCAGGAGGTTCGGGAAACGGGCCGGCAGAACCGTGGGTTCCTGGTTCTTGCCGTCGTAGTTGTCCTGGAAGTCAACGGTGTCCTCGTTGATGTCCCGGACCATTTCCATGGCCAGCGGGGCCATCTTGGTTTCGGTGTAACGCTGGGCGGCGGCCCCGTCGTTGCCCGGGGAGCCGAAGTTGCCCTGGCCCAGGGCCAGCGGGTAGCGCATGACCCAATCCTGGATCAGGCGCACCAGCGCATCGTAGATCGCGGTGTCACCGTGCGGGTGGTACTGGCCCATGACCTCGCCGACCACGCGGGCGCACTTGTTGTAGGCGCGTTCCGGGCGGTAGCCGCCATCGTACATCGCGTACAGCACGCGGCGGTGCACGGGCTTGAGCCCGTCACGCACGTCGGGCAGGGCGCGTCCCACGATGACCGCCATCGCGTAGTCCAGGTAGGACCGCTGCATTTCGGTTTGGAGGTCGACCTGGTCGATACGGTCGATCGTGTCGCCGGCGGCTACGATCTCACCGTCGATCGGCTCGTTCTCAGGAGTCTGCTCGTCGCTCATTTCATCCCTTTGGGTAAGTCAAGAATTCTTTGGTGCTGGGGGTGCAGTTCTTCGGCTGCGGATCCTAGATGTCCAGGAAGCGCACGTCCTTGGCGTTCTGCTGGATGAAGCTGCGGCGGGACTCGACGTCCTCGCCCATCAGCACCGAGAAAACCTCGTCGGCCGCGGCCGCGTCGTCCATGGCGACCTGGCGCAGGGTGCGATGGGCCGGATCCATGGTGGTGTCCCACAGCTCGGAGTAGTCCATCTCGCCCAGGCCCTTGTAGCGCTGGATGCCGTTTTCCTTGGGCAACCGCTTGTTCGATGCCGCGCCCTTGGCCAGCGAGTCATCGCGCTCCTTGTCCGAATACACGTATTCGTGGGCGGCGTTGGACCACTTGATGCGATACAGCGGCGGCTGGGCCAGGTAGACGTAGCCGTGCTCGATCAGCGGGCGCATGAAACGGAAGATCAGCGTCAGCAGCAGGGTGGTGATGTGCTGTCCATCCACATCCGCGTCGGCCATCAGCACGATCTTGTGGTAGCGCAGCTTGGCCATGTCGAATTCCTCGCCAATGCCGGTACCGAAGGCGGTGATCATCGCCTGGACCTCGGCATTGCCCAGGGCACGGTCCAGCCGGGCGCGCTCCACGTTCAGGATCTTGCCACGCAACGGCAGGATCGCCTGGGTATGCGGATCGCGGCCGCGCTTGGCCGAACCGCCGGCCGAGTCGCCCTCGACGATATAGACCTCGCACTCCACCGGGTTCTTCGATGAGCAGTCCGAGAGCTTGCCCGGCATGCCGAAGGATTCCATGGGGGACTTGCGGCGGGCGTTGTCGCGTGCCTTGCGGGCTGCCAGACGCGCCTGCGAAGCCATCTGCGCCTTGCGGATGATGTCCTTGGCCGCGGACGGGTTGCGCTCGAACCAGTCGCCCAGTTCCTGGTTCACGATGCCCTGCACGAAGCCGCGGGCCACGGAGTTGCCCAGCTTGGTCTTGGTCTGGCCTTCGAACTGCGGTTCGGAGAGCTTCACCGAGATCACCGCGGTCAACCCCTCGCGGGCGTCATCCCCGGTGAGGTTGTCGTCCTTTTCGCGCAGGATCTTGTTATCCCGGGCATACCGGTTGATCAGCGAGGTCAACGCGGCGCGGAAGCCCTCTTCGTGGGTACCGCCTTCGTGGGTATTGATGGTGTTCGCGTAGGTGTGCACGGATTCGGCGTACGCGGTGGTCCACTGCATGGCCACCTCGATGCTGATCCCGCGTTCGGTGTCCTCGGATTCGAAGGCGATGACCTCGTCATGGACCAATTCGATCTTCTTGGCCTGGTTCAGGTGCTTGACATAGTCCAGCAGGCCGTTTTCGTAGAAGTAGTCCACCACGCGGGGCTTCGGTGCGGCATTCTCGCCGGTCTCGTCCTCTTCGGTCTCGACCTCGTTGTCCAGAACCCGTTCGTCGGACAAACGGATACGCAACCCCTTGTTCAGGAATGCCATCTGCTGGAAACGGGCACGCAGGGTCTCGAAATCGAACTCGACCGTGTCGAAGATCTCCGGATCCGGGTAGAACGTCTGCTGGGTGCCGGTGGCCTCGGTGGCCCCACCCTGGGTCAGTTCTTGCCGGGTCACCCCGCCGTCGGCGAAGGAGATGCTCCATTCGTGGCCCTGGCGGCAGATCTTGGTCTCCACCCGTCGGGAGAGCGCGTTGACCACGGAAATACCCACACCATGCAGGCCACCAGAGACGGCGTAGCCGCCGCCACCGAATTTGCCGCCGGCGTGCAGGATCGTCATGACCACTTCCACGGTGGGTTTGCCCTCGGTGGGATGGATATCCACCGGAATGCCGCGGCCGTTGTCCTCCACGCGCACACCACCATCGGACTGCAAGGTGACGTTGATGGTGTCGCAGTATCCGGCCAGTGCCTCGTCCACGGAGTTGTCCACGACTTCATAAACCAGGTGGTGCAGGCCGCGCGGACCGGTGGAACCAATGTACATGCCGGGGCGTTTGCGGACCGCTTCCAGCCCCTCGAGCACGGTGATGTCCTGTGCGCCGTAGGTATGCTCGACTTTGGAAGACATCGATTCCGTGGAGCTAGGGCTGTTGGCCGGCTCCTGCGGTGAAGCGTTTTCGGTAGACACGGGTGCTACGTACTCCTCGAATTTTGATGCGCAGACCGACGGCCCGGATCGCTCCGGTATCTCCGCGGTCAAGTTCTTGTGTCCGGCTGGATGGAAAACTATCCGCACAGCAACGACACACTTGCTTCAATTCTACCCGGTAGATAGAAAATTGCTGGGATCGGCAGCACAAAACAGGCCACTAAACGCACAAGAACCGACATCTGAGCGTTTTGGGGTGATCATCTGAGGGGGGATCCAGCATGGGGGTGCGTGGGTGCGCCATATGGCGCACCAGCAATTGTCAGCCGTAGGTGTCCCGGGGGCCGCGTCCGGTCACCGAGCGCCGACCATGGCGCCAGGATGGGGCATTCGGTCCGAGAACCCGGATCACGGTGACGATCCCGGTTCCCAGTTCGGCGTCGAAACGCTTAAGCAGTTCATGGCTGAGCAAGCGCAGCTGGGTGGCCCAGGAAGTCGAATCACAACGGACCACCACCACGGTGTCCTCGAAGGATTCGGGTTTGCAGTGGGCGGCGATTTCCTCGCCCACGATCTCGGACCAACGCCCCAGTACCGACCCCACTGCCACCTGGGTGCCCCATCCCCGGGATTTGGACAGCCTGCCAATGACTTCGCCGATGGCTCGGGGGTCACGCCCTGCCGTGCCGGGCACCGATGGTGCCGGTTTGGTTCCCGCGTTTCGGGCGGACTTGCGTTGTTGGACCCGGGCCATCCGGGCCGCGTCGATACGCACCTCGCCGCGTTCCTCGGCCAGTTTGCGCATCCGGTTCAGCAGCGCCTTGGCCGGGTCGATTTCCTCTTCAGGCGTCATCGACTTGTCCCGGACTCACTTGGAAGAACGCACCTTTCAGAGCCTTCGGAACATCCTCTGGCACCGCGGCTGTCACCAGCACCTGCTCCGCACCGGCCACGATATGGGCCAAACGGTCACGTCGCGTGGCGTCCAGTTCCGCGAACACATCATCGAGAATCAGGATCGGACCGGCACCGGGTCGGGGGTCGTCATCACCGAAAACCCGGTAGGCGGCCAGCCGCAGAGCCAAGGCAAAAGACCAGGTTTCCCCGTGGGATGCATACCCCTTGGCTGGCGTGTGGCCCAGATACAGTGCCAGATCGTCGCGGTGCGGGCCGAAGAGGGTGATGCCACGTTCCAGCTCCCGGCTCCGGTTGGCTTCCAGCGCCTGCAGCAGCAGTTCCTGCAGCTGGTCCTGGCCCAATTGCGGAAGTTCCGAATGGTCGAGTTCAGCGGTAGGCCCCTCGGAGCTGATGGAGCTGAGATACTGCATGCTGGCGGTCTTGGCCCCATCGGCCAGATCAGCATAGGCAGCGGCCATATACGGCTCGAGCAGTTCAAGAATCTTCAACCGGCCGCGCATGATCCTTGCACCGGTAGCAGCCAGCTGAAGATCCCAAGCCTGCAATGTCGCTTCCTGCGAGGTGCTTAATGCGGACCTACCGCGCACCGATTTCAACAGGGCATTTCGCTGTTTAACAATCCGGTCGTAATCGGTCTTGGTTCCAACCTCCACCGGTCGGAGTGAAAGCAGCAAATCATCCAGGAACTTGCGACGAAATGAAGGTTCGGATTTGATCAGGGATAAGTCTTCGGGCGCGAAAAGCACGGTGCGCACGATTCCCAGGATCTCACGTGCCCGCACCGGGTTTGCCCTATTGATCCGGGCCTTGTTGATCTTTCCGCTGGTGATCTCCACCTCGAGGGACGAGACACGATCGGCATGATGCACGGTTCCACGGATAACCGCCCGTTCGGTCCCGAAACGCAGCAACGGTCCATCATTGCTCACCCGGTGCGATGACAGGTTAGCCAGGTATCCGATCGCCTCGACGATATTCGTTTTACCTACGCCATTGGGACCGATTAATACGTTGATGCCCGGCGATAAACGCACGTCGGCTTGCGCATAGGAGCGGAAGTCGGTGAGCGAAAGCTGAGAGATATACACCAAGGTCCCTGAAATGAATTGCGGTGGGTGGCTTATCCGCCACCCACCGCAAGAAGTTGTTAGTTCGCGTTTGGAAGGCGGACCGGCATGACCAGGTAACGGTACTGGTCCTGGTCTTCTTCATCCAGTGACGCCTGACCGGTCATCATGGCCGGTTTTGGTGCGCTAGTGAAGGAAAAACGCACGAATTCGGTATTAAAGGAGCTCAGACCTTCACCCAGGAACGTGGGGTTGAATGCCACGGTGATGTCCTCGCCGGATAGCTGCGTTTCGATGGCCTCCTCGGCCTGGGCATCTTCACCGGTGCCGGCATCCAAGGTCAGCTGTCCGTCGGTAAAAGCCATGCGTACCGGGGTGTTGCGTTCGGCCACCACTGATACGCGCCGAACCGCTTCACTGAGTTCGTTGGCACGCACTGTGGCATGGATTGGCGTATTTTCCGGGAACAGTGAACGGATCTTGGGGTAGTCTCCGTTGATCAGCAATGACGTGGTGCGCCGGTTTGAGCTTTCAAAGCCCACCATTTCCCCGTTGTCGCTGATGGCGATCTTCAACTCCCCGGCGTGCGCCAACGTCTTGGCGACCTCATTTAAGGTCTTGGCCTTGATGAGCAGGGAAGTGGAAATCTCCGGCTGGTTCGGCTTCCAGTTCAATTCGCGCATCGCCAAACGGTACCGGTCCGTGGCCAGGAAAGTGATCAGGTCATTTTCGATTTCGACCTTGATTCCGGTCAACACCGGCAATGTGTCGTCCTTCGAAGCTGCGACAATAACCTGGGACACCGCCTCGGCAAAACGTTGCCCGTCGACAGTACCGGTGACCTCGGGAAGCTTGGGAAGATCCGGGTATTCATCAACAGGCATGGTAGCCAGGTGGAACCGGGAACGGCCGCAGCTGACGGTGATCTTTGATCCCTCGGTCTCAATAGTCACCGTGGATTGCGGAAGGCTGCGGGTGATATCGGCCAAAAGACGTCCCGAGACAAGAATCGCGCCTTCTTCAGCAATCTCCGCAGGAATCTGGATATGCGATGAGATCTCGTAATCGAAACCTTCAAACCGGACCAGCCCTTGTTGGGCAGTGAGCAAGATGCCTGCCAGAACCGGTGAAGGCGGACGCTGCGACAAAGACCGAGCGGTCCAGGATACGGCTTCAGCCAATACATCCTTTTCAACGCTGAACTTCACGAATCAATCCGCCTTTCGGAGCGTACAAGTTTTACTTCAAGCCTGTGGGCAAGCTTTACCGAGTTCTTAAGCATAGACAACGAACCCAAGACCAATCTCAATCTTGCCACGTTTAGAGTCCTTGATCTCACTCGGGGATGGGGATTCTGGATTCTCGGTGCGGAGAGTACCGAAATAGTTGGTTTTCGGTACTCACGAAGTGGGCGAACGGGGAAGGACTCGTTATTTGAGGATCTAGGTATTAAAGGTAGGAGTGTTAATAACCCCTGTGGATCCTGTGGATAAGCCCTTAAAGGCCAACCAGGTTCACGATTGTGCATGTGTACAGTTTGTTACTAACCGTGGAACTCAGTTCCATTGACCTGTTGATACTCAGTTCCACGGATTTTGGAGTCCACAGGGACCCCTCGAGTTATCCGCAGGCAAGCACGGACCTATCACCATTTCATCCACAGAATTATCCACAGCTGTGATTATCGTTTCTGTCAATGCTCGCGCTGGCTCTGCTTGATCCGGTTGGTCAGCTCCGTGACCTGGTTGAAAATGGCCCGTCGCTCGGCCATTAATTCACGGATCTTCCGGTCCGCATGGATAACGGTCGTATGGTCGCGACCGCCGAGTTCGGCACCGATCTTCGGCAAGGACATATCAGTCAGCTCACGGAGCAGGTACATGGCGATTTGGCGTGCCGTCACCAGTGTGCGGGTTCGTGATTTGCTGTTCAGCTCATCGATGGATAGCCCGAAATACTCTGCGGTCTGCTTGATGATGGTGGAAGGAGTGATTTCCTGCGCACCATCTTCGCTAATCAGGTCCTTGAGAACGGTTTCCGCCAAGGCCAAGTCAACCTGCTGGTTGTTCAAAGAGGCGAAGGCGGTGACTCGAATCAGCGCACCTTCCAATTCACGGATATTCGTTGAGATCCGCGAGGCAATATACTCCATCACATCACTGGGCGCCGACAGGTTTTCCGCATCCGCTTTTTTACGAAGAATCGCGATGCGTGTCTCGAGCTCCGGAGGCTGAATGTCCGTGAGTAGGCCCCATTCAAAACGCGAACGCATCCGGTCCTCGAACCCCTGCAGCTGTTTGGGCGGCAAGTCAGAGGTGATCACTACCTGCTTATTGTGATTATGCAAGGCGTTGAAGGTATGGAAGAACTCCTCCTGGGTGGCATCCTTGTTGGCCAAGAACTGGATGTCATCGATCAGCAGTATGTCCACATTGCGGTAGGTCTGCTTGAAACTGGCACCTTCATCGTCGCGAATCGAGTTGATGAAGTCGTTGGTGAATTCCTCCGAATTCACGTAGCGAACCCTGATGCCCTTGTAGAGATGACGGGCATAGTGGCCAATGGCATGCAACAAGTGGGTTTTACCCAGACCAGAATCACCGTAGATGAACAGTGGGTTGTACGCCTTTGCTGGGGCTTCGGCCACCGCCACGGCTGCAGCATGGGCGAAGCGATTCGACGAACCGATGACGAAGGTATCGAAAATGTACTTGGGATTCAGTCGTCCGAACTCCTGGGAGTTCGACGGGGGAGTGGGTTGCGGAGCAGGTTTAGGGCGAGGGCCGGTCGCCGTGGGTGATTCCTCATCCTCGATCAGGACCGTGGGCGCTGCCGGTTCTTCCTCCGTGGCCTCGTCCTCGGAATCCTCGAGCGTGAGATCCACGCTCACCGCACAGCGGATTTCCTTCTGGAACACGATCCGCAGAGCATCATCGAGGGGCTCACGCAGTTGTGTTTGCAGAATATCCCGGGTGAAATCGTTGGGTACGGCGACCAGCAATGTGCTGCCGATCAGGCCTTGTGCCTTGGCCAATGAAACATACGGCCGGTGCCTGGCCTTAACACGATCGTCGTTCTCGATCTGACGGATCACCTGACGCCATGAGCTGCCAATGGTATTGGTCTCGTCACTGCTCACGTAGGTGCTCCACTTCCTTAGGTAATGCAAGATTGGTCACATTGATGCACTGAAACGGGCACCAAACCACCTCGGTTGACCGGGGCGTGAACTCTGATTCTAGCGCTCATCCACAGCGTTATGCACAGATCTGGGGAAAAAGTTGGCATGATGCCTGTGGAAAACACCTTTTCCCTTGATATCAGCGCTTTTTGAAGGCCGGGATGACGTGGAACTTCGCGGATGCTTGTGAAGTTTGTTTCGTTTTCCAGTGCGTAATCCACAGATTGAGGGTAGATTGTACACAGGTGCCCGGCCTAGCTTTTGGCAGTGGAGCGGATTGTGCTGCGAATTTGACGTAGGGCGCATATTTTTCTATCGTTATTTAGTCCTATGCGTGTGTTTTGTGCCCTGCTCAGAACATTAGAAGAGCCCACGAAACCTCGCATTTTTAACGTACGAGCGTCAGCCTGTTGTTTGCTTACTTCTAGTAACGGGCAAGTCGCATCCCTAGATCGTCTTGGAGATATACCGTGAGCAAGCGGACTTACCAGCCAAATAACCGTCGTCGTGCCAAGAAGCACGGCTTCCGTCTTCGTATGCGTACCCGTGCGGGCCGTGCCATCTTGTCGGCACGCCGCACCAAGGGCCGCAGCACGCTGTCCGCATAACCTTGCGGCAGCTTTTGGTCACAGGGCGATTGCCGGAGCGAATGGGTTCCGAATAGCCAGCCATGTTGCCAAAGAATCAGCGACTGCGACTTTCGCAGGACCTTTCAGCCACAGTACGTTCCGGTGTCCGAAGCGGGCGCCGGAACGTCGTGCTATATGCACGTCGCCAGAGTGAGCCTGGAAACGGCGACCGGGTTGGTTTTATTGTCTCCAAAGCTGTCGGCATTGCGGTGAAACGCAACCTGACCAAGCGGCGGATGCGGGAAATAGCCCGCGAATTGCGAACCGACGATGGCAATCTGGATATCGTTGTGCGCGCCCTTCCGGGAGCCGCGGAACTCGACTGGGTCGAGCTCAAGACGCAGGTATCCACCGCATGGGCTTCGGTCGTACGGAAATGCGGCGATCGGTAATGCGCATGGACACTGAACCTCGCACTGGGCCGCTCTGGTTCGTAATTGATATTCCGCGCAATATCCTGATTGGCCTGCTGATTGCCTATCGCAAGATCATCTCCCCGCTGTACGGGGATGTGTGCAGATACTTTCCCAGCTGTTCGGCCTACGGGCTGGAAGCCGTGACCCAACATGGAGCGGTGAAGGGCATAGGGCTTACCGCGTGGCGAGTATTGCGGTGTAATCCCTTCAGCCATGGCGGAGTTGACCATGTACCGGACGGCCGGCGGATTTGGCCAGAAGGTAAACTGCCCAAGATCATAGTTTTGAATCATCCTGTGATTCCCGACGATGAAGACACCGCAACGTGCGGACACAAGGAGCCTGACCGGTAATGAATTTCTTAGACACGATACTGACACCGTTCACGTACGTTGTCTCGTGGATCCTTTGGGCATTCCACGAATTGTTCACCCTCATTGGCATGGACGAAGGATCCGGTGTTACCTGGACACTTTCGATCATCTTCCTCGTGTTGCTGATCCGTACTGCGCTGATCCCGGTCTTCGTGAAACAGATCAAGGCCCAGCGTGCGATGCAGGCACTGCAACCGGATCTGCGGAAGCTGCAGGCCAAGTACAAGGGCAAGACGGATCAGATGTCCCGTCAGGCCATGGTGCAGGAACAGCAGGCCCTGTTCAAGAAGCACAAGACGAGCCCGCTGTCTTCGTGCTTGCCCCTGTTGGTGCAGATGCCGTTCTTCTTCGCACTGTTTCGGGTGCTCAACACTGCGGCATCCGCGAGCAATGAAGGACGAGGAATCGGCGCCCTGGGTGCCGATCACATCAGGAGTTTCGATAACTCGACCATTTTCGGTGCTCCACTGTCCGAGACCTTCCTTGGAACGATCAACTCCGGTTCCGTCAACTTCGCAGTGATCATCGTTGCCATCTTCATGATCCTGGCAATGACCGCTTCACAGTTCATCACCCAGCGTCAGCTGATGACAAAGAACATGACCAAGGAAGCCCTCGAGGGCCCGTTCATGCAGCAGCAGAAGATGATGCTGTACATCCTTCCGCTGGTCTTTGGCATCGGTGGTATCAACTTCCCTATCGGTGTGCTGATCTACTGGACTGCCTCGAACCTGTGGACCCTGGGACAGCAGTTCTGGGTCATCCGGAATAACCCCACCCCAGGTTCCGAAGCAGAACGCGAACTGAACCGTCGACGTGCGGACAAGGGACTTCCTCCCGTGGGACAGAAGAAGGTCGAAGAAGAACCTGTTGTCGAGCCCAAGGTCCAACGTCAGCAGCCACAGCGCAAGAATCGTAGGAAGAAGAAGTAGCAATGACTGCAACTGAAAATCCAGAGGTTTCGGAAACAGAAGATCAGCTGGAAACCATCCCGCAGGACATCGTTGACGAAGGCGAGGTAGCAGCGGACTACCTCGAAGAGCTGTTGGATATCGCAGATCTCGATGGTGATATTGACATCGAGGTTCGCGGTGGACGCACCTACATTTCCATCGTCACCGAAGACGACGAAGCAGACCTGTCCAGCCTGGTTGGCCAGGACGGCGAAGTGCTTGATGCACTGCAGGAATTGACTCGTCTAGCTGTATTGAGCGCGACTGGTGAACGTTCACGCTTGGTACTGGACATCGCCGGCCACCGGGCTTCACGGGCCGAGAAGCTCCGTACCCTCGCCGAACAGGCGATCAGCGACGCCCGCGAGTCGGGGGAAGCGGTACATCTGGAACCAATGAGCGCCTACGAGCGGAAGCTCGTCCACGACATCGTGGCTGACGCCGGTTTGCATTCGGAGTCCGAGGGTGAAGCCGCCCGCCGTCACATCGTAGTATCCACACTTTAGCAATCAAGGAGCCCACCATTCGGTGGGCTCCTTTGTCCCAGGGAGATAGTTTTCAATGGATCAGGATCTGAGCCTGACGGCTGAAGAGGTCGTTGCCGCCGAGCGGATCTTCGGAGACCGCCTGGAGCTTGCCAAGCGATATGTAGAGCACTTGGCTACTTCCGGGATCGAGCGAGGCCTACTGGGCCCTCGCGAAGTGCCCCGCCTATGGTCCCGTCACGTGTTGAACTGCGCGGTGATCGAATCCCTAATGGGTCAGGATGCCGAAGTCGCCGATATCGGCAGTGGCGCGGGTTTGCCTGGCTTGTGCTTGGCCATAGCCCGCCCGGACCTGAAGCTGACATTGATCGAACCCCTGGAACGTCGTTGTATCTGGCTTAGCGAAGTCATCGACGACCTGGAATTGCAGAACGTGACCGTCATGCGTGGCCGTGCAGAACAGATGGTTGATGTGGTCAATGCGGACTACGTGACAGCCCGTGCGGTATCTGCCCTGTCGAATCTTGCGGGTCTGACCATCCCCCTGTTACATGGAAACGGCGAATTGATTGCCATCAAGGGCCGCTCGGCGGCTGAAGAGGTTACGAAGGCCGCCAAGGTAATTCGCAAGCTTGGTGGGACCGCCACGGAGGTCCTGACGATCGGAGAGCAGCTGCTCGAGGATCCTACAACGGTGGTTCGTATTAAGGTTGGTTAGCCGCAAGGCGATAGTCTAGTAACTGATAATGGTATCTTTCAGGACATTCACACCTTAGCTCCTGTAAAACAACTATTATCATTTGATCTTTTTGTTTCACGTGAAACATGAAAGGTGTCTACACCAGAACGTAGAACACTTATTCACGAGAAGGAGTGCCAACTTTGACCAAGGGTAAGAATTCGTCGAGTAACGTCTTCGATATTAACGATGCGTCTTCCCCGTTAGCTAGTCAGCTGGCCAGCGAGCATCGCCGCCGTGAGGCTCTTTCGGAAAAGTCGGTGCCCATGCCTGAGAAAACTCGCTATTTCACGATATCCAATCAGAAGGGCGGGGTAGGAAAGACCACCACTACGGTCAACCTGGCCGCTGCATTGGCCAAGAACGGCCTGAACGTCTTGGTGATTGACATTGACCCACAGGGCAACGCCTCGACTGCGCTCGGCATTGAACACCACGCTGATGTCGACAGTATTTATGATGTGCTCATCAATGATTTGCCATTGAATGAGGTTGTTGCCACCTGTCCGGATTTGCCCAGCCTACAAGTCGCTCCCGCAACCATCCACCTGGCCGGTGCCGAGATTGAGCTCGTGTCGGTGGTTGCTCGTGAACAACGCCTGCAGAAGGCCTTGGACGCCTATGCGCGCTGGCGTCAGCGCGAAGGCCTGCCCCGCCTGGACTACGTATTCATAGACTGCCCTCCGAGTCTGGGCCTATTGACCGTCAATGCTTTCGTGGCAGCCAGGGAAGTTCTGATTCCCATCCAGTGCGAGTACTATGCCTTGGAAGGGTTGAGCCAGCTACTGAAGAATATTGAAATGATCCAGAAGCATTTGAACTCGCGATTGACTGTTTCCACCATCCTGCTAACCATGTATGACGGACGCACGAATTTGGCCGCCCAAGTCGCCAATGAAGTCCGGGAGCATTTCCCGGAACAGGTTCTGACTGCCGTCATTCCTCGAAGTGTTCGTATTTCAGAAGCACCGAGCTATCAGCAGACAGTCATCACGTATGACCCGAATTCGACTGGGGCCCTGTCTTACCTGGAAGCTGCTGTGGAGATGGCTGAACGAGGCGCGCCCAAATAACTCCTGTTTACCCTTGCAGTCGGTACTAAACAAGGTGATTTCGTTTGGATCTGAGCTTATTTGCAAACAAAATTCGCTGACTATGTGTTTGTTGATGTTCGCAAAGTGATCCTTGCAATGACTTGCCAAGTTCTAAGCCCATTCACCAGTAGACTAGTTAACGGTTGAGGTTAAAGCATGAAAGGGCGTGCCAACACGATGGCTGAAAAGAAGCGTGGCTTGGGTCGGGGACTTGGAGCTTTGATTTCCAGCTCTCCCGCGGTCGCAAACGAGCCCGAAGAGACTGTTTCACGTGAAACATCATCGAAGAGCACCACAAAGCCAGAAAGTGCCTCGGAGAAGTCCCTGCGCCCCGTAGATATGTTCTTTGAACCGGGACGCAAAACCAGTGCAAGCTCGGGAGCAGCGGGTTCTTCACGTGCTTCTAAACGCGGACGTGCGCCCATGCCAGATCTGACGTCAACTGTGAAGCCAAGAGCCGTCGTTCCTAAGCCAGCCGAGCAAGAAGGCACCGTGGAAGCAGCGTCAAAACCTCCACTCAAAGTCGCATCTGACCTTGATGATGGGCTGGTTGATGTTCCTGGCGCTAAGTTTGCTGAAATCAGTGTCACTGACATTCATCCGAATCGGAAGCAGCCTCGGTCTCATTTCGATGAAGAGGACATGGATGAGCTAGTTCATTCGATCAAGGAGATCGGGCTACTCCAACCGATCGTCATCCGTCCGTCGAGGGAAAAGGGCGCAGAGCCCTACGAGCTAGTCATGGGCGAACGCCGTTGGCGTGCCACACAAGTCGCCGGCCTCGCCACGATACCGGCGATCATCCGTGACACCCAGGATACTGACCTCCTGCGTGATGCACTGTTGGAGAACCTGCACCGTTCCGAGTTGAATCCTCTTGAAGAGGCTGCTGCTTATCAACAGTTGTTGCAAGAGTTCGAATGCACGCAAGAAGTGCTTTCGGCACGGATTGGACGATCACGCTCACAGATTTCCAATACAATTCGCTTGATGAAACTTCCAGCGTTGGTGCAACGGCGTGTAGCTGCGGGAGTCCTCTCGGCGGGACATGCCCGTGCGCTGTTGGGTCTCGCTAACAGCGAGGCCATTGAGCAACTGGCGCAGAGGGTAATTAACGAAGGTTTGTCAGTTCGTGCTACGGAAGAAGCCGTGGCGTTGAGTGACGACAAGCCAACAAAGAAGCCGGCCTCCAAACCCCGTGAAACAGTGAGAAATGAGCGTTTGGATTTCCTTGCATCATCCTTGTCGGATCGTCTGGATACCAACGTCAAGATTGCGTTGGGTAGCCGTAAGGGCAAGGTAAGTATCGAGTTCGCTTCGGTCGAAGACCTGAATCGAATTATGGATGTACTTGCACCGGAGATATCCG
This sequence comes from Glutamicibacter sp. MNS18, assembly GCF_026107515.2. Classification (GTDB taxonomy): domain Bacteria; phylum Actinomycetota; class Actinomycetes; order Actinomycetales; family Micrococcaceae; genus Glutamicibacter. The sequence goes on along the minus strand of NZ_JAPCHW010000012.1, from coordinate 1,408 downwards.
AAAAGTAGCAATTCCATCCACCGCAATGGCCATGTTTCACGTGAAACATGGCCATTTGCTTTAATGTCTTGGCCGTTCCACTCCGTACAGTTGATCTGCTTCTTCTTGCCGAACGGACCTTGGTCATGGAGGCCCGCAACGTATCTGATCAAGCTTCTCAGTTCTCCGAAATCACCATTCGAGAGGGAAATCCGGTGCCCACCTTGAATCGTTCCTCGAATTATTCGTTCAGTGGCCAAGCCGCTGTAAGCGCTGGTTACCAGCGGCATACGTGAAACGGTCAGTGATCTCTGAGGATACACCGGCGTATTCATCCGGGTGCGTGGAAAAACTGCCGTACGGAGTCCAGATGGAACCAGTGATTGAATAGGATTTTCGTGCATTGGTGAGGATCTCCTTTCACCTCGGGCCTAGAGAGGAAGGTTGGGGAAGCGCATCACTGTAGGTGCCGAAACTGCCAGGATTTGAGCCTTGTAGTGAGGATGGTCTTCCATTGCTCTGATGTTCAAAGACGTAGTGTCATAGTCCCTACAAGCTATGTCGGGAACAGACAAGCGCTGCCCCGTCCCGATTTGAGGTCTATGAGCACGAACGTTTCACGTGAAACATTCCGTGATGGGTGGAACGAGTTTCCCGGCGTAATTGGACATCGCCAATATTGATGCGGGGGTTGCTGTCTCGCACGGAGTGGGGGAGTGGATGCGTAATCCCGCGGTGTAACCAAACGGTAGCACTGATGTAAGTACCCGGTGTGTAAGTACCCGGTAGCATCTCAGACGTTGTGGGACGGAAGGACGAGCCTCACCCACGGCCACCAGGTCGTGACCGGTGAAAGGAAACCCTTCATGCCCGACTGCAATAAAATCATGGACTTGTTGGTCCAGGGCCACTCCTACGGCCAGGTCCAAGCCCTGGCCGGTTGCTCTCATCGAGCAATCTCCAAGGCCAACCGCGTACTGGACGAAGAGCAGTTCAGTACCCGCGAACAGCTTCGCGACCTCTCCGCCAAAGAGCTGGACCGGTTCTTCAGTGACGAAAGTAGGCAGGCTGCCAGCCAGTTCGTAGCTATCGATGTTGAGGCAGTGCTCAAGGCCCGCATCGGGCGTAAAAAACTTGCGTTGACGGTTCTTTGTGCCCGGTATCTGGGTTCCGAAGGTACCGGTAAAACACGTTTTTACTGGTATGAGCGGTTCTGAATGCTCGACTCCCGGAGATCCGCCCAATACTCTTGTTCAGTGCCACCCTGCGTCAGTATGTTTGGTGGACGTAGAGCTGGTGCGGGAGCGATTTTCCAGCTTTGTTTTCCAAGGGGTGACGGAATGTGCCGGCGTTTCCGTCCGTGGCATCGTCGAAAGTTCTGTCGTCGAATCCCTATGGCAGTTCGGGCCTTCCAGCGCTGTGAAGGGTC
>NZ_JAPCHW010000011.1 GCF_026107515.2 Glutamicibacter sp. MNS18 | reverse complement strand
CTCAGTGCGGTGAGTAGTTGCAGGGTCAGGTCCCCGATTTCCTGGCGCAGTGTGGGGTGTAGTGAGCTGTTGTGGGTGCTCACCGTGTCCCGTAGGACGCCCAGGGCTGTGGCCAGGGAGATCTGGTTCATGGGTTGATGGTCCCGCGGGTCGGGGTGGGGCGTGGTGGCTGGTGGGCCAGCTGTGGACAACCCGGGCAGCGGACTACAGGGCGTCCTTCATCGCCTTGCGGATCCGCTTCTCGCTGACCGAGTATGCGGTGCCCAGCTCCTGGGCGAACAGCGAAATGCGCATCTCCTCCAACATCCACTTGACCTCGCGCAATGCGTGGGGGACCAGCGCCCCGGCCGGGACCTTTTCCAGGGCCTTGTCGTATTCGTCCTCCAGACCCTGGATGAGCGTCATCGCCTGCCCGTCGCGCTGCACGGCGCCGGCACCGAGCTTTTCCAGCCGCTTCTCGATGCCCTGCAGGTAGCGTGGCAGCTGGGTCAGGTGCCCGGCCCCGGTGGCGGCGATGAACCCCGGGTAGATCAGCTGCTCCAGCTGGGAACGGATATCGGAGATCGCCGCGTACATCGCCAGCGAGTTGCTGGACTTGAGCGTCTTGTTGATCCTGGTGTAGCTGGTGAAGACCTTGGCGATGATCGCGGTGATGCTGAAGACGGTGTCGATCTGCTCGGCACGGACCTGCTGGAACAGCGTCTCGAATCCGGCGGCATCCATCGGCGGTGTTGCCGGTACCAGCTTGTCCACGGCCGCCATCGTGCAATCGGTGACCAGTTGGTCGATGGAGCCGTGCGGGCTCTGCGTGAAGACCAGTTTCTCGGCGTTGTTCAGGTGCCCGATGACAAATTTCGCCGCCGGTGGCAGGCGCAGCATCAACAGCCTGATCACCGCCCCCCGATGCGCGGCATCGCGTTCGATGCGGGTGCGGAACACGGTAAGCCGGACGCTGTCACGGGCATCGGCCAATCCCGGGTAGGCGGTGATCTGCTGGCCCATCACGGTGGTGGAGACCTCATCGGGCAACACGGTGGAGCCTGCGGCCAGCGTCGGCCAGGAGGTCAGGTTCGACTGCTCCCATTCACCGGCCGTCTTCTTGCTCCGGTCCTTGGCCTTGGGGCGTGCTGCGTGTGCCGGGCCGGCGCCGGGTGCGGCCGGGGAATTGACCCCGGCGGCCAGGGCGGCCCGGTTCTCTGCTGCCAGTCGGTGCTGCAGCCGCGGCAGGTCATCGCCGCTGCCCAGCAACTTGCCGGAGGCATCCACCACCTGGAAGCCGAAGCGCAGGTGGGCAGGCAGCACCGAAAAGTCGAAGAGCCCGGGATCCACCACCACCCCGCGCAGCCGGCGCAACACCAGGGCCAGGGACTCGGCCAGGTCGTCGGTGGCCGGGTCGAAGTCCGCCTCCAGGGCGCCCAGCGCCTGGCCGGCCACATCGGGGGCCGGCACGAAGTTCTTGCGCACCGCCTTGGGCAGCGAGCGGATCAGCGCGGTGAGCAGCTCGTGGCGCAGACCGGGGATCAGCCAGCGGAAACGGGCCGGATCCAGCTGGTTGAGGAACACCACCGGCACCCGCAGGCTCACCCCGTCACCCTCGCCGTCGCGGGCGGCGGGGTTGTACTCGTACTCCAGCGGCAGCTCGATGGACCCGTGGTGCCAGGTGGTGGGGAAGGCGGCCTGGTCCAGTTCCCTCGCCTCGTCCTCCAGCAGGGCTTCGGGGTCGAAATCCAGCAAGTTGGGCTGCCCGGTGCGGGTCTTCTTCCACCAGCGGTCGAAGTGCCGTTCGGAGACGATGGATTCGGGTAGCCGCTGGTCGTAGAAGTCGAACAGGTCCTCGTCCGAGACCCGCAGGTCGCGGCGGCGCAGCCGGGTTTCCAGCTCGTCGATCTCGGCCAGCACCTTGCGGTTGCGGGCGAAGAACTTGTGGTGGGTGCGCCAGTCGCCTTCCACCAGGGCGTGGCGGATGAACAGGTCGCGGGCCAGCTCGGCATCGATGCGCCAGTACTGGATGCGGCGGGCGGCGATGACCGGCAGGCCGAAGAGGGTGACCTTCTCGTAGCCGAGCACGGCCCCGGAGTTCTTCGACCAGTGCGGTTCGGAATAGCTGCGCTTGAGCAGGTGCGGGGCGACCTGTTCCACCCATTCCGGGTCGATCGCCGCCACGGTGCGTGCCCAGAGCCGGGAGGTTTCCACCAGCTCGGCGGCCATCACCCAGGTCGGGGACTTCTTGAACAGCCCGGAGCCGGGGAAGATCGCAAAGCGTGTGCCACGCGCCCCCTGGTAGTCGCGTTTGCGTTCGTCGTACAGCCCGATGTGGCTCAGCAGCCCGGCCAGCAGGCTGATGTGCACCGCATCCTGGTTCGCGGCCGGGTTCACCGGCTCCGCGGCCACGGTGATGCCCAGCGGCTTGGCCAGCTGGCGCAGCTGGGCGAACAGGTCCTGCCATTCGCGCACCCGCAGGTAGTTGATGTGCTCGGCCTTGCACAGCCGGCGGAAGGCGGAGGAGGACAGTTCCTTCTGCTTGTCCTGCAGGTACGCCCAGAGGTTCAGCAGCGCCATGAAGTCCGACTTCTCGTCGCTGAAGCGCTTGTGCAGTTCGGCCGCGCGCTGGCGTTGCCCGGTCTCCTCGCTGGGCCGCTCGCGCGGGTCCTGGATGCTCAACGCCGCGGCGAGCACCATCAGCTCCTTGGTGACCGAACGGTTCGCCCCCTCCACGATCATCCGCCCGAGGCGCACATCCAAGGGCAGCTGGGCCAGCTGGCGTCCGATGTCGGTGACCGTGGCTGACTTGTCAGCACCCAGCGCCCCCAGTTCGCGCAGCAGGTTCACCCCGTCGGTGATCGCCCGGGTCTCCGGCGGCTGCACAAACGGGAAGGAAGCCACCTGCCCGGCCGAGGCCACCACACCGAGCGAGATCATCTGCAGGATCACGCTGGCCAGGTTGGTGCGCCGGATCTCCGGGTCGGTGAACTCCGGACGCGAGTCGTAATCCTCCTGGGAGTACAAGCGGATGGCGATGCCCTCCGAAACGCGGCCGCAGCGTCCCGAACGCTGGTTCGCGCTGGCCTGCGAGACCCGCTCGATGGGCAGGCGCTGCACCTTGGTGCGGTGCGAGTAGCGGGAAATGCGGGCGGTACCGGTATCGATCACGTACTTGATGCCCGGCACGGTCAGCGAGGTCTCGGCCACGTTGGTGGCCAGGATGATGCGCGGGGACTTGCCGGGATGGAAGACCCGGTGCTGTTCGGCCAGCGAGAGCCGGGCGAACAGCGGCAGGATCTCGTACCGGTTCAGCTTCCGCTCCGCTGCCACTAGGGAGCGCAGCGCATCGGCCGCATCGCGGATCTCGCGTTCGCCGGAGAAGAAGATCAGGATGTCGCCCGGGGCCTCGGCCGAAAGCTCGCGCACCGCGGCGCACACCGCATCCAACGGGTCGCGTTCCTCGCTCAGTTCGCTGGCGTCCTGGTCCTCGTCGTGCCCCGGGGCGGGCTCGTCCAGCGGCCGGTAGCGGATCTCCACCGGGAAGGTGCGCCCGGAGACCTCCAGGATCGGGGCCGGTTCGATCTGCCCGTTGGGCAGCGTGGTGCCGAAATGCGCGGCGAAACGCTCCGGATCGATGGTGGCCGAGGTGATGATGATCTTCAGATCCGGGCGCTGGGGCATGATCTGGCGCAGGTAGCCGAGCAGGAAGTCGATGTTCAGGCTGCGTTCATGCGCCTCGTCGATGATGATCGCCGAGTACCGGCGCAGCAACCGGTCGCGCTGGATCTCGGCCAGCAGGATGCCGTCGGTCATCACCTTCAGCTTGGTGTTGCGCGAGACCTGGCCGGTGAAGCGCACATGGAAGCCGACTTCCTCGCCGATGCTGGTGCCCATCTCCTCGGCGATGCGTTCGGCGACGGTGCGTGCGGCAAGCCGCCGCGGTTGGGTGTGCCCGATCATGCCGCGCTCGGCCAGGCCCAGCTCGATGAGCATCTTGGGTAACTGGGTGGTCTTTCCCGACCCGGTCTCTCCGGCGATGATCACCACCTGGTGGTTGCCGATCGCGTCGAGGATGTCCTCGCGACGGGCCGAGACGGGCAGAGCTTCGGGATAGGAAATCGTGAGCGCCATGATGTAGCCAATTCTAGGCCGCGATACCGCCAAAGGGTTAAGTCACCGAAAATGCCGGAATGACATGGCGATTGTCCTTGGGGATAGAATGGCTGGAATTGAGCCAAATCACACCGGGCGGGAGTGCAAGATCCCGCTTTGTCCAAGACTGCCGGCCCAGGGGTCGGGTGGTGAATACGAATCATCGGTTCCGCAGGGTCTTTGGCGGCAACTTATACGGGGTTGGAACGCATCCCGTGAAAAGTGTCCACTATACCCCCGGGATCGTGGTCCAGGTGAGTTGGTTCACATGTAAGATCGTGTGTAATCAACATCACGTGGCAGCGCTGTCGACGGTAGAGGTCCCCGGACCCGGTACCACGCTGTGCCGGGCGTGATGGATTGGTTCACTCGCATAGGGGACGTTGAAAGGAAGACGATGAAACGCTTCACCACCATGAAATGGGCCGCACTGGCAGCCACGGGTGCCTTGGCACTGACCGCCTGCGGAGGAAACAACGGCGGCGGAACGGAAACGCCGGCCGAGGGCGAGACCGTCAAGATCGGTATCTCGCAGATCGTGTCGCACCCGTCGCTGGACGCGGTGGTGACCGGGTTCAAGAAGGGCATGGCCGACGCCGGCTACGAGGGCGACGCCGTGGAATACGACGAGAACAACGCCCAGGGCGACCAGGCCACCAACACCTCGATCGTGGGCAAGTTCGCCTCGGATTCGAATATGGACCTGGTCCTGGCCATCGCCACCCCGACCGCCCAGGCTGCCGCCCAGTCGATCACCAACATCCCGGTGCTGTTCTCCGCGGTCACCGACCCGGTGGACGCCAGCTTGGTGGACTCCCTTGAGGCCCCGGGTGGCAACGTCACCGGCACCTCGGACAAGAACCCGGTGGAGGAGCAGCTGGCACTGCTGCAGGAACTCGCACCGGATGCCAGCAGCGTGGGCATCGTCTACTCCTCGGGTGAAGCCAACTCCGTGGTCCAGGTCGCCTGGGCCAAGGAAGCCGCCGAGAAGCTGGGGCTGACCATCCAGGAAGCGGCGATCTCCGCCTCGAGCGAGGTGCAGCAGGCAGCGAACTCGCTGGACGTCGACGCCTTCTACGTGCCAACGGACAACGCCGTGGTCTCCGCCCTGGAAGGGCTGCTGCAAACCGCTGAAACCAAGCAGGTTCCGGTGATTGCCGCGGACGGTGACTCGGTTGCCCGTGGCGCCACCGCCACCTACGGCATCAACTACGAGAAGCTCGGCGAACAGACCGCCGCCATGGCCGTGAAGCTGCTGACCGGTGAAGCGGAAACCGCCACCATGCCGGTGGAGACCCTGACCGAAGTCGACCTCTACCTGAACGAGGCGGCCGCCGAGAAGATCGGCATCGAGTTCTCCGACGACATGCTTGATCGGGCCGTTGAGGTCTACTAGGACCGCGTTGCCTTCCGACGCTTCCTGGCGAACCGGTTCGGCATATCACCAACGATGAAGGCGGGGCGAGGGTAGTTGTTGCCTCGCCTTTGTCGTGACCACGAATAATCTTTAACAACTCAAGGATCCAAACATGATCACAGCGGTTGAACTCGGGCTGATTTACGCAGTGATGGCCCTCGGGGTGTATCTCACCTTCCGCATTCTCAACTTCCCCGACCTCACCGTCGACGGCTCCTTCACCACGGGTGCCGCCGTCGCCTCCATCAGCATCGTCAACGGGGTCAACCCGTTTCTGGCCACTGCCATGGCCTTCGTCATCGGAGCACTAGCCGGTGTCATCACCGGCCTGTTGCATACCAAGGGCAAGATCGACGGGCTACTGGCCGGTATCCTGACCATGATCGCCCTGTACTCGATCAACCTGCGCATCATGGGCAAGGCGAATGTGCCGCTGCTGGGCCAGGACACGCTGATCAGCCCATTGCGCAGCGCCGGGATCCTGGGGACCTGGACCTCGATACTGATCCTGTTCGCCGGGTGCCTGGTCGCCGTGGCGATCGTGGTCTGGTTCCTGCATACCCAGCTGGGCATGGCGATGCGCGCCACCGGCGACAACGAGGAAATGATCCGCTCCTTCGGGGTCAGCACCGATAACCAGAAGATCCTGGGCCTGTCCATTTCCAACGGTTTCGTGGGCCTGTCCGGTGCCTTGATCGCCCAATACCAGGGCTTCGCCGATATCGGCATGGGCATCGGCCTGATCCTGATCGGTTTGGCCTCGGTGATCGTGGGACAGGCGATCTTCTCGCAGCGTTGGATCTGGCTGGCTGCCTTGGCCGTCGTGCTTGGCGCGGTGATCTACCGCCTGGTCATCCAGCTCGCGCTGGAGGCCGGACTGGAGGTCAACGACATGAAGCTGATTTCCGCGGTGCTGGTGGTTGTCGCACTGCTGCTGCCGAAGTGGAAGGGATTCCAGAAGCTGATCAAGAGCTTCAAGCGGACGGACAAGGGCAAGATCATCGAATCCAGCACGGAAGAAGAGGTGCGCAGCAATGCTTGAGATCAAGAACCTATCACGCACGTTCTTCCCGGGCACCGTGAATGAACGCAAGGCCCTGCGCAATATCAACCTGAACCTGGACTCGGGCGAGTTCGTGACCGTCATCGGTTCCAACGGCGCGGGCAAATCCACCGTGCTGAACATGGTCGCGGGAAAGCTGCAGCCCGACACGGGAACGGTGACCATCGCCGGCAAGAACGTGACCCGGATGGCCGACTACACCCGGGCCCGCTACATCGGCCGGGTGTTCCAGGACCCGATGGCCGGCACCGCCCCGACCATGACCATCGAGGAGAACATGGCCCTGGCCTGGGCTCGCGGGAAGTTCCGCGGGCTGAATATGGGGGTTACCTCGAAAAAACGCGAGCTGTTCGCCACCGAACTGGCCAGCCTCGAACTCGGTCTGGAAAACCGCCTGAAGACCAAGGTCGGGTTGCTCTCCGGCGGCCAGCGGCAGGCGCTGAGCCTGCTGATGGCGACCTTCTCGCAGCCCAAGATCCTGCTGCTCGACGAGCACACCGCGGCCCTGGACCCGCAGCGTGCCGCGCTGGTCTCCCGGCTGACCAACGACATTGTCGAACGCCACCAGTTGACCACCCTGATGGTCACCCACAACATGGAACAGGCGTTGCAGTTGGGGACCCGGCTGATCATGATGCATGACGGGCAGATCATCCTGGACCTGAACCAGGAGGAGAAGTCGGCGATGACCGTCAAGGGTCTCCTCGGTGAGTTCGAGAAGATCAAGGGCGCCCAGCTCGATGACCGCACGATGCTGCAGTAGGTCCGCAGTATCACCGAAGGCCGCAGCCCCGACCCCATTCCGGGATCGGGGCTGCGGCCTTTCCGCGTCCAGGCTGGTGTGAATTCGGTCACAAGAGCCATAGAATGGTGGGCACTAGCGACCTTGGGGGTAGGGGCGACATGTCATGGTTCGGCCGGCAATTGAGATCAGCGGTCAATTCGAAACCGGGAATCAGGCTCCGGCGCCGGTACGGGCTGGGTCTGGCCGTTGTCGCGAACCATGAAATCGACGGGATCACGGTCCCGGCCGACGTGGTCGTCTATTTCAGCGATCTGACCAATAAGGCGTATCAGCTGGAACAATGGTTGCCGTCATTGGAAAAACTGCATGAGTCACGGCCGGTCCTCTTGGTCTTCCGCAAAGTGCAAACGCTGCGCTATTTCCGCCGCCGGACCGGATTACCCAAGATCTTCGTCCGCCGCTTGGATGACCTGGTCAACCTCTACACGTCCAACAACTTCAAACTGTGCCTCTACGTGAATAACGGGGTCCAGAATTTCCAGTCCCTGAGCGTTCCCGGTCCGGTACACGTGCATATCAACCACGGGGAAAGCGACAAACTGTCGATGGTTTCCAACCAGGCCAAGGCGTACGACAGGGTTCTTGTTGCCGGGCCGGCCGCCGTCGAGCGCCACCGGCAGGTCCTGCGCGACTTCGACCTGGGCCGGCTCATTGCCGTGGGCCGACCGCAACTGGATGCCGATTTCAAGCCGCTCCTACCCCCGTACCCCGGTCGGACCATCATGTACGCCCCGACGTGGGAAGGCGAGAACGAGGCCAATAACTACACCTCACTGGATACCGTGGGCGAATCGGTCATTCGCCACCTGGTGACGAAACCCGGCATCCGCATCATCTACAAGCCGCATCCCCGGGTCCTGGGGTCCAATACGGCCGGGGTGGCCCAGGCCCATGCGCGCATAGTCGAGGCGCTGGGTGCCGAGAATCCGTGGGGTATCACGCATGTGGTAGCCGAGGAGCAGAATATCCTGGACCTTTTCGAGGATGCCGATGCCATGATCACCGATATCTCCAGTGTCGGTTTGGATTTCCTCTACCTGCATCCGGACAAGCCGCTGGTGGTGACCGATCGCCGGGAGGATCTTGACGCGCTGCATCGGGAGGCGCCAATCAGCCGGTGCTGTCCTGTTGTCTACGCGCAGAATGTCGGTGCCGTCCTGGAGAACCTCTTCACCCAGCAAGCAGCGGTCGCCAATGCCGAACGCCTGGCGATGCGGGCCTTCTATTTCGGTGACGATGCCAGGGGTGAGTCAACCGCCAGGTTCATCTCGACGATCGACTCGTTGATCGTCGAACGACATCACCGCTCAGCAACCCACGATCTCGGCACCGAGGACATCGCCGAGGCAGGGTAGACCCCGACTGCCAGGCCGGCGCCGGTTCGGGCGCCCGGGGCATGGGAGGAAACAACAGTGTCCCGCACCATCAGGTGCGGGACACTGTATTGGTGCCCTTGAAAGGAATCGAACCTTCGGCCTTCTGCTCCGGAGGCAGACGCTCTATCCACTGAGCTACAAGGGCTGACGCCTTGGCGACAGGAACGAGCTTATCAGGTTGGGGCACCGGTTGTGCAAATCGGGCCTGCGGTGATTAACCGAACAGCCGAATCGGTGATGGCTGGCGTCGGCGGCATGTCACGAGCAGGCAGGAAACGGCGGGGAACAGTTATTCTTGTAACCGTGACTCCTGAAGAACTCTCCGCAGCCATATCCGCATGCCTCACCCAGGCCGTAGCAGACGGTGATATCTCGGTCGAGATTCCCGACATCGTGCGGGTTGACCGACCCAAGAGCCGTGAGCACGGCGACTGGGCCACCAACATCGCCCTGCAATTGGGCAAGAAGGCAGGGATGGCCCCGCGTGACTTCGCCCAGATCCTGGCCGCCCGGCTGGCCCAGGCCCCGGGGGTGGGCTCGGTGGATATCGCCGGCCCGGGTTTCCTGAACATCACCCTGGATACCGCCGCCGCCGGCGAACTGGCCCGCAATATCGTCGATGCCGGGGAACGCTTCGGGCATAATGCCGCGCTGAGCGGGCACGTGGTCAACATGGAATTCGTTTCGGCCAACCCCACCGGACCGCTGCACATCGGGCACACCCGCTGGGCGGCGCTGGGCGATGCGATTGCCCGGGTGCTGCGCGCCTCGGGGGCCGAAGTCACCAGCGAGTACTACATCAACGATGCCGGCAACCAGATGAACGTCTTCGCCCGCTCGGTCTACAACCGGATCCACGGCCTGCCGGTGCCCGAGGGCGGCTACCCGGGGGAGTACATCCGCGAACTGGGCCAAACGGTACTGGCCCAGGCCCCCGAACTGGCCGAGCAGGACGAACAGACCGCGCTGCCGAAACTGCGCGAGCTGGCCTACAAGGCCCAGCTGGAGGACATCAAGAACACCCTGGCCGACTTCGGCGTGGGCTTCGACGTGTACTTCTCCGAAACCGCGCTGCATGAGGGCGGGGCGGTCACCGACGCGGTGGCACGGTTGCGCGAGCAGGGGCACATCTTCGACCAGGACGGGGCCGTCTGGCTGCGCACCACCGACTTCGGCGATGACAAGGACCGGGTGCTGATCCGCGCCAATGGGGAACCGACCTACTTCGCCGCCGATGCCGCCTACTACCTGTCCAAGAAGGACCGCGGCTTCATCGAGAAGATTTACCTGCTCGGCGCCGACCACCACGGCTATGTGAACCGGCTCAAGGCCATCGCCGCCTGCGCCGGGGATGACAAGGACACCAATATCGAGGTGTTGATCGGCCAGCTGATCTCGGTCAACGGGGCGAAGCTGTCCAAGCGCGCGGGCAACATCATCGAGTTGCGTGACCTGATCAACTGGATCGGCGCCGACGCGCTGCGCTACTCGCTGGCCCGCTACCCGGCCGATTCGCCGATCGCGCTGGATCCGGAGCAGCTGAAGAAGAACACCAATGACAACCCGGTCTTCTACGTGCAGTACGCGCACGCCCGCTCCTGCGCCGCGGCCCGCAATGCCGCTCAGAAGAACGTGGTCCGTGATCCGCAGGCGTTCGACGCCGCGCTGCTGAGCCACGAAACCGAAAACGAGTTGCTGGCGATCCTGGGACAGTTCCCCTCGGTGGTGGCCTCCGCCGCCGAGCTGCGTGAACCGCACCGCATCGCCCGCTACCTGGAACAGATCGCCGGGGCCTACCACTCCTGGTACGCCGCCTGCCGTGTCACCCCGATCGGCGAGGAGCCGGTTGAACCGGTGCACGCCACCCGGCTGATGCTGAACGACGCCACCACCACCGTGCTGGCCAACGGGTTGAACCTGTTGGGTGTCACGGCCCCGGAAAGGATGTAACACCGATGAGCGCTTCCCCTCTTGCCCCGGCCTGGCTGGGTTACCCGAAGGACGTCAACCAGCTGCGGGCCATTGAATGGCCGGCCGGTGTCGGCCGCGACAGCGAAGGCGAACTGAGCGTCCAGGGACTGCTGGTCAGCGACCTGGCCAAGGAGTTCGGCACCCCGCTGTTCGTGCTGGACGAGAACGACTTCCGTGCCCGCGCCGCCGAATTCAAGCGCGCCTTCGACACGGCCTTCGACGAACTGTGCGGCGGGGTCGACGTGTACTACGCCGGCAAGGCGTTCCTGTGCACCGAGGTGGCCCGCTGGGTCACCGAGGAGGGATTGCGCCTGGACACCTGCTCGGGCGGCGAACTGGCCGTGGCGCAGGCCGCCGGGGTGCCTGCCGGGAACCTCTCGCTGCACGGGAACAACAAGTCCGTGGCGGAAATCGCGCGCGCCATCGAACTGGGTGTGGGACGCATCGTGGTCGACTCGCTGGACGAGCTCGAACGTGTGGCGGTGCTGGCGCGCAACACCGGGACCCGGGCGAATGTGATGCTGCGGCTGACCCCCGGGGTGCACGCCTCCACCCATGAATTCATCGCCACCGCCCACGAGGACCAGAAATTCGGGCTTTCCATCCAGCCCGGCACCTCGGGCACCTCCGCGGCGCTGACCGCCATCGGGTTCGCCGCGAAGCACGAGTGGATCAACCTGCTGGGGCTGCACGCCCACATCGGCTCGCAGATCTTCGAAGCCGACGGCTTCTCGCTGGCCGCGCAGAAGATGCTGGCGGTGCTCAGCGAGGCCAAGGAACGCTTCGAGGTCGAACTGCCGGAGCTGGATCTGGGCGGGGGCTACGGCATCGCCTACACCCAGGCCGATGAGCCCTCCACCCCGCAGCTGATTGCCACCCAGCTGGCCGAGGTGGTCAAGACCACCTGCGCCGAGCTGGGCCTGGCCGTACCGCGCATTTCCATCGAACCGGGCCGTGCCATCGCCGGCCCGTCGACCTTCACCCTCTACGAGGTGGGGGTGCGCAAGGACGTGTCCGTGGAGGACGGCGTCGGGGGCACCAACCCGCGCCGCTACGTGTCGGTCAACGGCGGAATGAGCGACAACGCCCGCCCGGTGCTCTACGACGCGGATTACACCGCGGTGCTGGCCAACCGTGTGACGCAAAGCGACGCAATTATTTCCCGCGTAGTTGGGAAACACTGCGAGTCAGGTGACATAGTCGTACGAGACGTCTACCTGCCCGAGGACGTGTCCTACGGGGATCTGCTGGCTGTTCCGGCCACCGGCGCATACTGCTGGGCGCTGTCGAGCAACTACAACTACCTGACCCGCCCGCCCGTCGTGGCGGTGAAGGACGGGGTTGCCCGACTGATCGTGCGCAGGGAGACAGAATCCGATTTGTTGGCCCGCGACATGGGAGTTTAAGTGAGCGGTGTGAAAAGCCTGAAGATCGCGCTATTGGGGTGCGGTACGGTCGGTGCCCAGGTGGCACGGATCCTGCTCGAAGACCAAGCCGAATTGACCACCCGCAGTGGTGCGCAACTGGAACTGACCGGCATTGCGGTGCGCAATACCTCCACCACACGTGATGTCGAGATTCCCGCAGGGCTTTTCACCACCGATGCCGAAACGCTGATCGATGGCGCCGATGTGGTCATCGAACTGCTCGGCGGACTGGAACCGGCCGGGACCTACATCGCCCGCGCGCTGACCCGCGGGGCAAGTGTCATCACCGGGAACAAGGCGCTGATCGCCGCCCACGGTGCCCAGTTGAACGCGCTGGCCGCCGAACACGGGGCGCAGCTGCGCTACGAGGCGGCGGTGGCCGGGGCGATCCCGATCCTGCGTCCGATCGCCGACTCGCTGGCCGGGGACCACATCACCAAGGTGATGGGCATCGTCAACGGCACGACCAACTTCATCCTGGACGCCATGGACTCCACCGGCGCCGCCTTTGACGACGTGTTGGCCGAGGCCCAGGCGCTGGGTTACGCCGAAGCGGATCCGACCGCCGATGTCGGCGGGCACGATGCCGCGGCGAAGGCCGCGATCCTGGCCTCGCTGGCATTCCACACCACCGTGTCCATCGACCAGGTGCACTGCCAGGGAATCACCGAGATCACCGCCCAGGACGTGGCCGACGCGAAGGCGGCCGGCTACGTGATCAAGCTGCTGGCGATCGCGGAGAAGACCGGCTCGGGCATCTCCGCCCGCGTCTACCCGGCCCTGTTGGACCGCAGCCACCCGCTGGGTAGTGTGCGCGGGGCCTTCAACGCGGTGTTCGTCGAGGCCCAAAACGCCGGGGACCTGATGTTCTACGGTGCCGGCGCCGGGGGAGCACCCACCGCCAGCGCCGTGATGGGCGATGTGGTCTCCGTGGCCCGCGCTCTGGCCACCGGTACCGTACTGCCGGCCGCCTCCGCCCTGGAGGCACCGGTGCTGGCCGACTTCGCCGAGGTCACCACCCGGTACTGGATAGGGCTGTCGGTCACCGACCAGCCGGGCATGCTCGCCCGGATCGCTTCGGTCTTCGCCGAGCACGGGGTTTCCATCGAGGCGATGAACCAGTCCACCGCCGGGGACGGCACCGCCCACCTGCGCATGCTGACCCACGAGGGTTCCGAGGAAGCACTGGCCTCGACCATCGGGGACCTGGAGGCGCTGGACACCGTCGCATCCGTAACATCCGTACTTCGAGTTGAAGGAAACTAACGTGGCCCATCAGTGGCGCGGAGTCATCCGCGAATATGCCAACCGCCTGCCCGTGACCGAATCCACCCGGGTCATCACCCTGGGGGAGGGCGGCACCCCGCTGGTGTTCGCCCCGGCGCTGTCCGAGCTGACCGGCAACGAGGTGTACCTGAAGGTCGAGGGCATGAACCCCACCGGGTCCTTCAAGGACCGCGGGATGACCATGGCGATCACCGCGGCTGTGGCCGCCGGGGCCAAGGCCGTGGTCTGCGCCTCGACCGGCAACACCTCGGCCTCGGCCGCCGCCTACGCCACCCAGGCCGGGCTGAAGTGCGCCGTGCTGGTGCCCGACGGCAAGATCGCCATGGGCAAGCTCTCCCAGGCCGTCGCCCACGGCGCGGATATCCTGCAGGTCAACGGCAACTTCGACAATTGCCTGGAGGTGGCCCGCAAGCTCAGCGAGAACTACCCGGTGTTCCTGGTCAACTCGGTGAACCCGGCCCGCATCGAGGGCCAGAAGACCGGTGCCTTCGAGGTCGTGGACTTCCTGGGTGACGCCCCGGACTACCACCTGCTGCCGGTGGGCAACGCGGGGAACATCACCGCCTACTGGAAGGGCTACAAGGAGTACGCCGCGCCGTACACCAACAATGCCGGCCAGCAGCTGGACCCGGTGTCGACCCGCACCCCGATCATGTGGGGCTTCCAGGCCGAGGGCGCGTCCCCGATCGTCAAGGGCCACCCGATCACCGAACCGGACACCATCGCCACCGCCATCCGCATCGGCAACCCGGCTTCCTGGGCACAGGCCGAGGCCGCCCGGGATGAGTCCGGCGGGCTGATCGACGCGGTAACCGATGAGCAGATCCTGGCCGCGCACCGCTGGCTTTCGGCCCGCGAAGGCGTATTTGTCGAACCGGCCTCGGCCGCCGGGGTGGCCGGTCTGCTCAAGCACCATGCCGCGGGCAATGTGCCCACCGGCAAGAAGATCGTGATCACCGTGACCGGTCATGGCCTGAAGGACCCGGACTGGGCACTGAAGAACCTGGACGGTTCGGATGTGGCCCCCACCAAGGTCGACTTCGACGTGGTCGAGGTCGCCAAGGCCCTGGGCCTGGACTAGACACTGACACCATAGCCTCGTGCCCGCTTGCGGAACCGTGCCATCGGACGGTTTGCCGCAAGCGGGCACGACGTGCATCGAGAACTAGGAATCATGACAGCTTCGATCGCCCTGGGACAGCACCTGCGTGTCGCCCCGCCTGCCACGTCCGCCAACCTCGGCCCCGGGTTCGACGCCTTCGGCCTGGCCCTGGAATTCCGCGACGAACTGCGCATCCGCACCGCCGCCACCAGCCACGTAGTCATTACCGGGGAAGGTGCCGGCTCGCTGCCGCGCGATGAGTCTCACCTGATCATCGCGAAGATCCACGAGTACTGGCAGGCGCGCGGATTCTCCCCGGCGGGCATTGAGCTCGAGGCGATCAACCGGATCCCGCACGCCCGTGGCCTGGGATCCTCCGCCGCCGCGATCGTTGCCGCCTACGCCGCGGCCGATGCGCTGCTGCCGGAACACGCGCAGGGCGGGACCGCTGCGGTGTTCCAGGCGGCAGCGGCCTGGGAAGGGCACCCGGACAATGTGGCCCCTGCCGTCTACGGCGGCTTCTCGGTGTCGTTGACCGAAGCCGACGGCTCCTTCCGCGCCATACCTGTGGCCGTGCATGAATCCATCCGCGCCGTGGTGGCAGTGCCCGCTACCGGGTTGTCCACCGAGGTGGCCCGTGGGGTGTTGCCGGCCCAGGTGTCGCATGCCGACGCCGCGGCGAACTCGGCGCGTGCGGCCCTGCTGATCCAGGCGTTGGGTCATGCCCCGGACCAGTTGCTGGCCGGCACCGAGGACTTCCTGCACCAGTCCTACCGCGCCCAGTCCATGCCCGAGAGCAGCAAGCTGATGGAGACCCTGCGCCAGGACGGGCTCGCCGCGGTGATTTCCGGGGCCGGACCCACCGTGCTGGTCCTGGTCTCCGACACCGCCCAGCAGGCGCGGGCCACCGCGCTGATCGAGGCCTTCAACAGGGACTCACCGGTGGCCTGGCGCTGCGAAATTCCCGCCATTGCCACATCGGGTGTTACAGTAGAAGTGCTGTAGCATTCATAGCGGGCCGGGAGTCTGAACACCGTCTGGTTGGAAAACCCCTGTTGACAGTGTTTATCCAACCTTTCCAGTTCGTTATGGATCGGTTTGTCATCCTGACCGGCATCTTTTCGCTGTTTACAGCAACCTAGTTTGATATCCCACATTCATGCACAGCCTCGTGTCGTCGAGATATCTCTCTTTTAACCATCGATCGCCTGCCTCCTGAAAAGTTCTATCCCAGGACAGTCGACGCATAGGTGTGGCAACGATCCCCATCTGGGGTGCCGCACCCCCTATACGGCACAGTGGGTCGGTTCGACCGGCCCGCCCTAACCAGTCAGAAGGAACATTCGTGACCGAAACCACGAGCCTCGAAGAAGGCGTGGAGAACAAGACTTCCACCAAGAGCGCCGGACTGGCATCCCTGAAGATGGTGCAGCTGCAGCAGCTGGCCTCTCAGCTTGGGATTACCGGCGGTTCGCGTTTGCGCAAGGCCGAACTTGTCGCAGCCATCACCGACCACCAGCGCGGTGGTTCGGTAGCCAGCCGCGATGCCAAGCAGGAACCTGCAGCGCAGGAACCCGCCAAGAAGCCGGCCACCCGCACCCGGAAGGCCAAGGCCAGCGCCGAGCCGGCCGAGGCCGCCACCGAGCAGAAGCCGGCGACCGCCACGCGCACCCGCCGCAGCAGCAAGGCCGAGCAGGCCCCTGTAGAAACCGAAACGGCAGCAGCACCCGCCGTCGAGGAGAAGCCCGCGACCGCACCACGCACCCGACGCACCTCGCGCCGCGTGACCGATTCGGGCAAGGTCGCCGAGACCCCGGCAGCGGCTGAAACCCCGGCCGCATCGGAAGCGCCCAAGGCCGAAGAGCCCAAGACGGAGCAGTCCGAATCCCGCCAGCAGCGCGGGAACCGCCGTGGCTCCGCGCGCAGCCAGGCCCCGGCCGAGCAGGCGGACCAGGCCGGCGAAACCAAGTCCGAGGATGAATCATCGAAGGATTCCGGCGCACGCGAGGAGCGTGGCCGCGGCCGCAACGACCGCAGCCGTTCGCGTAACCGCCGTAATGAGAACCAGGATTCCTCCACGGATGAGTCCTCT
>NZ_JAPCHW010000010.1 GCF_026107515.2 Glutamicibacter sp. MNS18 | reverse complement strand
CTCGGATAACGATGAGCAGTCCACCGAGCGTGGCGATCGCAATGACCGTGGTCGTTCGCGTAACCGCCGCAATGAGGGCCAGGATTCCTCCTCGGATGATTCCTCGGATAACGATGAGCAGTCCACCGAGCGTGGCGATCGCAATGACCGTGGTCGTTCGCGTAACCGCCGCAATGAGGGCCAGGATTCCTCCTCGGATGATTCCTCGGATAACGATGAGCACTCCAACGAGCGCAACGACCGCTCCGAGCGCAACCGCAACCGCCGCGATCGTGGCCGCAACGACCGCAACGACCGCAACCAGGATCGCAACGACCGCAACAACCGCAACCGTCGCAACCGCCGTGGGGACACTGACGAACCGCAGCTGAGCGACGACGACGTGCTGCTGCCGATCGCCGGCATCCTGGACGTGCTGGAGAACTACGCCTTCGTGCGTACCAGCGGTTACCTGCCGGGCCAGAACGACGTCTACGTCACCCTGGGCCAGGTCAAGAAGTACAACCTGCGCAAGGGCGATGCCATCGTCGGCGCGATCCGCCAGCCGCGCGAGGGCGAGGCCCCGAACCCCCGCCAGAAGTTCAACGCCCTGGTGCAGCTCACGTCCGTGAACGGCAAGAAGCCCGAGGACAACAAGGAACGCGTCGAGTTCAACAAGCTCGTTCCGCTGTACCCGACCGAGCGCCTGCGTCTGGAAACCGACGCGAAGAAGATCGGTCCGCGTGTCATCGACCTGGTCGCCCCGATCGGCAAGGGCCAGCGTGGCCTGATCGTCTCGCCTCCGAAGGCCGGCAAGACGTTGATCCTGCAGGCCATCGCCAACGCGATCACGGTGAACAACCCGGAAGTGCACCTGATGATGGTGCTCGTGGACGAACGTCCCGAGGAAGTCACCGACATGCAGCGCACCGTGAAGGGCGAGGTCATCGCCTCGACCTTCGACCGTCCGGCCGATGACCATACCACCGTGGCCGAACTGGCCATCGAGCGCGCCAAGCGCCTGGTGGAAATGGGCATGGACGTCGTGGTGCTGCTGGACTCGATGACCCGTCTGGGCCGTGCCTACAACCTCGCCGCCCCGGCCTCGGGTCGTATCCTCTCCGGTGGTGTGGACTCCGCAGCCCTGTACCCGCCGAAGCGTTTCTTCGGTGCGGCACGCAACATCGAAAACGGCGGCTCGCTGACCATCCTGGCCACCGCCCTGGTGGAGACCGGTTCGAAGATGGACGAGGTCATCTTCGAGGAATTCAAGGGCACCGGCAACATGGAACTGCGCCTGAGCCGCCAGCTGGCCGAGAAGCGCATCTTCCCGGCCGTGGACGTCAACGCGTCCTCGACCCGTCGTGAGGAATCGCTGCTCTCGGGTGACGAAGTGCGCATCATGTGGCGCCTGCGCCGCATGCTGGCCGGTCTGGATACCCAGCAGGCACTGGAACTGCTCACCAAGAAGATCCGCGATACCGAATCGAACGCGGAATTCCTGATGCTGGTCAACAAGACCACTCCGCAGCAGAACTAGCGCATCGTTCCCCGGTGGCGTCCAGGGCGCACGGTCCAACCGTAGCCCTGGACGCCATTGGCGCGTAAAACCCCCTACAATCTTTTCTGAAGGCACGTTGCGTGCCGCCGATCCTGCGTATCGAAAGAAGTACCGCCACCATGTTCGAATCCGTCAAGTCGCTACTTGAGGAACACGCCGAAATCCAGGCGCAGCTCTCCGACCCCGCCGTGTACGCGGACCAGGCCCGCGCCCGCAAGCTCGGCCGCCGCTCCGCACAACTGAATGGCATCGTCGAAGCCTACAACCGCTGGAAGCAGGCCACCGAGGACCTGGAGGCAGCCAGCGAGATGGCCGACGAGGATCCGGACTTCGCCGCCGAGGTCGAGGAACTGAAGGAGAAGCTGCCGCAGCTGGAGGAAAAGCTGCGCCGGCTGCTGATCCCGCGCGACGAGAACGACTCGCGTAACGTGATCCTGGAAGTCAAGGGCGGCGAAGGCGGCGACGAAGCGGCGCTGTTCGCGGCCGACCTGCTGCGCATGTACACCCGTTTCGCCGAGAACAAGGGCTGGAAGGTGGAGATGATCTCCTTCAACGAGTCCGACCTCGGCGGCTACAAGGACGCCCAGGTGGCCATCAAGGGCAATTCCAGCGATCCGGCCGAAGGGGTCTACGCGCACCTGAAATTCGAAGGCGGCGTGCACCGCGTGCAGCGCGTGCCGGTCACCGAATCCCAGGGCCGCATCCATACCTCGGCCGCCGGCGTGCTGGTGCTGCCCGAGGTGGACGAGCCGGAGGAAGTGGAAATCCACGCCAATGACCTGAAGGTGGACGTCTACCGTTCCTCGGGTCCCGGCGGCCAGAGCGTGAACACCACCGACTCGGCGGTGCGCCTCACCCACTTGCCCACCGGCATCGTGGTGGCCATGCAGAATGAGAAGTCGCAGATCCAGAACCGCGAAGCGGCCATGCGCGTGTTGCGCTCGCGGCTGCTGGCCCACCAGCAGGAGCAGATCGACGCGGAGAACTCGGCCCAGCGGGCCAGCCAGATCCGCACCATGGACCGCTCCGAGCGCATCCGCACCTACAATTACCCGGAAAACCGGATCGCGGATCACCGCACCGGCTACAAGTCCTACAACCTGGATGCGGTCATGGACGGGGAACTGGGCCCGGTGATCGAGTCCTGCATTGCCATGGACGAGGAAGAGCGTCTGTCCGCCCTGGGCGAGCACTAGGACATGCGGTACGCCGAAGTGCGCGCCCACGCCGAAAAGGTGTTGGCCGCCGCGGGCGTTCCCAGCCCGCGGGTGGATGCCGAACTGCTGCTGGCCCATGTGGCGGGTACCGACCGTTCGGGGATCCAGCTCGGTGAACTGCTGGGCCGGGAACTGACCGGAACCCAAGGCGCACGCTTCGACCAGCTGCTGGCCCGACGGGCCGCCCGGACCCCGTTGCAACACCTGACCGGGGTGGCGCACTTCCGCCACCTGGACCTGACGGTGGGGCCCGGGGTGTTCATCCCGCGACCGGAAACCGAGACGGTGGTGCAGATCGGCCTGGACTTCCTTGGTCGAAAACAAGGTGTGCACCTTGTAGACCTGTGTTCCGGGTCCGGCGCGATCGCCGCGGCCCTGGCCACGGAGGTCCCCGGATCAACGGTTTGGGCCGTGGAGCTCTCCGATGAGGCCATCGGCTACACCCGCACCAACTGCGAACCGCACGGCATCACCGTGCTGCATGCCGATGCCGGGGCACTGCCCGCGGACCTGGGCCTGGATGGCGACATCGACCTGGTGATCTCCAATCCGCCCTACATTCCACCCAACGCGATCCCACGCGAGATCGAGGCCCGGGACCACGATCCGCAGATGGCGTTGTACGGGCTGGGTGATGACGGGTTGCAGGTGCCACGCGCCGTCGCGGCCCAGGCGCTGCGGTTGCTCAAGCCTGCAGGCTTGTTCGTGATGGAGCACGCCGAGGTCCAACAGGAATCGGCGGCCCGGCTGCTCACCCAAACCGGGTTCACCGCGGTGCGCGGGCACCTGGACTTGAACGGTCGGCCACGCGCCACCAGCGGTGTGGCCCCGGAAAAATTATCGACCATGAAAGAATAGGCATCGTGAGTTCACGTTTTGACGTCAGCAACGAGACCGAACGTGCCGCGGGAATCACCGCCGCACGTGCCGCCCTGGAGAGCCAGCGGTGCATTGTGCTGCCGACCGACACGGTGTACGGGATCGGCGCCGATGCCTTCAGCGCCCAGGGGGTGGCCATGTTGCTGGCCGCCAAGGGGCGTTCGCGCACCATGCCGCCACCGGTGCTGATTTCGCAGGTGGCCACCATGGATGGGCTGGCCAGCGACATTCCCGAGTCCGCCCGCGCCCTGGCCGAGGCCTTCTGGCCCGGGGCGCTGACCCTGATCCTGCATGCCCAGCCCTCGCTGACCTGGGATCTGGGGGAGACCAAGGGGACCGTGGCGCTGCGGGTGCCCAATGACCAGATGGCCCTGGAACTGCTGGGCCAAACCGGTCCGTTGGCGGTCTCCTCGGCCAACCGCACCGGCCACCGCGCCGCACTGAGTAGTGACCAGGCCCAGGAGCAACTGGGCGAATCGGTCGATGTGTACCTGGACGACGGGCCGCGAGGGCAGAGCTCCGAGGCCTTGCCCTCGACCATCATCGACGCGACCCAAACCCCGCCGCGGGTGGTGCGCCAGGGAGCCATCCCCCTGCAGGTGCTGCGCGAGGTGGTCCCGGAATTGCTGGGACCGGGGGAGAGCGTACCGAGCCGGGATACATGAGAAGCTACGTTCTGCTGATCGCCTTCAGCTTCACCGTCTCCTACCTGCTCACTCCAATGGTGCGCAGCGCCGGTGCGCGATTCATCCTCACCCAGCAGGTCCGTGAACGTGATATGCACAGCGACCCGGTGGTCAAGTTCGGGGGACTGGCCATGATCGCCGCGATCCTCGGCGGGATCGGGCTGGCCAGCCAACTGGACTTCTTCTCAGGCGTTTTTTCCAACCCGAACTACATCCTGGGAATCATCGGCGCCCTGCTGGTGGTGATCATCCTGGGGCTCGCCGACGACCTGCGGGACCTGAAATGGTATTGGAAATTCGCCGGCCAGCTGCTGATCGGGGCGATCATCGCCCAGAGCGGGATCGTGATCAAGGCGCTGCCGGTGGGCACCTGGTCAATCGACTCCTGGCTGATGCAGTACCTGGTCACCATGGGGCTGGTGGTGCTGAGCATGAACGCCATCAACTTCTCCGACGGTCTGGACGGCCTGGCGGCCGGGTTGACCGCCATCGGGGCCGTGACCTTCTTCCTCTACTCCTATGTGCTGGCCACCCACGTGAGCGCCGAGGACTACGCCAACCTGGCCGCGCTGCTCTGCGCGGTGCTGCTCGGCGCCTGCCTGGGCTTCCTGCCGCACAACTTCAACCCGGCGAACATCTTCATGGGGGAGACCGGGGTGCTGGCCCTGGGCTTGGTGCTATCGGTGTCCACGGTGCTGGTCACCGGAGACGTTCAGGGGCTTGAGGCCCACCGTTTCCGCAACGTTCCGGCCTATATGCCCATGGCCCTGCCGCTGGTGATCATCTTCTTCCCGGCACTGGATCTGCTGCTGTCCGTGGTGCGCCGGCTGTCCAAGCGCAGTTCGCCGTTCAAGCCCGACTCGTTGCACATCCACCACCGGATGCTCGCCCAGGGCCACTCGGTGCGCAAGAGCGTGCTGTTGCTGTACCTGTGGGCGCTGCTGGTCGCCGCCGGTGTGGTGCTCATCGCATTTATCCCGCTGCATCTGATGATCCCGCTGTACGCGCTGTTGCTGGTCGGGGCGGGGATGCTGACCTGGTGGCCGATTGTGTCCCGACGTTACGCATCATTAACCGAACGCATGAAGCGCCGGTGAATTTCCCCGGCTTCTATGTCGTGTAGAATTTACTGTGGATCTTCCGCCGGGAACCTTCGGGTCGACGGTGGCAAGGCAGTTTGACGCAACTCCAGATCCCGGTAACGCTTCCCGATGGGCGCCCAGTGAAGGATTTTAATGCCACAGACACCCGGCCACGGCCATGTCCCGGCATCAAAGGCCCCTGATTCCATCTGGATGCCCGTTCTGGGCAAGTCATTGCTGTACGCCGTGTTGGCAACCATCGCATTTTTCCTGATTTCGTGGGTGGTTGCCGGCTGGTTGTACGCACTATCCGGGGCACTGGCCGCGGCGCTGGTGATCGGTTTCTTCGCAACGGGTCTGCTCGTTGCCGAGGGAGCTGGACGGATCCGCAGGACGTGGGCCATGCCCGCATTCCTGGCGGTCTTCGTCCTGAAGGTCTTCGGCATCGCATTTGTGTTGTTGTATCTGGGTTTGCCCGCTTGGGCGGACACCCAGGGATTCGTCCTTGGTGCGGCGATCAGCTTGGTCGCGTGGCAGGTCGGTGAAATCCGGGCCTTTTCGAAGGCGCGGATGGCGATTTACCACGATTCTTAAAGCTGATGGGCGGTGACATCCGATGTCATTGCCGCGCCGTGAGTTTGATAGGCTGTCTTCGGGTCATTTTTGAGGTGGCTGCAGTTTGTGCAGCGGCCAAGGAAATTATGCCTCCTTGCAATATCTGGAGGTAGCAGCGTGTCAGTGCGGATGCGAAAGTATTTCCTGCGCTGAAGTGCGAGCCCACTAGATCTTTTTCTACACGGTGAGAGGCAGTTACGCCAGTCACCGCCTTTTGCCCGTGACCGCTACTGCAGAGAGGACAGCGCGTTGATCGCGTTTGCGCTCCCAATGGCCTCAAGTGAGGGCGGATTCATCCCGCCAACCGTGTCCGATGCCCACCTGCCAGATATCTTCCCCTGGTTTGCTGAGTACGGCACCGGTGTCGGTAAGCAGATGATCATGATCGTCTTGTCGATCATCCTCATCACCTGGTTCTTCACCGCGGCCATCAAGAATCCGAAGCTGGTTCCCGGAAAGATGCAGTACCTTGCTGAGAGCGGCTACGCTTTCGTGCGCAATGGCATCGGCCGCGACATCATCGGCGAGAAGAACTTCCGCCCCTGGGTCCCGTTGCTCTTCGCAACGTTCTTCTTCGTCCTATTGAACAACCTCTTCGGTGCAATCCCGTTCCTGCAGCTTCCGTCGTTCTCACACGCCGGTTCTGCATACGCGATGGCAATCATCATCTACGGCACCTGGATTGGTGTGGGCCTGAAGAACCACGGCCTGCGCTACTTCAAGTTGGCAGTCGTCCCGTCCGGTGTTCCGGGCTGGATCATGCCGCTGATGATCCCGCTGGAGATCATCTCGAACTTCATCGTCCGCCCGCTGACTCACTCGCTGCGTCTGATGGCAACGATGTTGGCAGGCCACATCATCGTGATGTTGGCCGCTTCCGGTGCCCGCTACCTGATCACCGTCCAAGAAGGGCTCGCCTACAGCGGCCTGGGCGTCGGTGTGATTATCGGTTCGGTGGCGATGTACTTCCTGGAACTGCTGATCATGGCCCTGCAGGCGTTCGTTTTCGCCCTGCTGACCGCGATCTACATCCAGGGTGCCATCGACGCCGACGCGCACTAGGTCATTTAGGCTCTACCAAAACAGATTTTCCCTCACTCCACCGGGGAATACCTCACAACCTACCGAAAACCTACTCGGTATCTTGAAAGGAATAAACAAATGCACGGCTCCTTGAATATGATCGGCTACGGCCTGGCTGCAATCGGTTCGGCAATCGGCGTGGGTCTGATCTTCGCTGCCTACATCAACGGTGTTGCCCGCCAGCCTGAGGCTCAGCGCATCCTGCAGCCGATCGCCATGCTCGGCTTCGCACTGGCCGAAGCGCTGGCCATCCTGGGCCTGGTTTTCGCTTTCGTCGTCGGCGCCTAGTCTTTCCGCGATTTGTAGTGGCCCTGCCACTATCGCGGGGCCCATACACCAGCGGAAACTAGTAGATAAGGAAAAGTGAGAATGAACAGTACAGACTTCATCCTCGCTGCGGGCGAAGGTGCAAACCCGCTGCTGCCGAACCCGTGGGAGATTCTCGTCACGGGCGTAGGCTTCGCGGTTCTGCTCTTCATCGTCATCAAGGTCATTGCTCCGAAGTTCGAGCAGGCCTATGAAGACCGCGTTACCGCGATCGAAGGCGGACTGGAAAAGGCCGAAGCCGCGCAGAAGGAAGCGGAGGAGACCTTGGCACAGTACAAGGCCCAGCTTCTGGAAGCACGCACCGAAGCCAACCGCATTCGTGAGGAAGCACGTAGTGAAGGTGCTCAGATCCTTGCCGATCTGAAGACCAAGGCCACCGACGAAGCCACTCGCATCGCCGAGCAGGCACAGCGCCAGATCGAAGCCGAGCGCACCAGCGCCCTGGCCTCGCTGCGCACCGACGTGGGCTCGTTGGCCACCGAACTGGCTAGCAAGATCGTCGACGAAGCGTTGGCGGACGATGCCCGTTCCCAGCGTGTGGTTGACCAGTTCCTGGCCGACTTGGAAAATCAGCAGAACGCAGGTGCATCGAACTAATGGCAAGTGTATCGAGCGAGTCATTGGCAAAGGCCTTGGAGTCCTTGGAACCCAAGCTTGCGCTGGCAACCGTTGACCTTTCCAAGGAACTGTTTGCGGTTCTGGAAGTACTGGATGCGAATTCCGGTCTTCGCCGCGCACTGACTGATCCGGCCCGTGAAGCCGCCGAAAAGGAAGCCCTGTTGGCTTCGCTGCTGCGCGGGAAGGTTTCGGCCGATGCCGAGCAGACCCTCAAGCAGCTGGCTTCCACTCGCTGGAGCTCGGAACGCGACATTAGCGATGCGCTGGAAACCCTGGCTGTCACCTCCGTGGCTGCCGTGGCTGAACAGCAGGCCAACAAGGCTGGGTTGGACAAGCTGCAGAAGGACCTGTTCGACTTCATCGAGGTCGTTTCGGCAAGCCATGAACTGCAGGCTGCACTGACCGATGCCCAGGCACCGGCCGAAGCCAAGGCCGCACTGGCCCTGAAGCTGGTTCCCGGAGCCTCGGCCCCGGCCCAGCTGCTGCTGCGCCAGGCGGCCATCGCCCCGCGCGGTCTGAAGCCGGTTCGCCTGGTTGAGCGTTTCATGGACCTGGTGGCCAAGCGCCAGCAGCGGTGGATCGCGCACATCATCAGCTCGCGCCCCTTGGCCGAGTCGCAGGTGCAGCGTTTGGAAACCAGCCTGAACAAGCTCTACGGCCGCGATCTGAAGATCAACGTCTCGATCGATCCAGCATTGGTCGGTGGCCTGGTCGTCAAGGTGGGCGACGATATCGTCGACGCCTCCGTGGCATCTCGTGTGGCCGAATTGCGCCGCTCCCTGGCCGGCTAGGACTCCACCATCCGGTGGGGTCCTGCCAGCCAGGACCACTACAGACTTCATTCACATTCGATCCGTTGCTTAGCCTACGGATCACAATTTAGGAGAGCAGGGACTGCAGATGGCCGATTTGACCATCAACGCTGATGACGTCCGTAATGCCCTAAACGAGTTCGCAGCGTCCTACGAACCGGGCAAGGCATCGCGTACCGAAGTTGGACGCGTCATTACAGCGAGCGACGGCATTGCAAAGGTGGAAGGTCTTCCTTCCGTCATGGCGAACGAGCTGCTTCGTTTCGAAGACGGCACCCTGGGCCTGGCCCAGAACCTCGACACCCGCGAAATCGGCGTTGTCGTCCTCGGTGACTTCACCGGGATCGAAGAAGGCCAGAAGGTCGAGCGCACCGGGGAGATCCTCTCGGTTCCGGTCGGCGACGGCTACCTGGGCCGCGTGGTTGATCCGCTGGGCGAGCCCATGGACAACCTGGGCCCGATCGAGTCCGAGGGCCGTCGTGCCCTGGAACTCCAGGCACCTGGCGTGACCCAGCGTAAGAGTGTGCACGAGCCACTGCAGACCGGCATGAAGGCCATCGACGCGATGATCCCCATCGGTCGCGGCCAGCGCCAGCTGATCATTGGTGACCGCCAGACCGGTAAGACCGCCATTGCGGTTGACACCATCCTGAACCAGAAGGCCAACTGGGCTTCCGGGGACGAGACCAAGCAGGTCCGCTGCATCTACGTCGCGGTCGGCCAGAAGGCCTCGACCATCGCCGCGGTGCGCCAGACCCTGGAAGACCACGGCGCCCTGGAGTACACCACCATCGTGGCCTCCCCGGCCTCGGATCCGGCGGGCTTCAAGTACCTGGCACCCTACGCCGGCTCGGCCATCGGCCAGCACTGGATGTACGGTGGCAAGCACGTTCTGATCATCTTCGATGACCTGTCGAAGCAGGCCGAAGCCTACCGCGCCGTATCGCTGCTGTTGCGCCGTCCGCCGGGACGCGAAGCCTACCCGGGCGACGTGTTCTACCTGCACTCCCGCCTGCTGGAACGTTGCGCCAAGCTGTCCGACGAGCTCGGCGCCGGTTCGATGACCGGTCTGCCGATCATCGAGACCAAGGCCAACGACGTGGGTGCGTTCATCCCGACCAACGTCATCTCGATCACCGACGGCCAGATCTTCCTGCAGTCGGACCTGTTCAACGCCAACCAGCGTCCGGCCGTCGACGTGGGCATCTCGGTGTCCCGCGTGGGTGGTTCGGCCCAGGTCAAGGCCATGAAGAAGGTCTCCGGTACGCTGAAGCTGGAACTGGCGCAGTACCGCGACATGCAGGCCTTCGCGATGTTCGCCTCGGATCTGGATGCCGCCTCGAAGCAGCAGCTGACCCGCGGTGCACGCCTGATGGAACTGCTCAAGCAGGGCCAGTACACCCCGTACCCGGTCGAGGAGCAGGTTGTCTCGGTTTGGGCCGGCACCAACGGCTACCTGGATGATGTCCCGGTGGAGGATGTGCGCCGCTTCGAGTCCGAGTTCATCGACTACCTGCGTCACCGCACCCAGGTGCTGACCGTGATCGGCCAGACCGGCAAGCTGGAAGACGAGACCGTCGAGGCCATGAAGGCCGGCATCGCCGACTTCAAGGCCGGGTTCTTCGGCGACGGCGACGACAAGCTGGTTGCCGCCGGACACGAGGAGCACGACGCTCTGCCCGCCGAGTCCGTCGACCAGGAACAGATCGTCAAGCAGAAGCGCTGACATTTTCCTTTCGCAAGGAGTGTGACGCCGCAAACGGCGTCGCACTCCAAGCGTAGGGGATAAGGAAAGGACACACATGGGAGCCCAGATTCGGGTCTACCGCCAGAAGATCAACTCGACGTCGTCGATGCGCAAGATCTTCAAGGCGATGGAACTGATCGCTGCATCCCGCATCGGCAAGGCACGTACGCGTGTTGCGGCTTCGTTGCCGTATGCCAATGCGATTACCCGTGCAGTTACCGCCGTCGCGTCCCAGGCCGATGTCGATCACCCACTGACCACCGAGCCGGCGCAGATTCGCCGCGCCGCAGTGCTGATCATGACATCGGACCGAGGCCTCGCCGGGTCCTACTCCGCCAGCGTTCTGAAGCAGGCAGAGCATCTCGTGGAACTCCTGCGTGAAGAAGGCAAGGAAGTCAAGACCTACCTGGTAGGCCGCAAGGCCCAGGCGTACTTCGACTTCCGTTCACGCGAGTACGCCCGAGTGTGGACCGGGGAAACCGATTCCCCGCGTTTCGAAACCGCACGCGAGCTGCGCGAAACCCTCCTGGAGGATTTCGCAACCGATTACGAGCAGGGAGGCGTGGACGAGATCCACGTCGTGTACACCCAGTTCAAGTCGATGGTCACGCAGGAACCGACGGTCATCCGTCTGTTGCCGTTGGAAGTTGTCGAGGGTGAAACCGAGACGCCGACCAACGAGTTGTTGCCACTGTACGAATTTGAGCCATCGCCGGATGAAGTGCTGGACGCGCTGCTTCCGCGATACATCGATTCGCGACTGTTCAACGCCCAGCTGCAATCCGCTGCCTCCGAGCTCGCTGCCCGCCAGCGCGCCATGAAGGCGGCCGGGGACAATGCCGGCGAACTGATCAAGAAGTACACGCGATTGCTCAACAATGCCCGTCAGGCTGAAATCACCCAGGAACTTTCGGAAATTATCGCCGGCGCCGACGCGCTGGGCAGCTAATTGACGAATGCTCCGATCAGACAAGAAGTGAGAAAGATGACTGCCCAACTCAACGAGCAGGTTACCGCAGGGGCCACCGGTCGTATTGCCCGCGTGATTGGCCCGGTCGTGGACGTCGAGTTCCCTGCCGATGCACTGCCTTCAATCTACAATGCCCTCACCGCTGAGCTGACCCTCAACGGCGAGACCCGAACCATCACCTTCGAGACCAGCCAGCACCTCGGTGACAACCTGGTCCGTGCCATCTCGCTGCAGGCCACCGACGGCCTGGTGCGCGGCACCCAGGTGAAGGACACCGGCGCCTCGATCTCCGTCCCGGTTGGCGACGGCGTCAAGGGCCACATCTTCAACGTGCTGGGCGACGCCCTGGACGTTGACAACTCGGAGATCCAGGTCTCCGAGCGCTGGCCGATCCACCGCGCTGCCCCGAAGTTCTCGGACCTCGAGGGTTCCACCGAGATGCTGGAAACCGGCATCAAGTCGATCGACCTTCTCACCCCGTACATCAAGGGTGGCAAGATCGGTCTGTTCGGTGGCGCAGGCGTGGGCAAGACCGTGCTGATCCAGGAAATGATCACCCGTGTGGCACGCAACTTCGGTGGTACCTCGGTATTCGCCGGTGTGGGCGAGCGCACCCGTGAAGGTAACGACCTCTGGGTCGAAATGGATGAAGCCAATGTGCTGAAGGACACCGCCCTGGTGTTCGGCCAGATGGATGAGCCGCCAGGCACCCGTCTGCGTGTGGCGCTGTCCGCCCTGACCATGGCGGAGTACTTCCGCGATGTGCAGAACCAGGACGTGCTGTTGTTCATCGACAACATCTTCCGTTTCACCCAGGCCGGTTCCGAGGTGTCGACCCTGCTGGGCCGCATGCCTTCGGCCGTGGGTTACCAGCCGAACCTGGCTGACGAAATGGGTCTGCTGCAGGAACGCATCACCTCGACCAAGGGCCGCTCGATCACCTCGATGCAGGCCGTCTACGTCCCGGCTGATGACTACACCGACCCGGCACCGGCCGCGACCTTCGCGCACCTGGATGCCACCACCGAGCTGTCGCGTGAAATCGCGTCGCGTGGCCTCTACCCGGCCATCGACCCGCTGACCTCGACCTCGCGCATCCTGGACCCGCAGTACATCGGCCAGGCGCACTACGATACCGCCATCCGCGTGAAGGCGATCCTGCAGAAGAACAAGGAACTGCAGGACATCATCGCGATCCTGGGTATCGACGAACTGGGCGAAGAGGACAAGATCGTCGTATCGCGTGCTCGCCGCATCCAGCAGTTCCTGTCGCAGAACACCTACACCGCCAAGCAGTTCACCGGTGTCGAGGGTTCGACCGTTTCCATCAAGGACACCATCGAGGGCTTCACCGCCATCTGCGATGGCGACCTGGACCACATTGCAGAGCAGGCGTTCTTCAACGTCGGTGGTTTGGATGACGTCGAGCGCCAGTGGGCCGAGATCCAGAAGGCCAGCAAGTAGCATGGCCGAGCTTCAGGTCGAGATCGTCGCAGCGGACCACTTCGTGTGGGCCGGTGCCGCGAAGCTGGTCAGGGCCCGTTCAGTGGACGGAGAGATCGGAGTTCTGCCCGGTCACATTCCGACACTGACCGTCCTTGCCGCCGGGGATCTGGAAATCGAACCGGTTTCCGACGCCCGCTTCTCGGTCCAGGTCGACGGGGGATTCTTCTCCGTGGATTCGGACCGGGTGGTCATCGTCGCCGATAACGCAGTGGTCAACGCAGCGTAGGCCGCATTGATCGAGATCACCGCACCAGTTCTCATTGCCCTGCTGGTCTTGGCCGGCATTGCAGCGTTCTATGGTGCCATGGGTGTGCGTCGCTTCCAATTGCGGCGCACACTGGGCACCTTCGATGTCTCCATCCGCACCCCCAAGGGGCGCTGGATGTTGTGCATGGGCCGTTACGGCGGAGCGCATGTGGATCTGTTGCGGTTTTTCTCTGTCTCCCCGATCCCGGCTTTCGTCATTGAACGCAAGGGGCTGGATCTGGGCGGCTGGCGCAAGCCTGAGGATGACGAGCGCGGACGGATCCCGCCGGGTTTCGTCATCGTCACCCTGCTGCGGGCAGAGGAGAGCATCGAACTGGCGATGGATTACCGGGATTACACCGGATTCTCCGCATGGCTGGAAGCCGGCCCGATTGCCGGCTCCTGGCAGATCTAATGAACCCCCACCTTGGTGGGGGTTCATTGTTTTAATCCAGCAGTTGTCCCTTGCGGAAGACCGCGGTCAGTTCCAGTTCGGGGGTCAGTACCAGCACATCGGCGGCAAACCCGGTATGGAGCCGTCCGGCCTCGTCGGCCAGCCCGATCAGCGCGGCCGGGACCTTGGTGGCGGAGATGACGGCGCGCACCAGCGGCACCCCGGCGGCCACGGTGCGGCGCAACACCTGCAGCAGGGTGGCGGTGCTGCCGGCCAACCGGTCGTCACCGGTCAGGTGGGCCTGCCCGTCGTGCACCGTGACCTCCTGCGGACCCAGGGTATAGCGACCGTCGGCCAGGCCCGTGGCGGCCATCGAATCGCTGACCAGTGCCACGGACTTCGCCCCGACCAACGCGAAGACCATCCGAACCGTATCGGGGGCCAGGTGCACGCCGTCGGCGATGAGTTCCAGGATCGCGTTGTCCTTGGCCGCCAGTTCCAGCGCCGCGGCCACCGGGCCCGGCTCACGGTGGTACAGCGGCGGCATGGCGTTGAACAGGTGGCTGACTACCGGGCGTTCGGTGAAACCGTCCACCCCGGCACTTTGCAGCTCCTCCCGGGCCTGCTCCAGTGCCTGGCGGGTCTGCACGGCGGTGGCCGCGGTGTGGCCCACCGCGGGCACGATGCCGTGGGAGACCAGCGCCTCGATCAGCTCATCGGTTTCCGGTAGCTCCGGGGCAAAGGTCATCGTGCGTAATTGGCCCCGGGCGGCCATGACCAGCTCGTCAACGAATTGCGGGTCCGGGTCGGTGAGGAAGCCCGGGTATTGGGCCCCGCAGCGTTCGGCTGACAGGAAGGGCCCCTCGGCGTGGATCCCGGCGAGCAGCCCGGATTCGGCGAATTCGGCGAGTACCTCGCAGGCATGCAGCATCTGCGCATGGTCCGCGGAAACCAGCGAGGCGATCACCGTGGTGGTGCCGGCCCGGTGCAGGAAATCCACGGCCCGGGTGACCCCGGTGTGCTCGGGGGCCGAGAAATCGCTACCGGCCGCTCCATGGCAATGGATGTCGATGAGCCCGGGCACGAGCAACGCGTCCGCGGGCAGCGGATGCTCGGTGTAGTCCTTGGCCTCGTCCAGGGCCAGGAAGTCATCGCGGTTCCCCGCGAAGGTGATACGGTCGCCCTCGATGGCAAGCGCGCCATCGGAAACCTGCAGGCCGTCGGAGACCAAACGGGCATACATTACGGTGCGCTGTGTGATGCTCATGAGAACAGCTTAGGCACACTTGGGCGCCGGTGCACCGGATTCGACCCAAATAAGTGTGCTAGAAGAGCCGTCCGGCCGAATCGTCCACGCCACGCATGGCGTCGTAATCCAGGACCAGGCAACGGATGCCGCGGTCCTCGGCCAGTGTGCGGGCCTGCGGCTTGATCTGCTGCGCGGCGAAGATCCCCTGCACCGGCTTGAGCAGCGGATCACGGTTGAGCAGTTCCAGGTAGCGGGTCAGCTGCTCCACGCCGTCGATATCCCCGCGGCGCTTGAGTTCCACGGCCACCGTGGCGCCGGCCTGGTCCCGGGCCAGGATGTCCACCGGGCCGATGGCGGTCATGTACTCGCGGCGGATCAGTGTGTGCCCGCTACCGAGCAGCTCGATCTGCTCGGCCAGCAGCCGTTGCAGGTCGGCTTCCACCCCGTCCTTGATCAACCCGGGATCGGTGCCCAACTCGTGGGCGGAGTCGTGTTCGATCTGGTGGAAGTTGATGGTCAACGCATCATCGCTCTTTGCCGCGGCCAAACGCCAGACCTGGGTCACGCCTTCCTCGGCCAGCTCGGCCTCGGGCTCCAGCACATGCATGGTCAGCGGGGGATTCATCCAATTCAACGGCTTGTAGCTACCGCCATCGGAGTGGATCAGGACCGAGCCGTCGGCCTTGACCATGACCAGCCGTTTGGCCAGGGGCAGGTGGGCACGCAGACGGCCCACATAATCTACGGAACATTTCGCAACAACTAAACGCACCCATCCAACACTACCCGCTAGTTGGAACCGGTGCGTACCGATGCGGCATGATGGATTCATGCCACGTTCGAATCGTCCCCGCCGCAACGGCAGGTCGCGCAACCCAGCGCCCCGTAACAACGCCGCCGAACCGCGGTACGAGGAAGACTGGGTGGAACGTGCCCGGTACGGGGTGGTGCGGCTGCAGGATGCGCCGGACGGACAATGGCATGTGCGCAAGATCGGCGTGATGGCCGCCGGCAAGACCTATACCTGCCCCGGATGCCATGGGGTGATCTCCGTTGGCCTGTCGCATATCGTGGCCTGGCGCGCCGACCACTGGTCGGGGGACGAGGCAAGCGCCGCGGCACGCCGGCACTGGCATGAACGCTGCTGGTCCACCCGCTCCTACCGCTATTGAGCCTAGTGGCTGTTCTTGCGGGACTTGCGGGCCATGGTGCGCAGCTGGATGATTCGCACCGCGCCGGCGATGGCTGCCAGGATACCGCCACCCACGGCCGCGATGAACAGCGCAAGGCCCAAGCTGACCTGTCCGCTCAGGCCGAAGTAACGTAATGTCACCTGGTCCTGGTTCTGCACGATGAAGATGATCAGCAGCACCAGCATGAGCAGTCCGGCCACCGTGGCGGTCCAGACCATCCCGGCGCGGGTGACCTGCTTGCTGCTGTCGACAGGCTCGGTCGGATGGTTAACCGGGGTGGTTGACTCCTCCGGGTAGTCCACCTCGGAGAGCCCGTCTGAGACAGGCTCCTCTTCGGGAGTAAATTCTTCGGGTGTGCGCGGAGTGGAAGCCATGATTCCTCAATTCGTGCAGCTGATCCGGGTCGGGTGAACCCTGTGCTGTCACTATGGCGCGTCTATCCGGGCACGTCAAGCTGACACGGGAGTTTGTCGTTAGAGGCGGCGCCGGGACGGGAAGATGCTACCCGGTGTCCGCCGCGGCATGACCCAGTGCCTGCACCCAGAAGGCGGAACGAGCGTCCAGCACGGGTACGCGGTGGCGCACTATTCCCTGTATGGGCGGGGCCTTGGAGCGGTAACTGATGCCGGGAACCGGTTCGATGCGGATGGTGTGCGGTAGCAGGTCCTCGAGCTTTTCCCGCCAGGTCGGGGTTTCCTTCGAGAGGTTGCAAGATCTGCATCGCCAAGCCCCGTTATGTATGGAGGTCGGCCCGCCGAGTGCGGCCTGGACGACGTGGTCGGCCTGGCTGGCCCTGTTCGTGCAGTACGGGGTGCGGCAGTAGACGTCCCGATCGGCGATGAAGCCCTTGAGGATCTTGGGAAAGATGCGGTGGCGGCTGTCCATGGCCACCAGGTCCTGGCCGCCCGGTGCGGTGAACAGGCGCTGGAAGGCCGCGGTGGCCTTCAATCGGAAGGCCGTGCCCTGGTCGTAGGACTCATCCTCGGGAGAATCGACGTTGTAGGGGGCGGCCAGCAGACGCCGAGCGTATTGGGCCGGGATCACCCCGTAGCCGGGAAGGACGGCAGGCTCGTTCGCACCCAGGAACAGGGAACGTTCGGTCATGATCAGTTGCAGGTCCAGTTTCAGCGGGAACGGCCCGTCCCCGGCACCGGTAAGCGCACTCATGAGCAGATCGCAGCCCAACTGGTCGTGGGTGCGCTTGTCCCCGCGCTGTTGCAGATTACGTGCCTGGGACTCCAGATACTGTTTGAGTGCCAGTCCCTCGGGCAGTGGCAGCCGTCCGTAGACGCGTACCCACTTTTCCTCGGCCACACAACGTAGGTAACGGTGCTTGTCCGCATCATGCAGTTCGGCCGTGCGTTCGGGCCCATGCAGGGTATCCATGTGTTTGCGGGCCAGATCGGAGCACTGCCCGGTGCCCAAGCCCTGGAGCATGTCCGGATTGCGGGAGTACTGCCGATCCAGCGCGTAGCGGTCTTCCCGCGTGGCCTGCATGAGCGGGCCGAGTAGCGCCAGGACCTGGTCCTCGCTCACATCTCCGGCCATGAAACGGGATTCGAGGCAGGGCATGTCTTCCTGGAGGAGGCGGACCGCGTCGAGGTAGACCCGTGATCCCTGTTGTGGTTTCATCCGTGACAGCGCGACCATCGAGGCGGCCCCCCGGTGCAGTTGCTTGAGGTGGGTGCCGGCTTGCCGGTGTGCGCTGATGGTTTGTTCCTCGACCGCGTAGGCGGCACGGGCCTGGATGGCACTGAGCGAGGCCTTGGTGGCTTCCAGGGTGCTGATCAGCTCCAGGCAGAGAGCGGTGTCACCGCTGTCGATGGCGCGGGTAATGCGGAACCGCAGGTCGTGGATGATCGCACCGAAGTCCGGATGGGTCGGTGGCGTGGTCCCTGCCGGGACCGGAGCCGGGTGGTCACCGGAAGGTCCGCTGTTGTGTTCCATGCCACAATTCTAGAAGATGCCACCGACAGTTTGATTCGCGGTTCCCCTGATGGGGAAAACTTGTTCGAATGCTGTCCTAGAGCCTGTCCTGCCGGGCGATGAAGACCTCGCGCAGCAGGATCATCGCGGCCGCGGCGGTGGGGATGGCCACCAGGGCGCCGGTGATCCCGGCCAGCGAGCCGCCGGCGATCACCGAGATCACGGCCACCGCGCCGGGGACCGCCACCGCCTTGTGCATGATACGTGGGGAGATGAGGTAGGCCTCGACCTGCAGGTAGCCGAAATAGCAGATGCCGTAGATCAGTGCTGTCTGCCAGCTCAGGGTCAGGCAGATCGCGGTCACCAGCACCCCGGCGATGACCGCGCCGACCAGCGGGATGAAGGCGAGCATCGCCACCAGCAGGGTCAGTAGCGCGGCGAAGGGGACCTTGAGGATGCTCATCAGGATCAGCGCGACCAGCGCGTTGAGCAGTGCCACCGAGGCCTGCCCGATCACGTAGTTGCCCACCGAGCGGGTGATCCGGTTGAGCAGTTCACCTACCCGGGCGCGCCTGGAACGTGGGGCCAGGCGTAGCGAGAAGGCGGTGATCGAGGGCAGCGAGGCCAGGAAGTAGACGGCCAGCACCAGCACGATCAGCACGCCGAACATCGACTGGGCCACTGTTTGTGACACGCCGAGCACTCCGCCGAAGATGTTGGCCACCGCGCCTGAATCCCCGAAGAAGCTGTCCACCTCGTCGGTGATCCGATCGGTCAACTCGTATTGCCGGTCCAGCTGGTCGATCACGTCGCTGGCCAGCACCTCGTCCACCAGGTCCGGGGCGCCGTCGATGAACTGGGTGATCTGTGTGACCAGGGTGGGGATGATCATCGCCAGGAAGCCGCCGAAGACCGCGAAGATGCCCACCATGGTGCACAGTACCGCCACCGGGCGGCCCAGTCCGCGGCGGGTGAGAAAGCGCACGATCGGGTCCAGCCCCAGGGCGATGAACATCGCGATCACGATCCAGGTCACCAGCGGGCCGACATTGGTCAGCAGGTAATAGCCGCCCATGGCCAGGCCCACGCCCAATGTGGCCAAGAACCCAAGTGCCACCGGATGCAGCAGCAACGGAGGTTCCAGCTGCTGCTCCTGGTCCAGGACCGGCTCCTCGCCCAGGGCCGGTTTGCGGGCCGGTCCGCGAAGGATCCGCGCAAGTCGTTCGCTGATTTGGGTGGCATGCAGGGCGCGTCGCCCGGTGGCCGTGTCCTGCGGCCCGGCAGGTGGCTCCGGCAGGTCCTTCTGGTCTCCGGGATCAGGCTGTTGGGTCATGATTCAGAGCTTACCCTCAGCTGCGGCGTGGATGATGGGCGGTGGCGCACTCTCCTGTGGCTTGTTGAGCATGCTCACAGCGCCAAGTCGGAACCAAGAACTGGCGCCACTCGTTAGACTTGTTCTGAAGACCTTGTGACCGTGATGCGAATAGGTGAACTCGTGCGAAAAATTCTCCCGGTGATCGCGATGCTGCTCGGGGCCGTGGCCCTGTTTGTCGGCATCGGACAGAAGACCTTTTGGGCTCCGCCCGAAACGGTGACCGCCACCATGCCCGCCTTTGAGGGCACGGCCCCGCTGACCGTGATCGAACCGTCGATCAACGATCCGGAAATCGCCCCGGTGGAGTTGAAGATCGAGTCCGAGGGGACCTTCACCGCATCACTGGGACGCAGTTATGATGTCGAGGCCTGGGTGGGCGACGCGCAGCACATCTCGCTGACCGGCATCGACCGCGAGGTGCACCAGTTGCAGGCCGAACTGGTGGAAGGCGAAACCGAGGTGCCCAACCCGGCCGGCGCCGACATCTTCTTCGACTCCCAGGAAGCCGACGGGCAGATGACCTACCGCTGGACGGCGCCGGATAACGGCTCGTGGTCGTTGCTGCTGGCGGCCGATGGGACCGAACCGGCCCCGGCCACGATCTCGGTGACCTACCTCAACGACGCGGTCATGCCGTTGGCGCTGCCGCTGATCATCGTCGGTTCGCTGCTGCTGGTTGGTGGCCTGGCGTTCCTGCTGGTGCGCCCATCCAAGCCGAAGAACCGCGCGCAGCATTCGCTGGCCCTGGTCGCGATCCTGGGGCTGGGACTGTCCGGGGTGATGATCCCGGCCGCCCCGGTCGAGGAATCCGAGAGCGCCGCCCCGGCCGAGGAAGAAGCCGAGCAGACCGCTTCGGAACAACCTTCCGAGGAGGCCTCCCAGGAGGCGACCGAGGAGGCTGCGGAGGCTCCCGCGGAGCAGACCACCACCACCTTCCCGGTGGTGACCGAGGAACAGCTGGACCGCATCCTCTCCGACGCCCAGGCCGTGGTGGCCAAAGCCGACGAGTCGATGGTGACCAAGGACCTGAACAACCGGGCCGTGGGCGGTTTCCGCTGGATCCGTGACAAGCGCTACAGCATCCTGGAGAAGGACGTCGAGGTGGCCAAGCCGGCGGCGTTGAACACCGAGGTGATCCGCTCGGCCGCGGTCCCGAACACCTCCGAGGCCAACTTCCCGCGGGTGATCAACGTCGTCACCGCCAAGGACAACGACCCGAACACCCTGCCGATGGCCATCACCCTGATCCAGGCCAACGCCCGCGAGAACTACAAGGTCGTCTTCGCCTCGCAGATGCTGCCGGCCTCATCCTTCCCGGGTATCGCCGTGGGCGACCCGTCGGTCAAGCAGCTCGGTGTCGACGCCGAGGGGCTGAGCGTCAAGCCGCAGGATGCCATCAAGCAGCTGGCCGAGGTGCTGACCGATGAGAAATCGGACCACGCCGGGAACTTCGCCGAGTCCGAGTTCATCAAGGCGATCCACGCCGGTCAGAAGGCCGAGCAGGAAGCGGCCAACGAGGCCAATGTGAAGTACACCCGCAAGGCCAGCGAAAAGGAGACCTACGTGGTCTCCGCCCCCGATGGCGGGGCGATCGTGACCGGGATGATCAACTCGACCACCACCTTCGAACGGACCGAGGACAGCGACCCGCTGACCAGTACCGATGACCTGACCAAGGCGCTGCTGGGCACCAGCACCAGCCGCGGGAACGTGTCCATCAACTATGCTGAACCGGTGATGTTCTACATTCCGGCCGGTGGTAGCGAGGACAAGATCCAGCTGATTGCCGGCGAAGTTGCCCTGCTTGAAGTCAAGCAGGTTGAGGAGGACTAATGACCGAACCGCATATTCCCTCGGCCCGCGGGGCCGTCGACCTGGCCGCACTGGCCGCGTCCCACCCCGAGGAAAGCGCCACACCGTCCGGTGCCGCGACCTGGACCACCCGGGTGGATACGGCCGCGTTCCAGCAGTTCGTGGGCCTGTCCCAGCAGGTGCCGGTGATCGTCTCGCTGGGCGCCGCGCGCCTGGCCGCCTCGGTGGAACTGGACAATACCCTGACCACGCTGGTGGACCGCCGTGCCGGCCGGCTGGTGCTCGGGCTGGTGGATGCCGAGGCCGAGCCGCAGATCGCCCAGGCCTTCCAGGCCCAGCAGATCCCGATGGTGATCGCGCTGGTCAAGGGCCAGCCGGTTCCGCTGTTCCAGGGGGGTGCACCGGCCGAGCAGATCGAGCAGCTGCTGGACCAGCTGCTGGAACTGGCCACCCAGCAGGGGATGGGCGGGAGCGTTCCGGCCTTCTCCGGCACCGAGGAGGAGCCGGCCCTGCCGCCGCTGCACCAGAAGGCCGTGGACGCCATCGAGGCCGGGGACTATGCCGCCGCGGAGGCCGCCTACATGCAGGCGCTGAACGAGAAGCCGAACGACCATGAGGCGCAGGTGGGGATCTACCAGGTGCGCCTGCTCTCGCGCACCCAGGACAAGGACCTGAACCAGGTGCGGGAAACCGGGGCGCAGAACCCCGATGACCTCAACGCCCAGCTGGATGTGGCCGATATGGATCTGGTCGGCGGACATGTGGAGGACGCCTTCGCCCGGCTGGTGAAACTGGTTTCCCGGCTGGCTGACGAGGACCGCGAACGGGTGCGTCGCCGGCTGGTCGAACTCTATGCGGTGGTGGGCAACTCCGATCCGCGGGTAGCCGCCTCGCGCCAGAAGCTGGCCCGCGTGCTGTTCTAGGCACCGTCATTTTCCAAGGGTGGTGGTCCCCGGTCGGGGGCCACCACCCTTTGGCGATTAGCTCTCAAGGATGATCCGGATCACCGGTGCGCCTTGGTAACGTCGGGGGTATGAACACCTCTGCACTCAGCATCAGATCACTGGCCAAGCAGTTCGGGCCCAAGGTGGCGGTCAACGACGTCAGCCTGGAGGTACCGGCCGGGTCATTCTTCGGACTGGTCGGACCCAACGGCGCCGGCAAGACCACCATGCTCTCGATGGCCACCGGGCTGTTGCGCCCGGATGCCGGCAGCGCACTGGTGCACGGCATCGACGTCTGGGCCCAGCCGCAACAGGCCAAGGCGCTGATGGGGGTGCTGGCCGACGGGGTGCGGCAGTTCGACCGGCTCACCGGCCGCCAGCTGGTGACCTATTCCGGGCTGTTGCGCGGGATGGACAAGGACGAGGTCGCCACCCGCACCGAGGACCTGCTGCGGGTCATGGACCTGGGTGAGGACGGGGACAAACTGGTGGTGGACTACTCCGCGGGGATGACCAAGAAGATCTCGCTGGCCACCGCTATGATCCATTCCCCGCAGTTGCTGGTCCTCGACGAGCCCTTCGAGGCCGTGGACCCGGTCTCCGCGGCGAATATCCGCGACATCCTGGGTGAGTACGTGAAATTCGGCGGCACCGTGATCGTCTCCTCCCACGTGATGGACCTGGTGCAGCGGATGTGCTCGCATGTGGCGGTCATCGCCGGCGGGGTGCTGCGCGCCTCGGGCACGGTGGACGAGGTGCGCGACGGCATGAGCCTGGAAGAGCGCTTCGTCGACCTGGTCGGCGGACGCGGCGAGAGCGGGGGGTTGTCGTGGTTGCGCACATCCTCAAACTGAAACTGACCCTGCTGCGCAACGGTTTCCGGCGCAGCGTCTGGCAGCTGGTCGGGGTCATCGTCGGCTCGCTGTATGCGTTGGGCATGGTCGCCTTGCTGATCGTGGCCACCTGGTTCACCGCCGACCTGCAATGGCTGGGCTACATCTCGGTGCTGGTTTCCGCGCTGGTGGTGCTGGGCTGGGCGCTGATCCCGCCGCTGCTGACCGGGGTGGACCTGACCCTGGAACCGCAACGTTTCGTG
Source organism: Glutamicibacter sp. MNS18 (assembly GCF_026107515.2). Taxonomy (GTDB): domain Bacteria; phylum Actinomycetota; class Actinomycetes; order Actinomycetales; family Micrococcaceae; genus Glutamicibacter. The sequence goes on along the minus strand of NZ_JAPCHW010000010.1, from coordinate 85,429 downwards.
CACTTCGGCATCAACCAGAAGGTGCTCGGGCGGGCGCTGATCCTGGCCGGATTCGTCTCCATCCCGGCGGTGATTACGCTGCTGGGCATGATCGGGTTCTCGGTGCTGTGGCGCCTGGAAGGGCCGATCCTGCTGTTGGGCCTGCTGGCGAACCTGGCCACCGCGCTGCTGGCGGTGCTGGCCTGCCAGTACCTGACCATCCAGGCCACCGCACTGCGCTCCAAGCGGCGTTTCCGCGAGGCCAGCTTCGCGGTGCTGTTCCTGCTGCTGGTCAGCATCGGACCGATCTTCGGGGCGCTGACCTCCGCGGCGACCACCATCGAGGAGTGGATCAGCCCGGTGGCCCAGGTGCTTTCCTACACGCCGTTCGGCACGCTCGGGGCCGTGGCCCCGGCCGCGGTGGAGGGGAACTGGGCCCTGGCGCTGCTGCACCTGGGGTACGGTCTGGCCGTGCTGGGCCTGCTCTACTGGCTGTTGGTGCGCGCCACCGCCAAGGCCGTGGTGACCGCCCCGGCCCCGCAGCGCGCGGCCTCGGCCAAGGGACTCGGGCCGTTCAAGTGGATGCCGGCCACTCCCGCCGGGGCGGTGGCCGCCCGTGCGATGGTGTACTGGTTCAAGGACCCGCGCTACGCGCTGAGCGTGATCATGGTGCCGATGCTCCCGGTGATCTTCTACTTCGCCGGCTCGCAGGCCGAGAGCTACGCCATGATGTACCTGCTGGGCCCGCTGTTCGGGATCCTGCTCGGGTTCTCGATCTCCGCGGATGTCTCCTACGACAACACCGCCTTCTCGCTGCATGTGCTCACCGGCGTGTCCGGGCGCGATGACCGGCTGGGCCGGTTGCTGGCCTGCGTCACGATCAGCATCGTGCCGATTATCCTGGGCGCGATCCTGCCGGGGCTGCTCAATGGGCAGAACTGGCGGGTACCCGGTGACCTGGGCCTGTCGCTGGGGGCCTTCCTGGTCGCCCTGGCGGTCTCCTCGGTGGTTTCGGCGCGCTACACCTATGCGGTGCCGCTGCCGGGGGACAACCCGCTGAAAACCCCGCCGGGCAACGGCATGCGGGTGGCGCTGACCCAGCTGGCGACCTTCGGCGGCATGGGTGTGCTGCTGCTGCCGGTGGGCGTGCCCTACCTGATCGGGCTGCTGGGCCAGTCGACGATGCTGGGCTGGGTGACCCTGGCCGCAGGTCTGCTCTACGGCGGTATCCTGCTCGTCGTCGGAATCCGGCTCGGTGGCCGGTGGATGGACAACCGGCTTCCCGAGCTGATGCAGGCGGTTATGCTCAACCGCTGATGCCGAGCCCAGGTCCCGTCCCCGGTGGGGGCGGGACCTTTGCCAATGGCTCGAACTTCACACGTTCTTCCAAGCGGGTCCTGCCAGGCCGGTATCATCGCAGGTCATGCGGGATGTCGGGACGGGCATATGGTGATGGAAGCGATGTCCGGCGGTGGGTCAGGGGCTTGGGTCCGGTACGAAAAGTACTAGACTTGGAGGCATGGTTGATGAGTCAGAAGAAACCCGCGGCGGAACAGCGACAATCACGCGTACCGAGACCCAGCAAAGTGTCGAAGCTGGCGATCACGAACGCTTTGCGCACTATGTCCGCAAGGAAAAGATCATGGAATCCGCGCTGTCCGGAGAGCCGGTCATTGCCCTGTGCGGCAAGGTCTGGACCCCGGGTCGCGACCCGAAGAAGTTCCCGGTGTGCCCCGAGTGCAAGGAAGTCTACGAATCGATGATGGGCGACTAACAGCGTCCCGCATTTGCAGTTTTCGTAGTCCGCGCCGGGAGAGGATATATGACCGACACACTTTTCGACATTGGTGACAAGCTTCCACTGGAAGACAAGCTGCCGGTGGCATATCCGGAACGAGCGGCCTGGGGCACCGGGCCGAAACTTCGCGCCTGGCAGGCCGAGGCGCTCGCGCTGTACTTCGACAACGAACCGAAGGACTTCCTGGCCGTCGCCACCCCGGGTGCGGGTAAGACCACGTTCGCGCTGCGCCTGGCCAAGGTGCTGGTCGACTCCAAGAAGATCAACCGGATGGTCGTTGTCGCACCCACCGACCACCTGAAGAAGCAGTGGGCGGATGCGGCCGGGCGGGTCGGCCTGGCCCTGGACCCGAACTACAAGAACTCCGATGGCCGCCACGGGGACCACTACCTCGGGGTGGTGGTCACCTACGCCCAGGTGGCGCAGAAACCCGCGGTGCACCGGGCCAAGACCGAGGACGCGCGCACCCTGGTGATCATGGACGAGGTCCACCACGCCGGGGACGCCCTGTCCTGGGGCGATGGCATCCGCGAGGCCTTCGAACCGGCCACCCGCCGGCTGGCGCTGACCGGTACCCCCTTCCGCTCGGACACCGCACCGATCCCGTTCGTGCAGTACGAGGAGGACGAGGGCAACATCCGCCGCTCCAAGGCGGACTACACCTACGGTTACGGCAACGCGCTGACCGACCACGTGGTGCGCCCGGTGCTGTTCATGGCCTACTCGGGCAATATGCGCTGGCGCACCGCCGCCGGCGAGGAGATGGAAGCCCAGCTCGGTGCCGGGGCCACCAAGGATATCACCGCCCACGCCTGGCGGACCGCCCTGGACCCGGCCGGTGACTGGATCCCGTCGGTGCTGCGCGCCGCGGACCGCCGGCTATCCGAGGTACGGCGCACCGTGAAGGACGCCGGGGGACTGGTGATCGCCACCGACATCGAGGACGCCAAGGCCTACGCCACCCAGCTGGAGGCGATCTGTGGCCAGAAGGTCACCACGATCCTTTCCGATGACCCCAGCGCCTCGCAGAAAATCGACGACTTCTCCGCGGGGGACGCACGCTGGATGGTTGCGGTGCGTATGGTTTCCGAGGGCGTGGACGTGCCCCGGCTGTGTGTCGGGGTCTACGCCACGAGTACCTCCACCCCGCTGTTCTTCGCCCAGGCGATCGGCCGCTTCGTGCGTAGCCGCAAGCGCGGGGAAGTGGCCAGCGTCTTCCTTCCCTCGGTGCCGATCCTGATGGCCCTGGCCAACGAGATGGAAGTCGAACGCGACCACGCGCTGGACCGTGAGGGCTCGAAGATCGAGGACGGGCTGGACGACGCGGCGCTGGAGGAAGCCAACCGCGAGGACAAGGCCAGCGACGAGCTGGTGCGCAACAAGTTCGAGGCGCTGAATTCCCAGGCCTCCTTTGACCGCGTGCTCTTCGACGGCGGCGAATTCGGCACCGGCGCGGATATCGGAAGCGACGAGGAGCTCGGGTTCCTGGGCATCCCCGGCCTGCTGGAGCCGGACCAGGTCTCGGCCCTGCTGCGCGAGCAGCAGAACAAGCAGATCAGCCGTGGGGCCAGCAAACCCGAACCGGTGTCCGACCATCGCCAGCTGATGGACCTGCGTAGCCAGCTGTCCAAGAACGTCTCGGCGTGGGCGGCGCGCACCGGCACCCCGCACGGCCAGGTGCACAACAAGTTGCGCAGCGTCTGCGGGGGACCGGCCGTACCCCAGGCCAACGCCGACCAGTTGCGGGCGAGGATCGAGAAACTGCAGGACTGGTTCGTCGGGCGCAAGTAGCCGCGTGGCTGGCGTCTATGACCTGGCCCTGTTGCCAGGATTCGACGACCAGGCAACCGTTGGTGGAGCGTTCGGTGGCAGAATCCGCGGTCAGCCGGAAGGCGCGATCAGAATCCAGTGGGCGCCCGGTGATGTGCGTTGTTGATTCCGAAGCCGGACACATGCCGCCGAGGGGACGGATTGACGCCGGGTGCAACGCGGGAACGTGGTTTTCCGCAGTGGCCGTTCATGACCGAGTTGAAGTGCCCGGACAACCGGTGGCAGTAGTTTTCCCTCCGGCAACGCACGAACGCGGTCAGGGTCGAGCAGCAAGCCTGAGACCGTAATTTCTGAAGTTCCTCGATTCGGTTCAAGGTCCAGCACGTTGCCGGCACCAATCGCCGCCCTTCTTCCAGCGGCGATTCTCTATCGAGGCTCTTTCGTGGTTCCGGAGTGGCGACTATCCTGATCTCCGAAACGCTGGAATCGTCCGGTGCCATGTTCATGACAACACATGGCGCACTGCTTATCCCACCAGTATCGATTCGGTACTTCACGTGAACCGGGAGGGAAATCGGTGAACGACGTATAAGGCCCCCAACGCAGGTGAATGCGTTGAAGCAGGGTGGGGACGAAAAGGACATCGCCGACACCGGAGATACTCCAGCCGCCCGGAGCTGATCAGCAGGTGCCTCCGCTGCCTGCAATCTTTTATCGCCTCATCAGAGCACATCTAAGCCCGGACGGTGCAAGGGCAACACCGGGCTCATGATCCGGACGGACAAGATTGAAGGGATTGTCGGTCTCAGGGTCCAAGTGATTCAACTTCTGCGACATCGGCGAGATTTCCTCAGGGCATGCGGGTATTAGAGTGCCACTTGAGTGCGGGACAGTGGCACGCGGCTTGCGCATTTCGTAACATTTATGTTACGTTTGGACTCTTCGAAGGAGTTGGTAATGGAAGCACCAAGTGCGTTCTGGAATGATCTGGTCGAGGACCTTGAGGATGCCGAATTCCTCAGGGAATACGTCGTCGAGTCCATTCGAATCGCAACGATCGACAGTATTGTCAATTCCTTGGACGACGCACGTGAAGCGGCGGGACTTAGTAAAGCCAGCCTGGCTCGAGCAATAAATGCGGATCCCGCAACGATGAGGCGGCTCTTCACGGGTAAAACTTCGAACCCAACCCTTGCAACACTTGCCGAGGTCGCCGCCGCATTGGGAATGCGAGTGGCCCTTGAACCGCTACCGGAGTCCGAGCGGTCGAAAATCACCCAATCGCTACTCGAAGGCCGAGCAGCCAACGCGGCAGGTCTGGCTGAGTACTTGGAGAAGATCAGGAACACGCGCAACTCCTCAACCGCGGCTTGACTGGACGATTAGATAATCGAGCGCGGATTCCTCTCGAAATATTCATCACCCAATTCGCGAATCGCACGGTAGTCTTCATCGGAGAATACGGTTCTGAACGGTTTACGGCGCCCGTCGAAAATAACCAGCAACGGTTTCGTGAACCCCGCTGCTCTGTAATCCAGTTTGCAAAATAGTCGATAGTGACACCGTTGGGGACCATTCACTCGAACTTCGAACCATCCTGTCATCTCACCGCGCATGGCTTCCCGGTAACGCCCCCGGAGAAGCTCCCGGGAGGGGCCGCCGCTACTGCCACAAGCACCGCACGCATTTTCGCTCGAACTGCTGCGGGACAAGACTCTATGAAATCGCGACCCGGCGACGTTTCGCTTGGATCGTCATCTTTGTGACGCTTGAAGTAGACGATCAAATGTGTATCGTCGCTGGACGGAACTTGCGTGGCATGCAACGAGGTCTGTTTCCGCGGGAACGACTGAGGTGAGGATTTTCGTTTGTGCCTATCTGGGTTCATGAATCGAGATCCTAACGCCCTGGATCATGCGCAGTATCCTTGTCGCCGCGAGATGTGCTCCGGTAACTCGCCGGCAAGCGGTATGGTGCCCGACGAGAACTAGCACAGGCAGCCTGCCAGAACGCAAGCGGAATCGATCTGAGGTTCACACTCGTTCGGGATGCTGAGACGGCCATGGTTGCGTGTTTGCCTAGCGGCCCCGAGCCGTTTCGGATTGATCCTGTACTCCATGGTGTCGTCGCAAGACAGGCTGGTTCAGGTGTAAGAAGGAGTTCAGCCTCCTGCGGAGGCACTACCTCGAACTTGCAGGGTCCGTAGGGATCGCCGTCCAGACACCACGACGCTACGCATTAGCGTGCCAACTTTGGGGAGTTTCGAATTACGCGCTCATGAAATGAATATGGCTTGCACGAATAATGGCATTCCCGGGTGGGACGGTGGATCTGATGCACCTGTGGAAGAGTTCACGTGGTTCGTCAAAGTACACTTCTCGATCCTGGAGGTGCTCGAAGGAAATGACCAATGGCATCACGCGCTGGCGAATGGGTGAACCCCACCGTCGACAACAGTTCAGCGTGGCGCCTGTGCAATGCAGGCCGGAGCGTTGACGGGTCAGTGGTGCAGGTATCCGGCGGTACCACACCGACAACCTATTCCCCTTTGCATGTTTGCCCGGGGACAGCTAACCGAGCGTCAGGACCGTCACCCCGGCTTCGCGCAACGTGGTGTAGACCTGCGGCAGGTTCTCCGGGCTGACCGCGGCGGTCAGTGGGGTGATCACGGTCGTGTCGAACCCCGCGGCCGCGGCATCCAGCGCGGTGGCCCGCACGCAATGATCGGTGGCGATGCCGACCACGTCCACGGCGTTGATCCCCCGGTCCTTCAACCACTGCTCGAGCAGCGGGCCGGACTCGTCCTCCAGCGGGGCGGAAGCCACCAGTTCACGGGCCTCGAATCCCGAGTAGGCCGCGGAGAAGCGGCCCTTGGCGAAGTGCGCGTCCACCGGCAACCCGGCGATCCGCGGGTGCAGGGCCGCCCCGGCGGTGCCGGCCACGCAGTGCACCGGCCAGGAGTCGATGAAATCCGGGGTATCGGAGAAGTGGCTACCCGGGTCGATATGCCAGTCCTGGGTGGTGACCACGGCCGAGTAGGACCCGCGTCTTGTCGCGACATCCGCGGCGATGGCGGCGGCCACGGTATGGCCGCCGGGCACCCCCAGCGACCCGCCCTCGCAGAAGTCGGGCTGGACATCGATGATCAGCAGTGCGCGGGTCATGGCTCTCCTTAGACGATGATCGTGGGGATGACCGGCTCCCCGCGCTGCAGGCGGCGCGCGATGCCCGGCATCTCCTGGATCGAGTCGTAGTGGCGCTGCCGGGCCAGGTTGACCCCGGAAGCACCGGTGTACTTGTCGTTGATCACGCCTGCGGTGACCAGCGGCACGGTCAGTGCCCGCTGCGGTCCCTCGGTGGTGTGCTCACCCAGTACAACGATCTCGTTGACCGCGCGGTTCCGGTCGTTCAGCTGGCGGATCCCCTGCTTGCGCCCACCCACGCTGGCCTTGTTGGTGGCGGCCTTGGCCACCGGGACCCAGTCTCCGGCAGCGTCCTGGCGGGCCACCAGCTTGTAGACCATGGAGGCTGTCGGGTGCCCGGACCCGGTGACCAGGGCGGTGCCCACGCCGTAGGAATCCACCGGGGCGCTGGCCAGGGCGGCGATCGCGTATTCGTCCAGGTCACTGGTGACGGTGATCTTGGTGTTCCAGTTGCCCAGGTCATCGAGCAGCTCACGCACCCAGCTGGCCTGCTGGACCAGGTCGCCGGAGTCCAGACGGACCGCGCCGAGCTCGGGGCCGGCCACATCCACCGCGGTGCGTACCCCGGTTTCCACATCGTAGGTGTCCACCAACAGCGTGGTGCCGGCCCCCAGCGAGGACACCTGCGCGGTGAAGGCCTCACGCTCGGTCTCATGCAGCAGGGTAAAGGAGTGCGCGCTGGTGCCCACGGTCGGGATACCGTAGCGGGCCCCGGCCTCGAGGTTGGAAGTGGAGGCGAAGCCGGCGATCACCGCGGCCCGGGCGGCGGCCACGGCCGCTTCCTCATGGGTGCGGCGCGACCCCATCTCGATGCACGGGCGATTGCCGGCCGCAGCGATCATCCGCGAGGCCGCGGAGGCGATCGCCGAGTCGTGGTTCAGCACCGACAGGACAAAGGTCTCGATGACGCAGGCCTCGGCGAAGGTCGATTCCACGGTGAGGATCGGCGAATTGGGGAAGTAGAGTTCGCCCTCCTGGTACCCGGTGATATTCCCGGTGAATTGGAAGTTCTCCAGGTAGTCCAGGGTCTGCTTGTTGACCACCTTCTGATCGGAGAGGAACTTCAGCGTCTGGTCCTCGAAACGGAAACCACGCAACCCCTCCAGCAGCCTTCCGGTGCCGGCCACCACGCCGTAGCGGCGTCCATCGGGCAGTCGACGGGCGAAGGCCTCGAAGACGCTGGGGCGCCCGGCGGTGCCGGAGGCCAGGGTGGCCTGCAGCATGGTCAGCTCATAGTGGTCGGTAAACAGGCTGGTGAGCATGCGGTGCTCCTGTAAAAATGGGGGACAAACCTCGACTTACTGTATCCCGGAGGGCACCGAACTGTGATATCCACACCTTGACACCGATGCCCGATCGGTGCGTGGAAGGCGTAAAATGGTGGGCATGACCGTCATGCCCGAAATCCTTGAAGAAACCAGTGAGCAGGTTCGCCACGACAGGAAGTGGCGCCTGATCGTGTGGAACGATCCGGTGAACCTGATGAGCTATGTCAGCTATGTCTTCCGCAGCCACTTCGGCTTCAGCGCGCAGAAGGCCGAGAAGCTGATGATGCAGGTGCATCATGACGGATTCTCCGTGGTGCTCACCGGTAGCCGGGAAAAGATCGAGGCCCACGTGCAGGCGATGCACGGATACGGGCTGAACGCAACCATGTCCCAGGAGGCCTAGCTTCGTGGCCAAGGCCTTTAAACGTACCTCCCGCGGCATTGCCGGTTCGCTGCATGAACCCGAACGCAAGCTGCTGCGCGACCTGTTCGACGACGTGATCACGCTGCTGGAGGAGCGCGACGAGATCCACCGGGTGGATCCGGCCGAGGACCTGGATCCGCTCTACGCGCTGACCGGCATGAGCCCGGACCGCGGCCCGTTGCCGGAGCCCTCGGATCCGGCCACGGCCCGGCTGCTGCCAGTAGCCAGCGACGACGAGCAGGTGGCCAACGAGTTCCGCCGGTTCGGGGAACAGGACCTGATCGCCGCCAAGATCGGCCGATTGCGCGAAGCGCAGTTCCTGATGGAGAACACCCGGATCGTGCTGGACGAGGCCGCAGCCTCGCGTTTTGCCCAGGCGCTGAACGATGTGCGCCTGGTGCTCTCGCAGCGCCTGGGGATCCGTGACGAGCAGGATTCGGAACGGATCGGGCAGATCAACGACGCGGCCCAGGTGCAGACCTCGCAGGACTACATGGCCCTGGTCTACAACCTGATCTCCTGGGTGCAGGACACCATCATGCAGGCCCTGCTGGATTCGGAGTACTAGGCCCATGGCCTCCTTTTTCACCACCGGGCCGCAGAGCGTGCCCGAAGAGAACACCCCGATCGGGATCTTCGACTCCGGGGTCGGCGGGCTGACCGTGGCCCGGGCGGTTATCGACCAGTTGCCCGGTGAATCGCTGATCTATGTGGGCGACACCGCCAATTCCCCGTACGGGCCGTTGCCCATCGCCCAGGTGCGGGCCAATGCGCTGGGGGTGATGGACGAACTGGTGGACGCCGGGGTGAAACTGTTGGTGATCGCCTGCAACTCCGCCTCTTCCGCGGTGCTGCGTGATGCCCGGGAGCGCTATACCGCCCGGCACGGGATCCCGGTGGTGGAGGTGATCCAGCCCGCGGTGCGCCGCGCGGTGGCGGCCACCAAGAACGGGAAGATCGGGCTGATCGGCACCCAGGCCACGGTGGGCTCGCGCGCCTACGAGGACGCTTTTGCCGCGGCCCCGGACCTGCGGATCCACGCGGCGCCCTGCCCGCGGTTTGTCGAGTTCGTCGAATCCGGGATCACCGCGGGTCCCGAGCTGCTGGCCATCGCCGAGGACTACCTGGCCCCACTGCAGGCCGCCGGGGTCGATACGCTGATCCTGGGATGCACCCACTACCCGCTGCTGACCGGCGTGATCTCCTATGTGATGGGCGATGGGGTCACCCTGGTCTCCAGTGCGGAGGAGACCGCGAAGGACACCTTCCGCGCCTTGACCAGCCACGGTCTGGTGCGCAGCGACGGACTTGACGCGCGTCACGAATTCCTTGCCACGGGGAACGCTGATAGTTTTGGGGTACTGGCGAGACGCTTCCTGGGGCCCGAGGTCCTGGCGGTGCGTCACGTCGAGAACGTAGCAGCCCACTATCCGACCGGTTCGATTGCCCGCATCACCCCGCAGATGATCGCCGCGTCGAAAGGCGAGTGAGACATGAAGCTGACCATCATCGGGTGTACCGGTTCCTTCCCGGGCCCCGGATCCCCGGCCTCCTGCTACCTGGTCAGCGCCTTCGACGGGACCCGTGATTGGAAGATCCTGCTGGATCTGGGCTCCGGGGCCCTGGGTGTGCTGCAGCGCTACACCGATATCAAGGACATCGACGGGATCGCGATCTCGCACCTGCACCCCGACCACTGCATGGATTTGTGCGGCATGCACGTGGCCATCCGCTGGGACCCCAATGGCTGGAACCGCGAGAAGATGCTGGTCTGGGGTCCGAGGGACACGGCCGACCGCATCGAGACCGCGTACGGGCTGCCCGAGGGCGACACCATGCACAAGGACTACGACTTCAAGGTGTGGACCGAACGCCAACCGGTGGACATCGGCCCGTTCACCATCACCCCCTATGCGGTGCGCCACCCGATCGAGGAGGCCTACGCGCTGCGTGTCGAGGCCCACGAACCGGGGCCCGACGGGGAAATCCTGACCAGCGTGCTGACCTACTCGGGGGATACCGACACCTGCGAGGGACTGGTCCAGGCCGCCCAGGGTGCGGACATGTTCCTGTGCGAGGCGGCCTTCGAGGAGGGCCGCGACGACCATATCGACGGGGTGCACCTCACCGGCAAGCGGGCCGGCCAGATGGCCACCGAGGCCCAGGTCGAACGGCTGCTGCTGACCCATGTGCCGGTGTGGACCTCGATCAACAAGATCGTGGACGAGGCCAAGGAAACCTACGTCGGCGGGATCGCGGTGGCGGTCTCCGGGGTCACCTACGGGGTGTACTCCGGCTCCCAGCTGGGCACCCCCAAATCGCTGCCGACCGCGCCGGTGTCGCTGGTCCGCCCGGCCAAGCAGCGCGACTGGAAGGGCACCCGGCCCATCCGCAAACGCTAACCGGCCCCTGCCGAATCTCTTCATCCGCCGTGGCTGGTGCCGGGCAGGGCCCGGGAATAGTTAGGATGGAGGCATGACTTTACGTGCCGACGGCCGCAGCGCCGCGCAACTTCGAGACATTACCATCACCCGCGGCTGGTCCGCCCAGGCCGAAGGGTCGGCCCTCATCGAATTCGGGGAGACCCGGGTGCTGTGCACCGCCTCCTTCACCGAAGGGGTGCCGCGCTGGCTCAAGGGCCAGGGCACCGGGTGGGTCACCGCAGAGTACGCGATGCTTCCACGCGCCACCAATACCCGCAACTCCCGTGAATCGGTGCGCGGCAAGCTCTCGGGCCGCACCCACGAGATCTCCCGGCTGATCGGCCGTTCGCTGCGTGCGGTCATCAACACTTCCGCACTGGGGGAGAACACCATCGTGCTGGACTGCGATGTGCTGCAGGCCGACGGCGGCACCCGCACCGCGGCGATCACCGGCGCCTACGTGGCGCTGGCCGAGGCCGTGGAATGGGCCCGCCGCGAGGGGCTGGTGCGGAAGAACGCCCAGGTGCTCACCGATTCGGTGGCCGCGATCTCGGTGGGCATCATCGATGGCATCCCGATGCTGGACCTGCCCTACGAGGAGGACGTGCGCGCCGAAACCGATATGAACGTCGTGGTCACCGGTTCCGGGGACTTCGTCGAGGTGCAGGGCACCGCCGAAGGCGTGCCGTTCAAGCGTGCCGAACTGGATGCGCTGCTGGATTTGGCGGTGATCGGCACCACCGAACTGGCCCAGATCCAGACCCAGACGCTGAAGGCCAACGCATGAGCGCCCCGGTGCTGGTACTGGCCAGCTCAAACCAGGGCAAACTGCGTGAACTGCGTGAGCTGCTGCGCGGCCGGATCGACGGGCTGGATGTCGACACCCAGGTCATCGACGCGAAGACCGCCGGAGCCGGCGACGTGGTGGAGGACGCGGTCACCTTCCAGGGCAATGCGCTGAAGAAGGCCCGGGAGATCGCCGCGGCCACCGGGCTGATCGCGCTCGCCGACGACTCGGGGATCTCGGTGGATGTGCTCGGCGGGGCGCCGGGGATCTTCTCCGCCCGCTGGGCCGGCCGTCACGGGGACGACGAGGCGAATATCGACCTGCTGCTGGCCCAGCTGGGCGATATCGCACCCGAGCACCGTTCGGCCGCGTTCATCTGCGCCGCGGCGATCGCCTCCCCGGATGGCGAGGCCCAGGTGGAGCTGGGTACCCTGCCCGGGGTGTTGCGCACTGAACGCGCCGGTGAGGGCGGCTTCGGCTACGACCCGATCTTCCAGCCCACCGGCTCCGACCGCACCCTGGCCGAGCATTCGGCCGAGGAGAAGAACACGATCTCGCACCGTGCCCGGGCCTTCGAGGCCCTGCTGCCGCAGATCGTGGAACGCGTGGCGCGGGTGCTGCCCTCGACCCACGCATAACCGCTACCGATTGAACGGCTCACGCCCGGTCGATACCGCCCCATGGTTGGGCGGCATCGGCCGGGCTTGTTCGTGATCCCTCGTCGAATAGGGGTCCTGCCGGTGGCCGCGTGGCTGCCCCTGGTGTGACAGGCCCGGTGCCGGTCGCATCCGGATGAACATCCCATGGTTTCGGAAGGTGAAACGGAGGTGCGGATGAACGGGCGTAGCAGGTTCCAGCCAGTGAACCCGGCAGCCTGCCCACGGATCAGGGAGCATTTCTCGACGTGGCTGATTGCGAGCCGAACGTTCCCAGGGAGCACGCCTTGAGCGGGACCACGTGGGTCGAAGACCCCTGGTCCTCGTACCGTGGGAGGCCGTCGCCGCAGCCTGATCGCGGCAGACAGGGGATGGGGGAACAACAAAGCCAGTTACACCCGATTGGAATGGTGGCGACTGACGCGGAGGGCTCGGCCGGACACTACCCCCGACTGTGGCACCGATGCTGGACGGGCAGGCTCAGACCCTGGGCCAATGAGGCCATTGCGCCGCAGGGGGAGCCATGTCCATGCCACGACTGCATGATCCGAACATCAAGGACGAGGTTCTTGCCGCCTTGCGCCAGGAAATCAATGCGGCCCAACCCAAGGTTGCGCTCGACGAATTCTTGGCCGAACCACGTCGGACACGGAGAAGGAACGTGCCGCGACGCGGCTTGCGGCCGCATGGCCCGCTGAGGTGGTCGATGGATCAATGTGGCGCCAGTGGTGATCCTGCCCCGGAAACCGGCGACGCGCCAAGAATGCCGTTGACCAGACCGCGGCATGCGGTGGGACAACGGCATTCGAGGTTCTGCCGGGTCCAGTTCGGCTTCCCCGGCGCGAACCCGACGCGATGGGCGCCAATGGCAGGGGGAACTAGGTTCCCCGGGTGTCGCTCGCCGCTGCACTGGGCCGGGCCGATTCGACCGGGGCCGAACCCTGGCCGCCAGTACCCGGGACACCGCGGTTGCCACCCATGCCGCCGCCCATACCTGTGGAGTTGGCACCGTTTTCGATCTGGGTACGCAGGGACTCCACCTCGCTGTCCACGGTATCGGCATCCACCAGGTCTGTTGCCTGCTCCAGTAGCAGGGCGCTCCAGGTATCAAGGATTTCCTCCGCCAGCCCGGAATCGAACAGCGAAGCCTGCAATTCCTCGAGCTTCTGCTCGTAGAGTGCCGCGAACTCCTCGTTCTCCAGGAACCGGGAGGACAACGGGTTGGATGAGCCGCCGCCGAAGCCGCCACCTCCGCGGCCCCCGGGGCGTTCGCCCCGGGTCCGGGTTTCGGCGTCCTCGCCTTCGGTCTGCCCCGGTTCCTGCCCGGTCGTTCCCTCGGGCCGGGTCGGCATGATCCCGGGATCGGTTCCCTCGGCCCGCTGCGGCCGTTCGCCCGCGCCGCCCTGGGCGCCGAAGGCCATATTCAGGTCCCAGGAGACCACGCTCATCTTCCCGGTGGATTCGTTGTAGCGCAGGTAGGAATTGTTGCCCGGCCCGTCGATGTCATCCATATTGCCGATCAGTTCCTGCACCGCAAGGTAGCTGGCGAACTGGTCCACTTCCAGCCGGTCGCCGAGCTGGGAGGCGAAGTCCTCATCGGAGGAGTTGTTCACGAACTCCAGGAAGTCGGCGATCGGCTGCAGGTTGGTTTCATCCCCGGATTTGGCAGTGAACGCGTCCGCGTAGTCCTCGCCGTTCGCACCGCGGTAACTGTAGTCCCCATTGGACTCGGCCTCGTAGGTGATCCCCGCGGAGCCGAAGGTCTCCTCGCTCCACAGGGTGTCATCCGGATTGTCGATGACCAGACGCAAGGTGGCCTCCGAGCCGTTGACACTGAACCTGGTGGCGGCGGCGTGCTGCGTGGCAAGTCCCGCGCCACCCACCAACTCCAACGCCAGGGCCTCGTTCAGCGAGGTCTGGGTGCTATTGCCGCGCACCACGAACTCGCTGCGACCGGAGTACTGCTGGCCGTCGACGTACTTGTCCAGCCGGATGATCCACGGCAGCTGTGCCGGGTCGTCCTCCGCGGTGGTGCCGCGCAGCGAGGAGTTGCCCTTCAGCCGCAGTCCCACGTTGTCGAAGGTGGTTCCGTCGATGGTGACGGTGGCCTTGACCCAGGTCTTGGTGGAATCCGTGGCGTAGTCCTCCAGTGCGCCGGTCAGGTCCTCGGCCTCGATGCCGATGTCGTGCACCGTTTCATTGTTGAAGAACGTGGCGGTCTCGGCGCTGATGGTCGAGGTCGCGGTGGTTGAGGTGGGGGCCGCAGCAGCGGAGCAGCCGCTGAGCACCAGGGCGCCGATGGATATCGTGGCGGCCAGGCTCAGCAAGCAGCGACGCGGCGTGGGGGATGGTCTCATGGGATCAACTCCTGGTTCGGGGCGGGAAAGACATCGAGTTTGCGGGACACGGTGTGGTGCCAGCGGTTGGCCGGAAGCTGCGGGTGCAGCAGGGACAGGCCGGTGGCGAACTTGGAAATACGGGTCGGACGGATCCCGGCCCGCCACAGCATCTTGTCCACCGGACCGGCGTTCAGCGCGGCCTTGGTTTCCAGCACGATCTGTGCGCAGTTCAGGGTCCGGGACGTGGCAGGACAGGACCAGGCCAACTGTTCATCCACGGTCACGCGCGAACTGCTACCCGGGTGGAACAGGGTCGTGCGGCGGTAGGAGGATTCCAGGACCGGTTGCAGCTTCTCGAGCTGGATAGGCAGTTCGCCCAACCCGTGGGCCAGCCTCTGGCCGATGTACTCCAGACCCCGGGCGGTGAGGGTAAAGCGGTCGGCGAAGGGCTGCTCGATGCGTTCCTTCACCGTCTGTTCCCGGGCGCCTTCGGTTTTCACCTCCAGGAAGCACAGGTTCGAGTCCAGGTAGCTGCGGGTGCGGATCTTGAACCGGCGCCGGCGTTTGTGTGCCGCACTGAGGTAGCTGGTGCGGTGCGGATCATCGAAATAGACCGAGGAATAGTCCGAACCGTGTTTCCCATCGATCTCCAGGACCTGGCAGCCGGCGGACAACTCGGGCAGTAGATGTTGGGCCAGATCGGCATCGATGACGTACTTGCGGTCCGTGCGGGTGAGCAGTTCCGCATTCTCGTTGAGTTCTTCGAGGCTGATGGATTCAAGTCCGGTGGTCCAGCTCATTGCGCGTCCTCCATGATCACTTCGTGGTTCTGCGCGGTACGGGTGCTGGCGCGCCTGGTGGCCGGGGCCACATAGCGGACCTTGACGATCATCTTGTCGTTGACCAGGTCCAGCTGCTGGACGATGGCCTGCTTGATCTGGGCTCCGCCCAGCACCAGCGCGAGCTGGTCATGCAATTCGGTTTCGTCACTGATCGCCCGGTCCAGGATGACCTCCTGATGCCGGTAGCGCGGCAGAACCCTTGAATGGTCTGCGGCGAACATGGCCACCAGCAGCAGGGCGACCAGTGCCGCACCGATCCAGGCCGGGGTCGGGGCCAGCCCGCAGATCAGGCCGATGGCCAGGGCGCTGAAGTAGTACGCGATCTCATGCTGTTCCAGTTCATTGGAGCGCAGGCGGATGATCGAGAGCACCCCGAAGAGCCCGAGCCCCAGTCCCATCCCGACATCCGTACCGGACAGTGCCGCGGCAACCGCGAACACGCCGATGTTGATACTGATATAGGACACGGCCAGATCCCGGCGATGGTGCCGTCGAAGGTACAGTCCGAAGGTCAAGATGCAGATGGCGGCGATGTTCAATGCCGCGGCGAATAACAGCTCCATATGAAGGCTCCTTTGGGGTCTTTGGGGGATTGACCTAAGGTTTTCCCGCCTTCCTATGCCGGGGCTTTGGCCATGGCCTGAGGCAACTTTGATGTCGTCGAGACCATGGATTTAAGTGATGCAGGTCAACGAGATCTCGTGATGGTTGGGGTCTGAAATCCGCGACATCTCGCCCAAATCCGTGGTGGCTATGAGGCTGGTATGAAGTTGCCAAGTGGTTGGCATGGCCCGGTTCCGTGCCCTGGTTTTCCGAAGCGACGGGGGGTGGAGGAGGGCCAGCAGACCAGTCTCCGGCTGGTTCCGAATGCGTATCAGGCGCGGACGCTGAAAAGCATTACCCGAGGCGTCCATCTGCGCCGCGGCGGTGGGCAGATTCGTCGAGATTCCGCAGCATCCAAGGGATTGCAGGGGAGCCCGGTCCACACCGTCCAATCGCGGCCAGGCGAAAGTGCTAAGTCTGCTGCCCGACACCCCGGATCCGCGGGGGAGGCGGGTCCGGGGTGTCGGGGATCGCCGGGACAGGGCATCGTGTTGAAGCCGTCGTAGAACGCTACGGTGCAGTCATGGAGCGCAATCGCCGGGAAGCCCGGTGCCGGACATGGTCACGAATAAGCCCCACTGGACGTTAGGGAGAGTTAGGCGTACCCGCCGCTGAATGAGGGGCAGGGGGAAGCCCGGATGGACCGGGATGGTCCGGGTCCTGGTGTGAGTGGAATACCGACTATGAATCGGATCCATCGGCTTCGGAATCCTCATCCTGCGAGCGCGGTGTCTGGGTGGAGGCGCTGCCCGGGGCCGCCGGTGCGGCCGAGACCTGGGTGCTGGGCTGGACTACGGCGCTGGTGGCCGCGGCGGTGCCGGATACCCCGGCCGTGCCCAGGCTCAGGCCAAGGGTGAGCATGGAGACCGAAGCCAGCATGGTGGTGAAGCGTGTGCGGTTGTTCGCCCGATGCTCGGCATCCGAGGGTCCCTGGAATTCCGGAGAGTACATGTGCTGCTGAACTCCTGCTTCTGTGCTCGCGGCCCGCTCCCGGGAGGGGAACATGTGGCCTGGTGGAGGCAAGTCGTGATTCGTGCTCAATGTGGGTTGCGGGCGGGCTCCTGATCTTTTCTGGGCTGATTTCATCCTTTCGTCCGTACCTTTGTGTGCGCTGAGCTCCCGGTCGCCAGAGGCTGGATCGGTGCTGTGAGTTCGACATTGGGACACGTGCTTGTCCGGATGGTACCGGGCACTTCGTGTCCTGGAACGGCCCATCAGGTGGCAGGCAGACGTTGCCGCCAGCCGGGAACCAGGGCGGCGAGCGCAAAGACCACTCCGAGTCCGAAGGCCGCGCGCAGCCCGGTCGATGCCCCGGCGTTCGACATGGTGCTGGTGAGATCGAAGACCAGTGACATCAATGCCGTGCCGGTGATGAATCCCAGATTGCGGGCCAGGTTCAGCATTCCCGAGAGCTGACCCTGCCTGCGTTCACCGGCCCGGGACATTACCACTGTGTTGTTTGCGGCCATGAACAGCTGGTTGCCCGGGGTCAGCAGTACCGCGCCCAGCAGGAACCCCGCCACACCCCACGAACCGGGTGCAAGGACGAAGACCAGTGATGCCAGCGCCAGCAGGCCAAGACCCATGACCGTCACCCGTGGTGCGCCGATGCGGTCCACCAGCCATCCAGCTGGAACCCCGCAGAGGATCGCGACCACCGGTCCGACGGCCATGACCAGGCCCATCCGGGTGGGGGAGAGCCCCAGGGCCTGGGTCAGGAAAAACGGGGGAATGACAATGAAGGTCATCATGATCACCGAGACCGCAAAAGCCATACCCAGTTGCGGCAGCACGCCGATCGCGCGCAGCGCACGTAGGTCGACCAGGGGCCGGGTGGCCCTTAGCTCAATCCGCACGAATACGGACAGCGCCAGTCCGCTGATGGCCAGCAAGACCAGGGTGCCGGCGGTGCCCCCGGGGCGCAGGGTGAGTGCGATGGAGTAGCAACCCAGGGCCATGCCCAGGCCCAGGAGCCCGCGCACATCCAGCGCACCTTGCCGGGTGGTTGTCGTGTCGGTGGTGAGCCGGTGCGTGGTGGCAAAGGCGGCCAGGCTCAACCCAGCCAGCACCAGGAAGGTGTTCTTCCATCCACCCTCAGCTGACGACAGCGCGCCGCCCAGGGCCGGGCCCAAGGCCATTCCGGTCGCCATCGCGGAGCCGAGCAGCCCCATGGCCCGGCCCACCTGGTGGCCGCTGACCCGTTGCCGGACCAGCGCCACGGGCAATGCCAACATCGCCGCGACTCCCGTGCCCTGCAGGGCACGGGAGAAAACCACCAGTTCCAGCCATGGGGCGAACAGCCCAAGGAGCGAGGAGACGGCGAATATGCCCAGCCCTATCCGCAGGACCGGCACCCGTCCGTACCGGTCGCCCAGCCAGCCGACGGGTACCAGCAGCATCGTGCTGGTCAGCAGGAATGCCAATGTGACCCATTGGGCCGCGGGCAGGGGGACCGAGAAGTCCTCGGCCAGGGGAGGCAAGGCCACGTTGACCAGGCTGGTGCCCAGCGCTCCTGTGGTGGTGACCAACAGCAGGGGCAGCAGTTGCCGGATCAGCGAAGTCGCTGCGCGGTGCGGTCCGGTGGTGTCCGGGGCGAGGCGGTGTGAATCCATGGCCCCACGCTAGGAAGATTGCCCATCAGGCGGCAAATTCACTTGCCAATCTGGCAAATCATTCCTATTCTCGGCTTATGAACCCCGATACCGGTGGGCATCGGCTTCGCGATGTTGGCCCACGGCTTCGCCAGCTACGCAAATCCAACGAACTGACCCTGGATGCGCTGTCCGCGGCTACCGGGATCCCGGTGTCCACCCTGTCCCGGGTGGAAACCGGTGGGCGGAAGCCGACCCTGGAGTTGCTGCTGGCCCTCGCCGACCTCTACCGGGTTCCGCTCGATGACCTGGTGGGAATCACCGAACCGGAGGATCCGCGTGTCCGGCTGGAGCCGCGAACCGTCCAGGGACGTGTGCTCATCCCGCTCACGCGCACCACCGAGGGAGTACAAGCCTGGAAGATGGAACTTCCGGTGTCCCGCCGACCTCCGAAGTTGGCCTCCCACGAGGGCACGGCCTGGTTCTATGTGCTCGACGGGCGGGTCCAACTGCTGTTGGGGACCCGGCAGCTGCTGCTTCAGGCCGGTGAGGCCGTGGAATTCGACGCGCGCCTGCCGCACTTTTTCGCTTCGGCCGGCCCCGGCCCTGCCCAGGTGCTGAGCCTGTTGGGGCGCGATGGGCGCCGGATGCATTTGCGCGAGTGGCAGCAGGAGCAGGACTAAGCGCCCCGGAAGATCGTGCTCGCCGGACGCTCGTTGTCCCGAAGCCGTACCGATGGTGTTCGAAATGATCAGGTGAGGTCGGGGTAAAGACCTGGTGCGCTGCGTGGGGTGCAAGGTGATGTCAGTGGCTCGATCCGCGCCTGGGTTCAGCTGCCGGCCGTGGTTTTCGCCCCGTGGCCGGCCCCGGGGCGACGGCTCGAAATCCGGGGGATTGCCCCGGCCAGTGGGCTATTCACCCGGTCGGTATCGAATGAGCAGACGCGCGCGGGGCAATCGTGGGTCAGGTTTTTCCCGTTGGGATATTGCAGTCGAGGATAGTTAGTTATATGGTTAGTTACATGAGTAACTAACCAAGCAACTTAGGAAGGTTTTCCGGGTTGTGCACGAGTGAAACGAAGGGGGCGCGCAGTGATCGATGATTCCAAGCCGATCTTCATGCAGATCGCAGAACTGATCGAGAGCGATATCGTCTCCGGGGTACTGGCCGAAGAATCGCAAGTACCCTCGACCAATGAATTTGCCGCGTTCTACCGGATCAATCCGGCCACTGCCGCCAAGGGCGTGAACCGGCTTGTTGAAAACGGACTGCTCTACAAGAAAAGGGGGATCGGAATGTTTGTCGCACAAGGCGCTCGCCATCAACTCCTCGAAGCGCGCCGCCACCAATTCCACGAGCAGTACATCCGGCCGCTGACCGCCGAGGCTTCCAAGCTCGGCATCGGCACCCAGGAACTGATCACCATGATCCAGACCTCGGCCCACACGGACGTGAACGGGCAAGGAAGTGTTATCAATGACTAACGCACCGGCCATCCAGGCCACCAACCTGAGCAAGAACTACAAGGAACTGACCGCGCTGGACCAGGTGAACCTGGCCCTTGAACCGAACCGGATCTACGGGCTGCTGGGCCGCAACGGTGCCGGAAAGACCACCCTGATGTCCATCCTCACCGGCCAGGGCTTCGCCAACCAGGGGACGGTGAAGATCTTCGGGCACAATCCCTACGAGCACGACGCCACCCTGTCCCGGATGTGCTTCATCCGCGAATCGCAGAAGTACCCGGATGACTTCCGGGCCAACCAGGCCTTCAAGGCCGCGGCCCTGTTCTACGAGAATTGGGACGAGGACTTGGCGCGGGAACTGATCGAGGCCTTCCGGTTGCCGGTCAAGCGCCGCATCAAGAAGCTCTCCCGCGGCCAACTCTCAGCGGTCGGTGTGATCATCGGCCTGGCTTCCCGGGCGGAGATCACCTTCTTCGACGAGCCCTATCTGGGACTGGACGCGGTGGCCCGGCAGATCTTCTACGACCGCCTGGTCGAGGACTTCGCCACGCACCCGCGCACCATCGTGCTCTCCAGCCACCTGATCGACGAGGTCGCCAACCTGCTGGAGCACGTGGTGGTGATTGATGCCGGCAAGATCGTCATCGACGAGGAGGCAGAGTCGCTTCGCGGGGCCGCGGTGACCGTGACCGGCAATGCCGAGAAGGTCGCCGAATTCATCGGCAGCTACCCGGTGCTGCATCGCGACGCATTGGGCTCGCTGGCCAGCATCAGCATCCGTACCCGCCTGAGCCAGGCTGAACGGGCGCGTGCCGCGGAGTTGGGGTTGGAGCTTTCCCCGGTCTCGCTGCAACAGCTTGTGGTGCGTAGCGCCATGGGCACCGAGGACAACGACACCAGCGACGTGAATGTCGAGGCAATGAAATGAACCGCATTATCAAGGTTGCACGCATGCAGCTGATCAACAAATGGACCTTCATCGGGATCCCGCTGCTGATCCTGGGCGGGGCCTTCATCTTCACCATGGCGATCTTCTGGCTGGTGCGCCGCGCCGGCGGGGACGAGGCCGTGATGTACAGCGGCGGTGCCCAGGCGCCCATGTGGTATTTCCTGGCCCTGGGCATCCAGTCACTGACGCTGACCTTCCCTTTCTCGCTGGCCATGAGTGTCTCACGGCGGACCTTCTACCTGGGCACCGTGCTGCTCTTCGGGATCAGCGCGCTGCTGCTCTCCACCTTCTACTACCTGATGGGCCTGGTGGAACAGGCCACCGGCGGATGGGGTCTGGGTGGACGGTTCTTCGCCCTGGAATGGGTGGCCGACAACAACGGTTTTGTGCAGATCATGTTCTACTTCGTGCTGATGCTGCTGCTGTTCATGATCGGCTTCTGGATCGCCACCATCTACATGCGCTGGCGCACCAGCGGGATGCTGGTCTTCTTCGTGGCACTGGCCGCGATACTGCTCGGAACCGTCTTCTACCTGACCCTGGGTGAGAAATGGGGACAGTTCTGGGCATGGGCGATCACCTGGAGCGCAGGAGGAGTGGTCCTCTGGGGCGGGGCCGTGGCCATCCTGATGGCCGGGGCGTCCTACCTCACCCTGCGCAAGGCCACCGCGTAGGCGCTACGCGAATCCCGGGCAACTGTAGTTGCCCGGGATTCGCCTTTTAACCATGACCCCTGCGTCACGCGGATGTGAGATGCGCCGATCGGCCGCGAAACACTTCGTTGCACCGCCAAGGGGTAGCCACGGCAGGTGGCTATCGGGAAAGAAGCAGGTCATCCGCGGGTTGGGGAGCCAGGATCGATGGGCGGGTGCCGCGGATCGCGGACGGAAGGGCGGAGCCGGTACGGTGCGCCATACGTACCGCGCTGCCGCCGCCGTGAGCCGAAACGGAGTACAGTAAATGCGTGGCTTTGGACTTTACCGCCGTCGATTTCGAAACGGCAAACGGATTCATCGGTTCGGCATGCTCGGTCGGACTGGTCAAGGTGCGCGACGGACGCATCGTGGAAACCGAGCAGTGGCTGCTGAAGCCACCGTCGGGATTCGACCATTTCGACCCGCGCAACGTCTCCATCCACCACATCACCGAGCAGATGGTGCTCAGCGCACCCCGGGTAGGAGAGAAGCTCGGGGACCTGCTGGAGTTCGTCGGCACCGACGTGCTGGTGGCCCACAACTCGGCCTTCGACTCCGGGGTGATTCGCGCCGCGGCCGAAGCCAGTGAACTGGCCGTCCCGCAGATCCAGCACCTGTGCACCGTGAAGCTCTCACGCAAGGCCTACGACCTGCCCAGCTACTCGCTGCCGTTTGTGGCCGAGGAAGCCGGTCACCCGATCGAGAACCACCATGAGGCGCTCGCCGATGCCGAGGCCTGCGCGTGGGCGATGATCGACATCGCCGAGCGCGGGCAGGCCCCGTCAGTGCGCAACGCCGCCGAGCATTACTCGGTGCCCCTGGGCCTGACCCGGGCCTGGCAACCCGGGGATGAGGTCTCCCGGGCCATGCGTGATGCGCAGGGCTGGCTGGCCCGCGGCAACGGCCTGCCACCGCGCGATGCATTCACCTTCTGGCCGCAGGAGGGTGAGAACCCCGTACCGAACCAGGATGCCGACCCCAGCCACCCGCTCTTCGGGCAGGTGCTGGTCTTCACCGGGAACCTGAGTGTGCCACGTCCGCAGGCCAAGGAATGGGCCGCGGCCCGCGGCGCGCAAACCGCCTCCCGGGTTACCCGCGCCACCACCGCACTGGTGGTCGGTGACGGATTCGTTCCCGAGGACCTGGCCAATGGCCGGCTGACCAACAAGGCCAAACACGTGATGCGGCTGCGCGAATCCGGGCAGCGGGTGGAAATCATCTCCGAGGGCGAGTTCATGCAGCTGGTCGAGGGGTTCGCACTGCAGTAGACCTGGAAAAGCCCACACGTCGAGAGCGTGGGTCAAGGCATGAGTATCTTGATGTTCAGTCCCGACAGATAGTCGGTGAGCCAGTCGTAATCCGGGCCTGCGGCGAAAATGCGACCTTGGCCAGGGATTGCTTCAAGAGCTGTCTGGGCAACCCGGTCCCCGAACAATACGTACGCATGATCGGTATTGCGGTGATTGCTCATCCACACCAGGCCCTCGAATCCCGCAGCATGTGCTCAAGTTTGCGCAGCTCGTCGCCCATCAACGACACAAGCCACAGGTCCCGGGTGGGGGCCAGTGGTGCACAGTCCTTGTCGGCAACACTGTCGTAGAGGAACTGTCCCGGGCCCGGAGGGACCTCATGCAAAAACGATTCGCAAATGGCCGCATCCTCTGTTTGAGCCGCCCACAGGACGGGGACCGTCGGATCGCCGACAAGGCGAATCGTGGTGTTGCCCAAAGCCCGAGGTTGAATTCTGTTGAACTTCTTGCTCGCGCGTTGCCAAATATCAAGTGAAGAGTCGTCCCACGGGTGAGCACTTATTCTGCCAGTTCAAAGGGTGTTCCCGGGGCGAACCTCACCACTGGACACCAAAAGCTTGCTGAGCCACTTCCACGATTTTGTCAGGCTGGGCCAGATGATCGACTGGACGTTCACCGTCCAAGTATCCAGTTTGAGTGGTCATCCAGAGTGCCAAACTCGCTTCGGACCGTCCATACGCTGTGGCAACGCCGATCAGGTCTTCCATGACGGGCCGGACGGTGTGTTCCTCCCGATCGATTTGGAAACCTGGATATCGAAGTCCTCCTGGGCGCTTAACGGCGATTAGGCGCCCTTTGGATCGCTGCTCCCAGGCATAGCTCCGATTCGGGGACTTTGACCCCACCGCCTCGGAGACTTCGAGGCTGGTTAGAAGGCCAAATTCTGCCTCAAGCTCCCTCCAAGCTTTCTCGGTGGCCGCCATATTGCGCGCGAGCTGTGGCGATACGGGGGGTTCAATTTCTGCAAGGGCAGGCCCAAGTGCCGCAATACTCCGTTGCATGTTCTCAGCGATCACCATCAGCGGTTGGGTGCGCGCAATATGCCCTGGCGCTCCTTCGGAACGTTCCGGATTCGTCGGATACTGAGCAGACGGTTTGTCGATATGCATTTTGAACTCCTGTCATCGGGCGTGCTGTAACCCGGTGACGTTTTCCCATAGGTTCTCACGTGAACGCCCGGTCCGTCGGAGCCTCACCTCGACATGGGGATAGAACATTCGGCCCCTACTGCTTCAAGGGAAATGAACCTACTCTTCAGCAGTGAATCTGACATCATGGATTCATGCCTGACCACGAAGTGCTCACACTGCAAATTGAACTCATTGGATCCGACCCGCTGATCTGGCGCACGGTGGATGTCCCCGCCGACACGATGCTGTACGCCGCCGGCAACATCGTGCAGATCGCCATGGGATGGGAAAACTGCCACCTGCAGGCCTTCCACAGCAAGAACCCCTATGAGAGACGGCAAGGTGAACCCGAGGTGTTGTCCTGGTACGAGGAATACTCGCTGGCCGACGGTCTCCCTGGGGAACCGCAGGAGACGACCACCCTGGGCCAGGCCTTCGCCGTGACCGGAGCCGAACTCTATTTCGAGTACGATTTCGGCGATTCCTGGATGCACCGGATCACCCTTGCCGGATCCCGCACCGTGACCGACGACCCTCCGCTGCCGAGGGTGCTGGACGGGGCGATGCGTGCACCCATCGAGGACAGCGGGGGAATCGGCGGCTGGTACGAAAAACTCGAGGCGTTGACTTCCGCGAATCCCACGGAGGAACAGCAGGACATCGTGGAATGGATGCACTGGCGGGTCGGACCGGAGGGAACGGTTGATCCCGCGGCCTTTGACCTCGAAAGCTGCAACAGGAAGCTCGCTGCCCGGGGCGTGGGCCTGGAATGGAACACGGTGCTGGGTCGTTGGCTGCTCGACCAACAACCGCTGTGCCGCGAATTCACGCTGGAACACGTGGAGAAACACGGTCTGCAGCTCGCCGCCCAGCCCGAACCACTGCCGGAGTGGTTCCTGCAGGATTTGGTGCGGCCCTACCAGGTGTTGATTGGATTGTGCGAAGGTGAGGGGATCAAGCTCACCGCTGCCGGGTGGATGCCTCCAGCCACGGTCGGCGAGCTGGTCGAGGCCCTGGGGTGGGAAGGGATCGACCACGAATCCTCCAAGAAGAAGCTGGAAAGCAATATGCCCTCGGTCATGATGCTGCGTGACAGCGCGACCGACCTGCGTCTGCTCCGCAAGTACAAGGGCCGGCTCCTTGCGACCAAGCTCGGGCAGAAGCTGGGTCGGGATCTGGCAGAGCTCGCCGGGCATCTGCTGGCCCGGTTCAACGTGCATCCGAGCCCGCATCTGGACCAGGACTCGGATATGGCCAATTGGGTCGCCCGGGCCGCCGGACACGTGAGGTTCAGCAAGGAACACAACCAGTTCAAGGCAGATTTCATGAACGTGCTCGGATATTCCAGCGGCCACAGGCGCATGCCGCTGACCAAGGAGGACCACGTGTACTTCACCAGGGCCTCGCTGCTCTGGGAAGAACTCGCCTGCCGGGGACTTGTCGGGGATATCAACCGTCCCGGGGATAACCCCCGGGACCTGCGTTCCAAGGAACTGGCACGCCTGGTCCTAGGCAGTGTCGTCGACCAGTAAGAAATAGAGGTACCGCACCCGGGAAGGGTGCGGTACCTCTATGGTTTGTGGAAGCTAGCCAACCAGCGTCATCCATCGCTCATGCAGTTAGGCAAAGGATTCGTGCTTCAGTAGGCGTGTACCCCGGGATCCGTTTCATAGTCATTCATCGTGAAGCGAGGCATATGTAGTAGAGTATTTCCGCTGCCGCAAGACATTGTTCACCGTCCGACACTTCGTTAAACCAACGGTTCCGCGCCGGCCCAAGTCCTCAATGTAGCCGTATTGGGATTGCACGTTCGTACTTAGGTACTGAACTCTTTCGTCTCTCTGGTCAAAAATAAGCCTACACTTGGTTATACTGCGAATGCTACCATTTTCTTCTTTGCCGTTAAGGAAAAATATTGTCTACGAATGCCAAAGTCTCCTTTGATGAAAACTGGGAAACGATCGAAGCTCTAATGATCTTGACCGGAGCGAGCGGAAGTCGTACACAAAGGCAGATCGCTGCTCAGAATCAGGCTGCATTAAGTTTCTGCATTACGGCGTGGGAAGCCTATGTAGAAGACGTAGCAAAAGAAGCAGCAACCTATCTCGCTGAGAACTGTTCGCGCTTCAGCGACCTCCCTAGTTCGGTACGTAAATCACTCGTTTCGAAAGTTGTTCCTCTGAATGGTCCGTCCAGCAAGACAATTAGTGGAAAAAATGTTCAAGACCTAATGGACGACGGTTGGCGCCCATTGCTTATCGAGTTCGTAACCGAAGCAACTTACGAATCAAATTTCAATACACCTAATAGTAAAAACATTTCTAAACTATTCAAAACATGGGTTGGCGTTGATGTCACACAGTACTGGTATTGGCAGAATTTCGCAGTTCCTGGGCCTGCAACACGCCTGGATCGCTCAATAGCGATTCGAGGCAGTATCGTCCATACCGGTCAAAAGCCCGATGGGATTAATAGAAATTGGATTGAGACATACGGTAGAGGCAACATTTGTCGGCTTGTTGAGAAAACAGATATTTCCTTAATGAAACACGTTAACGAATTTTGCCCAAATCCAAATAATAGTGGAGGCTTTGGGGAAGAATTAGTCATTGCATAGATTGTTACTTTAGCGGTGGCGAGCTAATATTTCCGAGTGTACGGAAAGTGGATTTTAAGTCTATCGAATATTTTATTTATTTTATGTTAATAATTAATTTTTTGTTGCGTCTGTTGCATACTTTCTTCGCGATTCACATATCTACTGTAAGAATCGACTTACTTCAGCCATTGTGGGCCTGGGGCTCCAGGGCTCTGTATATCGGTTGAAAATTAATCTCAACTCAACCCCTGGTTTTCACCCGGTACCGTAGTACCCGGTCCGTGCCCGGATACACCGTCCCCGTAGCAGTCAGCCGTTCACAGAGCTCACCCAGCACCCGGGTCGCCCGACCTGTCGGCAACTGGTCCAGGAACCCCTCCTGGCGCGGATCCAGATCCCCAGACTGGATTAACGCCTGCCGGACGAATTGGTGGGTATAGTTCTTCGCTTTCAACCCCGTATTCACCCGCACCTCGGTCGCCAGCATCATCGAGACGTTATAGGCCGCCATCCGGAAGACGTGCAACAGCTGTTTCGGCTCGGTATCCAACACCACCTGCTCCGGATTCACCTCACCAAGCGGCAACCGGGCAGGGATCGCCTGGTACGCCTGATTGGCTTTGGCCAGGTGCTTCTCAAGTTTGATCACCGGCGCGTTCAATTCGTTGAGCATCGCGTTGGTGACCAGCCGGGGCTCCCCGGGATCCGGGGTACTCAGCGCGAGCTCCTGGGATTCCACGGTGGCGACCAGGCTGTTCAGTTGCGCGGCCAACAGGTCGCGTTTGCGTTTGCGTTTGGCTTTGTCCTTGGCAGGGTTCGGCACACTACGGTGCGCGTCGTCAGGTACCGCCTGGTAGGAATCATGGGAATCCAGGGCGAAATGCTGCCTCGCGAACCGGACCCTTCTATGGGTTCTGTCAAGGGGCTAACACGCGTAGCTGACGAAAAACTTTGCGCAGGATATACCGCTTCAGAATACGTTTGATCTCCCGGTAGCTCAGCCCCTCAGCCTTGCGTTTCTCCACATATTCCTTGGTCCGTGGATCGAACTGCATCCGCACCTTGGCAATGACGTCCACCGCTTGATTCAGCTTCCTGTCGCCATGCCGGTTCAGCCGGTGCCGTACCGTGTTTCCCGAGGAGGCCTGCAATGGGGCTACCCCGGCCATGGACGCGAACGCAGCTTCGGAATGCACCCGGCCAGTGTGCGAGTACGCGATCAAGATCCACGCGACGGTCACCGGCCCGTACCCGAACTCGGCGGCCAGCCCTGGGGCCATTTGTTCATCGATCTCGGCCATTTGCTCCTTGTTCGCGGCCAGGAGTTTGTCAGCGTCCAGCACGGCTACCGCGAGGCGGATCGCTTCGGCCCTGGCGTAGCGTTGTGCCACCGAATCGGTGGGATGTTCACGCCAGGAACTGACCTGTCTGACCTGCTTGTCCGTCAGGGCTTTACGAGCATCAACCCCGAGGTCGGTTTCCCGCACCAGGGCGTTCAAGGCGTTGCGGTTCCGGGTGCGTTCAGCATCGATGCGTTCGCGGCTGGCGACCAGCACATTCAAGGCCGAGCGCGTGCCTTCGGCGCGGGGCGTGAGCAGACGCTCGGTGTCCTGATAAACGATGCCCATGGCTGCTGCGGTCGCGTCGATCTCGTCGGTCTTGCCCACCCCAGCGCGGGCGTGCTTGCGTGGTGGTTTGACCTCGATGACAGTGAGGCCGGCCTCGGTCAGGACATGGGTGATGGTGGCCCCGTAAGACCGGGTTCCTTCTACCGCGGCCAGCAGGTCACCCGTGGTGCGTTTGGTGATCCATGCCAAGGCCCTGTTCATCCCGTTAGAGCTGGTTGGAAAGGTCTGGCAGTC
This sequence comes from Glutamicibacter sp. MNS18, assembly GCF_026107515.2. GTDB lineage: Bacteria > Actinomycetota > Actinomycetes > Actinomycetales > Micrococcaceae > Glutamicibacter. The sequence continues at coordinate 56,735 of NZ_JAPCHW010000010.1, read as the reverse complement.
TTCCCGGGTTCCTGTTCGGGTGTTGACGATTGCGTAGGTGTGGGTTCGTGCGTGAGTGTCGATTCCGATGACGTAGTCGTATTTTTCTGCGACGATGGTCATGACGGTTTCGCCTCCTTCACCGGTTGGTTGCCGTTATGGTTGGCGCCGGTCCGGGAAAGGTTCTTGGCAGGCGGTTCTCTAATGAGTCACGCACCCTTAAGGGTGTGGACGGCCTTCTATGAAGCCATGTCAAGGGGCCGGACTGGTGTCACCAGCCACGACGGACACGTCCGGTAAAAGTCACTTCGATTTCTCGAAGGACAGAAATAGTTTGAGTCACATCGTAGCTGGTGGCATCTATCCTGCCAGCGGGTCCCAGACCTGCCAATAACCATTAGAGAAGTAGTTCTCCTGCCGCCACCGGCTACTCATGGTGTACAGCAACTCTGCGGCGGATAGTTCGGTGTTGCCGGTCAGCAGGTGGATCTGCCGGGTGTCCCGCCCGGTGGCTTCCCGTGCCTGGGTGCCGGTACCCACGATGCGGGTGATCTGCCGCATCTCAAACCGGGTCTTGTTCTTCTCCGGCCCGTATTCCAGGGTCACGGTGGTGTCAGCGACCTGAGCGTACTCGTGCACCACACCCCACTGGTCGGTAAACGACTGCCGGGTGAACAAGCCGGTGTCCACGTTCTCGGTCTCGCCCTTGCGCCAGGTCAGCGGATCAAACCCGGCCTGCATCAGCTCGTGGAACAGGTGTGGGGACCAGCCTTCCCGGTCGAACCCGAACACCACCCGCCGCCCACCACCGACCATGCTTCGTAGGGTAAGGACCAGCCGGCGCAGCTCACCGACCAGGGAGGAGTTCGGTTCGGCCATGACCATGAACACCGGCGCCCCGTTGTGGTCGGCGATCCAGGTTTCCATGGTTGCCGGGGTCGGGAACTTCAACCGGGTCGAGTACTGCTTGGCGGTCTTCTTCGTGCCTTGGTAGGAGCGCACATGCCCATCCGCGTACAACACCAGCCCCAACCCGTCCTCAGCGCCTTGGGTGGTCAGGTGGTGGCGGCCCAGTGCTTCCAGCAAGGCCTCGGCCTGTTTCCGGGCGGCCAGTTCCCGGTGCCTGCGGCGCACGGTTTGCACCTCCGGGGCACGGTCCATCCCCAGGATGCTGCCGAAGGCGACAGGGTCCAGCCCGGTGGCGCCCTCCGCCCGCGGCTCCCCGGCCAGGGTGCGCAGGACGGTTTCCAGGAGCATGGTATCCAGCCCGTACAACCCAGGCCGCAACGACCCATACACGGCGTGCACACACCCACCCAGGCCTGTGTCCTCCAACGCCGGCAACGCGAGCAGCAGCCCGGCGTACGGGATGCGCGCCGAGGCGGTGAATACCGGCGCAGCCTCGGCCAGTCCGCCGATACTGGCCTCGACCCGTTCGTGGGTGCGGGGTTCCGGGTCGGCCAACAACGGCAGCTCCTCCTGCACCATTGACTGGGGCTCCCCACCGTGATCAACGGTTGGAGCTGTGGAGGATGCTGGTTGTCCGGTGGCCGGGTCCAGGGTCATGGCCCGGCGCACACTGAACTCGCAAGACGCCGGCTTGTTCGGCGGCGGCGCGGTTCGATAACCCGGAAGCCTTTAACCCGTGGATCCGGGCGATCAGCTCACCGGTGAGTTTCGAGCCGCCCTTCGGACCGGTTTTCCCGGTGACCAGGGCACGCAGTCCTTAACTTTCCAGGGCGCGGTGCCACCGCCAGATCGTGCCTTCACCGGCCCCGAAGGCCGCAGCGATCTGGCTCGCGGTTGCGGCCTTGATCCGCCACAGGCCCACTGCGGTAGCCCGGCGGGCGGCGGCATCGCCCGTGTCCCAGACGTAGGCCAAGAGGCCGTGGAGGAACACCTGTCCGCCGTGCTCGTCTTCGAGTAGGCCCACGGCCTGACCGATCGGGGTCGCGTCGGGAACGGGGTTGAAGGTGAAGAAGGGTTCAGCGCTCATCAACCCCATTTTTCACCCTTCACGACAGTCAGATTGTTTACACTAATTCCATCGCGGATGGGTGGGGCTTAAAAGTGCTGGAGACCGGGTATTCCCTGATTTTTCGGGGAACTTCACCCGGTCGCGATCCAGCGATATACAGAGCCCTGGGGCTGTTGCGCTTTACCCATAAGGAAGTGCTGAGAAGGCGGGAAAGAAGTATGAAGCCAGCTTGTTAGTGTAGAAATTTCGTCATGCCTCAAGTCCTATGCTGATTTCGGCATAGGACTTGAGGCTTCACAAAGGTTAATGTGAGATTAACGCGTCGGGATCGACGTCTTTCGGAGTCGCTTTCGAACTGTGACCGCTATAACTGCTAGCCAACCAGCGTCATCCATCGCTCATGCAGTTCGGAGATGATCTCGTCCATGGCCGAGGCCGGACGCTCGGCGATGACATCGGTGCCATGCAGGGCCGCCAGCAGGGCCACGGCGTAGGCATCGGCTTCCGGGTCGCGCGGTTCCTCGGCCACCGGTTCCCCGTCCTCCTCCGCAGCCTGTTCACCGAAGTAGGCGTTGTAGGCGGCGGCTGGTTCCAGCTCCAGGGTGGCGCGCACGGCGTCGATCACCTGGCGTAGCGACTCGGCGGCGGTGCCGGACAAATCGGCCAGCTGCGCATCCCAGCCGGCAGCCGCAGCGGTGCCCTCCTCCAACGCCGAGCGCAGGATCACCGCGGCGGCCGCGGCGGTGGCTGCCGCCTGCTCACCGTGGGTGAGGTAGGCCGCGGAGCTGGCCAGCGATCCGGTGGTGGCCACCGGCACGCGGGCCACCAGTGCGGTGACCGCAGCGCGCGGCAGCACCCCGCTGGAGTCGTTCCCAGCTCCGGTGGGGCGAGCCGCGTAGCCCATGTCGGGGGAGTCCATTCCCGAGAGGTTCAACCCGTCCCCGGCAGCCAGACCCTCGTGGCGTTCGACCTGGGCGAACTCCGTGTCGATCCAGCGTGGCTGCGGTTCGGGAGCGGAGGCCGGGAAGGATCCGGTCAGCTGTTTGTAGGCGCGCAGGCCGGCCAGCCACAGGCAGGCGGCCTCGTCGCTGGCGACCCCGTCATTGGCCCATTCCAGGGCCTCGAGCAGGCCGTCGGCCAGGAACAGGGCCAGGATTTCGGTGGCGCCGGGCTCATGCCCGTCACGGGCGTGGACCGCACCGTCGGCCAGTCCCAGCAGGATGCCGAAAACCTTGTCTGAGTAGTCAATGGGCAGGGTTGCGAATTCACCGGTATCAGTCACAGCACCCATTCTAATCTGCCGCGCCAGTGCCGTGGCACTTCACGACTGCGTGGTGCCGCAAATGGCCAGGAACCTGGCGGCGGGGGCCGGTAGCGGACGCCCGGGTCGCCAGATGGCGCGCAGCTCGCGGCGCAGATCGGGGCCGGCGATGGGCACCTGGATCAGCCCGTGGGTGGTGGCGGCCCCGTCGATGGCCAGCCGGGAGACCACGGCCGGACCCAGACCCGCGGCCACGGCCTGGCAGATCGCGGCATTGGAATTGAACTCGACCAGCGGTGCACTGCGGGAGCTGCCGGTGTACTTGTCCAAAAAGGCCCGGGCGCCGGACCCGGTTTCGCGTTCCACCAGTGCGGTGGCGGCCAGTTCGGCCAGGGACACCGGTTCACGGTCCTGCGCCCACGGGTGCCCTTCCGGGACGATGAGCAGCAGCTGGTCGCTGCGTACCGTGCGGCTGGCCAGCCCGGGCGGGATATCCGGGGTTTCGACAAAGCCCAGGGCGGCCTCGCGGGCCATGACCGCGGCGATGACATCCTCGGAGTTCATCACCCGCATCCTCGTGCGGATTTGCGGGTCCTGTTGGCGCAGTTGGCGGATCCAGCCCGGGGCGAGGTATTCGGCGATGGTCATCGAGGTGGCGAAGCTGAATTCCTCATCCCGGGTGCCGGCCAGCGCCTGAGCCCCGGTCCACAGGGTGTCGAGGCTGGAGAGCACCTCGCGGGCCCACTGCACGGTGAGTTTGCCCTCGGCGGTGAGCTGGGATCCGGTGCGGGTCCGGGTGACCAGCTGGTAGCCCAGCCGGCGTTCCAGGGTACGCAGGGCCCGGCTGGCGTTGGGTTGGGCCATGCCCACCGCCCGGGCCCCGGCACTGAGGCTTCCATGGTCGGCGATGCCCACCAGCAGGGCCAACGAGGAGATCTGCAGCCAGTGGCCGATGCCGGTGGTGCGCGAAGTATCCATATCAGCATCATATGTCGTGATAGCCGGTGTGTGGCTACCAGCGGGCCGGTAATTGGTGGAAGCTGGGGGTATGCCATTGGAAAAGATCCCCACCGCCCAGCTCCCTGCCGCGAAGCCCGGACCCGGTGCCCGGATTCCGGGTCTGCTGGTGTGCCTGGCCGGCGGCGGGCTGTCCTGGCTGGCCGCGCAGGTCGCCCCGGTCAGTGCCCTGTTGATCGCGATCCTGCTCGGTGCCCTGTGGCGCAACCTGGCCCCGGTCCCGGCGGTGCTGGACGCCGGGGTGCAGGTGTCCGGCCGGCGGTTGCTGCGCCTGGGGATCGTGCTGCTGGGCCTACAGCTGTCGCTCTCGGGCATCCTGGGGCTCGGCCCCGGGGTGCTGGTGGTGGTGGCGCTCAGCGTGGGGGTGACCTTCGGCGCGAGCCTGCTGATCGGCAAGTGGCTGGGGCTGGCGATGCCGCAACGGCTGCTGATCGCCGCCGGGTTCTCGATCTGCGGGGCGGCGGCGGTGGCCGCGTGCGCTGGCACGGTCAAGGCCACCCGGGAGCAGGTGGCCACGGCGATCGGGCTGGTGGTGCTCTTCGGCACGCTGCTGATCCCGTTGGGTCCGGCGCTGGGGATGCTTGTGGGTTTCGACGATGAGGCCACCGGCATGTTCATCGGTGCCGCCACCCACGAAGTGGCCCAGGTGGTGGCCGCCGGCGGAGCGGTGGGCGCCTCCGCCCTGGCGGTGGCGGTGACCGTGAAACTGGCCCGGGTACTGCTGCTGGCCCCAGTGATGGCCGGGGTGGGCCTGTACATGCGCCGCACGCACTCGATGGGGGCCGGGACCAGGCCTCCGCTGGTGCCCCTGTTCGTGGCCGGGTTCATGGCGGCGGTATTGCTGCGCAGCACCGGGGTGCTGCCCGAGGTGGTCCTGGATATCGCCTCCTGGGCGCAGACCTTCCTGCTGGCCACCGCGATGTTCGCCCTGGGGCTCGGGGTGCACCTGCGCAGCATCATTCGCACCGGGGGCCGTTCGCTGGTGTTGGCCGCGGCGGCGACCGTGGTGATCATCCTGGTCTCCCTGGCCGGCACCGCGCTCTTCCCGCCGGCTGGCTAGCCCCGATGTCTCAACTGTCCGGCCGATTGCCTAAGCTGAAACCATGCGATTGCTACATACCTCGGACTGGCACCTGGGCCGTTCCTTCCACGGTGCCTCCCTGCTGGAGGACCAGCGTACGGTGCTCGAGCATCTGGTGGACCTGGTCCGCCGGGAGAATATCGATACGGTACTGGTGGCCGGGGACATCTACGACCGGGCGCTGCCGCAGGTGGATGCGGTCAGGCTCTGCAATTCGATCCTCTCCCAGCTGCGCGGGGCCGGTGCCACCGTCATCCTCACCAGCGGAAACCACGATTCGGCCGCCCGGCTCGGTTTCGCCGCCGAGCTGATCGACGCCGCCGGGGTGCATATCATCGCCGATATCGAACGGATGACCCGGCCGGTGGAACTGGATGCGGGGGACCACCGGATCGCGGTGTACGGCATCCCGTACCTGGAACCGCGGATGGTCATGGGCGAGCTGGGGGCGGCGAACCTTTCCCACGCCTCGGTGGTGGCCGCGGCGATCGAGCGCATCAGCACCGACCTGGCGGCCCGCCGGGCCGCAGCCTCCCAGCCGGTACTGGCCTTTTCCATGGCCCACCTCTTCGCCGCCGGCGGGGTGGGCACGGATTCGGAGCGGGAGCTGAGCGTGGGCAACCTGGATGTGGTGCCGGTCGAGCTGTTCGAACCCTTCGACTACGCGGCGCTCGGCCACCTGCATGGCAAGCAGCGGCTGGGCGAGCGGGTGCGTTACAGCGGTTCCCCGCTGGCCTACTCCTTCTCCGAGGTCAACCAGCACAAGGTCGTCTGGCTGATCGACACCGAGGCCAGCGGCATCAGCGCCATCACCGAGATCGCCCTGCCGGTGCCACGCAAGCTGGCCGTGCTTCGCGGCACCCTGGATGGGCTGCTGGCCGACCCCGCGCTGGAATGGGCCGAAACCGCCTGGTGCCAGGTCACCCTGACCGATACGGACCGTCCGGCCGATGCCATGGCCCGGATCCGCTCCCGCTTCGAGAACACCGTGGTGTTGCTCTTCGCCCCGGAGAACCCCACCCGTGACCAGCGGGTCAGCTACGCCGAACGCCTGGCGCAGGCCAAGAGCACCGCCGAGGTCTGCACCGATTTCATCGACCATGTCCGGCACCGCCCCGCCGATGACGCCGAACAGGAGCTGGTCACCGTTGTGATCGGTGCCGTGCGTGAAGGAGCCCACGAGCAGTGAGAATCCACCAGTTGTCCATCCAGGGTTTCGGGCCCTTCGCCGGGACCGAACAGATCGACTTCGACGAGCTGGGCAGTGCCGGGTTGTTCCTGCTGGATGGTCCCACCGGCGCGGGCAAGTCCAGCATCCTGGACGCCATCTGCTACGCCATCTACGGGTCGCTGCCCGGCAACCGGCAAGGCAGCCGGCAGATCCGTTCGGATCACGCCGCCGAGGGGCTGAACCCGGAAGTGCGCCTGGAATTGTCCATCGGTGAGCGCAGGTTCGAGGTCACCCGCTCCCCGGCCTGGATGCGTCCCAGCAAACGCGGCAAGAACAAGTTGACCGAGGAAAAGGCCAAGAGCTCGCTGCGCGAACTGGTGGACGGGCAATGGCAGGGGCTCTCCACCCGCAACGACGAGGTCGGCCTGACCCTGGGCACCGTACTGGGGCTGGACCGCGAACAGTTCACCAAGGTGGTGATGCTGCCCCAGGGCGGGTTCGCCGACTTCCTGCGCGCCAAGGACACCGAACGCGAGAAGCTGCTCGCCCGGCTCTTTGACACCCGCGACTATGCCGCGATCGAGGAGGAGTTCGCCACCCGGCTGGCCGCGGCCCGCAAGGACACCGAAAGGATCGAACACGAGCTGGCGGCGCTGGAGAACCAGTTGCGCTCCGATGCCGGCCAGGCGCTGGCCGCCGCCGGGGTGCACCCTGCGGCCCCCGGGGAACCGGACCCGGATTTCGGGCAGCTGGAAGAGCAACTGGCCGCGGTGGAGGCCTCCTGCTCCGCCACCACCGGGCAACGCAAGGGGCAGGTCGCCGCCGTACGCCGTCGCCACACCCAGCTGGACACCCGGCGCCGGGTCTTCGAGCGGTTGGCCGAACTGCGCCAGATCCAGAAGGAGCATGCCGACGGTGCCGAGGCCGCCGGCCAGGCCGCAGCCGCCCTGGCCCTGGATACGAAGGCGGTTACGGTACGCGCCTACCAGCGGCAGGCGCATGAAGCCACCGGGAACCAGGCCGCCGCGGAAAAGCAACTACGTGCCGCCTTCGCCGCCTTGCGTGCCCACGACCCGCGGCGCGAACCGGGCCGGGATCAAGCGACCCTCACCGAGCTGGCCACCGAGCGTGAGGAAGCCACGGGGCAGGTCTCGGTGATCCGCGCCGCCCTGCCCGAAGAGGAACGCAGGATACAGCTGGCCGCGGAGCAGCAACGGCTCAACGAACTGGCCACCTCGCAGCAGGCGACAGCGCACAAGGCCGAAACCAAGGCCGCACTGCTGGCCGCCGAGCGCGCCGAACTGGAAACCCAGGACCTGGATGAGGTGGCCGCGGCCACCGAGGTCCACCAGCTGCAGCAGCGGGTGCAGGCAGCCACCCAGGCCGAGGCACAGGTCGGGCAGCGTGATGCCGCTGCCGACAAGCTCGAAGCGGCCAGGGACCGGCGCAGCACCGCGGCCGAGGCGCTGGCACGCAAACAGGACAGCCAGCTGCAGGCCCAGCGCCAGCTGCTGGCCCAGGGCGCGGTGCGGCTTGCCGCCGCGCTGGAACCGGGAGAAGCCTGCCTGGTCTGCGGTTCCACCGAGCACCCGAACCCGGCCCGGGCGGCCGAGGGAGTGGAGCTGGTGGACGAGCAGACGCTGGAGGCGCTGGAAGCCGAGGTCACCGCGCAGCGCGAGATCGTCGCCGGCCACGATGCCACCATCGAGTCGCTACGCACCACCTACCAGGGCCTGGTGGACCAGGTCGGGGAACTGACCCGCACCCAAGCCGCCGAGCAGTTGGCCGAGGCCAGCACCGCATTGGATGAGGCGACCACGTCCCGGAAGGAGACCACCGCACGGGCCAGGCGCCTGGGCAGGGTCCTCAAGGACGCCCAATCCCTGACCGAACAAGCCACCATCGCCACATTGGCCGCAACCACGGCCGCGGAACAGGCGGCAGCCAGCGGCCGCCAGCTGGCGGAGCTGGACGCTCGGCTGGCCTCCCTGCGCGGCGAGTACCCTTCGCTGGCGGAAAGGCTTTCGGCAGCCGAGGAACACCAACGGATCATCGGCACGGCCCACCAGCGCCTGGAGCGCTGGATGGAGGCGGCGCAGGCCGCCACGACGGCCACCGGGCGCTGGCATGGCGAACGGGATTCAGCCGGTTTCGCCACCGACGAGTCCTACCGTGCCGCCCTGTTGGAACCGGAGACCCGCAGCCGCTTCGAGAAACTGCAGACCGGGCACCAGCGCCGGGCCGCGGCCATCGAGACCCTGGGTGCCTCGGCCGATGTCACCCAGGCCTTGGCCTTGCAGGAGCAGGGGGTGAACCCGCCCACGGACGAGGACCTGGCCGCGGTCGCAGGGGAACTGGCAGCCGCCGAGGAACAGCATGAGCTGGCACGCCAGGCGCAGGCGGTGGCCGCCAGCGCGGTGGGCCGGCTGCATGAGGGACGGGACAGGCTCGCCAAGCGGATCGAACAGACCGGCCCGGTCATCGAATCCTTCCGCCGGCTCAAGGCGCTGGCCGAGGTGGTGCGCGGGGGCGGGGAAAACCGGCTGAAGATGACCCTGAGCACCTATGTGCTCGCCGCCCGGTTGGAGGAGGTCGCCGCCGCGGCCACCGAACGGTTGCAGGTGATGAGCTCCGGACGCTACTCGCTGCACCATGACGATGCCACGCGCGGCAACGCCAAGTCCGGGCTCGGGATCCGGGTGCATGATGCCTGGACCGGCAAGGACCGCGAAACCCAGACCCTGTCCGGTGGCGAGACCTTCATGGCCTCGTTGGCTCTGGCCCTGGGGCTGGCTGATGTGATTTCCCACCACTCCGGGGCGGTGGACATGCAGACTCTGTTTGTCGACGAGGGCTTCGGCTCACTGGATACCGAAACCCTGGAGCTGGTCATGGAGGCACTCGAATCCCTGCGCTCCGGCGGCCGGGTCATCGGGGTGGTCTCCCACGTCTCGGAGATGAAGCAAAGGATCACCAACCGGCTCACGGTACACAAGACCCGGGACGGGTCCACCGTGCTGACCAGCACCGAGGAGGTATTGCTGGGTTAGTATCCGGTGCTGATGATCATGACGTGGTGGTCATGGAATCACCGAACCGCGGTCCTCGAGGTGAACCGCCCTCGCCTCCTGCCTCGTATTACCGGGACGGGCGGTGCGAAGTGTGGGTCAACATCCATGGCTTCGATCTTCCTGGCGAACTGTTCCACCAGTGGCTTTTCGATGAAGCCGAAATCCCGGTCCGCGTTCAGGACGACGGCCTCGGCCAGCGACGACATAGGCAGCGATCAGGCAATCGAACCCAGCCGCCGCTGGCATCGGCCCGCTGTCCTACAGCGCCGGTTGGATATCCACCACCGCCGATTCGCTCGGGTGCGCACCTGCCGCCAGCAACTCATCCATCTCTTCGCTGGACTCCGCGGCCGTCCTCGCCGAATGGCGGTACTCAAGAACCTCGGGCGGGCGCTGGCTTCGATGCTGCCGTCCGGATGAGGCAAAGCCGCGGCGGATCGCCACCGTCCTGTAGCGAAGTTCAGCATTCGCCTCTCCGACAGGGGCAGGCCTCGTTTTCCGGGCGCTTTAGCCGATTCAACGTGCTGGGCTAGACACCCGGTGGGAGGCCACGTATCTTGAAGGTAGCGCCTGTCGGCGTGTTTGGGTTATCTGCGCGTTGCGGGGTGAGGGACAACGCGCGCTTTTGTATGGGAGAAAATTGACCCAACATTCCAAGTCTGAGGTGAGTGCCACGGACTCGACGAATTCAACCGGTTACTCTTCTTTGGTCCCATTGGTGGGGCGCAGCTACCTGCCGTTGGCCTTCTTTGCCCGGCTGCCGTTGGCGATGCTGACCATCGGATCGATGACCCTGGTCACCGCCACCACCGGCTCCTACGCCCTGGGCGGGCTGGCGGCGGCCATGGTGGGCCTGGGCTCCGCGGTCGGCGGTCCGACCATCGGCTATCTCGCCGATCGGCTGGGCCAGCGCCGGGTGCTGCTGGTGGCCGCGATCCTGCACACCATCATGCTCGGCGTGCTCACCTGGTACGGCAATACCGGCCAGGCGCTGGTCCCCACCGTGCTGGTGATCATCGCCCTGTGCACCGGGGCCACCGGCCCGCAGGTGGGACCGATGTCCCGGGTGCGCTGGATATCCATTACCCGCACCCGGCGTTCGAACCCCAAGGTGCTCGGCGCAGCCCTGGGCATGGAATCCATGCTCGACGAGCTGGGCTTCGTTTTCGGCCCGGTGGCCGTGGGCTTCCTGGCCTCGATGCTGCATCCGGTGCTGCCGCTGCTCATCGCCGCGGTGATGACCGCGGTGCTGGTCCCGCTGTTCGGGGTGCACCGCACCGAACGTTCGGTGGTACCGACCCCGAAAAACACCATCCGCGCCAAGGCCAGCAGGGCCCAGCTGGCCGCCGTCGGCTCACTGGTGCTGGGCATGATCGGGCTGGGCACCGTCTTCGGGGCCTCGGCGGCCGGAACCCTGGCCTTCGCCGGGGCCATGGGGGACTCGAACCGCGGCGGCATGCTCTATGGTGCCGTGGGACTCTCCAGCGCCGTGGCCGCCCTGTCGGTGGCCATGTGGCCTACCGCCTTCAAGAACACCTCGCGGTGGGTTGCCTCGGCCTCCTTCCTGGCGCTGAGCAGCATCCTGCTGCAGATCCCGCAATCCACCGGGCTGATGCTGCTGATGCTCTTCGTGGTGGGCTTCGGCGTGGGTCCGATCATCGTCGTGGTGATGACCCTGGGCGGGGAAGTGGCCCCGGCCGGACGGCTGTCCACGGTGATGACCATGCTCTCGGCTGGCATCGTGGTGGGCACCGCGATCGGCAACGGGCTGGCAGGTCTGTTGGCCGAATCCATGGGCTACTCCGGGGCCTACTGGGTGTGCACCGTGGCCGCGGTGGTGATCGCGCTGGCGGCGTTGGTCATGAAGCTGCTGGTGGCGCGCGCTCCGCAGCTGGCGCAGTCACCCTCTGTGGCAGAAATTGACTCCAAGGCTAAGTAGCGAGTAGCGGATCCGGCCAGATGGCCGGATCCGCTGCTGATTGCGGCACATGGAGAGCCGGTTACCCCAGCTCATCGCTGATGATGATCGCCGATTCCTTCAATGCGCGGACGATCTTTTCGCTTGACTGGACCGTGCTGGTGGCGAAAACCACTGCCAGGGCCGCCGGGGCGGTAGTGGTGGTATTAAGCGGTACGGCGATCGAGGTGACCCCGTGGATGACCTCGTTCTCACTGGTTGCATAACCATCCACCCGGGCTTCGCGTACCTGTTCGCGGTAGGGCACACCGGTCTCCAGCGCAGCCCACTGGGCGGGGGTGTACCTGGACATGATGGCCACCGGAGGGGCCCCGACATCCATGCCATGGGTGGTGCCCGGGCGGTGCACAATGGCCCGGTGCGAGTGGGCCGGTTCCACGGAGATCAGCGTGGTGCACATATCGTGTTCCCATACCGCCAGGAAGGCGGTCATGGACAGTTCGTTGGCCAGCTTGGTCAATTCGGGAAGGGCGGTGTTCTGCAGCTCACGCTGCACGGATCGGGCTAGCGCGGCCAGTCCGGAGGCCGAACGGATGCGGCCTGACTCGTCGCGGGTCAGTAACCGGTGGTCCTCGAAGGTGCGCAGGATCCGGTAGGCGATGGAGCGGTGGACATCCATCTTCTCGGCGATTTCGGCAATCGACAGGTTCGTGGGGGAATCGGCGACGATTTCCAGCATGCGTACACCGCGCGAGAGAGTCTGTGAAGCTGACATATTCCCTATATTTCCCTTTTGATCCTGGGCTGCTGTCCCAAGACACACCCTGTTTGCCCGGCTATGACGACCGTCACCTACTGCAGTCTAGCTGTTCCCTCTCGGAACAGCTAGTTCGTTTTTTGAACGAATCATCGTTTCGCTGGGCTTTCTTGGTGCGCGTTGGTTGAAGGGGGTGTTGGTGCATCCGGGATCTTGCTATCCTTCGGGCACTGTCAACGGAAAAATCCTATCCATCGCGCGGTCCGGGATCGTCGCGATGGGACCGGGGGAGTCATGGTGAGTGCCCAGCCGACCGGAACCAAGGCAACCGATGGGGCGCTGGAGCTGCGTCGGGATTTCGCGCTGGCCCCACGGGAATTGTGGCATTACCTCGTTGACCCTACGGGAACCGCTTTGTGGTTCGGGCCTTGGCATGGCGATCCCGGTAGCGGGAGCGTGGAGGTGGTCCTGAGCGTCGAGGAAGGCGCTCCGACCCAGCAGGTGGACATCCTGCACTGCGATCCGCAGGGTTTCGAGCTCACGGTCCGGACCGGCGAAGGTGAAGGTGTCTGGCGGCTGGAGCTGGCAATCACTGAAACCAATGACGGGAGCCAGCTGATCTTCCGCATGCCGGGGCTCGGCCCGGCCATGGCCGGATCGGTGGGGCCGGGATGGGATTTCTATCTGGATCGCTTGGTCACTGCCGCCAGGGGAGGCGACCCCTCCGGCGTGCTCTTCGAACCGGATTATTACCCGGCGCTGAAGGACTACTACGAGGCCCTGTTCCTGCCCGACAAGCCAGCGGATTGATGGCGTACTTCAACTACTTCTCGATCCGTAGAAAAACGCTCTTGTGAGGTGTCTCACCGATGTACTATGCTTGCTTCCTGAGTTACCGTCTGAACGGTCGGTAACTATAGACACCGCAAAATTGAGGGAACCACATGTCGAATACTGTCATCAATCGCAGGCGGGAAGAACGGCGCGTGCTCGCCGGCACCCTGGTCGGTACCACCATCGAATGGTACGACTTCTTTATTTTCGCGCAGCTGACGGCCACGCTGCTGACTCCGCTGTTCCTGGCCCCGGTGGGCGAGGCGAATCCGGGGCTGGCCCAGATCCTGTCCTTCGCCATGATCGGTATTTCCTTCTTCTTCCGCCCGCTGGGCGCCGTGGTGGCCGGAAACCTCGGTGACCGCTTCGGTCGCAAGCGTGTGCTGGTGATGACGCTGATCCTGATGGGTGTGGCCACCACGCTGATCGGCCTGTTGCCGACCTACGCACAGATCGGCATTGCCGCACCGATCCTGCTGGTGCTGCTACGCATCCTGCAGGGCTTCTCCGCCGGTGGCGAATGGGGCGGCGCTGCACTGATGAGCGTGGAGCACGCCCCGAACCACCGCCGTGGCTTCTTCGGATCCTTCCCACAGATCGGTGTGCCACTGGGCATGATCCTGGCCACCGGGCTGCTGTTCGTGCTGCGCATCTCGATGACCCCCGAGCAGTTCCAGGCCTGGGGCTGGCGTATTCCGTTCCTGCTCTCGGTGGTGCTGATCCTGGTGGGTCACTTCATCCGCCGTGCCCTGGAGGAATCCCCGGTCTTCCAGGAGCTGGCCGAGCGCAAGAGCGAGGAGCACACCCCGCTGCGTGACCTGATGCGCACCAACGCCAAGCAGGTCATCCAGGCGGCGCTGATCTTCATCTCGAATAACGCCGCAGGTTACCTGGTGATCGCCTTCTTCATCGCCTACACCACCAATGTGCTGGGCATGGAGCTGGCACCGGTGCTGCTGGCCACCACCATCGGCTCCTTCGGCTGGTTGTCCTTCACCCTGCTCGGCGGCTGGCTCTCGGATAAGATCGGACGCCGCAACACCTTCGTGCTGGGCTACGGCATGATCTTCGTGTGGATGATCCCGATGTTCATGCTCATCGATACCGGCAATATCGTGTTGTACACCGTGGCGATCTTCGTGCTGACCATGGGCCTGGGACTGTCCTACGGACCGCAGTCGGCCATGTACGCCGAGATGTTCCCGGCGCACATCCGCTACTCGGGCATCTCCATCGGCTACGCGATCGGCGCGATCCTCGGCGGCGCCTTCGCCGCCACCGTGGCGCAGATCCTGCTGGAGACCACCGGAAGCTCCACCTCGATCGCGATCTACATCATGGTGCTGACCGTCATCTCCGCCGGTGCGGTGCTCTGGGTGGGTGAAACCCGCCACCGGTCGCTGGGTGTGGCAGGGTTCCATGCCGATGGCACCGCCAAGATCCCGGGCGTACATCCCTAGAGGGAGAATTCCCGCAGGCATATAAACGAAGCCGGGTAGTGGGCGAGGAAACTCGCCTCCTACCCGGCTTCGGGTTTAACCACGACGCCTGAAATCCACAGGAATCCCGGGAATGACGTGGGAAATTCCCTGAAATCAGGGTGCGGACGGGGACCGCTGGGAACGTTCCACACGCGGTATCCGTTTGTTTGCCCAATGGACACCCCAGCGTAGATCTTGCTCCGTAGCGTCACCAGTGAGCCGAGGATATCCCGGCATCCACCAGTGGTCTACGGAGGAATCGTGGCAGTCGACACCCCCGAAAGGGAACGTTCCACATCGCGCGAACACCTGGCGATACGGACCGGTACGTTGCATTACCGGGCCAAGGTGGCGTTGCGCCACCCGGCGACCCTCATCGGTCTGGTCCTGATCGCCCTGTTCGGCTACCTGATTGTCGCGCCGGTCATCTCGCTGCTGCTTAGCGGCCTGCAGGTGGGATTCGGCGATGAGGCCAAGACCGGTGCCGCGGCCGGGGACTTCACCGGCTACTACCTGGAGCGGGTCTTTGATTCTCCGGTGTCCTCGATCATCTTCTATGGCCCGCTGCTGAACACCCTGCTGGTTGCCGGGAGCTCCATTCTCCTCGCGCTGGCGATAGGTGTTCCGGTGGCATGGCTGTTGTCCCGCACTGACTTGCCCGGCCGGCGCTGGTTCTCCGGCGCGCTGATCATCCCCTACATGTTGCCTGCCTGGACCTTCGCCCTGGCCTGGACGACCATCTTCAAGAACCGCTCCAGTGCCGGCCAGCTGGGCTGGATGGAAGCCATCGGCTGGGAACCGCCGAATTGGCTGGCCTACGGCCCGCTGCCCATTGTGGTCATCTTTGCCCTGCATTTCATCCCGTTTGTGATCCTGCTGGTCACCAACGCCATGAAGAACCTGCCCGGGGAGCTGGACGAGGCCGCCAAGATGCTTGGCGCCACCCCATGGACCCGGTGGCGCCGGATTACCCTGCCGCTGATGCGCCCGGCCGTGCTCTCCGCGGCAACGCTCATGTTCGCCAAGGCCATCGGCGAATTCGGCGTGGCCTACGTGCTGGGCATGCCCGCGGGTTTCCAGGTGCTCTCCACCACGCTCTACCAGAGCATCTCCACCCAACAGGCCGGGGTGGCCGGGGTGATCGCGGCCGTTATGGTGGGGCTCGGTGCGATCTCGCTCATGGTCGACATCAGGTTCCTGCGCGAAGCCCGCCGGTTCACCACCCTCTCCGGGCGCAGCGGCGCCTCCCGTAGTGCCAGCCTTGGCCGCTGGCGGGGTGTGGCCTGGGGCGCGACCGCGGGATTGTTCTTCGTCTCGGTGATCGTCCCGCTGGGCACCTTGCTGCTCTCCACCCTGATGCGGATTCCCGGGAATTTCTCCGCCTCGAACTTCACCCTCGACTACTGGATCGGCCACGACCTGCCCACCGCCGGGTTCACCAGTGGGGTGCTGGTCTCGGCCCAGACCTGGGCTGCGGCCTGGAACACCATCTGGATGGTGGGCCTGGCCGCCGGGATCACCGGCATCCTGGGCCTGCTCGTGGGCTATGTGGTGGTCCGCTGCCCGGTGCCCCGGCTGGGGAACACGCTGCGGGTCATCACCTTCATGCCCTACCTGGTGCCCGGGATTGCGTTCGCGGTGGCCTACTTGTCGCTGTTCGCCGTGCCGCGCGGGCCCATCCCGGCGCTCTACGGCACCGCGGCCATCCTGATCCTGATCATGGTGGCCGACGAGATGCCCTTCGCCTCCCGGGCCGGGGTGTCGGCGATGATGCAGCTGGGGAACGAACCGGAGGAAGCAGCCCAGAGCCTCGGGGCGCGCTGGTCACGCCGCATGCGCACGATCGTGATCCCGCTGCAACGCAGCGCCCTGGCCAGTGCCACGCTGCTGCCCTTCATCTCCGGGGTACAGGGCCTGAGCCTGGTCATCATCCTGGCCACCCCCGGAACCCAGCTGCTGACCACCCTGTCGATGACGTTGATCGACTTCGGGTACACCCATGCGGCCAACGCGGTGGTCGTTGTGATCTGCGCGATCGCCCTGCTGGGTAGCTGGGCGACACAGCGGCTGTTCCGCAGCAACCTCGCCGCAGGCCTGGGCGGCTGATCCGCTGCCCCCACCCTTGACGAACCATCCCCGCACGACGACACCGCAGCACCACCAACAAGGAAGGCATCACATGAAAAAGCACCAACCACACCGCATCGCTGCCATCACCGGCTTGGCCCTGGGGGCACTGCTGCTCAGCAGCTGCGCCGGATCGGCCCCCGCCGCGCCGCCCGAAGAACAGGCGGCCGGCGACAGCACCGGGGACTTCAACCTTCAGGAACTGGTCACCGCCGCGCAGGCCGAGGGACCGATCACCGTGTATGACAGCACCTCCAAGATCGAAACGATGGCCGAGGAGTTCACCGAGAAGTACGGCATCGAGGCCACCGGGGTGAAGGTCGATGCCGCTGAGGCCATCGAGAAAGTCACCCGCGAAGCCCAGGCGGGCAACGTGGTCGGTGACGTGGTGGCGATCTCCGACCTGCCGGCGTTGAAGAACCAGCTGCTGCCCAACAGCTTTGTCTACAGCTGGGTCCCGGGGGACCTGGCCGAATCGATCCCGGAAAGCATGAGTGACCCGCTGGTCATGATCACCGACCCGAGCTTCTTCGCCTACAACACCGAGGTCCACGACACTTGCCCGGCCTCCAATATCTGGGATCTGACCACTGAGGAATTCACCGGCAAGCTGGCCTTCCAGGACCCGGTGGGGGACAACGGCTACTTGGACTGGTTCAGCCAGCTGGAGGG
Organism: Glutamicibacter sp. MNS18; assembly: GCF_026107515.2. Taxonomy (GTDB): domain Bacteria; phylum Actinomycetota; class Actinomycetes; order Actinomycetales; family Micrococcaceae; genus Glutamicibacter. The sequence continues at coordinate 39,388 of NZ_JAPCHW010000010.1, read as the reverse complement.
CTTCGGTGAGGAGGAACTGCGCACCGCCTACCGGCAGGCCTTCGGCGAGGAACTGGAGACCGACCAGGACTCGGCCGCGGCCGAATGGGTGGCCCGGCTGGCGGCCAACAACCCGATCCTGACCAAATCCAGCGAGGAGGCTTCCGAAGCGGTGGGAGCCACCGGCCAAGAGGATCCGCCCATGGGACTGATATCCAGCGCCAAGTTCCGCAATATCGACGAAAAGGGCTACACCCTGGGCGTCTGCGAGGGCCTGAGCCCCTGGGTAGGCAAAACCGCACCCAAGGGCATCACCATTGCCACCGGCACCGACAGCCCGAACGCCGCCAAGCTCTTCGTGCACTACGCGCTGACCGCCGAGGGGATCGCCCCGCAGATCAACGACGGGAAGATCTCCTCCAATACCGATATCACCCAGCCCGCGGATCCGGCGAATGTCGGGGCGCATCTGGACGCCCTGTTCCAGTTCGACAACGCCGGGCTGGATACCGACTGGGCCAACCGGGAGAAATGGCAGGACCTGTGGCGCACCGCGAGCAACTAGCCCAGGCACCGCAAGCGAACACTCAAACCGAAAGGAGCCGGCAACCGATGCTGCGGATAAGCCTGGAAGGGGTAGGCAAGACCTACCCCGGCAATGAGCGGCCGAGCGTGGACGGCGTGGACCTGGAGGTCCAGCCGGGGGAGTTCCTCTGCCTGCTGGGCCCCTCGGGCTGCGGCAAATCCACCACGTTGCGCATGATCGCCGGGCTGGAGCACCCGGATACCGGAAGGATCACCCTGGGCGAGCGCGTGGTGGACGATGTCGCAGCCGGCACCCGGCTGGATGCCGAACGCCGCGGGTTGGGCCTGGTCTTCCAGAACTATGCCCTGTGGCCCCACCTGACGGTGCGCGAGAATGTCGAGTTCGGCCCGGCGGTGCAGAAACTGCCCAGGGCCGAACGCCGGGACCGTGCCCACGAGGCGCTGGCCACCCTGGCGATCTCCGAACTGGCCGAACGCTACCCCTCGGCGCTTTCCGGAGGGCAGCAACAGCGGGTCGCGATCGCCCGGACGCTGGCGGCCCGGCCGCAGATCATGCTGCTGGACGAACCGCTGTCCAACCTGGATGCCCGGCTGCGCCTGGAGATGCGCGCCGAATTCCAGCGGCTGCACCGGCAGACCGGCAACACCATGGTCTTCGTCACCCATGACCAGTTCGAGGCGATGACCCTGGCCACCCGGATCGTGGTCATGGACCAGGGCCGGATCCAGCAGGTTGGCACCCCGTTGGAAATCTACAATCGCCCCGCCAACCGCTTCGTGGCCCAGTTCATGGGCAACCCGCCGATCAACATCCTCGAACGCGGCGAACCCGGGGCGGCGGCGCAACGTATCGAATCCTGGTTCGAGGCACGGGGCCTGGATGTCGCCTCGGCCGGTATCCGCCCCGAGGACCTGCGGTTGCAGCCGCAACTGGCCGGTCCCGACGCGCTGGACCTGCAGCTGGAGGTCAGCGCGCTGCTGCCCACCGGGGGTTCCTGGATCATCGAGCTGGGCGACGGGACCCGCAGGTTCTTCGCCACCAGCCAACAACGCCCCGAGGTCACCTGCGGCCAACGGATCACCGCCTGGGCCGCAAGCCAACACATCCACCTGTTCGACCGCGCAGGAATGCGCCATCAACCCCTGGAGGTGGCCGCATGAGCCGCACCGATTCCCTGCCCCGCGGACTGTTGCTGGATTTCGGCGGGGTGATCGTGAACTCAACCAAACCCGAAGGCTGGCAACAACAGGTCACCGACGAGATCCTCGGGCTGCTGGACGGGGTGTCGGATGTCGGACGCGAGCGGCTGCTGGGGGATATCACCGCCGGCGCGGTGGCCGCCGGACTGTGGCGCAACGCCATGTCCCGCCCCCGCTATCCGCGGGAACTGGACCAGCGCAGTTACGTCATGGACTTCATCGCCGCGGACTGGCCGCAACCGGCCCGGGAGGCGATCGAGCCGCACATTGCCCGGGTCTGCTACCTGATCAGCGACCGCAAGGAACAGCGTGAGCTGCGTGAAGGCATCGAAGAGCTGCTCATCTGGTGCCGGCAGGTCAAGCTGCCGGTGGCGATCGTCTCCAACGCCATGTGCGGGCAGGTGCACCGGGACTACCTGGTCGAGCGCGCACTGGATGGCTACTTCGCCGCGGAACTGTATTCCGATGAATGCGGGATCCGCAAACCCAACCCGCACTTCCTGGAACAGGGAGCCGCTGCGCTGGGGCTGGAGGTGGCCGATTGCTGGTATGTGGGGGACCACCTGGACCGTGACGTGCTGTGCGGGGTGCGGGCCGGTATCGGGGTGAATGTGCTCATGCCCTCCCCGGGCAGCACCCCGCGGCCCTTCACGGTGCCGGTGAGCGCCGACCTGGTGCTGGACACACCCGAAGAGTTATTGAACGAAATGAGGAGCATTCATGAACGTGCATGAACCACTGGCCGAGGCGCAGGCCGAGGTGCCGCAGAGTCCCGCGCAGCTGCGTGCGGTGGCCGAACAAGCGGCCCTGCTGGCCGGGGACTACCTGCGCACGGTGTTCCGCAGCCGTATGGAGATCGACTACAAGCGCGACCGCCACGACCTGGTCACGGTGCATGACAGGGCGGCGGAGGACCTGATCGTCCCGTTCCTGCTCAACCACGACCCGCGGTGGTGCATCGTGGGAGAGGAAAGCGGGATCCGCGGCGGGGACTCGGCCGTGACCTGGTATGTGGACCCGATCGACGGCACCTCGAACTTTGCCCAGGGGCTGGCGTTCTTCTGCGTGTCCCTCGGGGTGGAGATCAACGGGCAGCTGGCCGCCGGGGTGGTCTACGACCCGATGGCCGACCGCCTGTTCAGCGCCGACGATGCCGGGGCCTGGCTGGACGGGCAGCCTCTGCGCACCGGGGCGACCCAACCGGATGGGGCCGCCACCATGATCACCGGCTACCCCACGGCCAACGACCTGGCCTGCGATGGGCAGCAGGCGCTGGCGGACCTGGGCTTGCTGATCGACTCCTTCTCCTCGCTGCGGCGTACCGGATCCGGGGCGCTGACCCTGGCCCACGTGGCCGCCGGTTGGACGGACTGCGCCCTCGGCGGATCGGTCAACCCGTGGGATGTGGCCGCCGGGGCGCTGATCGTGCGCCGGGCCGGGGGAAGCTACCGTCCGCTCTGGCTGGGCGAGGATGCCGCGGACCGTCCCGACCATCACGCCCCGGGTTTCGTGGCCGAAGGCCCCGGGGCACACTACCCGGCACTGGACCAGTTCGCGCGGAACCTGGAACGGCGGCGCCGGGGAGCATGAGCCGGACACCGCAGCATGCCCCCGGCCCGGAACCGGAGGCCGAAGCCCGCCGCCCGACCATCGTCGACGTGGCCCGGCACGCCGGGGTCTCCAAGTCGCTGGCCTCGCGCGCGCTGCGCGGGGACGCGGGGGTGAGCGGACCCAGCCGGCTGCTGGTGCAACAGGCCGCCGGGGCGTTGGGCTACCGGCCGAATTCCGCGGCCCGTTCGCTGGTTCGCGGGGTCTCCGGGCTGATCGGGGTGGTGCTCAACGAGATCGGCAACCAGCACCACACGGAGATCGTCGCCGGGGTAGAGGACCAGGCCCGAACGCTCAACGCCAGCGTGCTCATCGGTCACGGCGGGCACTCCGCCCTGGAACTGTGCCGGCAGATCGACACCATGATCGAACTGCGCGTGGACGGGCTGGTGATCGTCTCCTCGTGGGTGCCCGGCGAGGTGCTGGAACGGGCCGGCGGCGAGGTGCCCACGGTGCTGCTGACCCAGGTCGACAACCCGCCGCCGGTGATTGACACCATCGCCAGCGATGATGTGGCCGGGGCCAGGATGGCCACCGAACACCTGATCAACGCCGGCAGCCGGCGACCTGCCTACCTCACCCGTTCACGCAGTGCCACCAGCCGGGCGCGCACCGAGGGGGTCCTGCTGGCCTGCCAGGCAGCCGGACTTCCCTGGGCCGTGGAGCAGTTCGATCCCGGGCAGCAGCGGCAGCTGGCCGAACTGGTCGGAACCGGCCGCTACGACGCGGTGCTGTGCAACAACGACCTCACCGCCGCCGAGGTGATCCGTGCGGCCCACGACCACGGGTTGCGCATCCCCGGGGACCTGCAGGTGATCGGCTACGACAACACTCGGCTGGCCAGGTTCCTCTTCCCGAGCCTGAGCAGTGTCGACCAGCCGCAGTACCTGATGGGGCAGCGGGCCGTAGCCGCCATCACCGAACGCCGGGAAGGGCGCACCACGGCGGTGCGTGAATTCTATACACCGCAGCTGGTCGAACGCGCGTCCACCGGCCAACCGCACAACTGACCACGCAAGGGAGCCAATGAACACCAGGACCACCCTCGCAGCACCCGGTTTCCGCGGCTGCCGGCTCTGGGACTGGCCGGTACCCACCACCGTCTCGCCCTCCGGCAGCGGCCAGCCCGCGCCCGAGCAGGACGACGCCGCCCGCCTGGCCTTGGGGACCAAGGCCACCTACCAACCCGGTGCGGCCCCCGAGGTTCTGCAGCCCGTGCCCGAGGGATTCGACCCTGCGATGGTGGAGTAGGTGGCCCGCCACGGGTCGCGGTTGCTCTCCAGCAAGAAGTACGATGACCTGAGCACCCAGCTCTGGGAGCTGGCCCGGGAACGGCAGGCCCTGACCCCCACCGGTGAACGCTTCGGTGAGGCGGTGGCACAGATCACCGAGGTGCACGACCGGGTCGGCTACGGCCAACTCAGCGTCCTGGGGGAGCGCGAACACGCCCAGACGGCCGAGCGCCTCGATCAGCGGATGAGCCCGGTGTTCGAACGGGCCGCAGCGGACGGGCTGCCACTGCACATCGGGACTTCGGGGGTTGAACGCGCGGTGGACAGCGCCCTGGGATTCCGGCGGGCCCTGATCGCGGCCACCCCCGAGCTGGCCGCTCAGCTTGGCGAACCGCAGGAAAACAGGGACCTTCTGTAGTTCCACGACACCGACAGGCAAAACAACGACTATGTGGATATGGATCCGGCCCTGCACGCGGTGCTGGGGCAGGTCCGGGAGGATCCGGAGATCCGGGATACCGCGATCCTGGTACTTGAATGCCCGTTCACCCCGGAGGTCATCACCACCCTGGAGGCCGGGGAAATCGACCTGGTGGACCGGGGCAAGGGAGAGACGCACCTGTCCAGCGTGGTGGACGCGGCCATGTACCTGTACGAACTGTATGTCATCGCCCCGGGGCATGGTCGAGGAGCACCAAGTGGACTTCTCGGACTTCCTGACCGACCAGGACGCGCTGGTGCTTTCCCGGGTCTCGGAGGCCGAGGACTTCCATGAAAAGGGTCCGGGCCCGGCCGGGCAGCAGGCCACCTACCGGATGGCCCAGGTCCTGCCGGCGGACATGCTCGCTGCCGTCCAGGGGGTGCGCAGTGGTGAAACCCGGCAGGCGGCGGACGTCCGGTTCGCCCACGCCGAGCAGATCATCGCGCTGGCCGCGCTGCTCCAGCTGCCCGGCCGCACCCGGCAACAGGATGCGGACACCCTATTCTCCTATGACACCAACCAGTGGCGTGGAGCGCAGGTCGCACCCATGGGATCGAATATCCAGTGGCATGTCTTCGCCGATGGCGACGGGGAGGTCATCGTGCGGATGCTATACAACCAGGAGCAGTTCCCGGTCGGTTTCGACTGCCGGCCGATCTCCGAGGGCAGCTTCTACTACGCGGATACCGAATTGCAGCGCTGCCTGGCCGCGGCGGCCGGGCAGGAGGCAGGCTAGGAAGCGGGGGGTGCCTCGCGCCGGGTGCTGCCGCGCACGATGAGCTGGTGCCCGATGCGGTGCCCGGTGGCCTCCTCGCGCCCGTCGATGGTGCGCAGCAGCATCGCCACGGCCTGCTCGCCCTGCTCGCGGGGCTGCTGGCGCACGGTGGTCAGGTTGAACACCTCGGCCAGCGGGTGGTCGTCGATGCCAACCACTGACAAGTCGCCGGGCACCTGCAGCCCCAGCTCCCCGGCGGCGAGGATCGCGCCGATGGCCATCTCGTCACTGGCCGCGAAGATCGCGGTGGGCCGGTGCCCGGGGGTGCCCAGCAGTTGGCGGGCCGCCTGGCGGGCGCCGTCGATGGAGAAATCCGCGGTGCGGTAGAGTGTCGCATCCGGTTCCAGGCCGGCTTGGCGCAGGGCGCGCTCGTAGCCGGTGCGCCGGTGGGTGGGCAGGGAGAAGTCGGCCTCGGTTTCCCGGCTGCCACCCAGGTGCGCGATGCGGCTGTGCCCCAGATCCAGCAGGTGCTCGGTGGCCAGCTGGGCCACCTGTTCGTCATCCAGGTAGAGGGTCGGGACCCCGGGCAACGGGCCGCCCACCCCCACCAGCGGCTTGTCCAGCGCGTGCAGGGCCGCCAGTTCCTCGGTGGTCAACTCCACGCTGATGGTGATCACCGCGTCGACCCGCTGGCGCAGCAGGAAGTCGCTGAACACGGTTTCGCGTTCGGCGCGGTCCTTGCTCAGCTGGTAGAGCGTGGTGTCATAGCCCGCGCGCAGCAGGGCGGCGGAGATCCCCTCCAGTACCAGGGCGTAGAACCAGTGGCTGATGCTGGGCAGCAGCACCCCGATATTCCGGGTGCGTCCCGAGGCCAACCCGGAGGCGCTGGAGGAGACCACATACCCCAACTCGTCCGCGGCCTGGCGGACCAGCTGCAGCGAGGAGGCCGAGACGTTCCCGCGCCCGGACAGCGCCCGGGAGACGGTTGCGATCGAGACCCCGGCGCGTTCGGCCACGTCCTTGATTCCCGCCACGGTTGATCCCCTTTTCATGCCTCGGTCCGGCTGCTGTCCGATACCATCCTAGTTTCCGGCATCCAGCCAGGCGGCCGCCTCGCCGGGCAGCACCGTGGTGGTGGTTGCGGCATCACTGGCCACCAGTACCGGCAACCCGTGCAGTTCGGCCGGCAAATCCACCGGTTCGCTGGCGAAGTTCGCCACCACGACCACCTCCCGGTTGCGCAGGGCCAGCAGGTCCCGGTGGCCGGTCTCGATCCACTGCACCGATCCGGCGCCCAGCCCGTGGGTGCGGCGCAGGGCCAACAGATCACGGTAGAGGTTCAGGGTGGAGCCGGCCTGGGCCTGCTGTACATCCCGGGCGTAGCCGGCCCACTGCTGCGGCTGCGGCAACCAGGAACGGCCCGATTCGTTGAACCCGAAGGCCGGGGCGTTCGCCTGCCAGGGGATCGGCACCCGGCAGCCGTCACGTCCGTAGCGTTCGCCCGCGGTGCGGAACCAGGTGGGATCCTGCCGTGCCTCGTCGGGTAGTTCCACGGCCTCGGGCAGACCGAGTTCCTCGCCCTGGTAGAGGTAGGCCCCGCCGGGCAGGGCGAGCATCAGCGTGCTGGCCGCCCGGGCCCGGCGCAGCCCCACGGCCGGATCGGGCAGGTCGGGGGTGCGTGGCCCGATCCCGTCACCTTGCGGGTTATCCGCACTCAACGCCAGCCGGGTGGCGTGGCGCACCACGTCGTGGTTGGACAGCACCCAGGTGCTTGGCGCCCCGACCTCGCCGAAGGCGCTGAGCGATTCGTTGATGACCTCGCGGATGGCGGTGGCATCCCACGACGAGGAGAGGTAGGGGAAGTTGAAGGCCTGGTGCATCTCGTCCGCGCGCACCCAGTGGGCCATCAGCGACAGCGGGCTGACCCAGGCCTCGGCGCACAGCACCCGCTGGCCCGGGTAGCCATCAAGCACCTGGCGCCAGTCGCGGTAGATCTCGTGCACACCGTCCTGTCCCCACCAGGGGGCCAGTTCCTCGGTGCCGCCCATCGACGCGGCGGCCGGGTCCGGGATGAAGTCCGGCAACCCCTCGGCCTTGACCAGCCCGTGGGCCACATCCACCCGGAAGCCGTCCACCCCGCGATCCAGCCAGAACCGCAAAACGTCGCGGAACATGGCCCGGACCTCGGCATTGTCCCAGTTGAAATCCGGTTGCGAGGAGTCGAAGATGTGCAGGTACCACTGGCCGTCGCTGCCATCGGGGTTGGTGGTGCGGGTCCACATGGACCCGCCGAAGACCGACTCCCAGTTGTTGGGCAGCTCGGGGCTGTCGCGGAAGATGAAGCGGTCGCGCTCGGGGGAGCCGGGGGCTGCGGCCAGGGCCTGGCGGAACCACGGGTGCTGGTCGGAGCAATGGTTGGGTACCAGGTCGATGATCACCCGCAGGCCCAGCTCGTGGGCCTTGGCGGTCATGGTATCGAAGTCGGCCAGGCTGCCGAAGAGCGGATCCACATCGCAGTAGTCGGCCACGTCGTAGCCGGCGTCGCGTTGCGGGGACGTGAAGAAGGGGGAGAGCCAGACGGCGTCCACACCCAGGTCGGCCAGTGAACCCAACCGGGAGGTGATGCCGGGCAGGTCGCCCATTCCGTCTCCGTTGGCATCGGCGAAGGAGCGCGGGTAGATCTGGTAGATCACTGAGGTGCGCCACCACTGGTCGGCGGTGGCGGTATCGGTGGAAGCAAGCAGCGGTGAATCGGTCATGACGGTAACGATAGGGGATTCCAGAAGAATTGTAAACGCTTGCATAGAAACGGCATTTCCCGACGGCCCTTGATGTGAGCATTCGGGGAGTGGGAGTAATTTCTCGCATCTGCTTGCCAGATAAGATGATCTGTGTCACTCTGGAAACGCTTACATTCGATAGATTGCTCTTGATCGAATTCCACCCCCTGTTCAGCGGGGGAGCGGCACCGCTTGTGGAATCGATCTCCGTCCTGAAAGGCGCACCCATGAAGCCCACCACCCGCTCACTGCTTGCCAGTGGGGCCCTGACGGCCGTTGCCGCGCTGGCCCTGACCGCCTGTGGCGGTTCGACCGCACCGGCCGAATCCACCAGTAGCCCGGCGCAGGAGTCCGAGGCCGCGGCCTCCTCCGCCACCCTGACCGTCTGGGTGGATGCCAACCGGGCCCCGGTGCTCACCGAGGCGGCGAAGTCCTTCGAGGAATCCTCCGGGGTGGCCGTGGACCTGGTGACCAAGGACTTCTCCAAGATCCAGGAGGACTTCCTGCGCCAGGTGCCCACCGGCAAGGGCCCGGATATCACTATCGGCGCCCACGACTGGCTGGGCAACCTGGTGAACAACGGTGTGGTGCAGCCGGTGGAACTGGGCGAAACCGCCGGGGACTTCCAGCAGGTGGCCGTGGACGCGATGAGCTACGACGGCAAGTCCTACGGGGTGCCGTACTCCACCGAGAACCTGGCCCTGCTGCGCAATACCGACCTGGCACCCGAGGCCCCGGCCGACTACGAGCAGATGATCGCGGCCGGCGAGGAGTCCGGCGCCGAATTCCCGTTCCTGGTCCAGGTCTCGGAAACCGGGGACCCGTTCCACCTCTACCCCTTCCAGGCCTCCTTCGGGGCCCCGGTCTTCGGCACCGATGCCAACGGTGCGTACAACGCCGCGGATCTGGCCCTGGGCAATGCCGGCGGGCTGGAATTCGCCAGCTGGCTGGCCGAACAGGGGGAGGAGGGCAACCTGAGGACCTCCATCGACGCGGATATCGCCAAGGAGAAGTTCGTTTCCGGGGATTCGCCGTTCCTGATCACCGGACCGTGGAATGTCGAGGCGGCCCAGGAAGCCGGTATCGAGCTGGCCATCGACCCGATCCCGAGTGCCGGCGGCGAGCCGGCCCAGCCCTTCGTGGGCGTGCAGGGCTTCTTCGTCTCATCCAAGACCGAGAACCTGCTGGCCGCCACCGAGTTCCTGACCAACTACATCGGTACCGAGCAGGTGCAGACCAAGCTCTACGAGGTGGGCAACCGCCCGCCGGCGAACAACGCCGCCTTCGAGGCCGCCAAGGACGATGAGACCATCGCCGCCTTCGGCGAGGTGGGCGAGAACGGCGTGCCGATGCCCAACGTGCCGGAAATGGCCGCGGTCTGGGAGTTCTGGGGTGTAGCGGAGGCCGATATCATCTCCGGCAAGGCCGACCCGGCCGAACGCTGGGAGCAGATGGCCGGCGATATCGAAGCCGCCATCGGCAAATAGGCAACAGCACACCACCGGGATAGCAGCAGCGATGAGGGACAACCGATGACCATGACAACCAGGCAGGCGCCCGGGGCGAAGCACACCGCGCGCCAACGCACCGCCGAACGCTTCGCCCGGCAGGCCGGGACCGGCGCCGGTGCGCTGCTGGCCAAGATCGCCCTGCTGGCGGTACTTGATGCCACCGCGGTCTTCGCGGTGTTCACCGCGCTGGTGCGCGACTCGATCCTGATCGCGGTGGTGACCGGGGTGCTGACCCTGGTGATCAACGTGGTGTACTTCAAGCGCGGCTGGTTGCCGGCCAAGTACCTGATCCCGGGCACCGTGTTCCTGCTGGTCTTCCAGGTCTTCGTCATCGGCTACACCGGCTATATCGCCTTCACCAACTACGGGTCCGGGCACAACTCGGACAAGGACGACGCGGTCATGTCGCTGCTGCAGGCCACCCAGCAGCGGGTGCCGGATTCGGCCGGGGTCCCGGCAAGGATCCTGGCCGACGGGGACGATCTGGCGCTGCTGGTCGAACGCGAGGGACAGCTGCTCTGGGGCACGTCCGAGAGCCCGCTGGCCCCGGCCGACCCGGCCGAGCTGGAAGGCTACACCGAACTGGGGTTCGCCGACCTGCTGGCCCGGCAGCAGGAGGTCACCTCGCTGCGGGTGGCACTGTCCGAAGATCCTGCCGAGGGCAGCCTGCGCACCACCGACGGGCGCACCGCCTACCCGTACACCTCCACCCTGATCTGGGACGAGGCCGCGGATACCATGACCGACACCAGCACCGGCACGGTGTACTCCGATACCGGGGTGGGGGCCTTCACCGCCGCCAACGGCCAGCAGCTGATGCCCGGCTGGTCGATCAACGTGGGGTTCGACAACTTCACCCGGGCGGTCAGTGATCCCTCGATCCGCACCTCGCTGCTCTCGGTTACCGCCTGGACCTTCATCTTCGCGTTCCTGTCGGTGGCCACCAGCTTCTTCCTGGGCCTGTTCCTGGCGATCGTGTTCAACGACCAGCGGATGCGCGGACGCAAGATCTACCGGGTGCTCTCGATCCTGCCCTACGCCTTCCCGGCCTTCCTGGGCGGGCTGGTCTGGGCCGGCATGCTCAACCGGGACTTCGGGTTCGTGAACCAGATGCTCTTCGGCGGCACCTCGATCCCGTGGCTCACCGACCCCTGGCTGGCGAAGTTCTCGGTGCTCTGGGTGAACCTCTGGCTGGGCTTCCCGTACATGTTCCTGGTCTGCACCGGGGCGCTGCAGTCGATTCCCGAGGAGCTCTCCGAGGCGGCCAAACTCGACGGGGCCGGGCCGCTGGCGATCTTCCGGCTGATCAAGCTGCCCTTGCTGCTGGTCTCCGTGGCCCCGCTGCTGATCTCCTCCTTCGCCTTCAACTTCAACAACTTCAATGTGATCTACATGCTCACCGAGGGCGGTCCACGGCTGGAAACCAGCGGACTGAATGTGGGCGCCACCGACATCCTGATCTCAATGGTCTACAAGGTCGCCTTCGTAGGCGCGCAACGCGACTACGGCCTGGCCAGCGCGTTCTCGATCATCATCTTCGTGGTGGTGGCCATCATCGGCATCATCAGCTTTAAGCAGACCAAGGCCCTGGAGGATTTGAACTGATGTCTCGTTTACCCTTGGACGCCCTCCCGGAGATCGATACCCCGCGGATCCCGCCGGCCAAGCGCCGTGGCTTCGCCACCTGGTTCGCCAGCACCGGCTGGCGGCACCTGATCGGGGTGGCGCTGGTGATCTACGCGGCCTTCCCGCTGCTCTACGTGCTCTCCGCCTCGCTGAACCCCAACGGTACGCTGCTCTCCTCCAATGGGCTGTTCAGCACCGTGGGCTTCGACAGCTATGTGAGGCTGTTCGACAACCCGCAACGGCCCTTCGCCGCCTGGTTCGGCAATACCCTGTTCATCGGTCTGACCACCGCGGCGGCCTCGGTGTTCCTCGGTGCGCTGGCCGCCTACAGTTTCTCCCGGATGCGTTTCCGGGGCCGCCGCTTCGGGCTGGTCAGCCTGCTGGTGGTGCAGATCTTCCCGCAGCTGCTGGCCGTGGTGGCGATCTTCATCCTGCTCACCACCCTGGGGGACGTCTTCCCGGCGCTGGGGATCGATAACCAGCTGGCGCTGATCATGGTGTACCTCGGCGGTGCGCTGGGGGTGAACACCTACCTGATGTACGGGTTCTTCAACACCGTGCCGGTGGAGATCGACGAGGCCGCCAAGATCGACGGGGCCGGACACGCGAGGATCTTCTTCACCATCATCCTGCGCCTGGTCGCCCCGATCCTGGCCGTGGTCGGGTTGCTGTCCTTCATCGGCACCACCAGTGATTTCGTGATCGCCTCGGTGGTGCTGGTCTCCCCGGAGAACCAGACCCTGGCCGTGGGCCTGTACCAGTACGTTTCGGAGGAATTCACCTCGAACTGGTCGGTCTTCGCCGCCGGAGCGGTACTCGCCGCCCTGCCGGTCATGGCGCTGTTCCTGTTCCTGCAGAAGTACATTGTCGGCGGGCTGACCGCCGGATCGGTGAAGTAGAACCCGCAGGGCACCGCTGCAGGCCACCGGGCGGGGCATATGGCACCATGAGAAAGAAGGTGCCACCCGAACGAAGGATCCGTCCATGGCCGCACGCCTGCCCCAAGCCGCCCGGGATTACCTGGAACAGCTCAAGGAGGCCCTCTCCGGGCTGAACCGGGCCGAACGCACGGCGATCCTGGCCGATACCCGGACCCGGCTGGCCAAGCTTCCGCGCCGTGGGCGGCGAGTGGAGGACATCTACGCCCAGTTGGGGCCGGTGGACAGCTATGCGGCCAAGTTCGCCAAGGTGCAGCCCGAGACACTCAAGGTCTCCAGCGGACACCGTTTCCTCACCCGGATCCTGGCCTGGCCGATCTTCGCCTTCGCCCTGTTGACCGCGGCGATCCTGCTGTTCGCTCCGGGCGCCGTGATGTCCACGAGCCTGGACTTCAGCGCCTGGTTCTCGGGCAGCTTGTCCTTCGGTTATGTGGTTCCGGGCGATCCGGCCTGGATCAACCTGTCGTTGATGCCGGCGGTACTGGTGAGCCTGGTGCCTGCCCTGTTCAGCCTGACACCGTTGATCATCCAGGGAAAGGCCGCGGCCTGGCTGCAACTGCTGGGCGCCGTGGTGATGAGCGTGGTGGCCGTGCTTGCCGGGGCCGGAATCGGCTTGTTCCTGCTTCCGACGATACTGCTGCTCTGGAGCCAGGTGTTGGTACCGCCGGTGATGATGCGCAACGCCATGGGACGGCCGGGATGGGTTTGGCGAACCGTAGGGACCATCGTGGTCGTGGCGGTTCTGGCCGTGGTCGCGCTGGCGATCCTGGCCGACGGGCCGCTCTGGGCCCTGGCGTTTCCGGGGCTGCTGCTGGCCCCAGCGATCGGGCATCTGCTGCGCTGGCGGTGGGCCGAGATCGCTCTGATATCCGTTGGCTTGGCCGCGATCGTCTACGCTGCGGTGGCACTGGACCTGATCACCGAGATGTTCCTGCTCGGCGGTGTGCTGTTTATTGTTGGCCACCTGGGGCTGGCCGGGAACATGTGGAACCGCCGTTCGGCGAACTTGTTGGCGTTGCTCTGACCGTTGCAGGCGGCTGGATGTGGGATAAACCGTAGGTGCCCCGCAACGCCAGCTACTGCGCTCGTGGATATAGCCAAGGCATTTAATATTTTCGGAACGAAGCAAAACTACCTATGACTTGGTTAGAATCGGATCATAATTTTGTGAGTGACTTGATTTAGTTCGGCAGGTCAGTAAGACCTATGGGGGTTTGCGTTGACTAATAAGACAATTCTGCTGTTCTTACATGGAGTGGGTGACGGGGATCCGCAAAACGATTGGAAGGACCGGCTATCTCAGTCGCTGGTCGATGCAGAGTACCCGTCGCTCGATGACGTGGAATTGATTGTTCCCAAGTTTGCACATGCGTTGAAAGGGGCTGACGAATTCGACGGAGTCCCACCAATCACGTATAAACGACCGCGACGTTCGGAAGCCGGACTCTGCAGGCGCGAATTCGAGCATCGCATGGCCGGACTGGAGTTCAAACTCGGCCGGCACGATAGTGGGAATGGTTGGCCATTAGGTGAAAGCATCATTGACGTTGCCTTTTCCACGAAGTTCTTTACACAGGCTTCGAACTACATGCGCAATGAACGAATCCGTGCTGGAGTGCTGGCGCGGATTCTCAAGAGAATACCGGCCAAGGGCCGCATAGTGATTGTCGGCCACAGCCTCGGTTCGGTGATTGCCGCAGATCTTTTACTTCGTCTTCCCAGCGACATCGAAGTGGTAGGGATGGTGACTATCGGCAGTCCATTGGGCCATCGGAGCTTTGATGTCGAGAAATTAGGAAGCGATTTGAAGGACCCTCCGACGCATCTGTCGTGGTGGGTCAATATCTGGAATGATCAGGATCCGGTAGCCTCCCACCGTGGAGTGTGCTCCGTATTTCCATGGATGACCGATCATCGAATTACATCCAAGCCCGGACCATCCGCCCATCGAGCCAGGACCTATTTCTCAGATCCAGTAGTGGCCGAGGCAGTCGGGTACGCGCTATTCGGATCAAAGTCCAAGGAAATCGTCAAAGTAAGCCATGTGCTCGATGTTCAACCGAATGAAACGGAAAGAATTGCCTTACTGGCGCTTCGATATGCGCATCTGATTAACGGACGACTTGAAGGCGACTTGAAGGATCGTTATTCCGGGGCATTGCGCCAAGTGCAAGCGACACTCGTCGATGGATTACAGCGGTGGAATGAAAGAGAAGGACGACCGACGCCCCATTTTGTCTCGAGGCTGGCCTTTGACCTGTCCGATCAGGACGCTGACGTTCCCGAACCGTTTCCGGGCCCCTACCTGGCAATCGACGATGCCATCGAGCCAATGATCGGGATCGCGTCGGAGAACATCATTGCTCCGTTTGAGATCACGGTGTCAATGGATATCAAAGAACAGGCGCTACGTGACTTGACAGCAGAACATGGGCTGACCAGTAAGTTTGGCGAAGAGGTCTTCAAGTCGGCGAAACGGGCCACCGAAGTCCTCAACGGAGGTCGATCGCTCAACTGGAAGAAATGGGGAGTCGTTGGACTTGGCGCTGTGGCTCTTGTGGCAGCCACCGGTGGGCTTGCCTTGGCGGCGGCTCCCGGTTTGGCAGGGGCAGCGGTGTTGACCAGTGCATTGGCTACCTTTGGCCCGGGTGGAATGGTCGGTGGGCTGATCACGGCTGGTTCACTCGTTGGTGTGGGCGGCGGCAGTATCGCCTACGGACTTGCAAGTCCCGGCACCTCGGCGGTGGCGATGGAGGCAGTAATTGAACGAATGCTCACTGCGGCGATCCTGCGCAAGAACCAAGGGCTTCCTCCTGACCCGTCCATATGGAAAACACTGGTCGAAATCGAGATCCAGGTGCGGCGCGAGTACGAGCGACTTGATGAATATTCTGACGGGTCATCGGCGGGTCTGGCCGAATTGAAGAAGAAGATTACCGCCGTAGAACGGGCTTTGGAATTCCTACGCCTTGAGGGAATGGAGCCCGGCGAAGACCCCGACACCGAATAAGGTGGCGTTATCCGACCATATAGTCCTACCAATCATTCGCGGGATGATGCCGGGGAACCGAATCTCCGCAGAAGGAACGGGATCGCTTGGTCATGCCGACGATCCGTGTCGCGAAGAACCTGCCGTTGGGCGCGACAGTCGCGGCGTAATCCC
The DNA here is from genome assembly GCF_026107515.2 of Glutamicibacter sp. MNS18. GTDB lineage: Bacteria > Actinomycetota > Actinomycetes > Actinomycetales > Micrococcaceae > Glutamicibacter. Next base: position 23,609 of record NZ_JAPCHW010000010.1, on the reverse strand, counting down.
TGACGGGAGTGGCGAAAGCACGAGAAGATCCGGGCGACAAAGCTGGCGTCGGACAAAGCCTCACAAGCTTTGCTCGGTGTGGTACGGCGCGCTCATGTAAAGGCTAATTCGGTAGTCCAGAATGTAAATCTGCCGGGACCACCGCAACGCCCTCACCATCCGCGGGCTAACACCCAGGGGATCCTTGGCTAAAAGACAGGAGAATGAACAACTCTCAGGACTGTGGAATTCCTTGCTGGCCTGGCGCGAGTGCCGGACAACGGCCACACCCTGAACCAGCCGGCCGACTCTGTCTCCGCGACAACCCAGAGGTATAGCGTTCAGCAGGCTTCTACTCGCGAATTCCGGTCTGACCGGAGGTCTCGGAAAGGTACACCCAGCGGGGTCGCGCTGGCCAAGGGCGATTGGCAAAAACTCGCCTGTTGGTCGGCAAACTCCGCCGATGAGTCTGTAGGTTGTGCCTTGTAGCTCCAAACCATCGATTATCCGATAGCCTTCCGTCTAGGGGTGGCATCTTTTGGTGTGCCTTGTGACGTGCGGGTGAAGGGAATTCATGGAAAAGCGCGGGGGATCCGGATCGGAGCCAATGTCTTCGGCCGCCCGGTGGAAGATGCTGATCGTGCTGCTGGCCACGATGTTCATGTCGCTGATTGGCGTAAGTATCGTCAATGTGGTGTTGCCGGCGATCCAGAACACCCTGGGTGCCACCGAATCGGATATCCAGTGGGTACTTTCCGGATACGCGTTGACCTTCGGCGTGGTGCTGGTGGCCGCCGGTCGGGCCGGGGACGTATTCGGCCGCGGGGTCATTTTCCTCACCGGCTTGGTGATCTTCACCCTGGCCTCGGTGATGGCCGGCTTCGCGCCGGATGCCACCAGTCTGAACGCTGCCCGCTTCATCCAGGGGCTTGGTTCGGGCCTGCTGAACCCGCAGGTGCTGGGCATGATCCAGCAGCATTTCCACGGGGCCGAGCGGGGACGTGCCTACGGGGCCCTGGGTACAGTGGTCGGTTTCTCGGTGGCGATCGGCCCGGTGCTGGGTGGATTCCTGGTGCAGGGCCTCGGCGAGAACCTGGGGTGGCGCTCCACCTTCCTGGTGAACGTCCCGATCGGGCTGCTGGCGATCCTGCTGGCCATCCGCTGGCTTCCCCGCCCGCTGTTGCACCGCAGTTTCACTGAACCGGCTGCCACCACGCAGGGCAGGGGCAACGTCAAGCCCAAACGTCCCGCCGTGGATCTGGATCCGGTGGGTTGCCTGATGTTGGGGCTGAGTATCCTCGCGTTGATGTTGCCCTTCGTGGTGGCCCGCGAGACCCCCTGGGCCTGGTGGCTGTTGCCCGGATCCATGGCATTGCTTGGTGCCTGGATCCTCTGGGAGAAGAGCTACAAGAACCGGGGCAGGGAACCGATGGTGGACCTGGAACTGTTCAAGATCCGTTCCTTCACCCTGGGGAATATCATTGCCGGGCTCTACTTCATGGGGGTGACCAGTGTCTGGGTGCTGGTAGCCGTGTACGTGCAGCAAGGCCAGGGGCTGAGCCCGTTGGAGGCGGGCTTGATCGGTCTGCCGGCAGCCCTCGTCTCGGCGTGGAGCTCGCATATGGCCGGCAAATACGTGGTTCAGCTGGGACGCAAACTGGTCATCTGGGGGATCATCAGCGCCTTGGCAGGGCTATTGACCACGATGGCGGTGGTGGAACTGCACGCCGGTGGCTTCTTGAGCATCTGGTGGTTGCTGCTGACGCTGAGCTTTATCGGGTTGGCGCAGGGTGCGATCATCTCACCGAACCAAGCCCTGACCCTGATGGATGTCCCGGTGGCCAACTCGGGCAGCGCCGGAGGCCTCATGCAGACCTCGCAGCGTATAGGCACCGCAGTGGGCATTGCGGTGATCACCGCAATCTTCTACGCCACGCAGCACGCCACGGGCGCCTGGCACACGGCGATGACCGTGGGCTTCGTAGCCATCACGGTGATGGTGGTGCTGACCCTGGTCGTGGCGATCATCGATCAACGGAAGGGACACGAGATCGCCGACGTCCTTGGACACTGAACATTCGAACGTCACAAGCGACTTGAGGCCGTTGGCTCAGGTAATGGTGCGCAAGAGCTCCAGCACTTGGTCTTCCTCGACGGCTGCGAAGTCCTCGTAGTAGGCACCGACCGCGGTGAACTCACGTGGCCGCACCAACGCAAAGGTGCGGTCCGCGTAGCTGGAGAGCTCTTCGAGTTCCTCCGGTGGGGCGACCGGTATGGCGGAGATGAGCAGGGACGGCTTGAACCGGCGGGCCAGTTCCAGACCAGCTTTCATCGTGGCCCCGGTCGCTAGCCCGTCATCGCAGACCACCACGATGCGTCCTTCCAGCTCCGGTGCGTAGTCGGCGAATTTCCCGGCCAGCTCCTCCAGCGCCTCGTGGGTTTCGATTTCCGCGTCCTCCAACGGGCCGGGACCGAAGCTCCTGCTGACCCGGCGATGGAGTTCTTCGTTCAGTACCCGCGCGGTCTGCCCATGGTAGGTTGCCAGGGCACCGATGGCCAGCTCGGGGTTGTTGGGAACACCGAGCTTGCGTACTGCCAGTGCACCCAGGGAGGAGCCGAGGGCACGGGCGACTTCGGCGGCAATGGGCACACCGCCACGCAAGAGTCCCAGCACGACGTATTCGCCGGCCGGCAGGTCGGTGGCCAGGGCCAGCCCCAGTGAGGCACCGGCCTGCTCGCGGTTCTTGAATCCCTGGTGTGCCCGTTTCGTCATACTCCCAGTCTTGCCGATTGCGGGCCGGGATAAAAGAGGTCGGCACATGAATTTGCCTAGTCGCCCACGTGTTGGGCAACCGCGTGGGGACCACGGGTTGGGTCGCTGATCCGGGCTCCTCGGGCTTTGGCGCTGGTGGGGTGGAAAGTCCAAGATCGAAGGCCGGTTGCCCCGGGGAGCAGGGCTTGTTCGGCAGCGGTTTCCAGTGGTGCGAGTTCCTCCGGGAGTGTGCGCGGATCCAAAACGCTTGATGTTCAGGACCATGCTGCTGCGTTTTCCACTGCAGGGCTCGGCAGGAGTGATCGAGGAGAGCAGCCAGAAGCACCGGTACACCCCAGATGGCCTCACCCACGGTGAGGACGGACGCCGAGGAGACCAACCTGCGCGCGCACTGGCAGGGTGTTGAATACCTAGCAGGTTGCATGTCGGAACCCATGGGAGTTGCCTGTTCGGTGAGCGATGAGATCGGCCGGACTTTCAGCGTTGATGAACTGCACGAGGCCGCCAGGAGCATTCTTGCCGGCCGCATGCTGCGATCTGGAATCTCCCGGCTAAAGGTTATGCTGTCCGAATGGATTGGATAAGACCTGGAGAATGGGGTGCGGCAGTTCTCGATTTCCTGCGCAAGGCAGGGGATGTGGTTGTCAGCGTGCTGGATGTGGTGATGCACTATCTCCCTCTGCTCACTCTGTTGGTCGCGGCTGGAGTGGCCGTCGTCGGTCTGAACACGTTCCGGCTCAGAGTGAAGGTGGATCACGCTGACCAATGGTGGAAACGGGCGCAGTATGCCCTGGACTTGTCCCGGAGCGCAGACGAGCAGATGCGCCGGACCTCGGTGGAGCTCTTGCAGGCCATCGTTCCCGAGGAACTTCCCACTGTTGGTGACAGGAAGCAGCGCCGAGCAGCCAGGAAAGCCAACAAGAAGATGTGGAAAATCAGGGATCAGGAAGCGTCTGTGATCCGCAATGTGCTCAATGACCTGACGGTTGACGACTTGCGGATGCCGGAAGATTTCCTCTTATCCCAGGACCCCGGTGAAGGTAGTATGGAAGAACCTGATGAAGGCGAGGTGAGAGGCTAAATGGTTAAAGTAACCAAGTCAAAGCCACAGGGTCGCCCCACGGTGACCTTGAAAGATGCTGGCAAGGGTTTGTACGTGATGATCTCTCCAGCTGGCAAGCGCCTGACCGATCCGAAGCCAATCACCTACTACAAGCACAAGGTTTCTGCAGCGAAAACCGTCGCAGATCTCAATCGTCGACTCGGCGACAAGAACGACCCGCGGATTGACGTGTTCCTCAGCCTAGAGGACTCTGAGCTGCTCAAGCGCGCGACCTAGTAAGGTAAACGCCTAACCTGTTGGTAATTCCGTTCGACGCATCGTTCTGGGCACTGATAGCCGCCGATGTGCCCAGGGGCGGGCGCCGAGGTTGTTCAGCACCCGGATGGTGTCGTCCTTGGGGCCCGGTCCGATGATGCGGGCCAATACGAGATTAGTGAAGGTCTCATCGTCCAGGTCGTTGAAATCGGACTGGTCGTATACGCCGGACAGGGCGTCCCAGAGGATCCGTAAACCGGTGCGAGTGATGGTGGCGTTGCCCGCGACCCCTATCGGTAGTAAGGAAGGGGGGCCGGCGGAGCGGGTGGTGCGGGGTCGGTGCTCAGTTGTTAATCCAAGACGGTTTGGAGCACTGCTGCGGGTTCCTCGGGCATGAGTGTTGGTGTGGTGGAAAGCTCAAGGTCGAAGGCCTGTTGGCCGGGGAGCAAGGCTGATCGGACCGCGCTTGCCCGCTGTCTGTGCGTACGGTCCGGATGAAATCGCCCCTACAAGCACGGAAGGCCCCGTTTCTGCCGGGCGTTAGAGCACACTTTTCCGGTGACGCGCCGGTAGCAGACCCTGTCGGAAATGATTGAGGAAACCAATCAGAAACACCAGCACAACTCGGGTGACCTCGCCCAAGATGAGGACGGACGCCAAGGCCCAAGCCGCAGTTAGCGATGTGGCCAGATAGCTACCTGAATAACGGAATCGGGTAACACCCGGTGGTTGAGGGGGCTGGCATGGATCCTCACGCTCAGCGACCGCACCCAGAGCAGAGCTCTCTTCGGTTGTGAGAGGTACGGCCACGATCTGCATCAGTTGAGTTCCGCGCCAGGGCCGAGCATCTACAGATCGCGGCTCGAAAACCCCTGGACTCAATGAACCATCAGCTCTTCGACGGTTTTTCAACGGGACGGTGGACTGCCGCCAGTCGGGGATGCATGTGCAGGGCCCCGAAGCCTCCACGGCAGGTGGAGGCACCGGGGCCCGTCTTGGCGTTGGTCAGGCCTTGGCAGTTGCCTCGGTCCGGGCAGCGGCCGCTGCGCGCTCGTCGGCCTCGCGCAGGGCGCGTTCCACACGATCCACGTCGCGCACGGCGCCCTTGTCCGCCGACAGGGCCATGGCGGCGTAGGCGCGCAGGGCAGGGGAGACCACGCGTTCGCGGTTCGCCGGACGGTAGCCGGTGGTGGCCAGCAGGCGTTCGCGGCGCTCGGCCAGCACCTCCTCGGGAACGTTGAGGGTCAGCTCACGGGTCGGGATGTCGATGGAGATCAGGTCCCCATCCTCGACCAGGGCGATGATGCCGCCCGAGGCCGCCTCCGGGGAGACGTGCCCGATGGACAGTCCGGAGGTGCCGCCGGAGAAGCGGCCGTCGGTGATCAGGGCGCATTCCTTGCCCAGGCCACGGCCCTTGAGGAACGAGGTCGGGTAGAGCATCTCCTGCATACCCGGGCCGCCCTTGGGGCCCTCGTAGCGGATGACCACCACGTCGCCGGCGGTGACCTTCTTGTTCAGGATCTTCTCCACGGCCTCGTCCTGGGATTCGCAGACCACGGCCGGGCCGCTGAAGGTCCAGATCGAGGGATCCACGCCGGCGGTCTTGACCACGGCGCCATCCACGGCGATGTTCCCACGCAGCACGGCCAGGCCGCCGTCCTGGGAGTAGGCGTGCTCCACCGAGCGGATGCAACCTTCGGCGGCGTCGGTGTCCAGATCCTCCCAGCGGGCGGACTGGGAGAAGGCGGTGGAGGAGCGTACGCCACCGGGAGCGGCGTGCCACAGGGCCAGGGATTCCTCGCTGGCCTTACCGCCACGGATATCCCATTCGTCAAGCCATGCGCCGATGGTCTTGGCGTGTACGGTGTGCACGTTCTCGTCCAGCAGGCTGCCGCGGCGCAATTCGCCGAGGATCGCCGGGATGCCGCCGGCGCGGTGGACATCCTCCATGTAGTAGGTCTTCCCGTTGCCGGCGGCGTTCGGGGCCACCTTGGCCAGACACGGCACGCGGCGGGAGACCGCGTCGATCTCATCCAGGCCGAACTGGACTTCGGCCTCGCGGGCCGCGGCCAGCAGGTGAAGGATGGTGTTGGTCGAGCCGCCCATGGCGATATCCAGGGCCATGGCGTTGCCGAAGGCGGCCTCGGTGGCGATGCTGCGTGGCAGCACCGTGTCGTCGTTCTGGCCGTAGTGGCGGTTGGAGATGTCCACGACCAGCTTGCCAGCGTTCTCGTAGAGTGCCTTGCGGGCGGTATGGGTGGCCAGGGTGGAGCCGTTGCCCGGCAGCGCCAGGCCCATGGCTTCGGTCAGGCAGTTCATCGAGTTGGCGGTGAACATGCCAGAGCAGGAACCGCAGGTGGGGCAGGCCGCTTCCTCGATGCGCAGCAGATCCGCGTCGGAGACGTTCTCGTTGACCGCCTCGGAGATGGCATCCACCAGGTCCAGGGTGCGCACGGTGCCGTCCACCAGGGTGGCGCGGCCCGATTCCATGGGGCCGCCGGAAACGAACACCGTGGGGATGTTCAGGCGCAGTGCGGCCATGAGCATGCCCGGGGTGATCTTGTCGCAGTTGGAAATGCAGATCAACGCATCGGCACAGTGGGCGTTGACCATGTACTCAACCGAATCGGCGATCAAATCGCGGCTGGGCAGCGAGTAGAGCATGCCGCCATGGCCCATGGCGATGCCGTCATCCACGGCGATGGTGTTGAATTCGCGGGGGATGCCACCAGCTTCGGTGATCGCGTCGGAGACGATGCGTCCCACCGGCTGCAGGTGGGTGTGGCCGGGAACGAATTCGGTGAAGCTGTTGGCGACGGCGATGATCGGCTTGCGGCCAAGATCCGCGCCGTTCACCCCTGCGGCACGGAACAGGGCGCGGGCACCGGCCATATTGCGGCCATGGGTAACGGTATGTGAACGAAGTGTGGTCATTGGATAATCAGATCACAAATCTTGGTGCGGAATCGAGACGGCGTTGATACTAGTACTGGTACTAACAGGAAGCGGGGTCGCCATGGACACGGGGCAACAGCGGCGGGCGGAACTGGCGGAGTTCCTCAAGAGCCGCCGGGCACGGGCCGATCGCTCGGCCCACGGCCTGCCTGAGGTGGGGCGCGGCAGGGTGCGCGGGCTGCGCCGCGAGGAGGTCGCCACCCTGGCCGGGGTGTCGGTGACCTGGTACACGTGGCTGGAACAGGCCCGGGATATCAACCCCTCACGGCAGGTGCTGCAGGCGCTGGCCGGGCTGTTCCGGCTTTCCCCGGTGGAAACCACCTACCTGCTGGCCCTGGGTGGCCATGGGGAGATCGCCCCGGCCCGCTCCAGCGGGATGACCCCGGCCCTGCAGCGGCTGCTGGATGCCCTGGGTTTCCCGGCGTTCCTGCTGGCCGCGGATTGGGCCGTCATCGGGTGGAACCAGGCCTATGAGCAGCTGTATCCGCGGATCACTTCCGTGCCTCAGCAGGACCGGAACCTGCTTTGGCTGGTGTTCACCGATGCCCAATTGCGTCAGATGCTTCCGGACTGGGAGGAACAGAGCCGCAGTTTTGTCGGCAGCTTCCGTGCCGAAACCCGTAGTTGGCTGTCCCCCGCGGGGGACAGCGGCATCGTGGCCCGGGTCTCGGAGGCATCAGATGAATTCGCGGCGATCTGGAATGAACGTGATGTGGCCGGATTCCGCACCCGCGAGCGGCTGTTCCGCCACCCGGTCAAGGGGCTGACCCGCTATGAACAGCACAACCTGGCCCCGGCCGAGGCCCCGGATCTGACGCTGCTGATCTACGCGCCGCTGGACTAGTCGGAATGCCGCCTCCACGACGCTGCTGGAAGGAGAACCGAAGGGTGGCATGCGCGGAACAACCCATCTTGCGTGAAGATACTGTCGGTTCCATGCGCTAAATTCCAAGTATCGCTCATTGAACATAGAGGACCATCGGCCGACGAATGCGCTGACAGGCCCAGATGGGGAACGATGACATGGAACAGCTCAAGGCCCTGGTTCGAAACGTTGCCGCTTATGCCACTAGACCAGCAATGTTGGTCTTACTCATGTTCACGGTCGGGTTCATCCTGGCCCGAGTGCTCCCACCGTTTATTCTGGATGATCCATTCTGGCGAGCGTTTTGGTCCGGACCTCCTGCAGCGGGGATCTTCGCGGTCATCGCAGCGAGCCTTGCTTATGCCGCAGCGATTCATAGTGCGACGGTGGCCAGGACGAATGCCGAAGCAGACGCATTCTGGAAGCAAGCCGAATGGTCGCTTAACCTTGCGCTTTCCGATGCGAGCACGGAACGTGCCATCGGGCTCGCATCAATTCTTCCCTGATGGGGAAACATAGCAAGACTGCAGATGAACTTCTATTGAATGTCGTGGTTGGTGTTGCTGCAGATGATATCGACGGAGATGGCAACGTCGAGGATAATGAAGGAAAGGCAGGAGATAAACGTGAAGACTAGGAAGGCTGGCATCCTGAGCGAACGAATCGCTTCAGGTAAAGCCGAACCAATTTCTGACTTCGAAAAGCAGCTGGCTACGCAGATCATTCGAAAGTACGAGAAGAAATACGGTGAACCCCAGGCCAAGGAGCTTTTGGCACGCAGTGCGCGCCAAACCGCACGGCGACAGGGCTGAAGTTGGGTCCCTACCTGGAGTCCTGGTTGTGTGCCGTGATGCATCGGTCTGAATGCTTGGTGAGACCGACGGACGAAGTATTCGGACCGACGCAAAACAAGTGACGTAGTGAACCTGCAATCGAAATTCTGCCGAGTCCTCACCTTGTGCCCACGCATGATCCGTTCCTGCGTCGAGGGATGCCCAAGAAGGACACAGCCACGGTGGTCGGACGTTTTGCACCGACGGCGACGAACTGCTATTCACGCTTTCCGAACGCCGCTGGGGCAGGATGGATGACACGCCACATTCGACTTACTTGTTCACGACCGGTTTGGTGCGGATTGCAGGCTGAAATGGCTGCAGGCAGTGGTACATCCAGGTCCACCGGGATCCGGGTCTCGACGGAATTCGACCTCGAATCCCAACGCACTGACGAGTTTGACGATCTCCAACGACCCACCGTGCGTCGAGAAGGTCGGCGAAATCTTCGCCCAGTGCCTGCTCGCGGCGATGTACGTGTCTGAGGGATCGCGACTGACTCTCAGCTCCCGCCAGCCCCGGGGAACCCGCACGCCAATGGCACCGACGGGTTCTCAGGGGCATGATCGTCAGGGACTGTCTGGCCCCGGTTGAATGGTTTCTTCGCTACTAGTTCGCGTGAATCCGTCTTGATCGCCCCGATCGGTTGAAACAAGTTATGCAAAGCGTTGTTGTCTGCGGTATCCGCAGAATACTTGGGTGGAGGAGGACAGGAACCTGCTGTGGTTTGTCATCATCGGTGCCCAATAGCGCGCGATGCTTCCGTACTGGGTGGAAATGAGCGGCAGCTTCCGTGCTGGAAGACTCGTTAGCTGAGCCGGGCGGCGACAGCGGAATCGTTGCCAGGCACTCTGCCGTTTTCCGGGGATTCACGGTCATCTAGGATGAAGGTGATCTTCAAGCCGGGAACACCATTGCCCGGCACGCAGGTGACAAGGTCACCGGGTTGTGCCGGGCATTGGTGTCTAGGACGACAGGGCTTACTGGAACTGCCGGTATCCGGAGACCATCGGGCAGTCGAACGGGTCGCGGGCCGAGAGGCCGACCTTGTTCAGGTAGGTGATCACCTGGGCGTAGGACTGGCGGACGGTGGCCACCGTGTACGGGATCTGGTGCTCGGCGCAGTAGTTGCGCACGATCTCGGAGACCGCGGCGAGGTTGGCCCGTGGCATCGAGGGGAACAGGTGGTGCTCAACCTGGAAGTTCAGGCCACCGAAGATGATGGAGAGCACCTCGTTGCCCCAACGGCTCTTGGCCATCACGTTGCGGCTGGTCAGCACCTGACGGGAGAAGAAGTCGATGCGCTGGTTCTTGGGCACCATTGGCATGCCCTTGTGGTTCGGGGCGAAGGAACCGCCCATGTACACGCCGAAGACGGCCAGCTGGACACCGACGAAGGCGAAGGCCATGCCCACCGGCAGGAAGGTGAAGACAATTGCCAGGTAGATCGACAGGCGAAGGGCGATTGCGGTGATCTCGCGGCCACGGCGCTTGACCCGTCCCCCGGCGAAGAGGTACTTGATGGACTGGTAATGCAGGTTCAGGCCTTCAAGGGTGAGCAACGGGAAGAACAGGTAACCCTGGCGTTCGGTGATCCACTTGAGCACACCTTTTTGTCGCTGGGCATCTTCCGGCTGGAAGGAGATCGTGTCCCACTCGATATCCGGATCCTTGCCGATGGTATTGGGGGTCGCGTGGTGCTTGTTGTGCTTGTTCATCCACCACTGGTAGCTGATGCCCACCACGACATTTGCCAGGAAGCGGCCCAGCGTGTCATTGGTATTCGAAGAGGAAAGGATCTGGCGGTGCGCGGCCTCATGGGCCAGGAACGCGAACTGGGTCAGCAGGATACCCAAGGCGGCGGCCATCAGCAGCTGGAACCAGCTATCGCCGAGCAGTACGAAGCCGGTGATGATGCCACCGAGTAAAGCCAGCAACACAATGCCCATGCCCAAATAGTGTCCACGTCGTCGGCCGGTCAACCCGGCTTCCCCGACAAGGGCCTTGACATGGAAGAAACTCTTGGGATCTCCCGGACGGACAAACTTTTGGTCCGAGACGGGAGCGGACAAAGTGGAAGAAGTGCTACTCAAGTAAAAAGTCCTCGGGTGTGTAGCGGCGACTTTTCAGTCGAAAGAACTGAAAGTCTCAACTCCTATGACTGAAGTCTACGTTGAAAGACTGTGTGACGGCTGATCATGACGCACTTTAGGGGTACAGGTGTGGGACCAAAGGCGGGCATGGCTGGGGCTCAACCCCGTAGTTGATGGCGGTCCGCCGGAGTTCGGGCTCCTGCGGTTCCAGGCCGGGCACCTCCGCATTGTGACGCGACGCACAAATGGCAGGGATGCTGGCCACCGGAATCCGCACTGTCCGAGGACGGGACACGTGACGCTGTAATGCCGCTGTAACGCCTCCGGCGGCACACTCAGCAGACCGGCAGCAGTAGGGGGACTGATCACCGTGGCCAAGAGCAAGGTTGAAGAATTTCCGGAGATGAAGGGATTCCTGAATGTCACGGTCAGGCTGGTTCTGTCAGATGCCGAACGTCTTCGCAGTGAATTGAAATGGCTGCAGAGCACGGATCCGGCCGGCACCGTGGACCAGGAGAAGCAACAGCTGGATGAGGAGATTCTGGCGCACTTGTCTGCAGCCGAACAGGTCATCACCAGACTCAGATTCAGGTTCAACCGCGGTGCGATGCTCATCGGATCGGCCATGGCCAGGGTGCATGCCGCCGAGGAACTCATGCTCAGGCGTGGTGCGGCAGAGTATGTCCTGGGGAGACTGGCGAAGATCCATGCGGACGTGGTGAACCATTTGGACGAAGCCGATGAACAGCGCAAGGCCTTTGAGGGATTGGTGAAATGTGGCGGTCCCAAGGACAAGGACGTGAAGGACGAGGTCCTGGAAACCATCGTGAGCGCCAGTGCCGCTGCACATCTGGCCTATCGTCGCGAATACGCCCGGTTGCGCAGTTTCCGTATCACCCTGATGTTGTGCACGGTGGTGCTGTTCGCCATCGCCGCGGCGGTGGGAGTCTGGGGTGTGCAACGACCGGCAGACCTGGCCTTGTGCTTCAACCCGGTGGAACAGGCTAAGGTGGTGTGCCCCATCAACGAGAATCCGTTCCCGCCGCAGGAAGCAAGCCAGGCTACCGACGAGACCACCAGCGGGGATGCTGCCGACCTCAGCGCAGATATCGACCGGGCGATCGGGAACACGGTCACACCGTTGGACATTCCACTGGTGCTGTTCATTGGATTGGTCTCTGCCGCGGTGGCCGGTGCCCCCTCGCTGCGCCGGGCCCGGGGGACGGCGACCCCCTACAGCCTGGCCGTGACCCTGGGGCTGATGAAGCTGCCCACGGGGGCCATCACCGCGGTCCTGGGGCTGATGCTCATGCGCGGCGGATTCGTCCCGGGTCTCAGTGCCCTGGACACCTCCTCGCAGATCATGGCCTGGGCGGTGGTTTTCGGGGCCTCGCAGCAGTTGTTCACCAGGCTGGTGGATCGGCAAGGCGAGATCCTCATCGACCAGGTCGGCGGCCAGGGAGGAAGTACCCCTTGATGGGCACGGGATCAGCCATGGACGCCGAAGCTGACCTGTCCCTGCTCCACATACCAGCGCTGGTCCAAACGGACATTCTCCAGCATCCGCCGGTCATGGGTGACCAGCAGCAGGGCACCCTCGTAGTTTTCCAATGCCTCTTCCAGCTGCTCAATGGCCGGCAGATCCAGGTGGTTGGTCGGCTCGTCCAACACCAGCAGGTTGACCCCGCGTCCCTGCAGCAACGCCAATCCCGCCCGGGTGCGCTCGCCGGGGGAGAGGTCTGCCACCCGTGAGGCGGTCTGGTCCGCTTTCAGTCCGAACTTGGCCAGCAGGGTACGCGCCTCGGCCGGGGAAAGCTGCGGCACCGCATCCTCGAAGGCCTCACCCAACAATGAGTCGGCGGGCAGGTAGCTGCGCGCCTGGTCGATTTCCCCGATCTGCACGGAGGCGCCCAACGCGGAGGAACCGGAATCGGGGGTCAGCTGGCCGAGCAGGAGCTTAAGCAGGGTCGACTTGCCCGCACCATTGGGCCCGGTGATCCCGATGCGCTCGCCGACATTGAGCTGGGCCGTGACCGGACCGAAGACGAAGTCCCCGCGCTTCAGTGCGGCCTCGTTCAGCGTGCACACTACCGAGGAGGAACGCGGTGCCGCGGCGATCTCGAACTGCAGCACCCATTCCTTGCGCGGTTCCTCCACTTCCTCCAACCGGGCAATCCGCGATTCCATCTGGCGGACCTTCTGCGCCTGCTTCTGCGAGGACTCGGTATTGGCCCGGCGGCGGATCTTGTCATTGTCCGGGGCCTTCTTCATGGCATTGCGCACGCCCTGGGAGGACCATTCCCGCTGGGTGCGCGCCCGGGAGACCAGGTCCGCCTTCTGCCCGGCAAACTGCTCGTAGGCCTCACGGGCATGGCGCCGGTTGATCGCCCGTTCCTCCAGGTAGGACTCGTAGCCGCCGTCATAGACCGCCACCTTGTTCTGCGCCAGGTCCAGCTCAACAATCCCGGTGGTGCACCGGGCCAGGAACTCGCGGTCGTGGGAGACCAGAATGACCCCGGTGCGCAGCGAGGTGATGAAGGATTCCAGTCGCTGCAACCCGGCCAGATCCAGGTCGTTGGTCGGTTCGTCCAGTAAGACGATGTCGAAGCGGCTGAGCAGCAGTGCCGCAAGGGCCACCCGGGCGACCTGACCACCGGACAGCGCAGTCATCAGGGTCTCGGTGGGCAAATCGAAACCCAGTTCGGCCAGTACTGCCGGGGCACGGTCCTCCAAGTCCATGGCACCGCAGGCCATCCAATGGTCGAAAGCCGCGGAATAGGCGTCATCGGCTCCCGGGGTGCCGCTGCCGAGCAGTTCGGCGCTGCTTTCCATGGCCGTGGTTGCCTGGGCGCATCCGGTGCGTCGTGCCAGGTAGTCCGCGATGGTTTCCCCGGTGATCTGCTCGTGTTCCTGCGGCATCCAGCCGATGAACGCCTGGTCCGGGGCGGTGGACACGGAACCGGCCTGGGGCTCGTCCACACCGGCCAGCAGCCGCAGCAGGGTGGACTTCCCGGCGCCGTTGGCTCCGAGCACACCGAGCACATCCCCGGGGGACAGGGTGAAGCTCAGCTGGGAAAACAGGGTTCGGTGGGCGTGGCCGCCGGTCAGGTCCTTGGCCACGAGTGTTGCGCTCATGGGCTCCATTCTAGTTTTGCCTGCGAGCGGATCTTCACCATGCTCCGGGAGAGCTTGGGCACGGGACAACGGTTGGAAATGTGGTGCGGGAAGGGGCGGTTGCCCGTGCTGTCAGGGAAAACGCTCAAAGGGGTGGATGCCATGGACTGAGGCGGTTTACCCTGAAACCATGAAACGCTTAGCGCTTGCCCTGGTCCTATCCGCCGTGCTGATCTCAACCGCCGCGTGCAGTTCCAGCGGTCCGTCCGGGGATGTGGCATTGCCCGGCATCTGGGGCAGCCAGGATGAGGGCCAACCATGGCTGGAGCTGAGCCCGGACGGGACGGCTTCAGGCAGCGACGGGTGCAACAGGCTGATGGGTGAATGGACAGCCGATGGGTCCGAGGTCACTCTGGCGCCGGTGGCCACGACCCGGATGTACTGCGAGGGCGTGGATACCTGGCTCAGTGGCATCGACCGGGCCACCGTTGAAGGCGACACCCTGCGGGTATTCAACCAGGGCGACGAGGAAATCGGGACCTTGCACCGGCACTAATCACCCGGATCCACGTCCCCGGTCCAGGGATGCCCCACGCAAAGCGTGGGGCTTTTTCCATGCCCTGGACTTCGCCGAGCCTGCAGAGCTCCCCATGGTTCCTTCCCGGCAACCGGTTTCACGTATCGTCCCACGTCATACAGCTACGTCCGGATACACGAGACGAGACTGCCAGAACCTGGGTAGGAAAACCCTTGCTGTGTCGCGGATCACTTGCTACAGTCTTACCGCTCAAAGGGAAGCTAATCCCACTAAGTGGGAAAGTGTTGGTTGTTGGATAGGGACTATGACATTGACTGAGAATCTACAGCTGGGTGCGGACAACCAGCCGCTGGCCGGAATCCGCGTGTTGGAACTGGGAAATTTTGTGGCCGCGCCGTTCGCTGCCCGCGTGTTCGGCGACTTCGGCGCAGAGGTCATCAAGATCGAAAGGCCGCACGTGGGTGACGAACTGCGCGACTGGCGCAAGGCCCGGGGGTCGACCTCGATGCTCTTCCGCACCGTGGGCCGCAACAAGAAGTCGGTGGCGCTGGATCTGCGCAGTGAGCTCGGGGTTGAGGCAATCAAGAAGATCGTGGCCACCACGGATGTGATCATCGAGAACTTCCGCCCCGGAACCCTGGAGAAATGGGGGCTGGGACCGGAGGTGCTCAATACCATCAACCCGGACCTGGTGATCGTGCGCATCTCTGGTTACGGCCAGACCGGCCCGTACAAGGACCGGGCGGGCTTCGGCAGTTCGGCCGAGTCCTTCGCCGGCCTGCGGTACATCACCGGGGAGCCCGACCGTCCGGCAGGACGGGCCGCGGCAAGCCTGGGGGACACCGTCGCCGGGCTCTACGGGGTCATCGGCGCGCTGATGCTGATGTTCCACCGTGCCCGTGGGGGAAGCAACGCCGCCGGCAATGTGGTGGACGTGGCCCTTTACGAGGGGGTCTTCTCACTGCTTGAGTCCCTGGTGCCCGACTACGACGCCTATGGCATGGTGCGCCAGCGCACCGGCGGGCGGTTGCCCGGGGTAGTGCCCACCGGCTCCTACACCTGCGCGGACGGCCTGGAAGTGGTAATTGGCGGAAATTCGAATTCGGTGTTTGTCCGGCTGATGAAGGCCATCGGGCGTGAGGACCTGGCGGCGGATGAGAGCCTGCTGGCCACCGAGGCGCGCGGGGCCCGTGAGGCGGAACTGAACGCCGCCATCGAATCCTTCACCGGCAGCATGGACCTGGAGCAGGTACTCGCGGCGTTGGAGGCCGCCTCGGTTCCCGCCGCACCGGTCTACGACGCGCCTTCGATCGCCAAGGACGAGCACTACCTGGCCCGCGACATGATCCAGACCCACCCGGTGATGATCGACGGGGAGCCGGAACTGATCCGCTTCCCCGGGGTGGTCCCCAAGATCCCGGGCCACGAGGGATCCGTGCGCTGGGTCGGCCCGGAACTGGGCGAACACACCGACCAGGTCTTGCGCGATGTGGCCGGGTTCGACCAGGCGCAGCTGGCCGCCCTGCACGGCGAAGCGGTGAGCCGGTAATGCGGGTCGAGATCACCGATGTCTTCCTGCGCGACGGGCTGCAGGACGAAGCCGTGGTCGTGGCCACCGGCCACAAGTTGCAGGTGGCCGAGGCGATCGTGGATGCCGGGATCCGGCGGCTGGAAGTCGCCTCGTTCGTGAACCCGGCCCGGGTGCCGCAGATGGGCGATGCCGCCGAAGTGTTCGCCGGCCTGGACCGCCGTGCCGGCGTCGGGTACACCGCGCTGGCGCTCAACGGCCGGGGCATCACCCGTGCGGTGGAGGCCGGAGTCCGGGAGGTCTCGGTGGTCACCTCGGCCAGTCAGGCGCACAGCAGCACCAACGCCGGGGTGGGGATCGAAGCGGCGCTGGCCTCGCTGGCCGCCGACGTGGCCCGGTACCCGCACACCAGGTTCGTGGCCGGGGTCTCCACCGCCTTCACCTGCCCGTTCGAAGGCGAGATCAGCCCCGAACGCCTGCTGGGCGTGGTGCGGGCCTTCAAATCCATGGGCATCACCGACATCGGGTTGGCCGACACCCTGGGCAGCACCGAGCCGCAGCGCCTGATGGACCGGATGAAGTACGTGCAGGACCACGAACCGGAGCTGGTCTACTCCCTGCATCTGCACAACGCCCATGGCCGGGCGCTGGAGACCGTGGGGCTGGCCGTGGATGCGGGCATCAACCGCTTCGATGCCGCCCTGGGCGGCTACGGGGGATGCCCCTTCGCTCCCGGGGCAGCCGGGAACCTGTCCACCGGGGAACTGGTGGGTTACCTGCACTCCCGGGGGTACGACACCGGGATCGATGAAAGCGCGCTGGCCGAAGCCACCGCGTTGGCCGGATCGGTGGTGGCCTCCGCCCTGCCGCTTTCCACCACAGCACGTCCTGCCCGCTAGGCAACGTAGCCTAGATTCCATACAGGTCCAGCTGAACCCGGCGGCGTACGCCGCTCAGGCGGCAGGCGGACCGTTAAACATCGGGAGAATACGATGTCGAAGACCGAACGAACAGCACAAGTCCCGCCCAGTGTGACGGAAGTGGACTCCGCTGCACTGGCGCAACGGATCCAGAAGGCACACATCCCCAAGGGGGCGCACCTTCCCAACCCGCGCCATACCGCGATCACCGGCATGCCGATCTGGTTGTACATCATCCTGGCAGCAGTGGTGCTGACCGCCGCCCTGACCGGGAATCTTCCCGGAGGAATGCTCGGCGGGTTCGCGGTGTCGATGATGCTCGGCGGGCTGCTGATCTGGCTGGGCAACCTCTTCCCGGTGATCCGCGACTTCGGGTTGCCCACGGTGCTGTGCACCTTCGTGCCCGCGGTGCTCATCTTCTATGGGGTGATGCCGGAATCGATGACCGTGGTTGTCACCGACTTCGTGACCACCCACGGCTTCCTGGACTTCTTCGTCGCCGCGGTGATCGCCGGTTCCATCCTGGGTGCCCCGCGCGCCCTGCTGATCAAGGCCGGCCCGCGTTTCGCGATCCCGTTGCTGTCCTGCATCCTGCTGGCCTTCACCCTGACCGGTGTGCTGGGGGCGATCACCGGCTACGGTTTCTGGACGTCGGTGCTGACCATCGCCGCACCGGTCATGGCCGGCGGGCTGGGTCTCGGCGCGGTGCCGATGGGCGAAATGTACGGCGCCCATACCGGACTCGATTCCTCGGCATTCATGGGGGATTTGATGTCGGCCGTGGTTGCCGCCAACATTTTCTGCATCCTCTTCGCCGGCATCCTCAACGGCCTGGGTAAGCGCAAGCAGCTGTTTGTGGGATTCAGCGGCAACGGCGAACTGATGCGGGTGAAGGGAAAGCGCCAGGATCTGGTCACCCCGCCCAAGCGCACCGTGGCCAGTTTCCTGACCCTGGGCAAGGGACTGGCCCTGACCGCGGTGCTGTATGTGCTCGGGGTCCTGCTGGGCAGCTTCTTCCCGGTGCTGCACCCTTATGCATGGATGATCATCGCCGCTGCGTTGCTGAAGATCTTCGGCCTGCTGCCCAAGGACCTGGAGGAAGCCACCACCGACTGGGGCGAGATGATCACCGCGGTCCTGGTCCCGGCCCTGCTGGTGGGCGTGAGTATTTCCTTCATCGACATCAACGAGGTGCTCGCCTCGCTGGGTGACCCGATGTTCCTGGTGCTGGTGGTGTTCACGGTGATCGTCTCCGGGGCCTCCGGAGGGTTCATCGGTTGGCTGCTGAAGTTCAACTTCGTGGAGGCTGCGATTACCCCCGGGCTGGTCATGGCCGATACCGGCGGGTCAGGGGACGTCTCGGTGCTCAGTGCCGCCGAACGCATGCACCTGATGCCGTTTGCCGCGTTGTCCACCCGCATCGGCGGTGCCTTCGTGCTGTTCCTGACCACCATGCTGGTGCCCTTCATGCCGGTATAGCACCGGGGAACCGGCTCCAGACCGCCGGCCCGGGCTACGCACCATGCGTGGCCCGGGCCGCCGGTCTACTGCTTGCCGGGACACGAACCTAGCGTTGATCGGCGAAGGCCTGGGAGATCCGTTCGGCGGTCCGGGCAACGAGTGCCCCGTGATCCTCGCCGGGGGAGACCTCGCAGCGCGAGAGCGGCATGGCCAGGCAGATGGAGGCCACCACATGGTCCTTCTGGGTGATCGGTGCACTGACCGAACCCAGACCGGGGGTGCGCAGTCCCACCGACTCCACCCATCCCCGGGTTTCCACCGAGCTCAAGGCCGCGGCATCGAAGGCCAGCAGCCGGCCGCTGGAGCCGTGGGGCAGGGACAGGCTGGCGCCGACCGGAAGCGTGGCCTTCAGCTCGTGCCGCGAATCGACCGAAGCGACACAGATGCGCGAGTCGCCCCGGCGGATCCACAGCTGCGCGGTTTCGCCCGTGGTGTCGCGCAGCTGGGTCAGGTGGCTCAGCCCCACGATTTCCAGCCGGCTGCGCACGAAACGCCGTCCCAGGCTGAAGTCTCCGGAGGATTCGCGACGCAGGAAGTCGTACTCGACCAGATTCAACGCCAAACGGTGCGCCGTGGAGGTGGAAAGCCCGGTGCGCCGGGCCAGTTCGCTGGCAGTGGCATCCCCGAACTCCAGGGCATCCAGGATCAGGCAGATGCGGTCGAGCTGCCGATTGGTGGCGGTTTCAGTCACGTGATGGGCCTCTTCCTTGACGGGAAATACCTCCCGAATCGACGGTTGTTGCCAAATGGGGGTAATCGGTTCCTACTGTATGGGAAACGACATCGTGTATTCAAGAACAGGAAAACCGCCGTAGGGCTGGTGGCGGCCATCACTCCCTGCTAAAGTATTCCCACTAAATAGTAATGAAATCCCATTTATTGGGAAATATTAATGAAAAGGGTTCAGAATGGCGCACTACAACATTTCGGTGATCCCCGGCGACGGCATCGGCCCCGAGGTCATGGACTCCGCGCTGGCGGTGCTCGGTGAAAGCGAAAAACACTTCGACCTGCAGCTGTCGTACACCACCTACGACTTCAGCGCAGATCTCTACCGCCGTACCGGACGCAAGATCACTGAAGCGGATATGGATGTGATCGGTGCAACCGACGCGGTGCTCTTCGGCGCCATGGGACTTCCCGACGTGCGAGACCCAGAGGGCCTGGAGCTGGGTGCCCAGGTGGAAATGCGCGCCCACTACAAGCTCTTCGCCAGCCTGCGTCCTGTGAAGCTCTTCCAAGGCGTGGAATCCGCGGTCAAGGCACACAACGTGGACATGCTGGTGATCCGCGAAACCTCCGAGGGGATGTTCGCCGGGCTGCACGATAGCCACGAGCCAAGCGATGAGCAGGCCACCGACCGGATGACGATCACCCGCGCCACCAGCGAGAAACTCTTCGACCTGGCCTTCTCCGAAGCCCGGGCGCGGCGCAGGCGGGGCACCCCGGGACGGGTCACCCTGCTGCACAAGTCCAACGCCCTGCGCAGCAACGTGCTGATGGAAAAGGTCTTCGACGAGGTCGCCGCCCGCAACACCGATATCGAGAGCAGCAAGTACTACATCGATGCCGGTTCCATGTACATGGTCACCGACCCGGAACGTTTCGACGTGATCGTGAGCGAGAATATCTTTGGCGATATCACCTCGGAGATCGCTGCCGGGCTGGTCGGCGGACTGGGGGTTGCCCCCTCCGCCGATGTGAGCCTGAGTCACGGTGTCTTCCAGCCATCCCACGGCAGCGCCCCGGATATCGCCGGAACCGGCCAGGCCAACCCGATCGCCATGATCCTCTCCGCGGCGATGATGCTGGGCTGGCTCGGTGAACAACGGGGTGATGAAACTTGCCGGCAGGCCGCACGCAGCATTAACCAGGCGGTGGAACAGGTACTGGCTACCGGACCGCGCACCAGGGATCTGGGTGGCAACGCCACCACCAGACAGGTCACCGACGCGGTGCTCCAGGCACTGGCTTCCACCCTCCCGGCAACCACCCACAGCCTGTAGAAAGGAAATGACCATGACCCAAAAGGTCCTGTTCCTGAACCCCTTGAAGGACTACATCGACGGGCTGAAGCAGTCCACCCCGGAGGGCTTCGAGCTGACCGTGCTGCCTGCCGGTACCCCGGTTGAATCGATGTGCGAGGAAGCGGTGGACGCCGACTTCATCGTCTCCGGCATCGAGGTGCCCGAAGAGGTCTTCCGCGCCGCCGGCCAGGCGAAATTCATCCAGTACATGAGCTCCGGCTATGGCCAGTTGCCCCCGGCGGTCCTGGACAGCCTGGGAATCCCGGTGGCGCAGATGAAGACCCACTCGATCTCCGTGGCGGAGCACGCGGTCACCCTGATGCTGACCCTGCTGCGCCGCATCCCGGCCTCCGTGGTGGCGCTACACGAAGGCAAGTGGCGCCAGGACCTGGACGAGGCCTCGTACTCCGAGCTCTACGGCAAGACCGTGGGTATCGTGGGGCTGGGGAATATCGGCCGCTGGGTTGGCAAGGTGGTGCACCACGGTTTCGGGGCCAACGTGGTCTTCTATGACAACGCCGAAATCCCGCTGACCGTCTCCGAGCTCATCTCCGCCAAACAGGTTGGCCTGGAGGAACTGATGGGCGCATCCGACATCGTTTGCGTGAACCTTCCGCTGAACACCGAATCGGACAAGCTTATCGGGGAAGCCGAGTTGGCGCGCATGAAGGACACCGCCGTGCTGGTCAATGTCGGTCGCGGCGAGGTGATCGATGAACGAGCCCTGATCCGGGCGCTGCGCGAGGGGCGTATCGCCGGGGCAGGAATGGATGTGTTCGACAACGAACCGCTGGGGCTGGACAGTGAACTGCTGGGCCTGGACAGTGTCGTGTGCACACCGCATATGGCGGGTGTGGGCTGGGAGAACGTGCAACGGCGCATCGAAACCGTATGGCAGAACATCAACACCGTGCTGGATGGCGGGATCCCACGCGGGGTCATCACCCAAACCAAGCGGGTGCCGAGCCTGCAGCACTGAGGATGACTGAAGAATTGCCACCAAGCGGCGCGATGTGCGGCTCCGGACCGATCCACCATGTGAGGTCCGGGGTCGCTTTTCGTCTGCCATCACATAGTGTCGATTTCGGCAGGGAAACGGGCAAACGCCTTATACAGTCAGGAGAGGAAGACTCCCCTCTGGGATTACCCAAAGCCATCTGCATTGCATGCGGCGATGGCCTGTCTCTTCGCTACCGCCGAGAGGAAACTGATCGGCCACGATCAGCTCACCGAGCGGGTTGGCTCGAGAATTTTACCCGCCCAAGGGACGAGCAACGGCTGTTCCGCGCGGGAGGCCAGACGCCGGGGGTAGCGAACGCAATCGTGAAACCCTCCGGGCCGATTCCGCCCCTGATGCGACGTTGCCTGAGTCCATCACGGTCAGCCAGTCATTGATGATCGGTTGCCCGCAGACCTCCTGCTCCCAGACCTTCCACTTGTGCGGAATTTCCTGTTCGGACATCGTCGCGACCGTCATCGGCAAGGAAGTCGGCCACTTTGGCACCCACAAGATCAGACGCGATGGCGTCCAGCTGGATGAGGAGAGCGAAGGTGCTGGTGGTTGAACCGGGATGGACAGGATGTGGATCTGCCTATACCCGTGCGGTTGAAAGAAGTCTCATATTCGTTGTAAATCAGTAGTAAGATTGTTGCATGTAGGGTTCTTATCCTTCTGCCCAGGGAAGCGGTGATGCCGTTTCCAACTACCTCAGGAAGTGGACGGCTCGTGGGAAACATGATTACGACCACCGGAACAGCCCACGCGGAAACTGCCCGCATGGACTTCCGGGAAATCGTGCGGCGACTCAATGCGTCCCTCGGGGCAGCGATGGTCTCCGCCTTAGCAGGTGCCAAGGATCCCAAGGCAAGTTACCGCTGGCAGAAGGAAGACGGAAGTGTTCCGTCGGACGCGTTCCAAGCGCGAATCCTGCTAGCCCACCGTGCGTGGAGAATGGTCTCCGATGTTGACGGTGATCAGGTAGCCCGCCAATGGTTCTTGGGTGCCAACCCATGGCTCGACGAAATGTCGCCAGTCGAAGCCATACATCAGGACCGGTTCAAGGCTGTGATCGATGCGGCCGAGGCCATGGCATCAGGAGGGTTCAACGGATAATGAGCACCATTGTGGAAGAAGTCGACGGGCAACCGAGTATCGTCCACGCTCCTCTGAACGGGTATCGTATTGCAGCTGAAAGCTACGGTGCGCTCAACCCGATAGAGCGGGATCACTTCTTCCCCGATGATGTGGGTTCCTGGAATCGATTCGACACCACTGGTAGGACGTTATACGCAGCTTCAACACGTAATGGTGCATTTTCCGAATGCCTGTACTCATACCGGCTCGACAGCAGTGCCCGTACAGCCATTGGCTTCATGGCAGAACGGTTCGGCTTGACCGAAGATGAGGCGTATAACTTGTACGCAGATGAGCAAGAGTCACTGGGACATGATCGTCCCGGGGGATTTCCCGCTAACTGGCGCGAGGGACGACGCCTATACCATCTTTCAAGCACACAGGACTTGACTTGGTTTGATCTCAGCACGACCCACTCCCTTCAGTACATTGACAAGTACATCGGCCCGGAAATTTACCGGACTTGTGGCGTTAAGGCAGTGGATCTCTCACACCTTTTTGGGCCCGACCGCAAACTGACCACCCTGATTGCCAGCAGGCTTCGCAACCTCCGCCTCGAAGACGGCAGTTTCGCCGACGGAGTCAGTTTCACCTCCAGGCATGGTGCAGGCAATTGCTGGGCATTCTGGATGCGCCGAACTGACGACGAGATGGATCACGAGCTGGTGACCAGCGACGTAGGTTCCCCTAACAGCACCGAGGACCCTGACCTGCTGGATGTCACCAGCCGATTCAATATTCGAGTCAATTGATGAGGGCAAGTGCCGACCCGCAAATACGGCGTTGAGGGAACCCGGTATATTCGGACCGGGCCGTCTGAACATGGAACCATGTCCACTACCTGAAGGCTCGCGCGGACGCGCGGACAGATCCGGTACCGGAAATGCAGAACCGGGTCTGCTGAGGGTTTGGTTGACACCGTGATTTATGCCGCCAGAGCGACGGACTCGATCATTCTAGCCTCGAACTGGACAGGGGTCAGTTTCCCCAGCCTGCGTTGCTTGCGTTTGC
>NZ_JAPCHW010000009.1 GCF_026107515.2 Glutamicibacter sp. MNS18 | reverse complement strand
AGCGTGGGGGAAACGCCCGGTCCCATACCGAACCCGGAAGCTAAGGCCCATTGCGCCGATGGTACTGCACTCGTGAGGGTGTGGGAGAGTAGGTCACCGCCGGACTTAACTTATGTTGGAAGAGTGGTTTGAGGCCCTGACACCGTGGTGTCGGGGCCTCACCCATTTAAGCCCCCACTTTTGTGGGGCGGCTGCATCCAGGACCCAAGCACGTGCCAAGGGGTTATCGTCGCGGCAAATACCGGTCCGTTGCTGTTGGGTATCGATGGTGCCTTCGATAGGCGGCCGGCCGCCAATTGATGGTCCTATGCCCACCCAACGGCATCCTTGACGCCACGGTAGGGCGGTGCAGGATTCGACGGAGTCGGAACCTCCGCTTGCTCATGGCAAACGCGGTCAGAGAGGCCACTTGGGGCACTGTGTCCTGGACTCACTTCTCCGGGATCGGTGGTGTTGTGGTGCGCTGGCCTTCCAGCCTGGGCCTATAGGGCTCCGGTCGATCGGGCTGGAATCATTAATGGCTAGGGCCGGCTGATCGCAGTATTCGCGTGGCGCTAGCCATTAGCGCCCATGCCTCATTCCTGTCCGTGCGCAGGATGTCTACATCGCTCATGGCCGCTGATGGGCAAACCCGTGGCCATGAGCGGGAAGACCTCATGGCCGCCAGGAATGAAAACCAGCGGCTCTCGACACTGCTACGTGGCACAAGCGCCAGTGTGCCGCAGATCACGTCCATTTGGTTATCGTGAAGTGGACGGAAGCAAGTAAACCTTGCTATATTTATGGAGTTGTCGCGATCGCGATCGACACCTTATTCTTCCCACGATTTATCGTGCGGGTTAGAGTTACGGCGGTCATAGCGTGGGGGAAACGCCCGGTCCCATACCGAACCCGGAAGCTAAGACCCACTGCGCCGATGGTACTGCACTCGGGAGGGTGTGGGAGAGTAGGACACCGCCGGACATAATTTCATACAGGTTAGAGGCTCCACCCGCTGGGTGGAGCCTCACCTCTATCACGAACGGCTTGTACGTCCGGTATCAGTATTTGTATGACTGACCGCCGTCGATCGGGATAACGGCTGCATTGATGAATGGCGCCTGTCCGCCAAGCAGGAATGCCACCAGCTGTGCTACTTCCTCCGGGCGTCCGAAACGTTTCATCGGGTTGGGCTGTACGAAGGCCTTGCCGACTTCTTGCCAGTTTTCCGGATCGATCTGTTTCAGGGAACCTTCCACCATTGGGGTCATGATTGCCCCTGGTGCGATCGCGTTGATCTGGATGCCGTACTGCCCGTATTCCATGGCTGAGTTGCGTGTCAGACCCACAACGCCGTGTTTGGCGGCTGCGTAACCGGATTGATTACCCACGCCGCGTATCCCGCCGACTGAGGCGGTGTTGACAACAGCACCGCTTCCTTGTTCGCGCATGACCTTCAGGACATGTGCCATCCCATAGAACACACCGTCGAGATTGATTGCGGTGACCTTGCGGAATTCCTCCTGCCCGAAGTCTTCTGTGAGGTTCTGTTTGCCCTCGATCCCCGCATTATTGAAGAATCCATCGATCCGGCCGAAA
The DNA here is from genome assembly GCF_026107515.2 of Glutamicibacter sp. MNS18. Lineage (GTDB taxonomy): Bacteria > Actinomycetota > Actinomycetes > Actinomycetales > Micrococcaceae > Glutamicibacter. Next base: position 125,432 of record NZ_JAPCHW010000009.1, on the reverse strand, counting down.
CATTCCATGGTGGCTTGGACATAAGCGCTGACTTCCTGCTCATGCGCGACATTCGCGGTTTGAAGCAGGATCTTGGCCTCCGGTGCCATGCTGCGGATCGCGGCCTCGGTTTCCCGCAAACCGTCCTCGTTCAGGTCAACGAGAACCAGATTGGCTCCTTCGCTACCGATCTGTTCCGCACTGGCGCGCCCCAGCCCGGAACCGGCACCGGTTATGATGATCGTCTTGCCTTCGAACCTGCTCATGTTGGTTCCTTTCAACGGATGGAGGAGCCCTGGACAGGCCCACTCCCGGAAAGCCTAGGCGAGACTTTCAACGGCAGCTAGCAGGTTGATCATTCATCGGGATTGACCGGTTTGCCGCGCTTTGCCAGCAGGAACCGCAATACTGCCGGCAGCTCGGAAGGGGAAGCGATGCGGTGCGCTGCTGCGGTGTCGCCAGCCCCGACCTTGATCCCCAGATCTGCCGAATCCAGGACCCTGAACCCGTCCTCGTCCGTAACATCATCGCCGACGAAGAGAAGGGAACTGGCCCCGGTAACTTCGCGCAGCCATTGCAGGGCCTGTCCTTTTGTAGCATGCAGGACGCTGGCCTCCAGTACAGCCTTGCCAGCCAGGAGGCGCAAGCCCGAAAGCTCTCCCAGGTGCTTTTGGGCAGCTTCCAGAGCCTGGAGACCGGTTGCCTCATCCGCCTGACGCACATGAAGTACCGTGGATGCCGGCTTGTATTCCACCGAGGTTCCGGTGAAATCAGCCGAGACCTGTTCCATGATCTTGGTGGCTTCCCGTAACAGATCGGACTGGTCACCGGTGAGCTCGATCTGCTGCGCTGCGCTGCGCAGCGAGGCCGGAACCTCCCGTTCGGCTCCATGCGATCCGATAAGCACTTCGGGGCGTGGCAGGGGATGGACAGCACGCAAGGACTGCAGATCCCGACCTGAGATCAGCGCCGTGACAACCCCGGACTGCTGGGACAACTCAATCGCCAGCTTGGCCGAATCGGGCAAAGGCCTGGCATCCTCGGGGCGGTCAACCAACGGTGCCATTGTTCCGTCGAAATCCAGGGCAATCACCAAGGGACTGCTTCCGGCAAGCCGGGTCAATGCCTGTCGTAGTTCAGGGGCCAGAGTTGAGGGCAATGAATCCATCCTGCTTCCTGTATGGCCACGCTGAACGGCTTCAGGTCGTGGCGTGAACGTTAATCGATGCGAGCTCCAGCAGGAACTTCTGCGACCAGCCCACCACATCATTATCCTGCAAGTGGCGATACATGCGGCGCATCCTGCGCGCCTGCTCCGTTTCCGACATGTTCACGGCTTGCACGATCTTCTTTTTCATCCCATCAATATCGTGGGGATTGACCAGTACCGCCTGGGTGAGTTGGTCGGCTGCGCCGGTGAATTCGGAAAGAACCAGCACGCCACGCTCGTTCTCGTGGGCAGCCACGTACTCCTTGGCCACCAGATTCATCCCGTCACGCAATGAAGTCACCAATAGCACGTCGGCGGCCAGATACATCGCGATCATTTCCCGCATGGGGTAGGAATGATGCAGATAGCGCAAAGTGGTGTGGCTCAAGGTGTCATGCTGACCGGTGATCTGCCCAACCATCAGCTCCACCTGGTTACGCAGCTGGATATAACGGTCCACATTCTCACGGCTTGGGCTGGCCACCTGAATCAGGCACACATCCCCGGCTTGCAGGGACTTGTCGCTCAGGATCTCCTCATAGGCTTTGAGCCGGTGCCGGATGCCCTTGGTATAGTCCAGTCGGTCCACGCCCAGCATCACGGTCTTGGGATTGCCCAGGCCTTCCCGGATCTGCCGGGCTCGCTCCTGGATCTCTGGATCCTTGGACAACTCGGCAACTTGCGCGGTGTTGATGGAGATTGGGTGTGCTGCTGCGCGGCAGACATTTCTGAGCGGATAGCTGGCATCCGGGGTGGCCTCATGCCCCTTCACCGAGTATTCGGTATAGCGGCGCAGAGAACGGATGAAGTTCGCGCTGTCGGCTTCGCGCTGGAAACCGACAAGGTCCGCACCGGCTAGGCCTTCGAGGATCTGTCTGCGCCATGGCAATTGCGCAAACAGCCCCGGTGCCGGGAAGGGGATGTGGTTGAAAAAACCGATACGCAGATCAGGGCGCACTTCGCGCAGCATCTTGGGCACCAGTTGCAACTGGTAGTCATGGACCCAGACGGTGGCATCCTGCGCCGCGACCTTCAAGACCGCCTCGGCGAATCGCCGGTTCACCTTCTTGTAGTTGTCCCACCACGTCCGATGGTATTCCGGAGGAACAATCACATCGTGATAGAGAGGCCACAGGGTGGAGTTCGAGAACCCCTCGTAGTACAGCTCCAGATCCTCCTCCGAGAGGGAGACCGGAACCATATGGATCTCGTCCTTGTCGAAGTCCTCGAGTTCTTCGTCGGTGGCACCATGCCAGCCGACCCAGGCTCCGGTTGACGCAGCCATGATGGGTTCCAATGCGGTCACCAGACCACCCGGGGAGCGTCGCCATCCCGGGCGGCCGTCGGGGTCGGTGATCCGGTCCACGGGTAGCCGGTTGGCCACGACAATGAAGTCGTAGTTGGCATCCGGAGCGTGTTCAGGGGTCTGCTGGCTCACGATGTTCCTCCTGAAGCTCAATCATGGCGTGCCCTTGGTGCATGGGTGCCGGGCTATGGTTCCTGTTGGAATTCTACGGGGAAGAATCCCCGTCACGTATTGAGCCTAATGAGTATCTGTGACGGAGGAAACTTTTTGGTCTCTTATGTCTCCATGTGGCGACAATCCACTGCTGCTGTCTAGGCGTGGCATTGGGGGATATTGTGCGCGGGCTGTGAAGGTGTGATCTTCAAGGGAATCATGCCATATTCGGCCTCATCATTGGCTAAGCTGGGTTCGGATTAAGTCTGTCGCCGAGCAAGGACTAAAGTATTACAATGTCTTCAAATACCCCCCGCCCGTCCAAGTCCGAACGGCAGGCGAGCGCGCGAGAAAAAGCCGCGAAGATGGCCGCCGCCCAGGCCGCCCAGGAAAAGCGCAAGTCACTGATGGTCAAGCTGGGTGTCATCGGTGCCGTAGTCGTCGTCATCGCTTTGGTCCTCGTGCTGATCTTCCAGAACAGGAGCAACGAGGTATCTGATGCAGGCGCGGCCCCGAAGGGTGGCAACGCGGCCGGTGGCATCACCTTGGTCTCCGATACCGAACTGGCCGACACTTCGGACATCTCAGTCGATATCAATAACGTGGGCGAGCCGAAGAATTCGGCAAGTCCCGAACCTCGTGACCTGCAGGTCGGAGCCCAAGGTGAGCCGGTGAAGGTGACCATTTTCGCCGATGCCAACTGCGTCCACTGTGCAACCTTCGAAAGCAACTACGGGAACCAGCTCGGCCAGTGGCTGGCCAACGGCGACATTACCGTGGAATACCGCACTGTCGGTTTCCTCGACGGCGGGTCGCCAACCAATTACTCGTCACGAGCAGCCAACGCTATGGCCTGTGTGGCCGATGCCGCCCCGGCGTCATATCTGGACTACATCGAAGCGGTGTGGGCGAACCACGTCAACGGTGAAATGAAGAACGCGGAGCTGGCGCAGCTGGCCTCCGAGCACGGGGCAGACGTTGCAGATTGCATCAACGATGGCACCTTCCGTTCGTTCGTGCAGTTCACCACCACAGCCGCACAGGTTGACGGGGTGAATGCCACTCCGACGGTCTTCATCCAGGACCAGGAATTCGATCTGGGTGGAGACTTCGTGGCAGAGGTGGAGGCCGCAATCGAGGCGAACGCCTGAGGATTGGGAAATCACCGGGGATAGGGTAATATCCCGTAGTGATCACGCACCTTTGATGTTGTGGGGAGGGCGCCAGCGATGGCGACCTCCCCACAGCACGTTAAGGTACCAGTGACGATTCGCTTCACCGCTGGCAGTTCGGATATTCTTATCCGGTACGCCTCCTTAGCTCAGCTGGCCAGAGCGTCTGTCTTGTAAACTGAAGGTCACCGGTTCGAATCCGGTAGGGGGCTCTGTCAAACCCCGGTAAATGCGTCCAACGCGTTTATCGGGGTTTAGTTGTCTGCGAACCATCACAGTGTTCACACCAACCTTCGGGTTGGCCGTGAAATCCGGCCACCGAAGGGCTTTAGCCAAGCCCTTATTCAAAGCGTAGGTATCGTTGGAATCCGCAAGATGCGGACGACTCCAGAACTGATCGAAGGACAGAACCATGGCAGGTGGATTGGTAGCACTGCTCGACGACGTGGCTGCACTGGTGAAGCTGGCGGCGGCTTCACTGGATGATGTGGCAATGGGGGCGGGTAAGGCAGGCACCAAGGCGTTGGGCGTGGTCGTGGATGATGCCGCGGTAACACCGCAATACGTGGCCGGCATCAGCCCGAAGCGTGAACTGCCGATCGTATGGAAAATTGCCCTGGGATCGATCCGCAACAAATTGTTGATCATCCTTCCGCTGGCCCTTCTGCTCTCCCAATTCGCGCCTTGGGCGTTGACTCCTATCCTGATGTTGGGCGGCTCCTATCTGGTCTTCGAAGGAGCGGAGAAGATCCTGGAATTGTTCGGGATCCTTAAACACCATGACTCGCGTGGTGGCGATAAAGCGGTCGATGAGAAGACCATCATTGGTGCTGCGGTGCGTACCGACCTGATCCTCTCAGCCGAGATCATGGTGATCTCGTTGAACGAGGTTGCACACGAGCCCTTCTGGATACGTACCGCGATCCTCGTCTCCGTGGCTCTGGGTATGACACTGGTGGTCTACGGGGTGGTGGCCGTGATCGTGAGAATGGATGATGTCGGCCTGAAACTGGCGCAACGTACATCCACGCTTGCCCGGAAGACAGGCCGCGGCCTGGTTAAGGCCATGCCGGTGATCATGTCGATCCTGAGCAAGGTGGGTGTGGTGGCGATGCTCTGGGTCGGTGGTCATATCATCCTGGTGGGATTCGACGAACTGGGTTGGCATGCCCCCTACGCGTTGGTGCATCACCTGGAGCTGTTGACCGCGGAGTCCAGCGGATCGGCGGGCCAGGTCCTCGGATGGTTGGTGAACACGGCGCTTTCCTGCGTGGCCGGCCTGCTTATCGGCTCGGTGGTCACCGCCGCGGTTCTGGGGATCCGGGCACTGCGAGCCCGTGAGGCGGGGCAGGAGCACCAGGAATAGCTGGTGCGATACCCGGATACCGGACTGTCAGGGGCATCAAGCCTTGATGAAAATCGCGGTGGCACGTTTCGAATCGATCCCGGTACGGCTGACCGACTGGATCATGTACCAGTACAGCTTGCCGCTGACCGTTGTGGTGTCCACCCAGGACTGCACGGTGCCGGTGCGTCGGCGGACCGTGCGCAGATAGGCCCCGGTGGACTGGATATTGGGCATTACCGAGCCTGTTGATTCCCAACGCCAGATCGCAATCACCGTAATGGGTTCCCCGTTGCCGCTGGATGTCCAACGCAACCGAACCCCGGTGGGCACACGTTTGGCCGAGACGATCGTTGGGGTGAACGGGCGGGTAGCTCCCAGGTGTGGCATGGGCACCGGGAGCGCCGGGCGGGAGTAGTGCTTGGCCACCATGATCCCGACCCCGTTGAGCTTGTTCGCACTGAAGGCGGTGGTGTTGTAGAACGCCTGGCCTTGGACCGCGGACACCTGGCGGGTCTTTGCCAGGTGGTCACGCAGCTCATTGGGGTCCCGCCACGCCGCGGTAGCCGGATCCCCGACTTTGTAGGCTGCCTCCCCGGTATAGAACTTAACGTTGGTACCGGAAACCTGTTTCGCCCACCAATCCACCAACACGTTGTAGTTCGCTGCCGCGTTGCCTTGATGCCAATAGAGCTGTGGCAGGAGGTAGTCAACCCATCCATCCTTGATCCAGCGACGTGAATCGGCAAAGAGCGCCGAGTAGCTTTCCAGGCCATTGGTGGCAGAACCCAACGAGCTGGAGGAGGCGTTGCGCCAGATCCCGAAGGGGCTGATTCCGAACTCCACATGCTTCTTGGCGTTCTTGATGTCCCTGTAGGTGTCGCGGACGAACAGGTTGATGTTGTTGCGCCTCCAATTGGCCAGCGAGGTGTACGACCCCTTGTACTGGGCGAATGCGTTTGCGTCTGGGATGGATTGCCCGGCCACAGGATAGGGGTAGAAGTAGTCATCGAAATGGATGCCGTCCACGTCATAGCGTTTGACCAGGTCGAGGACCACCGAACGGATGAATGTCCGCACGGCCGGGATGCCGGGGTTGTAGTATCTGCGCCCTCCGTAGGCGAAGGACCAGGACGGGTTCTTGCGGGCCGGATGGGTGGAAACCAGGGAGTTCAATGAGGAGTCCATCGATACCCTGAACGGGTTGATCCAGGCGTGCAAGCCCAACCCGCGCTTGTGCGCCTTGGCGATCGCATAGGCCAACGGATCATAGCCGGGGTCCTTGCCCTGCGTGCCTGTCAGATACCTGGACCAGGGTTCACCGGTTGCGGCACGGAACATCCGATCGGCGCACGGGCGGACCTGGAGAATCACGGTATTCAGGTTGCGTTTGACCGCCAGGTCCAGCAGCGAACGCAGCTCCGTGCGTTGGGCCGCGACCGACAGGCCCGATTCGGACGGCCAGTCGATGTTCAGTACCGTAGCGGCCCACAGTCCACGAAACTCGGTCCGTGGATGGCTGGCGCTTCCGGTGGAATTGCGGGCGGAGATCGTGTAGACCCGGTTGCGGCTCACAGCGGCCCACGTCGGGGTGGCCAAACCGGTCCCAAGCGCTATCCCCGCGGCACCGATCACCGCGGTGGACAACACTGTACGGCGTGTGGGCGTCCCCAACTGGTCGGAGAGTTCCGGGGATAGCACCGAATCCATCACAGCCTCCACCACAGCCAGCGAGTTTGCACCGACAAGGTGAACCGGTGTGAACGAAGGCTACGTTCCGCAGGGTGCAAAGACCAGCATGATTCCGTCAAGCTTCGGCTCCACTTCGGATACGGCGCCGTCGCCACGGAAACCTTGCCGCCTGCCGGCTGGGGGAGAGCGCACGGGATAGAATGGCCACGGTGTGCCCGCCAGCCATGGCCTGTGCGGTTTGCCCGCCGATACCTGTCGGGATCGGCAAGCCAAAGTGTCCGACGGCCATGGAAAGATCGAAGCGTGTTGACTATCGAAGAGAAGAATGCGGTGGCAACGGCCCGACACGGGCGCGGCGCCTACTTCACACCCGAACCCATAGCCCGTTTCATGACCGAATGGGCCCTGGCGAACGGCGCACGCCGGATCCTGGAGCCATCTTGCGGCGAGGCGCAATTCTTACGTACCGCACACCGCATCCTGGCCCGCACGGATGCGAAAGCGGAATTGCACGGTGTCGAGCTTCACGAGCCCTCCGTGACCGAAGCCAAACGCCTCGTGGCCTTGGATGGTGCCGAAGCACGGATCCAGTGTGCCAACTTCTTTGAACTGACCGGCAACCAGGACATGGACGCCGTGATCGGCAACCCACCCTATGTGCGCTATCAACTGCACCGGGGTATCCAACGTCAGCTATCGAGGCAGGCCGCAGCCGCCAGCGGGATCGAGCTGAATGAACTGGCCTCCGTCTGGGCTGCCTTCGTCGTTCACGCCACCAGTTTCCTGCGCCACGGTTCCCGCATGGCCTTGGTGCTTCCGGCCGAGTTGATGTTCGTGAACTATGCCGCGCCCGTGCGGTCGATGTTGCTTGACAGGTTCGCCACGGTGAGCCTGGTGCTGTTCGACCAGCGGGTCTTCGCCGATGCACAGGAGGAAGTGGTGCTCCTGCTGGCCGATGGCTATGGTAGGCCGGGACAGGGTCATTTCCGGCTCCACCAGGTCGCCAATGCCGCCGGCCTGGACAGCCTGGGGGAAGGGGTGTTGCACACGGTGAAGCAGCCCGCCGAACGCTGGACCAGCTCCCTGGCTTCACTCGAAGCCCAGGGTATCCACGCCACCGCGCTCGCCGAAGCACGGTTCGTCCCCCTGCAATCGTGGGGCGAGACCTCACTGGGTGCGGTGACCGGCAACAACAAGTGGTTTACCCGCACCGCCGAGCAGCTTAAGATACTGGACCTGGACCCCTCCGAGGTTGTGCGGATCTCGCCACCGGGTTCCAGGCACCTGCGCGGATTGGAACTGAGCTCATCTGGTTGGGAGACGCTACGTAGCCAGGGCGCGGCAACGTACCTGTTCCGTCCCGAGACGACCGCGTCGCCTGCCGCCGAGCAGCTGATTGCCGCCGGTGAGCTGGCTGGTGTGGACCAGGCATACAAATGTCGGGTTCGCAGCCCCTGGTGGCGCGTGCCGCTGCCTTCGGTGCCGGACTTGTTCATGACCTACATGAATGCCGATACGCCGAGGCTGACCACCAATTCGGCACAGGTCCACCACATCAACTCGATTCATGGCGTGTACCTGGGTGCCGACGTGCGTGAGCTGGGCCGTGATCTGCTTCCCCTGGCATCACTGAACACCTTGACCATGCTGGGCGCGGAAATCGTGGGGCGGTCCTATGGCGGGGGGATCCTGAAACTCGAGCCGTCCGAGGCGGACAAACTACCTGTTCCCGCCCCCAGGCTCATCGCCGCCTACGCCAAGCAGCTGCGCCAGATCAAACCCGAAGTGGCGCGGTTGCTGGCCAGCGGCCACAAGCAAGAGGCCTGCGACCTGGTGGATGGGATCGTGCTAGGCCAGATGCTGGAGCTGGGTCATGAGGCACAGCAGGCACTGCGCCAATCACGGACCGCCCTGCTGCAGCGTCGAAAATCACGAGGCAAGAGTGTCAAGGGCTAAGGACGGTATGGGGCACGAGAAGACTCTGGCATTCGCCGAATTCGACACGGCGCTAACCAGCGCCGCGAAAACCTCACCGTGGCTGGTTGACGGCAAGGCGCAGGTGCAATTCCAGCCCTCCTATGCATTGCTGGAACAGTTGCTGAGCATCCCGGTGCGGTCCAAGGCGGTGACCCGCTCCGGTCGGTTCGCCCAGGGGGTTGATGCCTGGCTGGCCCATGAGCTGCGCCGGGCGGGTTTCGACGAGGACCTGGTCTGGCCCCGTCCGGAGGCTCCCCGGGTGCTTTCCGCGGATATCCTGGAGCTGTTGCGCAGGCTACCCGAGCGGCTGGCCGATGAGGTGCACGAGGCGATCCTGGCGGGGAAGGCCGGTAGCACCGATGCCCGGATCCTGGGCCGGGCCTATATGAAGCAAACCGATGTGGTGATGACCCATTGGTCCCGTGGGCCCGAACTATTGCTCAGCACCAAGGCGATGACCTCCTCCTTCGGGAAAAACCTGGCCAACCGCTACGAAGAGGCCTACGGGGATGCAGCCAACCTGCGCGCCCGTTATCCGCTGGCCGCGGTCGGCTTCTACTTCGTGCAGCGGGCCACCATCCTGGAAACCGAACCGGCCGCCTTCCGTCGCACCGTGGACATGATCCGCAAGCTGCGCGACTTCGGGGACGGCTACGGCTACACCGCCACCGGGTTGCTGCTGGTTGATTGGGATGAGACCAGCCCCAACCCGACGGTGAAAGTGGTCCAGGACCAGGTGCCGGCGGATGTGGCCACGGAACAGTTCATGACGACCATGGTGGACGCGGTCTTGCAGGTCACCCCAATCGACTTGCACGAGATCGCCCGGTTACGACGGGACGGGCAGGACGAACCCGTTGCCGCCGCCGATCCTGCCGCGGAGTTGCAAGACCCGCTCTTCTAACCGGCCACCGTTTTCAAACCGTGCCTTGGCTGTGTGCCGCGGGGAGTACCTTGACCGGCAGGAGCAGCGGCTGCGCTCGGCCGGACAAGCATCCCGGGATGCTCCAGACCCGCAGTATCCGTCTGCGCGACAACGGGGAGCTGCATCCTGCGGGGATCCAGTGCGAGTCCTGCTGCCTGGGGAAGTAGCCGTACCCATTGCCTGGCGTGGGCAGTGCTCTGGTAGATGAACAGCCTTCGCTGTTCGTGTTCGTATTCGCGCTCCAGCGTCCACAGCTCGGAGCGCTCGTAGAAGGCCCACGAGGCGGGGTTGCCGGCATAGACCACCGTGATCGGGTTGGCGCCGACCCGCAGGGCGTGCGCCAAACGCAATGAAGAGACATGTTGGCGGATGCCCATCCGCCGGTATCGTGAATCCACGCTCATACAGCCGAGTTCCGCTGCATCCATCAGCTCGGTGGGGGCCACGATTGAATCATGCACGATACCGGCGGCGACCAGTTGCCCGGCATCCCGTACCGTGACCACCACGCTGGCGCGATCCATCTTCTGGTGCCAACGGGCATCGGTGCGGGGGTAGAGGCGGGCCAGTTCGCGGCGCTCGGCATCGGAAGGCGGCAAAAACGACAGGGCAAAGCACAGGTGTGGAAGCACTGGGTACGGTCCTAGAAATCAAGAACGAACGAAATAGAGACATGTTGGCTGCAGCTACCTGCTGCCAACGGCTTCGTTGGCCTTTAGGGGACCGATGCCGGCGGCTTCCGACAGCTTCCTTGTAGGGCCCAGTTGGGTGGCTCATCAAGCCACAAAAAAATTATGGGGCCGTCGGGCTGAAGGAACCAGCCGAAACGGGGAACCGGGAAGTTAAATCCGAGTAAATGGTCTTGGGCCACCTCGCAGGGCCACGTCAAAGGCTTGGAAAGCGGGCGTTCTGGGTGGATGAAAAACCGGTGCAGGTATCGCGGTGGGGGCGCTCTCCCACCCCGATTTGGTAGCGGCGCAAAATGCCAGTAATATCATTTAGGTGCTGCGGTGAAAACCGCGCAAATAACTTCATGGATCTTTAGCTCAGTTGGTTAGAGCGTTCGCCTCACACGCGAAAGGTCGCTGGTTCGAGTCCAGTAAGATCCACCAAAAAACCCGCCAGCCTTTCGGCTTGGCGGGTTTTCCCATTCAGGGTCATTGTGTTCCCGGTTTATCGGGCGAGCATCTCGTGGACCAGCGGTTTGACCTCGGTGCCCAGCAGCTCGATTCCCCGCATCATGATCTCGTGCGGCATGGTGCCCTGCGAGTACTTGATATCCACGCGACTCAGCCCCAGTTCCTTGGTGACCCGGACAATTTTCTCTGCCACGGTTCGCGGACTGCCAGCCATCATGGCACCTTCCGGGCCCATGGAGGCCTGCAAACGCATTTTGGACGCTGCCGGCCAGCCGCGTTCGGCACCGAGCCTGTTCATGGTGCGTTGGTAGTGCGGCCACAACAGTTCCAGCGCCTCCTCATCGGACTCGGACACCAACCCATGGAAATGCGCGCCCACCGGCTGGGGATCATTGCCGAAGGAAGCCATGGCCTTGTGGTAGAGCGTCACCAGGGACTTGAAGGCTGAAGGCTGCCCGCCGATGATCGCCAAGAACAGCGGCAGCCCGTGCCGGGCCGCACGAATCACCGATTCCGGGCTGCCACCCACACCGACCCAGGTGCGCAGCTCGGAGGTTTCCAAGGTGGGGTAGACCTGTTGGTTTCGCAACGCCGGACGCAATTCCCCTGACCAGGTCACCGGCGTCCCATGGCGGAGCCGAGCCAAGAGCTCGAGCTTTTCCTCGAACAGTTCCTCGTAGTCACTCAGGTTGAATCCGAACAGCGGGAAGGACTCGACGAATGATCCCCGCCCGGCAATGATTTCAGCGCGCCCATTGGAGATGGCTTGCAGGGTGGCAAAGCGTTGGTATACGCGGACCGGGTCATCACTGGAAAGCACGGTCACCGCAGTGCCCAGCTTGATTCGTTCGGTTGCCTGGGCCAAGGCGCCCAAGGCCACTTCAGGTGCGCTGATGGCGTAGTCATCTCGATGGTGTTCGCCGAGCCCGAAAAAATCCAGGCCCGAGGTCTCGGCATGTTGGCCTTCGGTAATCACGTTACGGATCACCTGGGCCTGGGTGAGGAGTTTGCCATGGGCGTCCTCGGTGATGTCACCGAAAGTTTCCACCCCGATTTCCAAGGGAGCCGCGCCGGGAAGCTGCGTTGTCATCCGTTCCACCTTTCCAAAAGGAATAAATGCATTTACATCTAACTACCTCAACTTCGGGGCGCTGCCGATTCATTCCCCGCGCCGTGTTCGGGATATCACAGCAACGCCGGAAAATCCCGATCATGGATCCAGCCTAAGCCCGGATCAGGGGTATATCGTGAAGTCATAGCAATGAATCTTCGCGCGAAGGAGGATGGATCGGTGGTTCAGCAGGACCCGGACGCCCAGCCGCGGCAAGACGCCAACCCTGGGCTTGATCCAGATCCCAAGGTTTCCAGCCTTCCGCGCATCACCACCAACGAAATCCGTCTGGGGACCGCGCTGGAGGCCAGTGAGCCTAGCCAGGCCCTGACGTCATCGTGGCCGCTACCTGATGCGCCTGTGGTTGAAGACTCGGCGGTCCACACGGTGGCCGCAGCCGAGGTGGGCGATCTGGAATCACGTACCGGACAGGTCGTGACCGAGGACGGGCTGACGGTGGTGCCCACGCGCGCCAACCCGGTGGCGCGCCGACTGCTGGCCAAGATGTGGGTTTCCGACGCCCCGCCAACGCAGGCCCTGCCCGTGGTGGACCGGCTGCGGGGCACCCCCTACGCCAATCCGAGGGTCAACCAGGATACCGAACTGCTGGCACGGCCGACCCTGGAATTCGCCCTCGACCTGGCTGAAACACTCTTTCGATACGGTGCCGGGGCGTTGGAAGCCGAAACCAGCGTCATCGCCGTCACTGCGGCCCTGGGACTGAACCACGTGGATGTCGACGTCACCAACCAGTCGATCCACCTGAATTACAACCCGCGCGAAGGCGAGGGGGTTTCGGTGCTACGTGTGGTGCGTTCCTCGACAGCGAACTTTGCCGGGTTGGCCCTGGTACATGAACTGGTCTCGGACATCATCTCCGGCGGGGTGAACACCACCCAGGCCTCAACGAGACTGAAGGCCATCATGCGCAAGCCCAGGCCGTTCCCGCGGTGGTTCGTGGCTACCGCCCGTGGCGTGTTCGCCGCGGCGTTCGTGCTGTTCATCGGAGGCTCGGCGCTGGGTGCACTGATTGCCTTCGGGTCTTCCTGGCTGGTATCACAAATCATGAAATTCGGTAGCCGCTGGCGGGTCCCGGAATTCTTCACCGTGGCCGCCTCGACCTGTGTGGTCACCGCGGTGGCATTGCTGGGCTTTGCCGCCCAGACGCCGATCGATCCGGCGTTGGTGGTGGCCGGCGGCATCCTGCTGCTACTGCCTTCGGTCAGGTTCGTTTCCGCACTGCAGGACGCGATCAACGGGTTCCCGGTGACCGCGGTAGGCCGGATCTTCTCCGCCGGCTTGATATACGTGGCGATCCTTTCCGGGATCTCCGTGGCGCTGGTGGCCAGTTCCTTGCTGGGCGGCACCGAAGTGGATGTGCAGCAGATCCAGCAGATCGGTTACCCGCAGTGGTTCATGATCCTGCTGGTGGCAGTGGCGATCGCAGCCGGTGCCGTCTCGGAGCAAACCGCCAAGAAGCTGGTTTTGCCTACCGTGCTGATCGCGGTCGTCGGCTATCTGGTGATGCTCGGGTGCCAGCAATTGGGGCTGGGGGAGCGGGGTACCCCAGCGGTGGTGGCCACGGTCATCGGATTCGCTGCGCGGTTCACTGCCGAGAAGTTCCGCTCGCCGCAGTTGGTGATCGCCTCGCCGGCGGTCTACTTCATGCTCCCGGGCCTGATGGTTTTCCGCTCAATGTACGGGATCGTCCTGGAAACCGACACCATGGCCCTGGCCTTGGTGGAGATGTTCAACGCCTTTGCCATCATGTTCTCAATCGCCGGGGGTGTGGTACTCGGGGATACGCTGTGCCGCCCGTTGATCGCCAGCGCCCGGCGCGAACGCAAGCGGATCCGCCGTCGTTAGGCGGAGGGCAACCGCCAGCGCACCCTGTCGCGGCCCAAGGCCTCCAGCTCATGATTGATGGTGCTGAACGGCCGGGACCCGAAGAACCCCCGGGAGGCCGACAGCGGCGAGGGGTGGGCACTGCGCAGGATTACCATATTCGACATTGCTCCGACCAGCTTTTGTGCCTGGTTCCCCCACAGCAGCGCCACCACCGGCGGGGTGCTGCGGTTTAGCCGGTCGATTACCGCCGTGCTGATAGCGGTCCAGCCGATTTTCTGGTGTGACCCGGGCAACCCGGCGCTCACCGAGAACACCTGGTTGAGCAGCATCACACCCTGATCCTGCCAAGAACCCAGATCGCCGTGCTCGGCTGGGGGGATTCCCGTATCGCCGTGCAGTTCCCGATAGATATTGCCCAGGCTGCGCGGCAACGGGCGCACCTGTGCTCCGGTGGCGAAACTCAGGCCAATGGCATGTCCCGGGGTGGGGTACGGATCCTGGCCGATGATCAACACTTTGACCTGGTCCACCGGCAGTTGCAGGGCCCGTAGCATCAGGGCGGGATCGGGAAGGATCCGTTCACCGCCGAGCGAGCGCGCTGACAGGTCCCGGGCGATCTGCTGCAACGTGGAGCTGAGCGGGAGCAACGTGGCAACCCAGCTCGGGTCGATCAATCCGGCATCGGCCATGGACCGCGGACCGTGGAAAAAAGGGAAGTCCTCGGGCGAGTAGCCGGGAACGGCAGCTTCGGGCATCGGGTCGAAGAGGGCAGGCTGTTCGGTGCTCATATCACCCATTGTTCCGGTTCTCACTGCGGGACGCGATGCAGCAGCACGAATCGAGGCCGGAAAATGGTTAGAATTACCTTTGGTGTACTGCCCCGGACTTGCCGCACGGCATGAACCGGGCATGTCGTTCAAGTAGCGGGAATTGAGGTGGATGGGCGTGGCAGAGCAGGGAATACTGGCGGATTTCGTAATGAACCCGGACAGTGAACTGGACGAGCGTTCACAACAGATCCTGGCCATGGAACGGCTGTGGTGGAAGTACGCCGGGGCCAAGGAACAGGCGATTACCAAGCAGTTTTCGGTTTCACCGGCAAACTACTACCAGTTGCTGAACCAGCTGATCGAAACCGATGCGGCGTTGGCCTACGATCCCATGCTGGTCAAGCGGTTGCGTAGACTACGGACTACCAAACGTCGTGTCCGCACCGGTAACGACAGTGCCAAGTACTGACTGGTACGTTGCCGGCGACCGGTAAGACATCGAACAAGGACGAGAATGACCAACTACCCACGTGACGAATTCGATCGCGTTCCGGAGTTCAATACCCGCGTCGGCTCACACCACGCAAACGGCTGGGCGCAGGCTGCTGCCTCCGAGGGCAAGGGTGGAAAATTCCGTTGGGTTGCCATGGCGGCCGTACTGGTGCTCTTGGTTGGTGCCGTGTCCTACTTCTTCTTCGGCCCGAATGGCCAGATTCAGCTCCTGGGGTCCTCCCCGAGCGAGGCGGTTGCGGTCAGCGAAAGTGCCGAATCCGCGTCCCCGACCCCGACCGTGTCGCCTACGCCGTCGAGCACCATCGACGATGCCGAGGTGCTATTCGGTCAACTGGTCGGTGTCTACAACGGGGCCGGTATTGCCGGTATTGCCAGCCAAACCCAGGAAGTGCTCCTGGAGAACGATTTCGTCAACAGCTACACCGACGACTGGGTGCGCATGGAACAGGTTTCAGCGGTCTATTTCACGGCTGAAACCTACCGTACTACGGCGGAAAAAGTCGCCGAGGTGTTGAATATCGACGAGGTCTACCAGACCAGCAACATTCCCAACCGCATTACCGTGGTCTTGGGCGCCGACGACCCGCTGGCAGCCGAATAGGAATCTTCGGAAAAACTTCTTCGCTCACAGCCAACCGGCTTGCACTCGAGGTGCGAGAGTGCCAATATTTGTATTAGCACTCTAACGCGTCGACTGCTAACGACGGCTGGCCGGAACTATTGGTCCCGGCAACAGTGAATTAGCGAATCGCCGCGTGGCAGAGTAAGAAACACCTCAGATAGCGAGAGCAAGTACATACTGCGGCCCGATGCCGCCGGTGGAACCCTCGTCCGTCGCGGGCGCTGTCTGGCGGTTGCATTTTCGCAAGATAGTCCCGAAAGGACCATTAGCCACTATGGCCAAGATGATTGCATTTGACGAGGAAGCACGCCGCGGACTCGAGCGCGGCCTGAACACCCTGGCTGACGCCGTAAAGGTCACCCTGGGCCCGCGCGGTCGCAACGTTGTCCTGGAGAAGAAGTGGGGTGCCCCCACCATCACCAACGACGGTGTCTCGATCGCCAAGGAAATCGAACTCGAGGATCCGTACGAGAAGATCGGCGCCGAGCTGGTCAAGGAAGTCGCCAAGAAGACCGATGACGTCGCCGGTGACGGTACCACCACCGCAACCGTGTTGGCACAGGCCCTGGTGAAGGAGGGCCTGCGCAACGTTGCCGCTGGCGCCGACCCGATCGCCTTGCGCCGTGGCATCGACAAGGCAGTTGAAGCTGTTACCGCTGAGCTGTTCGCGGCTGCCAAGAAGGTCGAGTCCAAGGAGCAGATCGCTGCGACCGCCTCGATCTCCGCGGGTGACAACGAGATCGGTGCACTGATCGCCGAAGCCCTGGACAAGGTTGGCGAGCAGGGTGTCATCACCGTCGAGGAATCCAACACCTTTGGCCTGGAGCTGGAGCTGGCCGAGGGTATGCGCTTTGACAAGGGATACATCTCCGCTTACTTCGTTACTGACGCCGAGCGCCAGGAAACCGTCCTGGAAGACCCGTACATCCTGGTCGTGAACTCCAAGATCTCCAATGTCAAGGACATGGTTGGTCTGCTGGAGAAGGTCATGCAGTCGAACAAGCCGCTGCTGATCATCGCCGAAGATGTCGAGGGCGAGGCCCTGGCCACCCTGATCCTGAACAAGATCCGTGGCCTGTTCAAGTCCGTGGCCGTCAAGGCCCCGGGGTTCGGTGACCGCCGCAAGGCCATGCTGGCCGATATCGCCATCCTCACCGGTGGACAGGTTGTCTCCGAGGAAGTTGGCCTGTCGCTGGACAACGTAGGCCTGGAAGTCCTGGGTACCGCCCGCAAGGTGGTTATCACCAAGGACGAGACCACCATCGTCGAAGGCGGCGGCGAAGCCGACGCCATCGAGGGTCGCAAGAACCAGATCGCAGCCGAGATCAAGAACACCGACTCGGACTACGACCGCGAGAAGCTGCAGGAGCGCCACGCCAAGCTCTCCGGCGGTGTCGCCGTGCTGAAGGCCGGCGCCGCCACCGAGGTGGAGCTCAAGGAGCGCAAGCACCGCATCGAGGATGCCGTGCGTAACGCCAAGGCCGCCGTGGAGGAAGGCATCGTCGCCGGTGGCGGCGTGGCCCTGATCCAGGCCGGTGCCGCCGCATTCGCCAAGCTGGAATTGGCAGGCGACGAGGCCACCGGTGCGAACATCGTTCGTGTTGGCATCGAAGCCCCACTGAAGCAGATCGCACTGAACGCCGGCATGGAGCCAGGCGTTGTCGCCGACAAGGTCAAGGGACTGGCCGCCGGCCACGGCCTGAACGCCGCCACCGGTGAGTACGTCGACCTGCTGGAAGCCGGCGTCAACGACCCGGTGAAGGTGACCCGTTCGGCACTGCAGAATGCCGCATCGATCGCCGGCCTGTTCCTGACCACCGAGGCCGTTGTGGCAGACAAGCCGGCTCCAGCCGGTGCTGCCCCGGCCGGTGGCGATGACATGGGCGGCATGGGGGGCATGGGCGGCTTCTAGCCTTCCCGGTCTTCCACCGCATACGGCGGGCCCGCACCACCCCTTCCCGGAGGTGGTGTGGGCCCGCCGCACGTTTTAAGTGCGCGGTCTAAGCCCGCTGCAGCCAGTTGGCCAGCTGCTCCAATTCACGTTGCACATTGCCCCTGGCCGCGTCTTCCCAGCTCTGCTGGCCGGCTGTCGTGGCATAGATCCGGTCCTTGGCGACCAAGCCCTCGAGTATCCGTATACGCCCTCGGGCGAAGTCGCCGCGAGGCACATGGGAGTATTCCTCGGCGATGGCCTGGGCATAGCGTTGGTAGGCCGGGGCCGGGCGGGCCAGCACTTCCAGATCGGCATCGGAGAACAACTGACCCAACCGGTCGTCGACCGCCGGATCGTGGTGTCTGGTCATCAGTACCAGCCGGCTGACTTCCTCGCGCATCCCAGCGCTCGTATTCCCGTAGAGACGATGGCGGGCCAGACGAGCCGAGTCCTCCTCGTCGGTGGCGGTGCCCCGGTAAACCGCATCATGGAACCACGCCGTCAATTCCAGGATGCGGCGCTCATCGGGATCGAAGTCCTTGCCGGTGAGAAGATCCAGCGCTTCAAGCACCGAGAGCAGATGCACCCTGTCATGGTACTTGCGGTGCGGTTCACTCCAGGCGTTCAGCAGCTCCTTGCCCAGTTCGGGCACCGGCAGGGTGCGGGCAAAGCGGCGTCGTAGGATCCCGTCCAGTTTTTCCGGCCGGAACCGGCCAGGGATCCGGAGCCCCGAGGCAATCAGCCGGCGCACCAGTTCCCCGGCAGACACCGGTTGGGCGCCGGCGGCCAGCAATTGCTGGTAACGGGCCTGCGGGACATCGTAGTGGTCCCGGTCGAAGGCGCGCTCGGGCAACTCCTGGTGCCGGGCGAAAGCGTGCAATTCCTCTAGCGAACTGTCCGAAACCACATGCGAGAACAGGGTCCCGCGGGCTGGCCACAGCGGTGGGTCGATCAGGATGCTCATCTACCCAGCGTACCGAAACGTGCCGGCCGGGCCTCAGTAACGGAACATCGAGGCATTCACGTTCTCCACTTCCTCGTACTGTGCCGAGGCGTGCTGCAGCGCCGCGGCAATCGAGGACAACGATTCCTCGATACGGACATGGGTGGTGCGCCATTCGGCCACGATGCTCTGGAAGGAGGCCGCGGCGGTGCCTTGCCAAGTACCTTCCAGCTGGCTCAGGTTCGCGGCCATGGCGGTCACCTCGCTACGCAACCGGTCGATGGTTCCCATCACCGCTTGGGCCTTGACCTGCATATCACCGGTGTCGGTGGAAAAGGTGCTCATGATCTTCCTTGGCCTTTCACTTGGTACGGGTGGTAGGACCAAGCTAGGACACGGACGGTGTTGCCGGGACGTGACAGCCACAGACTGTGGAAAGCCCGTTACCTTCAGTCGTGTTGTTCCTGCAACGGGATGTAGGGCAGGTGCACCGCCAGCGTGGCACCGCCTCCGGGGGTGTCACGCAACTGCACATCACCATCGTGCTGGGCCACGATCGCGGCCACAATTGCCAGCCCCAAGCCGGAACCGCCCGTTTCACGCTGCCGGGAACTGTCCGAACGGTAAAAGCGCTCAAAAATCCGTTTGGCGTCTTCTTCGGGGATTCCCGGTCCGTGATCACGGATTTCTATGACCGCATCGATCTTGTCGCCGACCAGGGACTTGACTCCTACGGCGACTTCCAGATCTGAATCCTCCGGGGTGTAGCGCAAGGCGTTGGTCAGCAAATTGGCGATCACCTGGCGGATGCGCGCATCATCGCCGCGGGTACTCGCCGGGGAAGGGACCGAGGAATGCAGCCCAACCAACGTGACGTTGCGTTCGGGAGCACGTACCCGGGTATCTTCCACCGCATCCTGCCCCAACACCAGCAGGTCCACCGGTGCCATCTCCAGTGGACGTTGCTCATCGAGCCGGGCCAGCATCAGCAGATCCTCGACCAGCTGCGCCATCCGCTTGGATTCAGCCTCGATCCGTCCCATGGCGGAGTCAAGGGCATCGGGGTCGGCCAACCCGCCGTAGCGGTAGAACTCGGAGTAGCCCTGGATGGTGACCAGCGGGGTACGCAATTCGTGGGAGGCATCCTGGACAAACCGGCGCATCTTGCGTTCGGAACGTTCCCGGTCCTTGAACGCCGCCTCGATCTGGGCGAGCATCGCATTGAGCGAACGAGACAGCCGGCCCACTTCGGTTTCGGGAGGATAGTCGGCCACACGCTGGGTCAAATCCCCTTCGGCGATCTTCGCCGCCGTACGCTCCACCCGGACCAGCGGCAGGAAGGCGCGGGTAGTGACACCATAGGCGATGATCGACATCAGCAGGGTTGCCAGCATCCCAGTGGACAGCACCAGCACCGTGGATTGGGAGACGGTGTTCTGCACCGTATCCAGGGGGAGGGCAAGGAACAAGTTGGTTTCGGAGCGGGGCATCGGGACCACCATGGCCCGCCAGCCGATGCTCGTCGGATACTGTCCCGGGACGGTGATTGGCTGCCACGGGGTCTGGCTCAGTTCGTCCATTTCCACCGGGGAGAGCAACGGGAAATCGGTTCCCGCCGGGGCCGCACGGCCGCGCGGCATGATGAAAACGATCTTGCCATTCTTGTCACGGATATCGGCATAGGCTCGGTTCATCCCCAGCAGGGTCGTATCCAGGCCTTCATCGGAAGTCGTTTCCTGGTGCAATGAATACCGGTAGGCTTCATTTAGCCCATAGGACAAGGTAGGGGCGGCGGCCCGCAACTGCTCATCGGTCTGTTTGGTCAGCGACAGGCGCAAGGACTGCGCCGAACCCACCGCAGTGGCCACCACGCCCAGCATCATCAGTCCGCACATGAGCATGACAAGTTTGGTGCGCAACGACGTACGCCGCCAAGTAAGTCTCAGTGCCCGCATAGATCGACTCTACCGTTCCAAGCAATTGGCGACAGGTTAGCGACGCTCGGGGGTGCGCATCAGGTAACCCACACCACGTTTGGTTTGGATTAGTGCCGGCCATTCGGGACGGTCAACCTTTCGGCGCAGGTAGGAGATGTAGGATTCCACGATCGAGGCGTCCCCGTTGAAGTCGTATTCCCAGACATGGTCCAGGATCTGTGACTTGGAAAGTACTCGGTTCGGGTTCATCATCAGGTAACGCAGCAGCTTGAACTCGGTCGGGGAGAGATCGATGATCTCACCGGCACGGCGGACCTCATGGGCATCGTCGTCCAGCTCCAGATCGGCTACCACG
Organism: Glutamicibacter sp. MNS18; assembly: GCF_026107515.2. Lineage (GTDB taxonomy): Bacteria > Actinomycetota > Actinomycetes > Actinomycetales > Micrococcaceae > Glutamicibacter. The sequence continues at coordinate 104,502 of NZ_JAPCHW010000009.1, read as the reverse complement.
ATAGTGGCATTCTCGTCCTCGCCGGAGTGGGTGCGACGTAACACCGCGCGGATCCGGGCCACCACTTCATCCAGGCTAAAGGGCTTGGTGACGTAGTCATCGCCGCCGACAGTCAGTCCGGCTACCTTGTCGCTGGTGTCATCTCGGGCGGTCAGGAACAGGACCGGGAAGTGGCGTCCGGCTGCGCGCAACTTGCGCGTAATCGTAAAACCGTCCATATCCGGCAGCATCACATCCAGGACGGCGAGGTCCGGTTCACCGGCTTCCACAGCGGCCAGGGCTTCTCGACCATTGGCTGCGGCAACGACCTCAAACCCGGCAAAACGCAGGGAGGTCGAAAGCAGTTCGCGGATATTCGGTTCGTCGTCGACAACCAGCAATTTGGCTTCTGGGGTTTTTGCGTTCATGGGCACCAGTCTGCACAGCTTGTCTGGGAGTTAGCTGGAAGTCAACTGCAAGGCATGAAGTCTTGCTCAGTCGCGGCGGCGCTGCCTGATGTTGTAGGTCACCACGACTCCACCGAGGATAAAGGCCGCCGGCAGACCGTACAGGCTCACGGCCATGACAAGGGTCGGGATGGTGATCTCCTGGAAATACATCACCAGCATGGTGATCAGCGCAACGGACGAGATGGCGGCGACTGTGATGGCGATTCGGGAAATCCAGGACACGGCAATGGAAGTGGTACTCACGGAGAACAACGATACCGTGTACACCTTCGGATGGCTGTGGAGGGTTAAAAGATGAAGTAGGACCCCAGACAATGACATAATCTAGGTAATTCGACTTGAATCGCATCCGCCGATTGAGCGCCCGGTAGAACAACGGTCTTTCCCGGTCAGATGCTCCGCGGTGCGAAAAGGCAGGACACGAACGCCGCCAACGGTTGTTGGGGGCGTATAGGCTGAGTAAAAAGAACGAGGTAAATGATCGTGCCTAGTGGCAAGGTTAAGTGGTACGAAAAGTCCAAGGGCTTTGGCTTCATCACCGCCGATGACGGCAAGGAGATCTACGTTAACGCCTCGGCGTTGCCGGAAGGCGTGTTCGATCTGCGCCCGGGGACACGGCTTGAATTCGGGATTGCCGAAGGCCGGCGTGGTCCGCAGGCGCTGAGCCTGCGTGTAGTGGATGAAGCCCCGTCGGTGGCCCGGGCGAAGCGTAAAAAGCCCGAGGCCCAGGCGGTCTTAATTGAGGATCTGATCAAGCTCTTGGATCAGGTTTCCAATTCCTTGCGCAATGGGCGCTATCCTGAACAGGCATACGGCAAGAAGGTTGCCACTGTGCTTCGCGCAGTGGCCGATGATCTGGACGCATAACATATGGCTCGTAAACCAAAGCTCGACACGGTGCTCGCCGAGGCCGTTGACACCGCACGGCAGGCCCTGGCCGAAATTGCCGTGGACTCGGAGATCGGTGACTATTGCGGCGCTTCGGTTGAAGGTGAGCGACTTGTCACCCACCGATTTATCTCCCACCGTGACGGATACCGCGGCTGGACCTGGTTTGTCACCTTGGCCCGTATTCCGCGGGCCAAGGCCAAGGACGCAACGGTTTGCGAGCTGGGGATCATCCCCGGTGAGGATGCCCTGCTGGCCCCCGCTTGGGTTCCGTGGGCCGACCGATTGGCGCAGGATGAAATCGACGCGGCGCAACGTGAAGGCGAGCAAACGGATACTGCCAGCGATTCGCCGGCCGTAACCGAGGACGCCTTGGCTGCGGACGAACCAGCGGGTACCGAGCAACCCACGGGAAGCGAACCGGCCCCGGCAGCTGCGGAAGAGGATGTTGACTCGCAGGAACCTGAGGAGAACCCCCGACGGCCGGTGCGCCGTCGCCGTACGGCCCAGCGCACTGCTGCCCGCCGGCGGGCAGCAGCCCGGAATCGTGGCGGCGGCTCCAAGGAATGACCATCCACGTCTCGTGGGCGTATTAAATGACTGCGGGGAAGCGCTTGGCGCTTCCCCGCAGTCATTTAACCTTGTGGACTACAGTTGGTCGATCACGTAGTCGATGCAGTTCAGCAGGGCCTGGACATCCTCGGGATCAATCGCCACGAAGGTGGCGATACGTAGCTGGTTGCGTCCGAGCTTGCGGTACGGTTCGACATCCACCACGCCGTTTGCGCGCAGGGCCTTGGCGATGGCCGAGGCATCGATCTGCTCTGCGAAATCGATGGTGGCAATGACATTGGAACGGTGTTCGGGACTGACCACGTATGGCGTGGTGATGTCCTTGGCCTCGGCCCAGCTGTAGACCTTTCCGGCACTTTTCGCGGTACGCTCGGCAGCCCAGTTCAGTCCGCCGTTAGCGTTCAGCCACTTGATCTGTTCGTCAAACAGGACCAAGGTGGACAGCGCAGGGGTGTTGTAGGTCTGGTTCTTCAGCGAATTGTCCAGTGCCGTCTTCAGGTTTAGGAAGTCCGGGATCCAGCGATCACTTGCCGCAATCTCCTCGATGCGGGCAATGGCTGCGGGGGAGACCATGGCAATCCACAGGCCACCGTCGGCGGCGAAATTCTTCTGTGGAGCGAAGTAGTAGACGTCCACCTCGTTCAGGTCCACGTCCAAGCCGCCGGCGGCACTTGTGGCGTCGATGACGAGCAACGCATCGTCGTTGGCCCCAGGCACCCGCTTGACCGGTGCTGCCACACCGGTGGAGGTTTCGTTCTGTGCCCAGGCGTATACATCGACATCCGTCTCGGCCACCGGCTGCGGCAGTGAGCCTGGCTCGGCGGAGATGATCGAAGACGGTGCCAGGAATGGTGCCTTGTCGGTGGCCTTTGCGAACTTCGAGCTGAATTCGCCGAAGGACAGATGCTGGGCCTTATTGCGGACCAGACCGAAGGCCGCTGCATCCCAGAATGCGGTGGAGCCGCCCACGCCAAGCAGGACTTCGTAGCCGTCCGGAGCATTGAACAGGTCCTTCAAGCCGTTCTGGACCGACGCGACCAGGTTCTTCACCGGCGCCTGGCGGTGCGACGTGCCCAGGAGCTTCGGACCGGCGTCAACCAGAGCCTGGATCTGTTCGGGGCGGACCTTGGAAGGTCCGGCGCCGAAACGGCCGTCTACGGGCAGAATGGACTGTGGGATGGTGATGCCGGTGCTCATCGCGCTCCTTTTGTAGCGTTTGAATTGAAAGCGCATTCGGCGACGGCCCATCACGGGCTGTACAGGAATAAAAAGGCGTGCCGAAGACGTTCACTTATTATCTTCGCAAACCCACCGGCGAAGAAGGAAAACCGTGTCATCAGTTACGGGGCACAGATAAAAGTGTTGTGCGCTAGTTGTGGGCCGTACACAGTAGAGTGGGTAATTGACGTCTCGTAATTTGCTAGTGATTAATATTTGTTACTTTCAGGAGTGGCTAACGTGTCTGACCTTATCGATACAACTGAGATGTACCTGCGCACCATTCTTGAATTGCAAGAAGAGGAAATTGTTGCGCTGCGTGCGCGCATCGCAGAACGGCTGGGGCACTCGGGCCCAACGGTTTCGCAGACCGTGGCACGTATGGAACGTGATGGCCTCGTTGTGGTCTCCACCGACCGCCATCTCGCGTTGACCGAGAAAGGTCACGAGCTGGCCACGGGCGTGATGCGCAAGCACCGCCTGGCCGAGCGCCTGCTGTCCGACATGATTGGTCTGGACTGGGAATATGTTCACGAGGAAGCCTGCCGCTGGGAACACGTGATGAGCGAGCGTGTCGAGCAGCGCCTGTACGAACTGCTGGGCAAGCCAACCGTCTCACCGTACGGCAACCCGATCCCCGGGTTGGAGGTTCTGGGCGGACCGACTGTGGCCGAGATCTCATATGACGTAGAAAACCTTGACAATGCACTGGAGGCGGGCAACTCCGGCCCGATGGCCATTGAACGCCTGGCTGAGCCGATCCAGACTGACCCGATCCTCCTGGGGCAACTGAATGAAGGCGGAATCAAGCCCGGAGCAGTGGTTACTTTGGAACGAGCCGATGATTACATGGTGGTTCGTGTCGAAGGAATCGAGGGTGCATTGGAGCTTCCAGTCGAGGTTAGTAGCCATATTTTCGTACGCTCCGGCAGAAGATAACGAAATTGTAACTTTAACGTTTGACCTGTAGTGTGAACTGCTGGTGGTACCTAAATCGTGCCGCCAGCAGTTGCTGTTTAAACACCGAATATTGCCTACAGCGGCGCTGCTTCGGTAATCAGCTAGGGCAATAGCGGGGGACCCAGACTTTGGCGCATTGAGCGTCTTGGGGTGAAGTCGTGCCTCCTTGCAGTGGCGCGACCGGATATTTCTCAGGATCCGAACCCGACAGCTAACTCCGCAGGTGAATGACGTGAGAGGGAAAGATTTGGCAAACACCAAGCCAACCGGACGGCGTTGTGCCGAGGGCGTCGAGCTAGACCCGACTCTCGAGGTTCTACGCGATACCACCAGCCGCTCAGCTGGTCGTCGTGCCCGTCGTTCGGCACTCGAAACCGAGCAGGCTCCGATGGCCGAACGCCATCACGCGGGCCGTCGCTATGAAGAGATCCAGCGTTACGGTATCGCTCCGGAGCAGGCCGATCTGGCTGCGCGGTTCGCCGATAATGTCATCCCTCTCGCACCAAGCGCTGGCAGTGCAGCTCCCGAACAAGTCGAAGACAAGCTGTTCGAAGCCCTGCATGCACCCCGGCAGCCCAAGAGCCGATTGGGCTTCACCCATAAGGTGGCTGCCGTCGCCGCGGTCTCGGGACTCACCCTGGCCGCGATCACCCCGCACTTCTCCGGCGATGAGGTTGAATCCTTCGCCGCTGAAGCCCAGCGCACCGCCACCAGCGCGGTTGTGGACGTCAAAGCCCCGGGAAACGGCGAAGTGGAGGTCGTACGCGCGGCGCTGACCTCGGATCGCTCGGAACAGGTCGTGAAGGAAGAGCGCTTCTCGGAGGTGCTTACCGCCTCCGGTGGAGATATTTCCACGATTGCCTCCCCAGGCTTGCTGGATCGTCCGCTGGACTCGAACCGGATCACCTCCCCGTTCGGCCACCGTAAGAATCCGACCGGCGCGGGATACATGAACCACAGTGGCATTGATTACGGTGTTGCCTGCGGCACCCCGGTCAAGGCTGCCGCCTCGGGAACGGTGACTGTTTCGGGCTGGGCAGGGCACTCGGGCAAGCGTGTGACGATTTCGCACGGTAACGGACTCGAAACCGGATATAGTCACAATTCAAGTCTCATTGCCAAGGTTGGCCAGAAGGTTGAACGCGGCGAGGTAATCGCTCTCAGTGGCACTACCGGCAACTCAACCGGTTGTCACGTGCACTTTGAAGTGATCACCAACGGCCAGTTCCAGAACCCTGCTGGCTGGCTATAACGATCTTTGTCACCATATCGTGATCAAAATGTGACAATTGAAAAAAGTTCATGTAGGCTCGTCATCGTGCTTCAGGGCGATCTTGAAGTGCAATTGCGTGTAAACCGAACACTGCCAGCATGCAATGACTAGATATACACAACTCGTATGGCAGTGGCGGGGGAACCAAATATCGGGTGGTTGGCTTAGGCCAAAAACCCTTGGGGTGAAGTGTGAAGAGAAGGAAACTTCGAATCCACCGAGGTAACTCCACTTCGAACCCGACAGCTCACCTCGCAGGTATCAAGGAGAGGCAATAATTGTGACTAAGCGTCAATCGCAGGGGCGTCACCGCGCCCCATCGGCACGCACCAACCCGCTAGAAGCCATTTCGCAGGCCGTGTCCTCGAACGCCGGCTCTGTTGGCCGCCAGGCAGCAGTTGTTGCCGCCGCTTCCGGTTTGATCGTAACCCTGGGTGTACCGGGCCAGGCCAGCGCTCCACGTGACGTGTCCGCTGCACCGGTTGATGTCATCAACCCAGAACGCGTAGCCGTCCAGGCTGTTGCGGTTTCCGCGAAGAAGGCTGACAAGTTCGAAATCGAACGGGCAACCTTCACCGCCGAGCCCAAGCCGGAACCAGAGCCGGTTGTCATCGCAGTTTCCAATAACGTGACCCCGGTGTCCAATAATGCGCCCCAGGTGTCCAGCGATGACAACGCTCCGATGACTCGTGAGTCCCGTAACCAGACTCAGAGCAACACCACGCAGAGCACCAACACCACCGCACCGAAGACCACCAAGAAGGAAACCACCACCCAGGTCAAGGGGCTGTCCGGGATCGCCGCGACTGCAACCAAGTACCAGGGAACCCCATATGTATGGGGCGGCAACTCCCCATCCGGGTGGGACTGCTCAGGTTTCGTCCAGTACGTCTACAAGCAGCACGGCATCAACATCGCTCGCGGAACCTCGGCGATTCTCGGCTCCGGCCAGTTCGTGCGCACCAGCAACCCGCAGCCAGGTGACCTGGTGTTCCAGCGTGGCGGTAGCCACGTGGGGATCTACTTGGGCGGCGGCACCATGATCGGTGCCCAGAACCCTCGCACCGGCACCAACATCCACCCGGTGACCCAGAACCCGCTCTACGGGTACTACACCCTGGCTCGCTAAGACCCAGTCTTCCAATCGACCGTTGCCCTGCGTTTGCAGGGTAACGGTCGATTGACTTTTAAGCGGTAAACGACAGACGCAATTCGGGTGAAGAATCGACTAAGCGCCCAGAAAACCCTCCCCAATCAACATCTGATCGCATAGGCTTACCAGCAAGAGGACTGACCAACGGCAGTCCGCGGGGTATCAGGTACATACTGCGCGGGCGGCCCCGGGGGAAAGTGCATGAATGCGTACGTTGGTGTTAAACGCAGGATACGAGCCGCTATCGGTGGTGTCATTCCGCCGCGCGTTACTGCTGGTTCTGGCGGAGAAGGCCACGATCATTTCGGCAGACGACAACAAACCCGTACGAAGCGCACAGAACAGCCTGCCGCGTCCCACGGTGATCGTTCTCAACCGGTATGTGCGGCGTCCCCACCGTGTTTTGAACCATGTAACCCGACGTGGGGTCCTGCGCAGGGACTCCTACAGGTGCGCTTACTGCGACAAACCGGCTACCACAATTGACCATGTAGTTCCGCGCTGCAAGGGCGGCGAAAACAGCTGGGAAAACCTCGTCGCGGCTTGTTACCCTTGCAACAGCCGCAAGGCCGACAAGACGCTATCCCAGCTGGGATGGCGGCTGCGAGTCACCCCGCGGTGTCCGCGGACCAGTACACTCTTCCTGGCCGGGTTGGAACAGATGGAAGAAGACTGGGGCCAGTACCTGTACGCAGGATAATCCGGCAAGGCTACGACCTGGGAGCAGTTGGGAAACCGGTCCGCGCCGTGCGGGAAGCCCCGAGGCTGCCCGGAAACGGAACCCAATAATTCGCCAGCGATCGCCCGGCATACCTATCCATCGAATGGGGGATTGCCACGAACTAACTGCGTGCGGCGATCCGGTCAATAACACCGGGTAAGACGTGTTCGCGCAGTAGTGGGGCGATGTCATCGCGTTGCAGGGCGGCCTGCGGAGTGATCCACAACAGCTCCTCTAGCTCCGCTTTGGGACTCGGTGTCGTATTCAGCTGTCCGATAAACAGGTAAGCCAGCAAACCGGTCATTGGTTCATTGGCTGCCAGACCTTCCCAACTGCCTGCGGGAATGAGGTCGCCCGGCATATAGGAAATCCCCAATTCCTCCTCAATTTCGCGCACAATTGCTTGCTGTGGGCTTTCGCCAACCTCAATCTTTCCGCCCGGTTGCATGAAGCACGAAGTGCCCTGTTTGCGGACCAGTAGAATCTCGTCATTTTCGTTGGTGAGACACGCAGCAGCCACGGTTAAAAAGTTCCTCATGAAACGAGGATATCGCGTGAGAAAACGGTCCTGTGGTGGTAACGTGCATTTATGGATCTTCAACTACCTTATTCAAACTAACTGGTCACTTACGAACTCGCACTTTGTGTAGTGAATAGCATGTTTGGGAATTTGGCAGATTTGAAAGGGTCGATCCATCAACTTTATAGACCAATGGAGCGCAAATGCGACGGGGCACTAACTTAGGACGTTTGGGAGACTTCAACCAAGCAGTCATCCTTGAATCGATACGACGGGCACCGGATGGAATCAGTCGTGTCGAATTGGCAGGTTCTACCGGCCTGTCGCCACAAACAATTTCCAATGTTGTTCGCCGCTTGCTCGATGACGGTATTGTGCGCGAAGACCGCACCATCGTCTCGGGGCCGGGCAAGCCTCGTACCGTGTTGGAACTCGAGGGCAACCGACTGGTGTCCATAGGAATCCACTTGGATCCGAGCGTGCTGACCTTCGTGGTGATGAACCTGCGTGGCGAGGTAATCCGCGAACGAAGGATCGATGTCCCAAACCTCGAGGTGGCTGGGGAGACCATCGAGCTGATGGGCGCAACCGTCAAGGAACTCATCGCGGAAGTCCGGATTCCCAAGAAGCACATTGTCGGCATCGGCATTGCCGTGCCCGGGCCGGTCAACGTCGAAGACGGCGTGGTGCTCAACCCGCCCTTGCTTGACGGTTGGGCAGATGTGGATATCGTGGCACCTTTGCGCAAGATGTTGCGCCTGCAGGTGATCATCGAAAAGGACACCATCGCCTCGGCGATCGGCGAACTGTGGCAATCGAAGGAAGAAAAGACCGAGGACTTCGTCTTCGTCTACTGCGGCCATGGATTCGGTGCTGGCATCGTGCTGGACTCCGATGTGCATCGTGGATCGAGCAACAACGCCGGCGAAATCGGTCACTACTCCACCGGCCAGAAATCGATGTACTGCGAAGAATGCGGGACGGACGATTGCTTGGCTGCAGGCACCTCCTACGAGTTCGTGGCGAAGCAAGCCAAGGAACGCGGGCTGGATCTGCCATACAGCGATGACATGGGTCCAGAGCAGCGCTCCGAGGGCATGAACCACCTGACCTCACTGGCCAAGGACGGCAACGAGATCGCCGTGGGGCTGATCAAGGATTCGATGGGCAAGGTCGGCGAGGTTGTCGGTCAGCTGGCAAATTCCCTGGATATCGGCCAGATCGTGTTCGGCGGCCCGCAGTGGGAAGAGGTCAAGGAGATCAGCGAAGAAGCGATTACCGAGGCGATCAGCCGGCGTTTCGCATTGCGTGCCGTGCATGAGATCGAAACTCGCACCTCGGCACTGGGGTCAAAGGTCGGAGCCATCGGCGGTGCATGCGCGGTCATGGATGCGTCCTTGTCACCCAAGGCCACGGCCCTGCTGTTGCGCTAGCGGGAACCGGGACAAAGCACCCGATGAGCATGAAAAACCGCATCGGACTTGGTCCGATGCGGTTTTTTGATGTGCCCCTGGCCGGAATCGAACCGACGGCCTACCCTTTAGGAGAGGGTCGCTCTATCCTACTGAGCTACAGAGGCGAACCGCGCCATGCGCACAAACTAGACTATCGTATCCCTCCGGCTGTCCGTAAATTCCCGTGGTCGGGACATTCACGCTCAGGCTAGGCATCGTTCTGTTCCTGGGCTTCGGTCATTTTCCGCTTGAAGGTGCGGATGAACCGGCGCACCCCAATGACCAGGATACTCAGGGTCGTGATGGCCAGTAGTAGCCAGCGGATGACCGTCAACGTGGATGCCAACGCCACCGCTGACGCGTCGATATCCGTGCCGAAGAGCGCATCAATGGCCTGGTTGCTCCACAAATCAACGATGACAAAGAGCATCGGGGCGGTCCACGCGAGCCAACGATTCCTGCGCTTAGTCACCCACTGCCCCAGGGTCAACAGGCTGAAGAACCCGAACAGCAACGGGAAGAACAGGCCCACGGTACGGTGCACATAGGCCAGTTGGCCAGTCGCGTCCGCATCCATCGCCAAGCGTAGATCATTGACCTCTTCGAGAGTGAAACCGAAGGCGCGCTGATCGGGCATGGGCAGTCCGTTGGCCAGGTCCGCCAGTTGCCCCATGGTCCAGAAATGGTAGTAGACGAACAACAGGATCGAGGTGACCAAACCGGCTGACACCAGGATCATGGCGTTGGACTGGGCCTTGGCTTCGGTACGTTCTGTCGTCGGATTCACTGTCGGCGCAGGCCGCTGCCCGTATTGGGAGGGCTTGCGGTACTCTTTGGACTTCCTGATCTTCTTGGCCATACTCCCATTATGCCGGGCGCATCACGGCAAGTGTCCGGGTCGCGACGTAGACTGAAAAGACCATGGACTTCCTTTTCGATGACTTCACCCCCGAACCGGCGGCCAAAGTGCTGCCCAACGCTGATGAGCTGTTGACCGGAATGAACCCGCAACAGTCGCAGGCCGTGCAGTACCACGGCGGGCCGCTCTTGATCATAGCCGGGGCGGGCTCCGGCAAAACCCGGGTGCTGACCCACCGCATCGCCTACCTGCTGGCGACAGGACGTGCCCGGCCACATGAGATCCTGGCAATCACCTTCACCAACAAGGCCGCCGCCGAAATGCGTGAGCGCGCCGGAGAACTGATTGGCGAAGACCGGGCCAAGAAGATGTGGATCTCCACCTTCCACTCATCCTGCGTGCGGATTTTGCGCCGCGAAGCGGCGACCATCGGGCTGAAATCCAGTTTCTCCATCTACGACTCGGCCGACAGTCTTCGACTGATCACCATGATCGCCAAGGGCCTGGACCTTGACCCCAAGCGGTTCACCCCCAAGGCGATCGCACACAAGATCTCCTCGCTGAAGAACGAACTGATCGACGACGAGGATTTCGCCGCCACTGTCAGCTCCAACGACCCCTTCTCGCGGGCCGTGGCCGAGGTGTACCGCGGCTACACCCAACGGATGCGTTCGGCCAACGCCCTGGACTTTGACGACCTCATCGCCCAGGTGGTCTACATGTTCCGGGCCTTTCCCGCGGTGGCCGACAACTACCGCAGGCGCTTCCGGCATGTGTTGATTGACGAATACCAGGACACCAACCACGCCCAGTACTCGTTGGTGCGCGAACTGACGGGCCCGGACGGGTTGACACCGCCGGGCGAACTGACCGTCGTGGGCGATTCGGACCAATCGATCTACGCCTTCCGTGGCGCGGATATCCGCAATATCGTGGAATTCGAGAAGGACTACCCGGACGCGGCCACGATCAAGCTGGAACAGAACTACCGTTCCACGCAGAACATCCTTTCGGCGGCTAACGAAGTCATCAAGCGCAACCCGGACCGCAACGACAAGAGACTGTGGACGGCCAGCGGGGATGGCGAACTGATCACCGGTTACGTCGGTGAATCAGAATCGGATGAAGCCCGGTGGATTGCCGAGGAAATCCTCCGGCTGAACGACGAGGACAATGTGCGTCCCGGGGATGTGGCGATCTTCTACCGTACCAATGCCCAATCCCGTGCCTTGGAAGAGCAACTGATGCGGGTGGATCTGAAATACCGCGTGGTCGGCGGCACCCGCTTCTACGACCGCAAGGAAATCAAGGACGCACTGGCCTACCTGCGGGTGCTGGTCAACCCCGATGACGACATCAATGTCCGCCGGATCCTCAACGAACCCAAACGGGGTATCGGGGATCGGGCGGAAGGAGCGGTGGCCGCATTGGCGGACCGTGACCGAACCACCTTCATGGAGGCACTGCAGCGTGCCGATGAGGCCCCCGGGCTGGGGACCCGCGGTATCAAGATGATCGCGGCCTTCTGTTCGATGATGGACGACCTGAAAACTGTCGCCGAAGGGTCCGGTCCGGCCGAGGCACTGGAAGCGGTCCTGGAACAGACCGGTTACCTGGAGACCCTGCGTGCGTCGAACGACCCGCAAGACGAATCCCGGGTGGAGAACCTGGCCGAACTGGTGGCTGTGGTGCGTGACTACGTCAACGAGGAACCAGAGGGCGGCCTGGAAGGCTTTCTGGAACGGGTGGCGTTGGTGGCAGACGCCGACCAGATCCCCGAAGCCCCCAGCGACGAGGAAGGTGTGGCCATGGCCCAACGTGAGGGCATGGTCACCTTGATGACCCTGCACACCGCCAAGGGACTGGAATTCCCGGTGGTTTTCCTCACCGGCATGGAACACGGCATCTTCCCGCACCAGCGCTCACTGACCGACGACAAGGAACTGGCCGAGGAGCGCCGGTTGGCCTACGTCGGGCTCACCCGCGCCCGTGAGCGGTTATACCTGACCCGTTCGGAGCAGCGCAGCCTCTGGGGCCAGTCCCAGTACAACCCGGCCAGCCAGTTCCTTGATGAGGTTCCTGCCTCGCTGATCGAATGGAAACGCGAGGGCTCCGCATTCGGTGGCGGGTGGGGAACATCATCCGGTCCAGTGAACTTCGCCACCAGCAGGTACGACTCCGGTAGCCACTGGGGAGCGGGGGCAACCTCAACCCGTCCCGCTGCGAAACTCGCACCGGTAGCCAAACAGCGGGTCCAGCAGGATAAGGCGATTGTGGTCCCAGCCGTTGGGCAGCAGGTCAAGCACGCAAGTTTTGGGCAGGGGACCGTCGTCGCGCTGGAAGGTGCGGGGGATAAAACGGTGGCCAAGGTGGCCTTCGCGGATACCGAAAAGCGCCTTTTGTTACGCTATGCCCCGTTGGAGATCATTACCTAGGGATGTGCTTCTAACCTCACCCGTTAGCCGCTGGGCGCGAAATTCCGTCATTCACGGTTCTCTACAGCTTGTAAAACTGTGAACTATCGGAAAGTCGCGCTAGTCTGAGAGATGCGCACGGGCCAAGGCGCCGGAATTCACGCCGACGTGTTGCTCTGCGCTCTCCATTGGGCACGCTGCTGATGCATCGTGCCGCGAGTCAGCTTGAACTTCGAACGAAGGACACACACCCGTGGACCTGTATGAATACCAGGCGCGCGATCTTTTTGAGGCACACGGCGTTCCCGTGCTTGCCGGCATCGTCGCCTACACCCCGGAAGAAGCCAAGGCAGCCGCAGAGAAGATCGGCGGCGTCGTTGTAGTCAAGGCACAGGTCAAGGTCGGTGGCCGTGGCAAGGCCGGCGGCGTGAAGGTCGCGAAGAGTGCTGATGAGGCATTTGAGCACGCCAGCAACATCCTCGGCATGGACATCAAGGGCCACACCGTCAAGAAGGTCATGATCGCGCAGGGCGCGGACATCGCCGAAGAGTTCTACTTCTCGGTCCTGCTGGACCGTGCCAACCGCAACTACCTGGCCATGTGCTCGGTCGAAGGCGGCATGGAAATCGAGCAGCTCGCCGAAGAACGCCCCGAAGCGCTGGCCCGCATTGCCGTGGACCCGCTGGTCGGCATCGATGCAGCCAAGGCTGCCGAGATCGTTGACGCCGCAGGCTTCGCCGCCGAGGTGCGCGACAAGGTCATTTCGACCCTGCAGACCCTGTGGACCGTCTTCAAGGAAGAGGACGCCACCCTGGTCGAGGTCAACCCACTGGTGAAGACCGGTGCCGGTGACATCGTAGCCCTGGACGGCAAGGTGTCGCTGGACGACAACGCCTCCGAGGTCCGCCACCCGGCCCACGAAGAGCTGGAAGACAAGGATGCGGCCGATCCGCTGGAAGCCAAGGCCGCAGCAGCTGGCCTGAACTACGTCAAGCTGGACGGCGAAGTGGGCATCATCGGCAACGGTGCGGGCCTGGTCATGTCCACGCTCGACGTGGTGGCCTACGCAGGCGAAAACCACGGCAACGTGAAGCCAGCGAACTTCCTGGACATCGGTGGTGGCGCCTCGGCCGAGGTAATGGCCGCAGGTCTGGACGTCATCCTGAACGACCCGCAGGTCAACAGCGTGTTCGTCAACGTCTTCGGTGGCATCACCGCATGTGACGCGGTGGCCAACGGCATCGTCGGTGCGCTGAAGACCCTGGGCGACGCAGCCAACAAGCCGCTGGTGGTCCGTCTGGACGGCAACAGCGTCGAGGAAGGCCGCGCCATCCTGGCCGATTTCAACCACCCGCTGGTAACCCTGGCAGCCACCATGGACGAAGGCGCCGACAAGGCCGCCGAGCTGGCCAACGCAGCGAAGTAAGAGGGATAAGCGAAAAATGAGCATTTACCTGAACAAGGACTCGAAGGTCATCGTCCAGGGCATCACCGGTGGCGAGGGAACCAAGCACACCGCACTGATGCTCAAGGCAGGCACCAACATCGTTGGTGGCGTGAACGCCCGCAAGGCCGGCACCACCGTCACCCATGGTGACAAGGATATCAAGGTGTACGGTTCGGTTGCCGAGGCCAAGGCCGAGACCGGTGCCGACGTATCGATCGTCTTCGTGCCACCGAAGTTCACCAAGGACGCGGTTGTCGAAGCCATTGAGGCGGAGATCGGCCTGGTCGTTGTGATCACCGAGGGTATGCCGGTGCAGGACTCGGCCGAGTTCTGGGCCCTGGCCCAGTCCAAGGTCGACGCCAACGGCAAGCAGATCACCCGGATCATCGGCCCGAACTGCCCGGGCATTATCACCCCGGGTGAGGCACTGGTGGGTATCACCCCGGCCAACATCACCGGCAAGGGCCCGATCGGCCTGGTGTCCAAGTCCGGCACCCTGACCTACCAGATGATGTACGAACTGCGCGATCTGGGCTTCTCCACCGCCATCGGCATCGGTGGCGACCCGGTGATCGGCACCACCCACATCGACGCGCTGGAAGCCTTCGAAGCGGACCCGGAGACCAAGGCCATCGTCATGATCGGTGAAATCGGCGGCGACGCCGAGGAACGTGCCGCCGAGTTCATCAAGGCCAACGTCACCAAGCCGGTTGTCGGCTACGTGGCCGGCTTCACCGCACCGGAAGGCAAGACCATGGGCCATGCAGGTGCCATCGTCTCCGGTTCGGCCGGTACCGCCCAGGCCAAGAAGGAAGCCCTGGAGGCCGCTGGCGTCAAGGTCGGCAAGACCCCTTCGGAGACCGCACGCCTGCTGCGCGAGGTCTACGCAGCCCTCTAGGGTTGCTGTAGCGCCCACCGAGGCACAAGAGAACCCCACATCCGCTGACCTTTCGGTGAGCCGGGTGTGGGGTTTTTCCATGCCCGCCGCCGGATGCCCGGTTAGTCGCGCAAGCCGGCCGCCGCGTCGGTATCAACCCGGAGGAACGAGGAACCGACGACCACGAAGGCACCCGGGATCAACAGCATCCGGTGCTTCGGGTTGTAGAAGATCTCGGTGAGGGAAGCGGCAACCACCCTGCGGATCTTTTCCAAGAGGTGAACATTCTGCAGCACCAGCTGCTCCTGCTCGGTTTCGATGACCACACTATTTTGTTCGGTACTGACCTTTGCGCTGAACCAGTCATCGCTCGGTGCACCGATCGTCTCCGACCTAATCAGGGACACGGATATAACCGCCTTCAATTCTTCTCTCATGTTGCCGGACCTCGTTGTCGGCAATCCTGGTTGCATGTCCCGTTACCGGCTGTGTGGGGGATCGGAAACAGGGCACGCATAACGAATATAGCCGTCCCGGCAGTGAAACGGCTGGATTCATGACAAATTTTACCAACCCGTTATTCGAGTAGCTCCCGGATGTCCTGCGCGGTCAAGGCCTTGGCGAAGCCGTCGGCACCATCCATCACCGTGGAGATCAGTCGGCGCTTGCTCTCCTGCAGGGCCACCACCTTTTCCTCGATCGTTCCCTGGGATATCAGCCGGTAGACCATCACCTGGTTCTGCTGGCCGATACGGTGGGTGCGGTCAATGGCCTGGGCCTCGACCGCGGGGTTCCACCACGGGTCAAGCAGGAAGCAGTAGTCCGCCTCTGTCAGGTTCAATCCGAAGCCGCCGGCCTTCAGCGAGATCAGGAACAGCGGCGCGGTACCTTCCTTGAAGCCCTCGATGACCTCCGAACGGTGCCGGGTGGAACCGTCCAGGTACTCGAAAGCGATCCCGCGCTCGGTCAACTGGGCGGCAAAGACCTTGAGGAACGAGGTGAATTGCGAGAAGACCAGGGCCCGGTGGCCCTCGCTGACCACATCCTCCAGCTGTTCAAAGAGCGCGTCCAGCTTCGAGCTGGGGATATGCGAGAGCGACGGGTCGATGAGCGCCGGATCCAAGGCCAGCATCCGCAGGTGGGTCAGCGACTGGAAGATGGTGAAACGGTTGCGATCCATATCCTCCACCAGGTTCAGGATCTTCTGGCGTTCACGGTTCAGGTGCGTCTCGTACACATGCTGGTGCTCCTCGTTGAGGCTGACCAACACCTGCTGCTCCTGTTTGGCCGGTAGGTCCAGCACCACACTCTCCTTGGTGCGGCGCAACATGAACGGCTTGATCCGCCGATGCAGCAGCCGCAGTTTCTCCCGGTCACCGAGCACCTCGATGGGGCGGGCGAACTGGCGGTTGAAGACGGTGGGTCCGTGGAAAAGCGAGGGGGTCGTCAGCGAGAGCAGCGATCCGAGTTCGGCGAGGTTGTTCTCCATCGGGGTACCGGTGACCGCCAATTTGAACGGTGCCTGGATGTCCGCCGCGGCACGGTGTGCCTTGGTGGAGCGGTTCTTCACGAACTGGGCCTCATCCAGGATCAACCCTGCGAAGGTGGTTTCGGAGTACATTTCATCGTTCAGCCGCAACAGCGTGTAGGTGGTCAGGATGACATCGTGACCGACCGCCAGTTCCTGCAACTGTTCGGCCGAATCCAGGGTGCCCGCAACGCTGGTGACCCGCAGTTCCGGTGCGAACCGGCGAATTTCCATCTCCCAGTTCGACACCACGGAACTCGGAGCGACCACCAGGAATGGTGCTGGTTCGGCCTGCCCGGCGGTCCCAGCGCCCCGCGGGCTGTCGACGGCTCGCAGTTCACGGGCATGCAGGATCAGGGCGATGGTCTGCACGGTCTTGCCCAGACCCATGTCATCGGCGAGGATCCCGCCGAAACCGCCACGGTACAGCCGTGAGAGCCAGTTGAACCCGTCCACCTGGTAGGGACGCAGCTCGGCATCCAGGCCCCGCGGGATCGATGGTGCCGGGTGGTCGGTGATATCCAGCAGGGACCGCATCCGGCCGATAAACAGGTCGGCCCCGGTGACCCCCTGGGCAAGGTCGCTGAAGTCCTCGAAGAGCGAGACTTGGAAGACCGAGAGCTGGACATCGCCCTTTTTCGGCTTGTCATTGAGCGATTGGGCTTCGTCCACCAGCGCCTTGAGCTTGGCGAACAGCGGCTGGTCCAGCGAAAACCAGCTGTTGTCCGGGAGCTTGACCTTCATGGACCCGTTGCTCAGGGCCTCGACAATGGTGGAGAACGGGACCTCATGGGCGCCCACGGTGACCAGCAGCCCCAGGTCCAGCCAGTCGTTCTTCTCCGAATCCACCGCGTTGATCTTCAACTGCGGCAGTTCCGAGAGCTTGTGGTACACCGGGCGGATGCCGGTTTCGGTGATGCGGACCTGTTCCAGGGCGCGCAGCTCCGGCAGGATCTCCGAGACGAAGTCGATCAGGTCATCGTCGGGGAAGTACCGGGTCTCCAGGGTGTCGTTTTCGCGTCCGGTGTGCGCGAAGAGCACCCGGTTCAGCGCCGTCCGCAGCCCGGTTTCGGCCGGTTCGTCACGGACCAGTTGGTCATCGGGAACCCCCGGGTAGTGGATGGAGAATTCCACCCGGGCCAGTTCCTTGCCGTCCTCGCTGGTCGTGTAGTGGATATCGATCGACAGGTAGGGAGGCTCCAGCCCAGGAAGCTGCACGGCCCCGGATTCCGCGGTCATCGGGAAGCGGCGGGCCAGCCGCGGATAGGCCCGGGTGAAGAACGCCTGTTCCTCGGCTTGCGGGACCTTCAGCACCTGGCGACCCAGGAACCAACGGGCATATTGCGGTGCCACCGGTTCCCGGCTGGAGGCCAACCAAATCTGCTCGGTGTCCGGAAGCTGCAGGTAGTATCCGTGGTCGGCAATGGTTCCGGCCGAGCTGTCCTCGTCCAGGAGGTGATCGGCGCCGGCCAGATGCAGGTTGCCGGCCACAACCAAATCACCGTCGCTGCGGTCGGCTCGAAGCTCGAAGGTCGCATCGGCACCGAGATGGATGCTGGTCTCCGACCTGGTGCCGAGCAACTCGATACCCAGCTGCTGCGCCTCGGCCAGCATCGGCCACAACAGGTAGGAGGAATAGTTGTCCAGGAACAGCCAGTCCTCGTCGAGTTTGAACTGCAGCTGGGTGTTGCTACGGGCCAGCGCGGCGAAGCGGGTGAACCAGTGGTGCTGGCTGTGCAACAGGTTCCATCCGAAGGTTTTGAAGGCGATGGTGGTCCAGCGCAGCTGGCCGCGGACCCACCGGTTGTCCCCGCCACGCACCATCGGGCGCACCCCGAGCCGGAAACGCTGGTTGCGGTTGAGGAACTGTGTGGTACCCGAGGGTAGCCACTGCTGCTGCGCCTGGTTCTTCATGTCGAAGAGCAGGAACTGCAACGCCATCGGGTTCACCGGGTCGGTGGCCGAACGGGTGAGGCCCACCGGCCCGATGGGCTCCGTCTTCTCGAACCAGCTCTCGACATTGCGCTGCCAGTCGCCGGCGACGTCGTTGACGACCGGGGTGGCGGCCCGTGGACGGCTGGCGATCCTGTTGGCGGCCACGGCCAGCGCTGCCCCGTGTTCGCAATCCTGCTCGGCGGGGCAGGTGCAGTCGAAGTCCTTGATGAACCAACCGCGCCCCTGGTCCAGCAGCGTCAAACCGACGGTGAAGGCGTGCCCGTCCTTGGCCACCTGGCCGGTGAGCCTGCCCTCATCCTGGTTGAAGACCACCTCGGTGACGGCTTCAGGGTCCTTGGCCAGGGCCTGGCCGTAGAAGTACGGGCCGTTCCCGAAAAAGGAGAGCAGGACTCGGGCATCCAGGGTGGGCGGCACAGCATTGGTCATCCTCTCATCGTTTCACGTTCCGGGCCGTGGTGAAAGTTGAGGGAGTCCGATATGCCACTCCGAGTTCTTAAATGGGTTGTCGGCGGTGGATGGTGTGCTGTTTCCCACCATCGGCGGTCCCGGTGGCTAGACGGCCGTGGCACCGAAGAGCAGCCCCAGGCAGTAGGTCACCGCTGCGGCGCCCCAGCCGATCGCCAGCTGGCGCAGCCCGCGCTTGAGGGGCGAGGCACCGGAGAGCAGGCCCACGACACCGCCGGTGAACAGCAGCGCCACACCCACCAGGGCCGAGGCCAGCAGGATCGCGGGCAGTCCGGACAAGCCGAAGATGAAAGGAAGGATCGGGACCAGGGCACCGGAGGCGAAGAACAGGAAGGAGGAGATGGCCGCGCCGCCGGCCGAACCCAGTTCCTCGTGCTCCTGCTCGAGTTCCTCACCCTGGACCTCGGGGTGCAGCGACAACGACGGGTCGCAGTCGCAGGTGAACAGTCCCATGCGTTCGGCCGCGCGGTGCTCGGCCGCCTCGTCGCTCATGCCGCGTGCCTTGTAGACCAAGACCAGTTCGTTGGCCTCCAGATCCAGGTTGGGTGCCGCGGAGAGCGTGACCTGCGTGGGGCGCGAAGCGGTGAGCAGTTCGCGCTGGGAACGCACGGACACAAATTCCCCGGCAGCCATCGACAATGCGCCGGCCAGCAACCCGGCAATCCCGGAAAACAGGACAAAGGATGAGGCCACACCGGTGGCACCAATGCCCAACACCAGGGCGAAGTTCGAGACCAGTCCGTCATTGGCGCCGAAGACCGCGGCCCGGAAGTTCCCGGCCAGGCGGGAACGCCCCGCGGTGGCCAGGGCGCGCACCACTTCCTCGTGGACTTGTTCGTCCGCCACCATCTGCGCGGTGGCGTCGGTGTCCTTGGCATAGGGGGAATCGCCTTCCGCCCGCTGGGCCAAGGCCAGGACGAAGACGGAGCCGAAGTTGCGGGCCAGCAAACGCAGGATCATGCGCTGCACGGAAGGGCGGGTGTCCCTGGCATGTGCGCCGAGCAGTTCACGCCAGTGGGCCTCGTGCCGGGCTTCAGCATCGGCCAGCCCGAGCAGCACCTGGCGTTCCTGTCCGGTGCGGCGGGCGGCCAGCTCCCGATAGATCGCGCCCTCGGCGATCTCGTCCGCCAGGTATTTACGCCACCGCCGTATTTGCGCCGGTGTGGGGGAGGGGTGCGGATTGTCGGTCATCACGGTCGTGAATCTCCTCGAGCAAGCTTCCTACCGTGTCAGACACGGTAGGGGGCATCCGCCGATTGATCCGGCGTTCTGCCATCACCGTCCAGTGTAGACAGGGCGAATGGATCGGGGAATTTGGCAAGGCTAAAAGCCACCAGGGATCCGTGGGAGGTGCGGCGCCCGGCCACGGTGAGTACTAGCCGGTTGGTCTCCGGGGCAAAGGACGCCGGGGCGGTGCTCCGGGCCAGGACTCGCAGCAGTTCGCGGGGACGATCCGTGTAGTACACAACCCATTGCCCGTGGAGCCTGAATTGCAGGCGGCCGGTATTCAGGTCGATGATGGGCAGAACGCGGAGGGTGGACACGGTGGCCGAGGCCTTTCGAGGTAGCTCTTGCCCACGAGGGGATCGCCTCGCAGACCGCTTCGTCATCCGAACCACCCATGAACCTGGGGTTGGTGTGCGGCCAGTCGGAGCTTGGCGCCGCATCTCGTGAAGCAACAGTCCAGATACTACACCGAGTCGGCGATATCCTTCACCCTGTCGTAATGTTCCTGCCACTGTTCCGGGCTGTAGTCGGGCAGGTTGTCGTTCTGCCGGTACATTCCGGTCCGACCATCGAGCAATTCACGCAGCAGATCGAGGTGGCCGGCATGGCGGGCTGTCTCGGTACACATGTGCAGCATCAGGTGTTCCAGTGTGGTGTGCCCGTTCTCGCCCCACCATTCAACGTGCGCCGGTGCGTCCAGTGGCAGCTCGTCGAAGGCCGCGTCGGACGCGGTGATCGCCTCGCGGTAAAAGCGCAGGACCTCGGCACCGGAAAACCCGGCCTCGACAACAAAATCGGCCATCGGATCCTCGGAGGCGAAGAGCCGAGCCGCCCGGTCGTTGTCGACCGGGCGGCTCATGCAATAGGAAAAATAGCCGAACTCGGTAAAAGCCAGGTGGTTGATGACGCCGAGGATGCTGGTTCCGCTCGGGACCAGCGGGCGGCGCAGTTGGGCCTCGCCCAGGCCCTCGGCCTTCCAGAGAACCGCGTCCCGCGCCGAGTCCAGGTAACGCCGCAGTCGGGCCTTGCGGGAAGCCTCATCGTTGCTCATGCGGCCGAGTCTACTGCAGCGCTTTCCCCGGGAACAGGCCGCCGGGATGAAAGCCATGGCCCCCGGGGCCGGGTATCGTCCGGGCGTGGTATCCGCCGTGCCGGTGGCGCTTTAGCGTTTGCCCCGGGCGGCCACGCCTTCCTCGGTCCCCAGACCGGCCACCCGGCGGTCCCAGTTCTCCAGCACTCGGGATTCGGTGCGGCCACTGGCCAGCGAGACCACGATGTACACCACGGCGGAGGCGAGCAGCCCGAAGTAGATCGGCTCGTTGGCATAGACACCGCCGAAGGCGACGTCCGAACGGATTTCCAGCACGATCATGGTTCCGAGGGTGACCGCGGTGCCGGCGGCCATGGACCAGGCTGCGCCCAGGCCGTTGCCGCGGCGCCAGGCCAGGCCGCCGAGGATGGCGATCAGCAGCCCGCCGACCAGGATGCCGTAGGCAATGGTCAGTGCCGCGACCACGTCGTCGACCACAATGGCCAGACCCATGATGATCACGCCCAGGCCGAAAACCCACCAGCGGTTGGTCCGCACATCGTCTTCCGGATCCTTCGAATCGTCAATCGCGAGGTTGCGTCCGAACCAGCTGGCCACGAAGGGGGCCACATCGGTCCGGGCCACGGTGGCCGCGGCGATCAGGGCGCCGGATGCGGTGGACATCATGGCGGCCACGGCGGCGGCCAGGACGAACCCGCCGACGGCGACCGGCAGGATCTGGATCGCCACTTCGGCGTAGACCGCATCGGGGTTGGCCTCGGCTTCGGCCGCGATACCGGGCAGTGCCACCCGTGCACCCATGCCGATGATGGCGCCGGCGGCGCCATAGAGCACGCAGTAGATGCCGGCGGACAAACCGCCCCAGCGGGCCACCTTGTCCGAACGTGCGGTGAAGACGCGCTGCCAGATATCCTGGCCGATCAGCAGGCCGAGACCGTAGACCACGAAGTAGGTGATGATGGTCTGCACGCCGATGCCATCCCACTGGAAGAAGGATGCTTCCAGCCGGCCGCGCATCTCACCCCAGCCGCCACCGGCACCCAGGACGAAGGGCAGCATCAGGAAGAACACACCAACGGTCTTGATGAAGAACTGCACCTGGTCGGCCAGGGTGATGGACCACATGCCGCCGATCGAGGAATAGATCAGCACGATGCCGCCACCGACCAGGATGGCCAGCCAGCGTTCCCAGTCGTAGAGCACCACGAAAATGGTGGCATACGCGCCGGTGGACGTGGCGCAGAGCATCAGTGTGTAGGCCAGCATGACGATTCCTGAGGTATTCGTGGCCGGTTCCGACCCGTACCTCAGTGTGAGCATCTGCGAGACGGTGAAGATCTTCAAACGCTGGATCTTGGGGGCGAAGAACAGCGACAGCGCCGAGACCCCGACGCCGATGGCCACCACGAGCCACATGCCGGAGATTCCATAGCGGTATCCCAGCCCCACGCCGCCCACCGTGGAGGCGCCGCCCAGGACGACCGCCGCCATGGTTCCGGTATAGAGCATCGGGCCCAAGCGGCGCCCGGCCACCAGGTAATCGGTATTGGAGTGGGTGCGGGACTTGCCCCACCAGCCGAAGGCCAGCATGGCCAAAAGGTACAAGGCGACGATGCCACCGTTAATAAAATCCATGGGAACTTCCTTGGGATAGTGCGACTCACACAAGGATGTCAGTAAAAATAAAAGATGTCTATAGGTAAACGAGATGTGTCTCACAGGCAACTTTTATCTGGGTTGTCCCGGGTGGCCGGAATCCCGGTGCGGCACACTAAGGTAAGAAGTGAAGATGCCCCAGAGCTGCGGAGGACAGATGAAAGCGTTGCCAGTGGAGCCCACCGGATCCGCCATCAGGATCGGCAGCAGACTGCGCGTGGCACGTCAGGGGCAACGGTTGACCATTGACCAGGTGGCCGAGATGTCCGGGCTGACCAAGGGCTTCCTTTCCCGGGTGGAGCGCGATCTGACCAGCCCCTCGGTGGCTACGCTGCTTACATTATGCGAGGTGCTTTCCATCGAGGTGGGGGAGCTGTTCACGGTTCCCGAAACCAAGATGGTCGCGTTGAGCGAGGCGCCGCGAATCTCGCTGGGCGGCGAGGGGATCGTCGAGCAGCTGCTGACCCCGCGCACCGAGCGCCGCGTACAGGTAATCCGCGCGGAGATCGCACCGCACGGAGCAGGGGAATCCGAGCTGTACTCGATGGACTGCCAGGTGGAAATCCTGCATGTGATTTCGGGCCGGTTCACCCTGATCCTGCCCGAGGAGCGCATGGAACTGCGCGCCGGGGATACCGTGACCTTCCCCGGGCGCGAACCCCATAGCTGGGTCAATCCCTCGGACGACCCTGCCGTGGTGACGTGGACCTTAGTCCTCTAGGGGGCGTGAGGCGAGTATTCTGGACAGGGCGGAGAATCCGCCGGGCATCTGTCTGCCTATCGTGACGAAGGGATCTTGGTGAACGCTGCTGAGTCTCAGGCAAACGCCGCCCCTGCTCCGGTTATCAGTTGGTGGCTTTCGGCCATCCTGGGCGTCGCGGTGGGAGTGACTGTCAGCCTGATCCGGACCGAGCGCTATTTCTTCATCATGGGTGCCGGAATCCTGGCCCTGGTGATCCTGCTCCTGGGTCTGCTGACCATCCGGCGACGGCAACGCTACCCGCAGCTGATGTCCAGCAAGGCGTCGCGCGGTTACGTGCTCTGGTCGTTACTGATCATCTTCATGGTCGGTCCGGTGCAGGTCATCTTCCCCGCCGATGAACCGGACGAGCTATGGCTCAAATCCATTCTGCTGTCCCTCGTGTTCACCGTGGCCATCCGCGGGGCCGACCATGGTCTGGTGCGTGGCCGGTCCGGGACGAAGGGGAGTTCCTGAAGCACGTCCTGTGCAAAGTATCCAGTACCAGGATGAACCATCCATAGTGTGTTGGGCACGCCTTTCATAGTGTGATCTGCAGCATACTAAGTGGAAGGAAGTGCGATGGCGACTCCAAGCGCAGCATCCGGGGATGCGGGAACTGGTTTGAAAAAGGTCCTGGGGAAGTGGGACATCCTGGCTATTGGAGTCGGGGCCATGATCGGCTTCGGCTGGGTGGTGCTCACCGGCGGCTGGATCACCACGGCAGGACCGCTGGGTGCTGCCCTGGCCATGGCCGTCGGCGGATCCATCATGGCAATCGTCGGCCTGACCTACGCCGAGCTGGTGGCCGCCATGCCCAAGGCCGGAGGTGAGCACAACTACCTGTTGCGGGCGATGGGAGCCCGTTGGTCCTTCGCTGGTTCCTGGGCGATCGTGGGAGGGTATATCACCATCGTGGCCTTTGAGGCCGTGGCCCTGCCCAAATCCGTGGCGTACATCTTCCCCCGGATCAACAGCATCAAGCTCTGGGATATCGCCGGTTCGGAAGTGTTCCTCATCTGGGCACTGGTGGGCGTGGCCGGGGCGGTGGTGATCACCTGGATCAACATCCGGGGGATCAAGACCGCCGGTATCGTCCAGACGTTTGTCGTGATCTTCCTCTTCCTGATCGGCGCGATGCTGTTGACCGGGTCCTTCGCCAACGGGGATTCGGCGAATATGGAGCCGTTCTTCCTCAACGGGGTCTCCGGATTCTTTGGTGTGATGATCATCGTGCCGTTCATGTTTGTCGGATTCGACGTAATCCCGCAATCGGCCGAGGAATGCAATATCGCCCCACGTAAAATCGGGCGGTATGTGGTGATCTCGGTTCTGGTCGCCACCGCCTGGTACGTCATGGTGATCCTGGCCACCTCGTCCGGGATCGGGCCGGCGGCGCTGGCCGGTTCCGATTTGGCTACAGCGGACGCCATGGGCGCGCTGTTCAATTCGGAGGGTATGGCGAAACTGCTGATTGCCGGGGGTATTGCCGGCATCCTGACTTCCTGGAACTCGCTGCTCATGGGGGCATCGCGATTGCTCTATGCGATGGCGCACTCGGGAATGCTACCGAGCTGGTTCGCGCGGTTACATCCCAAGTACCGGACGCCGGCCAACGCGTTGATGTTCATCGGTGCGCTCTCGTTGCTCGCACCCTTCTTCGGCTCGGCAATGCTCGGCTGGTTGGTTGACTCCGGCTCCCCCTCGATCGTGATCGCCTACCTGCTGGTGGGCGTGGCCTTCCTGATCCTGCGCCGCCGCGAACCGCTCATGAACCGCCCGCTGCGCGTGGGTGGCCGCGGGAACTTCGGGCAGGGAATCGGTGCGCTGTCGGTGCTGTTGTGCGCCGGGCTGATCACCTTGTACCTGCCGGGCATGCCGGCGGCCATCGCCTGGCAACCCTGGCTGCTCTTCGGCGGATGGTGGCTGCTGGGCACACTGTTCATCCTGCGTATCCCCCGTGGCATCGCCCCCGGCGAACGCGCCGAACTGGAACTGTTGCACAGGCTGAGCATACGGCAGCAGGCGAAGCTGGGCGCTGCGGGGCCGGATCTGCTGGACGGCCAACCTTCCGCCGTAACGGAAGCGGGCCGGAAACTGCCGCGGAAGTATGGTGCGTCGTAGCCCATGATCCCCAGGGTCCCCAGGCCGGTCGGGTCACCCAGCACGGGTGGCCCGACCGGTCTGGCCCGTGCCCCCGGGGTATCAGGACTCGGCTTGCCGTATGGCCAGCCAGAGTTCGGCTGCGACATCCGGGTCGTCCAGATCCACCTGCAGCAGCTCACTGGCGGTAGCGATGCGCAAGCGCAACGAGTTGCGGTGAATCCCCAGGGAACGTGCTGCCTCTTCCCAGGTCCCCCGTGCGGCGAGGTAGGCGCGCACCGTCGACAGCAGGTCGCTGCGCCGGTAGTCGCGCAATGTGCGTACCCAACCGGAGGCACGCTGGCCGGTTCCGGGATCCGCCGGGGCCAGGATTCCGGGGGTTGCCTGCGCCAGCATCCTTCGCAGGGCGGGAAGCTGACCCGGGATCTCGGGAAGCTGCAACGGCTCGCTGAGCACGGCGCGCAGGTGGCAATCCCCGCTGGTTCCGTGCGCAGTACCGGATCGCTCCGCGGGCCCAGCACTCCGGGCTTCGAGAACCAGATACCAGATCCCCTCATGGGCGTACGCCAAGGTGTAGTCCGGCAGTCCGGTGCCGGACGGGCTGTCGCCGATTGACCCGATCAGTTCCGGCAGGCCGGGTGGAATGGCGGTGGTATCGGCGGAGGCGGCCAACAGCACTCGCACCGGCCGGTCCAGGGTGCTGCTCATCCCCAGGTCCCGGGCAACCAAGCGCGCAGCGTGGTGTTCGCCGTGGAGCAACAATTTTGTCACCGCCGCACCCAGGGCCCGGGTCGTGGCGCCCTCGGCCTGGCGTTGCCGGGCACGGAGACTGAGCAATGTAGCCACGGTCATCATGACCTGCCGGTCGGCCTTGGTTACCTGGCCTCCGGCGCAGATGGCCAGGAACCCGTCCAGGCGGTGGCCGGCCAGTACCGGATAGGCCACCACCGGCTGGCCCTGGAGTTCGAAAGTAGCGGCCGAGGGCATATCGACCCCGTGGAAGCGTTCGCATTCCCGGCGGATTCGTGGAAGCAAAGCGGCAGTCGATGGCGGCCAGTAGGCGTCGGGTTGGCCTCCCAGCGGCAGGTAGGCGGACCAGCCGCCCAGGGCCCGCGCCAGTCGTTCGATCACGGCCGTGTCGGCATCGGGACGATTCGCTGCCCGTGCCAGGGCCGTTTGGGTTCCCAGTGTCCCCATCAGTTCGCTGGTGGCACTGTGCGCGGAAAGCCTCCAGTAGGCGCGGGAGACATGCTGGAACGGTACCGAATCCGGAACCACTCCCAAGTGGATGCCCAGTCGCTGGGATTCGTCGATGACGTAGTCCGGGACCGTTTCCAGCCATGGGCCGAGCCCCAAACCCAGGGCGGTAATCCCGTGGGCGGCCAGCCGCGACAGGTAGGCGACTGTTGCCGCCGCCGAGGAGGCGAAGGGCATCCCCGTGGTCAGAAGCAGTTCGCTGCCTTCCAGATACGGGGTGGGGTCCTCCAGCTCGGAGATGTGCACACCGCTGACCGGGACGGCGGGGAATCCCGCGGCGGCGGTGGCATGGAAACTGCGACCCAACTCGGCACCCAGCTGCAAAAGTGTAATCACTGGGTAGATTATCCAGCATGTGCGAGCCGAAAGGATGGAATGCCCAGTGACGCGTGTCACCGGCGAACCTAATCTGGAGGCATGACTGAAACCCTGATTAATGCCACGGACCGCAGCCTGCTCCAGACGCGCCACCTGCTCACCGACATCCCCGGCCCGCGCTCGCTTGAGCTGCATGCCGAACGCGCGGAGCAGGTGAGCAGCGGCTTCGGCATCGCGCTGCCGGTATTCGTTGAACGTGCGGAGGGCGGGATCGTCCGGGACGTTGACGGGAACCGGCTGATCGACTTCGCTTCCGGTATCGCGGTCACCTCATTGGGTGCATCGAATTCGCGGGTCGCCGAACGAGTGGCGGCCCAGTTGGAGAAGTTCACCCACACCTGTTTCATGGTGACCGAGTACGAGGCCTTCACCAAGGTCTGTTCCTGGCTCAACCGGAACACCCCGGGGGATTTCGCCAAGCGCACCGCGCTGTTCACCACCGGGGCCGAAGCGGTGGAGAATGCGGTGAAGATTTCCCGGGCGGCAACCGGGCGGCCCAACGTCCTGGTATTCGATGAGGCCTACCATGGGCGTTCGTTGCTGACGATGGCCATGACGGCCAAGGTGAACCCCTACAAGAAGAACTTCGGGCCGATGCCCGATCACATCGTGCGGGCCGCATCCGCCAACCCTTTGCGCAATGCCGGGGTGCGTGTCGAGCAGGTTTTGGAATCGGTGGAGTCCACCTTGCGCGAACACGATCCCTTCAGCTTCGCCGCCATGGTGATCGAACCCATCCAGGGCGAAGGTGGGTTCGTGGTGCCAATGGCCGGATTCATTCCGGGGCTGCGCAAGCTGGCCGACAAGTACGGCATCGTTCTGGTGCTGGATGAGATCCAGGCCGGCATCGGAAGGACGGGGACCCTGTTCGCCTCGGAACACGAACAGGTGGCCGGGGACCTGGTGCTCACTGCCAAGGCGTTGGCCAATGGCGTACCGCTTTCGGCGGTCACCGGACGGGCGGAATTGCTCAATGCCCCGCATGCGGGAGGGCTGGGTGGCACCTATGCCGGCAACCCCCTGGCCTGTGAAGCCGCCCTGGCGGTGTTTGAGCAGCTGGAGGACGGGGTGTTGTTGGCCAATGCGCGCCGTATCGAGCAGGTGGTGCGCGAGGTGCTGGAACCGTTGCTGGATTCCACCTCCATTGTCGCCCAGGTCCGCGGGCGGGGTGCGATGCTCGCCGTGGAGTTCGCCGATCGTGGCACCCTGGTGCCGCGTCCGGATCTGGCCGCGAAGGTGTCCCGGGACTGCCACTCCCAGGGTGTGATCACCTTGACCTGTGGCACGCACGGGAACGTGCTCCGGCTGTTGCCGCCATTGGTCATCGGTGAGGACCTGTTGCGCGATGGCCTGGAGGTGCTGTCCCGGGCCATTGCGTCCGCGGCATAGTGCCATCTGCCGGCGCCGGGGCTGCCATGGTGGGGTTTCGCCTGGAAGGGCGGGACACGCCGTGGCAGCCCTTTTTTGTGCCCGGGCCCTTGACGTATGTCACATGAATAAATAGCATATTGGAAAACGAGTGTTTCCTATAAGAAAACTCATTGACCGTCTGAAGGGACCAGTTGTGGAAGAAATTCGTATCGAGGAAAATGGCAAGCTCGGACCCATCAACGCCGCGGTGACACCGCGCTATGCCGGGTTCGGGACCTACGCGCGACTTCCGCGACTGGACCAGGTCGAGAAGGCGGATATCAAGATCGTCGGCGTGCCCTTCGACAGCGGTGTGTCCTACCGGCCGGGCGCCCGCTTCGGCTCCACCCACGTGCGTGAATCCTCTCGCCTGATCCGCCCCTATAACCCGGCCGTTGACGTTTCACCCTTTGCGCTGAGCCAGGTTGCCGATGCCGGGGACATGGCGGTGAACCCCTTCAACATCAACGAGGCCATCGAGACCATCGAGCACAACGCGCTGGAGCTCACCGCCGACGGGGCCTCGCTGGTCACCATCGGCGGGGACCACACCATTGCATTGCCGTTGTTGCGTGCCGCGGCCAAGCGTGCCGGTGGCCCGGTGGCCTTGCTGCACTTCGACGCCCACCTGGACACCTGGGACACCTATTTCGGCGCCGAGTACACCCACGGAACCCCCTTCCGCCGGGCCGTGGAGGAAGGCATCCTGGACACCGAGGCGATCAGCCATGTGGGAACCCGCGGTCCGCTCTACGGCAAGAAGGACCTGGAAGACGACAAGCGCTTCGGCTTCGGCATCGTCACCAGCTCCGATGTCTACTGCCAGGGCGTGCGGGAGATCGTGGACAAGTTGCGCGACAGGATCGGCAGCCGCCCCTTGTACATTTCCGTGGATATCGACGTGCTCGATCCCGCCCATGCACCGGGAACCGGGACCCCCGAAGCCGGCGGCATCACCAGCCGCGAACTGCTCGAGATCCTGCGCGGGCTGCGTGGCCTGGATATCGTGGGAGCCGATATCGTGGAGGTCGCCCCGGCCTATGACCATGCCGAAATCACCGGGGTGGCCGCCTCGCATGTCACCTACGACCTGATCAGCCTGATCAGCGAGCTGCGCAGCCGGAACGGAAGGAACTGAGAATGGGGCACAGCGTGCAACGAAACGGGGGAGACCTGGTCATCGAGACGCTGAGTGCGCTCGGTGCCAAGACGGTGTTCGGAATCCCCGGACAGCATGCCCTGGGACTGTTCGATGCCTTGTCCCGCTCCGAGCTGCAGTTCGTTTCCTCCCGGGTGGAGAACAACTCCGCCTTCGCGGCCGATGGCTACAGCAGGGCCACCGGGGAAGTGGGTGTCCTGTTCCTGTCCACCGGTCCCGGCGCCTTGACGTCATTGGCCGGGCTGCAGGAAGCCTACGCCACCGGGGTGCCGATGGTGGTTGTCGCCAGCCAGATCCCGCTGGACGGACTCGGCGCCCGACGCAAGGGCATGCTGCACCAGCTCGATGACCAGAAAGCCTCGGCCGCCAACGTCACCAAATTCCAGCGCACCGTGCACCACGCCTCCTCCATTCCCTCGGCCATCCAGGACGCCTGGGCGGAGGCGATCACCGTTCCCATGGGGCCGGTCTGGGTGGAGGTACCACAGGACGTGCTGCTGGCCCCGGTCATGGTGCCACCGGTTCGTGACGCGCTCGCCGAAGCCTACGACCATCCCCCTCGGGTGGAACTGGTCGAGGAATCCGTGCGTTGGCTGGGCCAGGCCGACCGCCCGGTGATCGTGGCCGGTGGCGGGGTGCGGCGTTCCGGGGCCGAAGAGGCCCTGGCACAGGTCGCCCGGCTACTGCAGGCCCCGGTGTTGTGCACCCCGGGCGGCAACGGCGCCTTCGCCTGGGACGATGAGCTCTCACTTCAATCCTGGGTGGAAGACCGCCACGTCACCGAGGTGCTGGAGGATGCCGATGTGCTCATTGTCGTCGGTTCGTCCCTCGGTGAGGTCAGCAGCAACTACTTCTCCCTGGCACCGCGCGGGAAGATGATCCAGATCGACGCGGAGCCGCGGGTGCTGGAATCGAACACCCCCGCCTTGGGACTCCGCGCGGATGCGAAGGCGGCCCTGGAGCAGCTGGTTGGAGAACTCCAACGCAGCGGGCACCGGGCCCGGGCCGACTGGCATGGACGCAGCCCGCAACAGGTGGTGGCCGGCACCCTGGCCAAGGTGCAGGCGCGGCTGGATGCCCAGGACCTGGCCAAGGAACGCACGTTCATGGCCGATATCCGCGCTGCGGTACCGGACTCGATGCAGACCTTCTGGGATATGACCATTGCGGCCTACTGGGGCTGGAGCTGCTGGGATTCGAAGGACGGGCAGTTCCACTCGGCGCAGGGAGCCGGCGGCCTGGGCTACGGGTACCCTTCGGCCATCGGTGGTGCGATTGGCTTGGAGGTCCAGGGGCGGGATCATGCCCGGGCGCGGGTGCTGGCGGTATCGGGGGATGGCTCGGCCATGTACTCGATCGCCGAACTGGCCACTGCCAAGCAGCACAATGCGCCGGTCACCTGGCTCATCGTCGACGATGGCGGGTACGGGATCCTGCGCGAATACATGGAAGGCGCTTTCGGCAAGGCGACGGCTACCGAACTGGCCCGGCCGGACTTCGTGGCATTGGCGCAGTCCTTCGGGGTTCCCGCCCGTCAGGTGGATGTCACCGAGGTGGGGCCGGCCTTGGCCGAGGCCTTCGCTTCCGAGGGACCCAACGTGATTGTCGTGCAGACGCTGCTGAAGATGTTCGCACCGACCCACCTGGAGTGACGGTACCGGATCTCCGGTGCAGCTGACGGGGCCCGGGCGGTGGCATATGCCACCGCCCGGGCCCCGTTTCGGGTGGCCTGCGGGCTACCGGGAATCCTTGTAGTGGGTGAAGTGGTACACCGTACCGAAAAGAATCGTTGATACGCCAAAACTGATGCCGATCAACAGTGGCTGCCAGTCCAGGGACATGGCTGCCAACATCACTGCGAAGGCTCCGAACAGGAGAACCAGTCCGATGCCTCCGAGGATCACTCCTCCGCCACCGTGGTGCTGCACGGCGGAGTGTGCAGTTCGATGGAATAGTGGTGCCATGTATTCAGGGTACGACTGTAGACCCGAAAACTGTAGGGGGCGATGCCTAGTGCTGGGGCCGGGTGGAGGGTTCCGGGTGCTTAGCCGCCCGATGGGCCGCAAGACGTTCGGCGGCCGCATCAAGTGACGGGAAGTGTGCCGCTGGTCCCGTGGCCTTGAATCCACGCGCGAGGTGTTCCGCCGTCGGGGCGGGTGCCAGCGGAAGTCCCCGGTAACTACCTCCGCTCATTCGGACCAGATGGGCCCCGGCCGCCACATCCCAGGGTTTGGTGTCGAAACCGATGGTCGCATCGCACCATCCCGCGGCCACATGTGCCAAGGCCAGGGCGGCGGACACCTTGCGCCGCACCGTCGCGAAATCCTGGACCCACTGGCCGAAGATCTCCAAGGCCAGGGTGCCATCGGTGGCAATGGCTTCGGCCGCGGGATAGTCGGTCATCAGGTTGGCGCGGGCCTGCTCCGGGCGGGGGCCGGGTTCGAGTACCCGGCCGTTGAGGTACGCCGCGGCCAGATTGGCGCTGAACTCATCCCCACTGATCGGGTCGATCACCACGGCGGCAACGAGCCGGTCGTTGATGGCGGCGGCAATGGAAACGCAGAAGAACGCCACCCCGTGGACAAAATTGCTGGTTCCATCCAGCGGATCCACGATCCACTGGACCTGCGTCCCCGCCCGGGGCCCGGAGGGGAGGTCGAGATGCTCCTCGCCGAGTACCCAGGAGTCCGGGTATCCGGACATCAACCGATCGGTCAGCAGCAACTGGCTGCGCCGGTCCACATCGGTCACCAGGTCATGGGGATTGGTCTTGTGCTCGGCACGTATGCCGGTGCGGAAGTTCTCGCGCAGGATCTGTGCCGCCTGCCTCCCGGATTCCAGGGCGATGAGGCGCAGGTTTTCGGCAAGATGTTCAATAGCTGCAGGGTTCTCCACGGTTCCAGCGTAGCGGCTGGAGATCCCGTCACCTCGAATACCGTTGACTAGGGCAACGAATTAAAATATTGTTGACCAAGGCAACAGTTTTATGATGCAACTTTATGGAGTGGTTGAATGCCGGCGGACAAGGCACGGATTGAGGATTTGCTGGACGAACTGGCCCGCGGATCACGTACCCTGCGGATCTTCTCCCAGCTGGGGTCCGAGGACTTCCCGGTATCCAATGCCTCGCATCATGTGTTGAAGGTTGTCCTGCGTCAGCAGCCCATCCACGCCGCGGCAGTGGCCTGCTACCTGGGGATCGGTCCCGGCGCCATGAGCCGCCATGTGGCCGAGCTGGAAGCGGCGGACCTGCTTGACCGGGTCAACTGCGCGTCGGATGCCAGACGGCAGCTGTTGACGGTCACCGAATCAGGCCGGGAACTGGTGCGGGAACGGGACCGGGTCCGCGGTGAGCGCCTGGCCGGGCTGCTGCCCGGCTGGACCGGGCAACGCCTGGACGATGCCATCGCGACGCTGGGTGAGCTGAATGAGGCCATGGCGCGCGGGGTCGAGGAAACCAGGAGCGCGAATGGGCCGGCCAAAGGCGGGGCCTGCTGATGAAGGATGAAATGGAAGCCTCAGAGGCGCAGCAGTTACGAAGCGACCTGCCGGTGATGAGTTACCACGAGACCCTGCGCTCGATTGCCGGCGTGCTGGCCTCCTTCTTCGCCGCCATGTTGGCAGCCACCATCGTCTCGATTGCCCTGCCGACCATGATGGATTCCCTGGGAGGTTCGCAAACGGACTTCAACTGGGTGCTGACTTCCGCCTTGCTGGCCAATGCGGCCACCACCCCGATCTGGGGCAAGATGGCGGATCTGTTCGACAAGAAGAAACTGCTGCAAGCCGGGATCCTGGTGTTCGTTGGCGGTTCGCTGTTGGCCGGCTTTTCCACCTCGATCCCCATGCTGCTCGGGGCCCGGGTCATCCAGGGGGTGGGCATGGGTGGGCTGACCGCCATGGGCATGGCGGTCATCGGCACGGTCATCGCACCGCGCGAGCGCGGCAAGTATTCCGGCTATTTCGGTTCGGTCATGGCCGTGGCCACAGCGGCCGGGCCGCTGCTCGGTGGCCTGATCGTCGACTCCCCGCTGGGCTGGCGGTGGACCTTTTTCCTGGGGATTCCCATCAGCCTGCTGTCCATGGTCCTGATCCACAAGACGCTGCATATCGTGCATATCAAGCGACCGGTGTACATCGACTGGGGCGGGGCCGTTCTGCTTACCAGCGCTGTGAGCCTGTTGTTGATCTGGGTGTCCTATGTGGGCAAGCCCGAGTTCTTCGCCTGGCATTCCTGGCAGACCTATTCCATGGTCGGCGGGGCCCTGCTGCTGACGGCGATCCTGCTCTGGGTTGAAAGCATTGTTCCCGACCCGATCGTTCCCTTGCGGATCATCGCGACCCGCACCACGTCCTTGGCCATCATCGCTTCCATCGCCATTGGTGTGGGCATGTTCGGCACCGGCGCCTTCATCGGCCAGTACTTCCAGATTGCCCGGGAAGCCTCACCGACCATGGCGGGCCTGATGACCCTGCCGTTGATTGCCGGGAACTTTGCCGGTTCGGTATTCTCCGGGCAGATGATTACCCGGTTTGGACGCTGGAAGATCTACCTGGTGCTCGGGTCGCTGTTCAACGTGGCCGGATTGCTGTTGCTCAGTTTCATGCAGCACGACACCGAGTACTGGCTCCTGGGGGTGGGGATGTTCCTCAACGGCCTGGGCATGGGCTTCATGCTCCAGAACCTGGTCCTGTCCGTGCAGAATACCGTCAAGGTCACCGATATCGGATCGGCCAGTTCCGCGGTGGCTTTCTTCCGCTCGGTGGGCGGTTCGGCCGGGGTGGCCGTGCTCGGCGCGATGCTGTCCAACCGGGTGTCGGATCTGGTGAATACCGGAGTATCCAAGCTGGGTGCGGAATTCATGGTGGGTGTGGACGCCGGGGATTCGCTGAACCTCTCGGCGATGCCCGCCCCGGTGCGGTTGGTTGTTGAGGCCGCGTACGGGGAGGCGACCGGGATCGTGTTCCTGGTCTCGGCGATCGTGGCCGCTGTTGCCGTGGTTTGCGTGGCGCTGATCAGGGAAGTCCCGTTGCGCCGGACCATCTAGGGTTGTTGCGAATCCGCAGTGAAGTCGGGGCAGGATATGCTTCACATATGAGTAGCATGCAACCGATCGTCCCCAAGATGTCGCTGACCGAACAGGTGACCACCAGGATTCGTGCCGCCATCGTGGCTGGTGAGATGGTGCCGGACGAGCACTACTCGGCGATCGCGATTGCCGAGAAGCTGGGGGTGTCGCGCACTCCGGTGCGCGAGGCGTTGCAGTTGCTGGAGAAGGAAGGCATTCTCACGGTTGCGAAGAACCGCGGGGTGCGCGTAAACCAGATTTCCCTGGAGGACATTGTTGAGGTCTTCCAGGTTCGACTTGCCGTGGAGCCGCCCGCGGCCGCCCGCGGCGTACTGAATGCCAGTGAGCAGGACATCGCGCGGTTGGCCGAACTGCACCGCGAATTGCTGGAGGTCGGGCAGACGGGGGATGGGCGAGCCACGCTGGAAGCCGACAAGAAGTTCCACCTCTACCTGCTGGGGTTGGCCGGTAACGCCAAGCTTGACGGGATCATCAGCGAATTGCGTAACCTGGTCCTGGCCCACGGGCAGATCACCATTCCCCAGGCCCGGACCAGCCAGGAGCTGGCCGGGGACCGTAATGAGCTGATGCAGGCCATTATCGACAGGGACCCCATGGCCGCCGCGATCGCCATGCGCAGCCACGTGATGCGCACAGCCCAAATGCTGATCCGCGCGGTGTGCGCGCGGACTCCGGGGTTGGAAGCGGAGGGTTTCCTTCAGCGCCTGGATGCGCTGGTCCTGGGGGACACCTTCAGCTGATTCCCGTTTCACCTCTTGCCTGGCAGGCTCTTCTGAACTAGTGTTGCATGCAACATGTAACAGAGTCGTTCTTGAGCGTGAAAGCAGGTTCGAAGATGAGCCAACCACTGGAGGGGATCCGGGTCGTGGACTTGTCCCGTATCCTTGCCGGACCGCTATGCACCATGACCTTGGCCGATTTCGGCGCCGAGGTCATCAAGGTGGAGAGCCCTGCAGGAGACGAGACCCGTAGCTGGAAACCACCGGTCACCGCGGGAGGAATCAGCACCTACTACTGGTCGGTGAACCGCAACAAGCAGGCCATCGTGGCCGACTTCGCCGATCCGGAGCAGCTACAGGCCCTGCGCGAGCTGATACGCGACGCCGATGTGCTGGTGGAGAATTTCCGTCCCGGTGTGCTGGACAAATTCGGCCTCGACTACGAGTCCCTGCAGGCCCTCAACCCGCGTCTGGTGTACTGCTCGATCTCCGGGTTTGGGGACAAACGGGGCGCTGCCCTTCCCGGATTCGACCTGCTGGTCCAGGCAGTCGGCGGACTGATGAGCATCACCGGGGAACCCGAAGGGACACCAAGCAAGGTAGGGGTCGCCCTGGTTGACGTGCTCGCCGCGCAGAATGCGGTCAGCGGTATCCTGCTGGCGCTGCGCGAACGGGATGCCAGCGGACAAGGACAACGCCTTTCGATCAACCTGATGACCTCCCTGTTGGCCGGACTGACCAACCAGTCCAGCAGCACCCTGGCCACCGGGAACTGCCCGCCCCGGATGGGCAACGCCCATCCGAGCATCGCGCCGTACGAGACCTTTGCGGCGCAAGATGGGGTGGTGGTGATCGCCGTGGGCAACGACCGGCAATTTGCCGCACTGTGCCGGGAACTGTCCGCACCCGCACTGGCCACGGACCCAAGGTTCCTCACCAATTCCGCCAGGGTCGAGCACCGGCGCGAGCTGAAGGCACTGATCGAATCGGTCACCGCCGCGCAGCCAGCTGCCTACTGGGCACGAACTCTGATGGCCGCCGGGGTGCCCGCAGGCAAGGTCAACTCCATCGCCGAGGCGCTCGACTTCGCCACCGACCTCGGGCTCGACCCGGTGGCAGTCATCACCGACCAGCTCACCGGCGAGACCACCACGCACATTGCCAGCCCGATCGGGCTTTCGCGTACCGGCGCCCAATACCGCAGCGTGCCGCCACGCCAGGGGCAGCACCAGGACGTCCTGATGAAAACCTCACGCACCTAAAATCGACACCCTAACCCACCGTATTCCCAAGGAGAACCACCATGAACAACTCCCTGCCCGCGACCCTGGATCCCGCCGACCTGATCAACTTCGAATCCCTGCTCAGTACCGAAGAGATCACCCTGCGCGACTCGGTGCGTGCCTTCGTGGACGAGACCATCAAACCGAACATTGCCAGCTGGTACGAAAATGCCGTATTCCCCCTGGAGATCGTGCCCGAGATGGCAAAACTGGGCCTGCTGGGCATGCACCTGGAAGGCTACGGCTGCGCCGGACGATCCGCGGTGGAATACGGGCTGGCCGGGACCGAACTGGAAGCAGGGGACTCGGGTTTGCGCACCTTCGTTTCAGTGCAGGGCTCCCTGGCCATGAGCGCCATTCACAAGCACGGATCCGAGGAACAGAAACTGCAGTGGCTGCCGCAAATGGCCGCCGGTGAAGCCATCGGCTGCTTCGGCTTGACCGAGCCCACGGCCGGGTCCGATCCGTCCAGCATGCAGACTTTTGCCCGTCGTGAAGGAAGCGATTGGATCCTCAACGGAACCAAACGCTGGATCGGCTTGGCCAACGTGGCCAAGGTGGCGGTGATCTGGGCACAAACCGAGCAAGGCATCCGTGGATTCGTGGTGCCCACCGACACCCCGGGTTTCCAGGCAACCCCGATCGAACCCAAACTCTCCATGCGCGCGTCCATCCAGTGCGAAATCGAACTGGTCGACGTGCGCCTGCCCGCGGAGGCGGTGCTGCCCAACGTGGTTGGACTCAAGGGACCATTCTCCTGCCTGAATGAGGCACGCTATGGCATCATCTGGGGTTCCATGGGTGCTGCCCGGGACTCCTTCGAGGTGGCGCTGAAGTATTCGCAGGAGCGTATGCAGTTCGACAAGCCGCTGGCCGGATACCAGTTGACCCAACAGAAACTCGTGGACATGGCCCTGGAAATCAACAAGGGGTACCTGCTGGCCCTGCACATCGGCCGGATGAAAGATGCCGGAACCCTGGACCTCCACCAGATTTCGGTGGGCAAGCTGAACAACTGCCGCGAGGCGATCGAAATCTGTCGTGAGGCACGCACCATCCTGGGCGGGAACGGCATCACCTTGGACTATTCGCCGTTGCGCCATGCCAACAACCTCGAATCGGTGCGCACCTATGAGGGCACCGACGAGGTGCACACCCTGATCCTGGGCAACAAGCTCACCGGCGTCCCGGCCTTCCGCTAAAACCCTACCGAGGAGAAGACTGTTGATGAAACAGCACTGCAATCCCGTCGCGTTGCGCCAGTACCTGGCCGGGCAATGGGAAACGGGCAACGGCGCACCGATCGCCTCCTTCGCCGCGGCCCATCCCGGTCAGACGGTGGCCAACGGAACCGCCGCCGATGCCGGGCAGGTTGACCAGGCCTTTGCCGCGGCCGCCGCGGCTCGGGGAGACTGGGCGCGAACCCCGATGGCAACCCGGGCTGGCTACCTGAAACGGGCCGCCAGCTGGTTGCATGAACGCAGCGGGGACATTGGTGCGGAACTGTCCAGGGAGGAGGGCAAGACCCTGGCCGAAGGGATCGGCGAGGTCAGCCGTGCTGCCCAGATCCTGGACTACTATGCCGGGGAATCCGAACGCCAGGCCGGAACCGTGTTCCATTCGCCGCGGCCTGGCGAGCAAATCCTGGTTTCACACAAACCACTGGGGGTTCTCGGAATCATTACCCCGTTCAATTTCCCGATTGCGATTCCCGCATGGAAGATCGCGCCGGCATTGATCTATGGCAACACCGTGGTGTTCAAGCCGGCCAGCCTTGTCCCGCTGCTGGCCCAGCGCCTGGTGGAGGCATTCGACGCGGCGGAACTGCCCGCGGGGGTGCTGAACCTGGTTATCGGGCCAGGTCGGCTGGGCGATGCCCTCATGAGGCATCCCCAACTGGCAGGGGTCTCCTTCACCGGATCCACCGCCGTAGGCCGTTCGCTCTGCGCCACTGCCGCGAACCGCGGTATTCCGGTTCAGGCGGAAATGGGCGGAAAGAACGCCGCGGTCGTATTGGCTGACGCGGACCTGGAACTGGCGGTGGAACAGGTGCTCAATGGCGCATTCCGGTCTACCGGGCAGAAATGCACCGCGACCTCCCGGTTGATACTTGACCAGTCGATTGCCGAGGATTTCCTGGCCAGGCTTCGCGATCGATTGGACCGCTGGGTGACCGGCGACCCGCTGGATCCCCGGGTGCATATGGGCCCACTGGTGGATGAGAAATCCCGGATCTTAGTCGACAAGGGAATCCAGGCGGCGCTGGCCGCAGGAGCCACCGAAACCTATCGGGGAAAGGCACCGGAAGGGCCGGGGTACATGGGCCCGGTCATTCTTGAACTGCCCGCATCCCACAAGCCGGAGGACAACCCGGCTTGGCGCGAGGAATTCTTCGCCCCGGTACTCACGGTAGTGCGGGTCGCAGGGACCGACGCGGCATTCGCATCGGCCGAGGACAGCGAATTCGGCCTCAGCCTGGCCTTATTCACTCGCGACCTGGCCACGGCAATTCGCGCCCAGGAGCAGCTTGATGTCGGCATCCTGCATGTGAATTCCGAATCCGCTGGTGCCGATCCACACGTTCCCTTCGGCGGAGCCAAGGCCTCCGGTTACGGTCCGAACGAACAAGGGGCTGCGGCGCGGGAGTTCTACACGCATACCACCACAACCTACCTGCGGGGATAGGGAAAGGGGAACCACAATGGGCATCAACCGGATTCTGGTCATTGGCGCCGGGACCATGGGGCGGCAAATCGCCATGAGTGCCGCGCTTGCCGGCTACACCACGACACTGAACGACATTTCCGAGGCCGCGCTGGCAGCCGCGCACGAAGATCTTGAACAGTGGGCAGCCACCCGGGTGGCCAAGGGCAAAATGGAACAGCAAACAGCGGATGCCGCATTGGAACGTTTGGCATCCACTACTGATCTGGATGCCTCGGCCAGGCACGCCGACCTGGTCATTGAAGCGGCCGTGGAGAAACTGGAAATCAAGCGTTCGATCTTTGGAAAACTGGGGAAAGTCGCACCGGTGCACGCCGTTCTGGCCACCAACTCGTCCACGCTGGCCTCATCCCAGGTTGCCGCGGCAACGGGCCGTCCCGGGCAGGTATGCAACATGCACTTCTTCAATCCCGCGCTGGTGATGAAATGCGTGGAAGTGGTACGCAACGAACACACCACTGACACCACGGTGAACACCGTTATGGAGGTGGCCCGGCGCATGGGCAAGGAACCGGTCCTGGTGCAACGCGAGATCCCCGGTTTCATCGCCAACCGGATGATGGGTGCCATCCAACGCGAGGCGCTGGAGTTGCTCTCGGGAGGAGTGGCAAGTATCAAGGACATCGACACCACCGCGCGCACCGCCTTGGGCCATCCGATGGGGCCGTTCGAGCTGATGGACCTGGTGGGCCTGGACGTCATCGACTTCATCGCGCAGGCGACCCATGCCGAAACCGGTGCTGACGCCGACAAGCCCCATGAACTGGTCATGCAAAAGGTCGCTGAGGGGCGGCTGGGGCGCAAGACCGGCTCAGGATTCTACGACTACTGACCCGGCAGTCGAATCGAAGCCCGAGGAACACTGCCGGTTCCGCGCCCGGGCGGGTGCACCCCGGCGCGGAACCGTCAATCATGCGCGGCAAACCGCCAGGTGGCGCCTAGTCGACAACCTCGGGCTGCACGCCAAGCAGGAAATGGCGACCGGCGATCCGGTCCACCTTGATCCGGATCCAGGCATCCTTTAACGTCGGGATCCACGGGGTGACGCCTGACTGGCGGGCTTCGGCAATCTCGTCCTCATGCTCCAGGACTGTGGCGGTACCGTGAACCACAACACTCCAGGCCTCATCGGAGAGGATCCCGTCGGCTTCAAAGGCCACCGAATGGTTGACGGTCATCGCTGCGAGCTTGTTGCCCGGTGCGGTACGCAGGAAGACATGCCCGTTGTGAACCGCGTAATTCACCGGGACAATATCGATAATGCCTGCGGCCGCCGTGGCGATACGACCATGGGCACTGTGTGTCAGCAGTTCCCAACACTGCTCATCGGTCAGATGAAGTACCGGGGAGTCGTTGTCGTGTTCATATCTCATATTCTTAGTTTTCTACGTAATGTAGAAAAAGTCCAGCCTTTCGACACATAATCTTGGCCTTTGCCATCGCACGCACGTGCTCGTGAAAGACTGGAAACATGACTCATGCTGCTACCGACGGCACCGCGCGCCATATTGCCTCGCGGTTGGAGGATCACTTCCACCAATCCC
The DNA here is from genome assembly GCF_026107515.2 of Glutamicibacter sp. MNS18. Lineage (GTDB taxonomy): Bacteria > Actinomycetota > Actinomycetes > Actinomycetales > Micrococcaceae > Glutamicibacter. The sequence continues at coordinate 63,407 of NZ_JAPCHW010000009.1, read as the reverse complement.
GTGCGCGCCGGGCTGTCGCCCGGGGACTCAGCCCGCTGATCATGCCGTATCTGGGGTACGGATACAGCAGTCCGGACGGCGGCTGGATTCGCGTATTCGCCCGGGCGGTCCTGGCCACGCCGGATGCCTTCGAAAACGGTCGCCACAAGGCGCAGATGATCGAAGACGGGATCCGTGGTTTCAAGAACTTCACCTCGCCGATCCTGCCTTTCGGCAAGGTCGCCGTCCATGTGGACGGCCATCGCTTCGAAGTGCAAGCCGATCGTGGTGGAGTCGTCGACGTCAAGCTGGCAGTGCACCTGGAACCGGGTTGGCGGCGTATTGACCTATGCCCCGACGGTGGGGAGAGTGTCTCTTCCGAGGTCCTGGTTATCGACCACACCCAACGTACCGGGGTGATCTGCGACGTTGACGATACCGTGGTGGTCACCGCGCTGCCCCGCCCCTTGCTGGCTGCCTGGAATTCCTTTGTTCTTTCCGAGCATGCCCGGGTTCCGACGCCGGGCATGGCGGTGATGATGGAACGGCTGGTCTCCTCCGGGGGCGATACCCCGACCATCTACCTGTCCACCGGTGCCTGGAATGTGGCCCAAACACTGACCCGCTTCCTGACCCGAAACCTGTATCCCCGTGGCCCGCTGTTGCTGACCGACTGGGGCCCGACACCCAGTTCCTGGTTCCGCAGTGGGGTCCAGCACAAGGTTGACCAGCTGCGTCGGCTGGCCGAGGAATTCCCCGAAATCGCCTGGGTCCTCATTGGCGATGACGGGCAGCATGATCCGAGCATCTACGCCGAATTCGCCCGCCGGTATCCGGAGCATGTGCGGGCCATCGTGATTCGCCAGCTCACCCCATCCGAAGCCGTGCTGGCCGGGGGACGTTCGGATGAACTACAACTGGCTACGCCGGAAACAGACTGGGTCTACGAGGCCGATGGGTCCCGCATTGCCGCCAGGCTCCGAGAGCTGGGTGTGGTGGGAGAGAACTCGCAGGAAGGACAGTGAGCGATGACTGAGCGTCCCGGTCTGCGCGTTGAAGTACCCATGCGGTGGGGGGATATGGATGCCTATGGCCATGTGAACAACGTCAACCTGATCCGGCTCATGGAGGAAGCACGCATCGCAGGCTTTGGTGTGCCCGGAGGAACCGGTGCACCCGGGATCAAACCGCGTGTTGACATCTTTTCCGCGGTTCCCGCCGGGGTTCAAATCCTCGTGGTTGAGCACCGGGTCAGGTACTCCCGGCCCTTGGAGTACCGCAATGTCCCGGTTAATGTGGACTTGTGGATCGCCAGTGTGAAGCCGGCAAGTTTTGATATTTGTTACGAGTTCAGGGACCCGGTGGAAGACTACGTGTGTGTTCGCGCCAGCACCACGCTGGCCTTTTTTGACACCTTGACATCGCGGGTCACGCGGCTGAGTGCCGCCGAGCGTGCAGGATTGGCACCCTATGAATTCAAGTCGGTCTTCCCCCGTTAGGTCTTACCACCCGCAAAAATGAATTAGGCTCGATGTATCTGTCTTATTACCCCTAGGAGTGGTTAGTGTGGCCAGAAATGAAGGCGGGCGTCCGGTGCGCCCCCAAGTGGTGTTGGAAGTCGTGGGGCGCAAGCAGATCTCTGCGCATCTGGTGCGGCTGACCCTGGGTGGCGAAGGATTCGCCAATTTCCAGGACAAGGATGCCACGGATCGCTATATCAAGATCCTCTTCGCCAAACCCGAACTGGGTTTACAGCCCCCCTATGACCTGGAAACCCTGCGTCAGACCCTACCTGGCGAGGACTTGCCGGTGCGTCGCACTTATACGGTGCGAAGTGCCGACCCCGAGGCGCAAACCATCGATGTGGACTTTGTGGTCCACGGGGACGAAGGCCTGGCCGGCCCCTGGGCCCGTGACGCGCAGATCGGGGACACCATCTACTTCAGCGGTCCCGGTGGCATGTACAAGCCCAATCCAGAATTCGACTTCCACTTCCTGGTGGGGGATGAAACGGCAATCCCGGCCATCGCCGCCTCGCTGGAGTCGATGGACCCGACGATGGTTGGCCGGGTCATGATCGAGGTCAACGACAGCGATGATGAAATCGACCTGCAGGCTCCCGCCGGAGTCACCATCCAGTGGTTGCACCGCAACGCGCCCTTTGCCCCGGACGTTACCATTCTCGAAGAAGCCGTACGTCAGGCACCATGGCCGGAGGGGCGGGTGCAGGTCTTCTGCCATGGCGAACGTGAAGTCGTGAAGAACCTGCGGGTCTACTTCCATGGCGAACGCGCAGTGGACCGGCGAGATCTGTCATTGTCCGCCTATTGGGCCTATGGGCGGGTCGAGGATGAATTCCAGGCCGAGAAGCGAACCGCAGTTGGTCAGATCTTTGATGAGGAGCCGGCGACCCGGCGGTAGCAAACAATACGGCCCGTGACACGAAAACACCCGAAACGACATCCGTTTCGGGTGATTTTTCTTAGATAAGACTCACCTAATAAAATTTTTCGTAAATTAGACCAGATTGACTTGACCTTATTATGGGTGGTTGTCGTATGCTTATTCCAGAGCCTTCCCCGTGTGTGGTCGGGGAAGGCGCTGACTTTGGTCGATGTGAATCGGCCAATACACTGCCAGACGGGCATGCTCGGCCCATGGTGGTGGTCGGCTTAGCCGGCGTGAAGTAAAGGGAAAGGGAGCGGCTAACCTGCTCAGTTAGCCGAGTCGCATGAAGAGGCGCATCAAGTTCGCACACCTTGATGTGCCTCTTCTGTTTTAATCGTGTTCGACCTGGCCGGCTGCAGGGGCGGGTTCAGGGGTTGAGTGTGTGCGCAAACCTCCAGAGCAGCACCGTGGCCATGGAATTGTCCCGACCCCAATCCAGGTTCTTCGGGTTTCTCGAGTATCCCAAACGTTCAAGACCGCGGCGCACGACCAGATCGCTTCCCAAGAAGATCGTCGGGTCACGTAGCCCGCGCAGTGCCACGTAGTCGGCAGTCCAGGGGCCGACGCCCTTGATCCGCAGCAGGCTCCTCCTGATTTCCTGCCGATCACCGCCCAGCAGGGGGTGCTCGTTGATGAACCAGTCGGCGACCCGGTGCATGGTTAGGGCGCGCGAGGCCGGGCACCCGATAATTTCGGCCAGTCTCCCGGGTCCTGCGGCCGCAGTGGTGGCGGCGTCCGGGAACGCCGTGAGGCCGCAGGGGTGCGGCCTTCCCAGGGCGCCGGTGTATCGCCGGGATAGGGTGCGAGCTGCCCGGGTGGAAATCTGTTGGCCCAGGATGGCGGTCATCAGCGCCTCGAAGAAATCCGGATAGCCGATCAGGCGCAGGTGCGGGAAACGGGTTGCGACGGGGCCGAGCAGGGGATCGAGGGCCAATCGTTGGAGTGACGGGAAGCCGGGTTGCGCAAGTCCCAGCCACTGGTCCAGGACCCCGGAAAGTCTGGGTTGCACCGAGGCCAAGGCCTCGGCATCCACGTCGATCCCTTTGGGGAGGAAAGTGAGCCGGGTCTTGCAGTGAACTCCGTCAACCTGGACCAGTCGCGTCACCGAGCGCTGCGGCACATCGAGTTCTTCCTGGATGGGTAGCGAATGGACCTGGAGTACCTGCATCAGATGCTCCACATCCAGGATCCCTCGGGCCTGGAGCGTGAACCGCCCCATCACATGGGCCAGATGCCGGAACTGCCCCTGCGGTGTGAACCCATGAGGTGGGTATCCACCATGCCGATGGCCTCCATCAGCGCGTACATGGTAGTGGGTCCCACAAACGAGAATCCTCGACGTTTCAGTTCCCTGGATAGCGCGGTTGATTCCTCGCTCCGGGTGGGGATCTGGGCCGCGGACGCGGGGTACGGTGTCTGCGCGGGTTTGAAGGACCAGATCAACTCGGCCAATCCACCGAAGGGGCGCAGATTGATGGTGGCCTTGGCGTTGGTGATCGTGGCTTCGATCTTGCGTCGATTGCGCACGATGGAGGGATCCTGCAGCAAGCGTTCGACATCCGTGGGACTAAACGCCGCAACCCTGTCGGGGGCAAAGCCGGCAAAGGCCTGGCGGAAGGATTCACGTTTGGCCAGGATGATCGCCCAGGAAAGACCCGACTGGAAGGCCTCGAGGCTCAACCGTTCAAACAGGCCGACCTCATCGGTGATGGGCATGCCCCATTCGGTGTCATAGTAGTTGCGCAGCATCTCGGAGGATGTTGCCCAGGCGGGGCGGAAGAGCCCGTCGGGGCCCGAAATCAAATCATCCATGGGACCATCCTTGCACCTTGCGGTGTCCCTGTGCGACAGGACCGACTCGCCTTTCCTGCCAACCTGCCCTATCATCGTTATATGGCGATAATAGAGTCGAATATCGATGAAATGGTTGAGGTGGAACGCCGCCAGCGTGCTGCCGCGCTCTTTCACTGCCTGGCCGACCCAATGCGGCTGATGATCCTGGAGCACCTGCGGACAGGGGAGCACAAGGTACGTGAGCTGACCGAGCACCTGGGCCTGGCCCAAAGCACGGTCAGTGCTCATCTGGCGTGCCTGCGTGAGGGCAACCTCGTCAAGGTCCGGGCTGCGGGACGTTCCAGCTTTTACTCGCTGTGTGACGAACGGACCCTGGATCAGATTCTCCGCAGTGCCCAACCGCTGTTCGCGGTACGAAATGTCGACCATCAATGGCATGACGAGCATGTCCCCAACCTGGAAGGACGGAGCTGAGCGTGTCCCACGATCATTCCCATGACCACGGGTTGGCCCACGCCAACCGAACCCGACTGGCCTGGGCCTTCGGTATCACCGCAACCATCCTGATCGCCGAGGTCATCGGTGCGATCCTGACCAATTCGTTGGCCCTGCTGGTGGATGCGGCGCACATGCTCACCGACACCCTGGGTTTGCTGATGGCCCTGACCGCCGCGAACCTGGTCATGCGCAAATCCACCAACCAGCGCACCTGGGGGTTCCGGCGGGCCGAAGTGCTCTCCGCGACCGTGCAGGCGGCCCTGCTGCTGGCGGTGGGGATCTACGCGGCGATCGATGCGATACGCCGGCTCTTCGAACCGGCGGAGATCCATTCCGCGGGGCTGCTGGCCTTCGGCATCATCGGCCTGGCCGGGAATCTCGTGGCCATGTGGATCATCTCCTCGGGCCGCAAGGACAACCTGAACATGCGCGCGGCCTTCCTCGAAGTGCTCAACGATGCCCTCGGATCGGTGGCCGTGATCGTGGCCGCCATCGTGATCTGGCTGACCGGATGGGGCACCGCGGATTCCATCGCCGCACTGGTCATCGCCGCGCTGATCGTGCCGCGGGCCGTGAAGCTTCTGGGGGAGACCACACATATCCTGCTTGAATCCACTCCCAAGGGGCTGGACCTGCAGGATGTGCGCTCGCACCTGGAAGCCCTGCCTGGGGTGATCTCGGTCCACGACCTGCATGCCAGCCAGATCGCATCGAACCTGCCGGTGCTTACGGCACATGTGGTGGTGGCCGATGAGATGTTTTCCTCGGACTCCACCGGGGAACTGCTGCGCGAGCTGCAGGAATGCGTGGCCGAACACTTCACCGTGAGCATCAGCCACTCCACCTTCCAGATCGAGCCCCTGTCGCACCGGAAGACCGAACACCAGATCAACTGCTGACCGGTGGGTGGGAACAAGGGACTGCTGAACTCCACCCAGGGTATGAGCCCGGCGGGACAAACACCGTACATTTGGCCGATCCTTTTCTGGCCTGCGTGTTTGTAACCTTGGAGTATGAGCCAAGAAACTACCGTTCACACCGATTACGCCGTCCAAGCTCGGGGTCTGACCAAGACCTACGGGCATGATTCAACCCGGGTTGAGGCCCTGAAGGGTGTCGATGTCTCCTTCGCCCGTTCACGCTTCACCGCCATCATGGGCCCTTCGGGATCGGGCAAGTCCACCTTGATGCACTGCCTGGCCGGATTGGACAGCGCGGACTCCGGTGAGATCGTGATCGGGGGCAAGAACCTGATGCAGCTCAGCGATGACCAGCTGACCGAAATGCGCCGTGAACAGATCGGATTCGTGTTCCAGTCCTTCAACCTGGTGCCGACCATCAACGCCCGCGAGAACATCCTGCTCCCGCTGGCGCTGGCCGGAAAGAAGCATGACGAGCAGTGGTTCGAACAGGTGGTCGGGATACTGGGCCTGGGCGATCGCCTGGCCCACAAACCCCATGAGCTCTCCGGCGGCCAACAGCAGCGTGTGGCCGTGGCCCGCGCGCTACTCACCCGTCCCGAGGTGGTCTTCGGTGACGAACCGACCGGCAACCTCGACTCGCGTACCGGAGCCGAAGTCCTTTCCCTGTTGCGCGCCTCCACCCGTGAGATGGGCCAGACCATCATCATGGTCACCCACGATCCGGTGGCCGCTTCCTATGCCGATGAGGTGTTGCTGATGAAGGACGGCCAACTGGTGGGCCGGCTGGCCGAGCCGACCGTCGCCTCGGTCACCGATGCCCTGACCTCCCTGGCCGAGTAGGACACATCATGCTTCATGTCGCATTAGCAAATATCAAGGTGTACGCGCGGCGCTATATCGCCGCGATCCTGGCGGTCGCCATTGGCACCGCGTTCCTCGGCGCCAGCCTGGCCGTGGACACCTCCACCCGCGCCACGCTGAAGAACAGCGTGGGGGAGTACTACAAGACCGCCGACCTCGTGGCCTTCCGTGATTGGAAGAGCAGCGCGTACGGGGAGGACGGCGACCAGCCGCTGACCATGGACGTGCTGGAAGCCGTTCGGGCTCTGCCCGAGGTCAAGACCGCCTACGGGTCCAGCAGTTACGCGGTGAACCTGCGTACCGACAATGACATGTACAACGCGTGGCTGATTCCGATTTCCCCGGAGCACCGCTATTCGGGCGTGAACCTGATTGAGGGACGCGCCCCGATGAGCGAATCGGAAGCCACCATCGACCAGAAGTACGCCGAACAGACCGGGCTGGGCATCGGCGACCAGGTGGCCATCGAGGGGGCTGGCGAGGAAGGCGGCCTGCAGGAGGTGCGCATTGTCGGGCTCAGCGCGGCAACCAACGACCCCTTCAAATCGGCCATGATGCAACTGGGGGTCTCGGAGGGCAGCTGGGAATTCCTGCTCGGTGAAGGCGCGGACCTTGACGAGATCATGGTCAACGGCACCGGTGATACCGCCCAGACCCGCAGCGCCTTGCAGCAACTGCTCGGAGACCAGTCGGTGCGCAGTGCCACCGTACTCACCGCCGATGAGAAGGTCATCGCCGATGTGGCGAACCTGACCAACGGCACCGAACAGCTGACCATGGTCCTGCTGATCTTCGCCTTGGTGGCCCTGGTGGTCACCGGGCTGGTGGTGATGAACACCTTTGCCGTGGTGATCGCCCAGCGTACCCGGGAACTGGCGTTGCTGCGCACCCTGGGCGCCAAACGCAAGCAGATCCGGTCCTCGGTACTGACCGAGGCCCTGCTGATCGGTATCGTCGCCTCGGCCATCGGGGTTGCGGCCGCCGTGGGGCTGATGGCCGGGTTGGTCAAGCTGCTTCAGCTGATGGTCCCGGAGATGTCCTACGCCACCCTGGGCGTGGACTGGAAGGTCGTGGCCATCCCGCTGCTGATCGGCATCCTGATGACCGTGCTGGCCGCCTGGTTGCCGGCACGCCGTGCCATGAAACTTGCGCCATTGGCGGCACTGCGTCCCTTCGATGCCGCCAGTGTGAAGAACCGGTCGGGCAGGATCCGCATCGTCTTTGGGGCATTGCTGGCCATTGCCGGCAGCGCCGGGCTGGTGGCAGGTGCATTGATCGAGTCGCTGCCGGTGGCCTTCCTGGGTGGCTTACTCTCCTTCCCCGGCATCCTGATGCTCGCCTCCCTGTTCGTGCCTTCGACGGTATACGGTATCGGCAAGCTGTTCGCCGGAAACAAGGTGGCCGGGAAACTGGCCGCACTGAACTCCGTGCGCAACCCGGGACGAACCACCGCCACCGCCACCGCCCTGCTGATCGGCGTCACCCTGGTGTCGATGATCATGGTGGGTGGACAAAGCGCCAAGACATCGCTGAACCAGGGGATCAGCGAAGAGTACCCGATTGACCTGATGGTGCAGACAGGGGTGCTGGATGACTCCGAGGTTACCCGGCTGGCGGCGATCGACGGGATCGCGGCCGTGGCCCCCTACGAGGTCACCCAGGCGATGATCAACCTGGATGACGGGGAACTGGACGACTCCTACCTGCTGGTGGTCGACCCGCAGGTGCTGGCTACGGTGATCCAGGACGAGTCCGCGATCCCGCAGGACGGGGAACTGGTGTTCACCAACTGGTCGTACACCGAAAGCGAGACCGCCCAGGTGGCAGGCCATGACTTGCAAGTGAAGGTCTCCACGGCCAGCTACCTGTCGAATATGATCACCCAGAATACCGCCCGGGATCTCGCCTTGCCCACCGATGACCTGAACGGTGGGGCGATGCTCCGCCTGGATGACGCGGTGAGCGCGAACCAGCTGTCGGATATCGTCGAGCGGATCGCCGAGGTCCTGGACGTGGAGAGTGCCTCGATCTTCGGTGGGGCCATGGAAAGCGCGATGTTCTCCCAGATCATTGACGTCCTGCTGATGATCGTCTCCGGCCTGCTGGCAGTGGCGGTTCTGATCGCCCTGATCGGTGTGGCCAATACGCTCAGCCTCTCGGTGCTCGAACGCACCAGGGAGAACGCGTTGCTACGCGCGCTGGGGCTGAAGAAGAAGCAGCTGCGGTCCATGCTGGCCGTGGAGGCGGTCCTGATCGGCGGGGTCGCGGCCCTGCTGGGGCTGGTGCTGGGCACGATCTACGGATTGTTCGGCGCCTACAGCACCCTGGCCCAGATCGGCCAGGTGCGGTTCGACATCCCGTGGCTGCAGCTGGCCCTGGTGATCGGCGTGAGCATCGTTGCCGCCTTGCTGGCATCGCTGGCCCCGTCGCGACGTGCCGCTCGGCTTTCCCCGGTGGAAGGCCTGGCAACCGAATAGTCCGACCGGCAGCGCGACACACCACGAGGGCGCCAACGTCAACGGAACGGTTGACGTTGGCGCCCTCGTGTCTGCGTTCGGCTCAGGAATCCTGGCGCAGGTTGTTCCCGGCGGTCTCGCCGCCGTCGATCGCGATGGCGGCCCCGCTGACAAACCGGGACTCGTCCGAGGCCAGGTAGAGCACCAGTGAGCTGATCTCCTCGGCCTGGGCTGCCCGTCCGGCCGGCACCTGCCCGAAGCCGCGTTTGAGCCCGGCCGTCAGGGGGGTTTCCACGCTTCCCGGGTGGATCGAGTTCACCCGGATGCCATCGGGGCCCAGATCCATGGCCGAGGTCTTGGTCAGTCCCTGGACACCCCATTTGGCTGCTGCATAGGCGGCCCGGTTCTTGAAACCCGTCAAGCCCGCGATCGAGGAGACATTGATGATCGATGAGCTCTGCGCGCGGCGCAGTGCCGGTACCGCGGCCTTCATGCCCAGGAAGGTTCCGGTCAGGTCGATGTCGATGGTCCGGTTCCAGTCCTCGATGGACGCTTCCTCGACATTGCCCGGAGTATAGATTCCGGCGTTGTTCACCAGCACATCCAGTTTCCCGAAGATATCGACGGCGGCGCCAACCGCAGCGGTCCAGTCCTCGAAGCTGGTGACATCCAGCTTCACGAAGTGCGCTGCGGTACGACCCAACGAGTTGTTCAGTTCCCGGGCCAGCGCAGTGCCCGCCTCCTGCTGCAGGTCCCCGATCACCGCCCGGGCCCCGGCTGCGGCCAGTACCCGGGCGTGGGAGGCTCCCATGCCCTGGGCTGCACCGGAGATCAGGACTACCTTGCCAGCGACGCGACCGGAAGTGTTGAATTCAGTGGTATTCATGGTTCACAGGCTAGGCAGCTGGGGCCACCATCTACACGATGTGTTCCGTTCAACGGTATGATGGGGGCCACATGCTCAGGGCAGGAGGAACAACCTATGGCCAACTCGCCATCCGGGGAATCGGTGATTCATCGCGTGGTACGCATCCTTTCGGCTTTCCGGGATGAGAACCCCGCACTGCACTTGAGGGCCCTGGCCCGGCAGGTCGATTTGCCGGTGTCCACGGTGCACCGGCTGGTGGGGGAGCTGGAGGTCGAGGGATTGCTGGTCCGTGATGATTCCGGCCAGCTGCGCCACGGGCATCGCTTGTGGGAACTGGCCTCGAGCGGGTCACGGGCCTCATCACTGCGTGAAGCCGCACTGCCGCCGATGGAGGACCTGGTGCAGCAAACCGGAAGCCACGTCTCACTCGGAGTCGTGGAGGGCACCGATGTGTTGTACCTGGAGCGGCTTGCGGTGGACGACGCCACGGTGAACATCACCAAGGTCGCCGGACGGCTGCCGGTCCACGGTTGCTCGGCAGGGCTGGTGTACATGGCCTTCGCTCCGGCGGACGAACAGGAGCGCTTCCTGCGCCGCAGGCTGGAGAAACTCACCCGCGATACGGTGGTTGACCCGGGGCAGCTGCGTGCCCTGTTGGCCGGGGTGCGGCAGAACGGGTACATCTCGATGGCCGGGATCATCGTTCCCGAATCCAGTGGCATCTCGGTGCCGATTTTTGCCCAGCGGCGCAGGGTCGTGGCCATGCTGACCCTCATCGTGGGCCGTGGTGAGGAGCACTTGCAGGCGAACCTGCCGCAGCTGCAGTTCGCCTCCCGCGCGATCTCCCGGCGGTTGGGCTACGAACTGGAGGGGCGCGATATGACCCGTCACAGTGCGCCGATGGATACCTAGGGGCGAAACCCTCTCCCTAATGTTCTGTTGAACGGAACACCCTATTCGAACGCATTGTGATTGGTGTCACGATCGTTTGCAGTCAACCACCTGCAACCGATCCACGAAGGACCGACCCGATGCGAATTCTCAATCCCGACACCACCACCCCGGACCTCAGCTACGATGTCGCGGTCGTGGGATCCGGTGCCGCCGCGCTGACCACGGCCGCCACCGCCGCCCGTTCGGGCCTGAAGGTGATCGTGCTGGAGAAGAGCCAGCTGCTCGGCGGCACCTCGGCAGTCTCCGGAGGCATGCTCTGGGTGGTGGACAACCACCATGCCCGCGAAGCCGGACGCAGCGATTCCAAGGCGGCGGGACGCGAATACGTCCAGGCCGTCGCCCGTGGCCGTGGACGCACCGAACTGCTCGATGCCGCCCTGGACTACGGGGATACCATGTTGCGGTTCGCCGAGGACGAGCTCGGCGTTAAATTCATCTTCCTGGACAATTTCCCGGACTACCGCCAGGACCTGCCGGGGGCAGTGCTGGGCGGGCGGACCGTGGAGCCGGAACTGTTCAACTACCGTGAAGCGCTGGGCGAGCTGGCCGAATATGTTCGCACCGATGGCCGCCACCCGTACACCATGCAGGAATACGAAAACTGGGGTGCCTTCACCAGGTTCCCGTGGGAGCAGCTGAGCAGCCGCCAGGATGCCGGGTTCGCGGCCAAGGGCCACGCGCTGGTGGCGATGCTGCTCAAGGCCTGCCTGGACAACGGAGTCACCCTGGCCGTGGACGCCCGGGTCGAGAGCCTGGTGAGCACAGCGGACAAGATCGGCGGTGTCATCATGGACGACGGAACCCGGATTGCTGCCGCTACCGGTGTCATGATCGGCGCCGGCGGCTTCGAATGGGACAGGGAACTGGCCGATTCCATGCTCGCCTCGCGCCTGTACACCATGTGCTCGCCACCATCGAACACCGGTGACGGGCTGAAAATGGCCCAGCGAGTCGGGGCCATGACCCGCGGCACCCGCGAGGCCTGGTGGGCACCGATGTCACTGACCGGAACCCTGCGGGACGGCGAACAGGTCGGATCGCTGCTACGCTTCGAACGCCAGGGCCCCGGATCGATCATGGTCAACCGCCACGGGCAGCGTTTCGCCAACGAGGCCCAGAACTACAATGACCTGGCCCGGGTGCTGCAGTCGTGGGACTCGCCGAACAACCAGCCCCTGAACACCCCGGCCCATGTGGTCTTCGACCAGTCCTATCTGGAGCGCTACGGCGTGCTGGATCACCGCGCCGGAGAACCTACCCCCGCGTGGCTGATTGAGGCCGACACCCTTCAGCAGCTGGCCGCAAAGCTCGAGGTCCCGGCCGAAAACCTGGTCGCCACCGTGGAACGCTTCAACACCCACGCGGTGGCGGGCCAGGATCCGGACTTCGGACGTGGCGTGTCCGAATACGACCGGTACTGGGGAGACGCCGACAGCGACTGGCCCAACCCGTCACTCGGCCCGCTGCAGTACGGCCCGTACTACGCGCTGCAAGTCGTCAACGGGGCCTTCGGCACCTGCGGCGGGTTGGCCACCGACGGCAACGGCCAGGTGTTGGACGTGGACGGGAAGCCGATCCCGGGCCTCTTCGCGGCCGGAAACACCACCGAGAACCCGTTTGCGGCAGGCTACCCGGGCGCCGGGGCCACGCTGGGCCCGATCATGACCCTTGCCTACCTGGCCGGACGGGCACTGTCCGGGGCCAGCGCCGATTACCAGGCATCGGCCCTCGAAGGGGCGGGAGCACGCTAGATGATCCGCCACATAGTGATGTTCCGTTTCTCGGCAAGCTTCACCGAAGGGATCCGTGAGCAGTGGATTACCGGCCTGGAAGCCATGAAGGGCAACATTCCCGGAATGCTGAACCTGGAGCACGGGCCCGATGTCATGGGCACCGAGCGCTCCTGGGACCACGTCATCGTGGCTGACTTCGCCACCAAGGACGACATCGCGGTATACAACACGCATCCGCTGCACGAGGCCATCAAGCCGTTCTCGCTACCCAACGTCGAGGACCTGGCCTACGTCGATTTCGAAATGGAAGATCCGGCCGCCGGATCCTCACGCAAAGGATAAGAACCATGCGTCATTCAACCACCTCCGTTGGCACCCCTGCAGGGGCGACGGCCACCGAAGGGCCCAAGCGCACCCCGCGCAAGGCCGCCCTGGCGTCCTTCCTGGGCTCGACCCTGGAGTACTACGACTTCTTCATCTACGGCACCGCCGCAGCCCTGATCTTCCCCCGACTGTTCTTCCCGGAAAGCAATCCTGCCGTTGCCACCATCGGTGCCTTCGCCACCTTCGGTGTGGCCTACGTGGCCCGGCCTCTCGGCGGACTGGTCATGGGTCACTTCGGTGACCGGCTGGGACGCAAGAATGTCCTGCTGTTCACGCTGCTCCTGATGGGGGTGGCCTCCCTGGGCATCGGCCTGCTGCCCACCTATGAACAGATCGGTCTGTGGGCCACCGCGCTGCTGGTGGTCGGGCGGCTGGCCCAGGGATTCTCCGCCGGCGCCGAATCGGCCGGGGCCTCGTCACTGACCCTCGAGCACTCGCCGGACGGGCGCCGCGGGTTCTTCACTTCCTTCGTGATGACCGGGTACGCCTCGGGCATGGTGCTCTCCACCCTGGTGTTCATCCCGGTGGCAGCGCTACCCGAGGAACAGATGCTCAGCTGGGGCTGGCGTGTTCCGTTCCTGCTCTCGGTTTTCGTGCTGGTCCTCGCCTTCTGGGTACGTACCAAACTGGATGAAACCCCGGTCTTCGAAGAGGAAGTTGCCGAGGCCGGTGAAATCAAGAAGCTGCCGGCCACCGAGGTGCTGCGTTACCAGTGGGCCGATGTGCTGCGCGTGGTGCTGATGTCGATCTTCTCGGTCATGCAGACCCTGTTTACCGTCTTCGGGCTGGCCTACGCGGTGGACCAGGGAGGTTTCGAACGCACCCAGATCCTGACCGTCAACGCGGTAGCGATCGGACTGTCCATGGTATTGATGCCGTTGGCGGGACGCCTCTCGGACAAGGTCGGCCGCCGCCCACTGATGCTGACCGCGATGTTCGGCTGCACCATCATGCTCTTCGTCTACTTCCTGGCCCTGGGGACGGGCAACATCTGGCTGGTCTTCGGCGCCAGTTTCCTGTTCATGACGGTGCTCTACTCCGGGTTCAACGGGGTCTGGACCTCGTTCTTCGGTGAACTGTTCGCCGCACCTGTGCGCTACACCGGCATGGCCATGGGCAACCAGCTCGGACTGGTCGTGGCAGGATTCGGCCCACTCATCGGCGGGTTGCTGCTGGCCGAGGGTGCCTTCGGCTGGGTCCCGGTCGCGGTATTCGGTGCGGTCTGCGCACTACTGGCCGCCGGTGCTGCCATCAGTGCCCGGGAAACCGCACACACCCCTGTCAACCAACTTGGCGAACCCTACCTGCGGGCCACCGGCAGGCTCTGAGACATCCCCAACGACAGAAGGACAGCATGAAAAAGAAACGTGAAGACAACACCTACCGTTGCGACCTGTTGATCGTCGGTTCCGGGGTATCCGGCATGGCAGCGGCCATCCGGGCCGCCCACGACGGGCTGAACGTGATCGTTGCCGAGAAGGCGCCGCATTTCGGTGGCACCACCGCCCTGTCCGCCGGCTGGTCCTGGGTGCCGGGTACTACCAAGGGTGCGGCCACGACCGGGGATACCCGTGAGGAGATCGAGACCTACCTCAAGGCCCTGGCCCCGGACACCTACAACAAGGCCGGGGTGGCCGGGTTCCTGGACACCGTACCCGAAGCCGTGGACTTCTTCGAAAACGATACCGACGTGGTCTTCAGCTACCCGGACAAGGCCCCGGACTACCAGATGGATCTGCCCGGCGCGAAGCTGGGCGGCCGGGCGATCCTGCCCGCGGACGCCGATGCGCGGATACTCGGCGAACGCCGCAAGGAACTGCAGCCGTACCTCAGCTCGTACACGGTTTTCGGTTACATGCCCCAGGTCGGCCCGGACCTGGTCCAGTTCCTGCACGCCAACCAGTCGATCAAATCCTTCGGCTACGTGGCCACGAAGCTACTGAAAACCTGGAAGGACATCGCGGTGCACGGCCAGCCGCTCAAACGCACCAACGGGTCGGCCCTCATGGTGCGCATGGTCCGCTCGGCCCTGGACGCCGGGGTACGGGTCTGGACCGGCACGCCGGTCACCGACCTTGTCACCGACGCATCGGGTGCCGTGACCGGCGCAACGCTCGGCGGGAAACAGGCGGGCAACGTGCAAGCCCGGCTCGGTGTCATCCTGGCTGGCGGCGGGTTCTCAGGCAACGAGGCCCTGCGCCGCAAGTACTTCGCCCATGACCGAGCCGGGGGACAGCACTTCACCCCGACCCAGGGCCATGATGGGTCCTCGGCCGAGATGGCGCTGGCCGTGGGCGGGCGGATCTCCACCGATGTCTCCTCGGTCTGCTCCTGGGCTCCGGTCACCGTCTTCAACTCCCTACGCAGCGGCGCCGAGCGGCTCTTCCCGCACCTGCGCCAGATCGGGCTGCCGGGCATGATCACCGTGGACCGCAACGGACGGCGCTTCGGCAACGAGGCGCTAAGCTACCACGATTTCGGCCGGCAGATGATTACCCACCACGAGAACCAGACGGATCTGTTCGCCTGGATCATCGGAGACAAGAAGCTGATGGACAAATACGGGATCGGCTACGCCAAGCCGTGGCCGGTGCCGCGAGGCTTCTTCCACCGCAACGGGTTCCTGCACAAGGGACGCACCGTGGCCGAACTGGCGGCCAGTATCGGTGTGGACGCCGCTGGCCTCGAAGCGACCATACAACGCTTCAACAAGGATGCAATCGCCGGAACCGACACCGAATTCGGTCGTGGTTCCACGGCATACAACCACTTCCGTGGCGACATGGAGCACACCCCGAACCCGAATCTGGCGCCGCTGGACAAGGGCCCCTACTATGCGGCCAAGGTGAGGATGGGGGACCTGGGAACCTTCGCCGGCATCCAAGTCGATGAACGCTCCCGGGTCGTGCGCCGGGACGGATCACTGGTCCCGGGCCTGTACTCGGTGGGTGCCGCGGCGGTCTCCGTCTTCGGCGGCGGATACCCGGGATACGGTTCGCACATCGGACCGGCCCTCGTCTTCGGCTACCGGTTGGGCCGCGACATCGTGGATCTCGCCGCCGAATCGGGCAACAGCGTGGCCCTGGAACGTGCCTTGGAAGTCCATGCATGAGCCTTCAAAAGGCCTCCTTCGCCGGCCGCACCGTCCTGGTGACCGGTGCGGCCGGCGGCATTGGCGAGGCCACCGCCCGCATGTTCGCCTCCCGTGGGGCATGGGTGCTGATCGGGGACGTGAACCCGGCGGCCGAAGCGGTGGCAGCGGATATCACCAAGAACGGTGGCCGGGCGCTGTCCGTACGCTGCGATGTCACCAACGGGGAATCGATGGCCGGATTTATCCGGCAGGCGGTGGATTTCGCCGGCGCGGTGGACGTGTTGGTGGCCAACGCGGGGATCGCCGAACACAAGGGCCCGATCCACGAAATGGACATGGACCACTGGCAGCAGGTGGTGGACATCAACCTGACCGGGGTGGCCTTGAGCATGAAATACGGGCTGAAGCAGATGGTGGACCAGGGGCACGGCTGCGTGGTGGCGCTCGGCTCCATCCTGGGTTTGGTAGGCCAGGCCCAATCGGCAGCCTACAGCGCGTCGAAGGCCGGGGTCACCAACCTGGTGCGCTCGGCCGGGCTGACCTATGCCCGCCAGGGTATCCGGATCAACGCGGTGGCCCCAGGCTACGTGCAGACACCGCTGACGGACGGGCTGGACGACTCGGTGCGCGCCCAGATGCTGGCCAGGCAGCCCATGGGCAGGTTGGGGCATCCCGAGGAGATCGCCGAGGTGATCTGCTTCCTGGCCTCGGATGCGGCCAGTTTCATCACCGGGACCACGGTGTCGGCTGATGGAGGCTATACCGCCCAATAGCTTCGGAAATACACTGGGACCATGAACGTTGAACTGATGCGTTTCAGGGTGTTGCCGGGCAAGGCACCGCTGGTGGATCAATGGCTGGACTTCCTGAACCGGAACATGCCAGCGGTGCTGGAAACCCTGGACGGCGAGAAGATGTACGTGGAGACCATCTTCAGCGAGACGCTGGACGGGGTCGACTACCTGTATTGGTACAGCATCCAGGGGGAGAACGGCATCGATGTGCATGAGTCCGGGCATTGGCTGGACGTCAAGCACCTTGAGTACTGGGAAGCCTGCATCGATCCGGGGTTCACCCCGGTGGTGATCAGCCCGCGCGTGAACATGATTCCCGAGCGTATCAGGGCCCAGATGACCTAGACCGTCCCATGGACCGGTTCGGCACATGCCGGACCGGTCCATGGGCGCTAGTCGCGCAGTGTAATGGTGGTGGCCATGGCCGGGGAACGTCCGGTCGTGACGAAACCGGAAATATTGGACCCGGGGTGCTTGATGATGTCGGTGATCGAGCCCAGATGGCGACTCAGGTCGATCTTATCCTCGGGGGCCGCCAGCACCAGATGGAAACCGAACTCCTGCAGGGCACGTATACCTGCGGCGGCATACTCCGAGTTCGCCTGGATAAACGCCTCGTCGATCATCACCGTGCCATAGGAGGTGAAGCCCGCGGAGGCGAAACCCAGCTGGTATGCCAGGGCAGCACCCATGACGAACGAGGTGAAGCGCTGACCCTCACCACCGGAGAGCGTGCCAGGCTCCAATCCGGTTTCCACTTCACCGTTGGGCTTGTGCTCATCACAGCGGATCTGCACATGGTGACGCACATCCAGTACGGTGGAACGCCAGGCGGCACGACCCGGATCACCCAGGGCCTCGACAATCGACTCCAACGCCGCATAGGAGCGTTGCAACGTACCCTCCTCACGGGTGGTATAGGCCTCGTTCAGGGCTTCCTTCAGCTGGTTGCGGAAGGCGCCAGCCTCAACGGGGATCAGTTGTTCCACCTCGAAGCGCAGGATGGAGCCATGTTCGAACTGCACATCGGCCAGGATCTGATTCAGCGGCTTGATACGTTCGGCGATCATCCGGCGTTCCTCATCCAGCAGCTGTAACAGGTCGCTGAAACGTTCGTAGGAACGGTTGGCGAAGTACTCGCGGAACTGCGCCTCGTGATGCGGCAAACCGTCGGCCACGATCTGCGCATGCAACCTGGCATAGTGTTCGGCAGCTTCCGGGCTGGTCCCATGGGTTTGCGCATGGGAGGTCCCGAACTCGCGGGCGAAGCGCTTGAAGGTCTCGCTCAGTTCGCTGCCAACCATGGTGCGGTCGCTGGTCAGCTTCGAGATCTCGGCGGAAAGCTGCACCCGGGCCTCGGCGAAAGCGGTGGTGATATGTGCCGAGTCAACACCCTGATGTTCGGAGACCGCTTGCAGGATCCCGCGTAATTCCCCCATTGCGGCGAGTTCGTCCGGCAGCCGTTCCAGCCAACGGGAAGGAGCCAGGTGTTCCTGACCGGTTGTGGCCAGTACATGATTGGCCTTGGTGATCTCGCTTTCCAGTGCGTCGATCCTCGAACGGATCAACGCCAGCCGTCCAACGATGTCCTCGGACTCGGCGGTGGCCTTGCTGATGTCACGGCGCAGTTGCGAGGTGTCCCCGGAGCGGGTCAGCGCATCACCGAGCCGCTGCTCGCTGGTACGCAGGGCCTGCAGGGCCTCGGCCGCGTCCAGCTGCCCGAAACTGCGCTCATCGGCGGCCAGGGCCTTGAGCAACCGGACCTTGGAAAGGATTTTCTCCTTGGCTGCGGTGCGTTCATCGGCTCCGCTTTGGGCCACCTGGATCTGCTCGGCCAGCCGAGCCGCCTTGGATTGGAGCTCGGCGATCTTTGACTCGTTGGTGAAGCCCAGCAGGTGCTCGGAGACGGACAGCCCACCGGTATCGCGTTCAAAGACTCCGGCCCCGGTTTTGATGGTACCGGCCGGGGTGATCGCCTTGGCATGCATGTGCAGGGACGCATCATCGGGAACACACACCAGTGGGTAGTCCGAGGTGATCTTGGCACGTAACCAGCTGCCAGCGGCCGAGGACATGAACTCGAGCTTGCTGACCAGATCCGATGGTCCGGCCACGGCTTGTTTCGGAGACTGGGACATATCGATCCAGCGGATCCGTCCCAGGTTGTCCAGCTGATCGATGGCATGGGTGACGGCACCGAGGTGTTCCCCGGGGACCAGGATGGTCCGCGCCAAGGTACGCAGCGACTTTTCCGCCGCAGTGCGCCACCGTGATTCGGAAGATGCCACGTCCATCAGCTCACCGGCAAAGGGCAGGTCTTCTTCGCGCAACCCGCAGCTGGAGATGATCGCCCTACGGGCGGCCACTGCACGGTCATCGATATTCGTCTTGCGGCGCTGGTAGGAGGAAATGTCCTTGTCCAGGGCGGTCGCGCGTTGACGAAGATTCATCAACGTCGCCATGGCCTCGTACTCCACGGTCTGGGCATCCTGGGTGATGGACTCGAGCTGTTGCAAGGTGCGGTGCGCATTGGCCCGCAATTCGTCAAGTCCGGTGGCCGTGAAGTCGAAGGTCAACCCGGCTTCCTCCGCCTGGGACTGCAATTCACGCAGGACCTTTTCCTTCTCGGACAGCGCCTTGCGGGCAGCGTCGGCCTCGCGCTCCAGCAGCATCAATGCCCGGGAGCCGGTCGAATCCTGTGCCTGCTGCAACTGCGCCAGCTCTTCGCCGAGTTGTTCCTTGCGGGCGAGCAGGGTGCTTTGCTCGGCACGTAGGCTGGCCAGCTCTGCCGTATGAAGTTCCAGGTCGTTGCGCAAGAGAACGGCACGCAGGTCCTGTTCGGCCGACCCGAGCTGGGTATTGACCAGATCCTCGGTTTCCCGGATGCGGCTTGCCAGCCGTTCGTATTCGGCGCTTTTGGCAGGAACCTCGAACAGCATGTCACGTTGCCGACGGGCGGTATCCAGTTGTCGATAGATTCCGCGCAGGTGCGCGAAGTCCTCGACCGCGGCGGCCGCGGCCTTCAGCGTGGCCGGTTCCTCCAACACCTCGTGGCGGAAGAACTGGTTGACGCCCTTGGCCAGCCCTTTGCCGTTCTGCAAGGTGCGTAGCAGTGCGAAGGCCTTGTCGTTTTCCACCCCGAGGCGGCGACGCAACCGTTCAACAAAGGCCTTGTGCGTGTCAAAGGCCTCTGCCGGTTCCAATAGTTTCTGTAGGGAGGAAACCGTGAAGCGCCGGGCACCGTGGTGCTCCAGTTCGGAAACCTCCAGATCGCCTTCGCTGAGCAGATAGTGCTTGGACACCTGGTTTTCCAGACCGGCCTCGGGCAGGTCGAAGACCGCGGCGGCGGTAACGGTGTTGCCCATCCCGTCCTCATAGCCCAGGCTGACCGCACTCCAGGTTGCCCCCGGGCGTTGGTAGACGGTTCCGGAGCCGGTCTTGAACTTTCGTCCACGCATATAGGAAAAGGTGGTGCGCCGGTCCTCCCGGGTGGCCGCGTCGTTGGCCGACTCGTTGAGTTTGGGGGTGGCAAAGAAGATGTGGCCCATCGCGTCGAAGAGCGTGGACTTGCCCACCCCGGGGTGGCCGGTGATCAGGGTTCCGGCACGATCCACGGTGAGCGTGTGCAATCCGTGGAAGGTTCCCCAATTGACGATCTGGATCCGCGTCAGCCGGTGCTGGCCTGCGTTGATCGCCTCGCCGAGGGGTAACGTCATTTCAATGCTCATTCGTTTACTCCTGGACCTGGTCAGCTGGATCGTCCAGTTCTGCGTTGGACGATTCCTCGGGCAATACCGGTTGGGCTTCGGTGTTGTCTATGGCCGCGATGTGGGCGGGAATATCCTGGATGCTGGTGATCGGCAAAGCCATGGCCAACGCCGGTGAAATCCTGTACTCGTCCGCCAGCTCGGTGCTGGTGACCAGCCGCAGGGTGTGCAGGCGGGAGATCGCCGCTTCACAGGCTTCGGCGAAGCGCTTGTCATCACGGTCGCTGGATGTCCGGTGTTCGGCCAGGATGTCGTGCATCGCCGAACGCGAGATCACCGCGTCCGTACCGCTGCCGGCATGCTGTTCCAATAACAGCCGCAGCCGCAGGGCGAGCAGAGTCTCATCCCGTTTCAGCCCACGTCGAGGGGCGATGGGTGAGGTGTGGGCCTTCTCCAACTGGACGGGAGTGAGCATCGCGATCTTGCGGTCCTCATCCAGGCTGATGGTCAGGAAGATCTCCGCGACGTAGCGGCTGATGGCCTCACGCTGATCCAACAACAGTTGCCAACCAGCGGCGTCCACCGCGCCATCCAGATACGGACCGCGTAGCAGCTTGACGATCAGCTGGCGCAAGTGAAGGGGGAAGGAACCGCTGTCACCGTCGAAGAGGGGTTCAACGGTCGGGGCGGTGTTGGGCAGGCCGGGACTCATAGCGGCTCCTTGGTAAAGCTCAGTGCGGGCAACAGCGCGGTACGGGTGCTGCCGTCCACCTGGAAGAAATCAACGGGGTGCAGTTCGGCCGGGGCGAGCGATTCACCATTGGTGCGCCCGATTTCCACCAGTGCGCGGATGGTATTCAGGTGCCGGTGCTCCGCGGGCAGCTCCGTGTAGAGCTGGTGCATCGGCACCGGGGAGTTGGCGGTCTGCTCCAATCGGGTCCGCACCGCCTCACGCAGAAAGGCCATATCGGCCTTGGGGGTCACCGGGCTCCGGACGATATCGCTGGCATCGAACCGGGGCGTGTCGGCCAACGGAGGTGGTGCGACGTGATCCGAGGGATCGAAGATCCCCAACCCGGACAGGGTCACGAATTGCGGGGCGTGGAGTTCCACCGGAGCCAGGGTGGAACGCGGTTTCAGGTTCACGGAGCGGTTGATGGCCAGCTCCGCTTCGCGTATAGCTTGTCGCAGCAGCTGCGCCTGCTGGAAATCATCGGATTGCACGAAGTTGTGCAACGACTCGGAGAGCTTGCCGTAGGACTCGTGCACTTCGCTGGCCTGGCGGCGCAGCTCACGCAGCAGGTTGGTCAATGTCTGGCGTTCGGCCGCTTCCAGGCCGTCAACGAAGTCGCGTTCGAGCACCTCGTTGACCGCCACCCGGAAACGCTGCTGCGCTTCGGGGGATCCCAGAAACCGGGTGAAGCCGCTGAAGGTCTCGCCCTCGGCGGTGGAACGCAATTGCTTGTCGGCTTCCAGGACCTGTCCCACCGCGACCCCCTTGGCGGTGGAGGCATCCAGGATCCCTTCGCGCAGGCTGTGCAGCATATCCCGCACCCCGTCGCGCATCCGGCGGAAGTCGGCCGGAAGACTGGAGGCCAGATCCAGCACCGATCGGGTGGCCGACAGGGCGGAGGCGCTACCGAGCACTGCCGGGTCCTTGCCGGAGCGCAGTTCCTCGATCTTGGTCTGGCGTTGGGCGATCTCGGCCTCCAACGCGCGGATGCGCGCCTCGGGATCCGGGTCGGTCTCGTGGGCCAGCGACTCCAGCGAAGTCAACAACGTGTTCAACCGGGACGAGTTCAATCGCGCGTCGTCCGTGGACATCTCATCCAGGAAACGCAACACCCGCAAGGTGGCCGCGCTGGGTTCGTAGACGAAGCGTCCGTCGATCAGCGGCCGGGCGAGGATGCCCTGCCGCACCCATGATTCGGCGAAATCCTCGGCCGAATAGGTGCCCGGAACCTGTTCATCGCTCTGCCTGGCAAGTTTCAGGAAGGATTCCAACGAGGCATGGAACAGTTCCAACGCCACGCGGGGACGATCTGCGGTGAACTCGGCCCGGATAAAAGCCACGGCCCATGGCTGGGCCGATATCAGGCGGTAGGCTGCCGACCTGCGGAAATGCCGGGACTGGTGCCACAAGCGATTCGCGCGGTGCGAGGGCTGCATAAACTTCCTTCGTCGAGGGGCCTGCCTAACCTGTCCATCCTAGTTCATCGGACATCGGGGGAACTGGGAGTTGTGCGGGTGTCTGCCGGAAAACCGCAGACTGACCAGTGAACTACCGGCACGGTGGGGACACGGGGTTGTCCGAAATTACATCGCACGGTGTAACTAACCGATCCAGCTGTGTAGTGTCGGGAACAGGAAAGACGTTTCGGATCGCCAACGGCGCGACCCCGAAGCAGAAGGCAGCATGTCGGAAGGACCCCTAACCGTGAAGCGAACCACGATCCTCTCCTCGGTGGCGATCCTCTCAATGGTACTCGGCGGCTGCAGCGCCGCGGAGCCGGGCCCCACCGAGGCCGAAACCAAGGCCGAGCAGCAAAGGCAACAGGCTGAAGCCCAGGAAACCGAACGCGTCCAGTCGGTCAAGGCGGAGGTGAACCGCCTAGCCGATATGTACGACTTCAATGCGGCTATCAAGCTGGTACAGGATGATGCGAATGAACAACTCTCCTCCATGGTTGCCGGGCTGGAAGAGGAAAAGGCCGCGACCGTTGCCTGGGAATCACCGGACCGCATCCCGCACCTGTTCTTCCACTCGCTGGTAGTGGATACCCGGCGCGCCTTCGACGGGGATGGGCAAGCCCAGGGGTACAAGGACTACATGGTCACCCAGGACGAATTCGCAGCCATCCTCGAAGAACTCCATGAACGCGACTACGTACTGGTCAAACCCACCGACTTCGCCCGCCCGGACAAGAACGGGAACATGAAGTACCGCGACATCATGTTGCCACCGGGCAAAAAGCCGCTGGTACTCTCCATTGACGATGTGAGCTACTACGAGTACATGGACGGGGACGGGTTCGCCGACAAGCTGGTGCTCACCAAGGACGGCGACGTGCGTAATGTCTACACCGACGCCGAAGGCAAGGAACACACCGGTGCATATGACGTGAGCACCATGGTCGATGACTTCGTCGAGGAACATCCGGAGTTCTCCTACCGCGGGGCCAAGGGCCTGCTGGCCATGACCGGCTACAACGGCCTGTTCGGCTACCGCACCTCGGACAGCCAGTACCCGGATAACAAGAACATGAAGCAGGACAAGGAAACCGCAGCCCGAATCGCCGAGGCGATGAAGGAGGACGGCTGGGTTTTCGCTTCCCACTCCTGGGGACATATTGCCACCGGAACCGTCAGCATGGAACGTCTCAAACGCGACACCAAGCTGTGGACCAAGGAAGTGCAGCCGATTCTGGGTGATACCCCCCACCTGATCTACCCCTTCGGATCCGACATCGCCCGGGTGGGCAAGTACTCGGGCGCCAGATACCAGCTGTTCAAGGACGCCGGGTTCCGCTACTTCTACGGCGTGGATGGCACCACCACGGCGTGGATGCAACAAACCGATGACTACCAGCGGCAGATGCGCATCAATGTCGATGGGCTGCAATTCGCGAAGGAACAACGCGGGGACCGGCCGGTTCTGTCGACCTTCTTCGATGTTGACGAGGTGATCGACAAGGCCCGCTAGGCGGTCCGTGCGTAGGTCGGTTATAGGCTCAGGAACGCCCCGAGCTGCGACAGGCTGGTGATGGTTGCCGGCAGGTAGTCGGTCAACCGTGGCGAACGCACGATCACCGCGCGCCACTGGCCGCGGGATATCGCCACATTCACCCGGTTGCGGTTGAGCAGGAAGTCGATACCCCGCGCAGCGTCATCGGCGCTGGAGCACGCCATCGACATCAGTACCACCGGGGCCTCCTGGCCCTGGAACTTATCCACGGTTCCCACCCGGACACCCCCGTAGCCGTGCTGCCCGAGGACTTCATGCAGCAACTGCACCTGCGCGTTGTAGGCCGCCACCACCAGGATGTCCCCCTCCTGCAACGGGCGCGGAGCGCTGCCGGGGGTCGCTACCCAGTCAAGCCCCAGGTGCTCGTGGACCAGTTCCACGATCTGTTCGGCCTCCTCGCGGCTACTGGTCGTATTGCCGCAGTGGCCGACCAGCCGGGTCTCCACCCCGGCGGGCGGGCCGGTGAGCCTGCGCTCGCCGGCTGCCGGGGCGGAGAACAACTTCCCGTCATAGCTCAGCTCCGAGACCTTGGCACACAGTTGCGGGTGCATCCGCCATGAGGCCGCCAGGAAATACCCCAGCTCGGCCGGCAGGATCGGGTGCCCGGCCGAAAGCCATCCCAGCGCCGATTCATCCACCGGCTGCGGGTGCGAGCCCTGGGTTACCTGGGGCAACTGTTGCGGATCGCCCAGCAACAGCAGGTTTCGTGCCGCCACCGACACCGCCAGGGTATTGGCCAGGGAATACTGCCCGGCTTCATCGATGACCAACAGATCCAGGCTTCCGGCCGGAACCTGCTTGCCCGTCAATGTCCAGGCGGTACCGCCAATCAGGCAGCCCTCGTCTCCGGCGAGCAACTCGGTCACAGCGGTCGCCCCGGTCCCCAGCCAGTTCACCGGGCGGTCGTGGTTGGTCTTCTTCGCGACCAGCTGGGCCGGGACCCCTGCGTCCACAGCCTTGGTCAACACGTTCTCGACCACGGCATGGGACTGGGCAACCACACCGATCTTCCAACCGTGCTCCACCAGTGCGGTGATGACATGGGAGGCGACGAAGGTCTTGCCCGTGCCTGGAGGGCCCTGCACGGCCAGGTAGGAATTGTCCAGATCCAGTAGCGCCTTGACCACCGCCTGATCGACCTGGGCCGAACCGTCCACACGCTCCGGGGCCGGGGGAACCTGGAAGGTCTTGAAACGGGGCGGGATGCGCCGCAGGATATCGATTCCGGCGGTCTGCGGCAGGGCCGGGACCATGGAGCCCACCCGGTTGGCGATTTCGGACAGGGCCTGCTCGATGCTGGCGGTGCGGATCGGCTGGTCAGGGGTCAGTGCCATCGGCACCGAACCGTATGCCGGGATCCGGGTAGTGGACTTCTCCTGGATCACCAGGTGGTCCTCGGCCACCTCCAGTACGG
Organism: Glutamicibacter sp. MNS18; assembly: GCF_026107515.2. GTDB lineage: Bacteria > Actinomycetota > Actinomycetes > Actinomycetales > Micrococcaceae > Glutamicibacter. Next base: position 37,755 of record NZ_JAPCHW010000009.1, on the reverse strand, counting down.
TGGTGTTGAACGCCCCGCCACGTGTTGTGTCCTCGGATTCCATGCCCTCGGGTAGTTGGCCGTCGAACATGGCGAAAAAGCCGGTGCCGGGTGAGACGAGTGACCCTTCGGCCAGTGTGCCGTAGACCTTGGTGGTCCGGGCCAGGGTCCGCGAGCGCGCGGTGGGCTTCTCCCAGTCGGTTACCGGTTCCACCTGCTCCACGATGAATACCCCGCGGGTTTCGGACCAGTCCTCGACCGGGGCCGCGAGCCGGTCGAAGTGCTCCCACCAGAATTGCTTCCGTTCTCGTCGGTGGTAGCCGGTGGCGGCAGCCACCATGGCGATCGCCCGGTCGTCGTCGCTCAGCGGCTGCCCCACGGGAAGACCGGCAATGTACTCCTGCAGCCGCTTTTCCTCCGCGGTGGGTTCGGCCACCACCTCCGGCAGCGGGGGTTCCATTACCGGTTCACGCGGTGCGCGCCGGGTGCCCGGAACCAGCGACAGTAGCCAGTCGCGCAACCGCAACGTGGACAGGCAGTCGTATTCGTTGTAGTCGGCAATGGACGCCAGGATCCGTTCGGCCTCATCCCGGTGACCGCTCTGCTGGGCCTGCACATAGTGGGCGTAGGCCACCACCGAGGCGCCGGCATCGGTGACATCGCCGCCACGCAGATGATCACCCATGTAGAGCGGTTCGAGCTTCTTGATGGAGTAGGAACGGGTCGAGAGTACCAGCGAATTGCGTACCGCCTCGTACAGGTCAACCAGCAACCCCTCACGCAACCACGCGTCTATGGCTTCCTCCCCGGTGACATGGGTCTGCGACAGGTTACGCAAGGCGGTCTTCTCATACGGGGCATAGTGGTAGATGCGCATATGCGGGAATCGTCGGCGTCGCTCGTTGACATACTGGATGAACTGCAGGAACGCGCCACGCTCCTGGGCGCGGTTGTGCGCCCAGAAGGGTCGGAACACGGGGGAGCCGGTGTCGATTTCCACGACACCGAACAGGTACTCCAACCCCCAGGAGCCATCGGAAGGCTCCTGGTACATGGGGTCCCCTTCGAAATCGAAGAAAATATCCCCTCGATCCGGCTGCGGGAGGGAGCTGATGGTTTCGGTGGAAGTCTTGAGCTTGTAGGACACCCCGTGAACCGAACCATCGATCTCGCTCAGCCCCAACTGCATCCGGGCCTGTTCCACATGGCGGGCCAGTGAGGTGCCCTCGGGGACGGCAAGCTGTGCCAGCTGATGCATGGTGCGGATGCCGCGTTGGCGCAGTTTGGAACGCTGGACCATGGACATGTTGGCCACCTGCAGTACGTCATCGGTGGCGCTGACCTGTTCGGCACAGTAATCGCAACGTCCGCAGACCTTGATGCTCCCGGAATCCCACTGCACCGGCTGTCCCGATTCCCGATGCCCCGCGGTCAGCTCCAGGAACTTGGCACGCTGGGCCCGGAAAACCGGCAGGATCTCGGTTATGCGGTGTACCGAATGGGTGCCGTCGCCCAGGACCAGGGTGCTGTGCGGATCCACCGTGATCCCCTCGGCCAGCATCTGGTCGGCATAGGCACCAAGCTGGAGTAACGCGCTGACCCGTGCATGACGGGCCAACTTGGTATCCCACACGGCCCAGGAACCATCGGGTTGACGCACCAGGAAATCCGCGAACCCGACAAAGGACCCGTCGTAGAAGGTCGCCTGGAAGACGACGTCGGCCCCGCTGCGCAGGGCCTCGATGGTCCGGCGATGGGCGTTGCCCAAGGCTTCATGGGTCATCTCCGGGCGGTCGGTGAACTGGATGACGCCGCGGCCCGTGGCCGGGTCGTAGTTTCCGAACCGGGCCACCAGGTCGGCCAGGACGCGTTGTTCGTGAACGTCACCGAGCTGTGCGGCGCGTTCGAGCATCTCATCGGTTCCGAAATCGGGGACCGCGCGGCGACCGAGTTTGATATCCAGCAGATACAGCGACTGGTATTCACAAGCAACGGCGATGCTCAGGTCGCTGGCGGAGAAGATGAAGCGCTCCTGGAGGAAAAACACGGGGCGGATGCCTTTCGTTGGCCCGATCTGTCTACCCAGTCAACGTAGCACCCGCCCTCGACTGTTTGGTCCCCTGGACTCACTGTTTGCCGCAGGAGCCGCGACCGCTAGCTACTTCCTGCGGCGCCCGCCAAGGAGCAGGGATGCCAATCCCACACCGGTGCTCACGGTGTTGACCGCAGTCCACGGGCCCACGTTCTTGGCCAGCGGGTGGGACCCTCCGAAGGCCGCCAGATAGGCGAGAGTCAGGACAATCGCCCGTCCGGTACCGGCGTCCTTCCTCCACACCAGGAAGGCCCCGGTGCCCGCTGCCGCGAGTACTGCACCGCCCAGGGGACGGTTGCGGGTGCCCCGGGCCGTGGCGAAACCGCCGGTGAGCCCGCCAACAGCCAAAGCGGTTGAAACAAGACGTGACATGAAAAACTCCTACGGGTCGTGGCCAATGGTCTTCTACCCCCAATCCTATGCCGGGGGGCAGAAATCCTATCCCGCCACCCGATTGAACTGCCGCACCAGCACTCTGGCTACCGGGCAGGCGGCACGCCGGGCGCCAGGCTGGCCGCACCCGGGCAACGGATCGGTGCTGGCCCGAAGCCGATCAACACCGCGATAATCCGCCTCATCCCCGGTACCGGTGCGTAAGCTCGGAACAGGTGCACACCTGGTGCACCGACGTGGGAGATCGGAAGGCATGCAGTGGGCGAAACCCTCAGTGAGCTGTGGCTTCGGCTGAGTCTTCATCAGCCGGTGGAACTTGACGGATGGCAGTGGCTTATCCTGGCTGCTCTGGTGGCACTGCTGGTGCTGCCACGACCGTCCTGGCGGTTGACCGGAATGTACTCCACCCTGGTCCACGAACTGGGGCATGTGATCAGTGCCTTGTTCACCGGACGGTTCGTCACCGGCCTGCGTCTGGGCTGGGACCACTCCGGTGAGGTGGTCAGCCGCGGCCGCGGGAAGATTTCGGTGGTCATCTCCGGCATCTTCGGCTATCCGGCACCCATTTGGTGCGCCGCCGGGTTGCTGGCTGCCGCCGCGGCGGGATATCCCGGAGCGGCGTTGGGGATCTACGCCCTGTTCTTCTGTCTGGCGCTGGTTTTCGTGAGGAATTTTCCGGCGCTCGTGGTCTGCGTGGCCAGCGCGTTGCTGGCTCTTGGCGTGGTCTTTTTCGCCCCGACCGACGCCTTCGTCTATGTGACGATGCTGCTGGCGGGTTTTCTCCTGGTCGCCGGGTTACGTGATTGCCTCAAGCTCTTGTCGGTGCATACCTGGAGGCGAACCGAGATCGGGAGCTCGGACGCCTACCTGATTGCCGCTTCCACCCGAACCTTTGCCAGCCTCTGGTTGCTGGTGATCCTCGCCTTGGCCGGTGGCGGCCTATGGTTGGCGGTCGCGAGCCTGCTGCGGATCATCTGACTTCCGGCCGCCACCGCTATTGGCACGATTGATCGACCAGCGACGTATACCGAACCAGGCTGTGATTCCGGCCGCAATGACCACAACGGTGTTGCGGTTCAGCGTCGATTTGCCTTTCGGATCCGGGGCCGAGGTCGTGGTCAGCAGCGGGTCGCCGCCATGATCGATCCGGATCTGCTGGGCTCCCACCAGATCCTTGAAGTTGCTCAGTTCCTTCTTTGCGAACAGCGAATCGTCGCGGACCGGATATTGCAATTCCTCGTCGGCCGCGATGCCCTGCCGAAGTTGCGCCAGTCGGGCGAACTCGATATCCACGATCGCTCCCATGAGCAGGGCCATATTGCTGATCCAGCATGCGATGACCAGGATGATCACACCGCCAATGGCCCCGTAGGTCGCCGAGAAGGAGGCGAAGCGCGAAATATAGATGGAGAATCCCACCACGGACAGCCCGAGTACCGCCAACGCGCTGATGGTCCCGGCCGAGAACCACTTGAATCTGGGTCGTTTCACATTGGGGGTCAGGTGATACAGCAGCGCAACCACCAGCAGGGCCATCACGAACATGGTGGGGGGTTTAAGCCAATTCAGCAGCACCACGAACTGTTCGCCCATGCCGATCATGTTGCCGATTGCCTGGGCAACCTGGCCCGAGGTGACCAGCAAAGTGAAGGAGACGACCATGACGATCATGATCAGCAACGTAATGCCCATCATCTGTGGACGGCGCTTCCACTGGGGACGTCCTTCCTGCACCTTGTAGAGGCGATTCATGGCCCGGCTGAAGGCATTGACATAGCCAGAGGTACTCCATAGGGCACCGGCTACACCGATCAGGATGGTCAAGGTGGTTCCGTTGGTTTCCGCGGCAAGTCCGGTGAGCAGCTGCTCGGACATACCCAGGATCTGTTGGGCATCCTGGCCCAATTCACCCTCGCCTTGCGGATCGAGTGCCTGGTGCATGACATCAAGGATCCACTGGGTGGCTCCTTGGCTTGCGCCGACCAGGGCGAGCAAGGACACCAGCGCCAGCACCCCGGGAAAGAGGGCGAGCACCATGAAATAGGACAGGGAAGCGGCCGAATCCAAGCCGCTGTTTCTGAAAAATTCGCGGGTGGCACGTGAAAAAGCCTGGAGGATCTCGGACCGCTTGCTCGGTGTTGCCCTAGAGCTCATCTAGACCCCCTTCGATTCAAGTCGGAACGGGGTCCGGCCAGGTACGTTGCTTGAGTTCCAGCCTACCCAAGTATCGGAGTCCAACGGGCGATGGTGCGGGCACGTTGTGCTTGCCGGTAGTGGATGACGGATCCTCCGGTGATTGCGGAAAGCCCAGCAGGAGACTTGGAGGAAACCATCGGATATATCACAGGAATGCGAGCAACGGCCACTCGGAATCGTCGGATCCGGATAACATTTTCATTCCAATACCAGGCAGTTTTCCTCCCCGTGGGGCCCGTTGGGCAAAATTTTTTTCCGGGGTCTGACAGCTGAAAACGTTGATTCTGTGAGGATCCTGAATTGCCAAGGCGGTGTTTCGGCCCCTATCGTCGTCTATAACGTTTCGATAACACTCGCAGTGTTATGGAAAAACAACACACCACCGGGACTTCTATGACGCCCACCCGGGTGGGTGCACGTAATGTCGAAATGCGACGCTGGGCGCAACGCCAAGATGGCTTGGACAGCCTACGCGTGGAAGAGCACTGGAGAACCATGATCCAGCAGAAGAGCAAGAAGAACATCCACCGCGGCGCCGCCGCCCTGGCTGCAGTCGCCGTCGCTGGCGGGGCCCTGGCGATGACCGCTGCCCCGGCTTCGGCTTCAAGCACCTGGGACAAACTGGCCCAGTGCGAATCCAGTGGCAACTGGTCGATCAACACCGGTAACGGCTACTACGGCGGCCTGCAGTTCTCGCTGTCGACCTGGAAGGCATTTGGCGGTTCCGGGATGCCACACCAGGCTTCGAAGGCCGAGCAGATCCGTATCGCCACCAAGGTGCAGCAGGGCCAGGGCTGGGGTGCTTGGCCAGCATGCTCGGCCAAGCTGGGTCTGAGCGGTTCACCTTCCGGAACCCCGACACAGGATACCCAGAAGAAGACCACCACGCAGAAGAAGACGGTCACGCCAACGGAATCAACCCAGAAGAAGCAGGCCACCCAGCAAGCCGCACCAAAGCAGCAGGCGACCAAGGCCAAGTCGGTTGAACGCACGGCAGTGAAGAGCCAGGCAAAGCATGCGGCTCCGGCAACCCAGGCTCCGGTCTACAACGTCAAGGCCACCGACTCGGGTAAGGACTACACCGTCAAGTCCGGTGACACCCTGTTCAAGATCGCCCAGGACCTTGGGCTGGAGGACTGGCGCGCATTGTTCGTCCTGAATGACAACCAGTTGACCAACCCCGACCTGATCTTCGTGGGCCAGACCCTGAACGTCCCCACCAAGTAGTCCGCACCACTTGGAATTCAACCCCGCAACCGCCTTGAGGTGGTTGCGGGGTTGAACGCGTTGAGGATCGATAAAGATCTCATGCCGCTGAGCGGCAGCGGTACAGGTCAGCTACTCTCCGACCCCAGCAGGTGGTCCGCGTAGTCCTGCGCGGCCTGCTGGTGGGCAGCGGACAGCGCGAGGAACAGCTCCCGGCTTCGCTGTCCGGGCCACTCCTTGGGCAACATGGACTCGGGCAACCCGGGATCGAGATAGGGGATGGCACGCCAGGCGTCGATCAACGTGACGTAGCAGCAGTAGGAGTGTGCCGGACTGCCGGATTCGATCCCCAGATGGGCTACCGTAGCGATGAAGTCCTCATGGCGCTTCCCCAGCTTTTGCAGGTCCCACCACGAGCCGGCCGCAGCGGCTGCGGAGTGAGCGAACTCGGGCCTTCCGGTCACGAAGAGGGTCGCGTTCTGGCGTACCTCCAAGGACACCAGCACCTCCAGCACCTCCGCATGCAGGTATTCCGGGAAGATCCACAGCCCGGCGGAGACCTGGCCGCCGCCAAGCTGGGAGAAGTGCTTGCGCAGTTGATGCCGTGCCGGACGCATGGTCTCGGGCAGCGAGTAGGTAACCAATACCCACTGATCGTCGGCGCTCATCTGGCGCGGGGTGAAAATGCGCCGCGTGCCCCGGGCGAACATGGCCAACGCGGGGCTGCTGATCGAGACCATCCCGTCCTGCGGTGTCTGCAGCAACCCGCGGTCGGCCAGCCGGGTAATGGCCGTTTGGGCCGCAGCCTGTCCGACCCCGGCGGATGTTGCCAGGGTCAGGACCCGGGTGCGGCTGACCGGGGAGCTGGCATGGCGCAGGTACAGGCCGGCAATGGTGCGCAGGATCGAGGTGGCGCTGCCGCTCCTGGATTCGAAGTCATCCAGGGTAAATGCATCCAAGGGATTACTTCGTGCCAATTTCTGTCCGTACGGCAAAAAGCTCCGGGAAGAAGGTCAGGTCCAGGGCGCGCTTGAGGAAGGAGACCCCTGAGGACCCGCCGGTGCCGGTCTTGAAGCCGATGGTGCGTTGCACCACCCGCAGGTGGCGGAAGCGCCAGGCTTGGAAGTTGTCTTCCACATCTACCAGGTCCTCGCAGGCCTGGTAGAGGGTCCACGTTGTCTGCTCGGACTCGTAGATCTGCTTGAAGACCGGGACCAGTGCCTCCTGGAACTCCCAGGGCTTGGTGACATCGCGCTCGAGGATGGAAGCCGGGATGTCATAGCCCTGCCGGGCCAGGGCTGCCAGGAACACATCGTAGATCGAGGGCTCGTTCAGCAGGTTCTCCAACATCGCATGGGCGACCGGGTCGGCCTCGTGCACTTTGAGCATGCCGGCGTGCTTGTTGCCCAGGATGAATTCGACACCACGGTACTGGAAGGACTGGAAACCCGAGGAGGAGCCGAGGGAATCGCGGAACTGGGCGTATTCACGCGGCGTGAGCGTGGCCAGTACCGACCACTGTTCGGTCAGTGTCTTCTGGATGTGCTTCACGCGGGCCAGGCACTTCAAGGCCTTGCCGAAGTCGTCCACGGTGAGCAACCGGCGGGCTTCGACCAGCTCATGCAGCATCAGCTTGAGCCACAATTCACTGGTTTGGTGCTGGATGATGAACAACATTTCGTCATGGTGTTCTGGCATGCTGACCGGGTGCTGGGCCGAGAGGATCCTGTCCAGGTCGAGGTAGCTGCCATAGGACATGGTGTTGCGGAAGTCGGTGCGCACGCCGGGCTCGATATCGCGCTGGTTCGGATTCTGCTGCGGTTCTGTGGTCATGGACAAGAGTGTATCAATATCATGGCGATCGTCACAATAATGAAAATCAGGAAGGGTGGCCGGGTTTTGGCCGCTGTCCGGCAAGCGGGGAATGAAAGGCGGTGGTGGGCCGTTATGTATGCAAATGCATGAAACCAGAAGGGAACTCCTCATGAGCAAGTCGATCGTCGTTGTCTCCGGTGGACTCGGTACCCCCTCAAGCTCCGGGCTGCTGGGGCGCCAATTGGGTGGGGCCGTCACCCGGGAGCTGGCCGCAAACGGGGTGCAAGGTGAGCTGAACGTCGTGGAGTTGCGCGATTACGCCATGGATATCACCAGCAACCTGCTCACTGGCTTTGCGCCGCCGAAACTACAGCAGATGGTGGACGCCGTGGTGGCGGCCGACGTGCTGATCGTCGTCACGCCGGTCTTTACCGCTTCCGTGTCGGGGCTGTTCAAGTCGTTTATCGATGTGTTGGATCCGAGATCACTGGAGGGCAAGCCCGTCGTGTTGGCCGCCACCGGTGGAAGTGCCCGTCACCAGTTGGCCATCGACTACGCCATGCGTCCGATTTTCTCCTACCTGCGCGCGGATCTCATGCCCACAACCGTCTTCGCTTCCTCCGAGGACTGGGGAGGGGACCAAGGGGCCGGTGCCCTGTCGGAGCGTGAGACCCGGGTGGCCCACGAGGTGGTGCGGGCATTGTCGGCCGGCCAGGGACTGGGCGCGGATGCGGATCTGGGTGACACCCGTTCCATCGCACCCCGGGTCAGCGAGCACGCCACTGCCCGGGACGAGCTGACCTCGCTGCCCTTCGAGCAGTTGTTGGAGCAGGTGCGTTCGGGGTCCAATAGCCAGGCTTGAGGATGGCGAACGGGGCGGTGCCGGATCTAAGTACGATATGCCAACTGGCGGCAAGCCCGGTAGCATGCCCCTAAAAGCCGTGGAACGATAGGTCCGTCCGGCTAGGTAAGCGAACGCGAAAGGTATCCCCGTCGATGCTCCCCGAGGAAACGATCACGGCCATTGCCGATGAACTGGTACAGGCTGGTGCCACCCGCACCCCCGTGCCCCGACTGACCGCCCGCTACCCGGATATGACGGTGGAAGATTCCTACCGTGTCCAGAACCTGTGGCGCCAAAGATCCGAAGCCAACGGCCGTATCCTTGCCGGACGCAAGATCGGGCTGACCTCCCGGGCCATGCAGATGGCCACCGGCATCACGGAACCGGACTACGGCATCATCTTTGATGACATGGTGCTGGAATCCGGGTGCACCGTGAAGTGGGAGGACTACACCCACCCGCGTATCGAGATGGAGCTGGCCTTCAAGCTCAAGAAGGATATCGAAGGCCCGAACGCCAATATCTTCGATGTGCTAGAAGCGACCGATTACGTGATCCCTGCCTTGGAGATCCTGGATTCGCGCATCGAGATGGAAGGGCGCACCATTGTGGACACCATCAGCGACAATGCCGCCATGGGGGCGATGGTGATCGGCGGCAACCCGGTCAGGCCCGATGCGTTGGACCTGCGCTGGGTCTCCGGAATCCTGTTCAAGAACCAGACAGTGGAGGAAACCGGGGTCGCCGCCGGGGTGCTGAACCACCCGGCTGCCGGCGTGCACTGGCTGGCGAACAAGATCGCACCCCACGGGGACAAGTTGCAGGCCGGGGAAATCATCCTGGCCGGATCCTTCACCCGCCCGATGTGGGTCTACCAGAACGATACAGTCTTCGCGGACTACGGACCGTTGGGAACCGTGACATGTCATTTCGAGTAGCAGCCGACCCCTCCTTCAAGGATTTCCTGACCACCGCCGACCGTTCCCTGCTGGGAATCTGGGTCTGCTCCGGATCGGCGCTGAACGCCGAGATCTGTGCCGGTGCGGGGTTCGATTGGCTGTTCATCGACGCCGAGCATTCACCCAACGACTTATCCAGCATCCTCGCGCAATTGCAGGCCGTGCGCAGCTACCCGGTCGTTCCGGTTGTCCGTCCGCCGTTCAACGACACCGTGCTGATCAAGCAGTACCTGGATCTGGGGGTCCAGTCGCTGATCATCCCGATGGTCAACAACGCCGAGGATGCGCGCAAGGCGGTCGCCGCCTGCCATTACCCGCCATTGGGCGTGCGCGGGGTCGGCTCCGCGCTGGCCCGTTCGGCCCGCTGGAACCGGATCGGGGGCTACCTGCAGAATGCCTCGGAAACCATTACCGTGATGGTGCAGATTGAATCCGCCGAGGCGGTGGCCAATGTGGAGCAGATCGTGGGCACCGACGGAGTGGACGGAATCTTCATCGGCCCTTCCGACCTGGCAGCCTCGATGGGCGTGATCGGCCAGCAGAACCACCCGGACGTGGTGGATGCGGTCACCTCATCCATTCGAGCCGGGCTGGCCGCCGGAAAGTACGTTGGGGTCAATGCCTTCGACAAATCCACCGCGCAAGGCTATATCGAGGCGGGGGCGCATTTCGTCGGCGTGGGGGCCGACGTGGCCTTGCTGGCCCGGGCCAGCGAAGCGCTGGCGATGTCCTTCGCCGGTGAAAAGGGAACGGATACCCCGGCCAGCTACTAGACCGGCGGCAACCCCAGCTGTTGCCATCATTGCGCGTCGCACTGCCGTGTGCGACGCCAATGGTGGCAACATTGTGTTTAATGACCCGCGAAAAGAAACCCATGAAAGCAGTGATGCTTCGCCTGCGCAATGGCTGGCCGATGCCGTTGATGCTCCAAGGGGTATTTGAAATCCTGCAATCGGTGGTGTTTGTCGCCGCCATTCTGCTTGTCCCGATGATCGCCGTGTACTTCAGTGGCGGCTTCAGCGAAGAGTCCTTTGAAGTGATCATGCAATTCGGGGGCATCATCTGGCTGGCCATCCACGGAGTGCCGATCCAGGTGCATAACCTGGGGCCGGTGGCCGACCCGAGTGCGGTCTCCGGGTGGTTCACGTTGATCCCGCTGGGCTTGAGCCTGATCCCGCTCGTTTTCGCCATGCGCGCCGGGCGGCGGATCGCGCGCGCCTCCTACACCGATCAGCTCTGGCAGGGTCTGCTGGGCGCCTTTGCCGCCTATGGGGTGGTGGGCTTGGGAACGGGTTTCCTGGTCAGCAACCAGCATGCCTCGGTCAATGTCGTGGCTGCGGCCCTGGTACCTCTGGTGATCGTCTTCATCGGGCTGATCATCGGGGCACGCCGTGAATCCGGCTCCTGGGGCCGGTTGATCGGAGTGGACACCGCCGCCTATCTGGGCAGCCTTTCACCCCACCGACGGTGGGCTGGATCCTATGTCTGGCATGTGATTGTCGCGGGTTTCGTCGGCTACGTGGCCGCTGTCGGCATCAGCGGGATCGTGCTGTCCGTGGCGGTGGGATCCCATTGGGTGGATGTGGCCAACGTTTACCAGGAACTGCGTCCCGGCGCCATCGGTTCCTTCGCCTTGACCCTGCTGCAACTGGGGTTCATCCCCAACGCGGTGTTCTGGACCCTGTCCTGGATCAGCGGCGGCGGGTTCGCCATCGGCACCGGAAGCACCCTGTCCACCTTGGAAACCACGGTTGGTCCGCTGCCTTCCATCCCGCTCTTTGCCGCGCTGCCCAGCGGTGAGCACGGAACGATGTGGCTGTTCATGCTGTTGCCGGTCCTGGCCGGCATCGCCGCCGGATGGTACTTCCTGCGGGTGGGGGAGAACCACCTGGAGGACTGGTTCAGCCGCCGTATCCCGTACAACTGGCTGGCCCTGTCGGCTTCGACCACCGCGTTGGCGGTGTTCACCGGGCTGGTGGCCGGCCTGTTGAGCTTGGCCGGTGCCTGGCTGTCCTCCGGGTCGCTGGCCATCGGCCGGTTGGCCGAGGTTGGCCCGCATATGTGGTCCAGTGCGGGGTTGCTGGCCTTGCAGGTGGGTTTCGGAACGGCACTTGGCTACCTGATCGCACCGCTATTCGAAAGCGATCCGGTCCTCGAGGGCTAGGATCTAGCCCTTCACATCCCAGAGGTGGTGCACAACGTCATGCCAGGCGTACTGGGCCAGCGAGACGATGGTGAAGGCCGCACCGTTGGAGCGCAGGCCCTTGCGATGGTAGTCATGAGGGGAAATGCCCTGCAACCGGGCAGCGAAGTCGGTGGCGGATTCGCGCAGTTCGGTGGCGGCCTGGTAGGGAGCGAGCAGGTTGTAGTTACCCTTGATGGCATCCTGGTCCTGATCCCAGTTGGGGAAGACCGGATCGTCCTCGGTGAGCATCAGGTTCAACCGATGGACCATAACCTGGAGCATCCGGGCCACATGGACCACATATTCCTGTTCACTCCACCGGGCGGGGTCTAGGCGTTCGCGTGCCGTCGACCGGTCCAGCACGGATAGCAGCCGATCGACCTTCTGCGGAAGTTGCCCAACGATGTCCTCAGGCGTTGCCGAACGAACGTCCTGGGCGCATTCATGGCAGGGCTCCTTGAGCACCACGGTCCAGTCCTTGTCATCGGGAATGATCTGGCTCATTTGTTCCTCCTGGGCGGTGCGGGCTTCGGGATCCCAGTCTAGGCCGAACTCCGGGACGGATCCGAGGCCCGGCCAACGAAATGTCGTGTAAAGGGCGGACGGCTCACCGCAGGGTGGAAGCCACCCATTGGACTTCCTCGGCCAGCAACTGCGCCCCGGTGTCCACCGGCCGGTAGCCCAGTGCGGCGGCCGCGCTGGTATCCAGGACGCAGGGATGGGTCGTGCTCCACGGGTTGGCAACCGTTGCGGCAAGGGCCGGGCCGTTCTCAATGGAACCGGACCAGCCGAGGTGCCCGGCGATGGCCTGGACGATTTGCCGAGCCGTGGGGGTATCGGGATCCGCGCTGTTCAGGATCCTGGCCGCAGGACGGTCGGCGAGCTGGTGGATGAGCGCGGCGATATTGGTGGCCGCGCTCAGGTGGTCGATGCTGTCCCCCTGGGGCAGGATGATATGTTCCGCCCCGGAGCACATGGCCTGCGCGATGTCCCGGGTGCGTGCATTACGCGCCCTACGGCCATGGACCTTGGACGGGCGAAGGATCGTGATGGGCAGACCGCTGTCCAGAGCGGCCTGTTCTACCGCGACCTTGGATGGGGCGTAGCCTGCACGGCTGAAGGGATCCACCCCGTCGATTGCGGCCGCCACGGTAGGCTGGGATTCGGTCAGCGGAATCGGGAAGTGCGGGATTTGTCCGCCATTGAGGTGCCGACCCTGGCCATCGACATACACGGCACGACTGGAAACCACCACCGGGCATTGCACAGCGGCCAGCGCCGGGAACAGGGCGCGCAGCTCCACAGCGCGGTAGGCCAACAGGTCCAGCAGCAAAGTGGTGTCCGCGGCCACCAGCGCGTTGATGGCTCCGTGTTCGGAGCGGTCAAGCCGGTGAAAGCGCACCCCGAGAGCCACCAGCTCAGGCGGCATGGCCTGCGGGTTCCGGCCGGTGACCTCAACCCTCCAACCGGCACGGCCCAGCCGTTGGGCCAGCGCTACTCCCAGCGCTCCGGTGCCACCCAGGATCACGGCTCGCATCCTCTGATATCCCTCCAGATCGTGTTTCCAGCCACCGCCCCGATCCTATACGGGCAGGTGGTGATCTGTTTCTCAGTCGGCCCTCGGCACTGGAGAACGGGCACGCGCTGGCCTAGGCTGGAATCCAAGACATCGCTGATATTCCGGACGGGACGACCCGTTCGTTCATTCGACACGGGGACGACCTCGTGGAATAGGCCCTGTACCCTTGAACACCACCCTGACGCGTTCGATCATTACCCCGACCGCGGTGATCCGCCTTGCCCTGGGCTGGGGCACCTTCCTGTTGCTGGCACTGTCCGGATCCCTTCTTGAACCACCATTACCCGGATGGCTGCTGCTCACCGCCCTGCTGGTCATCATCGCGGTCATCCTGCTCTGCGCCTTCGGCGTGGTCCACGAGGCCGAACAGCTGGCGCGGCGGATGGGAGATCCCTACGGCTCGCTGGTACTGACACTATCGATCGTCATGATCGAGGTCATCCTGATCTCGGCGGTCATGTTGGGTCCCGGGGAGCATGCAACCATTGCCCGCGACTCGGTGATGGCCGTGTCGATGATCATCCTGAACCTGGTCATCGGAATCTCGTTGCTGGCCGGTGGAATGAAGCACGGGGCGATGGCCCCGAACCGGACCGGGACTTCGGCCTACCTGGTGATGTTGCTGGTATTGCTGTCCCTGGCCTTTGCGCTGCCCGGTTTCATCGGCGCGCAGGGCACCTTCACTGCCGGGCAGCGGTGGCCGCTGGTGGTGCTGACCCTGGGGCTGTACGCCTTTTTCCTCTTCCGGCAGATGGGCGCCCAGGCGGGGGACTTCACCGAGGTGCAACCCGTGCGTCCGATGAACCGGGAAGACGCTGGCGGGTCGGGCGGCCCCACCCCGATCAAGCGGATCCTGGCCGAGCACAGGAAGGAAATCGGGTTGCGCCTGGGGTTGTTGGTGATCACCGTGCTGCCCATCGTGCTGCTCTCCCATGACATGGCCAGCCTGCTGGATGACGGTTTGGACAGGGTAGGCGCACCGGTGGCGCTCTCCGGGATCCTGATCGCCATGATCGTGTTCCTGCCCGAGTCGATTACCTCCGTCCGCGCGGCCCTGCAGGGTGAAATCCAGCGGGTTTCCAATCTGTGCCACGGCGCACTGGTCTCCACGGTTGGGCTGACCATCCCCGTGGTTCTGCTGATCGGGGCATTTACCGGGCAAAGCGTGGTCTTGGCCGAGTCACCGGTGAATCTGATGCTGCTGGCGATCACGCTGATGGTGAGCGTGGCCGGGTTCTCCGCCAAAAAGGTCACCGCCATGCACGGGGCGGCCCATCTGGCCCTGTTCGCGGTCTACGGCATGGTCGTCTTCGCGTAGGTGCAAGGGGCCGCGGCGAATACGCCGGAGCACTGCCCACACCCTAGAATAAACACCATGCGTATTGTGGTTTTGGTTTCAGGTACCGGTTCGAACTTGCAGGCGGTCATCGATGCCGTGGCTGCTGGTGAACTGGGGAATGTGCAGATCGTCGCGGTGGGGGCCGACAAGCACGGCACCTACGGGGTGCAGCGCTCCGCGGACGCCGGCATCGAGACCTTCGTGGTCAACTTCAAGGATTACCCCGACCGTGCCGAATGGAACCATGCGCTGACCCGGAAGTGCCTGTCCTATGCCCCGGACTACGTGATCTCCTCCGGATTCATGCGCATCGTGGGCGAGGAATTCATCAACGCCTTCAACGGTACCTACATCAACACCCACCCGGCCCTGCTGCCCTCCTTCCCCGGAGCCCACGGGGTTCGTGATGCCCTGGCCTACGGGGTTAAGGTCACCGGGTGCACCGTGCACATCGCCGACGCGGGCGTGGACACCGGTCCGATCCTGCGCCAGGAAGCCGTCGCGGTGCTCCCCGAGGACACCGAGGACACCCTGCATGAGCGGATCAAGGTGGTCGAGCGCCGGCTGCTGATCGCCACCTTGGCCGACCTGGCCGCCGGGCGCTGAGCAACAGGCATGCCCAGTACACTGGATGCAGATATGACTGAGCATCCCCCTGCGGCCGATCCGGTCGGCGAGAACGAACCCTTCACCGCGGCCGAGCTGGCCACCGCCCTCAAGGTGCTGGGGGTGGTGCACCGGCTGGAAGCCACCGACGAACGGCATATCGCCGTGCGCCGCGCCACGGCGAACATGTTCAAGGCCGCCAAACGGTACCGCAAATCCCAGAAAAGGGCGGCGATCACCGCTGCGGACCGGGCCGTGATCGAGCGCACCGCCACCGGCTCGCCAACCCGGCTGGATGACGAAACCCTGGGGCTGGACCTGTCGACACCCACCGAGGAGCACACCGCAGGCCGCTACCAGCGCCCCCGCGGCTGCTATATCTGCAAGAAGCGCTACACCACCGTGGACGCCTTCCACCACTACCTGTGTCCGGACTGCGCCGCGGCCGGGCGCGAACGCCGCGAGGCCCGAACCGACCTGCACGGCAAACGCGCGCTGCTCACCGGGGGGCGGGCCAAGATCGGCATGCACATCGCGTTGCGGTTGCTGCGCGATGGAGCGCACACCACCATCACCACACGGTTCCCCCGGGACGCCGCCCGCCGGTTCGCGGCCCTTGAGGACGCGCCCGACTGGCTGCACAGGTTGCGCATTGTCGGCATCGACCTGCGCGACCCGTCCCAGGTGATCTCGTTGGCGGACCGGATGGCTGCCGAGGGGCCGCTGGACATCCTGATCAACAACGCGGCGCAGACCGTGCGGCGCACCGCGAACTCCTACCGGCATCTGATCGAATCCGAGAACCACCCGCTACCCGAGGCATTGCAGTTCGCCCGCGGAGGACCCCAGCTGTGGGGTGAGGCCAACCCGCCGGCCGAACATCCCAAGGCGCTGGCCAACGCGTTCAGGCTGGGGGATCTCGCGGTGCCGGTGATCGCGCCCACCGCCGGGTACCAGGCGCAGGCGCTCGCCGAACTGGCGATGACCGCCGGGTCGGCCACCCTGGAGCGTATCGCCGCCGGAACCGCCATCGATGCCGGAGGGCTGGTGCCGGACGTGGTCACCGAGAACTCGTGGACCCAGATCCTGGGGGATGTTGACGCGCTGGAAATGCTGGAAGTCCAGCTGTGCAATGTGACCGCCCCGTTCCTGCTGGCCTCCCGGCTGCGCCCGGCACTGGCCGCCTCCAAGGCACGGCGCAAGTACATTGTGAACGTCTCCGCCATGGAGGGCCAGTTCTCCCGCCGCTACAAGGGTTCCGGACACCCCCATACCAACATGGCCAAGGCCTCGCTGAACATGCTCACCCGCACCAGCGCCCAGGAGATGCTGGATACCGACCGGATCCTGATGACCGCGGTGGACACCGGGTGGATCACCGACGAGCGCCCGCACGAGTCGAAGGTGCGCATGGTCGCCGAGGGCTGGCATGCTCCGCTGGACCTGATCGACGGGGCCGCCCGCGTCTACCAACCCATTGTCGATGGCGAACTCGGCATCGACCTCTATGGGTGCTTCCTCAAGGACTACGAACCCTCGCCCTGGTAGGCTCCGCAGGCCGCTGGGCACGGCGGCGCGCGGGATGTGGCATGGGTGGACCCAGGGAGGCCGGGACGCCGTGGCGGACGGACAGCCGGCCTTGCATCGCTGGGTGGGACTGTGGCGTCAGGCGCCCTGCTCGGGGCGGCCAACACGGCGGTGCGGCTGCATCAGCTCGTGCTCTGGCCGGTCCGTCGACTCGTTCGGCGGATCCGGGTGATGAGTCATCAAGGTTCAGGCCATCGCACCGAATCCTGGGCGCACTGCAGCGGGCCGACCCGGACGGAGCAGGGCCCGTCGGTGGCTAACCCAGTTCGCGGCCCTTGGTTTCCGGGGCGAAGCGCGCCATGACCAGCATGGCGATGACCACCAGGACGGTGGCCGCGGTGAACAAGGTGGTCAGGCCGAGGACCGGCCAGAGTGCGGCAAAGAGCAGCGGGCCGAACCCGGCCGCCAGGCGTGACATGGTCGAGGCCCAGCCGAAACCGGAGGCCCGCAATTCGGTGGGGTAGAGCTCGGAGACATAGGCGTAGAGCACCGGGATGGCGATCTGCACGATCACCCCGAAGCACAATACCCAGCCGATGGCGGCACTGGGGACATCCAGGGTCCGGGCCACGATCACCAGCACCACTCCGGAGAGCGGAGCGGAGATCCCCAATAGCCATTTGCGGCCCACACGTTCGACCAGGACCGCGGCGATGATCACCCCGATCAAACCCATCAGCGCCATCACCGCGGTGGTGAACAGGGCCGCGGACTGTGCCATGCCCGCCTCGGCCAGGATCGAGGGCAACCAGGTCAGGGCGAGGTAGTAGACCAGCAACACGGTGACGAAGAGCAGCCAGCTGGTGGCGGTGAGCGAGGGGGAGTAACGCCACAGGGCCACGACCTGTTGCCACCATGGGGTGGGTTTTTCGGTGACGGCCAGGATCCGGTAGTCGCGTTGGCGCGCCCCGGTGCGCCTGACCAGACCATCGATCACCGCACGGGCCTCGGCATCGCGACCCTGCGAGGCCAGGAACAGCGGGGATTCGGGCACCGAACGGCGGACAAAGTACACCAGCATCGCCGGCAGGATCATGACCACCAGGATCAGCCGCCAATTATCGGTGGTGGCGATGACCGCACCGGAAACGAAGAAGGACAGCGCGGCACCCACCGGCCACCAGCCGTCCATGGCGGTCAGCACCCGGCCGCGCAGTTTGGCCGGGGTGAACTCGCCGACCAGGGCGTAGTCCACGGGGATGCAGCCACCGAGCCCCACCCCTGCCAGGAACCTGAAGGCGACAAAAAAGCCGAAGTTTGGTGACAGGGCCCCGAGTACTGTGAAGATCGAGAACATCAGCAAGGTGGCGGAGAAGGCTTTCTTGCGTCCGTAGCGATCGGCCAAGCCGCCCCATAGGAAAGCGCCGAGCGCCATGCCCACCAGGTTCGAGGTGCCCAACAGGGCCGCGGTGGTCCTTTCCAGGCCCCATTCCTCGGCCACCAACGGGATCAGTGCGCCGTTCAGAGTGACATCCCAGGCATCGAACATGAACCCCAGGCCGCCGATGATGAAGATCGATCCCTGGACGGACCATTTGAACGGAAGTTCCTGGACAACCTGGGTGCCCGTCGGATGGGTGGTGGTGGACACGTGAACAGCCTTTCGATGGCCGGAATGCGGCGGAAGTACCAGAGTGAAGCTTACCGACTCCTTTCCCGGGCCCACACTTCGCTACGCCTATTTTTTCCACACGTCAAGGCCTATCCGTGCGGGGCAGAACGCGGTAATCTCTGGTCATGGGAGTAGATTGGACCGCTCTCGAAGAGGCGCTACGGGTGTCCGCCCTTCGACATGCGGCGGAAATCATAGAGCAGCACCCGAACCACGACTTCTACGCCATTGCCCTGCACGGGGTCAGCAGCGAAGAATCCGACAGTATCGACATGCCCCTGCTGGCCCTGAATTCGGTTCAGGCGCTGGAACGGGACCGGTTGACCGAAACACGTGAGCTGATGGTGGTCCGCGGGGAGGACGTAGACGACGACGAGGACTACGAGGACCGGGCCGATGCCGAGGACTACTCCGGTGCTCCGGAGGACGACCGGGACGACTTCGATGAGGACGTCGAGCCCGAGGACGCGGATTCCGAAGACCTGGATCAGGTGCTCCAAGCCCTGGAAGCTGACCTGGAAGCCGGGGATGACGACGGGTTCTACTCCGACAAGTGGGAACCCAGCGACTGGCACTGGTCATCGATCGAACTCATCGAGGATGTTGCCGCCGAAATCTGGAGCGATGCGCTGCGCGCCCTGGCCGCCCGCGAGGGGTGGAGCCAGACCATCCGCACCTACTACCGCACCATGGTCAAGGTCGCGATCGGACTGCGTGATGAGCTCAACGCGCGGACCAAGGTGGACCTGGTGACCTATGTGGCGGATGACGACCACGCCGAAGCACTGCTGAAACTCTGCCTGACGCCACAACAGCTGACCGAGCATTTCCCCGATATCGTCCAGGATGAATCCCTGTCCGAAACATCCTGAAGGTTCACCGCTCTACGGGGCTAGAATGGACGCGGCGGCCACGAGCCGCCGCCATCCAATCTGTCGCACTCCCGGGAGAGCAATTACGTGAGCAAGACTGCCCTAGATCGTGTAGCGATCCGTCGCGCCCTGATTTCTGTATACGACAAGACCGGGCTGGAGGAACTTGCCACCGGGCTTCACGCCGCCGGGGTGCAACTGGTTTCCACCGGCTCCACGGCCAAGAGGATCGCCGCTGCCGGTATCCCGGTGACCGAGGTAGAGCAGGTCACCGGTTCGCCGGAGATGCTTGATGGCCGGGTGAAGACCCTGCACCCGCGGATCCACGGCGGCATCCTGGCCGACCGCCGCGTTCCCAAGCACATGGACACCCTCTCGGCCATGGAGATCGACGCCATCGACCTGGTCGTGGTTAACCTCTACCCCTTCGTGCAGACCGTCGCCTCCGGTGCTGCCCCGGACGACGTCGTGGAGCAGATCGATATCGGTGGCCCGGCCATGGTTCGTTCCGCGGCGAAGAACCACGCCGCGGTATCCATCGTGGTGGATCCCGGGTTCTACCCGCAGGTCATCGAGGCCGCCGCTTCCGGTGGTTTCGAATTGAAGACCCGCCAGCGCCTGGCTGCCAAGGCCTACGCCCACACCGCGGCCTATGACACCGCCGTTGCCTCCTGGACCGCCAGCCAGTTCCTCGACGAGGACGAAGCCGGGCAGATCAGCTGGCCGGCCTTTGCCGGGGTTTCCCTGGAACGCGACGAGGTGCTGCGCTACGGCGAGAACCCGCACCAGCAGGCCGCGCTGTATACCGATTCGGCGGCGCCTTCGGGTATCGCCCAGGCCAAACAGCTGCACGGCAAGCCGATGAGCTACAACAACTACGTGGATGCCGATGCCGCCCTCCGCGCGGCCTTCGATTTCGACCAGCCGGCCGTGGCCGTCATCAAGCACGCGAATCCGTGCGGTGTAGCAGTGGCCTCCCCGGATGCCGCCGACCCGATCGCCGATGCCCATGCCAAGGCCCACGCCACTGACCCGGTGTCCGCCTTTGGCGGGGTGATCGCCGCCAATCGCACCGTCACCAAGGCCATGGCCGAGACCGTCAAGGGAATCTTCACCGAAGTGGTCATCGCCCCGGACTTCGAAGACGAAGCAGTTGAGATCCTCTCGGCCAAGAAGAACATCCGACTGCTGTCCCTGCCCGAAGGGTACGGTCGCAATGCCAACGAATTCCGCCAGGTTTCCGGTGGCATGCTGGTGCAGGCCGGGGACACCATTAACGCCCAGGGTGATGACCCGGCGAACTGGACCCTGGCTGCGGGCACCGCGGCCGATGAGCAGACCCTGGCCGACCTGGCCTTCGCATGGCGGGCAGTGCGAGCGGCCAAGTCGAACGCCATCCTCGTGGCCAAGGACGGCGCCGCGGTGGGTATCGGCATGGGGCAGGTCAACCGCGTCGATTCCTGCAAGCTGGCCGTGGAACGGGCCAACACCCTGGGTGTCACCGTGGATTCCGGTGCTGACGCCGCCGGTGGAGCGGAGAATGTGGACGGTTCCGCCTCGGCCAAGCGCAGCGCCGGCGCCGTGGCATCCTCGGATGCCTTCTTCCCGTTCGCTGACGGGCTGCAGATCCTGATCGACGCCGGGATCAAGGCCGTAGTCCAGCCGGGTGGGTCGGTGCGAGATGAGGAAGTCATCACGGCGGCGAACGCGGCCGGGATCACCATGTACTTCACCGGGGCCCGCCACTTCTTCCACTAGGCCCCTGCACCATCAGGAGTACCCCGCCTTTCGGATCATCCGAAAGGCGGGGTACTCCTCTTTAACTCCCAGTGGGACAGCGAGCCAAGTGACATATGGCCCAGATGGAATATGCTGCCCACGCAGCACCATGTGCCAGGGGGGCGAATGACGCCCGTGAAGCGAGTGTGACACGAATGTCAACAACTAATATAAATGAGAATCATTCTTATGTAAGATGACTCGTGTGAAACTTATCTTCGTCTCATCCTTGGAATCCCATTGCCGCGGCCTGGCTGTGAAGCACCTACAGGCGCATGAGCCCCGGGCGATAGTGGTGCACCACGACGTGTTGGAGGGGCACCGCGTTGTGCGCCGGGTTTCCGGCTCGGCCCCGCCTGAACGCGCGGCAACCGTGCTGGAACACGGTTGCATCGGCTGCGCGACGCGCTTTGAGATCCTGCCAACGGTGCTGCGCTTGGTTCCCCGACAGGCGGATGGCGTGCTGATCGTTGCCCTGCCGCCGACCTGGCACAGCGATCTGGTGCTCGATATCATCCGACCGGAACTGCAACGGCGTTCCCTGCAAGTCAACAGCGTCGTGCTGGCCCTGGATCCTGCGGCCCTCGAGGACCAGATGTGGGATCGGCACACGTTGTGGGAATCCGGGTACAACACCATGGAACCGGACGAGCGAACAGCAGGCGAGTACTTCTACCGAGAACTCATGCTCGCCGACACGCTGATTCCGACACAGGGTTTGAGCGCCGAACTGCTCGGTGAGCACGCCGCCGAGCTGAGGGAGGGTGGTGTGCAGTTCAATGCCGGGCTCCACCTGGCGGGTCAGCTGGCACCTCATGCGGTGGTTTGCCATCACCCAGCGGATGATCGGCTCGGACGGTACGACGCAGGGGAAGCAGGCCAGCGGGTATTCCCGGGGCACCTTCCAACCGTCCCCATGGTCGACGGACGGGATCCGTCCCATGCCATCGAGCTGAAGGCCGAGCGACCCCTGCATCCGGAACGTTTTCGCGAGGCGCTACCGGGTCTGGCTGTCAGTTGCACCTGCATCAGGGGAACCATCTGGGTCGCCAATGCCCCGGGAACCAGGATCGCACTGGGCGGTGCTGGTCCGCGTATCTGGATGGAATCCACCGGCCCGTGGGCGGGCGAGACGGCCGGTACCCGGTTGCTGCTGATGGGCTCGGAACACGAAGCCGACCAGGTACGCAGCGTTTTGCATTCCTGCCAGTTGAGCGACGCGGAACTGCGCGGTTTCTGGTCCGATTCCACAGCCCGGAATCCGTGAGGAAAACGGGCCTCCGATACCAGGGGAGGAGGTGGGCAATGAAGGTTCGAAACTCACTTAGTGCATTGAAGGCCATGCCCGGCGCGCAAATCGTGCGTCGTCGCGGTCGTGTCTTCGTGATCAATAAGAAGAATCCGAGGATGAAGGCACGTCAGGGTTAGCAGTCCAGACGCCACCGGCAGGGCGCCCCAAGGGCGGCAGGTTGGCAGGACGAAAGCAGACTGTCGGCCCCGTGGACTTCCCGGAAACGGTGATCCTAGCGCATTAACCCGGTGGCGGGCTGGGTAAAGAAGGGCCGAAATCCACCGTATTCCGCTGGGTAGGCCATGGCGCAGATGCCTTCGGGTAATGCGGTGGGATCACCTGGGGGGCCCCGCTAGGCAACGCCGGATGCCAAGCCATAGCTGGTATGCCGACCGGAGCGTTGGGCCGTCAGCGGCCGCGAACGGAGATCGCGGAGCTTTCCGGAAGTGATTCAGGTTCCGTGGTGGCCCGGCGCGCTGCACAACGTTAGGTAACTCTCTTTTCCGGTGAGCGAGTGAACTTCACGGATAGGTAACCGTGCACACTTTAGCGACAAGCCCGAACCGGGAACGGGCAACCCGAAAATGCGGTGGTTGGTACGGGAATCACCGGATCTTCGGGTTGTCTGCCCGGGGCGTCCAGGTCGGGGGAGATGGGGTAAAACTTACTAGGCTTAATGGTTATGGATTTTGATCAATCACGTCCACACCAGGTTTCGGCCGCGTCCGACAAGCCATTTGCCGGCGACAGTCCGAAACAAGGCCCTCAACGAACAGGTAACGTCCAGCGGGTCAAAGACGCGCTGAACAAAGCGCGCCCCACGCCGGACTTCGGAATACACCCCGGACTCATCCCGGGAATCAGCGTCGAGGATACGGGCGCGAATTTCCGCACCCGGCGCAGCGTGTTCATCATCGCGCTACTGGTCTCCCTCGGGGTCCTGGCCTGGGCGATCGTAGCCCCGCAGCACCTGAACACCGTGGGTGTCACGATGCAGGGTTGGGTCGTGACACACTTCGGTTGGCTGTTCAACCTCACGGTGATCGCCATTGCCATCTTCATGCTGGTCATCGGATTCGGGCCGACAGGCCGCATCAGGTTGGGCGCCGATGACAGCACACCGGAGTTCTCCACCAGTTCATGGATCTCGATGTTGTTCGCCGCAGGTTTGGGTATCGGCCTGATCTTCTACGGGCCACTGGAACCCCTGAGCCACTTCACCACCCCACCGCCGTGGACCGACGCCGAAGCCGGGACCGGCGACGCGATCTTGCCGGCGCTGACCGACTCGGTGCTGCACCAGGCATCCTTCGCCTGGTGCATCTACGCACTGGTGGGCGGTGCCCTGGCCTACGCCTCCTACCGGCGCGGGAGACTGCCATTGATCTCCTCGCTGTTCGAACCGGTCTTCCCCGACGGGAACAACCGGGTGCTGGGCAAGATCATCGACATCTTCGCCGTACTGGTGACCCTGTTCGGTACCGCCACCTCGCTGGGGATCGGGGCGCTGCAGATCCGCACCGGGACCTCGATCGTGACCGGGGCTGAACTGGGTAACGGCTACGTGGTGGTTGTCATCAGCGTACTGACCGCAGTCTTCACGATTTCCGCGGTGGCCGGAATCAAGAAGGGCATCCGGTTGCTCTCTAACGTGAACATGACCCTGGTGATTACCCTGGCCGTGTTTGTGCTGGTTGCCGGACCCACGTTCTTCATCCTGGACCTGGTGCCGTCCACAGTGATCAGCTTTGCCGGCAACCTGCCGGATATGCTCGCGGTCTTCGCGAGCCAGGGGCCGGTGCACACCGAATACCTCACCGCCTACACCACCCTGTACTGGGCCTGGTGGATCTCCTGGTCGCCTTTTGTCGGCATGTTCATCGCCAAGATCTCCAAGGGGCGTACTCTGCGTGAATTCGTCACCGTGGTGGTGTTCATTCCGGCCGGGATCTCCACGCTCTGGTTCATCATCTTCGGCGGCAACGCGATCTGGATGAATCTGAACGGCATGGACATGAGCGTGAAGGGGGCCGGGGAAAACGTCATGTTCGATCTCATGGCCAACCTGCCGTTCAGCTCCGTCATGTGGATCGTGTGCCTGGTTGCCATCCTGATCTTCTTCGTCACCGCCGCGGACTCCGCCGCCAACGTGATGGGGTCAATGTCCCAGTCGGGCCGCCCGATCCCGTCCAAACCAGTGACCATTATCTGGGCAGTGGCCTTGGGCTTGATCGCAATGTTCCTGCTGCTGGCCGGTGGACGCAACGCACTGTCCGGGCTGCAATCCATCATGGTCACCTGCGCCTTGCCGTTTGTCTTCATCCTGATCGGAGTGATGGTTTCCTGGGGTATGGAGCTGCGCAGCGACCCGCTCATGATCCGCCGGCGCTATGCCGCGGAAGCCATCCGCAGCGGCGTGCGCCGCGGAATTGACGAGCATGGTGACGACTTCGCCTTCGGCGTCGACGCGGTCCCGGAGGCCCAGGGAGCCGGTGCGGATTTCGAGAGTGACGACCCAGCACTGACCGAGTGGTATACCGACAGTCTGCCGGTCATCACAGCCGAACAGCAAAACAAGCACCTGCCCGCCATGCCGGGTGAGGAGCTGGTGCCGGATCCGCAACCGCGGTTGCGCGACGAGCCCGAGACGGAGAAATCGATGTAGCGTTCGGTGTCCTTCCAACGCTTCGCGTCGATCCAGGTGACGTCCGAATGATGCGGTAAGCCGGTGTGCAGCAGCCTACCGAACCGCCGGGAAGCTGCTTCCACAAGAGGGACCGGTTAGTCGGCGGTGGAGGTGCGGTAGCGCAGCCACTGTCGACTACGGCGATCAGTCCGGCCTTGGCCTGAGCATTGAGGAAGGTTGCTTCAAAGGAATTCCAAGCCAGCATGGCCTGTGCGGCATCGGTGAGGTTGCACTGCTCGACGGCGGCGTTGAGATTCGCATTGAGGTAGCCGCCGAAGTCGGCCCGGCCATCCGAACGGATGGACACTTTCAGGCCCTCGGCCATCATCTGACGCAGTGGATTGTCCGCCAGGACGTTCACGGTGCGAAGCAGTGCATAGGACAGGGGTGCACCGTTAGTGGTACCTGCTCGGCGACCAGCCCCAGAATTTTCATGATGAGGTAAGGTAATCAACCATCTATAACGAGGAAAAGGTGACCTGAACTGGGAAAATAGAGGTGTTGAAACTATATCTACCTGGTTCGAAAGGGTCACCTTTTCAGTGACCAACCTTACCCGCCTTTTCCCTGCCATCCCAACCGTGAGGATCAACCAGAACCTGATCAGCCATGCCGGACTCACGACCCTGACCGGGCTACTGAACAGCGTGGAATTCAAACACCTGAGCGATGACAGGTTCTCCAGGCTCGCGCCGGACACGGCAACACACAGGGAAGGGACAACGATCGCTCACTTGTGTCTGATGCCCCCCGTCTGCGGTCAGTGAATCAGTGGCCTGGACCAGCTACGCACCAACGATGAGATGTTCGGCTCAAGCGTCTCCGAGACACCGCTCAGCCGGTTCTTTGCACGCATCGCCGAGAATCCCGGGGCCTTCGACTACGCGTTCGCCACGATGCCACGCGAAGTCCGCTCCCGGTGTTGGGCCGCCGCTGGCAGCCGTAGCCCGGCCGTGAGGGCCAGTAGGAAGAACCCGCTGGTGATCGATATTGATGCGTTCGTAGTCCATGTGCACTCTGAGAAGGAGAAAGCTGCCGGCACCTACTGGCGCGGGTAGGGGTTCGCACCGATCATCGCGATGATTGATTACGGCAAGGGCTGCGGCACCGGCGAGGTGCTGGCCGTGCGTTTGCGCCCGGGCAACAAGGCACCCAATAGCGCTGATGATCACATCAGCATCCTTCACGAAGCGTTGGCCCAGCTACCCGATCAGCGCTACGACCACCACGGGATGCTGATCGGTGAGAAGATCCTAGTACGCACCGACAGTGCCGGCGCGTCACGACAGTTCCTGCAACACCTGGGTTGACTGGGCCTGCAGTTCTCCACTTCCTACGCCCTACCGGTCATCAACGAACGGTTCATCCGGTGGATCAATGAGAAGAAATTGTGGGAACCGGCACTGACCGCCCACGGTGAACTGCGCCAGGACGCGGGGCATCGACGCATCCAAGGTGATCGGGCGGAAGAACTACCCGCCGGGAACCAGGATCTACCTGCGAGCCGAAATCCTGCACCCCGGGGCGAAAGCCTCGTTGTTCGATACGGACGGGAATCGGATCACCGCGTTCCTGACGAACTCTCCACGCTACAACGCGCAGTTCCTGAATGTACGCCACCGGGCCCGGGGCCGGTGTGAGAACCGGATCGAAACGCTTAAGGCCGCTGGACTGGGTAAGCTGCCGTTCACTTCGTTCGCCTCGAATCAGGCGTGGGCGAATCTTGCGATGTCCACCATGAACCTGGTCGCCTGGCTGCAGATGGCCGTGCTGCCAGCCGGGCACCACGCCGGTAGCTGGGATCTGACACGGTGGCGGCATCGGGGTTGGTCCTTGGCCGGGAAACTGGTGACCAGCAGCCGGCAGACCCGACTGCTGATCAACCACACGGCACCGGAAACCGACCTGGTGTTACTGATCAAATAGAACCTCGTCCCGATGCACCAGCGGTGGCGTGAAGGGCAGCTCGCTGCCTGACACAACTTGCAGTGTCCATCATCAAAACAAGAACAAGCAATACCCCCGGTGCGTGGAGACCGGCGCCCACACCAACGCATGGCGCCACCTATTGCCCCGAGAATATTCAACTCCGCCGGTGCAAGATCTGCTCCTGCGCTGGGCGGGGTACTCCACCACCATGAAAAATCCGGGCCAATGAAGATTTAGGCTAATCGCTCTGCGAGCACGTCCAAAGCACGAGGTCTGCCAAATGTCACATTCGACCCGATTTGAAGATTGTTCAACAACCCATTGCTTTCGATTGTTGAACAATAGTATCGTTGTCCACATCACTTCATGCATTATTCTCACGATGGTGAAGGCAAGAGTTGAACGACCGTCGCTGGCTGCCCAGGGACCTCAACGTTAGGAGTTCGGGTGCAGGAATCTCAGCCGCATCTGGTCGCATTACGCACTTCGCTGACTGACGATCAGCGTGTCATTGAGCGTCAAACCAGAGAGGACTACACCAGTCACGTTGTGCCTAAAAGCGTGCGACAAAGTAAAAGCCAGATCCTCGGAAGTTGGTCGTCCATTACTAGTGCGATGGCATTCGTTTTTTACGGTGCGTTGGCAGCCTCGATGGCAGGTGTACAGCAGGCAGTAATTGGGCTGGCGCTTGTAGTAGTGGCATATTCGCTGCTGGGGCGATTTAGTGTGACGGAAGCGATTAAGTGGGGCCTCAACTCGACTCTTATCTCAAGGCGTTTATTCGGGAATAAGGGCGCAGCAATTGTCCCGTTGCTCGTTGGAATTTCACTGTTCTACTATGCAGTTTTTGAAGCAAGTATTGTTGCAGTCGCCTTACAGTCGTACTTTGACATATGGGATATCAGGGTCTGGTACGGGATTGTGGTTCTCGGCATGCTTCCGTTCATGCTGGGAGGCATTCAAACTTGGCTAAGTAAGCTCAACTGGGTATCTTTGCCGATCTATTTTTTCGGACTCACCGGTGCTGTACTTGTAGCGGCGGTAAATGTCGGCTGGTCTGGTAACTGGGCAGTATTCGATACAGCCGACAGTGATCAGATGCTGATCCCCGGGTGGCTATCGGTGTTCATCCTCTATATGGGAATCTTCGTGCTTTTCCCCGAAACTCAGGATACAGCCCGTTTCGCCAAAGAGGAAGATCGTCGGTTCCATCAAAACGTAACTTTCGGATGGGTTTTTTACGGCATAGCGTTTCTTTTCAACGGACTAGCCGGTATTGCAATAGTAGGATTTTCTGAATCAGGTACAGAGATCTCTGAAAGCGGAGTAGTTCAAGGCATTGTGGACTCATTGGGAATCTTTGGACTGATAGTCATCATCGTTAGTCAAATGCGTATTAACTCGGCGAATTACTATTTTGCAAGCGTGAACCTTGAGCGCTTCATGGCCCATTTTACAACTAAAGGAATTTCCAGAAGGCTTTGGGTAATCCTGTTATCCTTCCTGGTATTTCTAGTCATGCTTACCGATGTTTTCAGTTACATTTCAATCGCTCTCGCGTGGCAGGCAGTACTGATCGTTACCCTGATCGCGATGATGCTAACGCATCGGATGATGAATCCCAAGGAAACCCCGGAGTTCAGGGCGGTCCGACTCAAGAGGTTTGGGCCAGGGTTTTTCATCTGGGTAATTTCATCGGGAATCGGAGTTGTACTTCTCCAGCTACCCGATCAGTTGCCCGCGATGTCCGCATTGGCGCCGCTGATCTCTTTCATCCTCGCTATGGTCCTCTATGCGATTTCCCAGAGTGCAGGCGCAAACTCCCTGCTACGTGCGCAATCGGATTCTGTGCGAGAACGAGTCAAGGATGTGTGGGCCACCCGAATTGAGTGTGACTCATGCAACTTGTCATATGTTGCCGTTGAGATGGATACTTCACCCAGCTCGAATAAGGTGCTTTGCTTGGCTTGCCAGAACGCTGAATAGAAATTGTTTCTGAAAGACATAAGTAAAGTCCGTGGTCGCCAATTATCGACCCGTATATCAACCACTATCCATTCGGACAAAGAAGCGAGATGAATAGCGCTATTGGCTCCGGTGGGGTATCCCATTGTGAAAGGAAGAATTAAATGGCAGAAAAAATCGGTGAGCACAAACTTCCCGAAATCGCAGACGTTGTCGTTATCGGTGCGGGCCCAGCTGGCTCCGTAATGACGAAATCGTTCGCTATGGCGGGAATGTCCGTAGTCTGCTTGGATCAGGGTGATTGGCCGGACTATTCGACTTCCAGAAACGCCGGCGAAGAGTATGAAATTGTTGGTGGAAATGAATGGTCGCCGCTACCGAACGTACGCCGGGGGGTGGGCGACTACCCCATCGACGAGAACGACGCAGACATCAGCGCGCTGTTGTGGAATGGTGTTGGCGGAAGCGCGATGCTCTATGCAGCGCAATGGCAGCGAAACATGCCCTCAGATTTCAGGGTACGGAGCCTGGATGGTGTTGCTGACGATTGGCCTATGTCCTACGAGGAATTGATTCCATATTACAAGCAAGCGGAAAAAGATTTTGCGATCGCAGGACTTAACGGCGACCCAGCGGTACCTGGTACCGACTACCCGATGTCTCCAACCCCGATTGGGAAATCCGGTAGCCTCCTCGCCAAGGCACACAATAACCTGGGCTGGCATTGGTGGCCGGGAGCTAATGGTATTGCAACGCGCGAATATGGGCGGCTCAAGCCGAGTACCCGTCGCGGCGCCAGCTACCTGGGTAACGGGGACCAGGCAAAAAGCACTGTAGACGTTACGCACTGGCCGGATATTGCTCGCCACAGAAACGCATATTTGCTGACACGGTCCACGGTAGCGAGAATTGAGACCGACTCATTTGGCAAGACGTCTGGGGTGATTTATTTTGATGCGGAGGGTACTGAGCGGCGTCAAAAGGCGAAGATTGTCGTGCTCGCTGCAAGCGGTATTGGTACGCCTCGCCTCTTGCTTATGTCGGCGAATGAGCAACATCCGGACGGTCTAGCAAATGCCAGCGGACTCGTAGGCAAACGGCTGATGATGCATCCGTATTCGGCAGTCGTCGGAACTTTTGACCAGGAAATTGGCACGACACAAGGTGCCTATGGCCACACGTTGTATTCGATGGAATTTTACGAATCTGATGAGTCTCGCGGGTTTGTCCGGGGCGCCAAATGGGGGCTGATGCCGACCGGTGGTGCCATGGAGATGACCAAATCATTCCCTTGGGGAGAAAACAGGGACCTATGGGGGGAAAACTTCAACAGTACGCTTCGTGAACGTCTCAACCATTCTGTGACATGGGGCATTATCGCCGAGGATCTGCCTGAGGAAACTAACAGAGTTGAGCTCAGTACTGATCTCGTTGATGCTCATGGACTTCCGGCGCCGAAGATTGTTTATGAAACGTCAGAAAATAGCCGGAAATTACTCGCGTATCATGTGGATCGCGCCACGGAATCTCTACTGGAGGCTGGTGCAAAGAAGATCACGGTTGCTCCACACATACGGAACACTGGTTGGCACCTTTTGGGTACAGCAAAGATGGGAGCATCGGCCGAAGATTCCGTGGTCGATCACAGCGGACGCGCTCATTCGGTGCCGAACCTCTACATCGTAGACGGCAGTACTTGGCCTACATCTGCGGGAGTAAATCCGACCGCGACGGTCGTCGCCATGGCGATGCGAACTGCCGAGATGATCATATCGGGGCGGAACTCCTAATGACTCGTCTATGGAACAAGGGCTTCCGGGAACATGAAAGAACACTTGAAATGACTAAAACTGCTTACCTTACGCAACAGGAACAAGAAATTCTGGTTCGTCTGGGTGATTTGCTCATCCCCGGTGGTGCCGGAATGCCCAAGGCTTCTGCTTCCAACCTGCTGAGCGGTATTCAGAGAATCCTGAATATCAGACCAGATCTTGTCGATGCGGCAACGGAGATGGCTGGCATTCTGGATGGATCCAATTCATGGACCGTGGAAGAGATACGAGCGGTCTATCCGACACGTTTCCTCGAAGTAGCCGAGCTTCTCGCCGGAAGCTACTTTCTGGACGCGAGGGTTACCGGCATCCTGGATTACCTCGATAAGGAAACGATTCCGCTCGATTCTGAGGAGAATAGGAACGCCGAGTTAGAGGTACTTGTAAAGCCCGTTGTAGAACGTGGGAGTGTATTCCGAAAGACCTGTTCATAGGCATCTGGAATGTGCAGCACTGGTAAGACGCTACTTAGACGGCAACAGATGTGCTACTTGACGTGCAAGCAGTCCCGTCTGACCAACTTTTCGAATCGCCCCTTTCCCGGAATCGCGACTAGACCACCAAAATATCGACCCGTACGGAGACCCAGTGGTGAACACAGAAAATCTATCGCCCCCTTCGAGGTACCGAGTTCAGAATCCGAGCAACGGAAAGCTGATCTCCGAGTTTCCTGATGCAACCGACGAGCAAATTCGGGCGGTTATCGATTCGTCTCACGACGGGTTCTTAGCGTGGAAAGAACTCACAATCGAAGCACGTGCCGAGGCGCTGTTGCGGGCAGGTAAGTTGTTTGAGGAGCGCGCTCAGGAACTCGCTGCGTTGGCGACAGAGGAAATGGGTAAGGGTCTGTCCGAAGCCCGGGCGGAAGTATCGCTATGCCACGGAATTTTTGAATACTACGGTGTAGTGGGTCCCGCGTTAGCGGTGCCCGCAGCAGTTGAGAACGTTTCAGGTGGCGAGGCCGAAGTTCAAAAACTTCCGCTTGGCCCCCTTCTGGGGATCATGCCTTGGAACTTCCCTTACTATCAGGTTTTGCGTTTTGCGGTGCCGAACCTGATAGCGGGAAACACCATCCTCATCAAACCAGCTGAGGCTTGCCCGAGCTCCGCTCGTGCTATCCAACAGGTCATGGACGATGCCGGTCTTCCCGAAGGTGTGTACACGACGGTATTCGCTGACTACCAACAGATTGAAACTATTATCGGCGATCCGCGGATCCAAGGAGTTTCGCTGACCGGATCAGAACGTGCTGGACAAGCCGTAGGCGCGGTTGCCGCTAAACACCTGAAGAAAATTGTGCTGGAACTGGGCGGTTCGGATCCATACATTGTCCTGGATTCTGCAGATGTTGAAGCCTCTGCAGCAGCTGCGTGGCAAACGAGAATCTCGAACATGGGTCAGTCTTGCAACTCGAATAAGCGCATGATTGTGAGCGACGAGATTTTTGATGAGTTCGTCGCAGCCCTGGTGGATCGCGCGAGGAATCTCCGTCCTGGCGACCCGCTTCATGAAGAAAAAGGAACCTATAATCCGTTGGTTTCGAAAGAGGCCGCGCAGGGGCTCGCTGAGCAAGTTCGCGATGCTGTTTCGAAGGGAGCTACTCTGCACATTGGCGGAACTGTTGAAGATTCGCAGGGGGCATACTTTGCACCGGCAGTACTAACAGGTGTCACTCCTGGCATGCGGGCATTTGACGAAGAGCTATTCGGTCCGGTGGCTGTTGTCTATCGGGTGTCAAATGACGCTGAAGCCATCGCCTTAGCTAATGACAGCGTGTACGGTCTTGGGGGAGCAGTATTCTCCATGGATCAAGAGCGCGCGAAGGCTGTTGCTTTGCAGCTCAACACCGGGATGACGCATATCAATACCGCGGCTGCTTACGGGGCGCAGCTCCCATTCGGCGGAATTAAGCGTTCTGGCTTCGGCCGTGAGCTTGGTCCTGGGGGCATGGATGAGTTTGTCAATAAGCGTCTCGTTTTCACTGCTAATCCTGCTTCCGCGAAGTAGGGAAGGCCATTGTTGCGAGGCGAGGAGCCGACACTGAAATCAAGAATGCCATGTGCCGCCACACGGCGGATCGGTGTGCAAGCGTAGGCCCGTAGAGATCGCCGTGCATTTGCAGCCTATAGTTGCCCCGAGCCACGTCAGTCGTCATGAAGAAAGCAGAAGGATAATGTTGGATATCAATTTGTTGAGCACGAGCGAGAAGTCCGCTTTGAGCCCAGGGGAAGCACGCGAGCTCTTCCGGACCGGGCAGGTTTCGCCTACCGCTGGAATCAGCGCGGGTTACGCCCAAGCCAATTTGATGATTGTCCCGCGGGATTTAGCCTTTGACGTGTTGCTCTTCGCACAGCGCAACCCGAAGTCCTGTCCGATCCTCGGCGTTCTGGATGCCGGCGAAACCAGCAACGAGCTACTGGACGGAGGAGACATCCGCACCGACGTCCCCAAGTACGTCGTGTACGAGAACGGCGAAAAGATCGCCGAGCCAACGGATCTGGACGAGTACTGGCGTGACGATCTGGTGACCTTCATCGTCGGGTGCTCCTTCACCTTCGAAGCGGCACTCATCGAGGCCGGGATCTCGGTGGCCCACATCGATCAGAACCTCAATGTGCCAATGTACAAGACAACCCGACGCAGCGTCTCGGCAGGATCGATGTCCGGGCCCATGGTGGTCTCGATGAGGCCGATTCCGGCCTCGCAGGTGGCCGACGCCGTGCGCATCACTTCCCGCTACCCTGCGGTGCACGGGGCTCCGGTGCATATCGGCAATCCGGAGGAGTTGGGCATCATGGATTTGGACAAACCCGACTTCGGTGACGCCGTGCAGATTCCGGAAGGCTGCATCCCGGTGTTCTGGGCCTGCGGTGTTACTCCGCAGGCGGCGGTCATGGAATCGCGTCCGGCCCTGGCCATTGGCCACGCAGCCGGGCACATGCTGATCACGGACGTGAAGGATACGTTTTACCAGGTGCCGTAGGCTCCAGATATGCGGTCATGCCGCGGGCGGCGCATCCCGTAGAGATGCGCCGCCCGCGGCATTCGTTTTGAGTCGATCAGTCGACCGGCGCGACGACGTGCTGGGCGGCACGCAGCTTCTCTGCCACTTCAATGGCGTCATTGCTCGGCGCATCGGATTTGGCGTCGGGGCGAGCGGTAAACAGGTAGAGGGCGCCGGTTCCGGCCACCACGGCCAGCCCGATCAACACGATCCAGTCTGCCAGGACATCGCCGCTGGATCCCGGGACCGCGAGCAGCACCATGGCGAAGAGACCGTAGGCCAGAGCTAGGACATTGACCAGGATGCCTGCGGTGCCCAGTGAGAACGGACCTGCCGGCTTCCAACCGCGCAGACGCTGGCGCAGGGCGGCCAACACCACGGACTGGAAAGCGACGTAGATTCCCAGAATGGCGAACCCGGTGATCTGGGTCAGCAGGGTCTCCGGGCCGAAGTAGATGAACACGCACAGCAGTAGCGGGATGCAGCAGGCGACAAGCAACGCATTGGACGGCACCTTGTTTCGCGGGGAGACCTTTGCGAGCCAGCGGTGGCCCGGCAGCATGCCGTCACGGGCGAAGGAATAGATCAGCCGGGATGCGGCGGCCTGTAGCGAGAGCACGCAGGAGAGGAAAGCGGTCAGCGCAACTACCAGGAAGATCTTGGCGCCCACGGCGCCCAGAGACGATTCCAGGATGGCCGGGATGGGATCCACGTCTTCGCCATTGACGATTTCCTGGAGATTCGGGGCCGCCAGCACGTAGCCGGTGAACGAGATCAGTGCGGACACGCCGCCGACCAGAATGGTCATCATCATGGCCTTCGGAATGCGCCGGGCAGGGTTGCTGACCTCTTCGGCTACGTCGCCACAGGCCTCGAAGCCGTAGAAGAGGAACAGGCCGGCCAGCGCCGCGCCCATGAAAGCAACACCATAGCTCCCGTCGCCTTCAACACCCATGGAGTCGAAGAATACGCTGAACGGTTGCTCCCGTTTGAAGACGAGCAGGTAGAAGCCGACGGCGATCACCCCGATCAGCTCGGCGGCCAGGCCGATGCGGGCAAAGCGCGCCAGCATCTTGGTTCCGGAGAAGTTTAGCAGCAGGGCGATGAGCAGCATGGCCGTGGCAAACCAGAACGTGGTGACCTCGGTCAGTTCGACATTGAATGTGCTGGCCACGAACCCGGAGCCGAACTGGGCCACAGAGGTGATGGTGACGATCATGGCCCAGATGTAAATCCAGGCCGCCATCCAGGCATAGCGCTTTCCCCAGAGCCTGCGCGTCCACGGATAGATTCCGCCGTGGATCGGATATTGCGAAACCACTTCGCCGAAGACCAGCGAAACTAGGAACTGGCCTGCGGCCACGATGAGAATCCAGAAGACCGATGGCGGTCCACCGGTGGCCATGGCAAGGGCGAAGAGCGAATAAACACCCACCAACGGAGACAGGTAGGTGAAGCCCAAGGCGAAGTTGGCCCAGAGGGACATGGAGCGGTCAAAGGACTGTTCATAGCC
This sequence comes from Glutamicibacter sp. MNS18, assembly GCF_026107515.2. Classification (GTDB taxonomy): domain Bacteria; phylum Actinomycetota; class Actinomycetes; order Actinomycetales; family Micrococcaceae; genus Glutamicibacter. The sequence goes on along the minus strand of NZ_JAPCHW010000009.1, from coordinate 2,492 downwards.
GAGGACGGCTAGATGGTTCCCGTCTTGGAGATTGTGTTTCGAACTCATGGAATCCTCGTTGCGAGCGTACGCAAAAGCTGCGTGTGAAGTGTGACACACCGAGAATAACACTTAAAGATTCTATATAGAAGGTTTAATTTTGGCTGCGTATCACCAGCAAGCTCGTGCCGGTCACAACTTCCGACGTCTCAAGGGAATCAGGGGCAAGCAAGGCACCCAATCCGTGCCGCGGATCAGAGGAAGTGATCACCCGTCCGTGCGCGGAGGCCAGGGCACCTGGCGCCTCCAAGCCCAGTAGTAAACGCTGGAGCGCGGGCTCGACGTCCCTGACCCGAAGATCCAAGCCGACAATGCCTTCGGCGCTGCTGGTGACCGGAATGGTCAGTGTCAGCACGTAGTCGCAGATGCACAAGTGGTCGACGAACGGTCCAGTGATGTGCCGGCGTCCCGATGCCTGGGGGGCTGAATACCATTCCAAACTGCGGTAGTCGCGAACATAGTCCGCGTACTCGCGCTGTTCCAGCTGCAGCCGGTTGATTTCGGAGCCGGCAGCGAACAGTGGGTTGTCCTGCATCGGTGCAAGCCACCATTCGAACCGCATCTGCCCGGTGTTCTCGCCGATATATCCAGCGCCGACGATGCCGTTGGCATCATCCAGAAGCCATGGCCGCACCAGATCCTGGACGGCGCCGCCCAGTTGCTCGGTGGGAAGCTGCGCGATCTTGGTGTGCAGTGCATCCAAACGTTCAAAATACCGCTCGAACCACTCTCCGAGCTCGGCTGCGACGGCCATCAAGCCACCTCCAGTTCTTGTTTGCGGCTGATGAGCCAGGTTGACAGCAGTGTGAAGGATTCCTGGCATGCCGCGTGGCCCGGTGCCGCATCGCGTGATGCCAGGGCATGCACCATGGTGCGGTCAAGTTCTGAGATCCGTCTGGCGAGCGTTTCATCGCGCAGGCCCAGCCACATGAGCTGCCCGTACTGGGCCTGGAAGCCGATTTGCTCGCGTACCAGCCGAGGGGACTGGGACAGCACACACAACTCCAGCAGGAATCCGCCGTGGTCGCGGGCGGCGTTGGCCGGGGTTGAGAAATCGGCGCGGTCTAGCCAATCTTCCAATATTCTCGCTTCTGCGGCCGTGCAGACCTGGCTGGCCCGGTCGAGCGCACCGCTGGTGATGACTTCGAGGTAGACGGCGGCATCGAGCAGTTCGGTGCGGGAAATGCCGCGCAGCCTAGAGGTCATCAACTGCTGGGAGGCATCTCGAGCTTCAGCGCGGACAAAGGAACCGCCTTCGCGGCCGCGGCGGGTTTCCAGCAGCCCTTCCTTGCGCATGTCCGCCAATGCCTCGCGTGCAGTAACAACGGCGACACCGAATTTTTTGGCCAGATCCGTTTCGGTGGGCAGGCGTTCGCCGGGTGCCAGCACCCCCAGCAAGATGGCATCCGTGAGCCGCTGAGCGACCTGCGCGGTGCGGGTGTCGGAGCTTAATGGCGCGAAGACTGCCGTGCGGGATCCCTTGGCCGGTGATGTTTGCTCCGCCATCAGGCAGCCTGTCGCCCGGGGTGGAGGGTGGAGCGGCGCTGGCTGGTCTGCATCATGACTGCTGTGTGCATCTGTCGACCTCTCTGTCGCTGGAATTCGTCTGCTGCCCTGCATTGCGGTAGGAAACGCGTGCAGCTCAGGATTGATCATATCGACAAGCGCCGGGTGGTGGATTGCCAGCTACGCGGCCGGGCGGCGTGGCAGAGCCGTCATGAATCCGCCATGGCGCTGTGAATCATGGCACACTGGCGTGAATGATTGGCAGTAGGCCGCCATCAACATCGTGAACGTGTGAAAGAAACATCAGTCCATGGTAAAAAGGCAAAATATTGGGCCCTTGTGACGTATCCGTGGGTCAGGGTCTCCCCGGCAGCACCGGTCGATGGCCTCCCAGGCTGAGCATGGCCATCGAGATCAATGGGGTCCCGGAACCCGAACGCGGTGCGGGTGATCAACCGGATCTTGGTGTTCATCGATTCGATCCTCCCGTTGGTCAGCCCGTGCTCGATCGAGGCCAGGATCCGGTCCTTGTGCTTCACGATGCGTTGCTGGAGTTTCACGAACGCCGGGATCCGGCACCGCCTGGCCCAGGACACCCACCGGGCCAAGGCCTCGGTCGCTTCGTCCAAACCCATCTGGAAGATCAACCGCAGCCCTTCCTTCAGCAGGTACGCCCGGTACAACCGCGGGTCAGTTTTCTGCACCCACGCCAGCTTCGTGATCTGGTAGTCATTCAGGTTTTCCGGGTTCTTCCATAACGCGTACCGGGTCTTCTTCAGGCCTTTGGCCTTGTCAACAGCCGGGGTACCGGCAGCGTCCTTGGCTGGCCTGCCGCGCCCGCGTTTCGGTTCCTTCCGGGCTTCTTTCCTCGCTTCGTTCCAGGCTTCCTTACGGACCTCGTCCATCGCTTCCATCGCCCACTGCACGATATGGAACGGGTCCGCGCA
>NZ_JAPCHW010000008.1 GCF_026107515.2 Glutamicibacter sp. MNS18 | reverse complement strand
TTGCAGCAGCTGGCCATGGCCTACCCGGAGCGCATCGAGCCGTATTTGAAGTGAGTGTTAAGAAGCCCTGAATAACGGATGTGACTAGGGGCTTACACAAACTTCCTGACAGGCTCCGGGATCGGCCCATGGGCACAAACCCAGCGCCGGGCGAATTCTTCGCACCATGCGCAATGCGCTGGTCTACAACCCGGTCACCTGGGCCATGATCCTGGGTGGAGCCGTCGTGATCTGGCACGTACAGGTCCCCTCGCCGGTCAACAGCACGGTTGACATGCTGGCCGCCGCAGCGGCACCCGGTGCGCTGTTCACCATCGGTTTGTCGCTGCGCCGCACGGTCCAGCGCCTGAGGCAGCATCGCTCCTCCGGCGCTAGCACACCGAAACGGCGTGGTAGCGCCGCGGCGATGCTGATCATGGTGGGCGGCAAACTTCTGCTCTTGCCGATGCTGACCGTGGGCATCCTGGCGCTCGTGGCCCCGCAGATGGATCCGCTGTGGTTCAACGCCGCCGTGCTGATGGCCGCCATGCCCACCTCTGCCACTGCCTACATCATGGCCCAGTCGGATACCGGTGACGGTGAGCCAACCGCGCTGGCGATTGTCATCACCTGCATCCTGTCGTTGCTGACCCTGCCGGCGTTGGCGCAGCTGTTCATGCACTGACCCCCGGCTCCTGGCGGAAGCGCGGGGTACCAGGCATCAGCAAAAAACGTAGAGACCATGCTCAACGCCTCAGGAGCATGGTCTCTACGCGGTTTATGGTCATCCACCGAACGGGGATGAAGAGGGACTACCGCTTCTTGGTGAACAAGCGGTTCCAGACTGTAGGCGCCGCCGGATTAATGCGGGCGTGGTTGCTGATATCCGGGTCCGAGCAGGGGATGGGCTGGAACAATCCGGTCTTCATCGCTTCGGTGGCCGACAGGACCGGGTATTCCTTCGAGGAACTAGTTTGATGTGCCATGGTGGTCAGGCGACCCTCCTTCTGGAATCTAAGTTTCACAATGTGGAAACTAAATTTTGTAACGTGAAACTAGTATGCCGGGCATTCGGGGTGTGCGCAAGGGGTTTGGGAACTTAAGTTTTCGGGATGCCGCCAGCGTGCCGAATAAGTACCAAATAAGTATGACTTCAGGAAAATCTCGCCCCAGGGGTTGACGGAACATCTGTGAGCTGGCTTACAGTAGTGGAACAAAGATTCCACGATCCAAAAACATCGAGTCGAAGCCGGGAGCCAACCGGTGGTAAGGGTGTCAGCGAATCGGTTCGTGGAGGTTCGACTTTTCGAAAGAGCTGATCACCCATGCAATTGGCAGAATTCAATTCCCTTGACGATGCGAAGGCAGCACAAGTGCTGCGTCCCTGCATCGATATCGACCGGTGGATTGACCAGCTGGTCGCCCAGCGCCCCTTCGCCTCGACCGGCGACCTGATCGCCGCCGCTGAGCGAAGCGCCAACCCCTTCACCGATGCCGAGCTGGAGGCCGCGTTGGCCCATCACCCGCGGATCGGCGAACGCGCCGCCGGGGACAGCGCCGAAGCGCGGCTCTCACGCAATGAGCAATCGGCCCTGGAACTGGATGCCGATATCAACCAGCGCCTGGCCGAAGCCAACCGTGCCTACGAGGAACGCTTCTCGAGGGTCTTCCTGATCCGTGCCGCGGGGCGCAGCAGCGAGGAAATCCTGGCCGAATGCCAGCGCCGGCTGTCAAACGACGACGCCACCGAACTGGCCGAAGTCTCCGAACAGCTGCGTGCCATCGCCGTGTTGCGACTGTCCCAGGCGGTGGGCGAAACCGCCGCCGCACCAAGCCACTGACTATATTCGACCCCTTTTTCCAAGGAGTGAACAATGGCCGATGACCAGGCTCAACGAAGCCACATCACCACCCATGTACTCGACACCGGGACCGGGAGGCCTGCCTCCGGTGTCAAGGCCACGCTGGAAGCCAAAACGGCATCCGGCTGGCAAGAAATCGGATCCGGTACAACCGATGCGGACGGACGCATCAAGAATCTGGGACCGATACAGGTAGAAGTAGGACACTACCGGGTTTCCTTTGGAACCGGCGACTACTTCGGGAAGCAGGGAACGGAAAGCTTCTTCCCCGCGGTAAGCATCGACTTCCAGGTGAACAACGTCGATGAGCATTACCACGTACCCCTTCTTATCAGCCCGTTTGCATATTCCACGTACCGAGGGAGCTAGAACAATGACTACCGCATCAACCGCACCAGCTAACACCAGCACCAAGATCGTCCTGGGCCAGAACCAGTACGGCAAGGCCGAGGTCCGTCTGGTCAAGATCACCCGTGACACCGACCGCCACCAGATCCAGGACCTGAACGTCACCAGCCAGCTGCACGGGGACTTCACCGAAGCACACGCCAGCGGCGACAACGGCCGGGTCGTGCCCACCGATACCCAGAAGAACACCGTCTACGGTCTGGCCCGCAACGGCGTGGGATCCATCGAGGAGTTCCTGGTCAATCTCGGCGAGCACTTCACCGGTGAATTCGAGTGGATCACCGGCGGACGCTGGGCCGCACAGCAGTTCTTCTGGGACCGGATCAACGACCACGATCACGCCTTCTCGCAGAACAAGTCCGAGGTGCGCACCGCGGTGCTGGAAATCAGCGCCGACGGTGAGAAGAACATCGTTTCCGGCCTGGAAGACCTGACGGTACTCAAGTCCACCGGCAGCGAGTTCCACGGGTTCCCCAAGGACCGCTACACCACCCTGAAGGAAACCAGCGATCGCATCCTGGCCACCGATGTCACCGCACGCTGGCGCTACGATGCCGAGGCCATCAAAGCCGGCATCGATTTCGACGCCGTCTACACCTCGGTTCGCCAGCTGCTGCTGACCGCCTTCGCCAACACCCACTCCTACGCCCTGCAGCAGACCATGTTCGAAATGGGCAAGGACGTGCTCGAAGCGCACCCGGAGATCGCGGAGATCAAGATGTCGCTGCCGAACAAGCACCACTTCCTGGTGGATCTTGAGCCCTTCGGGCAGGACAACCCGAACGAAGTGTTCTTCGCCGCTGATCGCCCGTACGGGCTGATCGAAGCCACCGTCACCCGTGAGGGGACGGAGGCCACCCACGCCATCTGGACCAATATCCCGGCGTTCATCTAATATCCCGGCGTTAATCTAACCCGTCATTATGGTTGGGGTGTGCCCGTGGTGCAACACGGGTACACCCCGGCAGCGACTGACTACAAGGAGGTCAGCCATGAGTGCTGCGCATTCAGAATCTATCAAACCAAGGCGTCCAGAGGACGAGAGGTTACCTTTCGGGAAGACCATTGCCTACGGTCTGCAGCATGTGCTGACCATGTACGGAGGCATCATCGCCCCTCCACTGATCATCGGTGGCGCGGCGGGTCTGGATAGTGCCGATATTGGATTGCTGGTCGCCTGCTGTCTGTTCGTCGGGGGCCTGGCCACCATCCTGCAGACCCTGGGCGTCCCGTTCTTCGGTGCGCAGCTGCCACTGGTGCAGGGTACCTCCTTCGCCGCGGTGGCCACCATGGTCGCCATCGTCAACGGTGGCGGGGGCATCCAGGCGGTGTTCGGTGCGGTGCTGGTCGCCTCGCTGATCGGGTTCCTGATAGCGCCGTTCTTCGCCAGGATCATCAGGTTCTTCCCACCGGTGGTGACCGGTGTGGTGATCACCATGATCGGTGTGTCGCTGACCCCGGTGGCCGCCAACTGGGCCATGGGCGGCAACGCCGCATCCGAGGACTACGGATCGCTGGCCAATATCGGCCTGGCTGCCGCGACCCTGCTGGTTGTGCTGCTGCTCTCCAAGGTCGGCAATGCCGCCATCTCACGCCTGTCGATCCTGCTGGCCATCGTCGTGGGCACCGTCCTTGCAGTCATCCTGGGCATGGCCGACTTCTCTGAGGTCGGGGAGGGCGCCTTCTTTGCCTTCCCGCAGCCGCTGGCCTTCGGCTGGCCGATCTTCGAGATCGGCGGCATCATCTCCATGACCATTGTGGTGCTGGTGATCCTGACCGAAACCACCGCCGACATCCTGGCTGTGGGGGAAATCGCCAAGACCAAGGTCGACTCCAAGCGCATCGCCGACGGCCTGCGTGCCGATATGGCCTCATCGGTCTTCGCCCCGATCTTCAACACCTTCACCCAGTCGGCTTTCGCGCAGAATGTTGGCCTGGTGGCCATCACCGGTGTCACCAGCCGCTTCGTCGTCGCCGCCGGTGGAGGCATCCTGGTGGTGCTGGGCCTGCTGCCGATCCTGGGACGTGTGGTGGCCGCCATCCCGATGCCGGTGCTCGGTGGCGCGGGTATCGTGCTTTTCGGTACCGTGGCTGCCTCCGGCATCCGCACCCTGTCCAAGGTCAAGTACGACGGACCGAACCTGGTCATCGTGGCGGCCTCCATCGCCTTCGGCTGCCTGCCGATCGTGAAGGGCGACTTCTACGCCAACTTCCCGAACTGGTTCGAGACCATCTTCCACTCCGGCATCTCCTCGGCTGCCATCATGGCGGTACTGCTGAACCTGTTGTTCAACGAGTTCAAGAAGGGTTCGCTGGGCAAGGACGGTTCGGTCTTCGCCGCCGCCCCGCCGCGGATGGTCAAGCGCGAGGAGGTCTGCGGCCTGATCGACGGCGACCACTTCCAGGACGGCAAGCTGATCGACAAGGACGGACAGGAAATCCCGGTGGTCAGCAGCGAGGAGTTCGAGAAGATCATGACCGGTCAGATCGAACTGCAGAAACCGGGGCCTCCCAAAAGTGCCGAACACTGACCCTCAAGACGAAGAGCAGGACCCCGAGAAGCAATGAAAGTGTCCCGACCGCAAGTACGGTCGGGACACTTTCCATATGCGCCGATTTCAGGGGGGGTGCCGATCTGGTCCTACCAGCCGCCCCGCACAGGATGGGGGCCTGATCCGCGGTGGGGAGCCGGACCAGGGAGGATCACTTGGCGAAGATCTTGTTGACCGCCTCGTTAGTCCGGGTCAGGCCGGAAGCCGGAGTGCGGTTGGCCCACAGGTCTTCGAATGCCGGACCCAATAAGGCGATCACGTCGGCTCCATGATCGGTTACCGCAAGGTAGAAGGTATTTCCGTCGTCAATCGGGTCGGTGAATGATTCGGGATTCAACCCCAGGCTGGCATAGACCTCGGAGGTGATATCCGTGGCGTCCTTGCGTGCGGGGAAGACCACGCCGTTCTCTGCGACGGTCCGCTGGCACTGTTCGGACGCCATATGGGCCACCCATTTCGAGGCCGCTTCGGGATTATCGCTACTCTTCACCACGGAGTCCGCCAAACCGTTAATGGGCGACTTGCTGGTTCCATCCGGTCCCTTGGGTAGCCGTGCGGTGCTGATGGGACGTTCGCTGCTCGCATAGGCGGAATTCATCCAGGCGCCGTCGGTGACCATGGCAACCGCACCGCTGGTCAGCTGCCCAAGGGTTCCGTCGGAACTGTTGAACTGGCCGTAGGCCGGCACGTAGCCCTTGTCGACTAGGCCGAAGTACCAATCGAGGGTTTCGTGCAACCTGGGGTCGTCGTAGTTGTAGGAGTCGCCCCAGAGCGGTTGGTTGGTGGCCTTCCAGCCATTGGTGGCGGCGAATCCGGCCCACTGGCCCTGACCGTTTTGTCCACCGCCGGCTTCGGACAGGCCCATCCCGTAGATCTTGATCCTCGACTTGTCGAAGCCCGGTTCATCGCCGCGTACACCGTTCGCATCGACGGTCAGGTGCGCCAGCAGTTGTTCGAAGCTGCCTCCGTCCTGGGGATTCCACGCCGAGGAACTCAGCTCCTGGGCGGTGATGCCCGCTTCCTTGAAGAGTTCCTCGTTGTAGAAGACCGCGATGGTGTCCCAGTCCTTCGGCATTCCGTATTGATGCCCGTCGGATCCGGTCCATAATTCTGTCAATCCCTCTTGGAAGGCCTGCTGGTCAACCTCGTTGATGGCCTCGAAGTCATCCAGGGGTGCCAACACGTCCAGCGAAACGAACTGCGGGTACTGGGTGACATGGTTGGTGAAGACATCGGGACCGGTGCCGGCGATGAAGCTGGCGGTCAGCTTCCCCCAGTAGTCGTTCCAACCGTATTGGGTGATGTTGACTTTGAGATCGGGGTTCGCCTCCTCGAATTGGTCGGCGCACTTCTGGTACGAGGGTAGTTGGCTGGTATCCCAAAGCCAGTAGTCGATGGTGTTCGAGACCGGCGCCCGGTCCGCGGAGACCGAACAACCGGTCAGGGCCAATGCGGTGATGGCCCCGAACGCGAGGGTACGGGTCGCCCGACGGCGGAGTTGTTTCGTGGTGGATGTCATGGAAGCGCTCCTACTTGATGCCGCTGAAGCCGATGGAATTGACGATGCGTTTGGCGAACAGGCCGAACAGGAGCATCATGGGCGCCGCCGCGATCAGAGTGGCGGCCATCAGCCCCGCCCAGTCGGTGCCGGACTGCGGCGATTGTGCCCGGAAAACACCCAAGGCCACGGTTAGCACCCGGGAGGAATCGGTGTAGGAGACCATCAGCGGCCAGAAATAGTCGTTCCAGGCGGTGATGTAGGTCAGGATCCCGAGAGTGGCGATCGGTGCGGAGGACATCGGCAGGATCACCCGGAAGAAGATTCCGACCTTCGAGACACCGTCCAGCAGCGCTGCTTCCTCGATTTCCTTGGGAACATTCAGGAAGAACTGGCGGAAGAAGAAGACCGCGAACGGGGTCATGAACATCGTGGGCAGGGCGATGCCGAACAGGGTGTCCACCAGCCCGAGCTGCTTGATCAGCACGAAGTTGGGCAAGAACGTGAAGATCGAGGGAACCATCAGTCCCGCTACGAAGATCGCGAAGACCGTATCGCGTCCACGCCACTGCAACCGGGAGAAGGCGAATGCGGCCATGGCGGAGAAGGTCAGCTGGCACACGGTGACCAGTGTGGCGACGAAGACCGAGTTGAACAGGTAACGCCAGAAATTCATCCCGGTTCCGGAACCGCCTTCGGCAAGCGCTTCCTCGGTGGATTGGTATCCGAGAACCCGCTCGAACGCACCGAAAGTGAAGTCCGGGGGTAGCCAGGAGGTCGGGTTGGCTTGTAGCCCGGGGTTGGTGGATAGCGCCGTGCGCAGCATCCAATAGAAGGGGAGCAGCGTTGCGATGATGACAAGGGCCATGACGATCCAGGCGATGATGCGTCCGATCGGGATGCGTCGCCGGGTCCCGGTGGAAGCCGGTTCCACTGTGTCCGGGGCCTTGGTGTCGGGAAGCGTTGCGGTCATGATGGGTACCTTGCTAGTTCATGTCGTTTGACCCGGCTCGGGTCAGACGGAATTGGATGAAGGTGATGATTCCGAGCACAAGCAACAGGGCCACGGACATGGCCGAGGCGTAGCCGAACTGGAATCGTCCGAAGGCCATGTCGTAGATGTATAGCTGCAATACGTTCGTCGCGTTCGCCGGGCCTCCACCGGTGGTCACCGCCACGGTGTCGAAGACCTGGAAGGACCCGATGACGGTCATGATCAGCACCAGGGCCATGATCGGACGCAGCAGGGGCAACGTGATCGAGAAGAACGAGCGGATTTCCCCGGCGCCGTCGAGGCGTGCCGCTTCATAGACGTCCTCGGGCAGCATCTGCAGGCCGGCGAAGATCAGCAAGGCCGTGTAGCCCACATGCCGCCACACATTGATCAGCGCGATGGTGGGGATGGCCCAGGTTTCATCGGAGAGGAATCCGATTTTCCCTACGCCAATCCACTCCAGGACTTGGTTGGCGACGCCGAACTGGACATCCAGGATCCACAGGAACACGATCGCGGTCACCACGTTTGACACCAGGTACGGGGCCAGGATGATGCCGCGCAGCAGCGTGGATTGCGTCAGCCGGTGCATTAGCAGCGCGACGACGAGTGCGATGGACGTTTGCAAGCCGATGTTGATCAGCACATACTGCACGGTGACACCCAGCGAATGCCAGAACACGGGATCCGAGAACAGGCGTTCGTAGTTGGCCAGACCGACGAATTTCTCCGGAGTCAGCAGGTTGTACTCGGTGAAGCTCAGCCAGATACCGCGGACCGTGGGCCAGATGAGGAAGACCAGGAATCCGAGGGCGGCGGGGGTGAGGAAGAGCAGCGCGACTCGCCGGTCCTGCGCGGAGCGGCGGCTGCGCTTGGCCTGGGTCGTCGAGCGGAAGCGTGTGGAAGTATTCGTTGTCACTGCCCTGCTCCCGGATCGACTGCCGTCAGGTGGAGGATACGCATGGATTCCGGGTTGAGCCACGGGCTGAAGACCCCTGCCCCTTGCAGTCCGGCACCCGGGAGCGTGACCGGGCCGTGGGTTGGCCACCAGGACGGAATGCGCATGCTCAGTTCACTGTGCGAGGTTTGCGGGTGGCGCGCCTTGTAGTCCTCGGAGGCGGGGAATCCGGGGGTCACATCGCGGATCTCGTAGCGGAAGGAATCATCCAGCCCGGCGAGGCGGAACTTGCCGATCGGCTCGGTGTCGGCCAGGCCCAGCCCGATAACCGCGAAGAGCGCCTCGCGGCGGTCGTGGCTGACCACCCCGTGGATGTCGAGTGACGCATCGAACTGGTCCAGTCGAACCAGACGTCCGGTATGCAATAGGGAACGGTGCAGTTTGTGGCACTCGATCCATGCGGCGAGCTCATCACGTTCCGCGTCGCCGGCCTGGGTCAGGTCCCACTCGATGCCCATATGGCCCCAGAATGCGGTACCTGCGCGGAAGTGCAGGCTGTGAAGCCGACCGGTCGTGTGCGATGCCCCCGAGGCGACGTGGGAACCGACGAGTTCGGCGGGGATCAGCTGCTGGGTCCAGCGGTGGATCTGCTGGCGCTCGAACGGATCGATGTCATCCGATGCCCAGATCCGGTCCGTATGTTCCAGCACACCCAAATCGACGCGTGCGCCGCCGGAGGAGCAGGACTCGATTTCCAGCCCTGGGAAACGTTCCTTGAGTTCGGCCATGAGCCGGTAGGCGGCCAACGTCTGCTCGCGGACCCCGGCACGACCGGTGAGCTGGTTTCCGGCTTCGAGCAGGTCCCGGTTGTGATCCCATTTGATGTAGGCGATATTGTGGCTTTCGAGCACGGCCACCATTTGGTCGCGGACATGCCTGTAGGCCTCCTCGATGCCCAGGTTCAGCACCTGCTGGTTCCGGGATTCGATGGGCAGGCGACCGGTGGGGGCCATGATCCATTCCGGATGCGCGCGGGCCACCTCCGAATCGACATTGACCATCTCCGGTTCGAACCACAGACCGAATTCCATGCCCAGGGAGTTGACATGTTCGATCAGTGGATTCAGGCCGTTCGGCCAGACGTCGGGGGAGACGGTCCAATCCCCAAGGCCGGCGGTGTCATCCCGCCGCCCGCCGAACCAGCCGTCGTCCAGCACATAGCGTTCGACACCGAGCTCGGCCGCGTGTTCGGCCAGGGCCTTGAGTTTGTCCAGGTTGTGGTCGAAGTAGACCGCTTCCCACACGTTGAGGGTCACCGGCCGCTCGCGGCGCGGGTGGTTTTCCCGGGCACGCAGCCACTGGTGCAGCCGCCCGGCCTGCTCATCCAGCCCATTGCCGTAGGCCCCGTAGATCCAGGCGGTGGCGTAGCTTTCGCCCGGGGCCAGCACGACCTCTCCGGGAAGCAGTAGTTCGCTGGCGCCGAGGGACTTGTTGCCGTCAAAGAGCTTCTCGGCCCAGGCCCGCTGGTTCCCCGAGTACCCCTGGTGGAGCCCCCAGACCTGGCCGGCGGCGAAATTGAATCCCGGTTCCCCGACGTTGAGCAGGTGCACCGCGTCGGCGCCGGTGCGGCCCTTGCGGTTCTCCCGAAGGTGCGTGCCCACGGTCAGATCCCGCCGCTGCGGCACGCGTTCCTTGGCCCAGTGCCCTGCGAAATCCAGGATCTCGCTGGCGGTGCTCGGCACCGGGAACATGAGACCCAACTCCTGCAGGCGGTAGTTCCCGGCGCCGGTGTTGGATAGTGCCGCCTTCGCGCGGAGCAAACCGGAACCGGTGAGCTCGATGTCGATGCTGAGTTCCAGGCCCGCCGCGGGATCGGTTGCGTGCAGTTCCAGCGCCGCGGCACCGCAGCTGGCCAGCCCGTCCGCCGATTCCGGTACCGCACCGTCCAACGGGGTGAGGGAAGAGCTGTCCAAGGTGAATTTGGGGCTCCAGTCCGTCCCGTCACGGTCCCCGGACAGGCCGGTGCGGCCGGCCCAGCCCGAGTGCAGGGAGCCGAGGATGTCGGTGCGTACCGGCCGGTCCTGGTTGTTGGGGGTGAAGTGGTTGGCATCGGCCGCCGCCAGTGTCGCTGCCTCACTCGGGGACAGGGGGCCAAGGTCGGCCCCCCAGTGGATGATCGAAGGAAGTTGGTGCTCGGAGATATCCAGCAGCAGTGAAACACCTCCACTGCGAAGGTGAACGCGATCGGCGCCAGCGGCGTCGGGGTTCTGGGGGTGCTTCGTCATTGGGACTCCTTGGAAGGGTGGGGCGTGGAAGTCGGACAAATCGATAATGTGTTTCAGATCATGGTAGATCGAACATAAGTGAACATCAAGACTGTTGAAGCAAACAATAATATGTTTGTATTTAAGTGGGCAAATGAACCGAATCGCACATAGGATGGGCGACAACAGGCGAACAAGGAGGGGGCGGACCGTGGCCGATGGATTGCCGGCAGTACGCAGGCAGAAGATTGTGGAGCAGGTCAGGGCCGCGGGTGCGGTGCGGGTCTCCGAGCTCGCCGAGGAACTGGGTGTCTCGGACATGACCGTGCGGCGCGACCTGAACCACCTGGTCAAGGAGGGTGAGCTGCACAAGGTGCACGGTGGTGCGCGGCTCCAGCCCGGCTCATCCGCGGACGAGCCGGGATTCCGGAGCAAATCGGAGCTGCAGCTGCCGGAAAAGGCGGCGATCGCCGCCGCCGCGGCGACGCTGGTCGAACCGGGCATGTCCGTGTCGCTGACCTCGGGAACGACGACCTTCGCGCTGGCCCGGGCCCTGCGGCAGATTCCGGAGATCACCGTGGTCACCAATTCGCCGCGGATCGCCGATGTCCTGCAGGACGCCCCCGCACGGGACCAGACGGTGCTGCTCACCGGGGGACTGCGCACCGTGTCGGATGCGCTGGTCGGGCCGCTGGCCACCGCGGCGCTCCGCTCGCTGCATGTGGACCGCTGCTTCATGGGGGTGCACGGGCTATCGCTGAGTGACGGATTAACGACTCCGAACATGATGGAGGTCGAGGTCAATGAGCTTTTCCTGCAGCGCAGCGACAGCCGGGTGGTGCTGGCCGACTCGTCCAAATGGGGTATGCGCGGGCTGTACAGCATTGCGCCATTGGACTCGATCGATACGCTCATCACCGATGCCGGACTGGCCGACTCCGATGCGGAACTCATCGCCCGGCACGTCCACGACCTACGACTGGAGAAGCCTTAATGCTACAAGGCCAACTCAACAACGACATGATCGCCGCCGACCGGCACCGGGTGCATCATCTGGCCGACGGCCGCGAGGCGATTTTCTTCGCCGATCACGGGCACACCGTCCCCAAACACGTCACCGATGTGCGGCCGTTGGACCCGCGCGGGGAACCGGGCGGATTGCGTTTCGACCGGTTGACCGGTGAGTGGGTGGCCGTGGCGGCGCACCGGCAGTCGCGGACCTATCTGCCGCCGAAGGAGGAATGCCCGCTGTGCCCGAGTGGCGACGGCCGGCTCAGCGAGATCCCCGCCACCGAATTCGACGTGGTCGTCTTCGAGAACCGCTTCCCCTCACTCGGGCCGGCCCTGGGCGACATCCCGCAACCCGGCATCGGTGCCGACCTGCCTGCCCGGCCCAATCCGGCCGTTGGACGCTGCGAGGTTGTCGTGTTCACCTCCGATCACACCGGCTCCTTCAGCGCCCTGGATGATGAGCGCGCCCGCACGGTCGTTGAGGTGTTGGCCCAACGCACGGCCGAGCTGTCGGCGTTGCCGGGGATCAAACAGGTCTTCCCCTTCGAAAACCGCGGACAGGACATCGGGGTCACCCTGCACCATCCGCACGGTCAGATCTACGCCTACCCCTATGTGACTCCGACGGCCGGACGCATGGCCGCCCGTGCCACCGAATACCTGCAGGCCACCGGCCGGACGCTGATGGGCGATATCCTGCAGGCCGAACATGCCGATGGGTCGCGCATGGTCATGGAAGGTGAGCACTTCTCGGTCTTCGTGCCCTATGCGGCCCGCTGGCCGTTGGAAGCCCACCTGGTACCGCACCGCCACGTCCCGGACCTGGCGGCGTTGACTTCCGCGGAAAAGGATGAATTGGCGCTGCTCTACCGCGACCTGACCCGGAAGTTCGACGGACTTTATGACACGCCCACGCCGTATATCTCCGCCTGGCACCAGGCCCCGTTGACGGCCCGGGACCGTGAAGCCTCGCGCCTGCACCTGCAGCTGACCAGCCCGCGCCGTGCCGCGGACAAACTGAAGTTCCTCGCCGGATCGGAATCGGCCATGGGGGCCTTCATCAATGACGTGCCCGCCGAACAGACGGCCGCACGGCTGCGTGGGGTGGCATCGTGAACACCACCGACACCACCGACACCACCTCGACCACGGCCCGCGGTGCCGCCCTGCGCGAGGGCTTCATCCGCACCTATGGCAGCGCGCCCGAGGGGATCTGGCGCGCCCCGGGCCGGGTGAACCTGATGGGGGAGCATACCGATTACAACCTCGGGTTCGTGCTGCCCTTCGCCATCGACAAGAACGCCCTGGTGGCCGTGCGGCGCCGCACCGCGAACGAGGCGTCACCTCGCCTGCTGGAATTCGCCTCCACCTACGGCGGGACGACCGGGCCGCTTCCGGTGACGGGCATCGAGCTGGATGCGCTGGCGCCGGGCAACGTGCCCGGCTGGGCCGCCTACCCGGCGGCGGTGGCCTATGTGCTCGGACAACTACCCGGGGTGCAACTGAGCGGTTTCGAACTGCTCGTCGACTCGGACGTACCGGTGGGATCCGGGCTGTCGTCCTCGCACGCGATCGAGGTCGGGACCATTGTCGCGCTCAACGACCTGTTCGGGCTGGAGCTGGATGCAACGGCGATGGCACGGCTGACCCAGCGCGCGGAAAACGGGTTCGTGGGCGCGCCGACCGGCATCATGGACCAAAGTGCATCGCTGATGTCCCGCGCGGAGCATGCGCTGTTCCTGGACTGCCGTTCGCTGGCATCGCACACCGTGCCGCTGCCCTTGGCCGCCCAGGACACCGCGGTGCTGGTCATCGATACCCGGGTGGAGCATTCGCATGTCGACGGCGGGTATGCCGCCCGCCGGGCCAGCTGCGAACAGGCGGCCGTCGCACTGGGGGTCGAATCACTGCGGGAGATCACCGAGGTGGCCCTGCTTGACCGGCTGGAGCCGGAGCTGCGCCGCCGGGCCCGGCATATCGTGACCGAAAACCAGCGGGTGCTGGACACCGTGAAGGCCCTGGAAGCCTCCGATCTCCGGGAGGTGGGAAGGCTGTTGCGGGCCTCGCACGTTTCGATGCGGGACGACTACGAGATTTCCTGCCCCGAACTGGACCTCGCGGTACAGGCCTCGCTGGCAGCCGGGGCGATCGGAGCGCGGATGACCGGCGGCGGCTTCGGCGGCAGCGCCATTGCCTTGATCGCGGTGGAGAGGATCCCCGCGGCCAGCGCGTCGATTCGCCGGGCCTTCGCGCAGGCCGGATACGCCGAGCCGTCGATATTCACCGTGAATGCAGCCGAAGGAGCGGGCCGGGCATGAGTTGGCTGGTGACCGGCGGTGCCGGATATATCGGATCCCACGTGGTACTGGCCCTGCAACAGGCCGGCCTCTCGCCGGTGGTAGTGGATTCGCTGAGCAGCGGCATACGCGGCTTCGTTGCCCCACAGGTTCCCTTCTACCAGGTCAGCGTGCTGGAGCGCGAACCGCTCACCCGGATCATGCGCGACCACGGTGTCCAGGGGGTCATCCACCTGGCTGGCTACAAGTATGCGGGCGAGTCGGTGAAGTATCCGTTGCATGCCTTCGAGCAGAACGTCACCGGTACCGCGCGACTGCTCGAGGCGATGGAGGCGGCCGCGGTGGGGAATATCGTCTTCTCCTCCTCGGCGGCAGTCTACGGAACACCGCACGAGGACCTGGTTACCGAGACCACGGCCACCGCCGCACAATCCCCGTACGGGCAGAGCAAGCTCGTGGCCGAATGGCTGATCCGCGACCAGGCGGTCGCCGCGGGACTGCGGCACACCTCCCTGCGCTACTTCAACGTGGTCGGATCCGGACATGACGCGCTGTACGATGCGAGCCCGCATAACCTGTTCCCGCTGGTGTTCGCCGCGCTGGGCGCGGGGAACACACCGAGGATCTTCGGCACCGACTACGACACGATCGACGGAACGTGTGTCCGGGACTACGTGCACGTTGTGGATCTCGCGCTGGCGCATGTGGCCGCGGCCCGCACGCTGGCCGCGGATGCCGGACTGGAGCCGGTGTACAACCTCGGTTCGGGGGACGGGGTATCGGTACGCGAGATCATGGCGGCGGTCGCACGGGTCACGGGGATACCGTTCATCCCGGTGGAGGAACCGCGCCGCCCCGGTGACCCGTCCCGGATCGTCGCCGACGGCACACTGGCCGCCCGCGACCTGGGCTGGTCCATGCGCCATAGCCTGGACGATATGGTCGCCAGCGCCTACCGAGCGTCGCTGTCCAGGGCCTGACTGGCCACCGGGGGCGGCGCAGGCTACCGGTCGCGCAGCCGTGCGGCGATGTCGTCCATGGTCCGGGCGATGGCCACCGACTCGTCCAGCGGCATCAGCGGCGACTCGGTCAGCCCCCGCTCCAGGCACCTGGCGACATGGGCCGCTTCCCAGCCCAGCCCGGTGGCCGGGGAGTCCTCGGTGAAGTCCATGGTGTCGGCCACCGCTCCCTCCGGGGTCCGCAGCACCAGGCGGGAGGGGGCATAGAGGGGATGGCCGAGTTCAAGGGTGCCCCGGGTGCCGGCGATCCAGGCGCGCTGCGGGGAAGCGGCCTCGATGCTGGAGAAGATGCTGGCAGTCGAGCCGTCCGCATTGGCGATCACCGCGGTGAACGTCGCATCCACCCCGGTCCCGGTCAGCCGCCCGGAGGCATGCAGCACCCGGTCGGCGGGGGACACCAGGGCGGCCACCGCCACCGGGTAGACCCCCAGATCCAGCAGCGCCCCGCCGCCGAGCGCCGGATCGTAGAGCCGTGAGCCGTGATCCACCTCCATCGCGGAGCCGAAGTCCGCGTGGATGGACAGCACCTGGCCCAGCAGGTCGTGTTCGAGCACCTGGCGCAGCACATTGCCCACCGGCAGCATCCGGGTCCACATGGCCTCCATGGCGAAGACCCCGGCAGCCCGGGCCGCCGCAGCGATCTCCTGCGCCTGCACGGCATCCAGGGCCAACGGCTTTTCGACCACCACGTGCTTGCCGGCGGTGATCGCCTGCAGGGCCAGATCGCGGTGGCCGCTATGCGGTACCGCCACATAGGCCACATCCACTGCCGGGTCGGCCAGCACCGCGGCATAGGAGCCGTAGGCACGGGATCCTGCATCGCCGTACTGCCGGGCGAAGGACCCGGAGCGTTCCAGGCTCCGCGACCCTACCGCGGCAACCCGGCTGGAGGTCATCGCGGCCAGGCTGAGGCCGAACTGCGCGGCGATCCATCCCGGGCCGAGGATTCCCCAGCCCAGCGCCGGAGCGGTGCGCGGGTCGGGCAGGGTGGGGTGCGGCAAGGCCAGCTGTGCAGTCAAGGGAACTCCGGTCCTGGTCGCAAACGGAAGAGCTGGGCAAAACACTAGTACCGATCCGCGCTCGCCGATAGGGGTGTGCCGTACTTGATGCGCCCGACCTCCCGATGCCGTGGATTCCCGGGGCCAGGGGAAAGGGCAAGCAGCGTGGAACGCAATACTCCGGTGGTGAATACGGTCCCTGGCCGCGCCGGAGCCTATGATGGATGATTGTGCAATCAGCAGAACATTCAATAGGCGTGGACATCGGCGGAACCAAGATCATGGCCGCGCTGGTGGACGCCGAAGGCCGGATCTCGGACCGGGTCTACCGTCCCACCCCCCGCCAGGACCCGGTTGCCACCGAACGGGCCATCGCCCAGATGGTGGCCCAGCTCTCGGAGGGTGATCCCCGGCGACCGGTCGGGGTGGGCGCCGCCGGGTGGATGGACCGGGACGGATGCACCGTGCTCTTCAGCCCGCACCTGTCCTGGCGCAATGAACCGGTGCGTGACCGGCTGGCCGCGCAGATCGGCCGGCCGGTGACCCTGGTCAACGACGCGGATGCCGCCGGTTGGGCCGAGTACCGGTTCGGTTCGGGGCGTGGCGAAAGCGATATGGTCTGCCTGACCCTGGGTACCGGGATCGGCGGTGCGGTCATCCTCGGTGGGCAGATCTACCGCGGAAAGTCCGGGATCGCCGGCGAATTCGGCCATCAATGCATCGTTCCCGGAGGGCACCGCTGCGCCTGCGGAAACCGGGGATGCTGGGAACAATACGCCTCGGGCAATGCCCTGGGCCGGGAAGGCGCCGAACTGGTGCGCAGCAATTCCCCGGTGGCCCACCGTTTGCGCCAGGCCGTGGGCGATGACCCGCAGCGGGTGACCGGGGCACTGGTGACCGAGCTGGCCGCCGCCGGGGATCCGGCCTGCCAGGACCTGATCACCGATATGGGCCAGTGGCTGGGGCTGGGCATCTCGAACCTGGTGTCGGTGCTTGATCCCGGTACCGTGGTGATCGGCGGCGGACTGGGGTCGGCTTCCGAGGCGCTGGTTGCCACCGCGGAGGAAAGCTATCGGCGCACACTCTCCGGTCGCGGATACCGGCCCTTCGCCGCGGTGCAGCGGGCGCAGTTGGGCGCGGCGGCCGGGCTGATCGGTGCCGCGGATCTGGCGCGCCGGAACACCGGTGGGCAGTGACCATCCCATGAACGGGAATCCAAATGCTATTGACAGGACAATAAGACTTTCCTAGGCTCGATATACCATCCAGATCCAGCCCCGGGAGACCCGTGACCCCTCGCAGCACACCGGCCGCTGTCCAGCGGGCGGATCGGGCCGACCGGGCCCCGCTCCGGCATGTGGGCATCGTGGTATTGGCCTATGCCGTGGCCATGGCCGGAACGACCATGCCCACCGCCCTGTATCCGATGTTGCAGGACAGCTACGCGATGAGCACCGCCGCAGCCACCCAGCTCTTCGCCATTTACGCGGTGACCGTCCTGCTGGTGCTCTGCGTCTTCGGTGCGCTGTCCGATGCGATTGGCCGCAGACCCGTGCTCTGGCTGGGCTTGGCCGCCTCGTTGTCCAGTGGCCTGCTGTATGCCACCGCCACCGAAACCCCCACGCTTTTTGCCGCCCGGATCCTGTCCGGGATCTGCGCCGGATTGGTCACCGGTACCGCGACCGCCTACCTGACCGACCTGCTGCGCAGTACCTCCCGCGGGGCCGGGGTATCCAGTATCGCCAATATGGCGGGTTTGGGCAGCGGCCCGGTTTTCGCGGCCTTTCTCACCTACCTGGTACCCGGGTTCCCGATGGTCTCCTTCGCGACCCATGCCGGCCTTTCGGCCGTGTGCATCGTGCTGTTGGCGGCGGTCCCCGAATCGGTGAACCCGCGCCGTCGCGGATTCGCCCTGAGCCTGCCGGCCATTGACAGGTCCGCCCGACGCGACTTCGCCGTCGGCGGGCTGATGACCCTGGGCTTTGCGGTCATGGGAGGGTGCACGGCGATCACCTCAATCCTGGTGGTCCGGGCCTTCGGGATCACCGACCTGCGGGTGCTCGGCCTGGTCGGGTCCCTGATCTTCGCTGCGACCACGATCGGCCAGAAAGCCGGTGGACGGTTCGTGGCACGCCACGTCGGTACGGGCTTCGCCGGGTTGGCGGTCGGGGCGGTGCTGATCGGTGTGGCACCGCAGTTCGACACCTCCGTGGCTCCGGGCCTCTACCTGGGCGGGTTGGTGCTGGCCGGTTTCAGCCACGGTGCCCTCTTCCCGGTCGGACTGGCCATTGTCCTGCGCCGGATCCCGCCGGCCACCCGCGGCAGTGCCAGTTCCGCCTTCTGGGTCCTGGGTTATGCCCTGACGGCCGCCGGCGCTCTCGGACTGGGGTGGGTCGGCGCGCTGTCGGACGAGGTCACCGCGGTGTTCTGGTTCGGGATGCTGATCGCACTGGGGGCCGTGGGGGCCGGATTGCTGCACCGCAGATTGCTGGACCCGGCGACGGTACGAGACTAACCGCGCCGTGCGCGCAGAGAAGGAGGAACCGAATGCGTATTGGATTGGTTGGTTACGGAGCCGGCGGAAGCCGCTTCCACCTGCCCTTCATCCAGGCTGCCGAGCAGTGGCAGGTGGTCGGGGTGGTCACCCGATCGGCGGCACGCCGTGAACTGCTGGCCCGCGAGGCACCGGGGGTGCCGGCCTTCGACACCATGGACGAACTGATCGACGCCGGGGTTGACCTGGTGGTCATCACCACCCCGCCGGCCACGCGCCGTTCGCTGGTGCTCCGCGCCCTGGAACGTGGGGTGCATGTGGTGGCCGACAAGCCCTTCGCCCCGGATGCGGATACCGCCCGCGAACTGGTCGCGGCGGCCGAGCGGGCCGGCAAGGTGCTGACCGTCTACCAGAACCGGCGGTGGGACAGCGACTTCCTGACCCTGCGCCAGGTCATCGATTCCGGGGAGCTGGGCCAGCTGTGGCGCGCGAATATCGTGCTGGACCAGAATTCGGTCCGCTCGGTGGAGCTGGACCCGAACGACGGGTTGCTGCGCGACCTCGGGGCGCATGTGGTGGACCAGGCGATCCAGGCGTTGGGGCCCGTGGTGCGGGTCGACGCCCACCTGGACTGGCTGGGCTCCGGCGAGCAGCGCACGGATGTGGGATTCAGCCTCGGGCTGCACCACGAGTCCGGGACCTACAGCAGCGTCTCGGGCAGCAAGCTGTGCGGCCGTGAGGAACGGACCCTGGCCGTCTACGGGCAGCGGGGTTCCTACCTCTCGCGCATGGCCGATGTGCAGAGCGACCAGGTCAAGGCGGGGCTGCGGCCGGCGACCAATCCCGAGGTGTGGGGTGTGCCCGATGCCGCCGACTGGGGCGAGCTACGCACCCCCAGCGGATCACGCCGGGTCGCCCCGGTGGCGGGAAACCACGCGGACTTCTACCGGAACCTGCATCGGGCGCTCGCCGGGAACGGACCGTTGCCGGTGACCCTCGAACAGGCGGTGCATACCGTCGAGGTGCTCGACGCGGCACGTGCCAGCGCCCTGCAGGGCGGCAGCATCCTGGTGGGACGCTAACAGCCCACAACAAAGACGAAGGCCAGGTGCGGCCGGGATATCCCGGCCGCACCTGGCCTGTGTGGTATTCGGCTACTTGGTGGCCAGTGAGCCGAGCAGTGCGCGGTGGGCGTCGAGCAGGACCTCGGCGGCGATTTCCAGACCCTCCACGGCACCCAGTTCGGTGTCCTCGTGCTCGATGTTCACGATCATCTCCGGATCGACCTCGTGCAGGGCGCGCAGGAATTCGGTCCAGAAGGCGGTGTCATGCCCCTTGCCCAGGGCCACGAAGTCCCAGGCGGAGTTCTTGGGCCATTCGTTCGCCCATTCGTCCCCGCCCAGGTTGGTGCGCGGCTCGTCCTCGCGCAGCCGGCGGAAGCTGTTATCCAGCACGCCCTGGACGGCGGCATTCGGGTTGATGCGCACATCCTTGGCCGCGGCATGGAAGACCAGCTCGCCCAGGTCGCGGACCACCGCCACCGGGTCCATCTGCTGCCAGAACAGGTGTGAGGCATCCAGCTCGACACCGATATTGCTGGTGCCGGCACGCTCGACCAGTTCGCGCACTCCCGCCGGGTTGAACACGAGGTTCTGCGGGTGCAGCTCCAGGGCGACCTTCACGTTGTTCTCCACGGCCAGCTTGTCGATGTCGCCCCAGAACCCGGCGGCCACCTCGAACTGGTAGTCCAGCTGGTCCAATGCCGCGGAGTTCCAGGCGTTGACCACCCAGCTCGGGCGGGTGGTGCCCGGTTCGCTGCCGGGCAGGCCGGACATGGTGACCACGCGCGTCTGCCCGAGCCGCTGGGCCAACTTGATGGAGCGGCGGATGTCCTCGGCGTGCTTTTCGCCAATGGCGCGGTTCGGATGCAGCGGGTTGCCGTTGCAGTTCAGCCCGGCGATGTCGACCCCGGTGCCCTCGAAGATCCCCAGGAAGTCGTCGCGGGCGGCATCGCTTTCCAGGATCTGGTCGATATTCGGCACGTGGGTTGGTGGAAGGAAACCGCCGGTGTTCAGCTCGATTCCACTCAGCCCCAGGTCGGCAATGACCTTCAGGGCCTCGGGCAGCGGACGGTCGTGCAGGATTGCGTTGTAGACGCCAAGTTTCATGGAATTGTCCTTTGACAGTGAACGCCGCCTAGGCGCTCGGGTGAAGTCCGGGGTTGTGATGCCGGTTACGCGATTACATCATAAGTAAGAATGTTAGGACAAACAATGGAAGGCGGGATTGTTTTCGGGCCACCGTAGGTGGATCGGCAGGATGATGCGGATAACTGCGGTGACGAAAGGCCCAAGGTTAAGCAACTTGTCCATATGTCAGTACAAACCTTTGACAGGTCAAAGGGTTGTGGTGCAAAGTGTGTAGTGTGCTTCGTTTCACAAGCGTGTGGAGCGGGCCGGCATACGGAACCTCTGGAACGAAAGGACGTCGATCTGCGTGACTTACGACGTACTCACCCTTGGGCGCATCAGCGTTGACGTCTACCCTAATGATATCGGTGTCCCCCTGGCCGAGGTGACCTCCTTCGGCAAGTACCTGGGCGGTTCGGCCACCAATGTCGCGGTGGCGGCAGCCCGGCATGGCCGCAAGACCGCGGTCATCACGAAGATCGGTGACGACGACTTCGGGACCTTCCTGGAACGCGAGCTGGACAAGTTCTCGGTGGACCGCAGCCAGGTGCGCCGCGATGCGCAGCTGCAGACCCCGGTCACCTTTTGCGCCATCCAGCCGCCGGAGGATTTCCCGCTCTACTTCTACGGGCGTTTCCCGATGGCCCCGGACTGGAATATCGAGCCCGGCGACCTGGATCTGGAAGCCGTCAAACGGGCGCGGATCTTCTGGAGCACCGTGACCGGCCTGAGCCGCGAGCCCTCGCGCTCGGCACAGATCGCAGCCCACCAGGCCCGCCCCAATGACTCGCTGGCCCGGGGACAGTTCACCATCCTGGACCTGGACTACCGCCCGATGTTCTGGGATTCGGTTGAACAGGCCCGTGAGCAGGTGGCCCGGATCCTGCCCCACGTCACCGTGGCCATCGGCAACGACACCGAATGCGCCGTGGCGGTGGGCGAGGGGACCCCCGATGAGCAGGCGGACCGGCTGCTGGCCGCCGGCGTGCAGATTGCCGTGGTCAAGCTCGGCCCCGAGGGGGTCATGGCCAAGACCCGCACCGAACGCGTGGTCTCCGCTCCGGTGCCGGTGGAAACCGCCAACGGCCTGGGAGCCGGGGACTCCTTCGGCGGGGCCTTCTGCCACGGTCTGCTGGCCGGCTGGCCACTGGAACAGGTGCTGGACTACGCCAACGCCGCCGGGGCCATTGTGGCCTCGAAGGTCGCCTGCTCCGACGCGATGCCCACCCCCGAGGAAGTCACCACACTGCTGGCCGAACGCGGTCGCGCCCTCCCGAACACCCAGAAGGACCTGGTGTAGAGCATGAAACAGGCATTCGAGACCCGCGTGGACCGCGAGGATCCGCGCCGCTACGAGTCGCTGACCTGCCAACGGCTGGAAGACCCGCAGGCGGTGGCGCGGGCCGCCTCCGTCCGCCGCCGCCACGCCGGCGCGAAGCTGGGCGAACAGAACTTCATCATCGCCGCCGACCATCCGGCCCGCGGTGCTCTGTCGGTCGGCAAGCGTGCCACCGCCATGGCGGACCGCCGCGACCTGCTGGACCGCTTGCAGTTGGCCCTGGAAAACCCGGCCTGCGATGGCGTGCTGGCCTCCCCGGATGTGCTCGACGACCTGCTGCTGCTCGGTGCGCTGGAGGGCAAACTGGTCTTCGGATCGATGAACCGCGGCGGGCTGACCGGCCTGGTCAACGAGATCGACGACCGCTTCACCGGGCATACCGCCGCCGCCCTGGCCGCGATCGGCGCCGACGGAGGGAAGATGCTCACGCGGATCAGCTACGAGGATCCGGATACCGTGGCGACCCTGGAAGCCACCGCCCACGCGGTCAGCGACCTGGCCCGGCATGAGCTGGTGGCCATGGTTGAACCGTTCATCTCCCGCCGGGTGGAGGGTAAGGTCGTCAACGACCTGCGCCCGGACACGGTCATCAAGTCCATGGGCATCGCCTCGGGACTGGGGGAGTCCAGCGCCTACACCTGGCTGAAGATCCCGGTGGTCGCCGAGATGGAACGCGTCATGGCCGCTACCACCATGCCCACCGTGTTGCTGGGCGGGGATCCGGCCGGCAGCCCCGACGAGGTCTTCGCCTCCTGGCGCGAGGCCTTGGCCCTGCCCGGGGTGCAGGGGCTGACCGTGGGCCGCACGCTGCTCTACCCGGAGGACGGGGATGTGTCCGCGGCCGTGGCCACGGCCGCCTCGTTGCTCAATACCACCGCCCCTACGGGAAACTGAAGTAAGGACGCTTCCGTACCATGACTACGCGCAGAATGACCGTTGCCCAGGCGGTCGTCGAATTCCTGGGCCGCCAGTACACCGTGGACAACATTGGCGGAACCCGCTACCGTGAACGGCTGATCCCGGGCATGTTCGGCATCTTCGGCCACGGCAATGTGGCGGGTGTGGGCCAGGCGCTGAAGCAGTGGCAGGTCACCGACCCCACGCTGATGCCCTACTACCAGGGCCGCAACGAGCAGGCCCAGTCGCATCAGGCCGTGGCCTACGCGCGGCACACCCGGCGCCGGGCCACCTACGCGGTGTCCACCTCGATCGGCCCGGGTTCCTCGAACCTGCTCACCGGGGCGGCACTGGCCACCGCGAACCGGCTGCCGGTACTGCTGCTGCCCAGTGACACTTTCGCCACCCGCGCCGCGGATCCGGTACTGCAGCAGCTGGAAATGCCGCACGGCTACGACATCACCGTCAATGACGCCTTCCGCCCGCTGTCCAAGTACTTCGACCGGGTCACCCGCCCGGAGCAGCTGGCTTCCGCCCTGCACCACGGGCTGCGCGTGCTGACCGACCCGGCCGAAACCGGCGCGGTCACCATCTCGCTGCCGCAGGACGTGCAGGCCGAGGCCTTTGACTTCCCCGAGGAACTCTTCGCCGAACGCGAGTGGAAGATCCGCCGCCCGGAACCCGAAGCCGAGGACATTGCCGCGGCCGCCGCAATGATCCGTGCCGCCAAGCGCCCGTTGATCGTCGCCGGCGGCGGGGTGCTCTACGCCTACGCCACCGATGAGTTGGCCGCCTTCACCGAGGCCACCGGTATCCCGGTGGGCAACACCCAGGCCGGGGTCGGGGTGCTGCCCTGGGACTCGAAGTACTCGCTGGGAGCCATCGGCTCCACCGGCACCACCGCCGCGAACGCGTTGGCCGCCGAGGCGGATCTGGTCATCGGCATCGGTACCCGCTACGAGGACTTCACCACCGCCAGCCGCACCGCCTTCCAGAACCCGGACGTGAAGTTCGTGAACATCAACGTCGCGGCGCTGGATGCCTACAAGCACGCCACCGTGCTGCCGGTGGTGGCCGATGCCCGCAAGGCGTTGATCGCGCTGCGCGAGGCACTGACCGGATACCGCGTGGATGGCGCCCTGGAAGTACGCACCGCCACCGAGAAGCGGCGCTGGGATGCGACCGTGGATGCGGCCTTCGCCGAACGCCAAAGCCCGCTGGTCACCCAGAACTCCATCATCGGTGCGGTCAACCAGGCCATGGACCCCCGCGACGTGGTGGTCTGCGCCGCCGGGTCGCTGCCCGGGGACCTGCATAAGATGTGGCGGGTGTCCGACCCGTTCGGCTACCACGTGGAATACGGTTTCTCCTGCATGGGCTATGAGATCGCCGGCGGGCTGGGCCTGAAGCGTGCGGTCATCGACGAAACCCGGCGCGGGGAAGGCAACCGCGACGTGGTGGTCATGGTCGGGGACGGCTCCTACCTGATGATGCACACCGAACTGGTCACCGCGGTGGCCGAGGGCATCAAGCTGATTACCGTGCTGATCCAGAACCATGGCTACGCCTCGATCGGCTCGCTCTCCGAATCGTTGGGCTCCCAGCGTTTCGGCACCAAGTACCGCACCCTGGATGAGTCCACGCACTCCTTCGACGAGGGCCCCACCCTGCCGATCGATCTGGCCACCAACGCCGAGTCGCTGGGCGTGAAGGTCATCCGCATCGCCCCGGGAGAGCAGGCGATCGAGGACCTGGCCGCCGCGGTGGCCGAGGCCAAGGCCGCCCCCGAGGGCTCGGGGCCGATCCTGATCCACATCGAATCGGACCTCTACGCCGATGCGCCCTCCAGCGAATCCTGGTGGGATGTGCCGGTCTCCGAGATCTCCGAGCTGGATTCCACCCAGGATGCCTACCGGGTGTACTCCGAGCACAAGGCCCGCCAGAAGCCGTATCTCGGCTGATCCCACCGGCCGACCACAAGAATTCCAAGAATTAATCGAAGAGAACAGGAAGTATTTCCCATGACCACCACAGCCACCGAAGTGACCGAAATCCGTCACTACATCAACGGCGAAGCCACTGCCGGCAGCGGTACCGAGACCCAGCCGGTCTACAACCCGGCCACCGGCGAGGTCACCGGCCAGCTGCGCCTGGCCAACGACGAGGACCTGAACCAGGCCGTGGCCGTGGCCAAGGCCGCCTCCGAACAGTGGGCCGAGGTCTCGATCGCCCGGCGCAGCAAGGTCATGTTCCGTTTCCAGCAGCTGCTCACCGAGCACACCGATGAGCTGGCCCGCATTGTCACCAGCGAGCACGGCAAGGTGCTCTCCGATGCGGCCGGCGAAATCGGCCGCGGTATCGAGGTCGTCGAGTACGCCGCCGGGATCTCCCAGGCGATCAAGGGCGAGTATTCCGACCAGGTGTCCTCCGGCATCGACGTATTCTCCTTCCGCCAGCCGCTGGGCGTGGTTGCGGGGATCACCCCGTTCAACTTCCCGGTGATGGTGCCGTTGTGGATGGCACCGGTGGCGATCGCCACCGGCAACGCTTTCATCCTCAAGCCTTCCGAGCGCGACCCCTCGGCCTCGCTGCTGATCGCCGACCTGTTCAAGCAGGCCGGCCTGCCCGACGGTGTCTTCCAGGTGCTGCATGGCGGCAAGGACACCGTGGACGGGCTGCTGTCGCACCCGGATGTGGACGGCATCTCCTTCGTCGGTTCCACCCCGATCGCCAAGTACGTGCACGAGACCGCCACCAAGTACGGCAAGCGCGTCCAGGCCCTGGGTGGGGCGAAGAACCACGCGGTGATCATGCCGGATGCCGATATGGAACTGGCCGCCGACCACATCAACGCCGCCGCCTTCGGCTCGGCCGGGCAACGCTGCATGGCCATCTCGGTGGCCGTCGCGGTGGGCGAGGCCGCCGACGCGCTGGTGGACAAGCTGGCCGACCGTGCCCGCGGGGTCAACGTCTCCAACGGCCTGGATGAGAAGGCCGACATGGGTCCGGTCATCACCCCGGCCTCCAAGTCCCGGCTGCAGAAGATCGTCGGCGAAGCCGAGCAAGCCGGTGCCGCCCTGGTCATTGACGGACGCGATCTGGTGGTCAAGGACCATGAGAACGGCTTCTTCGTTGGCCCCACCATCCTTGACAAGGTCAGCCGCGAGATGAGCGCCTACACCGAGGAGATCTTCGGCCCGGTGCTGGTGGTGCTGCGCGTAGATTCCCTGGAGGAAGCCATCGAGGTGGTCAACGCCAACCCCTACGGCAACGGCACCGCGATCTTCACCTCCTCCGGAGCGCACGCCCGCACCTACACCCGCCGCATCCAGGTGGGCATGGTCGGGGTCAACATCCCGCTGCCGGTGCCGGTGGCCTGGCACTCCTTCGGCGGCTGGAAGGACTCGCTGTTCGGCGAGCACCACATCTACGGTCCGGATGGCGTGCGTTTCTACACCCGCGGCAAGGCCGTGACCCAGCGCTGGCCGGAAGTCTCCCAGGCTTCCACCGCCTCGTACAACTTCCCGTCCAACTAAGCCCAGTCACACCCCGCTGCCGTTGCCGTCCCACCCGGGCCGGCAACGGCACGAGTGTCGAAAGAACACGGTAGAAAATCATGGCAAAGAACATCACCATCGGCACCGCCCCCGACTCCTGGGGCGTCTGGTTCGCCAATGATGAGAAGCAAACCCCCTGGCAGCGTTTCCTCGATGAGGTAGCCGAGGCCGGTTACAAGACCATCGAGCTGGGACCCTACGGGTACCTACCCACCGATCCGTCGCGGCTGGCCGACGAACTGGCCCAGCGCGGGCTGAATGTCTGCGCCGGGACCGTGTTCACCGCGTTCCACCGCGGGATCGAGGGCAGTGCCAACGCCTGGGAAGATGCCTGGGAGCCGGCCCGCAAGGTCGCCGAATTGACCGCCGCCATCGGCGGCGAGCACATTGTGGTGATTCCCGCGATGTGGCGCGATGATGTCACCGGCCAGGCCGTGGAATCGGGTACCCTGGACGCCGCGGCCTGGGCCTCGCTGGCCGCCGGACATGACCGCCTGGGACGTATTCTCCAGGAGGAATACGGGCTGAAGCAGCAGTTCCACTCGCATGCGGATTCGCATGTCTGCGGTCAGCCGGATATCGAGAAGTTCCTGTCCGTCACCGACCCGCAGTACACCACCCTGTGCCTGGACACCGGGCACGCCGAGTACGGGGGCGCCTCCAGTGTGGACTTGATCCGCAAGTACCCCGAGCGCATCGGCTACCTGCACCTGAAGCAGGTCGACCCGCAGGTGCTCGAACGGGTGCGCGCCGAGGACATGACCTGGGCCGCAGCCAACCTGGCCGGAGTCATGTGCGAACCACCGGCGGGCCTGCCGGATCTGAACGAGGTCATCGAGGAAATCGAGAAGCTGGACCGACCGGTCTTCGGCATCGTGGAGCAGGACATGTACCCGGTGGCCGACTTCTCCGTGCCGCTGCCCATCGCCACCCGCACCCGGCAGTACCTGCTCAGCTGCGGTTCGCGGACCCGGGTCTAGGGCCTGGACCGTGCACACCATTAACCAGACGAAGACCCCCGCCGGGAATCCCGGAACCGAATTGAAAGGACATACCGTGGCAGATACGCTTCGCATCGCCGTCGTAGGAGCCGGCCGCATGGGATACGACCACATCCAGCGCCTGCACCGCCGTATCAACTCTGCGGCGGTCAGCGCCGTGGTGGATATCGATCTTGAGCGGGCCAACGCCGCCATCGAGGGGATCGCCGGTGCCACCGCCTACGCGACACTGGATGAAGCGCTGGATTCGGGCCAGGTGGACGCCGTCCTGCTGGCCACCCCCGGTTTCCTGCACCGCGACGCGCTGCTGGCCATCCTGGAGCGGGATCTTCCGGTCCTGTGTGAGAAGCCGCTGACCATTGACGCGGTGACCTCCTGGGAGGTGATCGAGGCCGAGACCAAACTGGGTACCAAGCGCATCCAGGTCGGTTTCATGCGGCGTTTCGATGCCGAATACCGGCAGCTGCGCGAAGTGGTGGCCTCCGGTGACCTGGGTGAACTGCTGATGCTTCACCACCAGCACCGGAACGCGGATGTGCCACCGAACTTCACCAGCGAGAACCTGATCAACGACTCGGTGGTCCATGAGTTCGACGCCATCCGCTTCTTCACCGGCGAGGAAATCACCTCCGTCCAGGTACGGACCGGCAAGAGGACCCGCACCGGGAACGGCGAGCTGGCCGATCCGCAACAGGTGCTGATCGAAACCGAATCCGGGGTGTTGGCCGACGTGGAGATCTTCGTCCAGGCCAAGTTCGGCTACCAGGTCGCCACCGAGGCGGCCTTCGAGGACGGGATCGTGAATATCGGCGGGGATTCGGGACCCTACGTGCGCACCGGCGGCAACTGGGGAGGGAAGGTCACCCCGGGCTTCGAGGAACGCTTTGTGGCCGCCTATGACGCCGAGATCCAGGACTGGGTGGACGCGTCGTTGCGTGGCGAGATTGCCGGGCCCAGCGCCTGGGACGGTTACGCCGCCGCGGCCTGCTGCGAGGCCGGCGTTCAGGCCCTGCACACCGGTGAGAAGATCGCCGTGGAACTCAAGACCAAGCCTGGACTCTACGCCTGAGGAGGCATCATGAAGATCGCGTTGGATCCCACCCCGTTCCATCACAGCCATTCGCTGCTTGAGTTTCCGAAACTCGCCCGTGAACTGGGCTACGACTACCTGCAGATTACCCCGCACAAGGATTTCATCCCGTTCTTCGGCCACCCGAAGGCCGACGACGAACTGGTGTCCCGGCTGGTGGCCGAGTGCAGGAAGCACGGGGTGCAGATCGCCTCGGTCCTGCCCGTGCTCAAGTGGTCCTCGCCGGACCCATTGATCCGCGAGGCCTCGGTGCGCTATTGGAAGCGCGCCATCCAAATCACCGTGGACCTGGGGATCACCCAGATGAACACCGAATTCTCCGGGCGCCCCGAGCTGTCCGAGGAATCCGAGGCGGCGTTCTACCGGTCCATGGACGAGCTGGTGCCGGTCATCGAGCGCGAGGGCGTGCACGTGGCCATCGACCCGCATCCGGATGACTTCGTGGAGGAAGGCCTGGCTGGGTGGAGGATGATCCGCGGGGTGAACTCCCCGAACCTGGGCTTTGCCTACGTGGCGGCCCACACCTTCCACATGAAGGACGAGCCGCTGGAAATCATGCAGGCGGCGGGTGACCGGCTGCGGGTGGTCCACGTGGCCGATACCCTGGACCACCATGCCTCGCACGGTCTGCGCTACATCACCAATCCGCCGGGCAACGCGGTGCGTGTGCACCAGCACCTGAAGATCGGCGACGGGGATGTGGACTGGGATGAGTTCTTCGGCGGCCTGGCCGCCAATGGCTTCCTGGACCGCGAGGAAACCGTGATGGCCACCTGTGTCTTCGCGGAAAACGAGCGCGCCCATGAGGTGGCCCGCTACCAGCAGCAGAAGATGAACGAGTACATTGACAAGTTCAGCAAGGCCGGTTCGCGGCCATAGCGCAATGCGGGAACCAGTCGGCGGCGCCGGGAGCACATGAGGTGTTCCCGGCGCCGCCGACCTATGCCCGGTCACGGAAATGGAGTGTGGCGTGAAGGCCATGGTCGACCCCGGGATGCAGGACCAGGTTGTGCCCCTCACGGGTGCCGGATCGCTGGACTGGATCCGCAGTCGTGGGAAACGATGCGATCGCTGAACCTGGTCGGGGTGATGCACCTGGCCCGCGAATGCATGCTCCCGCTGATTGGCAGCCGGGGGACCTTCACCGCGGTGTCCTCCATTGCGGGCCTGGGCGGCGATTGGCGACAAGCCGGCACAACACCACCAAGGCCGGGGTGAACGCCCTGGTCCAGTCCATGGCCCTTGACCCGGGGTGCAGGAGTCAGGGGCAATGCCGCCGAACCGGAGGATGTGGCCCAGGCGGTACTCTTCCTGTCCAGCGCGCAGGCGTCTTACATTACGGGCGTTGCACTACCCGTTGGCGGAGGCCTGTTCGCCGCCAGCGGGGCCTCTCGCTCGGTCTGGAACCAGCAGCTGACAAGGTGTGATGATTTAGCCTTTCGGTGCGGGCGAATGCCCACGGGGAACATCCGGTGACATTTACCCAACTGTGTCGTGACAATTCATTGTCACGTAGCTCTTAATGACGTAATGTCATTACAAATAGCCTGTGATTGAGGTCACCGGAGGGTGGCCGGCAACAAAGGAGTTCTGCGTGGCTGGAAGTACCAAGGGCAATGTGTATGCATTGCCCCCATTGACCAAGGGTCCACATTCGCGGCGGTTGGGCATCATTGCCTATGTCGCCACCTTCGGTGGGCTGCTCTTCGGCTATGACACCGGGGTGATCAACGGGGCGCTGGAGCCGCTGCGCCGTGAACTTCAGATCAACGCCACGACCGAGGGGTTTGTGGTCAGTATCCTGATCCTGGGCGCTGCCGTGGGAGCCCTGCTCGGCGGCCGGCTGGCCGATGCGATCGGTCGGCGCAAGACCATCTTGTACCTGGCGATCATCTTCATTGTCGGTACCGTGCTGTGCTCGCTGGCCCCGAACTGGGAGGCGCTGGCTGTCGGCCGTTTCATCCTCGGTCTGGCCGTCGGTGGTGCCTCGGCGATCGTCCCGGTCTATCTGGCCGAGATCTCCCCGCAGGAGACTCGCGGCTCCCTGGTCACCCGCAACGAGGTGATGATCGTGTCCGGGCAGTTCGCCGCATTCGTGATCAACGCGATCCTCTACCAGATCTGGGGACACCACGACTTCATCTGGCGCTACATGCTGATTGTGGCAGTGCTGCCGGCCATCGCCCTGCTGGTGGGCATGATCTTCCTGCCCGAATCCCCGCGCTGGCTGATCTCCCAAGGGCAACACAAGAACGCCCTGGTGGTCCTCGAACAGGTGCGTGACAAGGAACGTGCCGCAGCCGAAATGGCTGAGGTCGAGCACCTGGCCGAGGAGGAAAACAAGACCCAGACCGCCGGCTGGGCCGACCTGGCCGTGCCCTGGGTGCGCAAGCTGGTGATCATCGGTGCCCTGGTCGGTGTCTTCTCCCAGTTCTCCGGTATCAACGCCGTGATGTACTACGGCTCGCAGCTGCTGGAAAATGCCGGGTTCTCCGCCGATGCAGCGATCGTGTTCAATACCCTCAACGGGCTGTTCTCCGTCTCCGGCGTACTGATCTGCATCTACCTGATCAATAAGATCTCCCGGCGCAAGATGATCATCACCGGGTTTGTACTCACCACGACCTTCCACCTGCTCATCGCCCTGACCGCGCAGCTGCTGCCCGAAGGGGACTTGAAGATGTGGCTGATCCTGGTCTTCGTGCTGTGCTTCGTGATCTCCATGCAGGGTGCGATCGGCCCGCTGTCCTGGCTGATCCTCTCCGAGCTGTTCCCGCTGAAGATCCGCACCTTCGCCACCGGCGTGGCGGTGACCTGCCTGTGGCTGGCCAACGCCCTGGTGGCCTTCGTCTTCCCGCCGCTGATCGCTGGCTTGGGCATTGCCGGCACCTTCTTCATCTTCTTCGGCATCGGTGTGGTGGCCATCATCGTGTTGCACCGCGAGCTTCCCGAGACCGGCGGCAAGTCTCTGGAACAGTTTGAGGAGGAGTTCCAGACTGGCTTCATCGAAAAAGTGAAGGGATCAGCACAATGAGCATCATCGCAGCAGTAGCAGAGAGCCTGGAAGGCACCCTGGCGCTGAACGCCGGAATCGACGAGGCCCGATCCCGGGATGAGGATCTGGTGATCTTCAACCTGGGTCTGACCCCGGTGGATCCCAGCGATGTCCCGGCCGGTATCCAGTGGCGCGTGATCGAACGCGAAGGCCGTGGTGACAGGGACCCGGTGGACGCACTACTTGATGAGATTGCCGACGACCCCAGGATTTCCCGCGTGGTGATCGGCCTGCGTCGCCGGTCCCCGATGGGCAAAGCCCTGTTGGGTAGCGTGAGCCAACGCATCCTGCTCAATAGCCCGGTGCCGGTACTTTCCGTGCGCCCGGACCAACCAGAATAACGTGAAGCCGCCGGTGGTGGCCGAATTATCCAAGGAGACCCATGGTGAAAGAATCAATCGGCGTAGCCGTCATCGGCGCCGGAATGGCCGGCAAGGCCCATGCCGCGGCCTACCGGACCGCATCCACGCTGTACTCCCCGACCTTGCCGGAGATCCGGCTGGTCTCGATTGGGGATGTTAATGCCGAATTCGGCCAGGCTGCCGCCGACCGCTTCGGATATGAACGCCATGACTCGACCTGGCAGGCCATTGCCGCGGCCGATGACATCGATGTGGTCTCGGTGGTGATTGCCAACTCGATGCACCGCGAGGTGGTTGAGGGCCTGTTGGCCGCCGGAAAGCACGTCTTGTGCGAAAAGCCGCTGTCCGACACCATCGAGGATGCCAACGCGATGGCCCATGCGGCCACCGCGGCCGAGGCCTCGGGCACCCTGGCGCGGATCGGTTTCACCTTCCACCGCACTCCAGGACTGGCAGCCATCCGCCAGCTGATCCAGGACGGCACCCTGGGCAAGGTACTGCATTTCTCCGGCCGCTACTGGACCGACTACGGCTGCGACCAGAACGCCCCGATGAGCTGGCGGTACAAGGGCGGGGCCGGTTCCGGCGCGCTGGCCGATGTGGGCAGCCACCTGACCTATGTCTCCGAATTCCTCTGTGGACCCATCCAGTCGGTGTCCGGCGGGGTGCTTGATACCGTGATCACCAAGCGTCCGCTGCCGTTGGGCGCGGTGCTGGGCCATGACCATGCCCCGGTCTCCGATACCTACGAACCGGTCGAAAACGACGACGTGGCCTCCTTCGCGGTGCGCTTCGCCCAGGGTGTGGGTTCCCTGCAGGTCTCCAGGGTGGCCGCCGGCCATGCCAACGCCCTGATCGTGGAGGTCTTCTGCGAGAACGGCTCGGCCGTCTTCGACCAGTCCAAGCCCTCGGAGATCGCGCTGTACCTGCATGGGGAGTCGGACCGCAGCAACGGCTACCGCCGCATCATCCTGGGCCCGGACCACCCCTACCTGCGCGGTGGGCTGGCGATGGACGCCCCGATGGTCGGCTTCGGCCAGAACGAGGCCTTCGCCTACCAGGCGCGCGCCTTCCTCGAAGAGGTGGCCGGGATCGACGCCGAGGCCTCGCTGCCACGTAACGCCAGCTTCGCCGACGGCGTGCGTAATATGCAGATCCTGCAGGCGGTGGTCGACTCGGCCCAGGCCGGCGGCGACACCGTGCAGGTTCCGGCAGGGGCCGCCGTCAACGCCTGATCGCGGACTTCCACCACTGTTGTGCGAAGACCGGTGAAAACCGCCCTGCTACGGATCGATTCCGCGGTGGGGCGGTTTCTTTTCCCGGCTGCTGCCGCGCACCACAAGGTGCGGGGCGTGGAATATCGCCAACGACGTATCGTCCTTGGTATCCGGGTCGAGGGTCGCCAGGACCCCGGCGATGGCCGAGGCG
Organism: Glutamicibacter sp. MNS18; assembly: GCF_026107515.2. GTDB lineage: Bacteria > Actinomycetota > Actinomycetes > Actinomycetales > Micrococcaceae > Glutamicibacter. The sequence goes on along the minus strand of NZ_JAPCHW010000008.1, from coordinate 124,678 downwards.
GCCAGCGCCGCCACATCCTGCCGGACGCTGGTCAGATCCACATGGGCCAACCGGGCGAACTCGCTGTCGTCGAATCCGGTCAGCGCGATGTCCCCGGGTATGTGCAATCCGGAATCGATGATCGCCTGCCGCGCCCCGAGGGCGGCACGGTCGTTGAAGGCCAGCACCGCGGTGGCCCGGGAGGCGGCAGCGGTCTGCGTCAGGTAGGTGCCCAGCACCGTGGCGGCACTGGATTCATCGGCGCCCGCGGGCAGTACCAGGCCACTCACCGCGTCGCCGGCCTGTGCGACGGCCCGTTCGAAGGCCACGCGGCGCTGGTCCGCCGCGACAGCGTGCCCACCATCCAGATGCAACAGCCGGTGATGACCACCATCCACCAGGTGGGTGACCAGCTGTTCAATGCCCGCGGCCTCATCGGTGAGCACCGAGCGATGGTTCCGGTAGCGGCGCAGCAGGCTGAGAACCGGGACCCGGGTGGTGATCTGCCCCAGCTGTGCGGAAGACAGCGAGCTGGAAATCGAGATGATCGCCTCGACCCCGGCATCCACCAGGGTATCCATGGCCCGCTGCCCATTGTGGTGCGCCCCGGTGGCGCCCAGCAGCAGCTGGTAGCCGCGGGCATCGGCTTCGGCATAGAGCGCATCGGCCAGTTCCGCATGCAGCGGCTCACCGAGCGCCAGGGCCAGGCCAATGGTCCGGCTGCGGTGGCTGCGTAGCGACCGTGCCCGGGAGTCCGGGCGGTAGCCAAGCTGCGCGGCGGCGGCCTTGACCCGCTGGCGCGAGGTCTCGCTGGCCCCCTCGGCCCCACGCATCACGATCGAGGCCAGGGCCACCGAGACGCCGGAGGCGCGCGCGACATCGGCCAGGGTCGGCCGCTTGGCCGGGCGCGGGGGAGGTGAAACCGTCACGAAAACACTTTCCTAGAACGTTCTAGACATGTGCAGTCCAGTGTGCCATGATTTTCCCAGTACATCCACTTAGAACGTTCTAGGAGAATCTCATGGCTTATCAGAACATCCCGGGTACCCGCCCCGAACCCCTGCACCTCGCGGTGATCGGCACCGGGTGGATCGGCGCCTTCCACGCCCGAACCGTCACCGACTACCTGCCCGATGCCGTGTTGCATGTGGTGGCCGACCCCGCCGAGGGCCGCGCCGCCGCGCTGGCTGCGGAGTTGGGCTGCCCGAACGCCACCGAGCGGATCGAGGATGTCTTCGAGGACGAGCGGGTGGACGCGGTCATCATCGGGGCCCCTTCGGCCCTGCATGCCGGGCTGATCGCCCAGGCCGCCCGCGCGGGCAAGCACATCTTCTGCGAGAAGCCCGCCGCGCATTCGCTGGCCGACCTGGATACGGCGCTGGACGCGGTGCAGGCCGCCGGGGTGCTGCTGCAGGTCGGCTTCAACCGCCGCTTCGCCCGCGACTTCGCCGAGGCCGGGGAACGCGTGCACTCCGGTGGGATCGGCCAGGTGCAGCTGCTTCGTTCGCTGACCCGCGACCCTGCGGTGGCCGGGGGACTGCCCAATGCCGCGGCGATCCGCCGCCACGTGATCTTCACCGAAACACTGATCCACGATTTCGACACCCTGAACTGGCTGAACCCCGGCGCCCAGGTCACCGAGGTGCACGTGATGGCCGATGCCCTGGTCGCCCCGGAACACCGCGAAAACGGCCTGCTGGACACCGCGGTAGTGACACTGCGCTATTCCAACGGGGCCATCGGGGTGGCCGAGGCGAACTTCAGCGCCACCTACGGCTACGACGTGCGCGGCGAGGTCTTCGGCTCGGAAGGGATGCTGCAGGCCGGACACCCGGTACAGCGCACCGTCACGCAGTTCGATGCCGCCGGTAGCCACGCCCCCACCGAGCGGCTGAACATCGAGCTGTTTGCCCAGGCCTACCGCGAACAGCTGGTGGTCTTCGTGCGCAAGCTGGCCGGGATCCGCGCCGGCAGCGCCGAAGCCCGGTTGCCGGTGCCCACCGGCCGGGACGCCCGGGCGGCCCTGCGGGTGGCCTTGGCCGCCCTGGAATCCGCGGAAACCGGCCTGCCGGTCGGCCTGGATGCGGCCACCCGTCTGGCGGTCGCGCAGTGAGCCGCACCCTGGCGGTCTGCGCCGAAATGGTCTTCACCTCGCTGCCGTTCATCGAGCGGGTTGAACGGCTGCACGAGGCCGGGTTCGAGATCGAACTGTGGGACAGCAGCACCAAGGACCTGGGCGCGCTGGAGCGCAGCGGGGCCAGCTTCGGCTCGATGACCGGCTACAGCGACGGCAGCCTGTGCGATCCGGACAACGCCCACCGGGTGGTGCGCACGGCCCGCGAACTGATCCCCACCGCGCACCGGCTGGGCATTGAGCGGCTGGTGGTGCACCCGGCGCAGCTGATCGACGGCCAGGCGGCCGTGCCCCGGCACCGCAGCACCGGAGGCATGTGGCTGACCGCCCTGCGTACCCTGGAGCAGCTGGCGGAATTGGGCGACAAGCACCAGGTGAGCTTCCTGCTGGAAAACCTGAACACCATCGTGGACCATCCCGGTATCCCGCTGGCCCGGGCCAAGGATACCCTTGCCCTGGTCGAAGCGGTCGGCCACCCGCGGGTGAAGATGATGCTGGATCTCTACCATGCGCAGATCGGTGAGGGGAACCTGGTCGAGCTGGTGCGTACCAGCCTGGACTCCATCGGCGAGGTGCAGGTGGCCGATGTGCCCGGGCGCTGCGAACCGGGGACCGGGGAGATCAACTACCAGGCGGTCGCCCGGGCCCTGGACGAGGCGGGGTACGAGGGGGTTGTGGGCATGGAAGCCTACGCCAGCGGCTCGGATGAGCAGGCGCTGGCCGAATTCCGCAGGGCCTTCGCGCCGTGGGCTGGCGTTTGAGCAGGTACCGGCCGGAACAGCGAAACCCGTGGTGTGTTGTGATCATCAGGATCACGACACCCCACGGGTTGTTACGTTTCCGCTGACCGGAGTCGGTGCCGCTAAAGCGCCACTTCGCCGCCCCGCCGCCTGGATCAGGCGCCGAAAGGCAGGCGTGGGTCCAGTTGCTGTTCGTCCCACGTCTGGCGGACCCAGCCGTGGTGCGGGTCGTCGCTGATCAGCCATTCGCGCACCCGGCCCGGGCCCGCCATGACGTTGAGGTAGTACAGGTCGTAGCCGGGGGCGGCCATGGCCGGGCCGTGCCATCCATAGGGGACCAGGACCACGTCTCCGGTACGGACCTCGGTGTTCACGTCGATCGGGCGCTCATCCGAGGCGTAGACCCGGGCGTAGCCGATCGGGTCGGTGGACACCGGGGCGGGCATGTCGCGGGCCAGCTGGGTTTCGAAGTAGTAGATCTCTTCGAGGCTGGTTTCCCCGTCCTTCTCCTCGTCGTGCTTGTGCGGCGGGTAGGAGGACCAGTTCCCTGCCGGGGTGATGACCTCGCAGACGATGAATCGGTCGGCTTCCAGGGCCGCAGGCGTGCCGAAGTTGTGCACCTGGCGGGAGCAATTGCCTGCGCCGCGCAGTTCCACCGGCGTCTGCTCGGCACGGATCAGCCGCGTCGGATAGCCGGCTTTCGCCGGGGCCAGGGCCAGGGCCACCCGCCCGCCGGTGGCGGAGGAGATCCTCAGGCCGGTATTGATGCCGGTGTAGAGGACATCGGCCGGACCGTGGAACACCGAGGGGCGCCCGGTGAGCTCGAAGACTTCGCCGCTGTCCAGGGTGACGGTGAAGGAATCCCCGGTCAGCGGGATGACAATGCGTTCCTCGGCGGCGGCGGCCAACTCCACGCTGCCGGCCGGTGCCAGCTGGGCGACCTTGAGCCCGGTGTGTTCCCATCCGGGAACCGGCAATGCCGAATCGTGGGCACCCAGCGAGATCATCCAGGGGCCGTCGGTGGCGCTGCCGGAGGGGTAGATCCAGTCGGTCATGCATCCGTCCTTTCAAGGATTACAGGTGGTGCCCTAACGCTGCACCAGTGTCATTTCAAAGCTGTAGGAGTCCGCGCGGTACACGTGGGACCCGGTTTCCACATTGCGTCCGGCGTCGTCCACCGCAGTGCGTTGCATGGTCACCAGCGCCGCTTTCGGCGAGACATCCAGCGACTTGGCCTGGTCCTCGGTCGCGGTGGTGGCGCCGATGCGCTGCTGGGCGAGACGGAAATTGACTCCGGCATTGCGCAGCAGTTCGTAGAGTCCATGCTCGCGCAGGGATTCCTCGGTGAGCTCGACAATATCGTCGCGCACCCAGTTCTCCATCAGGGCCAACGGGGTACCGCCGGCGCTGCGTAGGCGCGTGAAGTGGTAGACCCTGATTCCCTTGGGCAGCTGCAGTAGCTCCTGGATGTTGTCGGGCGCGTCGATGTGCTCAAATCCGAGCAGTTCGGTGGTCGGTGTCTTGCCGGCCCGTTGCAAGTCATCGTTGAGGCTTGAGAGTTCCAGGTGTCGCCTGATCTGGCTGGACACCACCTGGGTGCCCACCCCGCGCTTTCGCACCAGCAGGCCCGAGCGCACCAGGTCGTCCATGGCCTTGCGGATGGTCGGACGCGAAAGGTTCAGGCGTCGTGCCAGCTCGATCTCGTTCTCCAGGCGTGTTCCCGAGGCCAGGGAGCCGTCATGGATCGCTTGCTCGATCCCCTGGACCACCTGGTGGTACAGCGGAATCGGTGAGGAACGATCAATCTGGATACTCAGTGGTGCACTCACGGACACTCCCTAGGAACGCGCAACGTCATCAAATGTCTCTTTGACAGGACAAACTATATCCGATCTGCGTGGAAAGTGAAGCTATCGGCCAAAAGTCCGGTGAATTCTCGCCCCCCTGCGCCATGGATCATCAGTTTTCCGGGTCCTGTTGGTGCCCTTCTGCCCCCCCGTGGGCCCTACCCGCCATGGAGTGACGAGGCATTTTGGACAGAAGTGTAGATTGTCCAATTGTCCGGACAAAATAAGTGCGATGAACCATTGATTCGTTCCCCGGCGCTTCGTACGCTCGATTGGAACGGTCCAATCGGCCGGGAATCAACTGAATGGCAATGACGGCCGGAGCACCGGCCGATGAGGAGAGTCCATGACAAGTTCGCAGCGCACAATCGGTGTTGGTCTCATTTCGGTGGGTTGGATGGGTAAGTTGCATGCGCGGGCCTATAGCTCGGTCCCGTATGTCTACCCGGAGCTGGGTATCCGGCCCCGGCTGGTGATGGCCGCGGACACCGAGGCCTCCCGTGTCGAATTCGCCACCCGGGTCCTGGGCTTTGAAACGGGCACCACCGACTACCGAGAGGTGCTGAAGAACCCGGAGGTGGATGTCGTCTCGATTTGCGCCCCGAACTTCCTGCACGCCGAAATGGGCATCGCGGCCGCCAAGGCGGGCAAACACTTCTGGATCGAGAAGCCCGCAGGGCGTGGCCTGGCTGAAACACTGGCGATCAGTGCGGCAGCAGAAGCCGCCGGGGTACAGTCAACGGTCGGGTTCAACTACCGTCATGCCCCGGCGGTGGAACATATCCGCACGCTGGTGGCCGAAGGGCAGCTGGGGCGGATCACCAATGTGCGGGCCAGCTTCCTGGCAGGGTACGCCGCCGAACCCAAGGCCGCGCTGTCCTGGCGCTTCGACCGCAAGCTGTCCGGCACCGGGGTGCTCGGCGACCTCTTCAGCCATGCCGCGGACCTCTGCCGGTACACGGTGGGGGAGATCAGGTCGATCACCGCGTTGACCAGCACCATGCATGCCACGCGCCCGAAGCTGGCGATGGGGCAGGGGACGCACTTTGATGTGATCGAAGGCGGTGAATTGGGGCCGGTGGAGAACGAGGACTACGCCACCGCCATGGTGCGCTTCAGCGACGACGGGCCAGGGGCCGAAGCGGTGGGAACCATCGAGGCATCGCGGATCGCGGTGGGCCCCGAATGCGGCTACCGGATCGAGATCTACGGTACCGAGGGATCGGTCAAATGGGATTTTGAGCGGATGAATGAATTGCAGGTGGTTATCGGCCGGCACAACCCGCAGCAGGGGTATACCACCGTCATTGCCTCCCCGGCCCATGGGGACTACTCCCGCTTCCAGCCCGGTCCGGGTAACACCATGGGGTTTGATGACCTGAAAACCATCGAGGCCAAGAAGTTCCTGGTGTCGGTCACCGGGGGTAACGGGGGGAACTCGACCATCAAGGACGCGGTTGCCAGTGCGGCACTGGTTGACGCCGCAGAAAAGTCGGCCGTGGACGGCAGCTGGCAGCACCTGCCGGTGGAGAGCGGGTCCATGGCACTGAAGAGCCGGGGATAGGCCATGGAACCAGCCGGCCCGCAGCGACCGACGATCCGGGACGTGGCCCAGCATGCAGGGGTCTCCAAATCCCTGGTGTCCCTGGTGCTATCGCAGCCGCAGCGGGTCGGCGAGGAACGCCGCGCACGGGTCGAGGCCTCGATTGCGGCCCTGGGTTACCGGGCGAACCTCGCTGCCCGTTCCCTGGTGGCCCGGAACCGCAATACCGTGGGTATGGTGCTCGGTGAACTGCACAACCCGTGGGTGGTGGATCTTGCCGAGATTGCCCGCGGAGAACTGCAGGCCGCCGGCTTCGGTGTGCTGTTCAGCGCGATGGGGCAACATGGTGGACAAGGCGTGGACGCCACGGCGCTGCAGACGTTGCGGGACCTGCGGGTCAGCGGTGCGCTGGTCATTGGCACCGCGGATGACAACGTCAGTTTTGCGTCAGCCCTGGATGGCATCCCGGCGGTTTTCGTCGGTAGCGGCGTACCTCCGGCACCTGGCTTGGATGTGGTTGGCGGTGATGATGCCGCCGGCATCGACTTGCTGGTCACTCACCTGCTGGAGTCCGGTCATCGCAGGATCGCCCATCTGACCGGCGGGCCCGGTGTGGTGTCGGCGCTACGCGAGGCTGCCTATCACCGAAGCATGAAGCGACATGGTTTGGCCGCATGGGTCGTGGATGCCGGACCATCCTTCGAGGAAGGCCGGCAGGCAGTAGTCACGCAGTTGCTGTCCCGCCCGGCGGAAACCAGACCCGATGCACTGTGTTGTTTCAATGACCTGAGCGCGCTGGGTGCCATGCAGGCCCTGGATGCCGCAGGTGCCAGCATGGCGGTGTCGGGGTATGACAATATCCCGGTGGCGGCCATGGGGAGAATCTCGCTGACCAGTGTTGATTCCGACAATCTCGCCATGGGCCGACAGGCGGCCAGGCTTTTGCTGCGTGCGCTGGCGCCTGGTGGTTCCTCCGCGTCCGGACGTCGGGTGCTGGTTAGGCCGAGACTCGTGGTGCGTTCATCAACCGCGTCGCAGCGGTAATTCCAATAGCCGGCCACTGTGGCCCTTCCGTAATTCCGAAGGGGCCGCTTCCTTGTGGTCAACAATGCTTCCGAAATATTTTGGTCAGAACATCCTTATGTCTTTACAAACTATTGACTCTCGCCGGATTCTCACGCACACTCATATAGTCATGTGACTCGCATCACCCCGAAGGCGGGGTGGCGGCTGGCTGGCAGTGGGTACGGCAGGCCGGAAAGACAACGAAGGGGTTTTGAACATCATGGGAAAGATCAATTGGCGTAGGGCAGCAGTGGCCTTGGCAATCGTCCCGGCGTTGGGCCTGGCGGCCTGCTCCTCCGAAGGCGGCCGGGCACCGGCGGCCGGTTCGGATTCCAATGGCGGCGGGGAGGTCGCCAGCACCGAGCGCATCAAGGTCGCGCTTATTACGCATGCTGCCCCGGGTGATACCTTCTGGGACATCGTTCGGAAGGGGGCGGAAGAAGCCGCGGCCAAGGACAATATCGAACTACAATACCTCTCTGACCCGGATGGTGGCCGCCAGTCCCAATTGGTCGAACAGGCCGTGGACCAAGGGGTTGACGGGATTGCCTTGACATTGGCCAAGCCTGACGCGATGTCCGGTGCGCTGCAAAAGGCTGCGGCGGCCGGGATTCCGGTAGTCAGCCTGAACGCCGGCGAGAATGACTTCCTTGATGTCGGGGCTTTCGCGCATTTCGGCTCGGACGAAGAGCTGGCAGGCCAAGCGGCAGGCGAGAAAATGGAGGAGCTCGGCTATTCAAAGCCGGTTTGTGTGATCCAGGAGCAGGGACATGTGGGGCTCGAAGCCCGGTGCGCTGGAGTCAAGGAGATTGTCCCGGACACCGAGGTGTTGTACGTGCAGGGCACCGACATGACCCAGGTCGAGTCGACAGTCACCGCCAAGTTGCAGGCGAGTAGGGATGTCGATGTGGTCATCGGATTGGGAGCTCCGTTCACCATGACAATCCTCAAGGCCAAGGAGACTGCCAATTCGGATGCCGCAGTGGCTTCCTTCGACATGAACCAGCAGCTGGTGGACGAGATCGTCGCGGAGAATATCATTTTCACCGTCGACCAGCAGCCGTGGTTGCAGGGGTACCTCGCGGTGGATTCGCTCTGGCAAAACAAGCGCGGCGGATTCACGATCGGCGGTGGGCAGGCCACACTGACCGGTCCGGCGATCGTTGATAAGGAAGTCGCGGAGAATATCGCCGAATTCGCCCAGGAAGGTATCCGCTAACTATTCCGGAGGGCTCCATGCCGGGCCATATGGCCCGGCATGGAGCACCGGGAATGAGGAGTAATCATGGCTACAACAACCACCACCGCCCCCGCTGCAGGTTCCAAGGATGAACGTGTCGCCGAAAAAAGCCTGCTGGCCAAGCTGCTAGGACGACCCGAGATCGGAGCGCTGGTCGGCGCCATTGCACTGTTCACCTTTTTCGCCATTGTTGCCCCGGTCTTCCTGGCCCCGTCCTCGATGGCCACGGTGCTCTACGGGGCCTCGACCATCGGGATCATGGCCGTCGGGGTCTCCCTGCTGATGATCGGTGGTGAATTCGACCTCTCGACGGGTGTGGCCGTGATTTCCTCGGCGCTGAGCGCCTCGCTGCTCTCCTGGTACTTCGGTATGAACGTATGGGTCGGAATCATTTTCGCGCTGGGCGTCTCCTTGCTCATTGGTTTTATCAACGGCTGGATCCTGATCCGCACCCAGCTGCCTTCCTTTATCGTCACCCTGGCCAGCTTCCTGATGCTCACCGGGTTGAATCTGGGTCTGACCCGCGCCATCGGCGGTTCGGTCTCCTCGCCCTCGATCTCGCAAATGGACGGTTTCGCCAGCGCCAAGGCGATCTTCGCCTCCTCGGTGACCATCGGTGGTATCGATGTGAAGGTCACCGTGTTCATCTGGCTGGCCATGGTCGTCATCGCCTCCTGGGTGCTCATGCGCACCAAGATCGGCAACTGGATCTTCGCCGTGGGCGGGGACGAGAAGGCCGCGCGTGCGGTCGGTGTTCCGGTGGTCCGCACCAAGATCGGGCTGTTCATGGCCGTGGGCTTCTGCGGCTGGGTACTGGGTATGCACAACCTGTTCGCCTTCGACACCGTGCAGTCCGGTGAAGGTATCGGTAACGAGTTCCTCTACATCATCGCCGCGGTGATCGGTGGCTGCCTGCTCACCGGCGGTTACGGTTCGGCCATTGGCGGCGCCATCGGTGCCTTCATCTTCGGCATGGCCAACAAGGGCATCGTCTACGCCGAATGGAACCCGGACTGGTTCAAGTTCTTCCTGGGTCTGATGCTGTTGCTGGCCACCGTGGTGAACATCATCGTGAAGAAGCGCGCGGAATCAAGTAAATAGGGTCGGATTTGGACAAGGACGGGACCATGGGAAAACGAATCAAAGAAGAGGAAATTCTGGCCAAGCTTGAACCCAAGGCCAACGACAACCTGCTGACGCTGAAGGGTGTGGGCAAGCACTACGGGAACATCATCGCCCTGCGCGGTGTGGACATGGTGGTGGATCCGGGCAAGGTCACCTGCGTGCTGGGTGACAACGGAGCGGGCAAGTCCACGCTGATCAAGATCATCGCCGGACTGCATCAGCATGACGAGGGCGAGTTCACGCTGCACGGTTCCACCATCAAGCTCAAGAGCCCGAGGGTGGCCCTGGACGCGGGGATCGCCGCGGTCTACCAGGACCTGGCAGTGGTGCCGCTGATGCCGATCTGGCGCAACTTCTTCCTCGGCTCCGAGCTGACCACCGGGGTGGGTCCGTTCAAGAAACTGGACGTGGCCAAGATGAAGGAGGTCACCAAGCAGGAACTGGCCGATATGGGAATCGACCTGCGGGATGTGGAACAGCCCATCGGGCAGCTCTCCGGCGGTGAACGCCAATGTGTGGCCATCGCCCGGGCGGTCTATTTCGGTGCGAAGGTGCTGATCCTGGATGAGCCCACCGCGGCGCTGGGCGTGAAGCAGTCCGGAGTGGTGCTGCGCTATATCCTGCAAGCCCGCGATCGCGGCCTGGGGGTCATCTTCATTACCCACAACCCGCACCACGCCTTCCCCGTAGGTGACTCGTTCCTGCTGCTCAAGCGCGGACGGGCGATCGGCTACTACGCCAAGAAGGACATCACCGTCGAGGAGCTCACCGCGCAGATGGCCGGTGGCGCCGAATTGGCGGAGCTGGCCCACGAGTTGGAGCAGATCGGCGGCCACAAGGAAGAGTTGGCCGAGGCCGAGGCCGGTGCCGCCAACACCGCACCGGCATCGTCCTGACCAGCGGTTCGTACTGACCAAGGCATCCCTGCCCCGCAGACCCTGCGGGGCAGGGATGCCTTGGTCTTAGCTACTTTCTCCCCGTGGCCGGGTGTGAGCTGGTACCGCGCACCAGCAAGGTGGGGTCAATGCTGATCGACTGCAGTGCATCCGTGGGCTCGGCCAAACGTGTCAGGGCCGCGTGGGCCGACAGTTCGCCGAGTTGCCGGGCATGGATGTCCACGGTGGTCAGCTCCAGACCCGGAAGCCTGCTGGCCGAGGAATTGTCGTATCCCACCACCGACAGGTCCTCGGGAACCGATAGGCCATAGTGCCTGGCCGCATCGAGAACCCCCAGGGCGCTGCGATCATTGTGCGCGAACACCGCCGTGGGACGATGGCTGCTACGCAGCACGGCACCGATATCGGCCTCGGCCTCATGACGTGCGTAGGAAGAGGCGATCTCCCAGGTTTCCAGTCCCGCCTCACCCATCGCCTGGCGATAACCCATACCCCGTTCCAGATAGCCGTCGGACCGCGGGTTGGCCAGAAAAACGATGCGTTGATGCCCCAGACCGATCAGATGCTCGGTGGCCTGCCGCGCCCCACTGAGGTTGTTGGTGAAGACGTTATCCGCCCCGGGAACCACACGTGCGGTACTGACCAGGGGGGTGGTCGAGGTATACGTTGCCAGGTCGTGATCGGCCAGCAGCAAGCCTGCCGCCACGATCAGGTCAACACGGGACTGCACCAGGGTATCCAGTGCCGCATTGTCCCGCTGCCCATCGATGCTGCCGACCGCCAGCACCAGATGCCTGGATTCGTCACCGAGCCCCTGCCGCAACCCATCAAAGATATCGGCGAAGAGGTCGTTGTGCAGATCAGAGAGGAACACGCCGATCGACGTCTGGGATTTACTGGCCAGCGAGGCGGCAATGCGGTTGGGTTGGTAGTTCAGTTCCCGGCCGGTTCGGAAAATCCTCTCCCGGGTCTTGACGCTGACCCCCGGCGCGTTGCGGTAGGCGAGCGACACCAGGGCCCGGGAAACACCGGCAGCACGCGCGACGTCCTCCATGGTCACCGACTTCACAACAGCTCCCCTTTCGGATGTGTGCCCTTAAAGTGGATGGCCGGCCGGCATCCACAGCACCCAGCTTAGGGGAAGTGCAGGGCCCAGGGGCGCACTTTTCTCCGGGATGGAACGTTATGAGCTTGTCTGACTTGGTGAAATGATATCTGTAAATATGTTCTGACAAATCTATTGACCGCAAATCTAGAGCGCTCTAGTATTAACTCCAACAACACCCGATGATGGAGGACAGATGTCGTTAGAACAACCGCAGGCCAGCGGAATCAAGGTGGGCATCGCGCCCGACTCGTGGGGCGTATGGAACGCCGAGGATCCGCTGCAGCCGCCTCCCGGCCAGTATCTGCGGGAAGCCGCAGCGGCCGGCTACTCCTACACGGAACTGGGCCCCTACGGCTATCTGGGCACCGACGCCGGTCAGCTGTCCGGGCAGCTGGAAGAGCACGGGCTGACGTTGACCGGGGGAACGAGCTTCACCTCCTTGCATTTGGGTGGTGCGGAACTCGACCGGGCGTGGGGAGAAATCAGCCTGGTCGCGCAGTTGATCACCGACCTCGGAGCCCGGCACCTGATCGTCATTCCCGAACTCTGGGTACGTGGCGAGGGTGGTGCCGTCGAGGGGCGCCGTGGCTACTCGGCCGAGGAATGGGACAACTTCTGCACCGGGCACGACGAGCTGGGGCGCCGGTTGCTGGAGGACTACGGAGTGCATCAGCAGTTCCACTCCCACGCGGACAGCCCCATCGGAACCCGGCAGGACATCGACCGGCTACTGGACAACACGGATGCGCGTTACCTGAACCTCTGCCTGGACACCGGCCACTTCGCCTACTACCTCGGCGACAACGTCAAGCTGATGACCGAACGCCCCGACCGGATCGGCTACCTGCACCTGAAACAGGTGGACCCGGAACTGATCGCCCAGATCCTCAAGGACGACATCGACTTCGCCACCGCGGTGCAGATGGGAATCATGGTCGAACCGCCATTCGGTGTTCCCGACTTCGCTCTGGTGCTTCAAGCCGCGGCAAACCTGGATCGCGAGATCTTCGCGATCGTCGAGCAGGACATGTATCCGCTCAAGAGCATGGACCAGCCACTACCCATTGCGCAACGCACCTTCAACCACATTTCCTCGTGCACCTCGCGCATCCGCGTCGCCGCACGCTAACCACCCAGCCTTCAGGGAGAAAACCAATGAACAACAAAGCACTGCGCGTCGGAATCATCGGTGCCGGAATGGCCGGCCAGGCCCACGCCTTCGGCTTCCGCAACGCCATGATGGTTCGCGGCAGCGAACCGGTGGATCTTGAACTGGTCTGCATTGCGGACCCGAATCTGCAGCTGGCCGAATCGGTGGCCCGCCGCTTCGGTTTCCAGCAGGCCACCGCCGACATCGATGAGCTGATCAATTCGGATGTTGACATCATCAGCGTCGCCCTTCCCAACTTCCTGCACGCCCAGGTGCTACCGAAGGTGCTGGCCAGCGGCAAGCATTTGTTCGCCGAAAAGCCCATTGGCCGCACCCCGCAGGAAGCCACCAGCCTGGCGCAGCTTGCGCAGGGCAGCGACGCGGTGACCGGGGTCGGTTTCTCCTTCCGCCGTCTTCCCGGCCTGGCAGCCGTGGCGGCCGCCGTGAGCGAGGGGCTGATCGGCACCGCGCACACCGTACGAGCGTGGTACAATGCCGACTATGCCGCGAACCTCGACGGTGCCCTGACCTGGCGATACTCCCAGGAAGAATCCGGTGGCGGAGCCCTGCTGGATATCGGGGCGCATGCGCTGGATGCGGTTGAATTCGTGGCCGGGCACATCAGCGAGGTGCACAATGCGATGCTGAACACCGTTATCAAGCAGCGCCCGCTCGCGGCCGCCGGAGCAGTGGGCCATGGCGGGGCGGTTACTGGCCAGCTCGGTGAGGTGACCAATGACGACGTGGCGCTGCTGACCCTGGGACTGGAGAACGGTGTCCTCGGTCATGTGCAGCTGAGCCGCATCGCCCAGGGCGTGCCGAACTCCCTGGGCGTTGAGCTGTTCGGGGATGCCGGAAGCATCACCTTCGACTCCATCCGTGGCGGCGAATTCCAGATCTTCAAGGCCGATGCCGACGGGGTGTACAACGGTCCACGCACCGTCTACACCGGCCCCAGCCACCCGTACTTCAACGATGTGGCCGCGATGCCCGGTGCCGGAGTCGGCACCGGATATGCCGAGGCCTTTGTGGCCGAGATCCAGGAGTTCGTGCGCTGCGTGCGCGATGCAGAGCCGATGAGCACCGATTTCGAAACCGCCGCGCGGATGATGAATGTTGTTGGTGCCGCTTTTGAGTCGCATCAGCGCAAGGAATCCGTTGCCGTCAAGGGCCTTGTGGCCCATAGCTAGCCGGAACCGGAACGAGGGAGGACAACATGCGTTGGTTCGATTCAAGGGGTTCGCGCTTTGCCGGGGTGGCGCTCGCCGGAGCGCTGGTGCTGACCGGGTGCTCGTCACAGGGCGGCCGGCAAGTAGCGGAAGAGGACCTGCCCGCGGGACAGGTTGCCGCAACCGATCCGATCAAGGTCGCGATGATTACCCACAGTGCTCCGGGAAATACCTTCTGGGACACCATCCGGCGAGGTGCCGAGGAAGCGGCAGCCAAGGACAACGTTGAGCTGATCTACAGTTCGGATCCTGAAGCAGGGCGCCAGGCCCAGCTGGTGGAGCAGTACGTGGTGCAGGGTGTTGACGGGATCATCGTGACCCTGGCCAAGCCCGGGGCCCTGGAAGAGGTCCTGGGCAAGGCCGAAGAAGCCGGTATTCCGTTGGTGTCGATCAACTCCGGAGGCGAGGTATCGGCGGCAATGGGAGCCTTTGCCCATTTCGGTAGCGATGAAAAGCTGGCCGGGGAAGCCGTGGGCGAACGGCTTAAGGAGGAGGGCAAGACCTCACCGATCTGCGTCATCCACGAGCAGGGCAATGTGGGGCTGGAGGCCAGGTGCGAAGGTGTCAAGGAGATTATTCCGGCCACCGAGAACCTCTACGTGCAAGGCACCGACATGACCCAGGTGGCTTCAACGATTACCGCCAAACTGCAGGCCACCCAAAGTGCGGATGCGCTGGTGGCACTCGATGCACCGATCGCGTTGACTGCCGCAACCTCCAAATCCGAAACCGGCAGCGACGCGGCCATCGCCTCCTTCGACCTGAACTCCGAGCTGGCCCAGGGGATCGTGGATGAAACAATCCTGTTCACGGTGGACCAGCAGCCGTGGCTGCAGGGATATCTCGCCGTTGACGCCCTGTGGCAGAACCATCGTGGTGGATTCGAAATCGGTGGTGGGAAGAATATCCTGACCGGCCCGGCCATCGTCGACTCGAGCAATGCTGCGGATATCCTGCGCTTTGCCCAGGAGGGGATCAGATAGCCTTTGCCGGGATGGGACCCGGTGCATTCCGTGCACTGGGTCCCATCTGCAGTGAGCTGTGTTCAGCTTTCGGACCCGTAGTCGATCCGCTCGCTGCGCCCACTGCTCAACGAGCGGGTGGCCGCCTCGGCGATGGCCTGGGCCTTGAGGCCATCGCGCAGGGGTACCGGCACGTCCGTGTCGCGTTCAAGTGCGTCAACGAATCCCTGCAGGGCCAACGCGTAGGTAGGTTGCACCCTTTCGAACCAGTTGACGTGCAGCCCATCGGCACGCGAGTGGGCGCCCCGGAACACGGTGATATTGCCGGCGCGCAAACGACCGGATTCGGCCATACCGTCGGCACCCAAAACCTCGATTCGTTCGTCGTATCCATACCCGGTGTGCCGCACACTGTCGATTTGTGCCAGTGCCCCGGAAGCAAAGCGCAGGGTTGCCGCTGAGGTGTCGACATCCCCGAGCTGTGCCACGCGGGGATCGGTTAGGGCGGCTCCGGCCACGAATACTTCCTGCGGATCAGACCCGTGGATCCATCGGGCCAGATCAAAAAAGTGTACGGTCTGATCACGCATCTGGCCGCCGGACACCTTCAAGTAATCCAGCGGTGGCAGGGCTGGTCCACGGGAAGTGAGCTGGAGCAGGTATAGCGGTCCCAAGTTACCGGCCTCAACCAGCGCCTTGAGTCGTGAATGGTCGCGGTCGAAGCGCCGGTTGAAATTCACCATCGCACGAATACCTGCCCGTTCAACGGCGGCTACGGTGTCCCGGGCTTGCCGCAGGTCTATGTCGATGGGCTTTTCCACCAGGGCGGCGATTCCGCTCGCGGCCGCGCGGCGCAGGTTGGCGGCGTGCGTGTTGGTGGAAGAAGCGATGAACACTGCGTCAATACTTCTAGAGTCGAACACCTCATCCAGGCTGCGCGCGGCGCGGGCGCCGTGGGCGTGGGCGAGGGATTCTGCGCTCTCCTGATCCACGTCGTAGACGAGGCTGAAGTCAACGTCCGGGTTGGCGGCAAGGTTCCGGGCATGGATTGAGCCAATAAACCCGGCACCGATCAGTGCAAAGCGTTGCATGGAAAGCTCCTTGGGGTGGGCGGCAACTAGGAAACCAGGATGTCCAGTAGGTTGCGCATGGTGCTCGCGACCTTGAGGAAATCGTGTTCGTTGGCCTTGTCGGAGAACATCTCCGAGACCCACCACCCGTCGTAGCCGGTGGATTTCACCGCATCGACCCATTCCTGCAACGGGATGGCACCGCCACCGATGACCACGTTGCGGTGGACATCCTGAGTGGGTATATCGTTCTGCCGGTCGAGATCCAGTCCGTCGGAAATGTGCACGGTCTTGATGAGTTCCTTGGGTAGTGCGGCGACCTCTTCAAGGGTGTCGCCCACCGACCAGAAGTGCCAGGTGTCCAGTGCGATACCAACGTTTTCGCGCCCCGAACGTTCGATGATCTCCAAGGCCTGGGCGCAGCGATTGATATTCGACCAGGCCAGCGGCTCCAGATAAAGGTCCAGACCATGGGCCGCGGCGATTACCGCCGCGTCTGCGACATTGCTGGCCGCGACATCGATGGCCGCGGATTCGGCCAGCCCCAGGGTGCCACGGTAGCGCGGGTCGCTCGCCTCCAAGGTCCCGGACTTGAAGTCCTTGACCACATTCCAGTTGACCGGTCCGGTACACAGCTGGAGGATGGGCGCTCCAAGAACTGTGGCGATCTGCGCCATGCGTTCCACCTCGGAAAGGAACTCATCGCGGGCGCTACCCTGGCGCTCCAGGTCCAGCACCGCGCCAATCCCGGTGACGTCCAGCCCCTGCAACAGCGGAGGCAAGTTGTGCACCGAATACCCGGCATCCAGGTAGCGGTACAGTTTGGGGCTTTGCAATTCAATGCCACCGAAGCCCGCGGCCTTCGCCGTGGCAATGTCATTAGCGACGTTGCCGTAGAACGTGGTGGTGACATTCATGGATAGCTTGGGCATGGGTATCCTTCTCACGGGTTTGGAAGCACCGGAAGTCAACAGCGGTGATTATGTGCGAATGTCCTTACAATTGCGTACAGGAAAACTTTAGGGCATCCCATACCGTAAATCCATAGCTGGGTACCACGACATCCACCGGCAGTGGTCCACTTAACCCAGATTTTTCATGGTGGTGTAGTACCCCTGCCTGGTGCACGATCAGATCGTGCCCCGGCGGGGTTGAGCATTTTCGGGTGTACCAAGTGGCGCCATGCGCTGGTGTGAGCGCCGGTCTCCACGCACCGGTCGGGTTCTTCCTTGCTCTCGTTCTGATGATGGACGCTACCGGTGGTATCAGGCAGCGAGCTGCCCCTCCCGCCACCGCTGATGCATCAAGCTGAGGTTCTCATTGATCAGTAGCACCAGACCGGTTTCCGGTGTCGTGTGGTTGATCAGCAACCGGGTTTGCCGGCCGCTGGTCACCAGTTTCCCTGCCAGGGACCAGACCCGGTACCGCCATCGTTTCAGGTCCCAACTGCTGGCCACATGCCCGGCCGGTAACACGGTCATCTGCAACCAGGAGACCAGGTTCATGGTGAACATCGCCAACATCGCCCATGCCTGGTTCGAGGCGAACGAGGTGAAGGGCAGCTTACCCAATCCAGCGGCCTTGAGCGTTTTGATCCGGTTCTCACAGCGGCCCCGCGCCCGGTGGCGTACGTCCAGGAACTGCGGGTTGTAGCGTGGCGAGTTCGTCAGGAACGCGGTGATCCGATTCCCCTCCGTATCGAATAGCGAGGCTTTCGCCCCGGGGTGCAGGGGTTCGGCCCGAAGGTAGATCCTGGTTCCCGGCGGGTAGTTCTTCAGCCCGATCACCTTGGATGCGTCGATGACCCACGCGTCCTGGCGCAGTTCACCGTCCGCGGTGAGCGCTGGTTCCCATAATTTCTTTTCGTTGATCCACCGGATATAGCGTTCGTTGATGACCGGTAACGCGTAGGAGGTGGAGAACTGGATTCCCAGGTCGTGCAGGTGCTTCAGGAACTGGCGTGAGGCCCCGGCGCTGTCGGTGCGTACCAGGATCTTCTCACCGATCAGCTCCCCGTTCTGGTCGTAGAACTGGTCCGGTAGCTGGGCCAGTGCCTCATGAAGGATGCTGATGTGGTCAGCGGCGCTATTGGCGCCCTTGTTGCCCGGGCGCAGTCGCACGGCGAGCACCTCGCCGGTACCGCAGCCCTTGCCGTAATCAATCATCGCGATTCCTCGGTGCGAACCCGTACCCGCGCTTGTAGGTTCCGGCAGCTTTCTCCTTGTCGGAGTGCACATGGACTAGGGAGGCATCAATATCGATGACCAGCGGGTTCTTCCTGCTGGCCTTCAAGGCGGGGTTGCGGCCCCCTGCGGCGGCCCATAGCCGGGAGCGGACTTCGCGTTGCATCGTGGCGAACGCGTAGTCGAAGGCCCCGGGGTGTTCGGCGATGCGTGCGAAGAACCGGCTGAGCGTTGCCTCGGAGGCGATCGGGCCGAACACCTCATCGTTGGTGCGTAGCTGGTCCAGGTCGCTGACTTGCTGGCCGCCGGCGGCGAGCATCAGGCACAAGTCCGCGATCATTTTCCCTGCCCGGTGTGTGGCCGTGGCCGGCGCGAACTGGGAGAACCTGTCTTCGCTCAGGTGTTTGAATTCCACGCTGTTCAGTAGCCCGGTCAGGGTGGTGAGTCCGGCATGGCTGACCAGGTTCTGGTTGGTCGTCACGGTTGGGATGGCAGGGAAAGGCGGGTAAGGTTGTTCACTGAAAAGGTGACCCTTTCGAACCAGGTAGATATAGTTTCAACACCTCTATTTTCCCAGTTCAGGTCACCTTTTCCTTGTTAACGACGGTTAATTACGTGCACCGCCATGAAATAACTGGGCTAGGCCATCACCCGAGGGGACACAGGCAACGGCTTACCGTCCACGGTGACACTATCGTCGCCACTGGCCGGCGTGGGAAGAAACGGATGAGCACGTGAAGACCGCGACCGGGGGTCGCGGTCTTCACGTGCTTTGGGCCGGAGCCTGTGACAGGGCTGGGTCCGCTGCAGCCAGAAGATCACGGCCACTGAGGCGACCATCAGGGATTGACGCAGGATTGCCGCGGCCGGCCACAACCACGAGGGGGCCGTGGAAAACAGCCACTGCCCGGCTTCCGGGCCGACCAACAGCAACAGCCCCGGCAAGACTATCCCGACCATTGACATGCGATGGAAACGGCGGGTTCCCACCAGATAGCACAGGGCCGGAAGCAGGTACACCCAATGGTGGATCCAGCTCACCGGTGAGAGCAGTGGGGCACCGACCCCGATTATCAACCAGGCCGCAGTGTGTTCACCGCGCCAATGAGTCTTGCCCGCCGCGCCCAGGATGTACACCGCGGCCACGACGAGCGCGGCAAGTATCAACGGTTTGGGAATACCGCCGAGGGCAGTGAACAATCCGGTGATCGAGTTGTTGCCCGAGGTCCCCAAATCCCCTGTGAGGCTCACCCGGGTTCCCAGGCTCCACAAGGTGTCGCTGAAGAACCGCCAGCTCATGGTCGGAAACAGGAGTCCCGCCAACGACGTGCAGGCGATGAATGACACGGTGGAGGCCCAGAAGAGCCGCCACTGCCGGGTGAGAAGGAAAAACACCATGAACAGGCCCGGGGTCAGCTTGATGGCCGCAGCCATACCGACCAATACGCCACGGGGCAGACGCCGGCTGATTACCGAGGACCTCGAGCGGGTCAGGTCCCAGATCACCATAATCATGAGGAACACGTTGACCTGGCCGAAGTGCAGATGGTGGGCAACGACGCTGGTGGCACTGGCGACAGCTGCCAACACCGGGAGCAACCATGGGCGGCGCCGATCCTGCGGGATCACTTGCCACATGCTCCAGACGAAACCCGTCAGGGTCAGCAGCGACCACACGGCGAAGGCGCTCCAAGGGCCTAACAACGCGGTCGGCAGCAGGGCAAGGACGCCGAACGGGGTGTAGGTGTAGGGCAACCCGCCGTCGGGCATCATCGGACCAACCAGGTTGGCGGCATACAGGTCCACACCGTCGAAGACGCCGATCACCGCGTAGCGGTAGACCAGGAAATCCACCGGATCAACTGTGGAGAGCACCGCCAGATGGAGGACGAGGGCCATGGCAATAACCACCGCAGTTGCCGCCAGCCAAGCAATCTTGCAGATGCCGAACCGGTGTTGGGTTCGGGATTTGCGTGTATCCGACACGAGGGCAGCTCCCTGGACAGTGAGGAAAAGTACGGGTGGTAGGTACTTTGCCGTGGCCGGTGCAGTGGAAGCTGACTGAACCCGACGGCACCGTCAGGTACGCTGCGTGGAAGTTTCCGTGGCCGGGAAACGCAGCCGGAAGACCGTCATGCCGGACTCCTGGGTGACCTGTACGTCGCCACCGGCCGCCGCCATGATCTGCGCGGTGAGTGCCAGACCCAGGCCGCTTCCACCCTGAGACGCGGAACGTGCCTCATCGAGACGGGTGAACCGCTCGAAAATGCGGTCCCGATCCTGCTCGGCGATCGGGGGACCATCATTGGCCACGGCCACCAGCATCGTGCCCCGGGGACACGAATCCGGGGACGCCGTGATGGGGCCTTGGTAGGCAAGATGGAGGTTGATGGTGGATCTGGCGTGGCGTTGGGCGTTGGAGAGCAGATTGGACAGCGCTGAGCCGAACAGTCGTTGATCGACCCCGATACCGACCAGTTGCGGCAGATCGTCCTTGATGTGGACCGTGACCGGCACCGGGGTGGAATGCAATTCAACGACGGCGGTGACCAGCCGCTGGGTGTCGATCTCATGGAGTCCGGTGCTCTTCAGCGAGTTGAGCTGCTCGATTTCCAAGAGTTGTTCGGCCAGGGCCATCAGGCGCTTGACCTGTTGTTCGGCGTCCGCCAGGGTTTGCTCGGTGTTTTGGGAATCCGGGTACAACCGTGCGATTTCAAGGGTTGAGTACAGTGAAGCCAGCGGGCTGCGCAGGTCGTGGGCGGCATTGGTGATGAACTGCTGCTGGCTGTGTTCGGCGATTTCCAGCCGCTCAAGGGCGGCGTTGCCTTCCTCGGCCAAGGCCTGGATCTCATCCCCGGTCCTCGGGACAAACAGCCGTTGACCCAAATTCGCTGCCGTGACCTCCTTGAGCTTGCGCCGGATCCGATCTACCGGGCGCAGGGAGAACGAAACGGCAACGTAGGCAACGGACCCGACCAGCGCTACCGTTACGGGAATGGCAATAAACAGGGCAAGGCGCAGAAACTTCAGCAGCTGTTCCGAGGTGGCATCATGTATCACCGCGGCGATCCGCACAACAGTTTGCCCTGCATCGAGATCCAGACCAACGTGGTCGGACGGGATATCCATGTAGGCAATGTCGAAATTCCGGTTGGCCCATGGATGCCAAGACTTCGTCGTCGTGATCGGAAATTGGTCTACGACACCGATTCCTGCGTCGTCGCCGTCAGACCGGTGGGGGCCTGGCATGACGGAACCCAGGGTGTGATTCCAACCCAGGCTGGAAATCATGGGATCGGCGATTATCGTCTTGTTGCCGACGGAGACTTCTATGGGAGTACCGGAAACGGAGTGACTGCCCTCCGGAATAGTCCCTTGTTCCAGGGACATCCTGATGACGTTAAACTGTGAATTTGCGGCTTGGATCAGCGAGGTTTGTTGGGCATTAGCTGCGTACCTGTACGATCCGATGCCGAGCAGAGACAGAAGCAATGTCATGGCCGCCATGGTGGCGAGGGTGATTTTCCAGCGTATGGACAGGGCGAATAGCGAACGTGCCCGCCACTTACTGCGGGGCTGACCTTGGGTAGCCGGGCTCACGGGCGTGGGTCCATAGAGTTGGTCATCCTGCGACGCACCAACCGGTATCCGGTGCCGCGCACCGTCTCGATGGCCAATCGGGTTCCGGTGCTCTCCAGCTTCCGCCGCAGGGCCGCGATACGCACATCAAGTGAGTTGGGGGTTCCTCCGCCCTCGGCCCAGGCATGACCCGTAATCTCCTCGCGGCTTACTGGTTCCTCCGGGTGCAGTGCCAGGGCTTCAAGGATCCCGAACTCCAGATCCGTCAGGCGCAGGTCAAGATCCTCGACCAGGGCACGGCGTTTCATTCGGTGCAGGATCAACCCATCGACCGTCAGCTGGAGGAGGTCCCCTGGCGTAGCACGACGGACCAGTGCACGGAGCCGGGCCAGGAGCACCGGAAACGGGAAAGGCTTGACCAGGTAGTCATCGGCACCCAGATCCAGGGCATCGACCTGGTCGTATTGCCCCGACTTCGCGGTCAATACCAGCACCGGTGTCGTGTTCCCCTGTTGACGCAGGGATTCGAGGATCTTGTACCCGTTCATGCCGGGCAGCATCAGGTCCAGGACGATGGCATCAAAATTGCCGCGACGGGTGAACTCGTATCCGCTCACCCCGTCGTGGCATACCTCAACCGAATACCCCTCGGCCGTTAGTCCGTGGCGCAGGGCCTTGGCGAGGGTCGCCTCGTCCTCGATGATCAGAATCCACACCCTGTCAGCCTACTGCGCCGATAGTCGTCGGATGCGATTGTCTGGTCCGGCGGGTGGCCGACTAAAGGTCCCGTGCGTTGGCCAGTACCGGCAATTTCTCGCGGGCTTCGTCGATCAGCGACAGGTCCAACTCAACCACCTGCAATTCCTCGCCTATGCCTGCCTGATGCAATATCCGGCCCAGCGGGTCAACGGCAATGGAGAAACCCACCCCGAGTGGCGCGGTGCCGGTGACGCTGACCCCGGTGGATTCCGGATCCGCCTGATCCACGGCGATCACGAAGGTAGTGGTATCCAACGCCCGGGCCACCGCCAGCGTCCTCCATTGCTCGGCCTTCCCGGGGCCGGCACCCCATGAGGCACAGACCAAGTTCACCACGGCACCATGGTTGGCGTGATGCGTGAACAACCGCGGGAAGCGCAGGTCATAGCAGGTTGCCACCCCGAATTTCACCCCATCGATACTGAACTGCACCGGGCGCTCGCCGGGGGTCACCGAGTCGGATTCGGCGAAACCGAAGGCGTCGTAGAGGTGGATCTTGTCGTAGCTGGTATCCACAGTGGGGCCGGTCACCAACAGGGTGTTGCGAAGCCTTCTTCCCACGCCCGGTGTGAACATCCCGGCCAGAATGGTGATGTCCGATTCGCGCGCGATCTGCCGAACCGAGTTCGCCCAGTGTCCGTCAACCGGTTCGGCTGCTTCGAGTAGGTCGTTACCCATGGCAATTTGCATGGCTTCGGGGAACACCACGATACGGCCCCCCTGTTCGGCCGCCTGCCCGGAGAGCTCTCGGATGATCTCCAGATTGCGTTGTGGATTCTCGGTGCTGAGCACCTGGGCCATGGCGATCTTCATGGGGTGCCGGTTCCTTTCGAAGCGGATCGGGGCATTGGCTGCCCCCTTGCCTGACTCTACGTATAGGAGCCGTCCCGGGGCAATGTCACCGGGTCGATCATGGCCTACTTGGTGCCCCGCACCATTGAGACCGGCTGGTGGGAGTCCGTCCTGCTGTCTTCGACGCGGTAGTACCTACAGGCAAAACTCCGTTATGACATGGGAAATGAGACTGTCTCTCAGATTTGGTGCGGTGTATCGGTCTAGAGTGGTTCCATGGCCAACATAGTGCGGGATCGGGTCCGCGAGAAGATAAAGATCGAACTGGCGGAGCAGGTCTACCCGTTGTTCGTGCGTGAGGGTTTACGGAACGTCACCTCCGAGAGGGCTGCCCGTGCAGCCGGCGTATCCAAGGCCACTTTCTTCAGGTACTTCGCGTCCAAGGAGGATGCGGTGCTTACCGCATTGCGTTCCCAGGGTTCTCGTCTGACTGAGGTGTTCTCCGGCCTTGAATCGCTACCTGGTGAGAGTCTGCTGGAATTGTTGCGGCGTAGCTTCGAGTTCCCGCTCAGCGCTGCCGAACATGACCCGGAAGCGGCACTTCGAGGTATACGTCTGGTCTGGGACTCACCATCATTGCGCGCCGGATGGGCAGAGCTCCGACGCCAGCAGCAGGATGAGCTGGTCCGTGCCCTGCTACCGTTCTGCGCCAATGTCCGTCTGGCCCAGACGGCAGTTGTCATTGCGCTGACGTTGCTCGACCATGCGTTGGAACGTTGGGCCGAATACCCCGATGAGTCGTTGCGGGCGATCCTTGACGAGGCTTTTGACTACGCTTCGGCCATCGACAATTCCTGGCCGCTGGGTTCATCCAGTGGCGACCGGATCAAGATTCCGCAGGAAGCCGGAGCAGCTTGATTGCGCCAGCGAACGCCGGTCCCGACGGCTAAGGCCGGGACCGGCTCGATGGTTTCCCTTAGTCGCGCTCAGCGTGTCTGCAGGACCTCCTCGGTTCGTTGCTGGTAATCCAACAGGTCATCATGCGATGCCTGGCTGATGACTCCCAATCCCCGGTTCTCCTTCTCATAAGCCTCGGTGACCGCAGGCGAGCGGTAGACCTCCTCCAGGACTTCCCAGGTCGAGTCGTCCTGGTCCTCTTCCCGTGCGGCGAAGACCGCCTGGTACGGCAGGAATTCGGGTTCGTGAACGAATTCCAGGTCGGTGGCCAGCACCGAGTCCTGCGGGGATACCGGCCTTGACCGCCTGGCTCTGGTAGGTGACACCGGCACCGGCGTCACGCAGGCTGGTGGCGAGCTGCTGGGCCACCAGCGGAACGAATTCGAACCCATGCGGATTCTCGATCACATTCTCGATCGAGCCGAACTCACCCACCTCGGGAGCCAAGGTGACTACGTGGGCGATCAACCCGCCGATCAGGTCGTGCTGGATCAGTGCATAGCCGTGCCCGGCAACATCTTCCAGCCCGATGAACGTCACGGGGCCGAGCAAATCCTGCGGGACCCGCGCAAAGGCACGGGTCAGCAGGTCTGAAGCGGTTATCCGATCCATAGGAATCCCATTCCAGCGACCGCCAGCACCGGTGGACGATCCCCAGCCACCGATCCTAAGCCGAGCCTACCTAGATCTGGGAGTGGCATGGTGGGATTATTGGGCGAGTTGGTCCCACCGTACCGTTGAGCAGGAACGCGAGTTATACCCATGAGCATGGAAAGCGCAGCCTGGCATTCATTGTGGAAGATGTCCGGCGACAAGGGCAAGGCCTATGCGGCCACCACTCCACGCCGGGTACTGGAATTTGCCGCCGGCTACAAGTCCCGCTTGTTGGTCTTTGTGCTCTTCTCCATTGTGTCGGCCGTCCTGGCGGTCATCACCCCGGTACTGGCCGGGCGGGTGGTGGATGAGATCGTGGCCGGCAGCGGAATCCGGATCATCATCAACGTGGCCCTGCTGATCGCCCTGGTCGCGGTCCTGGACGCGGTGGTCTCCGTGGTGGTCCGCTGGTTCTCCTCCCGTCTGGGCGAAGGCATCATCTACGACCTGCGCACCGCGGTATTCGACCATGTCCAGAAGATGCCTGTGGCGTTTTTTGCCCGGACCCGCACCGGTGCTCTGGTCAGCCGGCTGAACAACGACGTCATCGGTGCCCAGGCCGCATTCGCCGGAACCCTGTCCGGGCTGGTGTCCAACACCGTGGCACTGCTGCTGACCGCCGGAGTCATGTTCTCCACCTCGTGGCAGGTGACCTTGCTGGCCCTGGTGCTGTTACCCATCTTCCTGTTGCCGGCCCGGCATTTCGGGCGTTCGGTGGCGCTGTTGCGCAAGGAATCGGCGGATCTCAACGCGTCCATGGGCACCCAGATGACCGAACGGTTCTCGGCCCCCGGGGCCACCCTGATCAAGCTCTTCGGCCGACCCGCCGATGAGTCCGAGCAGTTCGCGCTGCGTGCCCGGCGGGTGCGGGATATTGGTGTGAAGGTGGCGATGCGCCAGTTCTACTTCGTGGCCACCCTGACCCTGGTGGCGGCCCTGGCCCTGGCGGTCGTCTACGGACTGGGCGGCATGTACGCGGTCCGCGGCGACTTGGCCGCCGGTGATGTCGTGGTGCTGGGGATGCTGCTGACCCGGCTCTACGCGCCGCTGACCGCGCTGGCCAATGCGCGGGTGGAGATCACCAGCGCGCTGGTGAGCTTCGACCGGGTCTTCGAGATCCTGGACCTGAAACCGCTGATCACCGATGCCCTGGATGCCCGGGTAGCGAAGCCGGGCCCTGTGTCGGTGAAGTTCTCCAATGTCGATTTCTCGTATCCCAGTGCGGACAAGGTCTCCCTGGCATCGCTGGAGGACGTATCGGTGCTCGATACCCGTGGCGGCCAGCAGGTGCTGCACGGGATCGATTTCGAGGTCCCGGCCGGGGCGACGGTGGCGCTGGTGGGATCATCCGGGGCCGGCAAATCCACCATCGCGTCCCTGCTGGCTCGGCTCTATGACGTGGATGCGGGCAGTGTGGAACTTGCCGGGGTCGACGTCCGCCAGCTGACGCTCGAATCCCTGCGCTCCACCGTCTCCATGGTCACCCAGGACGGACACCTGTTCCACGAGACGATCCGCTCCAACCTGCGTTTGGCGCGACCCGAAGTCAGTGATGAGCAGATCTGGCAGGCCCTGGAACGCGCCCGGCTGAAGCCGACCATCACCGCGCTACCGGATGGCCTGGATACCGTGGTGGGTGAGCGCGGCTACCGCCTCTCCGGTGGTGAACGCCAGCGCATGACCATTGCCCGGCTGTTGCTGGCCGCACCACAGGTGGTCATTCTGGACGAGGCGACCGCGGCCCTGGACTCGGCCAACGAGGCGGCCGTGCAGGCGGCGCTGACTGAGGCGTTGGAGAACCGCACCGCGCTGGTCATTGCCCACCGGCTGTCGACCATCAGGTCCGCGGACCTGATCCTGGTGATCGAGGAGGGGCGGATCGCCGAACGTGGAACCCACCGTGAACTGCTGGATATGGGCGGCCGGTACACCGAGCTTTACGAAACCCAGTTCGCGCAGTAAAAGCCGAAACAATTACAGAGCATCCGACCAACAATTACAAACAAGGCCCCTGGATCCCTTGGTTTGCAAGGATTCCGGCAGGCGCCAAGATTCCATTAATTACAAACCTGGTCATGCACATTTACAAACAAGCCCCTACCAGGGCATGAACCGTGACAGGTCTCCATGCTCCCGAGCACCCCGGACCGGGGTAGGGTTTCTGGGCTATTCAGTCGCGGCGACCAGTTGGCGACCGAGCTCGGCGGCAGCCGCCTGCAGCTCGGGAACGGCACGCTTGGCGAACTCGGCATCCACGCGGGTTACCGGGCCCGACACCGAGATGGCCATGGGGGTGGGAGCGCCGGGAACCGGAACCGCGAAGCAACGTACGCCCAGTTCCTGCTCCTCCTCGTCCACCGCATAACCCCGTTCGCGCACGGCTTCGACCTCGGTGAACAGCTTGCCCAGGGTGGTGATGGTCTTCGGGGTCTTGGCGGGCATGCCCGCCTGGGCCACCAGGCGCTGCACGCGTTCGTCGTCGAGAACCGACAGGATCGCCTTGCCCACACCCGAGTAGTGCAGCATGGCGCGGCGGCCCACCTCGGTGACCATGCGCATGGAGTGGTTCGACTGGACCTGGGCAATGTAGGTGACCATGTCGCCGTCGAGCACCGCGATATTCGCGCTCTCTCCCAGCCGGTCCACCAGCTCCTTGAGCTTCGGGGTGGCAAGGGCACCGAGCTGGCGGTTGGCCACCTCGCCCAAGCGGATCAGCCGCGGGCCGAGGGAGTAGCGGCGGTTGGGTAGCTGGCGTACATAGCCGACGCCGACCAAGGTACGCAGCAACCGGTGGATGGTCGGCAAGGGTAGCGGGGTGTCGGCCGCCAGCTCGCTGAGCGCGGCCTCGCCGCCGGCCCGGGCAATGACCTCCAGCAACTCGAAAGCGCGCTCAACTGATTGCACTCCGCCGGTGGCCTTGGCCTTAACCTCGGTCATATTCTGCTCCTTGCCTGACTGCAGTACAGTCTCGCCACAGTGTCGACAGGGGATTTGCAGCACTGTTCAGTGGGTTCTTGTTCGTAAGAATACCGGAAGACAGGCCAGTAATTCCACGATCCGAAAAAGCTATCGACAAAGAATTGTGTCCCAGTCCACAAAAATGGGTTGTGTTTTCATTTTACAGATACTAATATCCACTATACGGAAACTTTTTTAGCACGAGGAGCGATCATGGCAGCACCAAGTCCGGGATATTCCCTCACACTGCGGGTCCAGACCCCAGCATCGATTACCGCAACCAGCGAACTGGCCGCGGCAGTAGGTCGGGCCGGTGGGGACATTACGGCGCTGGACGTCACCGAATCGCACCACGCCTACATGGTGGTGGACGTCAGCTGCAACACCACCGATGTGGAACACGGCCAGCGGGTACGCGAGGAACTCGAGGGCCTGGACGGCGTGGATGTCCGCAATGTCTCGGACCGCACCTTCCTGATGCACCTGGGCGGAAAGCTGGAAGTGGTGCCGAAGGTCGCCCTGCGCAACCGCGATGACCTCTCCCGCGCCTACACCCCGGGTGTGGCCCGCGTGTGCATGGCCATCGCCGAGAACCCCGCAGATGCGCGGAACCTGACCGTCAAGCGCAACACCATCGCAGTGGTCACCGACGGCTCGGCGGTGCTTGGGCTGGGCAATATCGGTCCGGCCGCGGCTTTGCCGGTCATGGAAGGCAAGGCCGCGCTGTTCAAGCAGTTCGCGGATGTGGATGCCTGGCCGGTCTGCCTGGACACCCAGGACAGCGACGAGATCGTGAAGATCGTCAAGGCGCTGGCCCCGGTCTACGGGGGAGTGAACCTGGAGGACATCGCCGCCCCACGCTGCTTCGAGATCGAGGCCCGGCTGCGCGAGGAACTGGATATCCCGGTCTTCCATGATGACCAGCACGGCACCGCCATTGTCACCCTGGCCGCCCTGCAGAACGCACTGCTGGTAGTGGGCAAGTCCCTGTCCCAGGTGCGCATCGTGGTCTCCGGTGTGGGTGCCGCGGGCAACGCGATCATCCAGCTGTTGGCTGCCCGTGGGGCCACCAACATCATCGCCTGCGGCCGTGACGGAGCGATCAACCGCGACGGGCAGTACACCGACGCGCACCGCAGCTGGCTGGCCGAGAATACCAACCCGGAGAACTTCAGCGGCTCGCTGAAGGAAGCGGTGGCCGGTTCGGACGTGTTCATCGGCGTCTCGGCCCCGAATGTGCTGGACGAGAACGATATCGCAGCCATGAACCAGGATGCCATCGTTTTCGCCATGGCCAATCCCGATCCGGAAGTGGACCCGGCAGCTGCCGGGAAGCATGCGGCCGTGGTTGCCACGGGCCGCAGCGACTTCCCCAACCAGATCAACAACGTCTTGGCCTTCCCGGGCTTCTTCCGCGGGCTGCTGGATGCAGGGGTATCGGATATCACCGATGACATGCTGCTGGCCGCTGCGGATGCGATTGCCGCACGGGTGGACGAGGAAGAACTCAATCCGGGATTCATCATCCCATCGGTGTTCGACCCGAAGGTGGCCGGTGACGTGGCCGCCGCCGTGGTCAGGGCAGCGAACAAGCATTGAGAGCAATCACAACAGAAAAGGTATGAGGAGCACCATGACCATCTCCATCTCACGTATCCCGAACGTGCCAAACGCCGAGAACATCCTGACCGATGAGGCGCTGGCATTCATTGAGCAGCTGCACGTGCGATTCGCCGGAACCCGTGACGACCTGCTCGCAGCCCGCGCCGAGCGCCGCACCGGGTACTCGGCCGCCAAGCGCATCGACTTCGACCCGGAAACCGAACAGGTCCGCAATGGCGACTGGAAGGTCGCCGAGGCGCCGGCGGCACTTCGTGATCGCCGGGTGGAGATCACCGGACCGGCCTCGCCGGCCAAGATGGCCATCAACGCGCTGAACTCCGGGGCCAAGGTCTGGCTGGCCGACCTGGAAGACGCCTCCACCCCGAGCTGGGACAACGTCATCGACGCGGTCGCCAACCTTACCGCCGCCGCCCGCGGCGAACTGTCCTTCACCTCCGAGGACGGCAAGACCTACCAGTTGCGCGATGACGCCCCGTTGGCCGTCGTGGTGGTCCGCCCCCGCGGTTGGCACCTGAACGAGAACAACGTGCTGATCAACGGCAAGCCTGCCGTGGGCGCGCTGGTGGACTTCGGTCTGCACTTCTTCCACAATGCCAAGGTGCTCGCCGCTTCCGGCCAGGGCCCGTTCTACTACCTGCCGAAGATGGAGCACTACCTGGAGGTGCGCCTGTGGAACGAGATCTTCACCTTCGCCCAGGAACAGCTCGGCATCGACTACGGCACCGTGCGCGCCACCATGCTCATCGAGACCATCCCGGCCGCCTTCCAGATGGACGAGTTCCTCTACGAGCTGCGTGACCACGTCTCGGGGCTGAATGCCGGGCGTTGGGACTACCTGTTCTCCATCATCAAGACCTTCCGTGAAGCCGGCGACGACTTCATCATGCCGGACCGCGCCGATGTGGCGATGACCGCGCCGATGATGCGCGCCTACACCGAGCTACTGGTCAAGACCTGCCACAAACGCGGGGCCTTCGCCATGGGCGGCATGGCCGCCTTCATCCCCAACCGCCGGGAACCCGAGGTCACCGCCGCGGCCTTCGCCAAGGTCCGCGATGACAAGACCCGTGAGGCCAATGACGGATTCGACGGCTCCTGGGTGGCCCACCCGGACCTGGTGGGCATCTGCCAGGAGGTCTTCGACTCGGTGCTCGGGGACAAGCCGAACCAGCTCCACAAGCAGCGCCCCGAGGTCGAGGTGACTGCCGAGCAGCTGCTGGATGTGCCCAGCGCCCCGGGCCAGGTCACCGAGGCCGGGGTCCGCGCCAACCTGTACGTGGCCGTGGCATACACCGCCGTGTGGCTCTCGGGCAACGGCGCGGTGGCCATCCACAACCTGATGGAGGATGCCGCCACCGCGGAGATCTCGCGTTCGCAGATCTGGCAGCAGATCCGCAACGAGGTGGTGGCCGCCGACACCGGGAACACCATCACTGCCGACCTGGTGAAGGGCATCCTGGCCGAGGAGGTCGAGCGACTGCGTGGCGAGGTCAAGGACGAAGCCCGCTTCGCCGCCTACTACCAGCCCGCTGCCGACCTGATCGGCAAATTGACCAGCGGCAAGGAGGAAGACTTCGAGGACTTCCTGACCCTGCCGGCCTACGAACTGCTGGATAAGGAATACGTGAGCAAATAATGAACAGAGTCTTCGATCAGGCGACCCTCGCCGCCGTGGAACAGCAGCTGGCCGCCACGGACCAGCTGATGTCCACCAGCTATGCCGGGGATACCGGGGCGCGCCAACCGGTGCACACCGTATACATCCCGGCCGACCGCTACACGGCCGATCTACCCCCACGTTGGGGTGCCAACGCGCTGGCCGCGGCGGGCGGAGCCGAGGGGCTGGCCGAACTGGCCTCAACCCTGGGGCTGCGTGAACCGGAACGGCTCGGTTCATTGGTGGCCGCCAAGCTGCGTGGGGAGCCGATCGAAGACCTCCGGTTGGATTTCGAGGACGGGTACGGGCATCGCACCGATGCCGAGGAGGACGCTGCGGCGGTGGCCGCAGCGGATGCGATCGCCGGCGCGGTGGCCGCAGGCAAGGCCCCGGCCTTTATCGGCATCCGGTTCAAGAGCTTCGACGCTGCGACCCGGGCCCGTGGTGTGCGCACCCTGGACCTGTTCATTTCCCGGTTGGTCACCCATGGCCCGTTGCCGGCAGGGTTGCGCTTGACCCTGCCCATGGTGGTCACCGTGGCCCAGGTCGAGGCCATGGTGCTGCTGAGCCGGAAACTGGAAGAAGCCCACGGCCTGCCCGAAGGCAGCCTGCGCTTCGAGGTGCAGATCGAAACACCGCAGGTGATCGTGGCCGCCAACGGCACCCTGCCCGCGGCCCAGCTGATCCAGGCCGGTCAGGGGCGGGTGTCCTCCCTGCACTACGGCACCTACGACTACTCCGCCTCGTTGGGTGTCGCCGCGGCCTACCAGTCCATGGAGCACCCGGTCGCGGACTTCGCCAAGGACGTGCTGCAGGTCGCCGTGGCCGGTACCGGTGTGGAGCTCTCGGACGGATCAACGAACATCCTGCCCGCGGGTGATCCGGAGAACATGGCCGAAGCCTGGGCGTTGCACGCCCGGCTGGTCCGCCGTCACCTGGAACGCGGGATCTACCAGGGCTGGGACCTGCACGAGAACCAGCTGGCCACCCGCTACCTGGCCACCTTCTCCTTCTTCCGTGAGAACCTGGCCGCAGCGACCACCCGATTGCGCAACTACGTGCACCAGATCGAGTCGGCCATCATGGACGAACCGGCCACCGCCCGGGCCCTGGCCCGCTACATCCACCGCGGCCTGGCCTGCGGTGCCGTGGAGGAGGACGAGGTCACCAGCCTGGCCCAGATCTCCCTTGACGAACTCGAAGCCCTAGCCCTGAACCGTTCACATGCCTAAGGAAACCCCGATGACTGCACCAGCAAACGCCAAGAACCCTTACTACACCACCTACGGCGGGCATCCGCCGCAGACCGACCTGCTCACCGACCGGGCAATCGTCACCGAGGCCTATACCGTGATCCCCCGCGGGGTACTGCGTGACATCGTCACCAGTGTCTTCCCCGAGTGGACCAACACCCGCGCCTGGGTGCTGAACCGGCCGGTGGCCGGCGGCCCGACCACCTTCGCCCAGTCGATCGTGGAGGTCGGCCCGGGAGGCGGTTCGCAGAAGCCCGAGCCGCAGGAGGAAGTTGCCGGTTTCATCTTCGTGGTTGCCGGGGAACTGTCCCTGGATATCGAGGGCGAATCCCACGTCCTCACCGAGGGTGGCTTTGCCTACCTGCCGGCCGGGGCGCAATGGACCGCCAACAACAACGCCGCCGAGGTGGCGACCTTCCATTGGATCCGCAAGCGCTACGAACCATTGGAGGGCGTGGCGGCCCCTGGACCGGTGGTCGGCAATGAACGTGATGTCGAGCCCGGAGCGATGCCGGATACCGACGGCAAATGGCGCACCACCCGGATGCTGGACCCGGATGACGTGGCCTTCGACTTCGGGGTCAATATCGTGACCTTCGAGCCGGGTGCCTCGATCCCGTTTGCCGAAACCCATGTGATGGAACACGGCCTGTACGTGCTCGAAGGCAAGGCCGTGTACCGGTTGAATGACGACTGGGTCGAAGTTGAGGCCGGGGATTACATGGCATTGCGCGCGTTCTGCCCGCAGGCCTGCTACGCCGGTGGCCCCTCGAACTTCCGTTACCTGCTGTACAAGGACCAGAACCGCCAGATCATGCTGTAAACCGGTGGCCGATTAAGACGGCCGCCCCACGATCCGGGCCGGAATCGGGCCCCGAGCGCCAGGGTTTTCCCCGTGGCTTCCCACCACCTTGTTCCAGTGATGTTTCACTCGGGAGGCTTGGGGATCGCCTGTGGCTATCGGGACCTGAATCCGGCTCTTCTTATGGGCAGTCATTGCCAAAGGTTATATGCCGCAAACGGAATATCTAGTCGTGGCGCAGTGTGCGATGTCACCGACCGGGGCGTATTCGGGGCACTAAGGGGCTGCTGTTCTCGTATAGTTCGATCATTCACAATGGTTGGGCAAGGATGCCATGCATTCATCCCCCCGGTAGGTGTATGCGTATCCGGTGGAGATCCCGGGTAACACAAGGTCGCTGATGCGGCCTCTATTTTTTGCCAGGTGCCGGCTTTCCTCGCCTGGAAGCCGGCACCTTCGGTGGCCGTTCCCTTAGCCGCTCCCTGCCGAATCGCTCGCCGCCACATCCTTCAGTGCGTCGGTGGGCGTGGAGACATGCAGGAAACGCAGTAGCAGGTTTACCGGGTCGATCGAGGTGATCAGCGCTGGTCCGGGATGCGTGGCCATCAGGACCATGGCATCCTCCAGCGGTTCGTTGCCCCGGGCCATGATGATCGGCATGCCCCGGCTCCAGCCATAGCCTTCCGAATAAGTGCGCCGTTCGCGGGCTCCGAGGAACTCGGCCGCCCACTCGGCGATGTGCGATTTGGCGAATCGCTCCGCCATGCTTACCTCCGTCAGGGTACGACAAATACCGGTCTCGATCCCCGGTAGCCGCACTGCGGTAGGCCAAGGATTGACGGGTAGACATGCCTGATCGGGTATGTCGACGTCGTGCCCCTTGAGCAGGGCCTGGGACATATGCTATCGAAAGTTCCTACGAACGTTCCATGGTGCTTATGGTTTTCCAGCTTCGGGGGCCTGCGCATTATTGCTGAGGATCACCCGGCGTTCCAGGCGGGTCAGGCTCCGGGGTGTGGGCGGTTCGGTGGCCGGGGCCAGCGCGGTATCCAAAGCCGCAGTTGCCGCGTGTTCATCCAGGTTCATTCCCACGGCCACCAGGGCGTCATCGGCCGGGTCACTGCCGGGTCGGGCCGGTGAGAGGTGGATCGAACGCCCCACCATATTGACCAGGTAGCGCCGTTCGCCGTTGGCAAGACGCAGCTTGGCGTGCCCCTTGAGGCGATACACCGTGGCGGGTGGGGACTCGAGCAGATCGAGCAGGGCGCCAGGATCGGCCGGTGCCGGGCAGCGGACGGTCACGGCCCGGGCATGGGGCGCCGCAGCGTGGTCGTGCGCCGCACGGGACGCGGCAGCCAGCGGAAGTTCATCGGTGGGGTCCTCGCCCTGGGCCACGTCGAACACCAGATCCGGGTCCAGGGCCGCGTGGGATGTGGGCACAATGGCCACTGACGGGTTGCTTTCGCGGATCCGGGCGCTGATCTGGCGCAGGGTCTCTTGCCGGTGCTCCGGGGCGATCCGGTCCATCTTGTTCACCACCACCAGGCTGGTGGCGGTGAAGCGGGCGGGCGCCAGGGCCGCGGTGTCCACGGTATGGCGGTGTTCCACGGCGTCCACCACGTCGATGATGCCACCGGGGCGTATGCCCTTGGCGTTGCCGAAGCGCAGGAGCCGATCCACATTCAACGGGTCTGCCGCACCGCTGGCTTCCACGATGATCGCGTCCAGACGCAGGCGGGGTTGTGCCAGCTTTTCCAACAGCTCGTCCAGGCCGCCGCTATCCGGAAGGCAACAGACGCAGCCGCCGGCGATGGATTCGGCCGCATCCACCTGGCCGGTGATCAGCCCGGTATCCACATTGACCTTGCCGATGTCATTGATGATGACCCCCACGCGTGTTCCCGGGCGGGTCAACAGCCGGTTGAGCAGGCTGGTCTTGCCCGCGCCCAGATAGCCGGTCAGCACGATGACGGGGATCAATGGTGGCTCCTTCGGTTCGGGCGGTTTCGTTCCCCACTATTCTCGCAAGGTAGGTTGCCTCCACGGTGAACCTGAGGAGGACGACTTTGTCCCGGCCTTGGGCGGACGGTTCCCCGGAACCGTCTCTTCCCGCAGGATCTGGCGGATTCTCGCAAGCGCTCGACAGCCCTCCCGGCTGATCCGTGGCGATGCGGGCGTTGGCCATCGACAACCGCCTGCCAGGTTATCCTTCCGGGCGGCAGATCAGGGGAAGAATGGCCAACGTATTATGCGGTTCCAACTCCCCGGGCAACTGGTCAAGGACCCGTTGGCCGTCCACTTCCCAGGTGAAATCCGGTGACTCCAGGATGTGAGCCAGCGCCGCTTGTGAGGTCGGAAGCCGTTCGATGATCACCTGCTCGATGAACCGTGGCGGGATGGAGTCATCCTGCAGATACTCTCGCACCAAATCCATGGCATCGGAGTCCGGTCGTGCCGCGGTGGACAAGGCCGTGGCGAACGCTTCACCCCGCGAACAAAAACTCAGTCCGCCCAACGGATGGCTGTACAAGGCGACCCCCGTTTCATCGGCGATCGGCGAGTCCATGAACCCCTTGACCACCATGTCATGGGAGCTTTCCAGGTGTTCTGCATCGGCCTTCGGATTGGCACTATCGACCGCGGCGTCCGCGTACCTTCGGGCGAGGTTTTCTCCGGACCCGAAGATCAGATTCGTCGCGTTCTGGGCGATGAAACGCTCGTGGATCTGCGCGGTCTGTTCCCTGGCCGGCTGGAGGTACTCCGGGTTGCGGTGTGTCAGTTCCGGGTGTTTGAGCACGTCCTCCTGGACCATTGCGGCAACCGTGGGGTGGGCACTGGCCGGGAGCAGGTTCGTCGGTCCGCTGGGAGTCCAGAACGCCGTGCCGGCAATGGGGCAGAATCGCCCTATGAGGAACATGCCTTCGGTCAGCGTGGCCAGGCTGCCCTCGACCGTTGGAACCACAAGGTGTTCGAGGTCCGACTGGCAGCAGCGTACCCGCACTATCTCGAACCCGTCTGCCTTGTCCTTCCGTGGTGGTTCAAGAACAGTGAAAACTGAGACGATGTTCCGTTGCATGCCACGGATGTACTCAAGGTCCGAATCCGCGATCGTCGTTCGCTTGAGGAAACGATCGACCAGTGAACTTCCATCGTCAAATGAGTAGTCGAAAACGAAGAGTCGACGGCTCCATCTGGCGTGAGAGCGCCTTGTTCCATCATCGGTCGAACGTCGGCGAAGTGGCGCCTGAGGTGTCGTGCGACATCGTCGGACAGTGCGTAGGACACCAGCTCGCCCTTCAACTCGGAGAACCGGTCAATGACTTCAATACCTGGGGGGATGAGGAAACATAAGACCATGTTATTGCTCGCGGGGTTCCTGGCTTGATCACTTCGACACGATTGCTGTCGCCGGACTCCGTGTGTGGCCGCAGCCGGAATCCGCTCCCTCGGCGCCCCTCTCTGCTCCACTGCGAATACGAAAAGTGGGAATGAATCATATCGAAGGTGAGAAGGATACATACGTACCACGGAGCAGCTGAGCATCACCCTTCCCGTGGGTATGGCTGCTGTCCTGAAGGAGCGCGTTGCCTCCGAGGCCTATGCGAGCGAAAGTGAAATCATACGCGAAGGACTCAGGGCGTTGTTCTCTCGGGAAGAAGCCGTCCAGCAGTGGCTACGTACCGAGGTCGTTGCCGCCTACGACGACCTGCGCGCTGATCCTTCGCGCGCGATCAGCCCCGAGGGCATGCGCATTCATCTTGCCGCCTTGCATGAGCAGCGGCTTGAGGATCACGGTTCGTGGCATGATCAATTGTCTGCTCGTCCCGGTTGGCAACAACTGTTCGTTCTGTCTTCGGGGGTTGCCGAGTTGACGTTTTCCCGATCAAGCCGAAGGGTATATTTCCGCTATCCCTGCAGATAATGACAGGATTTTCGGGGACTGCCAACCGGTCTTTCCGGGTGGAACCCCGCCAACGTGATTCTCCCAAGACTGGTGCAGCGCTCGACGGGTATTGTACAAATTTTTCCACAGGTGTTTATTTAGATGAATGATCGGTTAGTT
Source organism: Glutamicibacter sp. MNS18 (assembly GCF_026107515.2). Taxonomy (GTDB): domain Bacteria; phylum Actinomycetota; class Actinomycetes; order Actinomycetales; family Micrococcaceae; genus Glutamicibacter. The sequence goes on along the minus strand of NZ_JAPCHW010000008.1, from coordinate 87,310 downwards.
CCCTAGGCATGGGCGGCTGGTGACCTGGAACCAGGAAGGGGCAATCATGCGGTTGCAGAACCCGTTCGCCGCGTTGAGCCCTACCGGGCTCGATTCGCAGGTCCTGTTGGTGCCGGCCCGTGTTGATGCCGAACTGACAGTCTTGCGAATCCATGCACTGATCCCGGAGGAGGGATCCCTGCCCGGGATTCGTATTGCGGCCAAACGATTGGCCGACCAGGGTGTCTTGAACCAGCGTGTGATTCCTCGTGTCCATTTGTATGCCCTGAACCGTGAACATCTGCTGGTGGAATTCATCTGCGCAATAGCCGACACGCGCCAGGGATTGATCGATCGAATACGGGCGATGATCTCGGCATGGTGCCTGCAGCCCTCGACGGCGAAGCTGTTCGGTTCCGCGGCACGCAACGACATGCGCTCGGACAGCGATATCGACTTGTTGTTCGTTTTCCGCGATGGCGTCGAAGAAGAGGGACTTGACCTCAGTGGTGCGTTGGCCGATACCATCCGGGCATGGACCGGTAATGATGTGCGTCCGCTGGTTTACTAGGCCGCCGAGGTGGCCGATGCGCCGATATTCCAATCGATACTTGACGATCGGGTCGACCTGGTCGGTGATGCGGAATGGTTGCGGTGCCGCATACGGGATACCCGGTGCCCGACATGACACCCCGGCACAACTTGGTGCGTACTGTTCCTTCGGATCGGATCGGATCGGATCGGGTTGTTTGGGAAGGGTGCTTGGCGAAAGCCCGTCAATTCATTCGGGTTGCCCATGATGCGTGCGACCTTGCCGAGAGCGACTCGGAAATTGCAGACGCGGCAGTGACCTTGTAAGTTCATGCGGGGATCGAGGCCGCCGACGTGCTGTGTGGAAAGCGACTGACGGTGCAATCCAGGGGAGAAGACCACAGGGGTGCTGTGGCCCTTTCTGCCGGGCTCGATCGGGAGGCATCACGACTGCTCGAGATGCTGCTGTCCATGAAGACGCGCGCTGGATATGGCCATGATCCCATCAGTGAGGCCAAACTCCGGGCGGCCCGTCGTGCCGCGCAGCAACTGGTTGAAGGTGCCGGTATGTAGTTCCTGGCAGCATCGGGTGAGGACGCGGCGCGTCCTCACCGAGCACCTCCTGCAGCCCAACCCGAGGTGCCGTCGCGCAGCAGGCCATGGACCTTCTCCAATGTGTGGGCCACATTCACGCGTTCCTGTTCGAGTCTCAGCCCATCCTGTTCCCGAAGAAGCGATAACATGTCGACTTCCGCAGCCCTCAGGCCGGCCGGGATGCTCTGACCTGCTCCATTCGGCTCCCTCAATCCGAGATGGCGGAACGTCTCCAGGGTTTCGATATCCATCATCACCGAGACCAACGCCTGCTGCACCCATGATGGACGGAGCCGCACCGTACCCGGGCTTTCCGTGGCATCATGGGTGGGCCGACTACCTGAAAGACAACTCACGCACAACCATGCTGTTGAATGTCGCCTCACCGCCGGCGACGAACAACTTGATTCCGGTGTCCGTGGCCAAGGGGAATACCCGATGTGAGTGGACGATCCGCCCGTCGCCGAAGAACACCTCAACACTGGAGGTATCCACGAGTATCCGCACCCTGATGCGCCCCTCGGGGACCGAGATGGGGCTTTGGGTCTCGCTCTTGTCGCCCGGATTGTGGGTGGGTTTACGGTTGAGGTAGGCAAACCCCTCGGCAAGATACAATCCTGCAGCCACATGGCGGGTCCCGGTCTCGGCCCGGCAGAGCTCGAATCCGACATTCTCCGGGGGATTGTCGGCATCCCAGACCAGTTCGCATTCCAGCTCGTAGGCCCGATGCGAAACCTCCAGCTCCAGGCTGTTGGTGACCCGCAGGGGCTTGTACCTGGTGGTCTCACCGGCCAGCTGGCGCAACTGGCTCACCGGAACCGAGGCGAGATAGTATCCGTCGTGGCCGCTGACCATGCGTACCTCGCGTACGATCATGTCATCCCCGTTGTACCCGTCCACTGCCATGCTCGGCGCATTGTGCGGGTAGTCCCAGAAATTCGCCCAGCCAATCACGCGACGCAGCGAGGGATTCTCCTTGCCGTTTTCGTCGTAATCCGGGTAAGTGACTGCCCCATAGAAATCGAATCCCCAATCGAGCCACTGGGGTTCCGAATCACGGGTTGTGAAGGATGCCCCGTCGAAGGAGCCCACCCAGTAGGCGTAGGTGGCGGGCAGATCGCGTGGTTTGCCGTTGGCGCTGACGCCAAGCACCCACAACAGCTTCCCGTCGGAGGACCTGATCCGGAACAGGTCCGGGCATTCGAGCAGGCCGAGACCGGTTTCGACGAACTCGCCGGTACGCTTCCACTTTTTCAGGTTCCGGGAGGTGTAGATGCCGATGCGATCCCCTTCGGCGTTCAACAGTACCCATTGGGAATGCGCCGAATCCCAGATGACCTTGGGATCACGGAAATCGTGTGTTCCCGGGTTGGGTAGCACCGGTTCGAGCCCGCCTGGTTTGAAACTGCGTCCCTTGTCGGTGGAGTACCAGAGGTATTGGGCCTGGACGCCATCCGGGGCCTGGGTGACCAGGGCGATGACCGCACCCTTGCCGTATCCGGCGGTGTTGTTCTGGTCAACGACAAGCGACCCAGACCAGCAATCACCATTGGCGTTGGTCGATTTCTCCAGGGCGACGCCACGGTCGGAGAAATGTACGTGGTCGGTGGTGGTGGCCAGCCGCCAGCTGGTGCCGGCTCCGCCTTGGATGTAGTCCCGGTTGTAGAGGTAGTAGTAGAGGTACTCGCCATCGATGTGGATCGGGCGTTGCGGGTCGTTCTTCCAGTTGTCCGGGACGCTGAAATGGTAATGGGGACGATAGGACACGTTACTTGTTCTCCTTGCCACGTTTCCCCCGAGGGATGCGGCTGATGCAGGGGCTGCGGCCAAACCGGTCAAACCCAGTGCGGTGGCCGAGGCGAGGGTGGTGACAACACTGCGCCGGGCCACACCGGGATTATCGTCCTGTGGCGGGGTCTTGCCCATCACGCTCCACTCCCATCCGACAGTACCCAGTGCTGGGCCTCCTCGTTGATGACGCGCTTGCGCAGATTCCGGCCTTCGGACCAGTCCTTGATTTGCTGGCGTAGAGCCGCCCTGCTTTGGGCATCGAGGCTGTGATCGCGATCAGGGTTGGGAACCGCCCCGACCAGCAGTCTGGTGTAGGGGTGGGTGGGTGAATCAAGCAGTTGGACCGATTCCCCCGATTCCACGATGCGCCCTTCATGGAGCACGGCAATCCTGTCGGCCAGGTAGCGTGCGGAGGCCAGATCGTGGGTGACGTAGAGGATCGTGATCCCGTGTTCGTCGCGCAGCTTATGCAGCAGGTTCAGCACCCCGATCCGTACCGAAACGTCGAGCATCGAGGTTGGTTCATCGGCCAGGATGACACTTGGCTTGGCTGCGAGCACCCGGGCGATCGCGATGCGCTGGCGCTGGCCGCCGGATAACTCGTGGGGGAAGGACCCCAGCACTTCCGGGGCCAGCCCAACGGTAGTCACCAGCCGTACCATTTCGGCGCGGCTCGATGTCAGCTTGGGCTGGTGCAGGGCCAGGGCCCGTTGCAGGATGTGCTCCACACGGAAGGTCGGGTTCAAGGAACCGAAGGGATCCTGGAAGATCATCTGCACATCGCTGCGGTACCTGCGGGCGGCAGCCCCTCCCAGGCCGTTGATCTTTTTCCCATGCACACGGATCTCGCCGGAATCCGGTGTCTCCAGGATGGCAAGGCAACGGGCGAGCGTCGATTTGCCGGAACCCGATTCGCCGACCAGGGCCACGATTTCGCCTTGCCGCATCTCCAGGTCGATGTCACGCAAGGCAGGGACCTGCTTGCGGCGGAGGAATGTCGAGGCGGTGAAGGATTTGCTCAGGGAACGGATGCTGACGGCCGGCTGACCGGCTCGTGGCTGCGCTGTGGCTGCAGTCATAGCGATTCTCCTAGTGCCGATGTGGTTTTCCGGGCAGGAGCGACCCAATGGTTGTCGCCGACCAGCTCCAGATCCTGGATGTCTGTGAACGTGGTGTCTTCGGACAGGCCGGTGAGTTTTACCCGGGGTCCATGTAATGGCGGGAAGGCATTGAGCAGGGCCTGCGTGTAGGCGTGCCGGGGTCCGTGGCGCAACGTGTCGGCGGGGGCAAGCTCGACCATGCGGCCCCCGTACATGATGCCAATGTGGTCCGAAAGCTCAAGCATCAAGGACATGTCGTGGGTGATGAACAGGATCGCGAAGCCCAGCTCCTGCTGCAATTCACGGATCTGTTCCAGGATCTCCTGCTGCACCACCACATCCAGGGCGGTGGTGGGTTCATCGAGGATCAGCAGCCGCGGATTCAGGGCACAGGCCATGGCGATGACCACACGCTGCCGTTGGCCTCCGGAAAGCTGGTGCGGGTACGACTTGAGCCGTGTCGGATCGATGTGCACCATCTGAAGCAGCTCGCGGGCGCGCTGGAGTGCCGAGGCCCTGGAACCCCCACGGTGAGTCCGGATCACATCGATGAATTGTTCTCCGATGCGGGTGACCGGGTTCAGCGAGTTCATGGCCGACTGGAACACCATGGCGACCTGGTTCCACCGCCAGGAGCGTAACGACGAGTCGTTCATGCTCAGCACATCGGCACCGTCGAAAAGGATCTTGCCGTTGGTGATTTGTGCCGGGGCCTTGAGCAACCGCATGATCGAGTTCGCGATCGTGGACTTACCGCACCCGGATTCACCGGCCAAGCCGAAGATCTCGCCGGGATGAATCGTGAAGCTCACCCGGTCGGCACCGGTGACCGCGCGTTCGTCGCTGACGTATTCGACGGTCAGATCCTGGATTTCCAATACCGGGACGCTCATTTCGAATCCTCTCTGTGCACTGCGGTAGCAGAAGTGGTCGTCACAGCGTGCTTGGGCCTGCGTAGACGCGGGTTGGTGATCTCGTCCACGGCGTAGTTGCACAGCGCCAAGGCGAAGGCAACCAGCGCGATGGCCAGGCCGGAAGGAACGAAGATCCACCACTGGCCGAGCATCAGTGAGCCGTCACTGGTGGCCCAGAACAGATTGGTTCCCCAGGAGATCGTGTTGACATCGCCCAAGCCAAGGAATTCGAGACCTGCCTGGGCGCCGATGGAACCGATGACGCAGCCCAGCAACGTGGTCATCACGACCGAGGCCATATTCGGAAGGATCTCGCGGATCATGATGCGCAGCGGGCGTTCACCGGAAACCAGTGCGGCGGACACGTAGTCCTTACCGCGGATGGACAGGGCCTGCGAACGCATGACCCTGGCACTGCCTGCCCACCCGGTAATGACCAACACCACGATCACGGTGCCGAGGCCCGGGGGCATGAACGCGGCCAGGATGACCAGCAGCGGCAGCCCGGGAACCAGCAGGAACACATTGGTCAGCAGGGACAGCGCCTCGTCCAGGCTCTTGCCGAAGTAGGCGCCGGTCAAACCGACCAGGACACCGATCACGGTGGAGAGGATACCGGCCGCGAAGCCTACATACAGCGAGGATCGGGAGCCCCACAACGTCAGGGCCAGGACGTCCTGGCCCTTGGCCGTGGTTCCCAGCCAGTGTTCGAGGCTGGGCGCGCTGGCCCCGGCCGAGGTGATGCGCGAGGGATCGTCGGGGAAGAAGACCGGTGCCAGCAGGGCCAGGGCGATGAACACGGCAAGGATGGACAGTCCCGCCACGGCCTTGCCGTTGCGTAGCAGTGTCCGCAGCATGCGGACGAGCCCCAGACGCGTCCTGTTGCTGGTCGGATCGGCCAACGCCTCGTCGTCGGGTGAAGGCTGGGAAAATGTTGCGTTCTGGCTCATGGTTCTCAGGCTTTCCGGACTCGGGGATCAAGTCGGACATATACCAAGTCGACTAGGAAATTTGCGATCAGTACGGCGGCGGTAATGGTCAGGAACATGCCCTGCATGAGCGGGTAGTCCAGACCCTGGACGGCTGCCAGGAGCTGGTAGCCCACGCCCGGATAGGCGAAGACCACTTCGGTCAGCAGCGCCCCGCCGACGATGAATCCCAGGCTCATTCCCACGTTGGTCACCGAGGGCAGCATCGCATTACGGGCAGCATAATTGAGCATGACCCGGTGCGGACGCAGGCCCTTGGCCTCGGCCATGAGGATGTAGTCCTCGGAATTGGTGGCAATCATCGTATTGCGCATCCCGAGCATCCAGCCGCCGAGTGACACCAGCACGATGGTCAGCGCCGGCAAGACCAGGTGCGCGGCCACGTCGGCAATGAATTCCAGGTTCCATCCCGGTACCAGACCCACCGAGAAGGCGTGCCGAAGCGGGGCGACCCCCATATTGATACCGAAGACGTACAGCGCGCCCATGGCCAGCCAGAAGTACGGGAAGGAGCCGATGAAGACCAGCAGGGGCGGGGTTACGGAATCCAGGATTCCGCCACGCCGCCAGGCGGCCAGGATACCCAGGAGGTTGCCCAGGATGACCGCGATGACCAGCGAGGTGCCGCCCAACAGCAGCGTCCAGGGCAGCTGCGAGGCGATAACCTCGGAAACCGGGGTGGGGAACCGGGAAATGGAGGTTCCGAAGTCGCCGCGCAGGATGCGACCGAGGTAGCTGAAGTACTCCGGGATCAGCGCACCGCCGTCAACGCCCATCATGGTGCGAAGTGCTTCCACCTGGTGGGGTTCCAGGCGCTGCTGCGAACGTGAAAGCATACGGGTGACCGGGTCGCCCGGCATGAAACGCGGGAGAAGGAAATTCAAGGTGACGGATGCCCAGAAGGCCAGGAGGTAAAAACCTATCCGCCGGAAGAGGAAGTTCATGTTTGCGTCCTTCACGAATGGTCGGACCGAATCAGGAGGGGCCGATGCTATTTCGCGGGTTCGAGAGTGGTCAGTATCAGCACGGTCGTGGGTGAACGGGTGCTCAACGTTGCGTAGGGGTTGTCCTCGTTGGGCCAGCCGACGAAGTTCGCGGTTGTGTAGGCGCCCCACTCCGGGCCGGGGAACAGCGGCACGACCGGGGCCAGTTCGTTGTACAGGCTCTGCACGTCGTTAATGATCTGGCGTTGTTCCGCCTCGTCGCCGGTGGCGACGAATGCGTCGAGCAGTTCATCGGCACGCTGATCACCGAAGCGGTGGTAGTTGTCGAAGGTCTGGGTTCCGACAGGCTCGACCTTCTGCTCGCCCATCAGGTCAAGGTAGTAGTGGTACGGGGTGGGTGAATTGGCGCTCCACACGATCCCGGTATCGAATTCGCCGGTTTCGTAGCTGGCCGAGACTGCGGCCCAGTCCGGTGAATCAACGGTGGCCTGGATCCCGATATCCTCAAGGTTCTGCGCGATGATGTTGGCGACCGACAGCCAATCCGACGAGGTTGATCCCACCGAGATGTCAAAGGCGAAGGGCTTGCCTGCCGGAGTGGTGCGCACTCCTGCGGAATCCAGGGTGTAGCCCGCCTCATCCAGCAGCGCGGCGGCAGCGTCCAAGTCACGTTCGGTCCAATCGCAGGATTCGACCAGAGCGGTATCGCGCCATTCGTCGTAGCTGCCCGACAACCCTGTGCAGTCGGCAGGGGTCGTGTAGCCGGCCATGCCCACCTGGACGATTTGTTCACGATCCAAGGCCATGCTCAGGGCCTTGCGGACCCGGACATCGGAGAATTCGTCCTTGGTGGTATTGAGCTGCCAGTTGATTTCCGCGCCGGTGGGCGGGAACCAGTAGTGGCGGTGCTCCGGGTCCTTGTCGACATACGTGGTTTGGATGTCCGGCATGTACTGCGGGGCCCAGTCCACATCTCCCGAGATCGCGGCGAGGTTCGCGCCGTCATTTCCGGCGAAGGCCAACATGCGGATGCCGTTGATCTTCTGCTTCTCCGGCTGCCAGTAATGGGGGTTCTTCTGCAGCTCGAAGGATTGCGCCTGGAAATTGGCGATCTCGGTGTAGGGGCCGGTACCTACCGGAGCGGGATTTTCCTCGTTGCCAGGTGATTCGAATTCCGACCAGATATGGGAAGGGATGACCAACTGCTGGCCGATCTCGTAGAGCGCAGGTGAAAAGGCCCGTGAGAACGTGAAGGCCACCGTGGAATCATCCGGTGTCTCAATCGATTCCAGGTAGTCGTAACCGCCCATGAGCTGCTTTTGCAGTTCTACCGAGAGCTTCACGTCCGCGGAGGACAGGTCGGTGCCGTCGGAGAACTTGACCCCGGGGCGCAAGGTGAAGGTCAGCGATTTGCCGTCGTCTCCGGCCTCCCACTCGGTAGCCAGCCACGGTACGGTATCGCCGTTGGCCGGGTTGTAGATCAGCATCGATTCGTAGATCGACTGGCCGGTCATCGGGGCAGCGTTGGGGGAGAACGGGTTGAAGTTCCGCGAGAAGGTTCCCATGTCCTCGCGGGGAATCGTGAGCAGTGCCGTACTGGCCCCGGAGCCTTGGGCATCTGCTGTCCCGGAACCGCTGCTGGTGCATCCGGTCAAGGCCAGTGCCCCGGCCAATGTTGCCGTGGCCGCGATGAGGTGCGCCCGTCGTAAATGTTTGACTATCATGGAAGTTCCTCGTCCAATCATCTGATGTATCTGGGAGGGGAAGCTCATCTGCGGCCAGGCACGGCCACGGATGAACGAATGCGTGGAGGGCAACCGATGGTGATCTGGCGATTGTCGATCGGTGCGCCCTCTGCCATTTGATTCAGCAACGACACCCCCGCGGTGCCCATCTCTTCGAAAGGCAAGGCGATGGTTGTCAGTCTTGGCCTCAGGTGTGGAGCCAAAATCTCTTGATCGTCGAACCCGACGATGGAAATGTCCGTTCCCACCCGAAGTCCGGATTCCTTGATCGCGTCATATGCGCCCATGGCTATCCGGTCATTGCCGCAGAAAATTGCGGTCGGGGGGTCGGGGAGTTCAAGCAGCTCCCGTGTTCCTTGGAAACCACTGTCAGCTGTTCCGTCGCCAGCGACGATATTTGATGCCGGCTGGGTGATGCCGGCCTCTGCCAGCGCCTTCTTCATCCCGATTTCACGTCCTGTTTGAGCCGGAATACCCGGAGTGAGGGTGATGTGGCCGATGTTGGTATGGCCGGATTTCAGCAGGATGTCCGTGGCCGTGTATCCGCCACCCACTTCATCGGGAACGATTGACGGGAAACGCTGGTCGGCGTCGAAGCAATTGACCAAGACACAAGGAACCGACATGGCGTTCTCCGGAACAGTGATTTCCCGGTGCCACGACGCGGCGATGACCAATCCGCCGATCTGCTGTTCCAGGAGCTTTTCGACGGCCAGCGACTCCATGCCCGGCTCGTCATCGCTCGGGGCGATCAGCAGGAAGCGGCCGTCCTGCCAGGCCGCCTGCTGGGCTCCTTTGATGACACCACTGGCAAAAGGACTGGTGGCAATCTCGGTGACCAGGCCGAACCAGGCGCTTTTCTTGCTGGCCAGGGTGCGTGCTGCCGCGTTGGGGCGGTACCCGAGCTCACGGGCCACGACGTTGATGCGTTCCCTGGTGGCATCGGGGATATTCACGTCGGTGCGTTGATTCAAAACAAAGGAAACGGCGGTTCGACTTACCCCGGCGGCTTTGGCGACGTCCGCCATGGTCACTGAATGCTGCGGCACTTCCGCCTCCTTGCGCTGTTGTCGGTGTGGGAAATCCGATGAAAACCTGGTTGCTAATTCGATTTAGTAACGCGCGTTAGCGCGTTGGAGAATAATGTAACGTGCACCACTTATTGCTGTCAAGTATTCGTCTTGAAACCTTTGGAGTGCGCGCGAAGTTCCGGGCCGGCATGACGCGCAAGGACTCGAACTTTTTGTACGATGACGCAAGTGAAATCACCCGTGAGGGACCCAGGGCATCGTCCTCCCGGGAAGGAGCCATCCGGCAGCGGCCATGTGCCGAGGTGGTGGCCGGCTACGGCAACCTGCGCGTATTGATCCTGCCGAATGGCATAGGCAGTCGCTCGTGGATCACGGTGTGCCATCAGGGCAATGACCGTCTCGTTGCAGTCGGCGACCCAGTCATACGCGAGTTGCTACCCGATTAAGGACCTGAAGCGCATACCCCCAGTCGATGCGTTCCTGCTCCAGGCGGATGCCGCCACTCTCGCGAAGGATCCCGAAGACCGCTGATTCCCCGGCGGTCAGGCCCCTTGGCTCGGTGTTGCCTGGGCCGTTGGGGTCCGTGACAGCCAGGTGGTCGAAGCGTTGCAATGTCGGTGCATCCATCATCACCGAGACCACCGTGGGCAGCACGCCGCGCAGCGCCGCCAGGATGGCCAGCCCGTCCGCGTCCAGGTCGCCCCAGTACAGCACTCTCGCGCTGCGGACCCATGGAAGTTCAGCCGACCAGCGCACGTCGTACCCGGCCCCGTGCAACGCCACCACCGAGTCCATGGGCGGCAGGGACAACAAGGTCTGCAGGTTCTCGATCACCAGCACCGTGGCCGGGGCGATGGGCAACCGGGCCAAGGCGCTGCCCGAGGCCATCAGGTCATCCAGCCCGCCCGGGGCCAACGACCGATCCAGGAACCTGACCCGGTAGAGCTTGGGCGGGGTCTTCAGCCCCAAATCCGTGGTGCCGCCGAGGGCCACGTTCACCGGGCGCACGATCCCTGCATGCCGTTCGAGCCATTTGGAATCGATCCCCTGCACCGGCAGCTGGCGGGGGAATAGCCCCGAGTGGGGGTTGGCCTCCAGCCAGGCCAGCACGTCGAAAACCCGGTCGAAGTCCTGCTCCGCCAGAGCACCGGCCTTGGCCAGGACCTTGCCCACGGCGGCGGCGAAGCCGGCGGACCCGGCTTCCCCTGGCGGGTGGAGTTCCAGCAACCGCCGGGCCCGCTGCGCATGCAGCTGCCAATGCCTGCCCCGGCCGAGGAAGCGGGCCAGGGCCGCCGGTGAGTCGGCCACAAGGCGTACCGGAATGTTCTGCGTGCCGCTGTTGGGCCAGCGCCGGGTTTCCCAGTGGATCCGCACCCCGTCGGTGTCCACCCGGCTCCAGTCCTGCAGCCAGTGGCCCACGGCCGCCATATCGAGGCTCACCTGTCGGTCGGTGGGCGGTTTGAGCCCCAGCTCCACCGGTTCAAATGCCCCGGAGGGGTCCGTGGCCCATCCGGTGAACCTGCGCTGGTAGACCTTGCCCAGCCGCAGCCGGGCCTCGGCAACGCTGATCACGGGGTGGTGCCCTCGAAGGAGAACAGGGCGTCCGGTTCGCTGGGTTCCGTTTCGGCTTCTCCCTCGTCCGGTTCTTGCAGCTCGGCAAGCTCCGTGTCGGTCGGTTCGAAGGGGACTTCGGCAATATGCGAGGCCTTCGAATCCTCACAGCTGACCAAAGCCACCCCGCCGACATAGTCTTCCAGGGTGCGCAGCAACTTCATCGGGGTGGCCAGGATCATGTGGAAACCGAACTCCGAGAAGATGTCCATGGCCGTCGTGGTGAACTTTGTATCGGCCTTGTCGAAGGCCTCGTCCATGACGATCGAGGCATAGGTGGGCAATTTCGATTCCCCAGCCAGCTGATAGCGCAGCGCGGCGGCCAGGCAGAACACCACCAGTTTCTGCTTTTGTCCGCCCGACCGTCCGGCCCCCGAATCGTAGACATCCATGACATGGTGCTCGGCATCCACCTCGATCGCGGTGAACCGTACGTGGTTGCGTACATCCAGCACCTGCAGGCGCCAGGACCGGTGGGCGGACTCGGAGGAACCGAGCTGAGTCATCAGCCGGGCGAGCACCGCGAAACGGGCCTCGGCCTCGGCTCGGTCCTCCTCCACCGCCAGCGCCCCGGTGGTCACGGTGTTCAGATCCCGCAGGAAGTCGGTGGCCATGGCCGGACGGGAATCCTCCACACGGATCTGCAGGTAGCGCCCCGGTGAGTAGAAGCTGCGCAGCAGCGAGGAGTTGATCGGGTCGATCCGTTGCCGGATCTCCCGGGCCGCCCGTTGGATCAGCTCGCGCAGCTGGGCGATATTCTGTTGCGTTTGGGTGCGCAGCATCTGGAAGAAACGGTCCTCGAATTCGGGCAACCGGTCGGCTTCCAACGCGCCGAGGACCTGCAGGTAACCGGCACGATCCTGCACCGAATCGGCCAGGTCCTGCGCGGATTCCGGCCAGGAAAGCTTGAATCCCGAAATGACCTTGGACATCAGCTGGTGCAGGTCCGCCATCCGGGAGCGCAACTGCTCCTTGCGCCGGGACAACGCCGCTTGGGCCTTGCGGGCGTCGGTCTCGATCGATTCATGGGTGGTGATGCGCTGGGTCTTGACTGCATCGAATTCGGTGCGCAGTTTCAGGCCGATCGCCGGATCCACGGCGGGTTGCGGCTGGTCATCCAGCCGGGCCAGTGCCGCCTGCAGGCCCTCGAGCACGGTGGTGGTGGACATTTCGGCCCGTTGCGCGGACAGCTGGACCTGCCGGGCCTCGGCCTCGCGTTTCCTGGCCTGGTCCAGCTCGTGTTGCGCGGTCCGCAGGTCCCCGTCATCGGCCAGCAGGGTGGCGCGCGCCGAGCGCAGTTCGGAGATCTGGCGACGGACCCGGTCGGTATCAAACACCTCCCACTGCCGGTGTGCCACATCCGCGGCCACGAAGGAACGGGTGGCGTGCAGGTCCACGGCCTGTTTGGCGAGTTTTTCGGCCGCCAACGCCTGCTCGAGCCTGGTGTCGGCCCGTTGGCGATCGCCCTGCAACTGTTCCAGTTTCGAATCAGTGTCGAAGCCCAGCACCCAATGGCGCCGGTCCGAGACCTTGTGGCGGTCGTTCTTCTCGAAGGACTGCGGGCCGCGTTTGACCTGACCGGCCAGGGTGACGCCGCGAGGCACATCCATCAGCGCCTCGACACTGTCCACGCAGCTGTAGTCGAAGCGTTCGGCCAGCCGGGTCTGCAGCCAACCGCGCATGGGGCCGGGGGCCACTTCGATGCGGTGCGCCAAGGTGTCCTTGGCCGTGGCCTGTTTGGGTGCCGGCATCTGACGGCCAATGGTCTCGAAACGCAGCGAGGCACCCAGGTGACGGGCGTTCACGGCGTTGGAGACCGCCAGGGCATGTGCCGCGGGAACCAGCATGACCAACGCCAGCGGGCGCAGCACCCGCTCAATGGCTCCGGTCCAGTCGGCGAATTCCTCGCTGACCTGCAGGAGCTCACCGGCGAAACGCAGCATGGACGGATCCAGCCCGGTGTCCTGGCAGATCAGCTGGCGTGCGGCAAGCAGGTCACGGGGCAGGTTCGAGCGGTTCTTGCGCAACGCGGCCAGGTCCCGGTCGATTTCCTGCAGTTCGGACTGGGCGCCCAGGCGCAGGCTGCCGGCCCGCGAGTAGCGTTCATCCAGCCTCTGCTTCTCGCCGTCCTCGTTGGCCAGCAACCGGGCGCACTCCCGGGCCAGCTCGGCGTACTGGGCACCATCTTCGGGCATCTGCAGCTGCGCGGCCTGCAGCTTGCGCTGCAGTTCGGTATGGTCCGCCTGCGTTTTGGCCAGGTCCGACTCGGCGGACTGCAACCTGGAATCCAGCAAGGAGAGCTGGTGACCACCACGCTGCTCCACCTGGGCGCGGAAGTTCTCGCTCTGCTCCAAAGCCGCCCGGTGCGCGTCATCGGCTTGCCTCAGCTGCTGTCGGCGGGTGGTCTGGACGGTGGTGGCATCGTCGATCGCGGTGATGGTCAGCTCGCGGCGCCTTGAATGGGTGAAGGCCTCCAGGTTCTCCAGCAGCAGCTCAACCTGTTCGGCATCCTGGCTGGCCTGGTCGTATTCGCTACCCTGGGCACGTAGCGGCAGCAGGTGCTCCACCTGCCTGCGGGCGCGCAGTACCGCCTCATGGGCGGCGTTCAGTTCGGTGAATTGCTCCACGGCGGCATCCGCCTTGGCGAAGGTGGCCGGTTCATCGAGCATGAACTTGCGGAACAATTCATCGAGGGATCCCAGATTCTTGGCCGACTGGGTCTTGTGCAGCAGCAGGGTGGCTCGTTCACCGGTGAGTCCCAGGGCACGGGCGATCCGCCGGGAGAACCGGGAATGCTCGGTATCCACGGTGGCCTCCGGCAACACGGCCTTCAGCTCCCGGACCTTTAACCCGTTGGCGGCATGTGGTTCCAGCTGGTCCAGCCCCAACGGGACGGGACTGAGGATCGAGGTTTCCTTCACTTCTGCCGGGGCGTTGTCCCCGGCCTTGACATGCATCAACTTGACCAGGGTCCAGGTTTGGCCCTTGCCGTTGGCGTAGCGCAGCAGGATACCGGACCAGGTGGCCTTGGGCCGCAGATACTGGCTGGTGATCTCCCCGGTCTGGTCATCGGCGCTGCGCCGCCAGGCCCCGCGAACATAGGTGAGCACCGAACGGTCCGCCCCACGGGTACTGGTATCGGCTGCGGCGGCGTTGAACCGGGTCTTGCCACGCGGGGTGAGCACCGCGCTGATCGCATCGACAATCGAGGATTTGCCGGACCCCGATTCACCGGTGAGCAGGAACCCCTTGCGTGGAACCCTGATGGTGTGCAGCCCTGAGAACGTGCCCCAGTTGGCCAGTTCGATATGTTCCAGGCGCCATTGGCCCGGATACAGCCCGGTGCTCATGAACCGTTCCCTCCGGTGGTGTGCTCCTGTGGGTCGAGGTCGGGGATACCGGCCAGCCGCAGGTATTCACCCTCCACCGCCTTGATCTGCTCCGGGGAGAAGACCAGGCGCAGGATCGGGGAGATCTCGTAGCGCTGGCCGATCCCGGTGGGCAGCAAGAGGCTGTGCTTTTCCAGCTTGGTCCAGGCTGCGTTGATGCGTTTGAGGAACCCGGCCTCATCGGTGGATTCGTTCGCCTTGTAGCTGTTCAGGTGGTCGAAGACCTCGTCCTTGCCGATGAACACGCGCTGGGCGCCGGAGCCACGCAGCAGTTCACGGCGCAGGAAAAGCAACAGTGCCGTATCCAGGAAGGTCAATGCCATGGTGCGTACCACCTGCGGTGCGGTGCCGTCCTGCACCGGTGCGTTGCGCACGAACCCCACCCCTTGGGCCTCATCGAGCACCAGGTCCAGGAACAGGTCCGCCAGCCGGGAGCGGATCGCGGCGGTGTCGGTGAGCAGCACCCGCCAGGCGTCCTTGTGGCGTTCGGCCGAGACATAGGGACCCTTGACCAGTTGCACCAGCACCTTGCGGGAGGCTGCCGCCAGCTGGCCGGTGTCCTCGGGCCAGAGCCGGGCATCGCGGTTGGTCGAGTCCTCCACCCCGGCTTCGGTGTGGAAGGTTGTGCTCTCGCTCATTGGATCCTCTCCTGGAACAGGAAACGCGGGACGGTGGCATGGCGGGTGGTATCCCCGCTGGCCCAGCTGACCGGTTCGGGGGTGTCCCCGGCCGGATGCGCGAGGCTTTCGGCCAGCACCAGTAGCCCCACCACGCTGGCGATGCCCTGGGTGGCGGGGAACCGGTCCAGCACCTCGGCGATGGTGGCCGACCCGTGTTCATCCAGCACCTGGTTGACGTTCTCGGTGATTTCGGTGAAATCGATTTCCGAGGCACGCACCGCCTCGCGCAGTGCGGCCAGGTCCGCGAAAGAGGATTCGTGGACCTGCAGCGGGGTGGCGGTTTGCGAGTCGGTGGGATTGTGCAGGCTCATGGCGCTGGGGGAGGAGACCTGCACCCCGGTCAGCGGCAGGCTCAACTCCAGCTTGGTATAGGGCTTGAGCACCGTGGCCGCGGACAGGGCCTTGGACATGGTGCTACGCAGCTGGCGGTGGACGGCGCGGTCCTCGGCCAGTTCCTCGGACTGCACAAATCGGCGCAGGCTGCGGCCCAGTGCGGTCATCACGGTGCTGACCTCCGCGCTGGAATCCTGCATCCCGGGCAGCAGGTCACGCAGCGCCAGGCGCTGGGCATCGGTGAGCCTGCGGGCGAAGGAGCGGCCCAACATCTGGTCGATGTCCTCATCCACCGCCAGGGTTTGCTCCGGGTCCAGCAGCAGCGAGTGGAAGGCGGAGAAGGAACGTCCCGCATCCGACTCGGCCAGCAGGTCCACGCCACGGAAAATGTCGTCCAGCACGCTGCCACGGGAGGCCGGGTCCTCGACCAGCTTGGCCCGCAGCCCGCGGTTGATCTTCTCCAGTTCGGCCCGTACCCGGGCGAAATCCTCGGGCAACTGGGAGGCCAGGGAGAGGATATCGGTGGCCGAATCCACGGCCCGTTGCTCGTCGACCTCGGTGACCTCCCCTCGGGACAGGGCCGCGATCCGGGCATCGATGCGGTCCCGTTCGGCCTGCAGTGCGGCCACCCGGCGGGAGATATCCGGATCCGTTTCCACATTCAGGGTGCGCACCCGGTCCACGATCGTGGCCAGGCGTGATTCGGTGACCGAGGTTCGTGGGGTGGCCAGGTCCTCGATGAAACGCAGGGCGGTCAGCGCCCCGTCGCTCAGCTCGTAGATCTCCTCGCGGGCTACCCCTGGACGGCGGACCAGGAACCCGTCGGCCAGCCAGCTCCTGACATACAAGGTGGCGGTCTGCGGCAACTCGAACCCACGGTCACGCAGCTCGTCCAGGTCCGCCTCCACCGCCTCGATCAGCTCAGCCGCCGGCACCTGCCGGCGTTGCCGGGAGAACCGGGCACCGAGGACCGCGAAGGCCACCGGGGCGTTGTCGGTGCGCAGCAGGGACCATGCCGGGCTCTCGGCGAGCAGCCGACGCGCGGTCAGGGCGGCGTGAACAGCGGACATGATCATAATCGTAATCGGCGCACCGGACAGATGGGCTGGGTTTCGCGCAGAGCGGGCGGATGCTCCTCATTACCTGACGAGAGACAGGCCATGGTCCTACCTGATGTCGTCCGGAGCCCATTGCGGCCACCGGGTTTCGCGCATGAGGACCCCATGCCGGTACTCGGCGACGAGCCGGAACGGGTGACGTGCCAGGGAGTTGTCATAGATGTGGGTCTCATCCGCGAACCGACGGGCCTGGGCCACGTACCGCCATAACCGCTCGTAGCGGCCAGCGATCTCTTCCGGCGGCACCGAACGCCCGCCCAGTGGGACACGCTCGGTGATTCGGACGAGTGCCTGATCCAACGGAACCAGGATCACGTGGAGAGTGATCTGGTACCGCAGTAGAGATGCCCGGGAGACTAGGTCGACCTTGCTGGGGTGGCTGAACACGGTTTCAGTAATGAAAGAAGACCGTGTGTTCAGGGGCTGTTCGCGCTTTCGGACTGCAAGCTTCGAGGCTTCATGCCCGTGGGCTTCTTCTTCCCCGGGCCAGATGGTGGCAGCCATGGAATCCGCATTAACGAATGGTAGATGCGTTGCAGGCTGCAGGATCCGTTCAACGAAGGTCGTTTTCCCGGATCCGTGAGGACCGGCGAGCACATGGAGGACTGATGTCATTCGCCGGCTCGTCCGCGCTGGATAAGCTTTCCGCTGGCATCGGCATCAACCCACTTACGCCCCTGGGCGGCGAACTCCGCTTCGAAATCCAGGTCGGTGATGTGGCGCTCCACGTCCTGTTTCCACTGGGCACGAATAATTGCCTGCGCGCGCTCCGAGAGTATGTCATATGACTGATCGCCGGACAGGACGCGATCGATATCACGACGATTGATTGCCGGCGCTTCGTCAATTTCCCGGCCGATCCTCGCCCAATAATCGATTTGTTGGGCAGCGCTTCGAGTGGCCAGCTTGCCACTGGTCTGGGCCTGCACCGCAAGCGCCAGCGGAATGGGTTCCCCCGGATTCCGCGCAATGTCGGCGACACGTTGTGGGGGCATACCGCCGCCCAGTAGCCTGAAGGCAAGGCATTTCCACCACCTATCGAAGGCTGAACCAGTGGCGCAGAAAAAGAAGAAAAACCGCAAGCAGGGACACCCGGGTCGGCAGCAGGCGGAACAGGTGATCAGCACGGCCATGGCCGCGGTGGAACGGGCCGTGGACCAGATCACGCCGCAGTTCCTGCGCTGGTACGAGTCCACCCGGGGCGATGACACCCTGGCGATGCCCTACCTGATGATCATGCGCAACCTCTTCACGGTCAATGCGAGCTTTGACGGTCCCGTCTCGGCCACGGACTTCGACCCGATACGCTTCGCCGAGGTGTTCGAAACCGTGGTGGACTTCGAGAACGAAGCCCGGGATCCGCTTGATGGCCAGGACGCCGTGGCATTCGTCCAGGATGCAGTGGAAACCTACGTGGACTTCCTGGAGCAGACGGGCCGGTGGGAGGGGTCGGCCGACGACCTGGCACTGCTACGGGTACTGGTGAACCAGGTCATCGCCGGCGAGGACCTCGACTCCGAGGCAACCGAGGGCCTGTCCAGCATGGAAGCGCTCGCGGTGGGCAACCTGAACGAGATGAAGGTGGTGACGCTGGGACGCGACCTGCTGCGCTGGCTCGGGACCGGCAAGGCGATCGAGCCCGGCGGCGAGCTGGGTGCCACCGAATCCCGTGAAGCCATCGCCCTGATCGAATCCCGGATGCGCAGCCTCACCAGCGCCAGCGAGGACCTGATGCAGCGGCTGTATCTGGCCCTGGCCCTGGCCGAGGCCATTGAGATCGAGGACAACCAGGTGCGACCCAGCGCCGGCGCCGCGGACTTCCTCTCCGAGGATCCGGCAGTGGCCTTCGGTTCGTTGTTCTCCTTTGTCCACGCCTTCCTGGAGGAGACCGTCGGGTCCCCGGATTCCGAGGACCCAACGGTCGTGGAAGTCTGGGACCTGGTGGTGCAGGTGCTGCTGATGGCCGCCGAGGGGGACCCGGTGCCGGTTGGCGACGCGGGGCCATCGGGGGTCCGGGACACTACCTGGAAGGCCGTGCTCGCTGACCTTGAGGAACTGGCGGACCTCGGGCTGATCGAGAAGGGCACCCACTATGACATCCCGCTGGCCGTCGGCGCGTTGCTGGAGGGAATGTTCTCCGAGGACGAGGACGACCTTGATGGGGAATTGGAGTGGGATGCGGACCCCAACCCGTTCGCCAGTCCGGTGGCCGAATCCGGCGTGTCCGCCGGGGAATCCAATATCATCCCGTTCCCCACGGAAGCGGCTCACGCTGCGGGAACAGTCCTGCAGCTGAAGCTGGGCCTGAAATACGCCAAGCCCCCGATCTGGCGGCGGGTACTGGTGTCCGGGGCAGCCACCCTGGATGACCTGCACCAGGTGATCCAGGCGGCGTTCGACTGGGACAACTCGCACCTGCACGCCTACCAGCTGACCGAGGCTCAGTCTGCGACCCTGCCGCTGCGCGATGGGGACATCGACGAACAGGCGGTGGGTATCGGTCAGCTGCTGTCCTCGGAGAAGGACAAGATCGGCTACGTGTACGACTTCGGGGATAACTGGGAACTGGAGATCATCCTGGAAAAGGTCCTTCAGAACGAGTCCGGCACGGTGCCGCGGTGCACCGGGGGACGACGCACGGCCCCGGCCGAGGACAGTGGCGGGGTTCCCGGATGGGAGTCCATGCTGCTGGCCGCCAACGACCCGGAGCATGAGATGTACGAGGACTACCGGGAATGGCTGGACTTGGAGGACGGCCAGGACTTCGACGGTTCGGCCTTCGACAGGGAGCGGATCAACCGGATCCTGGCCCGGCTGTAGCGGTTGCGGCTGCACCTACCTGCTGGAGGCACGCACCACGAGCTTTGGAGCGAAGACGAACTGCTCGCGCACCGCATCCGCGCCGGCCTCGGCCTCGCGCAGCAGCAGGTCCACCGCGGTGCGTCCGATCTCCTCGGCCGGCTGGCGGATCGAGGAGATCGGCACCACCGCGGACTCGGTGAAGGCGATATCGTCGTAGCCCACCAGCGCGATATCCTCGGGTACTGCCAGCTTCCCGGTCATCACCAGGGCCTGCAGTACCCCCAGTGCCAGCAGGTCGTTGGCCGCGAATACGGCATCGGGGCGTTTGTTTTCCGGTAGCGCGGCCAGCTTCTCACCGACACGCCGCCCTTCCAACACGCTCAGTGAGGTGGTCTCGTACACCTGAAGCACCGCATCGCTGGTGCCGGCCACCACAGAGCGGGCACCGTCCAGGCGGTGCGCCACCTGCTCGATCTCCAGCGGGCCGCCCACAAACGCGATCCTGCGTCGGCCGCCGTCCACCAGGTGCGCGGCGGCTAGCCGTCCGCCCTCCACGTCGTCGACGGACACCGAGGAAAAGGAGCGGTCCCCGCTGCCACGGTCCACCAGCACCACCGGGGTCCCGGATTCGCGGATTTTCCACAGCCGGCTCAGATCGGTGTCCACCGGGGTGATCAGCACCCCGGCCACCCGCTGCTCGTCGAAGAGTTCCAACAGCCGGGACTCGCTGGACTTCTTGTCGTCGCTGGCACCCATCAGCACGGTATAGCCGTTAGCCAGCGCGCGCTCCTGCGCCCCGTGGGTGATATCCATGAAGAACGGGTTGCGGGCATCAAGCACCACCAGCCCGAAGCTGTGGCTGCGCCCGGCCCTTAACTGCCGGGCGGCGTCGTTGCGCACGAACCCGAGCTGTTCGATGACGGCAGTGACCTTCGCGACCGTGGCGGGGGCGACCATCTGCGGGCGGTTGAGCACGTTGGATACCGTGCCCACCGAGACCCCGGCTTCCCGGGCCACATCCCGCACGCTGATCGCCATGGGTCCTCCTGACCGCCGAGAAAATGTATTTGCCGCGCAGCTGCGAGTATATCCCGCGGTGAGTTGGGTAAACGATCCACATGCATTGAAAGGTTTCAAAACTCCGGGATCCGGGTCAATTGTGACGCTTGTCAAGCCCGCGGTTTGTGGTCTATGCTTCATGAAGCTAAGAAATTGAAACGATTCAGTTTTGCGTTCAACCCACGGGAAACGCACTTCAATGAAGAAGGAGGGAACCTGTCGTGGCCAAGGTCTGCTTCCAACTCCAGGTCAAACCCGAACGTCTTGCAGAATACCGGGAACGCCACGGTGCGGTGTGGCCCGAGATGCTCAAGGCCATCGCCGAGGCCGGACGCCGGAACTACTCGCTGTTCCTGCGCCCCGACGGGCTGCTCATCGGATACTACGAAACCGATGACGACGCCGCCGCGCAACGGGCCCTGGATAACGATCCGCGCACCGCACGCTGGGAGGCGGAGATGTCCGACTTCTTCATCAGCCTGGACGGGCGTGCCGACCAGTCCGCCCAGCGCCTGGACGAGGTCTTCAACCTCGAGGAGCAGCTCGCCCGGCTTTAGCGCAGCATAAAGCACCTCCCCCTTACGCAACCCCTTATGAATGGAGTGATCATGGGCGCCAAACTGACCCCGCAGATCCTGACCACCCTGGAACGCCAGGCCATCGAAGTCCCCTCCTGGGCCTACGGCAACTCCGGCACCCGCTTCAAGGTGTATGGCACACCGGGCACCCCGCGCGACCCCTACGAGAAGATCGCCGATGCCGCGCAGGTCAACAAGCTCACCGGACTGGCCCCCAAGGTGGCCCTGCACTACCCGTGGGACAAGGTCGAGGACTACACGGCGCTGCGCCGCTACGCCAACGACCTCGGCGTGGAATTGGGCACCATCAACTCCAATACCTTCCAGGATGACGACTACAAGTTCGGCGCCCTGACCCACGAGGATCCCGCGGTCCGCCGCAAGGCCGTGGAACACCACTTCGACTGCATCGAGGTCATGAACGCCACCGGAAGCCAGGATCTGAAGATCTGGTTGGCCGAGGGCTCGAACTACCCGGGCCAGGCCGATCTGCGCGGACGCCAGGACCGCCTGGCCGAGTCCCTGCAACAGATCTACGCCCGCCTGTCCGGCGAACAGCGCCTGGTGCTGGAATACAAGTTCTTCGAACCGTCCTTCTACCACACCGATGTGCCGGACTGGGGTACCGCCTACGCCCAGGTCGCCGCCCTGGGCGAACGGGCCCTGGTCTGCCTGGACACCGGGCACCACGCCCCGGGCACCAATATCGAATTCATCGTGATGCAACTGCAACGCCTGGGCAAGCTCGGGTCCTTCGACTTCAACTCGCGCTTCTACGCCGATGACGATTTGATCGTCGGCGCGGCCGACCCGTTCCAGCTCTTCCGCATCATGTTCGAGGTGCTGCGCGGCGGTGGCCTGGAAGAGGACAGCCCGATCGCCTTCATGCTCGACCAGTGCCACAATGTGGAGGACAAGGTGCTGGGCCAGATCCGCAGCGTGCTCAACGTCCAGGAAATGACCGCCCGTGCACTGCTGGTGGACCGCGAGGCGCTGGCCGTGGCCCAGAAAACCGGTGACGTGCTCGGCGCCCAGGAAGTGTTCATGGACGCGTT
Source organism: Glutamicibacter sp. MNS18 (assembly GCF_026107515.2). GTDB lineage: Bacteria > Actinomycetota > Actinomycetes > Actinomycetales > Micrococcaceae > Glutamicibacter. Next base: position 65,067 of record NZ_JAPCHW010000008.1, on the reverse strand, counting down.
CTACACCGATGTGCGCGCCGAGCTCGCCGCCTGGCGCGAATCGCGGTCCCTGCCGGCGGACCCGATGGCCGCCTACCGCGCATCCGGTTACGCCGAGCAGATCGCCGCCGAGCGTGTGGGCGGGGTCCAGGCGGGGTGGGGTGCCTAGGATGAGCACCGGGACCATGACACCACGCGCGGGCCGTCGCCCGATGAGCGCATGGAAGGCCACCATCGCGGTGGCCATGAGCAACTACATCGAGGCCGGTGCGATCATCGCCCTGGCCACCAGCCTGACCCTGTGGCAGAACGCCTTCGGTTTCGACGACTCCATGGTGGGCATCATCGCCGCCTTGTCGGCCAACGCCTTCGGCGCGGCCCTCGGCGCCATGATCGGCGGACCGTTGTGCGACCGGCTGGGCCGCAAGTTCATCTACACCTACGACCTGATCGTGTTCATGGTCGGTGCCCTGATGATCACCTTCTGCACCAGCCTGGTGCTGCTGCTGATCGGGGTGATCCTGATGGGTATCGCCGTGGGCGCCGGGGTGCCGGCCTCCTGGACGTACATCGCCGAGGAAGCACCGAGCGAGCACCGAGCCGCGCATGTGGGCACCGCCCAGCTGGCCTGGTCCGTCGGACCGGCCATCGGATTCGCGCTGGCCATCCTGGTCGGCCCGCTGGGGGTCACCGGCAGCCGCATCATCTTCTTCCACCTGTTCGTGATCGCGCTGATCACCTGGTGGGTCCGCCGCGGGTTGCCCGAATCCACCCGCTGGAAGGAACAGCGTGCCCAGGAGGTCCGCACCGGGGTGAAGGTCTCCTTCTTCTCCGGGGTGGCCGGGCTGCTTTCCGATCGCAAGAACTGGGGCGCCCTGGCCTTCCTGCTGGGCGTCTACGGCCTGTGGAACACCGTGGCCGGCCAGTCCGGCATCTTCCAGCCGCGCGTCTACGCCGCGGCAGGGGTGGAAAGCGCCACCCAGCAGAACCTGCTGCAGGTACTGGTCTGGACCCTGACCGCGCTGGCCACCTACTTCGGCTTCATGCGCTACGGGGACCGGGTCTCGCGCCGCTGGCTGTACTTCGGCGGGGCACTGCTGGGCATCGTGGCGTGGGTGGTGCTGGTCTTCGCCCCTCCGGGCATGTTCTCGCTGTTCACCTTCGCCATCTGCTGGGGTATCTCGGCCGGCCTGGGGGCCCAGGCCTTCTACGGTTTGTGGACCGCGGAGCTGTTCGCCACCAAGTACCGGGCCAGCGCCCAGGGCATGCTGTTCATGCTCGCCCGGGTCATGGTCGGCCTGCTCTCGCTGGCCTTCCCGGTGCTGCTGGGCAGCATCGGGCTGGCCAAGGTCGGGCTGATCATCATCGGACTGCTGGTGGCGGCGCTGCTGATCGGCACCATCTGGGCCCCGGAAACCCGGGGCAAGACCCTGGAAGAAATCGAAACCGAACGCTACGGCGCCAACCAGAACGCATAGGGAAGAACATGAGCGAGCAAACCATCAGTAAAACCGTCGCCCGGGAACTGATCGAACGATCCAACCGGCTGGGTGCGGACAAGAAGAACACCAACTTCGCCGGCGGCAACACCTCGGCCAAGGGCGCCGCCACCGATCCGGTGACCGGTGAGCAGATCGAGCTGCTCTGGGTCAAGGGATCGGGCGGTGACCTGGGCACGCTCACCGAGAAGGGGCTGTCCACCCTGCGCCTGGATCGCATGCGTTCGCTGGTGGGGAGCTACCCGGGCGTGGACCGCGAGGACGAGATGGTCGCGGCCTTCGACTACTGCCTGCACGGTAAGGGCGGGGCCGCCCCGTCGATCGATACCGCCATGCACGGGCTGGTCGATGCGGCACACGTGGACCACCTGCACCCGGACTCCGGCATCGCCATCGCGACCTCCCGGGACGGCGAGGAACTGACCGGCAGGATCTTCGGCGACAAGGTGGTATGGGTGCCATGGCGCCGGCCGGGCTTCCAGCTGGGCCTGGATATCGCCGCCGTCAAGGAAGCCAACCCGCAGGCCGTGGGCTGCATCCTGGGCGGCCACGGGATCACCGCCTGGGGCGAGACCAGCGAGGAGTCCGAGGCGAACTCGCTGTGGATCATCGACACCGCCGCGAAGTACATCAACGAGCATTCGGTTCCCGAACCATTCGGCGCCGAAGTACCCGGCTTCCAGGCCCTGCCCGAGGCCGAGCGCCGTGCCCGGGCCGCCGCCCTGGCCCCGACCATCCGCGGCCTGGCCTCCCGGGACAAGCCGATGGTCGGGCATTTCACCGACGATGCGCGGGTGCTGGATTTCCTGTCCCGTGAAAAGCTGGCCCAGCTGGCCGCCCTGGGTACCAGCTGCCCGGACCACTTCCTGCGCACCAAGATCAAGCCGATGGTGCTGGACCTGCCGGCCACCGCCGGCCTCGACGAGCAGGTCTCCCGGCTGCGGGAACTGCACGCCGAGTACCGCGCCGACTACCGGGCCTACTACGAGGCGCACAGGGACGAGGCCTCCCCGGCCATGCGCGGCGCGGATCCGCTGATCGTGCTCATCCCGGGGGTGGGCATGTTCTCCTACGGGGCGAACAAGCAGACCGCACGGGTGGCCGGCGAGTTCTACCTCAACGCCATCAACGTGATGCGCGGTGCCGAAGGGCTCTCGACCTACACCCCGATCTCCGATGCCGAGAAGTTCCGCATCGAGTACTGGGCACTGGAGGAAGCCAAGCTGGCCCGCATGCCCAAGCCCAAGAGCCATGCCGGGAGGATCGCACTGGTCACCGGTGCCGCCTCCGGGATCGGCAAGGCCATTGCCACCCGTCTGGCCGCCGAAGGCGCCTGCGTTGTGGTGGCAGACCTGGACCTGTCCAAGGCGCAGGCCGCGGCCGCCGAACTGGGCACCAGCGACGTGGCCATCGGCGTGGCCGCCAACGTGGCCGACGCGCAGGCGGTGCAGGCCGCCATCGACGAGGCCGTGCTGGCCTTCGGCGGGATCGACCTGGTGGTGAACAACGCCGGACTGTCGCTGTCCAAGCCGCTGCTGGAAACCAGCGAAGCGGACTGGAACCTGCAGCATGATGTGATGGCCAAGGGCTCCTTCCTGGTCTCCAAGGCCGCGGCCAAGGCCCTGATCGAGCAGCAGATGGGTGGGGATATCATCTACATCTCCTCCAAGAACTCGGTGTTCGCCGGACCGAACAACATCGCCTATTCGGCCACCAAGGCCGACCAGGCCCACCAGGTGCGGCTGCTGGCCGTGGAACTGGGTGAGCACGGGGTACGCGTGAACGGCATCAACCCCGACGGGGTGGTGCGCGGCTCGGGCATCTTCGCCTCCGGCTGGGGTGCCAACCGTGCCGCCACCTACGGTGTGGACGAACAGGACCTGGGCCAGTTCTACGCGAACCGCACCATCCTCAAGCGCGAGGTGGTCCCGGAAAACGTGGCAGATGCCGTGTACGTGCTCACCGGCCCGGAACTGACCCGCACCACCGGCCTGCACATTCCGGTGGACTCCGGTGTTGCGGCGGCGTTCCTGCGATGAGTACGGCTGTTTCCGGCGCCCCGGTAGCAGCGATCGATCTGGGCGCCACCAGTGGCCGGGTGATGATCGGCGAAATGGTTGGCGGCAGGGTCGAACTGCAGCTGGTCCACCGCTTCGCCAATGGCGCGCTGCCACTGGCCACCTTCGAACCGCAGGCCCCCGCGGAATCGCTGGCCTGGGACCTGGACCGGCTCTGGACCGAGATCCGCCACGGCTTGCGGCTGGCCTTCGCCCAGCGCCCGGATATCGCCTCCATCGGGGTGGACTCCTGGGCGGTGGACTACGCGCTGCTGAAGGGCGGGGAACGGCTGGGCCAGGTGCGGCACTACCGGGATCCACGTAACGAGCGTGCGGTCACGGTGCTGGAACAGCACTTCGGCCGCGAGCAGCTGTATGCCCGCAACGGCCTGCAGTATTTGCCGTTCAACACCGTCTACCAGCTGCAGGCCGAACAGGACGAGGCCCGGTGGGCCGAGGCGGACACGCTGCTACTGGTACCGGATTACATCAACTGGTTGCTGACCGGTGCGACACGCAGTGAATGGACCAACGTGTCCACCACCGGGTTGCTGGACCAGGGAACCGGAACCTGGGACACCGGGCTGGTGGAACACCTGCAGCTGGCCGGCAAGCTTCCCGAGCTGATCCAGCCAGGGCAGAGCGTGGGTGCGCTGCGTCCCGGGCTTGCCGAGGAATTGGGCGCCCCGGTCGGGGTGCAAGTCATCGCCGTGGCCTCGCACGATACCGCCAGCGCGGTGGCCGCGGCTCCGCTGGAGGGAAGCCGCAGCGCCTACGTGTCCTGTGGAACCTGGGGGCTGGTCGGGGTTGAACTGCAGTCCCCGGTCCTCACCGAGCAGGCGCGGACCAGCGGATTCACCAACGAACTGGGAATCGACTCCACGGTGAGGTTCCTGAAGAACGTCACCGGAACCTGGCTGCTCAGCGAATCGATCAGCTACTGGAACGGGCAGGACGCCTCGCACCAGGTGACCTTGGCCGAGGTGTTGGCCGAAGCCGGGACATTGCCCGTTCCCCAGGTGCTGATCGATCCGCAGGACGAACGCTACCTGGCCCCGGGGGATATCCCCGAACGCATCAACCGGGAAGTGGTCGCGGCCGGCGGGCAGCCGCTGCGGACCAAGGCGCAGGTGGTGCGTGTGGTGATTGAATCGCTGGCCGAGAGCTTCGCGCGGCAGTCCTTTGCGGCGGCGCGTTTCGCCGGATTCGAACCCGAATCCATCCACGTGGTCGGGGGAGGGTCACAGGGTGAACTGCTCTGCCAACGCACCGCCGACCGGGCCGGGGTTCCGGTGGTTGCCGGCCCGGTGGAATGCACCGCGCTGGGCAACGTCCTGGTGCAATTGCGGGCTCTGGATGAACACGATTGGGAGCCCGGAAAACTTCGTGACTTGGTGAGAAACTCGATTTCCTTGACACATCACCAACCTGAGAAGGTTAACAGTGTGGCCTAGGCACCGTGTGGGCGTCTAGTGTCGATGCCGCCGTATTGATGGTGCGGTGGCATGCGATCCGCCGTCTTTCGTAACCCGAAAGACGGCGGATCTTTTTTGGTTCCTGAAAAGCGCGGCACCCGGTGCGCACCCGCCCGATGACTGCCCCGCGTTTCATGGTCCTGCCAAGCCGGCTGGGGACCTGGCCGCTGGCGCATGAAGCTACGCTTTGCTGGGTTGATGCAATCGCGGATTCGGCCCTCACCCCTCGATGCGGGTAAGGGTGATGACCGCCAGCATCCCGCTGCCGGTCACGGTGGTGCTGGCGGATTGGTTGCCGATGACGCTGTCGAACTCCGACAAGACGGCGTGCCCATCGTGCCCAGCAGTGACTTGGGCGGCACCCTGCAGCAGGATGGCCAGTTGGCTCTGGCCCAGCGTGAGTTGGCCGGGCCCGATGAGGTTCCTGAGTTCAACCTCGCCGTTCAGCCGGCTGCTGCGGAACATGAGATTCAGGTTCCGGATGGGTCCGCGGGGCAAGGTGGCGCTGGTGGTGGCGCTGCCATCGAAACGCAGCGGACGGTAGCTGTCCAGCCATTGTTCGGTTCCGTCGATGGTCAGGGACATTCCTTCGCCTCGGATGATCGTGAGTATCCGGGTGAGGCCGGGGAATGCCGAGAATTCGCCCTGCGCATCGACGTCGGTAATGCTCAGCCGCCAGTCTCACTGCCCGTCTTCGAGGGCTTCCAGCGCACCGGTGTCCTCCAATGTTCCGCGGGCAATCTCGCGGGTGATTCCGCCTCCATTGCGCCACGGGGTCGGGTGCGATCCCGCATAGGGCCGCACGAGGCCCGGGATTGTCCCGGGGTGTTCCTTGGGGTTCATCGGAGAGTTGTTTCCTTTCGAAGAGCAGAGCTGACACGATTGTCGTTAAAGTCGGTTCTGGGCAGTCACGTACACTAAAGATCCCGCTTCGCGGTTCGTTAACTGTTTAGCCGGGGCTTCGGATAGCGCCGGTAAGACGAACCGGTAGCAACAGTGTGGGATCGGGTAGTGTCGGTGCTGGTTCAATGCGACTATACCGGGGGCCTGTCAGGTGGATTGTGTAAGAGCCCTAGTCAACTGATACAAGCAGACTAGGAAACACACGATATGACCATCCAGAAAGACCAGGCCGATACCTTCATGGAAAACGCCTCCGGCATCGCTGAGAAACTCGCCAACCTCGGATCCATGGACGCGGTCAAGGACTCCGGCGCGTTCGATGAGCTTATGGGATTCATCGATCGAGGAGAGATCCAACTCGACGGCAAGGACGGGTTCATCGCGCAGCTGATCCGCGCGGGTCTGGAACGCGGGCTGAAAGCCGAACTGAGTAGCCACCTGGGCTACGAACAAGGGGATACCGAGGGCCGGTTCATCCCAAACTCCCGCAACGGGTCCCACCCGAAATCGTGTCCACCATCGTCGGCGATATCGACCTGCAGATCCCGCGGGACCGGGCCGGCACCTTCACCCCGACCTTGGTACCCAAGGACTCACGCCGCACCGGCGGGGTGGACGAGATGATCGTCTCCCTGTATGCCGGGTCGAGACCCGTGCGGGATATCGCCTACCACCTGGAAACCACCATCGGCACCCAGCTGTCCCACGACACGATCTGAAAAGATCACCGACGAGGTGCTCGAAGAAGTTGCCGTGTGGCAGGAACGCCCGTTGGAGGAGTTCTACCCGATCCTGTACCTGGACACGATCGTGATCAAGGTCCGCGATGGGCACCAAGTGAGGAACAATGCCGCGCATCTGGCCATCGGGGTCACCGAGAACGAGGGCGCGAAGTTCTGGGCCTAGGTCTGCGCCCAACTGGCCAACCGCGGGGTGAAGGATGTGCTCATCGCCTGCTGCGACGGACTGACCGGTTTCCCTGAAGCGATCGAGGCAACATGGGCGAAAGCGACCGTGCAGACCTGTGTGGTGAACCTGATCAGGGCGGCGAACCGGTTCGTGTCCTACACTGACCGCAAGGCTGTGAGCAAGCAACTGAAAGGGATCTATACCGCTCCGAGTATCGAATCCGCGGCCAAGGCCCTGGAGGACTTCGTGAACCGTCTGTAAGTGTTGAAGGTGGCTGGCCTGGGGCTAGCTGGCAGAGTGGTACTGGTTCCTCCGACCAGGTGTGACTCTTGAACCGTCTGACCCTTTCGGGGTGTCATTTCCGGGATCTGTCCACCTGGTTGGAAGGGCCGGCGCCGCCCCGGCCCACCGCGATGACTTGATTAGAAGCCTGCCCGATCCCTGGGGATTGTGGCCCCTTACAGGCATGTCTCGTAGTGATCTTCTCCCGGGCCGACGCCGGTCACGACGTCCGCACGTTAGAAGGAGACATCGCATGTCAATTGTGGCAGATCACTATCGATTCATCGTCGGCGTGGATACACACGCCGCAACCCATACCTACGCGATCATGGAGTCGCCCTCGGGCAAACTCTGCGCGCAGGAAACCTTTCCGACTACGAGCCCTGGTTTGGAACGCGCAGCAGCCTGGATTGGACGCCGCACCAAAGGTGACATCGAGAGTGTCCTCGTCTCGGCCGAGTGCACAGGCTCCTACGGAGCCATCATGGCCGATCGTCTTGCGCAGGCTGGCTATCGCGTGGTTGAGGCCCCCACACCTTCAACCAAACGACTGCGGGGCAAAGGTAAAACTGATGCCCTAGACGCAATCACAGCAGCCCAATCGACCCTCGTCATGGACTTGGAAAAACTTCGAGACCGCCGGGCAGGAGATGTCCAGACCGCACTAAAACTGCTCAGCGTTGGACGCGACCAGATGAATACCGATCGGCTACGAGCCATCAATGCCCTAACAGCACTGGTCCGTGCTCACGAACTGGGGCTTGACGCCCGCAAGCCACTGACCGCAGCCCAAGTCAAGACCATCGCGGCATGGCGTGCACGCGATGAGACCCTCGGTGCCACTGTTGCCCGTAGTGAGGCTGTGCGCCTGGCTAAACAGATCACTGGCCTAGATGCCGACTTAAAAGCTAATCAGGTCCAGCTCACCAAACTGACCACCCAACATGTGCCGGAACTACTGGCCATGCACGGAGTGGGAGCGGTAACCGCTGCGATCGTTATGACCGTCTGGTCGCACCCGGGACGCATCCGCTCCGAAGCTGCCTTCGCGATGATCGCGGGCACCTGCCCGATCCCAGCGTCCTCGGGAAACACCGTCAGGCACCGGCTCAACCGCGGTGGTGACCGGCGACTGAACCGGGCGATCAACACCATCGCGTTGACACGAATGCGTACGGACAAGGTCACCCGCGAATATGTCGAACGCAAAATCGCCGAAGGACGCAGTAAACGCGAAATCATGCGGACCCTAAAGCGCTACATCACTCGGCAACTCTTTCGAGTCCTGGCAACAAATCCGCCTCTATCGGTTGCTTGACAAACATAGAAGCATCCCGGAAATCATGCCGCTAGTAAATTAGCGGCATGATTTCCGGGACGGTTCACCCCAGCCGCAGCGACCAGGGTTTTGTGTTCCTGATCGGATAAGGATAGGGAAACGCGCTTGGTGCGCGGGTGCTCCACCGTAGGACGGCCACCCTTGCATGGATCATAAACCACCCGCGCTGCCTCGGCTGCAGCAGCCTGCGCGGCTTCGCGTTCACGCCGAGCAGCTTCCTGCTCCGGAGTAGGAACAAACGGGTTCCGCGGCTGAGTCGGTGCCGGTGTTTTCTTCCGAGAAAACAGGCTCTTGTGACTCATCTATGGGTCACTCACGCCCTGGCAGGGCCGGTTTATAACCTCCGAGGCTGAGCATGGCCATGGCGATCAGCGGGCCTGGGGATTTGAACCCGAACGCCATCCGGGTGATCAACCGGATCTTGGTATTCATCGATTCGATCCGCCCGTTGGTCAGCCCGTGCTCGATCGAGGCAAGGATCCGTTGCCTGTGCTTGACGATCTTGCGTTGTAGTTCCACGAACGCCGGGATCCTGGATCGGCGGGCCCAGCCGATCCACTTCTCCAGCGCTACGACCGCGGCGGGCAGGTCCAAGGTGAAGATCGTGCGCAACCCTTCCTTGAGCAGATAGGCCCGGTACATGGCCGGGTCGGTCTTGGCGATCCATGCCAGCTTCGCCGCTTGGTTCTCACTGAGGTTCTCGGGATTCTTCCACAACGCGTACCGGGCCCCCTTCAGCTGCTTCGCCGCTTCGGAGGCCGGACGAGGCGCAGCGTCCTTGCGCGGCCTGCCCCGCCCGCGCTGAGGCTCCTGCCGGGCAGCGTTGCGGTAATCGTTCCAGATTTCCCGGCGCACCTGGTCCAACGCATCGGTTGCCCACGCCACGACATGGAACGGGTCCGCGGCCCGTACCGCGTTCGGGCAGCGTTCGGCCACGACCGTGCCGATCCAGTCCGCCCCATCGGCACTGACGTGGGTGATCTTCGCGCACCGGCCGGTCTGGGAGGCTTCCAGGGCATCGAAGAACCCGTGCAGTGTGTCCTTGGTGCGTCCGACCCCGACCCATACCAGCCGTCCGGTGTCATGGCAGATGACTACCGTCAGGTACTTGTGGCCCTTCTTGTAGCTGATCTCATCGATACCGATCCGCTTGAGGTTCGCGAATAAGTCCACCCGGGCGGTGGTATCGGCCCACACCCGGTCGATGATCGCTCCGACGGTACGCCAGGCGATCCGCATCAGCTCGGTGACCGCCCGTTTGGAGCATTCCGTGGCTAGCCAGGCGACCTGCTGATCGAAGTAGAGGGTGTGTCCGGTATTGTGCCTGGCCCAGGGCAGCCAGGCCACCACGATCCCGTGCACCGGGCACCAGACCCTGGGTGCGGCAGCTTCCAGCCAGACCTGTAACGGGCCCAGGTCCAGGGCCCGCCAGCGGCGGCGTCCCTGACCCTGGTCGTAGCCGGGGCAGCGTTGCTGGCAGATCCCGCACCGGGATTTGAGCTTCTTGCTGGGGCGCACGTGGGCTACTACGTAGGCCAAGCCCTTCGAGGTTTCGTGGTGGTCGAGGTGTTCAATGATCGTGTTCTTCTCGACACCGAGGATGCCACGCAATAGAGTTGTTTTTTGCACGCCGTTCTCTTGTGTTCAGAGGTTATTGTTTAGACGCTTTAAACCTACACAGTGAACGGCGTGCTTCATGTTTTAACGGGTCCGGACACCCACACAAGAGTCACAAGGGCCAGAAAACAACGCCATAACAACAGTCCTTCCGAAGACCGCGCAGCGGTCGAGAACAAGCCCTCCGCAGGAGCAAGGGGCGATGAGCCGGAACGAAAACTGTCAGCGGGGCACGAGCGGTACGATAGTTTTCCGTTACGGGTGATCATACATTCCATCTGTTTGCGTGCGTCCGACCGTGGAGGATAAAGCCGCGCGCAAACAGGGGGCCGGAAACGGGACCGACGATCCCCAAGTGCACACGCGGAGGGCGCGGGGCCGGCCCATCAACCGCAGCGCAGCGAAGGTTGATTTTCAGGGCACCTGCGAAGCGTGCCCTGGTGCGCGTATCGACAGTCCCGAGCACCTTCCGCATAACCGAAGGGCTGTAGCCAAGGGTTTGAGAGCGAACGTGAACGAATGGCTCGATAGCACATATGCAATGAGGCCACCATCCTACTTAAGTAGGATGGTTATTTTCAATAGAGCCTTTCATATGGGCTGGCTTAAGCTAATTGGATTAGATATCTTTAAGGAAAGATGTCTCAGAGACCAGCTGGGGCAGTTCACGCTCATTTGGAGAGCAAAAATGAAGAATAAGTTTGTGAACGCTTCTATCGCTGCGGTCCTGGCTTGTGGATTGACCTTCACAGCACTTCCGGCGTCAGCATCCACGCCTTCCCAGCTCAATCAAGCGGCGGCGACAGTTGCAAATGAATCGGTCACTGATGCCGAAGTCGACAAGTTGGCTAAGGATCTCGAAGCGCTTTTTACGCATGGAATCACCCAGAATGAAGATGGTTCATTCCGTGTTGATGAAAAGAGCATCATCAAGCATTTTGGTGAAGTAGAAGGCAAACAGATCATTGCTCAGTTCCGTGCCCAGGTCCCTCAGACTCACATTGGCAATGTTCCCGTTGCGTCAGCTGCAAGTTATGGTCAGTGCGTTTTGAATTTCACCGGATTCGGTGCCCTCTTCGGTGCTTCTGAAGGAACGATTCTGGGTTACATCAACCGCAAGGATTGGAATAAGGCTGCTCAAACTATGGTGAAGTTCTTGGGCAAGCAGGCAGTTAAGGGCGGTGTGGTCGGTCTGGCTGCGTCGCTCGCCGCAGCTGGGGCCTGGTGTGCGACCCCTTGGGCAAAGTAATCCGTTCTTTTCCGGAAGGTGATCTCAATGCAAAATGAAGGAATGTTCGGGATGTCCGCAGGACTGAAAATCACTGTATCGGCGTGTTTTACCGTCGGATCAATTTTTACTGGGGCGAATGCGTTAACAGTGGTTTCCCTGATCGCGGCCCTGGCTGCTGTTGTGTCAGGTGTCCTGGCTGTAGCCGAGGTAAGCCAAGAAGCCAACAAAGCAGGATTTATTCTCGGAATCGTCGCTAGCGTGATCTCCGTAATGGGTACCGCGTTCGTTTTGACCGCAAGCACTGTGTTGCCTTTCGCAGTTACTGCTGGAATTGCCCTAGTGCCTGTGGTGCTGTGGATTGCTCTAGCTATCGTTCATAGCAAAGCAAGAGGAGCGAAAGCACTAAGCTAGTTAGGTTAAATAAGGATCGGGGTTGAGAATTTCGTATAGATTTCTCAACCCCGATCCTTATTTAACCATATTTAACCTCGGGCGTTAAAGGCCTTCACTACGTTCAAACTCTATTTTTATTACTGCCCAGCCCAGTTCCTCACGTTGACACTAAGCCGAAGGGGTGCAACCGCAGAGGGAGCAAAGGGAGGGCTGAGGGCAGAGTCTTGCCTTGATAGTCCAACTAAGGGTTGGACAGTCAAGACAAGCAAAAGGTGATGGGGTACCGCGTCGGTCGCGTCGGTCGGTTCATCAGTTGGCAGGATAGGTTTCCTGCACGCTTGGCATGGGGCATTACTTCCATGCAGTGGCGGCGTGTTCCGTAAACTCTTGATGTGTTGCCCTCTTGTCATCGAGGAGCTTCATAACCGTGGTTCCAGATTCGGCACTTCTTCGCGCTCATGGATCACTCAACATGAGCAGCATCTGGCTGGTTTACGGATCGAAAAGGAGAACTGGCTCTAACCCAGGAAGGTGGCCGTGTGAGGGCCTTAGCGTGTTTGTTTTAGCCGGTATACCTTCCATTCCATGACTCCCCACCGTGGGCAGTGGGGCGAACCCGAATTGTGACCGACTCTGAACTGCGAGGCTGTTACTCCGGGACCCGTTCTGCTGGCAGATCGAAGCACGCGTCGCTTGCTCACCCAACTGTGGCCAAGGCACGTCAGGTGGTCGAAGCTCTGGAGTTCAGCACCGTGGAGCAGATCGCTGCATTTGACTGCTGAAAACCTCGTCATCCCCTTTACTGGCGAACGCGCGAACACTGCTACTGAGTTGTTACCAGTGGACCTGCAGCTAGTGGTCGATGAGGAAATCGGGGCAAAGAAGCCACCGTGGGACGTGTTCTGGGGCTAGTGCGTCCGATGTGAGAGCCCCACACGAGCATGCAGGGCGCTATACGTCGTGGAAGACTGCGAGCTACGGAAGCACGTCACCGAGTAGCGATCTGGTGTATTGGTACCTGCGCTACCTGCCCGATGTGCTGGATATCGTGAACGCGCCGACGGGCACGAGCGGCATTGCCGGCTAGCGGCCAGAGCATCCTCGCCCCGGAGCGGGCGGACCAGTCCCAGAGGCGCTCCAGGACGAATTCACACAGCCGTCGCAGCCGTCGCATCCACTCCGGCAGTCGGCCGGGGCGAATTGCGCCGAGGACACCGAATAACCTGGGTGCTGAAGTCTAGAATGCGGGGCCCAGATCGTTATCCAGCTCGAAATCTTGGGGATTGCTCGCCAGGATCTCCAGAGCATATTGGCCTTTATGACGATGCTCTTCATCGAATCTTGCCCACGCTGGGTGATGCGGATCCGAGAGTTGGTGATGCATAGAGATGATTCGCGAGCGGTCAGATCCTTGAAGCTGCGGCACCAGTGCCAGCGGATCCCCAAGCATCGTCGACAGTAGTGCAGCGTCCTCCAGATGTCGTTCCCGGTCCCTGGAATCCTCTCGGTAGGCCGCGGCCTTCAAGACCACTGCAGCCAGAACGCTCGGGATGCTCAGCGTGGTGACTAACTCGCCGGCAACATCCATGACACGGCAGTTCAGGGTGCGTTTCAGCGCCTGCGTGCCGGCCGGAACCAGGAAGGGTTCACGGCCCCCAAGGGTCAGCGGAGGCTTGGAAACACCATGATCCGCGACCATCACATCGATCGACTCTTTCATCCCCTCGCGCTGCCGGATGAAACGGTGCGCTGGCGACGCAGTACTTAACGGTGTTTGGAGGGTGTACCCGAGCTGATTCAGCGTACGGGTGACTTCCGGCCCGGAGACTGATCCGGTTTCCACGTGCAGGACCACATCAACATCAGTCGTGGGCCGGATCATGGGCAAGTTCGCCACCACAGCATGAAGTTGCACCATCAGCCCACCGATCAAGGTCCATTTCGAGGAATCCAGCGCTTGGGCCAGTTCCAGGCATTGAGGCCATGGCGCGGCCCAACCGGCCGGAGGGATCGTGACGCTCACTGCAGGGCGTGCGTGGTTCTCAGATGGCATGCAGTAGCTCTTCTAACTTGGCTCGGCCCGCTGAGCGTTCACGGGTGGACAGTGAGTCCATCAAATCAACAGCGATCGCTGCTATCGGGAGATGGCCGCTTACCAGAGGCTGTACAAAATCGAGTTCCCTGATAAGGATGTCCCCGGCAGGATCTTCCCTCAATCCCAGTTTCCGAACGTTCTTCTCAATGAAGCCGGTCCTTGCATAGCCTTCCAGGGTGCCTGTTCCGGAGGCGAGTCCGAAGGTATTGGCCAGAAGGGGATCCTCCAGCGCCCCGATGCCGGTGACCGCCACGACTTTGGAGAGTTTCTGTTTCGCCGCCTCGCCGCCTCGATAGCGGTGTGAAGTAGCTCGGTTGCGTGCCAACTGATGGAGCTCTTCGGCCGAAAGGGAGGCGAGTCTTTTACGCAACCGCCACAATTCGCTCGCTGACAGCCAAGAGACCTCAGCGCCCGACAAGAGGCTCAGCGCCGCCCAGGCGGTACGCTGCGCCCAAAGACGTCCTGAACGCTTGCCTTCCCGATGCACGCGGTGAGCTGAGCCAGCATCAATCAGGATCGTGCGGCCAGCGACACTGGTTTGTTCCAAGCGGCCGGTTTTCAGCATTTTCCGAACCGCCTCGGAGCTCACCCCGAGAAGCTTCGCGGTTTCGGCGGTAGTCATCACAGTCATGACACAATAATACCGATAAGCCAACTATTGTGCCAACAGGATCGACGCATTGCCGGCAACTTTCGTTGCCCATGTCTTGAGGCGGGTCAGTGCGGGATGAGTGCCTTTTCGGAACCGCCTTCGAACTGCGACCGCTATGGCTGTCGCCAGTTGGACTGTCCGGCGCAAGCGATGGCGGCGCTCAGGAAGACGACCCCTCCAAGGAAAATTTTGGTCCAGCTATTGCCATTCAGTGAAATACGCGTTTCAATTAGTGAAACACCTTGTGTGACGAGGGTAACCTCGGGCACTCGGTTTTACCAGCCAAACACCAACTTTCGGGAGTCTCACCGTGGCCGAACCGTCAACGCGTACCGTCGAACGCGCACTGCAACTGCTGGGTTCGGTGTGCGATGCAGGATTCCTGACGCTGGCCGACGCGGCGCGCGGAACGGACCTGTCCGCATCCACCGCACTGCGCCTGCTGCGCACCCTGGAATCCACCGGTTATGTCCGCAAGGATGAAGACGGTGCTTACCGGCCGGGGTTGCGCATTGTGCAGCTCGGTGCCCAGGCGCTGAGCCACGAATCCATCATTTCCCTGGCCACACCGGCGCTGGAACGGATCGTGGACGCCACGGGCGAATCGGCCTACGTCATCGTCCGGGCCCATCACGGCCCCGGTGGGGACCAAGGCCTGTACCTCGCGATGCGTGAGGGCACGCATTCGGTGCGTCACGCTTCCTGGGTGGGGCGCACCGTCCCCCTGGAGGGCAGTGCCGCCGGCGTGGTTCTGACCGGGGAGATACCCGCACCCGGCTACGTGGTGGTGGACCGCGGAGTCGAGGCCGATGTGACGGCCATTTCCGCGCCGGTCTCCGTGCAGACCCACGCAGCGGACGGAACCGTCACCGGGACCCGGGTGATCGCCGCACTGAGCGTGGTCGCCCCCAGCTACCGCATGAACCCTGAAAAGATCGCGGCCATTGGCGAACAAGTGACCGCCGAGGCCCGCAACGTACTGACCGCCTACCCACAGGAGAACCAGCCATGAGCTTCACCCAACATGATCCATCGCGCGTCATCCGCTCCCCGCGCGGCACCACGCTGACGGCCAAGAGCTGGCAGACCGAAGCCCCGTTGCGCATGCTGATGAACAACCTCGACCCCGAGGTCGCCGAACGCCCCGAGGACCTGGTTGTCTACGGCGGCACCGGACGGGCGGCGCGCTCCTGGGAAGCCTACGATGCGATCATCACGACGCTGACCGACCTGGAAGAGGACGAGACCCTGCTGGTGCAGTCCGGCAAGCCGGTTGGCGTGTTCCGCACCAACAAGTGGGCGCCGCGCGTCCTGATCGCCAACTCCAACCTGGTCGGGGACTGGGCCACCTGGCCCGAGTTCCGCAAGCTGGAGGCCGAGGGGTTGATGATGTACGGGCAGATGACCGCGGGCTCCTGGATCTACATCGGCACCCAGGGCATCCTGCAGGGCACCTATGAAACCTTCGCCGCGATCGGTGTGAAGCGCTTCGGCGGCACCCTGGCCGGCACCCTGACGCTGACCGGCGGCTGCGGCGGTATGGGCGGCGCCCAGCCACTGGCCGTCACCCTGAACGGGGGCGCCTGCCTGATCGTCGATGTCTCCGAGGACCGGCTGTGCCGCCGACTGGGCAAGCGCTACCTGGATGACGTCGAGCTGGACCTGGACGCCGCCATCGCCAAGGTCACCGCCGCCAGGAACGAGAAACGTGCACTGTCGGTCGGTTTTGTGGGCAATGCCGCGGTGGTCTTCCCGGAACTGCTGCGCCGTCAGAAGGCCGGGGAGATCGAGATCGACATCGTCACCGACCAGACCTCCGCCCACGACCCGCTGTCCTACCTGCCGGTGGAGTACACCGTCGAGCAGTGGGAAGCCGAGGCCAAGGCCGACGAGGTCGGCTTCACCAAGAAGGCCCAGGCCGCGATGGCGGCCCATGTCGAGGCCATGGTCGGCTTCCAGGACATCGGCGCCGAGGTCTTCGACTACGGCAACTCGATCCGCGACGAGGCCCGCCAGGGCGGTTACCAGCGGGCCTTCGAATTCCCCGGTTTCGTCCCGGCCTACATCCGCCCGCTGTTCTGCGAGGGGCTGGGCCCCTTCCGCTGGGTGGCGCTGTCCGGGGACCCCGAGGACATCCGGGTCACCGACGAGGCGCTGAAGGAACTCTTCCCGGAGAACGCCCACCTGCATCGCTGGCTGGATGCCGCCCAGGAACACGTGGAGTACGAGGGGCTGCCGGCGCGCATCTGCTGGTTGGGCTACAACGAACGCCAGAAGGCGGGCCTGCTGTTCAACCGGCTGGTCGCCGAGGGCAAGGTCTCGGCCCCGATCGTGATCGGCCGCGACCACCTGGACTCCGGTTCGGTGGCTTCCCCCTACCGCGAGACCGAGGCGATGAAGGACGGCTCGGACGCCATCGCCGACTGGCCGCTGCTCAACGCGCTGACCGCCACCAGCTCCGGCGCGACCTGGGTGTCCATCCACCACGGTGGCGGGGTGGGCATCGGCCGTTCCATCCATGCCGGCCAGGTGTCCCTGGCCGACGGCACCGAGCTGGCCGCGGCCAAGCTCGAGGCGCTGCTGACCAACGACCCGGGCATGGGCGTGATCCGCCATGTGGACGCCGGCTACCAGCGTGCGGTGGACGTCGCCAACGAGCGCGGCGTGCGCATCCCGATGGCCCGGTAACCGGCCACCCGGATTGGGCGGCGCACCGGCACAGTGCGTGGCCCTGACCTGGCTGATCGCCATACCCATTGCCTACCCGAGGGTCGGCAGATAGGAACCGTGAACGTGAACACCCAAACCGTCAATACCCTGCTGGCAGCCATTGCCGATGTGGGCCAGGACGCCAAGCGCGGGGGATACTCTCGCCCGGTGTACTCCAACGCCGAGATCACCCTGCGCGAATGGTTCATTGCCGAGGCAAGCCGCCGCGGCCTTGAGGTCTGCACCGATGCCAACGGCATCATCTGGGCCTGGTGGGATATGCCGGGTTCGGCCAAGGACGAGGCATCGCGCCGCGGCGCCCTGGTGACCGGATCACACCTGGACTCGGTGCCCGGCGGCGGGGCCTTCGACGGGCCACTGGGGGTTGCCAGTGCCCTGGCCGCCTACGACCTGCTCGCCGAACGCGAAGCGGCAGGCACCCTGGTACGCCACCGGGCACTGGCGCTGACGGTCTTCCCCGAGGAGGAAGGGTCCCGCTTCGGGGTGGCTTGCCTGGGATCGCGCCTGCTCACCGGCGCCATCGATCCGGCCAAGGCGCTGAACCTGCGTGATGCGCAGGGAAACACCTTCGCAGAGGTGGCCAGGGCCAACGGCCTGGACCCGGCCCGGATGGGCCGCGACGAGGTCGAGTTGGGACGTATCGGGGATTTCATCGAGCTGCATGTGGAACAGGGCAAGGGGCTGAACTCCGAGGAGTACACCGACCATGCCGGACGCGGTCCGGCCATCGCCGTGGGCGATACGATCCTCGGGCACGGCCGCTGGCGCCTGTCCTTCTCCGGCCAGGGCAACCATGCCGGCACCACGCTGATGACCGACCGCTCCGACCCGATGATCGCGGCCTCGCAAAGCATTGTGGCGGTACGACAGATCGCCGCGGCACAGGACAACGCCCGGGCCACCGTGGGACGTGTGGAACCGGTACCCGGTGGAACCAATGTCATCGCCTCACGGGTGGATCTGTGGCTCGATGTGCGCCACCCGGATGACGCCGTTACGGCGATGCTCGTGGAGAAGATCCACGGTCAGGCCCAGAAGTTCGCGGCCTTCGAGGGGTGCACGGTGAACCTCACCGAGGAGTCCTTGTCCGCCACGGTGCACTTCGACGCGGCACTGACCCGCTCGCTGTCCGGCTCGGTGCGCCGACTGGTTCCCGACGCCCCGCTGCTACCCACCGGTGCCGGCCACGATGCCGGGGTGCTGGCCGCGGCAGTCCCCTCGGGAATGCTCTATGTACGCAACCCCTCGGGCATCAGCCACTCACCCGAGGAATATGTCGAGGACGATGACGCGGCCGCCGGCGTGCTGGCGCTCGCCGACGCACTGGAGGACCTGCTGTGAGTACACGGACCCTCCGGGTTCCCGCCCCCGTCAATGCCCATTCGCACGCCTTCCACCGGATCCTGCGCGGGCGCACCCACCAGGGTGTGGACGGTGGCGCCGGGAACTTCTGGACCTGGCGCGAGCAGATGTACGCAGCGGCCGCCGGGTTGACCCCGGCCGCCTACCAGCAGCTGGCCACCGCCGTCTTCGCCGAGATGGTGGTCAACGGGTATAGCGCGGTAGGTGAATTCCACTACCTGCACCACGACGCCAACGGGCTTCCCTATGCCGGGGAGGAGGCCCACGGCATGGAACTGGCCCTGGCCCGTGCTGCCCAGGCCGCGGGGATCCGGCTGGTGTTGCTTGATACCTGCTACCTGCAAGGCGGCCTGGACAGTGCCGGCGGCGTCCTGGAACTCAACCAAACCCAGCGGCGATTCTCCGACGGGGATGTCTCCGGGTGGCTGGCCCGCCACCAGGCGCTGGGCGCGGCGCTAGCGGACCTGGATGCGGGGCAGGGGCTGCTGAGCCTGGGTGCGGCGATCCATTCGGTGCGCGCGGTCTCACCGGTGGAACTGGGGCAGATTGCCGCGGGGCTGGATCCCGCCCTGCCGCTGCATGTGCATCTGTCCGAACAGCCGGTCGAAAACGCTTCATGCCAGGCAGCCTACGGGCTGAGCCCGACACAGTTGCTGCAGCGCACGGGACTTCTTGGCCCGCGGCTCTCGGCGGTCCACGCAACCCATTTGACCGCCGAGGATATCGCCGCCCTGGGGGCTGCGGGTGCCGGGATCGTCATATGTCCCACCACCGAGGCGGATCTGGGGGACGGGATCGGTCCGGCGCGCGAGCTCGCCGATGCCGGGGCCGTGCTGTGCCTGGGCAGTGACCAGCATGCGGTGCTGGACCCGTATCTTGAACAGCGCGGCCTGGAGTACGGCGAGCGCCTGCGCAGCGGTGAACGCGGGCGCTTTGCCCCGGCCGAGATCTCCGCGGCCGCCCGGGAGGGCGGCCTGCGCTCCCTGGGGCTCAAGGACAACGCGGACCACCTGCTGGTGCGCACCGGCAGCGCCCGTACCATCGGATCGCGCACCGCACAGCTCCCACTGACCGCCACCGCCGCGGATATCGCCGAGGTCCACATCAATGGCACGCTGGTAGCCAGCGACGGCATCCACACGACCTTGGGGGATCCGGCGGATCTCTACACGGCCTTTTTCACCGAGCATCCGGAGTTTTCATGAGCACCACATTGATCACCAATATCTCCGAGGCCTTCACCTCGGATGCCGATCACACACTGATCCGGGATGCGGCCATCCTGGTCGCAGACCAGCGGATTGCCTGGATCGGTCACGCCTCCGGGGCCCCGCAGGCCGATACCGTCCTTGATGCTGGGCAGCGGGCGGCCCTGCCCGGCTGGGTGGATTCACACAGCCACCTGGTCTTCGCCGGAGACCGCAGCCGGGAATTCGTTGCCCGCATGGCAGGGCAGGACTATGCGGCGGGAGGGATTGCCGTGACCACCGCGGCAACCCGCGCGGCATCGGATGAAGAGCTGACCGCGCTGGTCACCGGGCGGGTCGCCGAGGCCTTGGCCGGGGGAACGACCTACCTTGAGACCAAAACCGGGTATGGGCTGAACGTGGAGGAGGAAACCCGCCACGCACGCATTGCCTCGGCGCTGGTTGACCAGGTGACATTCCTCGGCGCCCACCTGGTGCCCGAGGGGATGGACGCGCAGCAATACACGGATCTGGTCTGCGGGGAAATGCTTGAACGCGTGGCACCCTATGTGCAGAACGCGGATGTCTTCTGCGAACGCGGGGCCTTCAACGAAGCGCAGAGCCGGCAGGTGCTTGGTGCGGCACGCGAAGCCGGCCTGGGGTTACGGGTGCATGGAAACCAGCTCGGGCCAGGGCCCGGTACCCGGCTGGCCGTCGAATTCGGTGCGGCGAGCGTTGATCATGTGAACTTCCTCGATCCAGCCGACATCACTGCATTGGCCGGCTCGTGGGACCGGTGGGATCCGCGCACCCGAAGCGGTATTGCCGGGACCGTGGCCACCTGCCTGCCGGCCTGCGACCTGTCCACCCGCATGCCATTCGCCCCGGGCCGGGAACTCATCGACGCAGGGGTGCAGATCGCCCTTGCCTCGAACTGCAACCCGGGGACCTCCTACACCTCGTCGATGGCCTTCTGCGTGACCACAGCGGTACTGCAAATGCACCTGAGCATCGAGGAAGCCATCGTCGCGGCCACCTATGGCGGCGCGCTGGCGCTGGGCGTCGCGCAGACGGTTGGTACCCTGGAAGTTGGCAAGCGCGCCGATATCCAGCTGCTGAATGCGCCCTCGATTGCCCACCTGGCCTATCGGCCGGGCATGAACCTTGCCGGTCCGGTCTTCCGGGCCGGTGTCCTGGCCGCAGGAGAGTTCTGAGCAAGCCCCGTGGACGCTGTGCGGGATCGGAAACCCGTTGGAGGCACGCTTAGGGGCGGTCCGCGGCCCTGAGCACCACAACGACATCCTCAATCGTGGCCGGGTGGCCATCGGGTCCGGTGATCATCCGCTGCACGGTCGTGGCCTGCAGGATCTGGAACCCGTCTGCCGGCACGCCCAGGGATCTCAGTTCCGAGTCCACGGTGACCAGGTTCGGCCCCTGCTGGCCACCGTGGTCGTGGTCGTGGTCATGGTGCGCTGCGGCCTGGCTGACCGGGTGACTGCCATGGGAGAGCACCACCATTCGCCCGCCCGGGGCAAGCCGGCCCAGGGCCTTGCCCAAGATCGCGTTGCGTTGGAATTCGAAGGGCGCGTGGAAGAAGCTGAGTGTCACCAGGTCGAATCTGCGTTCATCGGACCAGGTTTCCAGATCGGCGGCAATGAACTGCACGCTACCGGAGTCTGCGGACAGGTGCCGTGCGGTTTCGCGTGCCCGTTCAATGGCCGTCTGGGAGATGTCCACGCCGGTGACCTGCCACCCACGCGAAGCAAGCCAGAAGGCATCCCCGCCTTCGCCGCATCCCAGGTCCAGGGCCCGGCCTGCGGGTAGGGGCTCCAGGATCTCGGCGAGTGTGGGGTTCACCTTGCCGGACCAGATCCGTTCTGCCTGACCGTAGTGTTCTTCCCAAAATTCCTTGCCCTGCAATGGCTGTTCAGTCTGCGATTCCATGAGGTTCCTCCCGGATCAGGATGTTGATGCTGATTCGAGCGTAGCCGCACCCTGGGCGCGGAGAACCGCCTTTTTGCCGGATACGCAAGAACCCGTCCATCCCGTGCGTGGCTGGCGGCTACCAGTCGTCCGTCCGCTGGCTGGCCAGGGCGATCAGCTGGCGCAACACCTGCAGATCGATGTCCTCCAGTTTCTTGACGTAGACGCATCCGGCACC
Organism: Glutamicibacter sp. MNS18; assembly: GCF_026107515.2. Classification (GTDB taxonomy): domain Bacteria; phylum Actinomycetota; class Actinomycetes; order Actinomycetales; family Micrococcaceae; genus Glutamicibacter. The sequence continues at coordinate 43,196 of NZ_JAPCHW010000008.1, read as the reverse complement.
CTCGGTGTATTTGCCCAGACCCGGTAACAGGGAGGCTCCTTGTTCGGTGTCCTTCAGCCCGTAGAGCGAGAGCTGGGTCTTGCGTGGCGAGAAGCCGGTCTTGGGCCAAATGCCGCGGGTTTTCGGGTTCACCGGGGAACCGTAGTTGTACTGTCCGTAGCCGACAATCGACGGCCCCCACATCACCGGGGTTTCCCCGGTCACCTCGCGGAAAATCCCATCCAGCAGATGCCCGTCGCGGCTTCGTGTGGCGGGAGTGGCCGCATCGAGGAAGTCCTGGACACTGGCCCCGGTGGGCAGGGTTTTCTGGGTGCTCATGAACCAATTCTCGATGCTGCGCGTCCTGCTGGCAATGGTGTTCAAGTGGCGGTGTTCGGGCTCGACGTGGCAAATGTGGCACTGAGCCTGCGGTACTGTTTGGTGGTCATGGCCAGCAGGGCCACCAGCACCATGATCAGCCCGGCCACCAGGAACACCAAGGCGATGCCGCGGGTATCCCCGCCCCCGAGCAGCCAGCCGAAACTGTTGCGTCCTTCCTCGCTGCGCATGAACGGGATGATCCCGTATTGGGCGATCGGGGCGATGATGAACGCGGTGATCGGTGCCGCCGAGGCCTCGACCATCTGGGCGAAACCGAACACCCGTCCCTGCCTGCGATACGGCACGACCTTCTGGATGACGGTCTGTTCGGCGGCCTCCACCGCCGGGATCAGCGCCATGTACAACCAGATGCCCAGGATGAAGAGCCATGTCCACTCCCGGATGGTGAACAGTGCCCCCAGCGCTCCCATGGCCATCACGCAGAGCAGCAAGGTGCGGATCGGGTTCTTGCCCAGACCGAACTTGGCGATCAGGCTGCCGCCGAGAATGAACCCGGTGGAGGCCAACCCGAAGGTGATACCCCAGGCCTCCACCGACATGATGCTCAGACCGTAGGGATCCATCAGGGCCATGTACACCCCGCCAATGAAGTTGTTGAACATCGAGAAGATGATCAGCGCGATCAGTCCGGGAATGGCGATCACCGCCAGGTAGCTGTTGCGGAAATCGATAATCTTCTGCCGTCCGGGTTCCCGTTCCGGGGTGGCCTCGGGGAGGGAAATCGTCAGCACATGGACCAGCGTCAGGCAGATCAGGACGAATGCCAGAAGCAGGGTCCATCCCATGCCCAGCAAACCGATCGACAGCCCGGAGAACACGGAGGTGATGATGAAGGCGATGCCCTGTACCGTGCCGACCAGCCCGTTGGCATTGGCGTGGCGTTCCACCGGAACCAGCAGGGTCACGGTGGTGGATAGCGCGATGCTGCGCATCTGTTCGACCACGGCACCAACCAGGATGACCCCGCTGAAAAGCCAGAACTGTGGTCCGCCGATATTCAAGATCAACTCGGTGGGAAGCCAAACGTACAACAGGCCGGCCGCGCCGAAGGCCACCGCGGTGAATACCGAGGAGAAGACGAAGACCTGCTTCTTCCGGTACCGGTCGATGATGGTTCCGAACACCATGGCGAAGAAGGCGATCAGCAGCATGTAGGAGCCGCCGATAATTCCGGTGGCCATGACGTTCTCGGTCTCCAGGTAGACCCAGAAGGTCAGCCCGAACCACAGGTAACTGGTGGTCAGGTTTGCGATCGCGGTATTGACCAGGATGTGCAGGAAGGAGCGGTGGCCCTCCTTGGCCTGTGCTTCAGTTTGGTCCTGCGGGTTCACCGGTTCGTTTGGCGGTGGGATCTCGGTCATGGGTGGTCCGATCGGGGACACGGGTGGGTGTAGGGAAAACAATACGTCCTGGATCATGCCATGTCATCGGATTTTAGCCAGAACCTTGCTCATTGGCGGTACAGCGGTTCCGCATGAAGTGAATCCTGGATTACTTATGTCTGAAACAATCTATCTTTAGTGTGAAACATACATAATGCTGTTACTGTGGATCAGGATCAAGAGAGAGGTGGATCACAGTGTTGCTGGAAAGAAGCATCATCCAATCGGTGGGGTTCCGCAATGTGCGCCAGGGCGGGCGCGTCACCGGATTCCAATTCAGGGTACGCATGCCTTCCTATCGTGGTATGGCTGCATCGCTGATTGATGGGATCGCGGTGAGGGTCGGAAATCATGTTGACGTGGGGCCGGAGGTTCCCCAATGGACCTTTGAAGGGCGGACCTTCTCGCGGGCCGAACTCTGGGAATGCAGCGACCTGCGGTGGCCGTTGGAAGAGACGGCGACTGTCACGGTCCCCCTGGATGGTGGACTACCGCCGGGGATCCATGAGATCAGCGTCGAACTGCGCCTGCGCATGTCCTATATCCCGCTGGTCCACCAACCGTCCGTGTTCCGCGAGCAACGCGTCATCACGTTGGCTCCACCGGAGGACGGAGGGCCATTCAAATACGGAGTATCCCTCTACAGTTTCATGGGTGACTACGGTACGGTCATGGACCTGGAGACTGCATTGGCCTCCATCGAGGATATCGGCGCCACCGGCGTGGAAATCCTGGGTGAGGGGCATGTTCCCGGGTATCCGAACCCTTCTACGCAGTGGATCGACAACTGGTTCCGCTTACTCGACCGCTACTCGCTGGAGCCCACCAATTACGGCTCCTGGATTGACACGCGATTGCATCCTGGCCGTGGTCTGACCGTGCAGGAGGGCGCGCAGGCCCTGCACCGCGACCTCCAGCTGGCGCACCGGCTCGGATTCCCATTCGTCAGGCCGAAAATCGGTGTGGTCTCCGACGACTTGGTTCCGGACCCGATCTGGCGCGGGGCGGTGGAGCGGAACCTGGATGTGGCCCACGAGCTTGGAATCGTCATATGCCCTGAGATCCATTCCCCGACCCCTATCCGTCACCCGGTGGTGCAGGAATATATTGAACTAATCGAGCGCACCGGCACCGAGAATTTCGGCCTGCTCATCGATACCGGCATCTTCCAGGATCGGCCCATCCCCCTGCGTGACGGAGAGAGCCGGGAGACCAGGCCGGCATTCTTTGATGGTATAGGAGTCGACCCGGCTGACCTGGCCTCGATTGCCAAGTACGTGGTTTTCGTCCAGGCCAAATTCCACGACATCAATGACCGGCTTGAAGACCAGCAGATCCCGTGGTCACCCGTGCTCAAAGCCTTGAACGAGACGGGGTATGGCGGATACCTGTCAAGTGAGTACGAAGGCGAGCGCACCGCCTGGCGGGCCATTGAGCAGGTGCGGCGACAGCATACGATCCTCCGGGCAATTGCCTCAGGGCTTGAACCAACCAATACCTACCAGAAAGAGGAAAACCATGCCTAACGGTCTAATCGACGCAACCAGCCTTCGAGTCCATCGCGACGGACTGGCTATCTCGCTGACAATTCCCTGGTACCGCAGTCTCTGGCTGTCTTCGATATCTTCCCTTAGGCTGATCGTGGATGGCATCGAGGTGCCTGCGGCGGACCTGAGATTCGAACTGAACGGTGTGCGCTACACCTTGGAGGAGCTTCCCGCGCAGGACCAGGTGCTCTGGTTCCTGCAGCAGCATCCCCTCCTGATCGCCAGTCGTCCGGAACCGGTGGAGCTCGGTGCGCAACATACCGTGCGAATCCTCGGAGAGTTGCGGCTACCCTATATGCAGATCGCCCCCGGCCAGGACGGAGGGCCAGGCATGTATGTGCCGAACTTCGTTGACCAGCAGTTGGAGCTGACCGTCACCGACTGCCCGCCGAAGATCCGGCTGGAAACCGAGCCAGTCCGGCCGCCTGAGCCGAAGGCAGAAGGCGATCCCTTCGACCTGGGGCTGACACTCTATTCGGCTAGTGCCGAGTTCCGTGCTGGATGGTATGACTTTGACAGTCTGCTCGAGCGGGTCGCGCAGCTGGGGATCGGCCCGGGAATCGAGATCGTGGCCTCGCAGATGTTGCCTTCCTACCCCCAGGTCACCGGTGAATTCACCGAGGGGTGGAAAGCGGCCATGGACAAGTACGGTTTCAGCCCCAGCTCGTTCGGGGCCAACCTGGACATGGGGCGCCGCCGTGACCGGGATATGACTCCGGATGAGGAGTTTGAATTCAGCCGGATCTTGTTTGACGGGGCCAAGATGCTGGGATTCCCGTTGGTGCGGATCCAGAGTGCCAAACCAGAACTGCTGCGTAGGCTGCTGCCGGTAGCCGAGTCTCATGGGTTGAAACTGGCCTATGAGATCCACGCCCCGATGGGCCCGAACTCCCCGGAGATCATGCGCGTACGCGAGGTGTACGAGGAATTGGACTCGCCGCTTCTGGGTTTTGTCGCCGATTTCTCCTCCACCATGCACAGCATGTCCCCCACGTTGTTGCGAGCCGTGCGTCGGGCAGGGTTAGACGACCAGGCCGTGCGGCGGTTGCAGCAGATCTGGATGAGCGAAGCATCCATGCGCGAACGGCAGGAAAGGTTCATTGATTACCTGCGCGGCCGTGGCTTCGATCCGGCGCGGTTGGGGTCCTTCGCCCATCTGGCTTTCAATATGCATGGGCATGTGCAGCCCGGGCAATGGGCTGAGATCATGCCGCAGATCTTCCATGTCCATGCGAAGTTCTATGACATAGACGAGCGGGGCAATGAGCCGGCCATCGATTACCCGGAGCTGGTGCGGGTCTTTGTCGAAGGCGGATATCGCGGTTACTGGTCAAGTGAATGGGAAGGCCATGCGTTCGCCGAGCTGGGCGAAGTTGATCCGCTGGAGCTCGTCCGCCGGCAACATGACCTGATCCGCCGCAGCATGCGCTCCCTTTCATCCACGCTCTAGGCCTGGATTGGCGCCAGCGGATCCTGCGCGCCGGCTCTGCCCGGGCGCGCAGGATCCGGGCATTCGCATGCCGGAAAGATGCTAGCAAGGCCCTGCGTCAGTCGCACCGGCTCTTACTTATGTCTACTATCTGCAAAACTTATGTACTTTTCTGGCACATGTGCCCATAATTGTTAGTGACCGGGATCACTTGCCCCGGAATACACTCACAACGAAGTCTGAAAGGCTGGTTATGACTCAGCACCGACGCCCCGCAGGTCTAAAGCTTGCAGTCCTGGCTCTTCCCACCATCGCGGCACTGACCCTTGTCGGTTGCGGGGCCTCCTCGGATGCCACCGGCGGCCAGACGCAGGAATTCTCACTCACCTTCGCGACTTCCAACACCGTGGAGAGCCCCTACGAGGCCTTGGCGAAGCAGTACATGGAAACCTTCCCAGACATCAAGATCACCTTGAACCCGCAGCCAAACGACTCCTATGACCAGGTGGTGCGCACCCAGCTGCAGGCCGGCAACGCCTCTGACGTGCTGGTCACCTCCCCGGGGTCGGCCTCCGGGCGCAGCATCCTGCCGCTGGTGGACGCCGGCTTCCTGGAGCCGCTGGGCGAGTCCGCCGCAGCGCTGGTTCCGGAAGGCAGCGAGGAGCTCTTCGGCCCGAACGGCGAGGTGTACGGTTTGGCACCGGAAATCACAGTCGTTGGCTTGGTCGCCAATGACACGGCGATCACCGCCACGAATACGGCCTTCCCCGAGGACTTCGCGGGTCTGCTGGCGCAGTGCGGGCCCCTGTCCGAAGAAGGCAAGTCCCTATTTGCCGTGGCAGGTTCCGCATCCCCGAATACCGGGCTGCTGGGTATGCAGTTGGCAGCTACGCGTGTCTATGCCCAGGACCCGGCATGGAATGAAAAGCGCTCTGCCGGCGAGGTGACCTTCGCCGACACCGAGGGCTGGCAGCGGGCTCTGGAAGCCGTGGTGCTCATGAAGGATGCAGGATGTTTCCAAGGCGGTGCTGAAGGAGCCGGGTTCGACGGGGTGACCAAGGCACTGGTCAGCGGTTCCTCATTGGCCGCTTTCATCCCCGGACCGAGCAATAAGCAGTTGAAGAGCACCGCCGAGGACCAGGACTTCGAGGTCCGGGTGTTGCCCAGTGAGGGTGGTCCGAGTGAGGACTTCATCTACGCCAGCGCCAACTACGCGTACTCCATCAACGCGGCCTCCCGGAATAAGGAAGCGGCCACTGCATTCCTGGAATGGCTGGCCGAACCGGAACAGACCAAGGCCTTCGCCGAAATCGACGGCGCCCTGCCCGTCACGGGATTGGAGGGCTACGACTTCGAGAACAGCGCCTACAAGAACGTGGCTGAGCTGATTCTGGAAAACCGGTATGCACCGTTGCCGAACAGCGAGTGGGCCAATGCATCCGTCTATGACGAACTGGGCAGTGGAGTGCAGGGTCTGCTGACCGGGCAGCAGACCCCCGAACAGGTGCTCAAGGCCATGGATGCCGCCTGGGACCAGTGACACCACGGGGAACTGAGTTCGAAGCTGCGGAAGAAGAGGCAGGGAAAACCATGACGGCGACATCGCAATCGACCAACCACGCGGTCAACAGACCGGTGCATGAGCAGACGCGCACGGCGCAGGCCAGCGGATCCGTCCACCGCGTGCAGCGAATGCGTGGCCCGGACAGGGCATCGAAGAGAAAGTGGGGCCTGGAATTCGGGCACTGGTGGTGGGCGCTACCCGGGATTGCATTGGTTTTCGCCGTCCACTACATGGCCACCGGCATCGGCGGATTCTTCGCCTTCACCAATTGGTCGGGCATCGGCTCCTTCGAGGTGGTGGGGTGGAAGAATTTCGAGGCGATCTTCAACGACCCGACGAAAATCCGTTCCCTGGGTAATACGCTCTTCTTCGCCTTCGGCTCGGTGCTGCTGGGTAACATCATGGGACTGCTGCTGGCCCTGGCGCTGAACCGGGTCGTGAAGACCCGCTACGCCCTGCGCACGTTGTTCTTCATGCCCGTGGTACTCAGCCCGCTGGCCACCGCCTACATCTGGAAGTTCATCTTCGACTACGAGGGCCCGATCAACGTTTTGCTGAATGCGATCGGGGCCGGTCACCTGGCCAAGCCGTGGCTGGCGGATCCACAATGGGCCGTCTGGACCGTGCTGGTTGTCCTGACCTGGTCCTCCACCGGCTTCGCCATGGTGATCTTCATGGCCGGCCTGACCAGTGTCCCGGTCGAGGTGGAGGAAGCTGCCGCGATCGACGGGGCCAACCTGCTCCAACGCTTCCATCATGTCACCCTGCCGGCATTGCGTCCGGCCGTGGCCATCGCCATGACCTTGGGTATCGTCCAGGGGCTGCGGGTCTTCGACCCCATCATGGCGCTGACCGGCGGCGGTCCGGCCGGGGCAACCGAAACCCTGGCCACCGAGGTCTATAAACAGGCCTTCGCCTTGGGCAACTTCGGCGGTGGCGCCGCACTGGCCCTCGTATTGGCGGTCATCATCCTGTTCTTTGCCGTCATCCAACAACGCCTGACCCGCTCGAACCCGGAGGACTGAGCCCATGTTCCGCTATACCAAGCTGACACTGTTGCGTGAGATCGGGCTTTGGACCCTGGCGCTGGTGTTCCTCGCTCCTTTCTACTTCCTGATCACCACGGCACTGAAATCGAATACCGAAATGTACACGACCTCACCACTGGCGTTGCCACAGAGCGCGGACTTCAGCGCGTTCGTTGCTGTACTCACTGCCACGGGCAACTCAAATGTCCTGGGCGGATTGCTCAACAGCGTGATCATTACCGGAGGCAGTATTGTGCTGCTGATCGCCATGGGTTCATTGACCGGTTATGTCATTGCCCGTAGCACCCGGCGCTGGAGCAAGGCCGCTTACTACCTTTTCCTGATTGCCATCATCCTGCCCGGCCAGCTGGGTGCCGTGCCGCTCTACATGGGGGCACGGAGTATCGGGTTGACCGGTTCTGCCTGGGGGATGATTATCCTGTACACCGGGATGCTGCTTCCAGTTTCCATCTTCCTGTACGCGAACTTCTTCCGCGGCCTGGGAACCGCGTACGAGGAAGCGGCCACCATCGACGGGGCCACCAGATTCCAGGTCTTTGCCCGGATCGTATTTCCCATGATGGCTCCGGCCACCGGTACCGTCACGATCTTTGCCGGGCTGATCGTTTGGAACGACTTCTTCACCTCCCTGATCTTCCTCGGCGGATCGGATAACCAGACACTGCCGGTGGCGATGTACTACTACATCGGGTCACTGGTCTCGGAATGGAACTCCATCTTCGCCATTGTCATCGTGTCCATGATCCCGATCCTCGCGCTCTTCCTGTTCGCACAGAAACGCTTCATCCAAGGGTTCGCTGGCGGCCTGAAGGGCTGAGACCCCACCCTCTTGCGCAGGCGTATCGCCCGCGCAGCGGGTCGGTGCGCCCGAAAACCAGACGCGCTGCGAGAAGAACACCGACTTTCCACCATTTGACAGGAGCTACCATGTACGAGCTTGCACCAAATATCGACCTACTCTTTGCCGAGGCAGGTGACGCCGCCGCTGACCGGGTGCGCGCCGCAGCTGCTGCCGGGTTCGGCGCGGTGGAGATGTGGGGTCCCACGGGCAAGGACATTCCGTCGCTGAAGGCGGCATTGGATGAGACCGGGGTGCAACTCACCGCACAGCTGGCCGAGCCGCGCACCCAGTTCATGATCCCGCCGAAGAACCATGCGCCGTTCTATACCGGACTGGATGCAGGGGTCCGAGTGGCGCAGCAATTGGGTTGCCCGCGCATTGTCGTGGGATCCGGGACGGGTTTTGGCGGACGCAAACGCCAGGAGCAGCTTGATGAGCTCATCGAGATCTACACCCGGGCGATCGGCCAGATCGACGGCTCGGGGATCACCCTGGTGCTGGAGCCGGTGAATGTCCGGGTGGATCACCCCGGTGCTCTGCTGGATCGTACCGCCGAGGCCGTCTACGTGGCCCGGGGGGTAGGTTCGCCGCAGTTCGGGGTGCTCTACGACCTCTACCACTCGACCGTGGAAGGCGAGGATGTGCAGGCCGAATTGGCCAACGCCGCCGACCTTATCAAATATGTGCAGATCGCCGATGCGCCGGGACGCGGCGAACCCGGATCCGGTTCGATCGACTGGAACGCCCGACTTGCCGAGCTACGCGCCAGCGGATACACCGGTGAAATCGGTCTGGAATACTATCCGACTGTCAGCTCCATCCAGTCGGTGAAGCGGATCCAGGAACTGGTGGCAGTACGATGAGCACCCACCGATACCCCCGGCGGGTCGATGTCGCCATCGTGGGCAGCGGTCCGACATCCGCGGCCTACGCCCGCATCCTGAGTGAGCTGGCACCCGAGGCCCGTATCGCCATGTTCGAGTTGGGTCCGAACATCAGCAACCCACCCGGCGCTCATGTGAAGAACATCGACGATCCGATCGAGCGCGCCGCGGCGCAACGGGCGTCGGAAGGTCCCGGGGCCGGCGCGGACACAGTGGATCACCCCGGGGCGGTGAAGGCCGGTCAACGCCGGGCCCGACCCGGCACCTTCCTGCTGTCCGAGGGATATGTCGCCCCCGGTGAGGACGGGCTACCGGTAGCGGCCATGTCCAGCAATGTCGGGGGGATGGGAGCGCATTGGACTGGAGCCTGCCCGCGCCCCGGAGGGGCCGAGCGCATCGACTTCCTGGCCGATCTGGACGACCTGCTTCTGGAAGCAGAACGGCTGCTCGGGGTGACCACGCAGGCCTTTGAGTCGGCCCCCTTCTCGGGCATGGTGCGTGAACTACTGGCGGAGCAAGTGGATTCGGGGCGTGCGGCCGCCTACCGTGTGCAGCCGATGCCGTTGGCGGTCCATCGGCGTTCCGACGGTGCATTGGTATGGTCGGGAGCCGATGTGGTGATGGGGGAAGCCACCCGGTCCAATAAGAACTTCACGCTCTTTGATAACTCGCTGGTGCTCCGCGTGCTCACCGAGGAGGGAACGGCTTGCGGCATCGAGGTGCGTAATCAGCACACCGGCGCACGACACCGGGTAGATGCCCGGTTTGTCGTGGTCGGGGCCGATGCCCTGCGTACACCGCAATTGCTCTGGGCTTCGGGAATTCGCCCCGAAGCGCTGGGCCGCTACCTGAACGACCAGGCCCAAGTGGTTTTCGCCAGCCGACTGCGCGGTGTCCAGGGGCGGGGTGCCGCCGGGAACCCGGCGGCCGGACTCAGCGAGCAAAGCGGCGTCTCCTGGGTTCCCTATATGGATGCGGAGCCCTTCCATGGGCAGATCATGCAATTGGACGCCTCGCCGGTGCCGTTGGCCGAAGAGGACCCGGTGGTTCCCGGCTCGATTGTGGGACTGGGTCTTTTCTGCGCCAAGGACCTCAGTGCCCAGGACCGGGTGGTCTTTGATGATCAAGTCCCGGATTACTATGGCCTGCCCGCGATGCGCATCCACTACCGGCTTTCCGCGCGGGACCACCAGGTCATCGAACGTGCCAAGGAGCAGATCGTCCGGCTGGGCCATGCCGTGGGCGAACCCTTGGATGAGAAACCCTTCGTCATGCCGCCGGGTTCTTCGCTGCACTACCAGGGAACCACCCGCATGGGCGAGAGCGATGACGGACGAAGCGTGTGTTCACCAGACAGCGAGATCTGGCAGGTGCCGGGCCTATTCGTGGCCGGTAACGGGGTCATCCCCACCGCCACGGCCTGCAATCCGACGCTGACCTCCGTGGCTCTGGCCGTGCGCGGTGCGCGGCGGATCGCGGAAAAACTGAACGGCTCTTTACTTATGTCTGAATCAGACAATAGAATGAGTAAATAAGGAAAAAGTTAGTGCCTTACCCTACCCACCCAAGGAGAAGCGATGATCGCCGACCGGATAATCGAGCAGGGAACGCTCACCGCCCAAGACGGCCACGCGGCCGTGGAAGTACGTATCCCCTGGTACCGGGCCTTGCCCGGGTCCTGCATTGCCGGCGCCGCGTTGAGCATTGACGGAACCCAGGCCCCGGCTAATACGCTGCGCTGGACCATGAACGGACGCACCTTCAGCTTCGATGAACTTGTCCAGGAAACCGACGAATGGTGGTTCCCGTTGGATTCGGCCATCCTCTCCGGCCAGGTGCCGGTGGGCCAGGACGGGACCGAGCACGAGGTCCAGGTGGAACTGAAGATCTACATCCCGTACATCATTACCGATCACGGGGTATTGCACATTGAAGAAAGTGATACCAAGACCATGAAGGTGGCACAGCGATGAGTGCTCTGGGAACGCCGATCCAAGGGGTAACCCTCTACAGCTTCACCCGCGCCTCCCATGCGCGGCACTACGATCTGGAGGGCCTGATCCGCAAGGTCGCGGCCGAAGGCTTCGGACCCGGGCTGGAACTCATCGGTTTTTCAAGCCTGCGCGGTTTCCCCAACCGTATCGATGACATCTTTGCCGGACGATTCCGTGAGCTGCTGCAGGAAGTGGACCTGGTCCCCACCTCGCTGGCGGTTAATGTCGACACCGGACTGCGCCGCGACCGGTTGATGCGCCACGATGAAACCGTCGAATACATGCGTGCCCAGATCGAGGTGGCCGCACGCCTGGGCTTCCCGATCGCCCGGGTGCAGATCTCGTTGACCCCCGATGCCATGGAAAGCCTGTTGCCGGTCGCCGAGAAGTACGGCGTGACCCTGGCCTTGGAAGTCCACGCAGACCAGCACGGGGCGCACGAACGTGTACTGGCCCTACGTGATCGCTATGAACAGCTGGATTCGCCGCTGTTGGGCTTCACCGCCGATTGGGGTGCCACTGTTACCGGTTTCGCGCCCTCACTGCTGGAAGCCTACCGTCGCCGCGGGGCCAGCGAGGAACTGCTGGGCGCGGTGGTCGATCTGTGGGACGGGTTCTATGCCGAGGGACCGCCGAACACCCAGGCGGTCCACGGCGAACGTTTCGGTGCGTTTATCGGCCTGGCGGGCCGCCACGGCCGCCCGGATTTGGGCATCGACTTCGCCATCAACGGCACCGGGCTGTTCGGCCCGGCCCCGATCGAGACCTGGCAGGAAATCATGCCGTGGGTACGCCATGTGCACGGCAAGTTCTTCGGCATCGACGAAACCGGGGAAGAACCCTCGGTCCCGGTACGCGGATTGGTTGCCCAGCTTGTTGAAAGCGGCTACAACGGAGCGATCTCCAGCGAGTACGAAGGCTGGCACTGGAACAACTGGCAGGACCCGTTCGACATTGTCCGCGGCGAACAGGCCCTGCAACGGGTGGCGGCCGCTGATGCCGGCTCATGCATGATCACCGACCCGACGCAAGCTCGCGAGCTGCTGCATTCGCACCTGGCCCAGCCGGCACGCGGCTGAAAACACTAGAGAGGAACAACATGTCAGAAGGCATTGCAGGTACGGGTATCGAGCTCGGTCTCACCTTGTACTCCTTGACCTCGGAATTTGCCGCAGGCCAGTACACCCAGGAAACCCTCATCAAGGCTGCGGCCGACCATGGCCTGGGCCCCGGCGTGGAGTTCAACATCGCCCAGATGCTGCGCACCTACCCGCACGTTGACGACGAATTCATCAAACTCTGGCGCACCAGCATGGACCGCTATGGCCTGGTACCCAGCGCCGTGGGGACCAACCTGGACATGGGCCGACGCAAGGACCGGGACATGACTCCGGAAGAGGAATACGAGTTCTTCGCCGCACAGCTGCACACCGCTAACCAGCTGGGCTTCCACCGTATCGTCATCCGCTCGGCCGGCAAGGAGTTGTTGCGCCGGCTGTTGCCATTGGCCGAGAAATATGACCAGAAGCTCGGATACGAGATCCACGCCCCGCAGGGTCCGAACGACCCGAAGATCGTGCAGATCCGCGAGATGTACCAGGAGCTGGATAGCGACCGCCTGGGATTCACTGCTGACTTCAGCTCAACCATGCACTCGCTGTCTCCGACCCTCTTCCGCACCCTGCGGCAGATGGGGTTGGGTGAAGAACACCTACAGGTCATGCAACAGATCTGGCGTGAACCGCTATCCATGCACGAACGCAACCAAAAGTTCGAGGACCACCTGATCGCCAACGACTTCGACCCGGCCCGGCTGGGACCATTCACCCGCCTGGCATTCAATATGCACGGCCTGGTGCCGCCGGAGGAATGGCTGGATATCATGCCGCAGATTTTCCACGTGCACGCCAAGTTCTACGACATCGACCAGGACGGCAATGAACCGGCCATGGACATCCCGCGCATTGTCCGCCAGTTCGTCAAGGGAGGCTACCAGGGCTTCCTCTCCAGCGAGTGGGAAGGCCATGCCTTCGCCGACCTCGGTGAATCCGACCCCATCGACCTGGTCAAGAAACAGCATGCGCTGATGCGCCAGGCCATCGAAGACGCTGTCGTCCCGGCCTAGCGGAACGGCACGGCCAAACTGTTAAGGAAATTCATGGCAACTCATAATTCGCTCTTCCAGGACTCGAATGTCCGACGACACCCCGAAGGGTTGGCGGTATCGGTGCAACTGCCCTGGTACCGCAGCCTGTGGCTCTCGGCGGTGGACAATGTCGAGGCCCGCGTGAACGGAACACCGGTGCCCGTCACTGACCTGCGCTTCGAACTGCAGGGGACAACCTACCGCATCGAGGAACTGCCCGAGCAGTGGGACACCCTGTGGTTCGTCGCCGACCGTCCCGATGTGGTGATCAGTTTGCAGGACCCTCCCGCACCCGGGGAACGGATCGAGGTCGAGGTAGTGCTGACCATGCGCCTGCTGTACATGCAGATCGCCCCGATGCGCTATGTGACCAACCGGGTGGCTGTTGAGCGCCAGCTGGTGCTCTCATGACCACCCTGAAGGTGGCCATGATCGGCCACGGATTCATGGGAGCAGCCCATTCCCAGGGCTGGCGTACCGCACACCGGGTCTTCAATTTGCCGGCCCGTCCACAGATGGCGGTGCTGGTTGGACGCAACGGCCCGGCGGTCGCGGCGAATGCCGAAAAGTGGGGGTGGGAGGCCAGTGCCACCGACTGGCGCGAGGTCATCGCCCGGGACGATATCGACATCATCGATATCGTCACCCCGGGAGCCTCGCATGCTGAGATCGCCATTGCCGCACTAAAGGCAGGCAAACACGTGTTGTGCGAGAAACCGTTGGCGAACACGGTCCAGGAGGCCGGGGCGATGGCAGCGGCTGCCGCAGAGGCCTCTCGCCGTGGGGTGGTGTCGATGGTCGGATTCACCTACCGTCGGGTGCCGGCCGCGAGCTTCATGCGCCAGCTGATCAGCCAGGGCGTGCTCGGGCAGATCCGGCAGGTCCGCGCATCCTATCGGCAGGACTGGCTGGTGGATCCCACCGTTCCGTTGACCTGGAGATTGCAGCAGGACCAAGCAGGCTCCGGGGCGTTGGGGGATATCGGGGCCCACGCCATCGACCTGGTGCACTTCGCCACCGGACTGGAAACCCGCGAAGTCAGCGGTGTGCTGCAGACCATTAACACCCAGCGTGCTTTGCCGGACGGAAGCGGTTTCGGCCAGGTGAGTGTCGATGACCTGGCGCTGTTCACCGGCCGGCTCTCCAACGGCGCACTGGCCTCCTTCGAAGCCTCACGGTTCGCTACGGGACGGAAAAACGCACTGTCCATCGAGATATCCGGGGACAAGGGGGCGCTGGCATTCGATCTGGAGGACCTGAACAGCCTTCACTACTACGACCGCACCGACCCCGAGGACCGCCAGGGGTTCCGCAAGATCCTGGTCACCGAGGCATCGCACCCCTATGTGTCGGGTTGGTGGCCTGCCGGACATATGCTCGGCTACGAACACGGCTTCAGCCACCAGGTCAAGGACCTGGTTGAAGGGATTCATAACGGAACCCAGCCGCATTCCAGCTTTGCAGAGGGCCTGCAGGTCCAACGCGTGCTGGACGCGGTGACTCGCAGTGCCGCCCAGGAGTCGATTTGGACCCGGGTGGAACACGACGCGCAAATCCACGCAGGTTAGGAGAATAACATCATGGCACGACCCATCACGCTATTCACCGGCCAATGGGCCGACCTCCCATTCGAGGAGGTGGCACGGCTGGCCGGGCAGTGGGGCTATGACGGTTTGGAAATCGCCTGTTGGGGCGACCACCTGGACCCCAACCGGTGGAATGATGCGGCCTACATCCAGGGGAAACTCGAGGTGCTGGAGCGTCACGGGCTGAAGGTCTGGACCATCTCCAACCACCTGAAGGGCCAGGCGGTCTGCGACGATCCGATCGATCAACGGCACCGGGACATCCTCCCGGATTCAGTGTGGGGCGATGGGGACCCGGAGGGAGTGCGGCGACGGGCCGCCGAGGAACTGAAGAACACCGCCCGCCTGGCATCGCGGCTGGGTGTCAAGACGGTCACCGGCTTCACCGGGTCATCCATCTGGAAGTACGTGGCCATGTTCCCGCCCGCTAGCGACTCCATGATCGAGGCCGGCTACCGGGACTTCGCCGACCGATGGAACCCGATCCTTGATGTCTTCGACGAGGAAGGGGTGCGTTTCGCCCACGAAGTCCACCCCTCGGAAATCGCCTACGACTACTGGAGCACCACCTTCGCGCTGGAAGCCATTGGGCATCGTGAGGCCTTCGGGTTGAACTGGGACCCGAGCCATATGGTGTGGCAGGACATCGATCCGGTGGGATTCCTTTGGGACTTCCAGGAGCGGATCTACCACGTGCATTGCAAGGACACCAAGAAACGCTTGGACAACGGACGCAATGGGCGCTTGGGCTCGCATCTGCCTTGGGCGGACCCACGCCGCGGCTGGGACTTCATCTCCACCGGGCACGGGGATGTGCCCTGGGAGAACGCGTTGCGGATGCTCAACTCCATCGGATATGACGGCCCGTTGTCCGTGGAGTGGGAGGACGCGGGCATGGACCGGCTCGACGGTGCTCCGGAGGCCTTGGAATTCATCCGGCGACTATCGAAGTACGAGCCCTCCAGGGCCGCCTTCGATGCCGCCTTCAGCGCCCGGTAGCGGGTGCCTCACCTCTGGGTTGCCACCGGTGGGTGCTCGAGCAGGTCGCGCACGACGCTCTGGGCGGCACCCACAAGGGCTGCCGTCGCACCCAATGGGGAGAGGATGATGCGCAACGGCCAACCACTTGCCGGACCATGGTCCGCTGCGCTGCGATGCAGTGCAGGGACTATCCATTGGCCCAATGCCGCAAAGTGCCCACCGAGAACTACGGTATGCACATCAAGCAGTCGAGCGCTGGAAGCCACCGCGGCCCCCAGGTAGTAGCCTGCGCGGTCCACGGCATCCAGCGCTTGCGGTTCACCAGCGACCAGGGCCGCGTGCAGCAAGGCGATGGTCTCGCGCGGCTCCGGGTCCGTGGTGACAGGCTGCCCGGGGTTCCGGACAGGTGCCAGCACCCCGGAGGCCCGGTAGATCGCATCCTGGCCCGCCATGGTTTCCAGGCAGCCGTGGGCGCCGCAGGAGCAAGGCGAACCTCCCGGTTGCACGATCACATGTCCGATTTCCCCCGCAGCACCGTGTGGACCGGTGAATAATTCGGAGTCGATGACCACGGCCCCGCCGATGCCGACTTCGCCAGAGACGAAGAGGAAGGTGGCAGGTGCCTGGGGTACACTTTGCCGGTACGCCACGGCGGAGGCATTGGCCTCGTTGAACAAGGAGACCCCCAGCAGGGTATCGGGTAACAGGCCCGCCAGGCCCAACCGTATTCCGTCCCAGCCCAGATTCGGGGCGTGGAGTACCAGGCTGTTCCTGGAATCAACGAGACCGGGGATGGCCAGGGCTCCACCCAGGATCGTTAATCCCTGGTTGGTGGCAAAGTTCCGGTATTCGGTGATCAGTTCACCCAGTGCCCCGGTCACCTCCTCGGGTCGGCTAGACCGGTTATCCCGGGGGAGGACTGCATGGTTGATAGGCTGCCCGGACAAATTGACCAAGCCAGCGGATACATAGTCCACGTTGACTTCCATCCCCAGTACGCACCGTGAGGGGTCCAGCCCCAGCCCGACTCCGGGCCGGCCGCGCTCGCCGTCACGGTGTTGACCGATTTCCACCACCAGCCCCTGTTCGATCAGCTCGGTGACCAGGCTGGAAACGGAGGCCTTGGTCAACCCTGTCAGGGTGGCGAGTTGGGCGCGGGTGGGGGACTGCTCTGACGTCCACCGGGCGATGGCGGTCAGAACCCGGGCAAGGTTCCCGCGTCGCACATCCCCGACGCGTCCGGGCGTTTCGGCGCCTGGGGGCACCCTCTGCCGCTGTTGTCCGCTCAATCGACCTCCCTGGAAATCCGGTGGGTGGCCACCGCCCACCCGCTATTGACTCTAGCTCATCGCCAACCATATAGTTCAGATTATAAACTAATTGATTCTCCCAACCCAACCTCCACTGAAGGACGAACTCCATGACACCCCAGCCAACTCCCGCAGACCGTTTCAGCTTCGGACTCTGGACCGTCGGATGGACCGGCAATGATCCCTTCGGAGCTCCCACCCGTGTGGCCCTGGACCCGGTCGAGGCCGTGCACCGGCTCGCCGACCTTGGCGCGTACGGCATCACCTTCCACGACGATGACCTGATCCCGTTCGGGGCAAGCCATGCCGAACGGGAACGGATCCTGGGCAGGTTCAGCGCGGCCTTGGAACAGACTGGAGTGCAGGTCCCCATGCTCACCACCAACCTGTTTAGCCACCCGGTGTTCAAGGACGGTGGGTTCACCTCCAACGACCGGTCGGTGAGACGCTTCGCGCTGGCCAAGGTGCTGCGCAATATCGACCTGGCCGCCGAACTCGGCGCGGAAACCTTCGTCATGTGGGGAGGGCGTGAAGGCAGCGAATACGACGGTTCCAAGGACCTGAATGCAGCGCTGAACCGAATGCGTGAAGGCGTGGATACCGCAGCCGCCTACATCAAGGACAAGGGCTACGGACTGCGCATTGCGGTGGAACCGAAGCCGAACGAACCGCGCGGAGACATCCTGCTGCCCACGGTGGGTCATGCGCTGGCGTTCATCGAGCAGCTGGAACACGGCGACATCGTGGGGCTGAACCCGGAAACCGGGCATGAGCAGATGGCCGGGTTGAACTACACGCACGGGCTGGCTCAGGCTCTGTGGGCCGATAAGCTGTTCCACATCGACCTCAACGGGCAGCGCGGAATCAAGTACGACCAGGACCTGGTCTTCGGGCACGGGGATCTGGCCAGTGCATTCTTCACCGTGGACCTGCTGGAAAACGGGTTTCCCAACGGCGGCCCGCGCTATACCGGACCACGTCATTTCGACTTCAAACCCTCGCGCACCGAGGACTACGACGGAGTCTGGGAGTCGGCGCGCGCCAATATGTCCATGTACCTGCTTCTCAGGGAACGTGCCCAGGCCTTCCGTGCCGATCCGGACGTGCAGTCCGCCCTGCAGGAGGCCGGCGTCTTTGAACTGGGCGAACCGACCTTGGCGGCCGGCGAGAACGCCGCTGACCTGCTGGCGGACCGCAGTGCGGGCAGCGGCTTCGACGCCGCTACGGCGGCCCAACGCGGCTTCGGCTTCGTGAAACTGAACCAGCTGGCCATCGACCACCTGCTCGGCTCGCGTTAGGCCCGCCCACGCCTTCGGATGAAAGGACCCTACGGAGATGACCCTCGTTGCGGGGATCGACAGCTCAACCCAGACGTGCAAGGTCCTCATCCGCGATGCGCGCACCGGGGCGTTGGTCCGCCACGGCCGGGCCACCCATCCTGCCGGCACCGAAATCGACCCCGAGGACTGGTTCAGCGCAATGCGTGAGGCTGTGGAGCAGGCCGGTGGACTCGATGACGTGCAAGCAGTGTCCATTGCCGCCCAGCAGCACGGCTTGATCTGCCTGGATGCCGAGGGGGCGGTGATCCGGCCGGCCCTGTTGTGGAACGACACCCGCAGCGCGCAGGCGGCCGAGCAGCTCATCCTCGAGGCCGGGAACGGGGACCGGGCCGCCGGTGCGCACTACTGGGCGCAGGCCACCGGCACGGTACCGGTGGCCGCGCTGACCCTGAGCAAGCTACGCTGGTTGGCCGGGCATGAGCCGCACCATGCGCAACGTGTTGCGGCCGTGTGCCTGCCGCACGACTGGTTGACCTGGCGGTTGGGCGGCTACGGGCCGGGTAGCGGAGCGGCAGGTTTGCGAGCTTTGCGAACCGACCGTTCCGATGCCTCGGGTACCGGGTACTACAGTCCGGCCACCGGAGACTATGATCACCAGGTGCTGGAACGTACCCTGGGTCATGTTCCGTTGCTGCCGGAGGTTGCTGCACCGCTGGAGGTGGTGGGACGTACTCCCGACGGTGCGCTGATCGGCCCGGGGGCCGGGGATAATGCCGGCGCGGCCCTCGGAGTAGGGGCCGGGCCCGGAGACGTGGTGGTTTCCCTGGGCACCTCGGGGACCGTGTTCGCGGTGTCCGAAACCCCGGTCGTCGACCCTTCCGGCCTGGTTGCCGGCTTCGCCGACGCCACCGGCCACTTCCTGCCGCTGGCATGCACCCTGAACGCCACACGAATCTTCGACTCCACCGCCGCATTGCTGGGGATCGGATTGTCCGAATTCAATACCCTGGCAGCCCAGGCGCCTGTCGGGGCCGGGGGACTGGGCCTCGTCCCGTACTTCGACGGGGAACGCACACCGAACCTGCCCCAGGCGACCGGTTCGCTGCAGGGGATCACCCGCCAGAACTACACCCCGGCCAACCTGTGCCGGGCTGCAGTGGAAGCCGTGGTGTGCTCACTGGCCGAGGGGTTGCAGGCACTGGTGCATCACGGTGTGGCGGCCCGTCGGATCATTCTGGTCGGCGGCGGCGCGCAGTCCGCAGTAGTGCGCCAGGCGGTTGGCCAGATCCTGGGGCTGCCGGTGCTGGCCCCGGAACCCGGTGAATACGTGGCCAATGGCGCGGCCCGACAGGCTGCCGGCGTGCTTTTGGGCGGTTTTCCGCATTGGGAGCTGGATGCGCAGCAGGTACCGATGGCGGGAACCGAGCCGCAGGTCCTACAACGCTACCGCCAGACCGTACGGAGCCAATGGCCGGGACTCGTCACCCCCTGGTAGGCCGCGGTGGCGAACCGGGAGTAGCGCCGTGGCGCTCAGGCCACGTTGCCGCGTTCAGGGCTGGGGCGCCCTTCAGCGAACCAGCGGGGGAAGGTGACCTCGAAAAGCTGCTCGATTGCCAGCTCGGCACCGCCATGCAGGGGTTCAAGTTCATCGTTGATAGACAGGGTGATGGTCACATCCCGGGTGGCCAGCGGCATGGAACGTTCATAGATCCGCTGGCGCACATCGGCAAGGAACAACTCACCGGCCGAAGCGATTGCCCCGCCGAAGACGATGACCTCCGGATTGAACATGTTGACCAAGGTGGAGACGGTCTCCCCAGCCACAACGGCGGACTGCTGGATCAGTGAAATGGCCAGCGGGTCACCGGCCTGCGCGGCGATGGAGATCGTCTCCAGGGTGATCGGCTGTTTTTTTGCCAGGGCGGCCAGCGGACCATCGCTGCCGTCGCGGATAGCCTGCTGCGCCTTGCGCACCAGGGCCCAGCCGCCGCCCTCTGCTTCCAGGCACCCGGTTTTGCCGCAACGGCACTGGGCGGTGGATTCCGGGATCCGCACGTGCCCGATATCCCCCGCGGCGCCGTTTGCCCCACGGTGGATCGCGCCCTGGGACAGCAATCCGGCACCGATCCCCGAACCGATCTTGCAATAGATCAGATCCACGTTGGGCTCGGGACGCCGGGCGCGTTCGCCCAGCGCCAGCAGGTTCACGTCATTGTCCACCCAGACCGGTGCGTTGAAGCGCTGTTCGAACGGTGTCTTGATATCGAAGCCGTTCCATCCGGGCATCAGCGGGGGAGCGGATGGGCGCCCGCTGGCAAAGTCCACGGGGCCGGGCAGGCCGACCACCACACCCCACACCGCCGGGGCCGTGTCTTTGTCCAGAACCGTGTTGATCTGCTTGAGCAGTTCCTTGATGGTCTTCTCCGGCCCCTGGGCAATGTCCCAGGTGCGTTTGGCGTGCTTCAGGAGCCGGCCGTCGAGATCGGTGATCCCCACCCGGATGCGCTGGGCACTGAGTGCGCAGATGACTAGCACTCCCTGTTCCGAATGGAACCGCAAGGTGCGTGGGGCCCGGCCGCCGGAGGATGCTCCGAAATCTCCGTCCTTGAGGAATCCGTACTGGAAGGCCTGGTCCACGCGTTGGCTGACAACGCCTCGACCGAGCCCGGTCACCTTGCCGATTTCCGGGCGGGTAGTTGCCTGCCCGGTCCGTACCAGGTTGACGATCCGCAGCAGGCTCGTCACTTCGTCTGTTTGCGCCCCGAAATGGAGCGTCGACACTGTTGCCATAAAAGGTAATTGTTGCATAAATGAAAGGAAATGACAGGTTCCTGTCGTCACTAATGACGAAATCGGCAGAACTTATGTTTCATAATCGCCTATAAAACTGGTGCGCAGGCATCGACTGGGGTTGACTGTCAGGTCACTACTAACGTATGAAAAGTTCGGACTTTCGTTGTTTTTAGACGTAAGCAAGGTTATGGTGGTTGTGACGTAGGGGCCAGCCGGCCCGTCTCCGCCGGACCAAGTCGCCGGAGGCACATTCTGTCGCGTAGATGACCCGATCGATCGGGCAGAACATCATGAAACTTTCACCATTGAGGCTCCGGCTGCTCATCGCCTGCCTGCTTACCGTGTCATTCCTCGCAGCCATGGACCACACGGTGGTATCCACCTCGCTGGCCACCATTGCCGGGGAACTTGGCGCCCTGCAGTACATGAGCTGGATTGTTGTGGGCTACACCCTGGCCAGTACGGTGTTGTTGCCGGTTCTGGGCAAGCTGGATGACGTGCTGGGCCCGCGGAAGATCTTTCTCGGATCCCTGGGGACCTTCCTGCTGGCCTCCCTGTTCTGCGGTCTTGCCGCCGACTTCAGCTGGTTGATCACCGCCAGGGTGATCCAGGGGATGAGTGCCGCCGGGCTGCAGTTGATGTCGCAGACCATCATTGCCCGGGTTACCACCCAGCGCGAGCGTCCTCGCTATATGGCGATGGTCGGTGCCGCCTTCCCGGTGGCCATCCTGATTGGGCCGTTGCTCGGCGGAGCCATCACCGATTACTGGGGATGGCCGTGGATTTTCTGGATCAATATCCCGTTGGGAGCGGCGGCCCTGGTGCTGGCGCTGTTTGCGCTGCCACACCTTGAGGCGGGTTCCTCTCCACGCGGCTTCGACATGGCCGGCGCCGCGGTCTTCGCCATGTCACTGGTCGCACTGATCCTGGGTGTCACCTGGACCAACGGACAGGGGTTCTCTCTGCCGGCGTTGGTGTGCCTGGCGATCAGCCTGCTGGGTTTCATCACCTTCTTCTGGATTGAAGCCCGCGTGTCGGACCCCATGATCCCGTTGGGCTTCTTCGCCAACCGGACGATTGCCGCCGGCGCTGCATTGTCCGCCATTATCGGAGTCGGGCTGTTCTCGATCACCGCCTACCTTCCGACTTACATCCAGATGGCCTACCAAACCAGCGTGACCGTCTCCGGGCTGGTTCCCATAGCCACCGTGTTCGGCATGCTTTGTAGCAACCTGCTCACGGGATGGTGGGCCAGCCGCACCGGCCACTACTGGACGTTTCCCGTCATGGGCACCGCCCTGGGCTCCGCGGGGCTACTGGCCATGGCCTTGCTTCCCATGGGACAGCCGCTGTGGGTGCCCATGGCTGTCATGGCGGTGGTGGGCATTGGCACTGGTTCCTTCATGAACCTGATCGTCACCCTGGTCCAGGGGGCGGTGCCAGTGAGGCAGACCGGGACCATTACCGCCACCATCAACCTGGTACGGCACATCGGCTCTACCGTGGCCACCGCGATGATCGGGGCCGTGATTGCCGTCGGGGTCGCCGGTCAGTTGCCTCCGGGGCTGAACGCCTCCACCCTCACCCCGCAACAGGTCCATGCCCAACCGGCCGCCGTGCAGGCCGAGATTGCCGGGCTCTATCACACGGTCTTCACCCCGGTCTTTACCATACTGGCCATCGCCTACGTCGTCGGGGTCATCGCTGCCCTGTGTCTGCCCCGCGGGCGGTTGGAGAACACCATGGCAAGCACCGAACACAACGCAATTGAACCTATCCCGGCACAACCGTAAGAAGGAGAATCACCATGACCCACCCCACTATCGCCATCGTCGGAAGCGGCCCCATCGGTTCGGCCTACGCCCGTGTGCTGCTCGAGCAGCACCCCGAGGCGCACGTGGTCATGTTCGAAGCAGGACCTCAGCTGACCGATATCCCGGGCCAAAGCGTGCGCAACATCCAGGACCCCGAGGCAAGGGCGCAGGCCCGCGAGAAATCCCAAGGCCCCCAGGCCGGCACCTACCGCGCCTCCCTGGGGATACCCGAAGATACTGTCACCGAGGGCATGTTCACTGCTCGGCAGGGAACCCACCTGTTGGATTTTGGCGGACCCGGAGCCGCCCACGCACCCAGCTTTCCGGCAGCCGCCGCAGCCACCAACGTTGGCGGCCAGGGGGTGCACTGGACCTGCGCCACCCCGGAACCGGCCTTCAGCGAGAAGATCCCCTTCATCCCCGACAGTGAGTGGAATGGGCTCATCACCGAGGCCAAACGCCTGCTGCATGTGCAAAGCGCCGCCTTCGCCGACTCGGCCGTAGGAGCCGCGATCCGCAACCTGCTGGATGAGGAATTCGGGGCCGAGTTGCCCGACGGGTACGGGGTCGGCACCCTGCCTGTGGCAGGGGATCCGAAACCAGACGGATCGATCCGCTGGGCCGGTACCGATGTGGTGCTCGGGCCGCTGATCGCCCCGGGCAGCGAGCTGTCCGCCCGTTTCGAGCTGCGTGACTTAAGCCTGGTGCTGCGCATCGAGACCGACGGTGCTCGCGCCACCGGGGTGACCTACCGGGATCTGCGGACCTCGCACACCTCCTTCTTCGCGGCCGATACGGTCATAGTGGCCGCCGATGCGTTCCGCTCCCCGCAGTTGCTGTGGGCCTCAGGGATCCGGCCGGCGGCGCTGGGACACTACCTCACCGAACATCCCGTGGTCATTTCCACCGTGGCGCTGGATGCCGGGAAAATGCGGCGGTTTGCCACCGAGGAGGACCTTGACGCGGAGTTGTCGCGCCGGGCACGGAACCCTGTGGACCCGGTGGCCGCCGTGAACCGTATCCCGTTTTCCGAACCCGACCATCCATATTCCGTCCAGGTCATGTACACCGAATGCACTCCCTTCCCAATGGATCCGGCAGCCGAACACGCCGGAAATCGCTGGGGTTATGTCAACATGGGCTACGGTTTGCGCAAGCAACCCCGCTACCAGGATGCGGTGACCTTCGTTGATGACGATGTGGACTACCGGGGGCTTCCGAGTATGCGCATCGACTATGCGCTGACGGCAGCGGAGGAAGCGGAAATCGAGCAGGCCACCGCCCGGCTGCGCCGGGCCGGCACAGCGTTGGGGGCATTTGTCGCCGAGCCGCGCTTGATGCCCAACGGATCCAGTCTCCACTACCAGGGCACCATGCGGATGGGGCCGGTCGACGACGGGACCAGTGTCGCGGACCCCTACTCGCGGGTGTGGAATTATCCGAATCTGTTGGTGGGGGGTAATGCGCTGATTCCCACGGCCACGGCCATGAACCCCACCTTGATGAGTGTGGCCATCGCGGTGCGCGGTGCCAGGCAGCTGGCCCGGGATCTGGGCGGGAATATCGGGACGATCCGGGCGCGGGATGGGATTGGTGTGGCCTAGTCGTAACCTGTGTGCGGGGTCGTCGGTGCCCCGTACACTGCCGGCTGGATAACACAAACATTATCCACCCAGCGGATATCAATCATATATAGACCATTGTTCCGCAAATACTTGAATACCTCCACACTGGTGTTGTGGCTCACATCAGGAGCCGATCCGATCTGAAAGGCGTAACCATGGAACGTCCACTGTCCCACCTGGCCCACTTGGAAATCACCAGCCCGGAGGTCGAGGTCTCTGCGGGCTTCTACGAAGAGAAATTCGGTATGCGCATCGTTGACCGCGTTGACGGGAAGATCTACCTGCGCTGCTGGGGCGACTACTACCGCTACAGCCTAGTGGTGGTTCCCGGTGAGGTGGCCTCACTTGCCCGCATGGCCTGGCGCACCAACAGCTCCGCTGCCCTGGAAGCGGCCGCCGCGCAGGTGGAAGCGAACGGCGTGCAGGGAACCTGGACCAATGGCGGACACGGCTACGGTCGGGCTTACGAATTCACCGGCCCCTACGGCCACCCCATGCGGCTGGTCTATGATGTGGAACGCTTCAACGCCGAGGAGGAGTTCGCCTCCATCTACCCGGATCGCCCGGAGAAGCGCAGCAGCCATGCCGCAGCCCCACGCTTCCTGGACCACGTCACCGTGGCCACCTCGGATGTGCGCGGCTTCGCCGACTGGTACAACAAGGCGCTGGGTTTCCGCATCATGGCGTTCACCGACCTCGACGAGGCGCCGATCACCGTGTTCTCTGTGCTGACCACCAACGAGAAGTCCCACGACCTGGGTGTGGTGCTTGATACCTCTGATACCGCCGGACGTGTGAATCACATCGCCTTCTGGGTCGATACCCATGAGGACCTGCTGCGCACCGCGGATGTGATGATGGAAAATGGGACCCCCATGGAATACGGGCCTTCCATTCATGGGATCGGAGAACAGAACTTCCTGTACTTCCGAGAACCCAGCGGTTTGCGTGTGGAATTGAACTCCGGCGGCTACCGCAACTATGTTCCGGACTGGGAAGCGAACACCTGGAAGCCCTCCGAGGGATCGAACAACTTCTACCGCAACGGCGCCATGCCGCACTCGATGACCGAATCCTTCCCCCCGGCCGACGGGTTCACTGCCACCGAGGAAGGCGCCTCGGAAGAGATGAAAACCGAATTGCTCAACCCCTATGCCAAGCAGGGACGAGGCTAGAACAATGAACTACGCACTGATCCGCTTCGTACACCGGCACTCCGGCCACGAAAAGGTCGGGTTGCTGGTTGACGGCCGCATCCACGTCCTGGAGGCCGGGATGAACCAGATAATCGCGCAGTGGCGGACGTGGGACACGACCATCGACCAGATCCTGGCTTCCGGCTCCTCCGGAGAAACGATCGCCGCTGCTGACGTGCGGTTGCTTGCGCCCGTGCAGCCGCAGCAGATCATCCAGGCTGGAGCCAACTACCGCACCCACGTGGTTGACCTGGCGGTCTCCCATAAGGACGACGGCGAGGATGAAGCCGAGGTCCGCAAGAAGACCGAGCAGATGATGGACAAGCGTGCCGAAGAAGGGCTGCCCTACTTCTTCATCGGCCTGCCCACCGCGATCGCGGCGCCAAACGACGCACTGGAACTGCCCTACTACAGCCAGTGCCATGACTGGGAACTGGAACTGGCCGCGGTGATTGGCAAGCCTGCCCACCGGGTCAGTACTGAACAGGCCCTGGAGCACGTTTTCGGATACACCATGGTTAACGACATCACCACCCGCGACCTGGTTTTCCGCAAGGATATGCCCGCTATTGGCTCGGATTGGTACCGTGCGAAGAATGCTCCGGGATTCTTCCCGACCGGCCCGTTGCTGGTCCCGGCGAAGTTCATCCAGGACCCGCAGCAGTTGACCGTGACCCTGAAACTCAACGGGCAGGTCATGCAGAATGAATCGACTTCCGACATGATCTTCAACGTGGCCCAATTGGTTTCGCACGCTTCATGGAACATGCCGTTATTGCCTGGTGATCTTGTGCTGACCGGGTCCCCGGCCGGCAACGGGGCCCATTGGGGGCGCCTGCTGCGTGACGGGGATGTCATGGAAGGAAGCATCAGTGGATTGGGAACCCAGCGCGTGGCGTGTCGTGACGAGGCAAGGGTATGAACACCAACACCTGGTCCCGCACCCAACCGATGCAGGCCATTGCCGAGGCTGCTGAACGCTACCGCAATTGGGGCCGCTGGGGTGACGACGATGTGCTGGGAACCCTGAACTTCATCACCGAAGCCAAACGGGTTCAGGCAGCAACGCTGGTGCGCACCGGCGAGAGCTTCTCGCTCTCCCAGCCCTTTAGCTCCGAAGGACCGCAGAAAGGGTGGCGTCGGCGCACCAACCCGGTGCACACCATGACCGATACCGGGGTTGAAGCCGAGCACGGTCTGCAGGGCTTCCCACATGGGTTTGGCGGGGCGGATGATGTGATCTCGATGCCCCTGCAGTGCTCCACCCAATGGGATGGCCTAGGCCATATCTTCGATCGGGGCAAAGCTTGGAACGGTCGTCCCGCCAGTGCAGTGGTCACATCCGAAGGAGACCAGGTCACAGGGATCGAAACCGCCGCCTCACGCATCGTGACCCGAGGCGTGTTGTTGGATGTCGGACGGGTTTTCGGGACCGACGGTGAACTGCCCGATGGATTCTCCATCACCGAGGAGCACCTCGAAGAGGTCATCAAGGACCAGGGCAGCACTTCGCATATCCGAACCGGGGACATAGTCATCATCCGGACCGGACAGTACACCCGGACCAAACGCGAGGGGTGGAAGGACTATGCCGGCGGGGTCGCCCCCGGGTTGTCCTTCGGAACGGCCGGATGGTTGTACCGCAATGAAATCGCCGGTATTGCCACCGACACCTGGGGATTCGAGGTCCGCCCCAATGAATTCGAAGGAGCCTTCCAGCCCCTGCACCAGGTGGCAATCCCCAATATGGGTCTTTTTCTCGGTGAAATGTGGGACCCGGATGCGTTGGCGGTGCACTGCGCGGCGGACGGGCGGTACGAGTTCATGCTCAGCGCGGCACCGCTGCGCATCATGGGTGCAGTGGGTTCGCCTGTCAACCCGCTAGCCATCAAATAGGCAACGGTTCACAAAAAGAACAAAGGAGAACATCAGATGGCTGCAGTATCTACAGTGGGTGTCGTCGGTGCCGGGGCTGCCGGATTGGCGGTGGCCACCTTCCTGGCGGATGCCGGAGTCCGGGTAGAGATTCTGGAGAAGTCCGACTCACCGTCTACCCTGGGGTCCGGGATCACCTTGCAAGGTAACGCCCTGCGGGTCCTGCACCAATTGGGTGTTTGGGAGCGGATGACCGAACACGGTTACGCATTCAACGATCTGGGATTGCGCGCACCGAACCCCGAAGGCACGGTCGTGGCGATACTCGATGACGTTCAGACCGGAGGTCCGGAGTTGCCGGCTACCTTCGGCATGTACCGCCCCACCCTCGCGGGTATCATGCGCCAACGCGCACTGGACGCAGGGGTGGTGATCAGCCACGGCAAGAGTGTCCATAGTCTGCAGGACATCGGTGATGGGGTGCAGGTCACCACCGAGGACGGGGCCGTGCTGCACTACGATCTGCTGGTCGGTGCGGATGGATTGCATTCAACGGTACGGCGGTCCATTGGTATCGATGTGGAACCGCAACCGGTTGGCATGGGGATTTGGCGCGCCTTTGTGCCCCGCCCGGACGAGGTGGTACGTACCGACCTCACCTATGGGGGCCGTTGCTTCATCGCCGGGTACTGTCCGACCGGGGAAAATGACATGTACGCCTACCTGGTCGAGCGGGCCCAGGACCGGCACGGCCACAAGGACGCCGGGATCATGGCCGAACTGGCCGCCGCCTATGGTGGCCCGTGGAACGATATCCGGCAATCACTGCTTGACGGGGCACCGGTGAACTACACCCACTTCACCCAGCACGTGGTCGAAGGGGCCTGGAACCGTGGCCGCAGTGTCATCATCGGGGATGCAGCGCATTCCTGCCCTCCAACGATCGCGCAGGGCGCGGCCATGGCCTTGGAAGACGCGGCCGTCTTGGCCGAACTGTTGATCGTCTCAGACAGGGTGGATGAGAAGCTGTGGGAGCAGTTCCACTCCCGGCGGGTGGAGCGGGCAACCGAAGTGGTCAAGGCCTCCACGCAGTTGGCCCAGTGGTTGCTGGACGGGGAACGGGACGCGGATGTCCCGGGCCTGATGGGTAATCTTGCGGCCCGACTGGTGGTGCCGGCATGAATGTGCATCCGCCGATCGTTGACGTGCACGCCCACGTCCTGCTGCCGCAGCTGCAGGCGCTGGCGCATGAGCATGACCCCGCAGGGCTTGCCGAACACCAGCGGGTGGAAGCACGACGCAACGGAGCGCAGTCCCAACAGAATTCCGGACAGATGATCCGGGACCGTTGGGCATTGCTGACCGACCTGCAGAGCAGAATGGCGCAAATGGACAGGAGCCGGGTTGATGTCCAGATCATCTCCCCCTCTCCATCCCACTACTACGCTTTTGCGGACCCCGGGCTGGCGACCACTCTGTACCAGGAGGCCAACAGGCTGGTACGTGAATACATCGACCAGGCGCCCGAGCGATTCCATGGGTTGGGGCTGGCACCCCTGCAGCATCCCGAACTGCTGGTTGTCGCACTCGAGGACGCCGTACTCAATCGTGGCCTGGCGGGAGTCGAGATCGGTTCCTTTGCCCCGGACCCCTTGGGCAGCACGGTGGAACTGTCGGATCCGCGCCTGGAGCCCTTCTGGGAGCGGGCCGCGCAGCTGGGTGCGGTGGTCTTCCTGCATCCTTTCGGATGCCCCCTTGAAACCCGGTTGGATAGGTTCTACTTGGCCAATACGGTGGCCCAGCCGGCTGAAAACGCGGTGGCGCTCTCGCACTTGATCTTCGCCGGGGTGCTCGACCGCTTCCCGGAGCTGAAACTGGTTGCAGCCCACGGTGGTGGCTACCTGCCGCAGGTGACCGGACGCTCGGACCACGCTTGGAAGGTTCGTCCCGAAGCCCGGCAATGCGAGCACAAGCCGTCGACCTACCTGTCCCGGCTGTGGTTCGATTCGCTGGTCCACAACCCGGTTGAACTTAGCCGGTTGATCCAAACGGTGGGTGCCGGGCGTATCGTGCTGGGTTCGGATTATCCCTTCGACATGGGTAGCGATGCCCCAGTGGATGATCTGGAAGCAGCCGGCTTGGGGGCAGAGGAGCGTGAAGCGATTCTGCGCTTGAACGCCGCGGATCTCGGATTGACTTCCCTGGCCCAGGCCCGGGAACGTATCGGGCAAAGGAGCGGACACTGATGGCGGTCATCGCCCGATGGAAAGACGGCAACGGCAAGGAATTTGACGGCTTTGTCGATGGTGGCCAATGCTATGCGCTCAACGACGGGATGAACGTCCAGGATCTGTTGGAACAGGGCCTGGCCATCGCTCTGAAACTGGCCGCGCGCACGATCGAGGCCGGGAAAGGCGTGGGGCTGGATGAGGTGTACCTTTTGCCTCCGTTGCAGCCCCGCACGATTCGCGACTTTGTTGCCTTCGAGGAACATGTCGAAGGGGTGCGCAAGTCAATCGACGGGGCTGATGGGGTGGTGCAGCAATGGCACGAGGCGCCGACCTTCTATTTCGGCAACCCCCATACCGTGCGCGGCACCGGCGAAGTGATCGGGATTCCCGCCGGATGCCAGGAACTGGACTTTGAATTGGAAGTCGCTGCAGTTATCGGCGCAGTGAGTGGCAGCACGGGCGAGAACCTGGATGCCGACATGGCCCGGCGGCACATCTTTGGCTACATGGTCTTCAACGACTGGTCGGCCAGGGACTTGCAAAGACGCGAAATGAAGGTCAGCCTCGGTCCTTGCAAGGGAAAGGACTTCGCCAGCACCTTGGGGCCATGGATCGTGACGGCCAACGAGTTCGAAAGCCGGCACGACACCGAAGGTTTCCTCCCGCTGGATATGACGGTCAGCGTTAACGGGCAACAGGTCGGCAGGGACTTGCTCTCCCATATGGGCTGGCCCTTTGCAGAGCTGGTGGCCTACGCCTCGGCCGACTCGGTAGTTAAGCCCGGGGACGTACTGGGTTCGGGAACCTGCGGTAGCGGCTGCCTTGCCGAGCTATGGGGACGTAACGGCAGTATGACGCCACCACCATTGCAACCCGGCGACACGGTGCAAATGCATGTCGAGGGGATCGGCACCGTCAGCAATACTGTCGGAGTGCGGCGTGATGCCACCACCCGGGTTCCATCCACGGTGCGGCCCAGGCTGGCCCGATCGGAGCGAACCAGTCGGTGAATCCTGCACAGGCCGGGCGGGGGCTGGACGTGCAGCGCACTCACAGCGCAGGTGACCCCGGTGACCGTGGGGAGCAGGAAGTCTAAGCTGGCATTATGAAGAATCTTGATATTAATCTGCTGCCTGTATTGCAGAGTCTGCTTCGGATGCGCAATGTCACGCGGGCTGCGGATTTCCTGGGGCTGAGCCAGCCGGCAACCAGTGCCGCTCTTGCGAGGTTGCGCCGCTACTTTGACGACCAGTTGCTCGTGCGCGCCGGCCGAGGGTATGAACTGACACCGTTGGCCCAGGATCTGGAACCCCTGGTGGAATCGGCCATGCACGCCATTGAGCGGGTCTCCACAATCAAGAGCCAATTCAACCCCGCCACAAGCGATCGAAAATTCGTCATTGTTGCCTCCGACTACGTTGCGGCGATGCTGGTAGAACCGTTGCGGGCGATCCTGCGCATCGAGGCACCCCAGGTTGCGGTGGAGATCGTGCCTACCTCGATGACTTCCTGGGAAGAAAGCAACTATGGTCGCTGGGATCTGATCGTGGGTCCCATGGGCTATAACTTGCCCGGGAACAGCAAGCCGGTATTTCGCGATAGCTTCGTCGCAGTGCTGGACTCGGAAAACCCTGTGCTGGGGAAACCCGACCTCAGCGCCGAGGATCTGGTGCAACTCCCGCAGGCCGTAGGTTACTTCGGCGCCGAGATCCGCACCCCCGGTGACCAGTTCTGGGACATCCTGGGTACGAGTCCGGTGATTGCCGCGAGGGTTCAGGGACTGCTCTCCCTGCCGTTGCTCGTTGAGGGTACGGACCTGCTCGCTTTGGTGCCTCGCATGCTGGCCTATAAGTATTCAAGGGGAACGGATCTGGCGATCGTGGACTTTCCCGTTGAAAACGAAGCGGCACTGGTTGAAGCCATGTTCTGGCACGCCAACCGAGAAAACGATCCTGCCAATTCCTGGCTCAGGTCCGTGGTTCAGCGCGCCTGTCAACAACTACACGAGATCCTGGAGACTCTGAGCCCGCAGGTTCGCCGCGCGAGCATTCACGCTGCAGGAATCGGCTAGGCTGCACCTTTCTTCTCCCTGTGAAGTGGGATTGGCCGAGCGGTGACGTCCCCGGTCTTTGACCCGGGACGTCACCGCTAATGCCGCTAGCCCGGCAGCATACTCAGGAGCGGTCCGCGACCTTGTCCTCGGTCTTGTCACCAGGCATCGGTCGCCCAAGCAGGGTGCTACGTTCGGCCATCGGGACGATCTTCAAGATCCCGGTTTTGAGATCATCGCAATGTCCGTTCAGTTCCTTGCGGATGACGTTGGCCATGAAGAACAGGCCGATCAGGTTCGGCACCGTCATCAGGAAGAACACCGCGTCGGAGAATCGCACCACTGCCGAGAGGGAGACGGCAGAACCGACCACGATCGTAGCCAGCCAGACCAGGTTGTAGCCCTGCCGCACCACCGCCGATTCCCCGAAGAGGAACCCTGCGGCCTTTTGCCCATAGTAGGAATAGCTCAGGATCGTGGAGAAAGCGAAGAGGACTACCGAGACGGTGAGCAGGATCGGGAACAACTCGTGCACCGTGGCGAAGGCGGCGTTCGTCAACTCGATGCCGTCGATTCCACCGGCTCCAGTGCCCTGGTATTGCCCGGTGACGATGATCGCCAGCGCGGTCATCGTACAGATCACGACCGAATCGATAAATGGCTCCCAGGCGGCAACGAAGCCTTCCTGGGCGGGACGGGTGTTCTTGGTGGCCGAGTGAGCCAGACCTGCGGTTCCCACCCCGGCGACATTGGAGAACAGGGCACGTTGGATGCCGATAATCGCCACGCCCACGATGCCACCTTGCACTCCGTCGCCGGTGAAGGCTCCTTCGAAGATGGCTACGAAGGCATCCGGGATGGCGGTGAAGTTCATGACAAGGATAGTCAGGACACAACCGATGTAGATCACCGCCATACCGGGCATGATGCGGCCGGTCCATTTGGCAATCGAGGTGATGCCGCCGAAGATGGCCAAGGCGGTGACCGCGGCCAGGACAACACCGATGAGCCAGCTCTTCCCGGCGAGGAAGCTTTCCGGGCCTCCGGTGATCAGCACGATCTGCGCGGCCACCTGGTTCGACTGGAACAGATTGCCGCCACCGAGTGCGCCGATCATCATGAATACCGCGAACATGTAGGCCAGGACCTTGCCCAGCTTGGCCTTGCCCTGCAGCTTCAGCCCGGTTTGCAGGTAGTACATGGGTCCGCCGGAAATGCTTCCGTCCTTGTTGACCCGCCGGTATTTCTGGCCCAGTGTCGCCTCGGCCATTTTCAGGGACATGCCCAGCAGCCCGGCGATGATGATCCACAGGGACGCTCCGGGCCCGCCGATGGCGATGGCCACGGCGACTCCGGCGATATTGCCCAGCCCCACGGTTCCCGATAGTTCAGTGGCCAGGGCCTGGAAGCTGGTGACTTCGCCGGGGTCCGTATGCCGGTTGAACTTTCCGCGGATGATCGCCAAACTGTGCGGCAATTGGCGGAAGGCCCTGAAGCCGGTAAAGCAGGTCATGAAGACCCCGGCGCCGATAACCCAGATGATCAACAGGGGAAGATCGGCACCGAAGAAGGGTACGGCGAAGAAGACGATGCCCTCTAGCCAATCGACGAAAGGGCCGAACAGGCTGTCGAGGCGTTGGTCCACGGAGATCGCGGCGGGAATGGAATGGGTAAGGGAAGACGGCATAGCAAGTGCCTCTCGCAGGGTTGGATTGAGTGGTGGGGTGCCGCCGGTTTC
This sequence comes from Glutamicibacter sp. MNS18, assembly GCF_026107515.2. Lineage (GTDB taxonomy): Bacteria > Actinomycetota > Actinomycetes > Actinomycetales > Micrococcaceae > Glutamicibacter. The sequence goes on along the minus strand of NZ_JAPCHW010000008.1, from coordinate 9,500 downwards.
AGGGAACTGGCGGAGATGTCGTGCGTTTCGGTGGCGGGCTGTTTCCCAATGCCCAGATGAAACGGGATGCCCGGCGGCAGACATTCTGTAGTATCGAAGTAGAGACAACTTGCCGAATGTGAACTATGCCACGTTGTCGGTTGTCGATAACCATGACACCCGAAAAGGTCGGCTCGTGTCAACCCTTGGGGAGAAAATGACCGCCCAGGCGGTCGGAGATGGAGGACGCATGTCCCGTGATGCAGGCATGGACGTGGACCGGCTGACTCCTGGTGCCACGCTAAAGGAATCAACCGAGGCCATTATCCGGCGCGCCTTACTCGATGGCACCATGCAGCCCGGCGAGATCTATTCCGCCAATGCACTGGCCAGCCGCCTGGGGATCTCCAACTCCCCGGCCCGCGAGGCCATGATCACGCTGGCTGACAAGGGTCTGCTGGAGTTGGTGAAGAACCGCGGGTTCAGGGTGGTCGCGATGAGTGATCGTGATCGACAGGAGGTGTACGACCTGCGCATGTTGGTCGAGGTCGAGGCCATCAGGCGTGCCGCGCTGGGCCGGGTTGACGACGCCACGGCCGCGCACCTGCGCGATTTGGCCGGACAGACACTGCACGCGGCCGAGGCTGGTGACACGGTGGAGTACCTGGAAGTGGACCAGCTGTTCCATGCTGAACTCGTCGGCGTGCTGGGTAATCAGCGCTGGGTGGGTATCGTCGAGAACCTCCGCGACCAGTCGCGGATCAACGGCGCCTATCACCTGAAGCTGCGGGGGCTACTCAAGGAGAGTGCCCATGAGCATGAGCAGATTGTCGAAGCCGTCATTTCCGGGGACTCTCGACGGGCCGTTGAGCTGATGTCCAAGCACCTGGACTACGCCCGCCCCTAGCGGTTTCCGCTGCGCCCGGTGGTACACAATGTGTACCACCGGGTTCATTTTTGCGCACCCCCTTGACATGTGGCCCACTTCATAGTGCATAGTTATCGATAACGGATAACCGGTCGCACTGGAGCATCGGTCAACTTGACGAAAGGGGGAGACATGGCTGGTGCAGTCATTGACCTGAAACCACGTTTTGATTCACGGCTTCCCGATTCCGCCGATGTGGTCATCATTGGCGGTGGCATCATGGGGGTCAGCGCTGCGTGGCATCTGGCAAAAAGCGGCGTGCAGAATATCGTCCTGCTGGAGCTCGGCGACCTGGGGGGCGGATCCTCGGCAAAGCCGCTGGGTGGCGTACGGGCCAATTTCTCCGATCCAGGGAACATCATGCTGGGCAAGCGCTCCTTGGAGGCCTACCGGAAATTCGACGCCGAGTTCGGCGCGGGGATCGGCCTGCAGCAGGTGGGGTACTTGTTCCTGTGCCGCAACGACGATTCCCTGCAGGCGCTCGAAGCCGCCACGGCAACTCAGAACAGCATGGGTGTCTCCAGCCGGATGATCGATGCGGAAGAAGCGGAGAGGATCAACCCGTTCATCGATGCCCGGGCGTTGAACGGTGCCAGTTTCTCCCCCGAAGACGGGTACGCCGAGCCGGCCCTGGCAGTAGCGGGCTATGCCCATGCTGCCCGCCAGTTGGGTGTGCGGATCCTTACCCACACCCAGGTGCTGGATATCGAGACGGCGGAGGGGACTATTCGCTCGGTACGCACCAACCGGGGCAAGATAAGCACCAACGCCGTCATCTGCTGTGCCGGAGCCTGGAGTGCACAAATCGGCCAGATGGCCGGGGTGAGCCTGCCGGTAGTCCCCACCAAGCGGATGATCGGGTTGACCATGCCGCAAGCCACCACCCCGGCCAGGATCCCCTTCACCCTGGACCTGGCCACCACCATGTACTTCCACAACTACGGCAGTGGTCTGCTGTTGGGTATTTCGCATGAGCAACCCGAAGGCTTCGGCCGCGAGTTCGACTACTCGTGGTTGGCCGAGTTCAATGACGCCGCGGCAGTGTGCGCTCCGGGCCTGGAAAACCCGGACCTTGTGGGAGGGTGGGCCGGATACTACGAGAACACCCCGGACCACAACGCCTTGATCGGCCATTCACGGGACTTGCCAGGCTTTTTCTACGCCACCGGATTCTCCGGCCACGGATTCCTGCAGGGACCGGCCGTTGGAGAACTGGTCGCGGATCTGTATCACGGACGCACATCGTTCATGGACCCCACACCCTTCAGCGTGGACCGGTTTGACAACGACACCAGCCGGTTGCGCGAAGTGAACATCATCTAATGACGAACAGTAAAGGAACCAATCAGATGACCCTGGTCGAACAATGGGAACTGCGGGCCCGCTTCGCCCGTGAGCTTTCGGTGATGTATGGGGAAGAAGTACCCGCGTACAACACCCTGGTGGATGTCTCGAACGAGGTGAACCAGGACTACCTGGCCGCCAACGGCAGCGAGGCGGAGCGGCTGGGGGCGATCGACAGGATCACCGCCGAGCGCCACGGGGCGATCCGGGTCGGCTCGCCGGAGGAGATGGGCCAGGTGGCCCGGGTCTTCGCTGCCTTCGGCATGCACCCGGTGGGATTCTACGACCTTCGTGACGCCTCCAAGTCCTCGGTGCCGGTGGTGTCCACAGCCTTCCGCCCGGTGGATCGCGAGGAGTTGGCCCGCAATCCTTTCCGGGTGTTTACCTCGATGCTGGCCACCGACGACCCGCGCTTCTTCAACAAACAGCTGAAGGATGAACTGCACCGTTTCATCGGGGCACGCACCCTGTTCCCGGCGGATCTGCTGCAATTGGCCGATCGGGCTGCCGAGGCCGGGGGACTGGCCGCGGCCGACGCGGACCGGCTGTTGGAGTTGGCCACCGCGGCCTTCAAGCTGTCCACCGATCCGGTGGACCATGCCTGGTACAAGAAGCTGGAGGCCATCAGCGCGGTGGCCTCGGATATTGGCGGGGTTTCCACCACACACATCAACCACCTGACCCCGCGGGTACTGGATATCGACGCATTGTATGAGCGGATGGAAGCGCGCGGGATCACCATGATCGACGAGATCCAGGGCCCGCCGGCCTGGGAGGGGCCGGACATCCTCTTGCGCCAGACCTCCTTCCGCGCCTTGGCCGAGGACCGGCAGTTCCTCTTCGAGGACGGAACCGTGGGACCGGGTGAACTGCGCGTCCGCTTCGGCGAGGTCGAACAGCGCGGGATCGCGCTGACCCCCAAGGGCCGCGACCTGTACGACCGGATGGTCGCCGAAACCGACCGACGGCTGGCCGCGGGTGAAGGCAACGGCATCAGGGTCGACGTGGCCCGGGATGTCTGGCGCGAACACCTGCCACGCACCGAAGGGGAACTGGCCACCGAGGGACTGGCGTATTTCACCTATGAACTGAACACCGAAGCCGCAGCGGGCCACGACCCGGCCGTGCTGGCCCGCCAGGACCTCACGGAGCTGGTTGAGGCCGGACTAGTGGATGTCGAACCGATCGTGTACGAGGACTTCCTACCCCGCTCGGCCGCCGGAATCTTCCAATCCAACCTCACCGACGAGGGATCCCGTGACGACGCGCAGACCGGAACGGACTACAACCTGGAAACCATGAGCCTGATTGTCGGTCGCCCGGTTGCAGACCCCTATGACCTGTACCGCAAGCAACAAGACGAATCCCTGGCAGCGTTGCGCGCCCGGCTAGCTGCCGGCGCCAACGTCTAACCGCCCCTTAAACCACGCAAGGAGAAAAGAAAATGACCCAGACCCTGAACGAGACCGCACTGAAGGACACCGTGGCCGCTGCACTGCGCGCCTGCGGGGTGGATACCGCCGCCCTTTCCGGCCCCACCGAGGCACGCAGCCCGCTGACCGGCGAGGTGCTGGCCCGGGTCCCGCTGCACACGGCAGCCGATACCGAGGAGGCCATCTCTCGGGCGGCCGATGCCTTCACGACTTGGCGCGAGGTGCCGGCTCCGGTGCGCGGGGCCACGGTCAAGCGGTGGGGTGAACTGCTGACCGAGCACAAGGATGACCTTGCGGTCATCGTGCAAGCCGAGGCCGGCAAGATCACCTCGGAGGCACTGGGCGAGGTGCAGGAAATGATCGACATCTGCGACTTCGCCGTGGGCCAGTCGCGCATGCTCTACGGCAAGACCATGCCCTCGGAGCGTCCGGGACACCGGCTGATGGAGACCTGGCACCCGCTGGGGGTGGTCGGGGTCATCTCGGCCTTCAACTTCCCGGTGGCCGTGTACTCCTGGAACACCGCACTGGCCTTGATTGCGGGGGACACCGTGGTCTGGAAGCCCTCGGGGATGGTGAACCTTTCCGCACTGGCTACCCACGCGCTGCTGGCCCGCGCAGTACAGGAGACCGGCGCACCTGCCGATATCCACCAGCTGGTCCTGGCCGACCGCGAGGGAGGCGCCCCGCTGATCGAGGACGAGCGAGTCGCCCTGGTCTCGGCCACCGGTTCCACCCGCATGGGGCGCGAGATCGCCCCCAAGGTGGCTGAACGCTTTGGCCGGATCCTGCTCGAACTCGGTGGCAACAATGCCGCCATCGTCACCCCGAGCGCGGATCTTGACCTCGCGCTGCGCGGTATCGTGTTCGCCGCCGCCGGGACTGCAGGACAGCGTTGCACCACCATGCGCCGGGTGATCGTGCACGAGTCGGTGGTCGAGGAGCTGACCCGGAAACTGGTGGCCGCCTACCCGACGTTGAGCATCGGGGACCCGCGCAACGAGGAAAACCTGGTCGGTCCGCTGGTCAACGAGGCCAGCTACCGGGCCATGACCCAGGCACTGGCCGATGCCAAGGCCCAAGGCGGTACCGTGCTGACCGGCGGCGAACGGGTGCTGGAAGAGCAGTATCCGCAGGCCTACTACGTGCAGCCGGTGATCGTGCAGATGCCGTCCCAGAGCGCGGTGGTCCGGGACGAGACCTTTGCCCCGATCCTGTACCTGCTGACCTACTCGGACTTCGATGAGGCCATCGCCCTGCAGAACGGGGTTCCGCAGGGGCTGTCCTCGGCGATCTTCACCACCGACCAGGGCGAAGCCGAGCGCTTCCTGTCGGCCTCCGGATCGGATTGCGGCATCGCCAATGTCAACATCGGCACTTCCGGTGCGGAGATCGGCGGCGCCTTCGGTGGGGACAAGGAAACCGGTGGCGGACGCGAGTCCGGTTCCGATGCCTGGCGCGTCTACATGCGACAGGCCACCAACACCGTGAACTACTCCGGGCAGTTGCCATTGGCCCAGGGCGTGAAGTTCCTCTAGGCCACCGCCTCTTCCACCATCCGGGCGGCACGCATTCGTGCGTGCCGCCCGGATGCTATCCTCCAGCGACCCGGACGGGCAGAAAGAATACGAACGATGAGTAACATTTTCGAGCTGATGGACCAATGGGGTCCGGAGAAGATCGTCGCGGTCAGCGACGCGAAAACCGGCATGAAGGGGGTGCTGGTCATTGACAACACCTCCCGCGGTATCGGCAAGGGTGGCACCCGCATGCAACCGAACGTGTCGGTGGGCGAAATCGCCCGGCTGGCCCGGGTGATGACGTGGAAATGGGCCGGAGTGGACTTGTTCTACGGTGGGGCCAAGGCCGGCATCCAGGCCGACCCGGCCAGCCCGCACAAGGAGGAAATCCTGCGTTCCTTCGTGCGTAAGCTGTCCAACGAGGTACCGGAGGAGTATGTTTTCGGGCTGGATATGGGCCTGACCGAGAACGATGCGGCGATCATCAACGACGAACTGGGTACCCGCATGGCGGCCGTGGGAACACCCTGGGATCTGGGTGGTGTGCCCTATGACCAGCTGGGTATCACCGGGTACGGGGTGGCCGAGGTGGTGGATGCCGCCGCCGCCGTGCGGGATCTGCGCGGTGCCCGGGTGGCGGTACAGGGCTTCGGTGCAGTAGGGCACGCGGTCGCTTCCCGGCTGCACGAGCTGGGATACACGGTAGTGGCGATTTCCACTGCCCACGGGGCGATCTTCGATTCCCGGGGGTTGGACATCCCGGAACTGCTTCAGCGGCGCCAACAGGTGGGTGACGCGTTGGTCAACGATTACCCGCAGCTGCGGATCAACCCGGGCGACGAGCTGTTCGTCGATGCCGACATCGTGGTCCCTGCGGCCTTGCAAGATGTCATCGATGCCGGGTCCGCCCAACGGATCGGCGCCACCCTGCTGGTGGAGGGGGCCAACCTGCCCACCAATGCCGAAGCACAGCAGGTGCTTGCGGCCCGTGGTGTCACCGTTATCCCTGACTTCATTGCCAACGCCGGCGGGGTGGTCTCGGCAGCCTTCGCCATGGAGGCGCGACAGTCCCCATTCCGGGCCACCACGGACAACATCTTCACCACGGTCTCCGAAAAACTGCGCCACAACGCGCTAACGGTGCTGGACGAAGCAGCCAACCGCAAAACCACCACCCATGAAGCGGCGAGGCTGTTGGCCCAGGACCGGGTACGCAAGGCCATGGACTTGCGTGGCCGGGCCCTCGTACATTAGACCAACCCCTACGTGAGAAAGGCCCCGAGCGCATGAGTGTCCCAACCACGCGGGAGCGCGTACCTTCCCAGGCGGCGAACTGGGAAGCCATCACCAACGAACTTCGAGGCCAGCTGGGGGACCAGGTACAGGCCAGCACGCTGGCCCGGGCCCAGTATTCCACCGATGCGTCGAACTACCGGGTAGTGCCGCAATTGGTTATCACCCCGCGCGACGAGTCGGATGTGAAATTCGTGGTGGCCACGGCGCGGCACCACAAGGTGCCGGTAACCTCCCGCGGAGGCGGGACCTCATGTGCCGGGAACGCCGTTGGGGAAGGGATCGTGCTGGACTTTTCCCGGCACATGAACCGGATTGTGGACATCGACGCGGCCACCCGCACCGCAGTGGTGCAACCCGGGGTGGTACTCAGCGACCTGCAGGCACGGCTGGCGCCGCTGGGCCTGCGATTCGGGCCGGATCCCTCGACCGCGACACGTTGCACCCTGGGCGGCATGATCGGGAACAACGCCTGCGGTCCGCACGGGTTGTCCTATGGGCGCACCGCGGACAATGTGGCTCAACTGCGGTGGCTGGCGGCCGACGGCCGGATAGTGGACGCAGCCTCCGGCAGGGAGGGGTTGACGCAGGTGCCCGGCCTGGAGGATTTCGTGACACGGAACCTCGGCCTCATCCGCACCGAGTTCGGGCGTTTTGCCCGGCAGATTTCGGGGTACTCCCTCGAACACCTGCTGCCTGAAAACGGGCGGAACCTGGCTGCCGCGCTGACCGGCACCGAGGGCACCTGCGGCGTCATTCTCCAGGCCACGCTGAAGCTGGTGGAACTGGCCCCGGCCCCGGCGCTGGCGGTCCTCGGCTACCCCGACATGGCTGCCGCCGCCGATGACGTGCCGGCCTTGTTGCCGTTCAAGCCGCTGGCACTGGAGGGACTGGATGCGGCGTTGGTGCAGGTGATCCGCGCAGCCAAGGGGAAACACGCGGTCCCGGACCTGCCCGCCGGTGGCGGCTGGCTGATGGTCGAGGTCGGCGGGCAGGATTCACAGGCGGCCGTGGCCACCGCCCGTGAACTGGCCGGCGTATCCTCGGCGGTCGATTCGCTGGTGATTCCGGCCGGAAACGAGGCGACAAGGTTGTGGCAGATCCGCGCCGACGGGGCCGGTCTGGCCGGCCGCACCGCTGACGGGGCCCAGGCATGGCCGGGGTGGGAGGACTCGGCGGTCCCACCGGAGCACCTGGGCAGTTACCTGCGCGAGCTCTATGCCCTGATGGATTCCGAGGGGCTTTCGGGGTTGGCCTACGGGCATTTTGGTGATGGTTGTGTCCACTTGCGCATCGATTTCCCCTTGGACGCCGAACCGGTGGTCTTCCGCCGGTTCATGGAGAAGTCCGCGGCCCTGGCCACGGGTTTCGGCGGGTCGCTATCCGGCGAGCACGGGGACGGGCGGGCACGCAGCGAGTTGCTTGGCTCCATGTATTCACCGGCGGCGTTGGCGGCCATGGCCGAGTTCAAGGCGCTGTTCGACCACAATAATATCCTCAACCCGGGCATCGTGGTGGACCCGGCAGCGATGGACGCGGACTTGCGTCGCCCACAGGCGTTGACGCTGATGGCCAGTGACGGTTTCCGCTTCGAACATGATGGAGGGAATATCACCAACGCGCTCCACCGCTGCGTGGGCGTGGGTAAATGCCGATCGGATTTGGGTGATTCCGGGGGATTCATGTGCCCCTCCTTTCAAGCCACCCGGGATGAAAAGGACTCGACGCGCGGCCGCGCGCGGGTCCTGCAGGAGATGCTCAACGGCGGGATCATCACCCTGGGGCATTCCTCACCGGAAGTCCATGAGGCCCTGGATCTGTGCCTGAGCTGCAAGGCGTGTGCCAACGATTGCCCGACCGGCATCGATATGGCCACTTTCAAGTCGGAGACCCTGCACCAGACGTACAAGGGCAAGCTGCGTCCGCTGGCGCACTACACGCTCGGTCGCCTGCCCGGCTGGTTGAAACTGATGTCACCGCTGGCACCACTAGTGAACCTGGCCGGCCGGCTCCCGGTACTGCGGCGGAGCATGATGCACCTGATCGGTGCGGATCCGCGCCGTGGTCTCCCACGTTTGCCGCGGGTTCCGTTCCGGCGTAGTGCAACGGCCAGGAACCTGACTTCGGTACCCGGGGCGCGGCACCGGGTACTGTTGTGGGTCGATTCCTTTACCGACTCGATCACCCCGGAGATCGCCCGGGACGCGATCAGCGTCCTGCAGGCAGCCGGTGCGGATGTGCAATTGGCCGCACCCGGCGCCTGCTGCGGACTGACACTGATCTCCACCGGACAGCTGGCCAAGGCCAAGGCCCAGCTACGTTCCACCGTGGACCTGCTGCTGCCCGCGGTCCAGGATGGACGAACCGTGATCGGTCTTGAGCCGAGCTGTACTGCCACGCTCCGCTCGGACCTGGTGGAATTGCTCGGCGATGACCCACGGGCGGTGGAACTGTCCGGCGCGGTGCGCACGGTAGCCGAGTTCCTGACGTCCATTGACTGGACCCCTCCTCGGGTTGATGCACAACTGCTGGCGCAGCCGCACTGCCACCAGTATGCGGTCATGGGATATGACGCGGATCGTGCCCTGCTGGATTCCATGGGATGCGATGTGACGGAGTCCGCGGGTTGTTGTGGCCTGGCCGGAAACTTCGGAATGGAGAAGGGGCACTACGAGATCTCCAGGCAGATCGCCGAGCAGGGTGTCCTGGCGAAAGCGAAGGCGGCCCCTAACCGGCAGATCCTGGCCGACGGGTTCTCCTGCCGCACCCAAGTCGCCGATCTGGCCGGGCTGGATGGCAAGCACCTGGTGCAGCTGATTGCGCGTGGATTGGAACCATAGGGGCTCTTCAGAAATAAGGGTGTAACCAGCTGAACTCAACACCCCGGATCCCGGGCGTGTCACCAATGCAGCAAAAAGTCGAGGCCTTCGCGAAGAATGGAAGTTACCACACAACCTTCTTCGAAAGACCTCGACAGTGCACGAGTCTACCTTTACCGCACCG